>MGPB01000015.1 GCA_001795455.1 Curvibacter sp. GWA2_63_95 | reverse complement strand
CAACAAAGTCAACAAGTGGTACGGCAACAACTACCACGTGCTGCGCGATATCGACCTGACCGTCACCAAGGGTGAACGCATCGTGATTTGCGGCCCCTCCGGCTCCGGCAAGTCCACCCTGATCCGCTGTATCAACCGCCTCGAAGAACACCAGCAGGGCAACCTGACCGTGGACGGCGTGGAGCTGACCGACGATGTGAAAGCCATTGACGACGTGCGCAAGAAAGTCGGCATGGTGTTCCAGCAGTTCAACCTGTTCCCCCACCTCACGGTGCTGGAAAACCTGACGCTGTCGCCCATGTGGGTGGGCAAGATGCCCAAGAAAGAAGCCGAAGAAAAGGCCATGGAGCAGCTCAAGCGCGTGCGTATTGCCGAGCAGGCGAGCAAGTACCCCTTGCAGCTCTCCGGTGGTCAGCAACAGCGCGTGGCGATTGCCCGCGCCCTGTGCCTCAAGCCCAAGATCATGCTGTTCGACGAGCCCACCTCGGCACTCGACCCCGAGATGATCAAGGAAGTGCTGGACGTGATGATCGAGATGGCCAACCAGGGCATCACCATGATCTGCGTGACCCACGAAATGGGCTTTGCCAAGGCCGTGGCCGACCGCGTGATCTTCATGGACCAGGGCCAGATCGTGGAACAAAACACGCCGCACGAGTTCTTCAACAACCCGCAGAGCGAGCGCAGCAAGGACTTCCTGTCCAAGATCCTGGGCCACTAAGCTGCCATGCCTTCCAACGCACTTGTGCAATGGCAGGCCTTGCAGGCGGGGTTGACCCAGCTGCGCTCCGGCGCACTGGGTGCCCACGGTTTGTCAGCGCTAGCGCGCACCCAGGACGCCTTGCTCGAGGCGTTGGGACCCCGTTACCGCGAGGTCTTGCTGCAGCTGCTGGACCGGCTGGAGTCCAGCGCCCTGTTCAGTGAGGAGAGTTGCTCCTTCAGCCAGCAGGGCCTGCTGGACAACCTGCAGGTCTGGCTAGACAAAGCGCACAGCCAGCTCAACCCGGCCGGGTAAGCGCAAAGAGCCGTACACCGTACCCCGCATCGTGTCTTGCACACAGCGGGGCCCAGCGGGGGAGTTTTCAGGGGGTCTTGGCCACCTGGGCGGGGCCCAGGCGCTCGGAAGTCCAACGCAACAGGTCCATCCACATCTGCCGTGTCTCGGCATCTTGCGTCATGCGCGAGGCGCTGGGCAATTCAATGGTGACGACGGGAACCCGCTTGTGGATGCCACCGTAGTTGCCCAGCGACCCCGGGAAGATGCCGACCTGGTCCAGATAGAGGCGCCCGAGTTTACTGGGGGGAACCGACGGGCCATCAAAGTCCAACACCCCGTAAGGCGCGTGCACACTCACGATCAAGTTGGGCTTAAAACTGTCCATCTGCTCCAGCAGAAAGCGCGACTCCGGCTCCGACAGGGGCCTGTTTCCGGGCCAGCGACGCGGATCGCGTTTGGTCCGCGACTCCCAGTACACACGTGCATCGCGCGCCCAGTTGGGCGTGGGGAAGTTGCGGTTCAGGTCCACGCCATTGGCATTGGTGCGCCGGGACGGCTTGGCAAACAAACCGTCTGGATTCAAGGAAGGAATAAAGCGCCAATGGATAGACAAGGACATGTCGGCCGGCGGCTTGTGAGCCAGCCCGATCCAATGGAACACCAGCGAGCTGGAGGACATTTCATCGCCATGGATGCCCCCGACCACCAAAACCCGGAAGTTGGCGTCCGCGGGTTGGATATCCGTACCCCACAAGGTGCGCCCCCGGGCTGATCGGCCCTGCATATCCCGCATGCCCGCTGCCTCGCACTGGGCGGGCGTGACATTCGGTATTTTCGAAGCATAATCAACGCAAGCCCTTGTAGTATTTGCGTGAGCAGCTACAAAAAACATAGCAAACACCAAAGGAAAACAGGGTAAAAAGCGCATGGTGCCATTGTAGGGTGCCGACCTGCAAGCGCTTTTGCCCACTGACTGAACGTGGTGCGGTCCAAAACCAGTTAAATTGCGGGGATGCGCCCCCCCACTACGCCGCCGCAAGCGCGCTCCCCAGATTTTTCGACGTCCCAGTTTCGTCAAGCCTTAGGCATGTTCGCCACTGGCGTCACCATTGTCACGGCCCGCACCCCCGCAGGTGAATTGGTGGGCTTGACCGCCAACTCCTTCAACTCGGTATCGCTGGCGCCGCCTTTGGTGCTGTGGAGCCTGGCCCGCAGCGCCGGCGCCATGGCAGCATTCAGTACCGGATCGCACTACGCCATCAACATCCTGAGCGCTGACCAGCAAGAACTGGCCCGCCAGTTTGCCGCCAAGGATGTGGACCGCTACCAAGGCGTGGCCTTCACGCTGGGTGCCAGTGGTGCACCGTTGCTGGAGGATGCGGCCGCCACCTTCGAATGTTTTAACCGCAGCCGCTATGAAGAAGGTGACCATGTCATTTTTGTGGGCGAGGTGGAGCGTTGTGCGCATCGGGTCGGCGCAGCACCCCTGCTCTTCCATGGCGGCCGTTTTTACACCGAGCACCCGCTCTAAGCTATTGCCATGACGCTGCCCCGATTGCCCAAGTCCGTGCGTTACGTGCTCTTGTCGCTGCGCGACCTGCTGACCTCTGCCAGCCCTTTTGTGATTGCCGCCGCAGGCTTGCTGTGGCTGGCCTACTGGTGGTTGGACCCGATGCCGCCGAAGACCATCACGCTCGCCACGGGCCCCGCACAAAGCGCCTACGCCGAGTTCGGCCAGCGCTATGCCAAGGCCCTGCAGGCAAGCGGTATCGAGGTGGTGCTGTTGCCCACCGATGGGTCTTCGGCGAATCTGGAGCTGTTGCGCAGCGGCAAGGCAGACGCGGGATTTGTACAGGGAGGAACAGCCTCCGCCCAGCCCCAGCCAGACGAACCTGAAGCGGAGTCTCTGTTGACGCTGGGCAATCTGTTTGTCGAACCGATCTGGTTGTTCTACCGCAGCGCGTCTGCGCAGGCTGTCACGCCTGGCGGGCAACTGAGCTCGCTCACGCAGCTGGCCCATATGCGGGTGAATGTGGGGGCCTCTGGCAGTGGCGTGCCCACACTGATGCAGACCCTGTTGGACATGAACCGCGTGGCCCCCAAAAACATCACACTGTCGCAGCTGGACCAAACCCCCGCCACTGTCAAACTGTTGCAAGGGCAGCTCGACGCCGTGGTGTTTGCCTCCGCCCCCGAAGCGCCGATTGTGCAGATGCTGCTGCAAACACCAGGCATCCGGTTGATGGACTTTCACCAGAATGAAGCCTATGCGCGCCGACTACCTTTTGTCACACCCGCCACACTGCCCAACGGCATTGTGGATCTGGCACGCAAACTCCCCAGTCAGGACGTGCACCTGATCGCTACCACCACCAGCATGCTGGCCCGCGAAGGCGTGCACCCAGCACTGCGCCAGCTATTGGCACAAGCGGCCATGCAAATCCATGGACAGGCAGGCTGGTTTAACCGGGCACGCGAGTTCCCCAATGCAGGCAATGCGGAATACCCGCTGGCCCCAGAAGCCGAACGCACCATGCGCACCGGCGTACCTTCGCTCCAGCGCTACATCCCGTTTACCCTGGCCAACCTGATCGAGCGGATGTGGTTGGCGCTGGGCCTGATCATTGCAGTGTTGCTGCCCTTGGGCAAGATTGCGCCACCGCTGTATGCCTTCCGGGTGCGCTCGCGCGTGTTCCGCTGGTACGGTCAGCTGCGGGAGATTGAGGAGCGGCTGGAAGAATCGCCAGCCCGTGCGCCCGAACTGATTTCCGAGCTCAACGCACTTGAAAGCAAAGTCGAAAAAATCATCGTGCCGCTCTCTTACACCGACGAGCTCTACACGCTGCGCAACCACATTGGTCTGGTGCGCCAGCGCCTGCTTACAGCGTAGAGTCCATGCTGTTGCGCATGGCTTGCTGGGCCACGGCATCCAACGCACCGTCCACCACAGGCTGACCTGAGACCAGGCGCAACTGCCCCGCAGCCACCAGCTTGTCGTGGGTGCGGCGCGTCATCGACTGGGTGGTGCCGTACGCGCTGGTAAAAAGGAACAAGGTGCCATGCGGGCTGGCCCAGGTGAGCTGGGTACGCACCCATTCGCCGTTGGCCATCAGTTCCACCCAAGAGCCCAAAGGCAGCGCACCGCCCGACACGGCACTTGCCACCAGTGGCACTGCCGGTGCCACTACAGCGGATACGACTTGCGAGGCCGGGACCTCTTGCGTCTCCGGCAATTCGATGAAATTGGAGTCACGCGCCTCTTCGGGGGCCACCCAGGGGTCACCGTCTTCGACCAGGCGCATCTTGTGGACATGCGCGCCAGCCTCCACCGCCCCCTGTGCAGCGGCAGGCTTGGCCGCAGAACGAAACACCTGTTGGTGCAAACCCATCAAGGCTTCCAGAAAAACACTGGTCTTGGTTGCGGGGTAGCGGATGCTCTCCAGCCCCTCGCGCAAGGTGCTGATGAGCAGAGGCACCAGACGCGTGAGTTTGGCAACATTGGTGCGTGCCAGCTCGGGATGGGCACTCCACAACATCGCCGAGATCAGGGCCTGGTATTTGTCCGCAGCACTGGAGCCTGCGCCGGCCTGCAAGCGTGCGTTGGCCACCACCTGCGCCCAGGGGCCACACAAAAAGACAATCACCACCTCGGGCACCTGCGCCGCATCGGGATGGGAGTCAATTTCGCGGGCAATTTTTTCTGCCAGCAGATTGCGCTGCTCAGCCTTTTGCAGGGCTTGCACGGCCTGGACGCGCGAGGCCTCCTGGGCCTTGGCTGCCACATCCCAGGAGGCACGCAACTGGAGCAACACGATTGCAAACGGCTCGGGGCCTTGGACCTCCATGTCGGTCAGAGGGGCCACAGCATCGCGGACCTCTTGGAAAAAAGCGGCAAACCCGGTTGTCTGCTCAGTTGCAAAGGCCAGGCTACGGTGAGTAATTTCCTGCACCAGACAGCGAGCGGCATGCTCTTTGTCTGTAAATATGCGAGGGTCTGCCAGCGCCAGGCGCATCAATGCAGGCTCCAGGCTGCGCACCAGCTCCTGCACGGGCGCCAGCAGGCGCGGGTCATGCGCGATGTTGTCCACCATCAGGTTCACCACCTCCAGGCTCAGGGCCTGGGCCACACCGGAGGCACTGCGACGAATCGCCTCGCAGGCCAGTTGCGCCGCACCCGCCTGTGCCATGCGCACGGGCGCACTGCGGCGCTGCTCCAAGCGCTGTACTACGCGGTCCACCTGCTTCATTTCGGTCAGGGCCTCGAAGGCGGCTGGCACCGTGGCGGCAAAGCCGCCATCGTGGGGGGCTGGCTGGGGGGTCAGCAGCGCCTCCCCTTCAAACTCGCGGGCAAACTGCTTTGCAAAAACCGCCACCCGAGGGGGCGTGCCTTGTCCATCAAGTTCTCCCGACAGCAGCTGTCGCAAACGGTCCAGGGTCAGCAGCGCCGGGTCGGCCGCACGGCGTGTGCGCAGCTCTGCGGCAATGTGTGCCTCACGCTCGGTGCTGCCCGGCATGCCGCCTTGCGAGTCGGACGAAACGGTTTTTCCAAGCCCGCCACCGCCGCCCGGCGTGGGCACCACGGCATAGCCCGCAGCCACCACCCCCTCGGCGCGCATGCGCGCAGCCAAGCGGGTGTACAACTCACGCAACTCGGCCCCCAGGGCCACACCCATGGTAGTGAGCCAGTCCAGGCGCAAGGCAGCTGACACGGGCGCGCGTTCCACCACCAGTTTCAAGGCTTGCAAATACACGTCCGGGCGCAGGGGGTTGCGCTCGGGGCGCACCGTCGTCAGTCCCAAAGTCGCGCAAATCAAGGTGTTGAGCTCGGTCAGGCTGGCTTCGGCCGCCAACAGAGCCATCTGTTGTGCGCGCGCCATGTTCACACTCTCCTGGACCTGCACCTCGTCCATGAGCTCAAGCTGGTCAAACTGTACGTCCGCCATGTTGCGCACAGAGGCTTTGGGTGACAGCACGGGCCCACTGAACGCGGCCAACAAGGCCTGTGGGTACTGCCGCAGCAGCTCCGGCTCTTGCGCTTGCAACAGCGTCAAGGACTCCTCGTGCACTTGGCGCTCGCGGTAGTCACGTGTGCTTCCCAGACGCGCCAGTACCGATTTGCGCACCGCCGCTACCAGCTTGCCCATGATGGCCTGCCCACCGAAGGCAGCCTCCTCAATGGTGGCTTGGTAGAGCGCAGCGTATTGGGGAGAAGGCACGGTCATAACAAGGGCCCTGGTTGGACGGCGAACAACAGTTGTTTACTTCAGCGCCTTGTAGCGCACGCGCTTCGGCTTGGCACCCTCTTCACCCAGGCGTTTCTTCTTGTCAGCTTCGTACTCCTGGTAGTTGCCGTCAAAGAACGTCCATTGGCTGTCGCCCTCGGCGGCCAGAATGTGGGTGGCGATACGGTCCAGGAACCAGCGGTCATGGGAGATCACCAGCATGGTGCCCGCAAACTCCAGCAGCGCGTCTTCCAGCGCTCGCAAGGTTTCCACGTCCAAATCGTTGGAGGGTTCATCCAGCATCAGCACGTTGCCACCGGCAATCAGCGTCTTGGCCAAGTGCAGGCGACCACGCTCACCACCGGACAACATGCCAACCTTTTTCTGTTGGTCCGCACCGTTGAAGTTGAAGCGACCACAGTAGGCACGGCTTGCCATCTGGAACTTGCCGACGTTCAAAATATCGAGCCCACCGGACACGTCTTCCCACACCGTCTTGTCGTTGGACAGGTCATCGCGGTGCTGGTCCACAAAGGCCATCTTCACGGTGGAACCGATCACGACTTCACCGGAGTCAGGTTTCTCGCGACCCGCAATCAGCTTGAACAGCGTCGACTTACCGGCACCGTTGGGGCCAATGATGCCGACGATGGCGCCGGCAGGGATGTTGAAACTCAAATTGTCGATCAGCAGGCGGTCGCCAAAGGACTTGCTCACGCCCTTGAACTCGATCACCTGGCTACCCAGGCGGTCGGCCACGGGGATGAAGATTTCGTTGGTTTCGTTGCGCTTCTGGTATTCGAAGTCGCTCAATTCTTCAAAGCGGGCCAAGCGGGCCTTGCTCTTGGCCTGGCGGGCCTTGGGGTTCTGGCGTGACCACTCCAACTCCTTCTTCAAGGCCTTGGCACGGGCTTCTTCACCTTTTTGCTCAGCTTCCAGGCGGGCGCCCTTTTGCGTCAGCCAGTCGGAGTAATTGCCCTTGTACGGAATGCCGGAACCACGGTCCAGTTCCAGAATCCACTCGGCCGCGTTGTCCAGGAAATAGCGGTCGTGGGTGATGGCCACCACAGTACCAGAGTAGCGTTGCAGGAACTGCTCCAGCCAGTCCACCGATTCGGCGTCCAAGTGGTTGGTCGGTTCGTCGAGCAGCAGCATGTCGGGTTTGGACAGCAGCAGGCGGCACAAGGCCACACGGCGTTTTTCACCACCGGACAACACGCCGATGTTGGCATCCCACGGTGGCAAACGCAGCGCATCAGCAGCGATTTCCAGTTGGTGCTCGGAGTCAGTACCGGCGGTGGCAATGATGGCTTCCAGCTCGGCCTGCTCGGCAGCTAGCGCGTCAAAGTCAGCATCTTCTGCACCATAGGCGGTGTACACCTCCTCCAGACGTGCCTTGGCCGCAAACACCTTGCCCATGCCCGCTTCCACGCTTTCGCGCACGGTTTGCGTGGGGTCAAGCTGGGGTTCCTGGGGCAAGTAGCCGATGTTCAAGCCAGCCATGGGGATGGCTTCGCCTTCAATTTCCTTGTCCACACCGGCCATGATCTTCAACAGGGTGGACTTGCCGGAGCCGTTGGTACCCAGCACGCCGATTTTGGCGCCGGGGAAGAAGCTCAGGGAGATGTCTTTGAGAATGTGCCGCTTGGGCGGCACGATCTTGCCGACGCGGTTCATGGAAAAAACGTATTGGGCCATTGCGGTATCTATTTCGGGAGGCGTAAAACCACCATTATCGACTGCCTCACCTTCCGACCTCCACATACCCCCCGTTTCAGGCGCCGTCCCCGCCCTTTTCCAGGTCATTGCGCAAGGCGGCCTGGGCCACGGCATCCAGGGCGTTGTCCATCACGTGGCCATCGGATACCAGATGGATCAGGCCCATGTCGCGCAAGCGGTCCATGGTGCGACGGGACATGGAATGCGCCAAACCTCCCGACGAGGTGAACATAAACAGGGTGCGGTGCGGGCTGGCCCAGGTCAGCTGCGCACGCACCCAGACCCCGTCCAGAGCCAGATCCACCCACGAGCCGGTGCCCAGACTCTCCGCCGCCCAAGTGTCTTGCAGGGCCGGGTCGGCAGCCTCGGGAATGTCGGGCATGGGCGGCGGCTCTTCGCTGTCGCGCATGAAGCCCGAGTCCGTCACCTCCTCGTCAACCATCCACAATGCGTCATCCACAAGCGCCCGCCCCTCTGCAAGCGCAACCCGAGGCACCCGGGCAGGCACACTGCCCTCCTCATTGGCGGCGGCCCGACCGGCTTCAAAAGCCTGCTCATGGATACTGATCAGGCCATCAAAAAATGAAGGAATGCGGTCTTCGGGGTAATCGATGCGCTGCAAGCCCTGGCGCAACTTCACCAGCATTTGCGGCACCAGATCTACCAGGCGTGCGCGGTTGCGGCTGGTCAGGCGCAGCTGAACGCTCCAGATCAGGTCATCCACCAGGGCCAGGTAACCATCGGCGTCCTGGGAGCCATCGGCACAGCGAAGTTGCGACTCCGCCACCACCTGGGCCCAGGGACCGCGCAGAAAACTCACCACCAGCTCCGGCACCCGCTTGCTACCCACCCGCTCCATGAACTCCTCCGACAGGCGCTGGGCAAGCATATTGCGCTGTTCGGCATGCAGCAGGCTGCGTGCCGCTTCTTCTGCGCGCTGGCGGTGCTGTTGCTCCTCTTGCGCCCAGCCGTCTTCGAGCTTGCGCAACAGGCGTGAAAAAGCGTTGGCATCACCCTCCCCCCCTGACAGCACACTCACCGCGTTGTCCAAGGTCTTCTGGAACCGTGCAAACCCGGGCTCGTCAACCGAGGTGAAGGCCAGGCTACGGCTGGTGATCTTGTCCAGGAAATGGCGCGCCGGGTGTTTCTTTTCGCTGAAGAACCGCGGGTCGGTGTGCGACAAGCGCAGCAATACTGGCTCCATGGCCTTGAGGTTTTGGCGGATGCCCGGCAGCATGCGCCGATCGAGCATCAGGTTGTCCAGCATCAGGCGCACCACCTCTTCGCCCAACTGTTGGCCCAGGGCCTTGCTGCGCACCGCCTCTTTGGCCGCACGCGACGCCATGCCCAATGGCGCCCCGGGCATGCGTGCCGGGTTGGCCAGGCGCGCGCGCTCCGCCAGCCGCTTCATCATGGGCTCGACCAGTTTCATGTCCTCCAACGCCTCGAACGAGGCGGGCACGGTGTGGGTGAAATCCTTGACTCCTCCTGCGGCACCACTGGGGTCCAGCTCCCCAGACAGCAAGCGGCGCAGCTTGTCCAGTGTCAGCAAGGTGCGGGTAACTGAGTTCTCGGCTCCTTTCAGGGGCACACCAAACGGGCCCGTGCCACCCGTCAATGGCACCACGGGCTCCACACCCTGGGAGCGCAACCAGTCCACCACCTCGCGGTAGAGCTGGGCCAGCGCTACGCCGAGCAGACTGGCGGCGGGCCCCATCACGCCCGCACGGGCTTCATCCGCCGGGATGCACCGGGTCAAGGATTCGCGCAGCGCGTAGACAAAATTCTCGGGCTTGAGCGGGTTCAGATGCGCCTGCACACTGCTCCAGCCCATCAGGCTGCTGACCAACCCATTGAAAACCGGCAGCACGGTGTCCACCGACAACAGCACCTCCTGCTCGGTCATGGCCAGTTCGATATTGGCGTCGATCTGTTCTTCTTCCAGAAACTGGAAATCATCAAAGCGCACCCGGGCAGGGGCGGTCTTGCGTTGCGAAGTGCCACCGTACACGGCAGCCCGCAGGGCCGTTGCAAAAGCCTGTTGGAATTCGTCCTTTTGCAACACCAAAGCCGCCACCACAGCGCGGCGCCGGGGGTTCTGGCGGGCATGCAAGCCCTTGTTGCTGGCCTCGGACGTAGCCAGCTGCAACCCGGCGATGATGTCGTCGACCACCGCGTCGCCTTGTTCCAGCACCGCTTCGATGCAGGCCTGCAGCGAGGGCTTGGTCGCTCCCGGATCTTGGGCCACACCGAGGCGCCGCAACAGGTATTTTTTCATCGTGCGCCCATTCTCCACAACCCTGACCATTTGCACCAGTATCGTGACAGATTGTTACGGCGCCCCGCCCAGGTTTGGACCTACCTGCAACACCTCTTTTCGGCCTGTGGGGCAAGGCATGCGACAATACGGCCCATTGCGACGCTTCAGTTGCCCGCGATACCAGCACCTTGCTGGGGACCCCACGACACAGGGCGTCCCACTTTTGAATCCATCTGCCTTTGACTGACTGTCGGCCTTTGTGCCTGCAGAACGGCCGATTCCCAAGCGTCCCGGACGGACGCATCTATCCATGAACTTCGAAGATCTGAAACTGGCCCCTGCCATTGTCAAAGCCGTGCGCGAGCAGGGTTACGAGACCCCCACCGCGATCCAGGCCCAGGCGATTCCGCTGGTGCTGGAAGGCCACGACCTGCTGGGCGGCGCCCAGACCGGTACCGGCAAGACGGCCGCCTTCACCCTGCCCCTGCTGCACCGCCTCTCCATGAGCCGCAGTGCACAAAACAAATTTGGCGGCACCGGCATCCGTGCCCTGGTGCTGACCCCCACCCGCGAACTCGCCGCCCAGGTGGAAGAGTCCGTGCGCCAGTACGGCAAGTACCTGCAACTGTCCTCCACCGTCATCTTTGGCGGCGTGGGCATGAACCCCCAAATCTCCAAGGTCAAAAAAGGCGTGGACATTCTGGTGGCCACCCCCGGTCGTCTGCTGGATCTGGCCCAACAAGGCATGCTGGACCTCGGCCAGGTGCAAATGCTGGTGCTGGACGAAGCCGACCGCATGCTGGACATGGGCTTCATCCACGACGTGAAGAAAGTGCTGGCCCTGGTGCCCAAGGAAAAGCAGAGCCTGCTGTTCTCCGCCACATTCAGCGATGAAATCCGCGAACTGGCCAACGGCCTGCTGAAGAACCCGCAAAGCGTGCAAGTGACGCCGCGCAACACCACGGTGCAGCGCATCACCCAGGTGATCCACCCGGTAGGCCGTGGCAAGAAAAAAGCCCTGCTCGCCCACATCATCAACGAACAAAACTGGAGCCAGGTGCTGGTGTTCACGCGCACCAAGTTTGGCGCCAACAACGTGGCTGAGTTTCTGGAAAAGAATGGCATCAGCGCCATGGCGCTGCACGGCAACAAGAGCCAGGCCGCCCGTACCCAGGCACTGTCCGGCTTCAAGAGCGGTGATGTGCGTGCCCTGGTGGCCACCGACATCGCGGCCCGCGGCATTGACATCGACGACCTGCCACACGTGGTGAACTACGAAATTCCGAACGTGAGCGAAGACTACGTGCACCGCATTGGCCGCACGGGTCGCGCCGGTGCCGATGGCGCTGCCGTGAACCTGGTGTGCCTGGACGAAGAAGGCTTCATGCAGGACATCGAGCGCTTCACCAAGCAAAAGATCGAGGTCAAGGTGATCGAGGGCTTTGGCCCCGAACCCGGCGAAAAGGGAGAGCCTATCGCCATGGGTCGCCAGACCATCTGGGGCGGCGCGGGCAAGCCGCCCAGCCGCGATGTAATGCAAGCCGCTGCCAAAGCGGCCCGTACCGAAATGCTGCAACGTGTGCGTGACAGCAAGGCCAGCCAGGGTGGCAACGGCGGCGGTGGCGGCGGACGCGGCCCCCGCGCCGGTGGTGGCGGAAACGGTGGTGGCAATGGCGGCGGACGTGGTGCTGGCGGACGTGGCGAACAGCCCGCCCGCCCCCAAGGTGCACGCCCCCCCCAAGGCCATGGCCGCGGCCGTCCCCAAGGCGGTGGCAATGCGGAGTACCAGCCGCCAGCAGGCTTCACCCACGAAGGTCGCGCCCCGCGCCCATCGACAGCACAACCTGACCCCATGCGTACCAGCGTCGATATGATGGCCGGTCGCGGCGCACGCCGCGGTGGTGGTGGTGGCGGTGGCTATGGCGGTGGAGGCCGCAGCGGAGGTGGCAATGGCGGCGGATACGGTGGTGGTGGCGGAGGCTACGGCGGCGGAGGCCGCTCGGGTGGCTTTGGTGGCGGGGGCAACGGGTCTCGTGGGCCGCGAGGTTCTGGCGGCTCTTCTAGCCGATAAGCACTACCGCGCGGTGCACAGTCTGGGGCGGCGTACGCTGCCCCTCACCCACGCCAAGCTGATCCAACACATCGTCGACTTTGCGGCGCTCCCTGAGCTGCCGCAGATCGACGATGTTTTTATTTGCCTGGGCACCACCATCAAGGCAGCAGGCAGCCAAGCGGCCTTCAGGGCCGTGGATTACGAAGCCTATATGGCCGTAGCCCGTATGGGTATTGCGCGAGGCGCTACTAAATTAGGAGTTATCAGCGCCATGGGCGCGGACGCCAGATCCCGCGTTTTCTACAACCGGGTCAAAGGCGAGGCGGAAGACGCCATTGCCACCCTGGGCTACGCCAGCGTCAGTATCGTTCGCCCCTCGCTGCTGGTGGGGGACCGGACCGCGCTGGCCCAGCCCGAGCGACCGGGCGAACGCATCGGTCTGTGGATCAGCCAGCGACTCAAACCCCTGGTACCCGCCAACTACCTGCCCGTGCAGGCAGCCGATGTGGCAGCGGGCCTGGTGCAAGCGGTCAAGGCCGGGCAACCTGGCGTGCACCACGTGCTGTCGGGCGCGCTGCAAGGCGCCGCACAGCGTCCGGCCGGGGCCTAGCCCCGCACAAACAAGGTCACCAGGGGCTGCTCACCCACCTGACGGCTCCAGTGGCCGTGAATGGCCGGGTCGAACGTGGCGCCGTCTGGCAACAGGTCGGCCGAGTAAAAGTGCTGGCCCGGCCCGAACACGCGCGAGCTGCCGTGTACCCCGATCTCCATCTGCCCCTGCAAGATAAAGCACCACTGCGTGTGCCCCGAGCAATGGAACTGGCTGCGAAAACCCACCGGGCTGGTGCGCAGCTGGTAGCCACCCGAGGCAAACACCTCGGAGAGCATGGACTGCGGGTTGCCCTCGTTCAAGGGAATCGCCTCCTCGCGAAACTTGGCAAAACCGTCGGTGTCGGTGAACAGGATGACTTGGGTGAAGCTGGCCATGGTGTGCAGAGTAGGGAAACAATGCCGACCATTATTCCCCAAGGCTGTCCCCTGCTCACGCGGGCTGGCGCACCAGCTTGGCCTCTTTGATCGGGAGGTGGATCAGCGCTGCCCCCACGGCCAGCACGATGTCGATGTACCAGACCCAGTTGTAGCTGCCGGTCGCATCGAAGATCTTGCCGCCCAAAAATGCACCCAGAAAGCCGCCCACCTGGTGCGTCAGCATCACCAGGCCAAACAGCGTGGCCATGTGCGCCGTGCCAAAAAACTTGGCCACCAGACCCGCTGTGGGCGGCACGGTGGACAAAAAGCTCACGCCCATCACCGCGGCAAACACCAGCACCACCTGACCCGTTTTGGGGGCCAAGAGAAATACCAGCACAGCCACGGCACGCACGGCGTAAACCAGCGACAGCAACGACTTCATGCGCCAGCGGCCCACGGCCCAGCCCATGGCGACGCTGCCAACGATGTTGAACAGGCCCAAGATACCGAGCGCCCAGGCGCCCCATTGCGTCGGCAAACCGCACGCGGCAACCACACCCGGCAAGTGCGTGGCCAGAAACGCCACATGAAATCCGCACACAAAGAAGCCCGCCGCCAACAGCAGGAAGCTGGGGGTACGCAGCGCCAGACGCACGGCCTCACCGGTACCCATGGTCTTGACGCCGGGTGCCACTGCCTGCACGTTGTTGCCCTGCAAAAAGTAGGCCGCAGGCAGCGCCAACAGCACCAGGCCGGCCATCACCTGCATGGCATTGCCCCAGCCCACGCTGACCATCAGCGCGCCAGCAATAGGCGCCATGATGAACTGGCCGAAGGAGCCGCCCGCATTCACAATGCCGGTGGCCATGCCACGCTTGTTGGCGGGCAGCAGGCGCGTGGTGGCCGCCATCAGCACCGCAGGCCCCGCCATGCCGGCGCCGCCGGCAGCCAGCACGCCAATCGCAAAGATCAAGCCTGCAGTCGTCGTCATGAACGGTGTGATGAAAGTACCCAACGCCACCAATGCCACGCCCAGCAGCAGCACACGCCCGGCACCCACACGGTCGGCAAAGGCACCGGCAAAAGGCTGCGTGAGCCCCCACCACAGCTGCCCAAATGCAAATGCCAGGCTGATGCTGCCCACACCCAGGCCGGTGGCCGTGTTCAGCGAACTGAGAAACAGACCCATGGTCTGGCGTACCCCCATGGTCAGGGCAAAGGCGCCTGCGGCGGCGGCCAAGATTACCCATACCGCAAAGCTGCGCGGGGTACTCGTCACGGTGGGGGACTCAGACATGGTCTTCTCCAGATTCCAGGGGGGACAACAGCTCCAGGGATTCGTCAATCAGCGCATGCAGGGCCAGCACACGCCCGAGGCCCAAGGTGGCGTTGATGCTTTCTTGCGCCACACGCCACTTGCGCTGAGCCTCGGTGCGCTTGGTGTGGCCGGCCTCGGTGGCGCTGATCAGGCGGCTGCGTGCGTCGTCACCCGCATTCACCGCAACCCAGCCGCTGGCAATAAGGGGCTGCAGGTTGCGTGACAGCGTGGAGGTACTCATGCGCATGGCGGCCGCCAGGTCCACCGCGCGCAACGGCCCCAGCTTCACCACGTGGGACAGCAGCGAATACTGCGTGGTCTTCAAACCCATCTTGGCCAACTCCGCGTCGTAATGTTGGGTCACGCGGCGCGTGAGCTGGCGCAGCTTGAGGTTGGTGCAGCCCTGCGGTTTGGGAATGTCCGCAGTGGCGGCGGGCTTGACTAGGGTTTTCATGCCGATGATTGTAGTTGCATCAGTTGCATATGCAACAATATGCCTTCAATAGCCCTACTCACACGATTTGGATGACCCCCATGACCACACCCTCTACCCTGGACACCTGGCTGGCTGAAGAGACCGCCGTTCTCGCCCGCCTGAACGCAGGCCCCGGCCCCGGCGTGGCCCGCCCGGACCAGGTGGCGCACCTGACCGGAATGGAGCTGCTGCAGGCCATGCTGCGCGGCGAGCTGCCCTACGCCGCCATTGCCAAAACACTGGACTTCACCATCATTAACGTGTCCGAGGGGCGTGCCGTGTTTCAGGGCAGCCCCGGGCCCGCCCACCTTAACCCCATGGGTGGCATTCACGGTGGCTGGTACGCCACGATGCTGGACTCGGCCTTGGGCTGTGCCGTGCACACGCTGATGCCCGCCGGGCGCGGCTACACCACGGCAGAGCTGGGCGTGAATCTGGTCAAGGCCATCAACCCCACCAAGACACCCCGCGTGCGCGCCGAAGGCAAGGTCATTCACTGCGGCCGTCAGCTCGCCACCGCCGAGGCACGCATCATCGGACCCGACGGCACGCTATACGCCCATGCCACCACCACCTGCCTGGTGTTCGACCTCAAGCTGCCTGCAGCGGATGCGAAAGGCGGCCAATGAGTCGGCGCCGCGTCGTCGTCACCGGCTTGGGCGTGGTCAGCCCGGTGGGCAACACCGTGCCGGAGGCCTGGGCCAATCTGACCGCAGGCCGATCGGGCATTGCGCCCATCACGCACTTTGATGCCTCGTCCCTGACAACACGCTTTGCCGGGGAAGTGAAGAACTTCAACATCGAGCCTTACGTCTCGGCCAAGGAAGCGCGCCACATGGACCGCTTCATCCATTACGGCATGGCCGCCGCCATCCAGGCGGTGCAGGATGCGGGGCTGGACACGGGCGATGCACTGAGTGAAGAGCAAGCAGAGCGCATCGGCACACTCATCGGCTCCGGCATCGGCGGCCTGCCCGTCATCGAAGCCACGCACCAGGAGTACCTGGAACGCGGCGCACGCCGCATCTCGCCCTTCTTCGTGCCCGCATCCATCATCAACATGGTCTCGGGCCATGTGTCGATCCGCTTCGGCTTCACCGGACCCAACCTCGCCATCGCCACCGCCTGCACGACGGGCCTGCATTGCATCGGCGATGCCGGCCGCCTCATCGAGTACGGCGATGTGGATGTGATGGTGGCCGGGAGTTCGGAGAGCCAGATCACGCCATTGGGGGTGGGCGGTTTTACTTCGGCACGGGCCCTGTCTACCCGCAACGATGACCCCAGCGCAGCCTCCCGCCCCTGGGACCGGGACCGCGATGGCTTTGTGCTGGGCGAAGGCGCCGGTGTGCTGGTGCTGGAGGAATATGAACATGCCAAACGGCGCGGTGCCAAGATCTACGCCGAACTGGCGGGCTTTGGCATGTCCAGCGACGCGCACCACATTACGATGCCCAATGTGGCCGGCCCCAGCCGCTCCATGCGCGCCGCGCTGCGCAATGCACAGATCAACCCCGCCGATGTGCAGTACCTCAACGCCCACGGCACCTCCACGCCACCGGGCGACCTCAACGAGACACGGGCCATCAAGCAGGTGTTTGGCGAACACGCGCACCAGTTGGTGGTCAGCTCCACCAAGTCCATGACCGGCCACCTGCTGGGCGGCGCAGGCGGCGTGGAGTCGGTGTTCACTGTCCTGGCGCTGCACCACCAGACCGTGCCGCCTACGCTCAACCTGGACAACCCGGATGCCGAGTGCGATCTGGACTACTGCGCCCACACGGCGCGTGACCTGCGGATCGACATCGCCGTGAAAAACAACTTCGGCTTTGGCGGTACCAACGGCACGCTGGTGTTCCGCCGCCACTGATACCTGAGGTGCGGCCACGGAAAAGGCGGGCGCGCTATGCTCGCCGCTTCCTTTCCCGAAAGAAACTCCCGTGCAATTCCTCCACACCATGCTGCGCGTTGGCAACCTTCAACGCTCCATCGATTTCTACACCCAGGTGCTGGGCATGCAGCTGCTGCGCCAGTCCGACAACCCCGAGTACAAATACAGCCTCGCCTTCCTCGGTTTTGACGGCGGCAACCCCGGCCAGGCCGAGATCGAGCTAACCTACAACTGGGGCACCGAGAGCTACGAGCTCGGCACCGCCTACGGCCACATCGCCCTGGGCGTGCCCGATGCGTATGCGGCCTGCGAGAAGATCAAGGCCGCCGGCGGCAACGTGACGCGCGAGGCCGGGCCTGTGAAGGGCGGCAGCACGGTGATTGCGTTTGTGACGGATCCGGATGGGTACAAGATTGAGCTGATCCAACGCCAACACGGTGCAGCTGGCAGCGGATTGCGCTGAACCCCGACGACGCTGCCATGCGGGGCCCAGACACCAAGTCGGGGCTTAAATGCAAGACCGGAGCAGGTCTCGGTACTGCTCCTCACCCTTGAACCAAATCCAACACGTGGGACTTTGGGCGCGCCCATCCGGCCCCATCTGGGTCGGAATGCTGCGGATGGACTCAGCCACGATATTCGTCACTCCGTATTTGTTGATTTTGATCTCAGCATCCTTGCCTGCTCCTTCAGTGATGGAAGGGATGGAAACCGTCACAGGCTTGCCGGTGCCTTTATCCAGGTACACATATTGGTACAGGTAGTCGGACCCCGTAAACGATGTCTGACCGGGCAAGGCAGGCAAACGATCGAACGAAATTTGCTGGCTGCTGTACACATACTCGCGCGTATCGCTGTGAGGGCTGGGTGCATCGCAGTTTGTCGACACAGACTTCCCATACCTCTCCGAGACGCATTGCAAAAACGTGATGTTTGATTTGGAGTCTGCAGGTTCAAATGCTTCCTCGGTAGGCTCTGCATACTTCATGGGCCAGAAGAAAATATCCTGACCGCCAAATTTGATCAGGTTGAAGCTGAAGCTGAAGAACTTGGTTTTCACTGTGATGGAGGGGTTGGACTCCAGAAACAACCCGATCCCCGATTTGGCCTCCAAGACAGCACTGCTATAGGTCTCGGTGTCGGCATCAATGTCATACCCTGCGTCGGTTTTAAAGCCGATCATGGCCTCCGCCAAATCAGCCTCCACCTCACCGCTGAAAATCCAGGCCTTCACCTCAGCGCGCATCGCCAGTCCAGCGCTCACACCTGCCAAGTGGACCATGTTGATAGAGTTTTTACCATTCGACTGCATGGACTGCAGATTTGTACCTTGCGCCAAGCCCAGGTGCCTTTTGGCAAGCGTAGCTTCCATCGAATACTGGGAATTGATACCTGCATTGGGTGAATACGTAAAGCCCGTTTCACCAGGTTCCAAATAGTCACCCGCCCTGCCGAGAGTGAATTTGGGTGTCACCAATACCACGTCGCCTTTGGCGGTCGACCCCACCGCAATTCTTGTTTTTGCTTCGATAGGAATAATGATCTTTGCATTGCCGAAGATCGGGATACCAATTTCAGAGACGAGAAACTCCTTGATCTCAAATGAGCATTCAAATGCAACGCCTTTTGTCATTTGAACTCCAATTTGCCCACCGACCTCCACTGCGGGCTTCAGATGAACACCGAATTCGGCCTTGCCGCCATTCCATTTGAAGTCGCCTCCAATAGACACAATAGCCGTGGATTTGAATGAATTGAGTGAAATTTTTGGACTCAAGCCGAACTCGGCGGCCACATAGCACTGAACGCCCGAATCCAAGCCCTGGCGATCGCCCTCCAAGGACGTAAATGCAAAGATATGCTTCGTCACAGGTTGCCGTACCGCATTTGTCAGGTAAGCCACCGTATCCATAGACACCGCTTGTTCACTGCCATCGCTGTACTGAACACCCACCAGTTCTAACGTGGGATTGGATCCAGGGGTGATTTCGTGCACCAGCTTGTCCACCTGCTCGAAATCTCGAATCGGGCTGGAAGATAACTTCCCGCCGAAATCAATGTAGGTATTAAATTCTTCCTGCGTGGCGACGTGATGAATTTCAAGTGCATTGAGATTGGGCAGCACCCCCTCCGAACTATTGCCGTTCACCCGCATGCTGCTTATTTTTGAAACACCGTCATTCATGACAAACAGCGTGTCTATTTTTTCGAAATAGATGGCTCTTTTGTTGAAGTCATTGGATCCATTGGCATTCAAAGCCTTTAGCTTCGCGAGCGAAGCATCATCGAAAAGGATGAATTTCTTGGCGGGAGTGCCGCTCTTTAAATAGTTGTCCATGAAGAATTGATCGCCCACATGGCCACGATCAAAGCTGGTGGCCGTCGCGGTGTAACAGGCCAGGGGCTCGAACGCAACGGACAGTCCCGTACACAACATAGGGTGTATGTCCGGATCACTAACAACCAGCACGTCTTCCTCGGGCTGGGCCGACAAGACCATGAACTTGGAAATCGCATCGCCACGCGCATCCAGCCCCGTGATGTAGCTGTTACCTTTTTTCCCCGTGAGTGTCAGCAAGGCAGCATTGGGGAGCTGCCGGTCAACAACAGCCGCGGACACGACGGACGGGTCACTGACAATAAAACTGCTGGGTACTACGGCAGAAAGGGTTCCCGCGGTGTCCTCGTGGTAGGCCACCCGAACCAAGGCATTGTCCCGGCTGTTCACCAACACCGTGCCACTGGATAGGGTGTAGGGGTGCGGTGCATCGTCTGCCAACAGCTTGCCGTCTTTGAACCGTTGGTGGGTCACGCCGATGGGCAATGCTTTCTTCAAGCGGTGGGTGCTTTCCCGTTTGGCCGTGATATGGGCTGGGGTGCCAATGACCACGTTTTTCTCTTCCGGCGGAATGCCTTTGCCCCCGTTGCCACACGCCACCAGCACCAGTGCCAACCCCGACCAAGCGGCCCACTGCAATATGCGTTTTACTTTTTGCATATCAATCGCTTCATCATCAGGTCAAGGCAGGCTGCGTCCACGGGTTCAGCCACAGCATGGGCTGCAGCAACTGCCGAAACACCGCACGCAACACCGACCAGAACGTGCTCTGCGCACCGTCCTGAATCACATAGATCATGGCGTTGCTCAGCAGCACAAAGACCAGCAACACCAGGTAGGTGACGGTGACCGCCACACGCTCCCCGCGCCAAAGATGGGGCCACCAGCTGCGCAGGGCATGCAGCGGCGCCACCCATAGCAAAAGCACCCACAGGAGCGAGGCCGCCACTGCCAGCATCTGCGCGAGAAACCCTGCCTCGAAGGTGTGCTTCACGCCAAACACCAGCTCCGTCAGTCCCGCGCTCATGGCCTGGGAGATCGACAAATACTGTGCCACCGTCGCCACGATGAACCAGACCCGCTTGGACTTGTACCAGGCGCGATCCGTGGCCAGGCACTGCTGGCAGGCCAACAGGCCGGTGATCGACACGATGGCCATCAGGGCCCCCACTACCAAGGTCACTTCCAGGTAGCCAAAGGTCTCGGCAAAGGTGCGAGACGTCTTGGACTGGGCGTGCAGCTGCAAGGCAAACGAGCCCGAAAAGAACAAGGTTGCCAGCACCAAGCCCGCCGCCGTCAAGCGGTTTTGCACCGCTGAATCTGGCGGCCCCTCTGCCGCATTCAATTGGGAAATACTCATACCTCAGCCTCTCTGCAGCGCACAAAAAAAATAACTATAAAAATAATAGCTGCTCGCGCAGCACCCACCGGGGCTACATGCAAATTCCGTTCATATTTTCGCCCCATAGCTAACCTGAATGGCCTGCAGTCTGCGCGCGATGGCCGTGCGCAAAGTGGCGGGCGACACCACCACCACATCGGGCGCCATGCGCAGCAGCTGGTAGCTGGCGTTCTCCAGCGTCTCTATCGGAATCTTGAGGCGCACCGTCTCGCCCGCAGGCGCTGACGGTGCCTGCGCCGCCACCGCCTTGGCCACTGCACTGCTGAGCTGGCGCAGCTGCTTCACCCCCTGGGCTGTGGCCTGCACCACCGCCTGCCCCTGGTACAGCTCAGCCTCAAAGCGCTGGATGGAGTCGGTCCAATAGGCCGGCAGGTCAAAACGCTTGGGGCGCGTGCTGGCCTTGTCCAACCGTTCGGCACCCAGGATGTTGGAGATGCGGTAAGTGCGCGGCTTGGCGTCGCTGCTGGCCACCAGGTACCACACACCCGCTTTCAGCACCAAGCCCAGCGGGTGCACCGTGCGCTGCACCTCGGCCTTCCAGCTGTCGTAGTGCAGGCTGAGCTGGCGGTCTTGCCACACGGCGGCCGCCACCGTGGCCAGGTGCGGCACCGGGTCGGCCTCGCGGTACCAATCGGCCGGGTCCAGGTGAAAGCGGGCCTGCACACGCTGCGCGTCGTCGCGCTGGTGAGCGGGCAGCGCAGTCATGAGCTTGAGCTGTGCGTCCACCACCTGCTGGCCCAGGCCCAGCTCGGCCGCAGGGCCGGCCAAGCCGCTCATGAACACCGCCTGCGACTCCGACGCGGTGAAGCCGGTCAGCGTGGTCTTCCAGCCCTCCACCAGCTGAAAGCCACCGTTGCGCCCCTGCTCCGCATAAATGGGAACGCCCGCCGCGGTGAGCTGGTCCACATCGCGGTACAGCGTGCGCACCGAGACTTCCAGCAGCTGGGCCAGCGCCTGCGCGCTCATGCGCCCGCGGGTTTGCAAGAGCATCTGGATGGTCAAAAGGCGGCTGGCACGCATGTTTGCATGGTATCGGTAAAAGCTGACATTCGGTGGCAGCTATTGCCGCACACACTCGCTCCCATCTTCACTAATTGAGAAAAGGATTCGCCATGGAACACCTCTGGCTCTACGCAGTTTTGGTGGCGGGCATCGTGGTGCTGCCGGGCATGGACATGGCCTTTGTGCTGGCCAGCACGCTGGTGGACGGCCGGCGCTCCGGCGCGGCTGCGGTGGCAGGCATCGTGCTGGGCGGCATGGTGCATGTGGCCATGGGTGCGCTGGGTGTGGGCCTGCTGTTGCAGCACGTTCCTGTGGCGTTCAATGCACTGCTGCTGGCCGGCAGCCTGTATGTGGCGTGGATGGGCTATGGCCTGCTGCGCAACACGCAGGCGCTGTCGGATGTGCAGGACCAGCCCTCGCGCGCGCTGCACAGCACCTTTGTGCGCGCCACCCTCACCTGCCTGATGAACCCCAAGGCTTACATCTTCATGCTGGCCGTGTTCCCGCAGTTCATCCGCCCGCAGCTGGGCAATATCGCCGCGCAGTCCATTGCGCTGGGTGCTATCACCGCTGCGGCGCAGATAGCGGTGTATGGCGCGGTGGTGCTGGTGGCCGCGCAGCTGCGCGTGTGGTTACGTGGAAGTTCGAAAAGCCAAACCTCCTTCAGCCATTGGCTGGGCGGCTTGCTGGTGCTGACCGCCGTGTGGACCTTGTGGATGGGCTGGCGGGCCGTCTGAACACTAGCCGCGCCGGGCGGCTTCAATCTTGGCGATGTCGATTTTTCCCATCTCCATCATCGCCTCGAACACGCGCTTGGCGGCGGCGCGATCTGGGTCCGTCATGGCATCCGTCAGCGCGCGCGGCGTGATCTGCCACGACAGGCCCCACTTGTCTTTGCACCAGCCGCACTGGCTGGCCTGGCCGCCATTGCCCACGATGGCGTTCCACAGGCGGTCCGTCTCCGCCTGGTCGTCGGTCGCCACCTGGAAGGAGAAGGCTTCGGTGTGTTTGAACATCGGCCCGCCGTTCAGCCCCAGGCAGGGAATGCCCATCACGGTGAACTCCACCGTCAGCACATTGCCTTCCTTGCCCATGGGGTAGTCACCGGGCGCGAAATGCGCCGCACCCACCGCGCTGTCGGGGAAGGTCTTGGCGTAGAACTCTGCCGCCTCCAGCGCGCCGCCGTCGTACCAGATGCAAATCGTGTTCTTGGGGGTCATGGGTGTTCTCCTTGGGTAAGCGTTACCGCGATCACTGCCGCGTCAAAACCACGTGGGTGGCCAATGGCGAGTTTTCGTGCCGGGTGCAGGCGTAGCCCAAGGCCGGCAGGTTGATGCCGTCAAACAGCCGCTCCCCCGCGCCCAGCAACACCGGCGAGATGGCGATGTGCATTTCGTCAATCAGGCGCAAGCGCAGGTACTGCTGGATGGTGTTCACGCCGCCGCCCACCCGCACGTCCTTGCCCCCGGCCGCTGCGCGGGCACGCTCCAGCGCAACCACCGGCCCCTCGGTGACAAAGTGGAAGGTGGTGCCGCCCTCCATGACCAGCGGCGGGCGCGCATGGTGGGTCAGCACAAACACCGGCACATGGTAGACGGGGTTGTCGCCCCACCAGCCGCGCCAGCTCTCATCAGGCCAAGGCCCGCGCACGGGGCCGAACATGTTGCGCCCCAAAATCCAGGCGCCCATATTGTGGAAACCGCGCTGGGCAAAGTCATCGTCAATGCCGGTCGCCCCGCCGTCACCGTTGCCAAACACCTTGGTCTGAAACGTGCGTGTGGACATCGCCCAGCCATGCAGCGAGGTGCCACCCACGCCCAGCGGATTGGCCAAATCCTGGTCCGGCCCGGCACCAAAGCCGTCCAGCGAGATGGTGAAACTTTCTACGCGAAGTTTGGACATGGGGGCTCCTGAAGTTGCGGGCGACAGTTTGCCCCAGACAAGGCCATTTGGCGAACGTCAATGTTCTTTCGAGCCAATGGGCAACCCGAAAGCGGCACCAAACGCTACAAAATTCATAGCTTCTCTGGCAATAAAAAAGAGGGCCGCAGCCCTCTTTCATTCTCATCCCATCAACGCAGCTTACTTGCGCAGCGCCTGCGTATCCTTGGCCAGCTGGGTGATCTTGTCCCACTCGCCCTTCAGCATCGCATCGGCCGGCACGATCCACGAACCGCCCACACACACCACGTTGGGCAGGGCCAAAAACTCAGGCGCGTTTTGCAGCGTCACGCCGCCGGTCGGGCAGAACTTCACGTCAAAAAACGGGCCGCTCCAGGCCTTGAGCATGGCGGGACCGCCAGCCTGCATGGCGGGGAAGAACTTGAGCTGGGTGAAACCGTCTTCCTGCGCCATCATGATTTCGCTGCCGGTGGCCACACCGGGCAACAACGACAAGCCCAGATCGCGGCAGGCCTGGCCCACAGCGCTGGTGTAGCCAGGGCTCACGGCAAAACGTGCACCCGCGTTGGCAGCGGCTTGCGCATCGGCCTTGCTGCGGACGGTGCCGGCGCCGACCACGGCTTCGGGCACGTCACGGGCGATGGCTTCCATGCAGGCCAGGGCCTGGGGGGTGCGCAGCGTCACCTCCAGCATGCGCACGCCACCGGCCACCAGGGCGCGGGCCATGGGCACGGCATGGGCCACGTCGTTCAACACGATGACGGGGATGACGGGGGCGTCCTGCATCACTTGCAGGGCGGTAAAGGCGGGAGCTTGAGACATAGTAATTCCAGATCGACGTTGTAGGTTGTTGGTTCAGAACCAGGTGCAGGCGCCTTCTTCAGCGGCCAGTGCGTTGCGGCGGAAGTTGGCAAACAGTTCGCGGCCCATGCCGATGCCGTTGGCAGCGCGCAGCTCTTCGGGCATGGTGTCCAGCGGGCGGGCCGCCCATTCGGCATCGCTCACCAGCACTTGCAGGGTTTCGGCCGCAGCGTCCAGGCGGATGATGTCGCCATCGCGCACCTTGGCCAGCGGGCCACCGGCCGCCGCTTCGGGCGACACGTGGATAGCGGCGGGCACCTTGCCCGATGCGCCGCTCATGCGGCCGTCGGTGACGAGCGCCACGCGGAAGCCCTTGCCCTGCAGCACGGCCAAGGGCGGCGTCAGCTTGTGCAACTCGGGCATGCCGTTGGCCTGCGGGCCCTGCCAGCGCACCACACAGATCACGTCCTGGTTCAGCTCGTTGGCGCTGAAGGCCTTGTGCAGCGCGTCTTGTGAATCGAACACGCGGCAAGGCGCTTCGATGATGTGGCGGTCGTCCGGCACGGCGGACACCTTGATGACGCTGCGGCCCAGGTTGCCCTTGAGCAGTTTCAAACCACCGCTGGCGCTGAACGGCGCGCTCGCAGGGCGCACCACGGATTCGTCCTTGCTGGCGCCGGGGTCGGTCCACTGCAAGGCGCCATCGGCCTTGGCCGAAGGAATGGCGGTGAATTCACGCAGGCCACCGCTGCGCACGGTCAGCACATCGGCGTGCATGAAGCCGGCATCCAGTAGTTCGCGGATCACATAGCCCGGGCCGCCTGCGGCCTGGAACTGGTTCACATCGGCGCTGCCGTTGGGGTACACGCGGGTCAGCAAGGGCACCACGTCAGACAAGGCGGAGAAGTCGTTCCAGTCGATCACGATGCCAGCCGCGCGGGCCACGGCCACCCAGTGGATCAGGTGGTTGGTGGAGCCGCCGGTAGCCAGCAGGGCCACCATGGCGTTGACGATGCAGCGCTCGTCCACCACACGGCCAATGGGCGCAAAGCGCTTGGCCTTGGTGATGGCCAACACAGTGCGCACGGCTTCGCGGGTCAGCTCCTGGCGCACACCTTCACCGGGGTTGATGAAGGCGGTGCCAGGCACGTGCAGGCCCATGGCCTCGAGCAACATCTGGTTGCTGTTGGCCGTGCCATAGAAGGTACAGGTGCCTTCGCCATGGTAGGCGGCACTCTCGGCGGCCAGCAGCTCGGGGCGGCCCACCAGGCCTTGGGCGGCTTTCTCGCGCACCTTGGCTTTTTCGTTGTTGGGCAGGCCCGACGTCATGGGGCCGGCGGGCACAAACACCGTGGGCAGATGGCCGAAGTGCAGCGCGCCGATCAGCAAGCCGGGCACGATCTTGTCGCACACGCCCAGCATCAGCGCGCAGTCAAACACATCGTGGCTCAGCGACACGGCGGTGGCCATGGCAATGGCGTCGCGGCTGAACAGGCTCAGCTCCATGCCCGGTGTGCCCTGGGTCACACCATCGCACATGGCGGGCACGCCGCCGGCCACCTGGGCCGTGGCGCCGTGCTTGCGGGCTTCGACCTTGATGAGGTCGGGGTAGTGTTGCAGCGGCGCGTGGGCCGAGAGCAGGTCGTTGTAGGCGTTGACGACGCCGATGTTGGCACCCTTCTCTTCCACGATCTTGAGCTTGTCCAGCCCGGTGACGCGGGTCTTGTCGGCGTCGGGCATGGCGGCAAAGGCGTGGGCCACGTTGGCGCAGCCCATGCGGTCGGCACCGGGCTTGCGGTTGGCGGCCTGGTCCAGTTGGGCCAGGTAGGCGGTGCGGGTAACCACACTGCGCTCGCGAATGCGGCGGGTGACAGCCTCGACAACGGGGTGCAAAGCGGCGGGGGATGGGGTGGTGTCTGGCATGGTGATCTTGTAACTAAATTACAGATTCTGATAGTAACTGCGAATGCCCTGTTTGTGTGCAGGCGGAGTTACCAGGCGGGTACGAACTGCCCCCCCCCACGCTCCGCCGCTGCGCGGGTCGCTGCCCCCCCCCCCAAGGGGGCTGTTTCGCCTTGGGGCGGCCCGGCGGCGAAACCCTAGCGCCTGTTCTTCCACGCGACACGGGCCCGTTCCAGGTCGGCCACGGTGTCGATGTCCAACACACAACCCGGGTCACTCACTATCATTTTGATAGCTTCTCGCGCAGATACCACGGGGGCTGCACCCTGATTTCCTTTCAAACTGGCGAGTGCATCACCACAGCTGGCCGCAAAGCGCACCGGGTGGCCACGCTGGCCCTCGAACCACGGCACCAGCACCTCCCCGTCCAGCGAGGCGCGGGCGATGGTAACCAAGGTGTTTGGCTGTACCAGCGGCAGGTCGGCTGGCAACACCATCCAGCCCCCCGCCGCATTACGCGTGGCGCGCACCGCGGCGGCAATGCTGTCGCCCATGCCGGGGTGGCCCACGTCTTCCAGATGCCAGCGCAGGCCACTGGCGCGCACGGCGTCCAGCGTGCGCTGCAGCACGGTGGCACCACACAGGTCGGCCTGCAGTTTGTGGGTGCTGCCGCCCGATGCCAGAAAGCGCTCACCCCGGCCCGAGGCCAGCACCAGCACCACCGGCAGGTGGTCGGCATCTGGTAGCACGATGGGTACGGGAATGGACATCGCAGCAATGTAGCTGACCTGCCGCAAGCGCCGGGTATGGCGCGCTGCCTATACTGGCTGCATGACCTCTATTGCCGACCTTCGCAAAAGTTACGAGCGCGCCGAGCTGGACGAAAAAGTCTCGCACGCCGATCCCCTGCAACAGTTTGACCAGTGGCTCAAAGAAGCCATCAGCGGTGAGGTGCCTGAGCCCAACGCCATGACCCTGGCCACCGTGGGCAGCAACCTGCGCCCCAGCACCCGCGTGGTGCTGATCAAGGGTTATGACGCGCAAGGCATCGTCTGGTACACCAACTACGAGAGCCACAAGGGCCACGAACTGGCCGGCAACCCGTATGCAGCCCTGCAGTTCCACTGGGTGGAGCTGGAGCGGGTGGTGCGCATCGAAGGCCTGGTGGAGAAGGTGAGCGACGCCGAAAGCGACGCGTACTTTCACAGCCGCCCGCTGGATTCACGCATAGGCGCGTGGGCGTCACCGCAGAGCGAGGTGATTCCTGGGCGTGGTGTGCTCGTGGCCAACGCCGCCAAGTACGCCGCGCAGTTTTTGCTGCAGCCACCGCGGCCACCGCATTGGGGGGGCTACCGGTTGAAGCCGGACACCTGGCAGTTTTGGCAGGGGCGCAAGAGCCGCTTGCATGACCGGTTGCGCTATACCTTGGAAGCGGATGGCGACTGGAAGCGGGAGCGGTTGGCGCCCTGACTTTTTTTGCTGGTCTTTTGCGACTGCTTTCTCGTACCTAGACCCACCCCAAAAAGCTCAGGCAATCAAAGGCACCAAGGTCATCACCAAGGTCACGCTGACCAGAGCCACCAAGGTCGACACCGCCACACTGGCCGTCACCAAATCCTCCGCCTTCTGGTAGCGCTGCGAGAACAAAAACACGTTGGCGCCAATAGGCAGCGAGGCCGCCACCACCAGCACCGTGAGCGACATGCCACGCAGACCAAACGCGTAACCGATCAAAGCCATCAACGCAGGATGCAACAGCGTCTTGACCGCCGAGATCGCCAGCGCGCCCTTGAGGTTGCGGCCAATCGCGGCGTTGGACAGCGTCACCCCCACCAGCACCAGCGCCACCGGGCCAAAGGCATTGCCCAGCAGCAGCAGGGGGCGGTCCACCACATCGGGCAGGCCCCAGCCGGTTTGGGCGTACAGCAGGCCGGCGATGATGGGCATGGGCACCGGATGCACCACGGCATTGCGCACCGCCAGGCCGATGGACTTGAGCGGATGGCGTGGTGGACCATCGGCTTGCGCGCTTTGCTCGCGTGCGCTCAACAGCTCCAGCACCACCGTGGCAAAGGTGAGCAACACCAGCGCGTGCAAAGAGATCAGCGTGAACAACAGCACCAGCGCGTCCTTGCCATAGGCCAGCCCCACCAGGGGAATGCCGATCATCACGGTGTTGCTGAAAGTACCCGACAGCGCAATGACCGCCGCACGGCTGCTGGCGCCCTGCACCAGCAACATGCCGGTGAACAAGGCTGCGGCCACGGCGAAGTAGAGCGAGACGGGTTCAAAGTCCAGGTCCTGCACATGCACGCTGCTCATGGTGCGAAACAGCAGCGCCTGCGTGAGCACCAGAAAGACGAGGTTGGAAAGGTCGCGCACCGCCTCTTGGCGGATTAGCTTGGCCTTGCCGGTGATGAGCCCCACCACAATCAGCAGCACCACCGGCAGCAGGGACGAGACGACCGGATGGTCCAGGGTAATCAAACTGCGCGCCCTTTACTTGACGGCCACGGCATCGGTGATGCGGTAGTACAGGCCGTAGGGGTCGTCGTGGAGCACGGCAAACTGGCCTTCAACCACCACCACTTCCAGCGAATATTTCACCGGGGTTTTGGTCTTCACCTCCACCATGCTCTCAGGCCCGCCGGGCACACAGAACGAGCAGGTCAGCGGCACCGAGCTGAGCAGAAAATGCTTTTGTTTTTCACCGGGCTCCAGCGGCATCATGAAACCCTGAATGCGCTGGGTTTTCTTGTTGAGCGCCTGCACATCGGCCGGGAAGACGGGCAGCAGGCGGTTCTTTTCGTTCTTGGTCTTCACCGTGGTCAACACCGACCAGGGCAACACATCGGCCCGTTCCTTGATCGGGGCAAACGGGCTGTTGGGGCTGTGCACACCGGCGCCAGTGCCTGCGGGCACCGCACCGCCAGGGCCCATGGGCGAGCTGAGCTGGGCATGGGCGCCACCCATGGCAAGGGCAAGCACAGCAAAAAGAACGCGGGCGAATGGTTTCATGGGGACCTCCAACCGGGCTATCTTAAAGCGCCCTGCCTGCCGCACCTGCCACAGGGGCATTGGCACTTAGTGTTCGTGTTTCATGCCGCAGAACTTGCCAATCGCCAGGCCTTTGCAGGCGGCCTGCAGTTCCTTGTTGCACACGTCCTCGCCCTTGCCGGACTCGCGGCACTTGGCTGCGGCTTCGTGCGCAGCGGCCATGGCGCGGTGGCGGGCGATGTCTTCCTTGGTCTCCTTGTCGCTTTCGGATGCTATCGAAAACGTAGCTGCTTGCGCAATAAGGACAAGGGTTAGAAGTGCTTTTTTCATAAAAACCTCAGTAAGGGATTAACGGGACTGGAGAAGTTCCAGGACACTGACACGGTAGGCCGCGAACGTGGGCAAGAGTGCGGACAACAGGGACACGCCCAACGCCAGCACAGGCACGACCCACAGCTCCACGGGCCAGACCAGACCACCGATGAGCAGGGAGTTGTCCAGCGCCAGCAGCCAGGCCAGCAGTGCCGCAAAGCCCTGCCCCAACAGCAGGCCCAACACAGCGGCCAGCAGCCCCAGCCACAGCGCCTCGCTCAGCAGCAGTGCGGCCACGCGGCGCGGCGGCGCGCCCAGCATGCGCAGCAACGCCAGATCGGCCCGGCGCTCGCGCACCGCGCTCCACAGGGCGATGAACACACTCAGGCCCGCAGTCAGCAACAGCACACCGGCAAAGGCGCGCAGCACATCGGTGCCCAGGCCCAGCATGTGCAGCAGGCGGGAAATTTCCAGCGCGGGCGCGGCGGCCTGCATCTCGGTGCTGGTGTTCACGTAGCGCGGAAAACTCAGCGCGGCCATGGGGGTTTTGTATTGCACCAGCGCCATGGTGATCTCGCGTTCTTCCTCCATCACGGCGCGGTCCTCGTCGTCCACCGCGGTGTAGTCCTCATGCACCTTCCAGACCGAGGCGGTGTCGGTCAGGATGAGGCGGTCCAGCACGCTGCCGCTGGGCGCCAGAATGCCGACCACGGTGTAGGGGTTGTCGCCATGCAGGTGGCCACCCGCACCCAGGCCGTGTGAGCCTACAAAGGTCTGGCCCAGCGTGGCCCCCAGCTTGCGCGCCGTGGTGGCGCCCAGCACCACCTGCATGGGCGCATCCCACACGCGGCCCTGGGCCAGCTTGGCCTCGTAGTGGTCGATGTAGGCATGCGAGGTGCCCACGATGCGGTAGCCCGCAAAGTTGTCACCCAGGCTGATGGGAATGGTCTGTGCCACCAGCGGGTTCTTGGCCAGCGCCTGCACGGCCTTGAGCGGCACATTGCCCGGCGGCACGTCGATGTGCAGCACGCCCGCGAGGATGAGCTGCATGGGACTGCCCTTGGCGCCCACCACCACGTCGATGCCTGCCAGGTCGCGGTCAAACGCCTTGCTGAGTTGCGCGCCCACCAACAGCAGGAAGGTGATGGAGGCCAGCCCCAGGCTCAGCAACAACAGGTTCAGCAGTGCGCCCAGGGGACGGGACCACAGGTAGCGCCAGGCCAGCAGCAGGGTATTCATTTTGCTATGCTTTTAATAGCTGCTTGCGCAATAAGTGCAAGGACTGGAAGCCTATTTGGCCACCAATTTGGGGTGGAATGAGGGCGGCCACACGCGCATCGTGCGTGGCGATGACCAAGGTAGCGCCATGGGTGCGGGCGGTTGCCAGCAGCAGGCCCACGGCGTCGGCAGCGGCCTCGTCGTCCAGGCTGGCGGTGGGCTCATCGGCCAGCAACACACGGGGCTGCTGCAGCACGGCGCGCGCCAGCGCCACGCGCTGCGCCTGCCCGCCCGAGAGCTGCGCAGGTTTGCGATGCGCCAGCTCGGCCACGCCCAGTGCGGCGAGTGCGGTGGCAATGGCGTGTGTGTCTTCGGGCTGGCCCGCTGCCCATTGCGCCATGGCCAGGTTTTGCTGCACGGTGAGTGCCGCGCTCAGGTGCAGTTTTTGCGGCAAGAAGCCGATAGCCCCCGCCCGCCATGCGTCGGCCGCCACAGATCGGAGGGCCTGCAAAGGCTGACCTGCCACCTCCAGCGTGCCGGCGGTGGGGGGCATCAACCCCGCCACCAGCGCCAGCCAGGTCGATTTGCCGCAGCCCGAGGGGCCGCTGAGCAAGAGCACGGCGCCCTTCGCCAGGTCCACATCGGGAAAATGCAGCGCGCCCCCCGCATCGGTGCCGGTGTAGCGGTAGGCCAGGCCCCGCGTCTGGATCATGCGGCAGGCCCGGCGGCCGTATCGGCCACGGGGTGGCCGGTGGCGCAATCGGCACACACGCCGCGCACCGCAAAGTCCAGGTGCATGTCCTGGTAACCCAGGGCGCGCAGCGACTCAATGGCGGTTTGGGCCGCTTTCTCCAAATCCACAGCCTGCAAGGCGCTGGCCAGCGGGCTGTCGCGGTGGCAGGTCTGGCACTCAAAGTGAGGCGTGGCATGCACGCTGGCGGGCATGGCCTGGTAGCGGCGCACGCGCTGGCTGTCCACACGGCACAGCAGCAGGCCCACCTGGGTGAGTCGGTCGATCAGGCGGTAGAGGGTCACGCGGTCCAGCGGCTCGGTGTGGTCACCGGCCAAAGACTCCTGCAACTGTGCGTGGGTGTAGCTGGTCTCCGGATGGGCCAGCAGCCAGCCCAACACGCGGCGCGCCGCCGCCGTGCGGCGCAGGCCGTGGGCCGATAGCAGTGCGTCGATCGGGTTGTCGCCCTCCAACACGGGCGTGACAGGCGGTTGCGCAGAAGCCATAAGGACACCCCCAAAATAAATGCAATTCAGTTGCATTAAACAATAAATGCAACCAAGTTGCGTTAGACTATATCGCAATTTAGTTGCATTATGAGCTCTTTCCGTGCCCCCATCTGAACCCCAACGCCCGCGCACCAGCGTGCTGGCACTGCCCGCCTGGCAGCGCCTGCTATGGACCCTGCCCGCCCTGGCCCTGCTTTGGCTGGGTGTATGGTGGGCCAGCCTGGAAGCTGCGCCGCTATGAACCGGCCAGAGAACACGGCGGGGGCCACGACCCCTGCCATCACCCTGCACAACCTGACCGTGAGCTACCGCCGCCACCCGGCGCTGCACCATGTGAGTGGCCACTTTGCGCGCGGCGCGCTCACCGCAATCATCGGCCCCAACGGGGCGGGCAAAAGTACCTTGCTCAAAAGTCTGGCGAGGCTGGTGCCTGTGGCGCCCCATGCCCGCATCACCCACGCGCTAGGCGAGCGCCTCGCCTACCTGCCGCAGCACAGCGAGCTGGACCGCAGCTTCCCGCTGGGCGTGCGCGATTGCGTGCTGATGGGGCTGTGGGCACAGACTAGCGCCTGGGGCAGCGCAACGGCGCCCATGCTGGCACGCGTGGATGCAGCACTGGAGGCGGTGGGCCTGCAAGGGTTTGAGCACCGGACGGTGGGCACACTCTCCAGCGGGCAACTGCAACGCGCGCTATTTGCCCGCCTGCTGGTGCAGGACGCACAGACCATCCTGCTGGACGAGCCCTTCAACGCGGTCGACAGCCAAACCACCGCCGCGCTGCTGGCGCTGGTGCGGCAGTGGCACCGCCAGGGCCGCACGGTGATTGCCGTGTTGCACGATGACGCGCAAGTAAGGGAGTACTTCCCGCATACCCTGCTGTTGGCGCGCGAATGTATTGCCTGGGGGCCGACTGCGGAGGTGCTGACAGACCCCAACCTGCAGCGCGCCCGCGCCATGGCCGAAGCCTGGGACGAAACCGCGGCCATCTGCGACATCGACGGCCAAGTCAACGGCCAGGACTTTGACACCCTGCTGGCCCAGCGCCTGGCCAGCACCGCGTAAGGCCCGCCATGGACATCTTGCTGGGCCCGCTGTGGGACACCCTCTTCTCCCCGTTTGCAGAATTTGCTTTCATGCGCCGCGCGCTGGTGGCTACGCTGGCCTTGTCGCTCAGCGCGGCGCCGCTGGGCGTCTTCCTCACATTACGGCGCATGAGCCTGCTGGGCGACGCGCTCAGCCACGCGGTGCTCCCCGGCGTGGCCATCGGCTTCATGGTGAGCGGCTTGTCACTCACGGCCATGGCACTGGGCGGGGTGCTGGCGGGCCTGCTGGTGGCAGGCATTGCGGGCGCCGTGAGCCGCTTCACCACCTTGAAAGAAGACGCCAGCCTGGCCGCCATTTACCTCGTCGCCCTCGCCTTGGGGGTAACGCTGATTGCAGGCCACGGCACCCAGTTGGATTTGCTGCACATCCTGTTTGGCAGCGCGCTGGGGGTGGATGCCAGTGGGCTGCTGCTGGTGGCGGGTGTGGCCACGGCCAGTGTGCTGGCGCTGGCGCTGATGTACCGCGGCCTGGTGCTGGAAACCTTTGACCCGGTCTTCATGGCCGCCCACCGCAGCGGCCTGCCGGCCTGGGTGTGGCAGCAGGGCTTTTTGATGCTGGTGGTGCTCAACCTCGTGGCCGGCTTTCAGACCCTGGGCACGCTGATGGCCGTGGGCCTGATGATGCTGCCCGCCGTGAGCGCGCGCCTCTGGCACGACACCCTGCCTGCGCAGTTGCTCAATGCCAGTGCGCAGGCCGCGCTGGCCGGTGTGGCCGGCCTGCTGCTGTCCTACCACTTTGATACACCTTCGGGCCCCACCATCATCGGTTGCGCGGGCGTGCTGTACGCCGCGTCCCTGTTGCTCGCCCCCGGCGGCTGGCTGCCGCGCTGGTGGGGCACCACCCACCGCGTGGCCTGAGCCACACACCGCACGCCCCCTCTTTCTTTCACTTGCTACGGACCCCTGCCATGACGCTGCCCAACACCTTTCCACTCAGCGCGCTACCCCGCCGTTTTCTGCTGGCCAGCGCCACGGCCCTGGCCTTGCTCGGCAGCCACGCCCACGCGGCCGACAAGCTACCGGTCACCGCGAGCTTCAGCATCCTGGGCGACCTGGTGCGCGTGGTCGGCGGCGAGCGCGTGGCGGTGACCACATTGGTGGGCGCCAATGAAGACGCCCATGTGTTTGAAGCCAAGCCGTCGGACGCCAAAACGTTGCTCGCCTCCAGGCTGGTGGTACTCAATGGCCTGGGGTTTGAGCCCTGGGCGGGCAAACTCCTCAAGTCTTCGGGTTACAAGGGCGAAAGCGTCATTGCCGCCAAGGGCGTGAAAGCGCGCCACATGGAAGAGGAAAAAGGCCACACCGGCCACGCGCACGAGGAAACCGACCCCCATGCCTGGCAGAACCCCAACAACGTGGTGCTGTACGTGCGCAACATTGCAGCGGGCTTGAGCAAGGTAGATGCCGCAGGGGCCGCCAGCTACCAGGCCAACGCCGAGGCGTATGTCAAGGAGCTGCAGGCGCTGGATGCCTGGGCCAAAGCGCAGATCGCCACCATCCCGGCCCACACACGCAAGGTCATCACCTCGCACGACGCCTTTGGCTACTTTGCCGCGCACTATGGCGTGAAGTTTCTGGCCCCACAAGGCGTGAACACCGAAACCGAACCCAGCGCCAAACAGGTGGCCCAGCTCATCAAGCAGATCCAGCGCGAAAAAATCCGCGCGGTGTTCGTGGAAAACATGGGCAATCCCAAACTCATCGCCCAGCTCAGCAAAGACGCCGGCGCCACCCTGGGTGCCAGCCTGTACGCCGACGCCCTGTCCGCCCCCGACCAGCCCGGTGCCACCTACCTGCAGATGGTGCGCCACAACGTCGCACAACTCGTGGCCGGCATGCGCTTGAATTAGAGCGGGCTTTTGCTATACATCCCGTAGCTGCTCACGCAGCTACGGCGGGCGTTGGAGTCAACAGAGGCACAATAGCGTGCAACTGGAGAATGTGCATGAAACGCGATGATGAACCCAAACTGTGGGTCACCGTACTGAAATTGGTCGTTGGACTGACCATCTTGATTGGCGGCGTGGGCCTGGCCCTGAACTACGCCGAAAAACACCAGGAAGAAATGCCAAAACCCCAACCCAAATCCAATTGGGGCATCTTCAGCGACTCGCCCATCCGCCGCTGAAGACCCCGCGCCTATTTCTGCAAGCGTGCAAAGGTTTTGCGGAACTTGGCCACCTTGGGTGCGGCCACGGCCATGCAGTAGCCCTGGTGCGGGTTGCGCTCAAAAAAGTCCTGGTGGTAAGCCTCGGCAGGCCAGTAGTTGTCCACCGGCAGCACCTCGGTGACGATGGGCCGGCTGTAGACACCGCTGGCCGCCATCTCGGCGATGACCTCCCGGGCCACGGCCTCCTGCTCCGGCGTAGAGACATAGATGCCACTGCGGTATTGGGTGCCCACGTCGTTGCCCTGGCGATTCAGCGTGGTGGGGTCGTGGATCACAAAAAAGATCTCCAGCACTTCGCGGGTGGAGATCTGCGCAGGGTCATAGACCAGCTTCACCACCTCGTTGTGGCCCGTGGTGCCGGTGCACACGTCTTCATAGCTAGGCTGCACCACCTGGCCGTTGCTGTAGCCGGACTCCACATCCAGCACCCCCTGGACCTGCACAAAAACGGCCTCGGTGCACCAGAAGCAACCTCCGCCCAGGGTGATGGTTTGTAAGGGTTTGGACATAAAGCGGACTCCGTGGCTGTGGCAAAAGGGATTGGTCGTTGCAGGCGCCTGCATCTTACGTATTTGACCCGCAAAGATTGACACTGCCACGCCTGCCAGCTACATTAATAACCAATCAGTCAGTAATTTATGCAGTGCCCCCTCGACCTCCTCGCCAGCAATGTGCGCGCCAAACGCGAGCGCCGCAAAGACGCGCGCCCCGGGGAGCTGCTGGCCGCGGCGCTGGAGCTGTTTGTGGAAAAAGGCTTTGCCGCCACCCGCGCCGAAGAAGTGGCCAAGCGCGCCGGTGTGTCCAAGGGCACCTTGTTCCTCTATTTCTCCAGCAAGGAAGAGCTGTTCAAGGCCGTGGTGCGTGAAAACATCTCCGGCCGTTTTGACGAATGGAGCCAGGAGCTGGATGCCTATGAGGGCAACAGTGCCGAACTGCTGCGTTATTGCATCACCGTGTGGTGGGAGCGTGTGGGCTCGACCCAGGCGGCCGGCATTTCCAAGCTCATGATGAGCGAGGCCGGCAACTTTCCTGAGCTGGCCGCCTTCTACCAGGCCGAAGTCATTGCCCCGGGCAATGCGCTGATCCAGCGCGTGCTGCAACGGGGCATCGACAGCGGCGAGTTCCGCCCCATGGAATTGAACTACGGTGCCTACTTGGTCATGGCGCCCTTTCTGTTTTTGGCCATCTCCAAACAGTCGCTGGGCTCGTGTATGCCCCCCGACGTCGTTTTTGACCCTTTGGCCTACATCCAGACCCAGGTGGACAACATGCTGATCGGCCTGACCGTGCGCCCCTCCACCGCCCCCTTGCAAGCGAGCTAACTTCCCATGAAACCCTGGATCAAATGGACCGTGGGCGCATTGGCATTGGCGCTGGTTGCCACCGTGTCGGTGCGGGCCTTGTCAGCACGCAAGACCCAAAAAGAAGCCCTGGCCAGCCAACAGGCCGCCAGCAAGGTTCAGGCGGCCATTGAATTGGGGCCCAACGATGTGGTGCTGGTGCAAAACATGGAGCTGGCCCAGGGTTTGGCCATCTCGGGACCGCTCAAGGCAGTCAATTCGGCCTTTGTCAAAGCGCGTGTGGCCGGCGAGCTGCAAGGCCTGACCGTGCGTGAGGGCGACGTGGTGAAAGCAGGCCAGGTGATTGCGCGCGTGGACTCCACCGAATCACAGGCCCGAGTGCGCCAGGCCCAGCAACAGGCCGAGGCTGCGCGCGCGCAGGTCGACATTGCCAAACGCAGCTTTGACAACAACCGGTCCTTGGTTGAGCAAGGCTTTATCTCCAAGACCGCACTCGAATCCTCCTCCGCCAATTTGGCAGCAGCCGAGGCCAGCTACCGCGCTGCGCAGGCGGGCGCCGATGTAGCCAGCAAATCCCTGGACGACACGGTGCTGCGTGCCCCCATCCGCGGCCAGGTGGCACAGCGCCTGGCGCAGCCTGGTGAGCGCGTGGCCATTGACGCCCGCATCGTCGAAATTGTGGACCTGAGCCGCCTGGAGCTGGAGGCCAGCCTGAGCGCCACCGACTCGCTGCAGGTGCGCGTGGGGCAAACCGCCCAGCTCACGGTGGAGGGTTCGGCCACGACCGTGGCCGCCAAGGTGAGCCGGGTGAACCCCAGCGCGGTGGTGGGCAGCCGTGCGGTACTGGCCTACCTGGCCCTGGAACCCCATGCCTCGCTGCGCCAAGGCCTGTTTGCCCAAGGGCAGCTCCATCTGGGCAGCACGCGAGCGCTCGGCTTGCCCCTGTCCGCCGTGCGCACCGACAAACCGCAGCCGTATGTACAAACCGTCCAGGCCGGCGTGGTGCAGCACCAACCGGTGGATGTGGTGGCGCGGGGCGAGGCCCAAGGCCAAACCTTTGCCGCTATCCAGGGCGTGCCCGAGGGCACCCAGGTGCTCAGCGGCAGCGTCGGCCCCGTGCGGGCAGGTACCGCCGTCAAGGCGGCTGCCAAAGGCGGCAACTGATGTGGTTCACCCGCGTCAGTCTGAAGAACCCGGTATTTGCCACCATGGTCATGCTGGCCCTGGTGGTGCTGGGCCTGTTCTCGTTGCAGCGCCTGCAGGTGGACCAGTTCCCCAACATCGACTTTCCCGTGGTGGTGGTGATTGCCGACTACCCCGGCGCCTCGCCCGAGATTGTGGAGAGCGAAGTCTCCAAAAAAATTGAAGAGGGCGTCAACTCGATTGCCGGCATCAATGCGCTGACCTCGCGCAGCTACGAAGGCCAGAGTGTGGTGGTGATCGAGTTTGGCCTGCATGTGGATGGCCGCAAGGCGGCCGAGGACGTGCGCGAAAAGGTGGCCGCCATCAAGCCCAATCTGCGCGCCGAAGTGAAAGAACCCCGCGTACTGCGCTTTGACCCGGCCGCGCGCGCCATCTGGTCGGTCGCTGTGTTACCCGATGCAGCCGTCGGGGCCAAAGTCCCAAGTGCCGTAGAACTCACCAACTGGGCCGAGCAAACTTTCAAAAAACGGTTAGAGAACGTGCGTGGCGTTGGGTCGGTGACCGTGGTCGGTGGCACCAAGCGCGAGATCAATGTCTACCTGAACCCGCAGGCGCTGGAGTCCTTTGGCATCACGCCCGACCAGGTGGTGAGCGCGGTGCGCAACGAGAACCAGGACTTGCCGGTGGGTGCCATCCGATCCGCCGAGCAGGAACGGGTGATCCAGATCGAGGCGCGCATGCAGCGCCCCGAAGACTTTGGCAAGATCATCGTGGCCCGCAAGAACGGCGCACCGGTCCGTGTGGACCAGGTGGCACGTGTGGCCGATGGGGCGCAGGAAGTGGAAAGCCTGGCGCTGTACAACGGCCAGCGCACACTGATGCTCACCGTGCAGAAGTCGCAGGACGAAAACACCATTGCGGTGGTGGACGGCCTGATCAAAACCCTGGGCGAGATGCAAAAGCAGTTGCCCCCCGGCGTGAAGCTGGAGCCCATCAACGATGGCTCGCGCCAGATCCGCGTCTCGGTGGACAACGTGCGGCGCACACTGATCGAAGGTGCGGCGCTCACCGTGCTGATCGTGTTCCTGTTCCTGAACTCCTGGCGCTCCACGGTCATTACCGGGCTTACGCTGCCCATCGCCTTGATTGGCACGTTCCTGTTCATGAACTGGTTTGGCTTCACCATCAACATGATCACGCTGATGGCGCTCTCGCTCTGCGTGGGCCTGCTGATTGACGATGCGATTGTGGTGCGCGAAAACATCGTGCGCCATGTACAAATGGGCAAGACGGCTTACCAAGCCTCGCTGGACGGTACGCAGGAAATTGGCCTGGCCGTACTGGCCACCACGCTGTCCATCGTGGCGGTGTTCCTGCCCATTGGTTTTATGGGCGGCATCATCGGCAAGTTCTTTCACGAGTTCGGCATCACCATCGTGGCGGCGGTGCTGATCTCCATGTTCGTGAGCTTCACGCTGGACCCCATGCTCTCCAGCGTCTGGCACGACCCCAGCATCGACCAGCACGGCAAACATGGCCCACCGGTCACGCTGTATGACAACACCATTGGCCGCGTCACACACTGGTTCGACTCCGCCACGGAAAACATGGCAGACGCCTACCAGGGCATCCTGCGCTGGTCGCTGCAGCACAAGCTGGCTACGGTGGGCCTGGCACTGGGCATTTTTGTGGGCAGCATTTTTATGGTGCCGCTGCTGGGTACCGAGTTCGTACCCAAGTCCGACTTTTCGGAAACCACGGTCAACTTCAACACGCCGGTGGGTTCTTCGTTGGAGGTGACCGAGGCCAAGGCCAAACAGGTCGAAGCCATCATCCGCGAGTTTCCCGAGGTGCGCTACACCCTGTCCACCATCAACACCGGCAATGCACAGGGCAAGATTTACGCAAGCATCTACATCCGCCTGGTGGACCGCAAAGCGCGGCAGCTCAGTGTGGATGCCATGTCGGTCAAGCTCCGTGAGCGCCTGCGCCAGGTACCCGGCATCACCGTTACCCACGCGGGCCTGATGGATGCCGTGGGTGGGCAAAAACAAATTCTGTTCTCCATCCAGGGCGCCGACACTGGCGAACTCGAACGCCTGACCACTTTGGCGCTGGAGAAGGTCCGTGACATCCCAGGCCTGGTGGACCTGGACTCCAGCGTGAAGCCCAACAAGCCCACGCTGGACGTGCAGGTGAAGCGCGACGTGGCCTCCGACGTGGGTCTGTCGGTGGCGCAAATCGGCACCGCCCTGCGCACCCTGGTGGCGGGCCAGACCGTGGGCAACTGGCGTGCCCCGGACGACCAGACCTATGACGTGAACGTGCGCCTGGCACCCGGTGCGCGCAACAGCGCCAGCGACCTGAGCCAGCTGCCCTTCACCGTGGGCAGCAATGCCGACGGCAGCCCGCGCATCGTGCGCCTGAACCAGGTGGCCGAGGTGGTGGAGTCCACTGGCGCCAACCAGATCAACCGGCGCGACCTGACGCGCGAGGTGTCCATCACCGGCAACGTCTCGGGCCGCTCAGCCGGTGAGGTGTCGGCCGACATCAAGACCGCCATGGACACCATTGCCATGCCCGCGGGCTACAGCTACAAGTTCAGCGGCTCCACCAAAGACATGGCCGAGGCCTTTGGTTACGCCATCTCGGCGCTGGTGCTGGCGATTGTGTTCATCTACATGATTTTGGCCAGCCAGTTCAAGAGCTTTTTGCAACCGCTGGCGCTGATGACAGCACTGCCGCTGACACTGATTGGCGTGGTGCTGGCGCTCATGATGTTCGGCTCCACGCTGTCCATGTTCTCCATCATCGGTGTGGTGATGCTGATGGGCCTGGTGACCAAAAACGCCATTCTGCTGGTGGACTTTGCCATCCGCGCGCGTGAGGACGGCGTCGATGCCCAGGGGCACCCAGTGCCCGGCTTGCCACGCTCCGAAGCCCTGTTGCTGGCCGCCAAGGTGCGCCTGCGCCCCATTCTGATGACCACACTGGCCATGATTTTTGGCATGGTGCCGCTGGCCTTTGCGCTGACCGAAGGCTCCGAGATGCGCGCCCCCATGGGCCAGGCGGTGATTGGTGGGGTGATCACCTCCTCACTGCTCACCTTGGTGGTGGTGCCTGTGGTGTATTGCTATATGGACGATCTGGCGAACTGGGCCAAGCGGATGTGGGGCGGACCTGCCACCCCCGCCCGGTAAAATTTGCCCTATCAACGCCACCTGTATTCCAAGGAGAAACAACAATGAATTTCGCCCAAGCCCGCTTCAACATGATTGAGCAACAAATCCGGCCCTGGAACGTGCTGGACACCGCTGTGTTGGACCTGCTGAATACCGTACCCCGCGAAAACTTTGTGCCATTGGCACACCAGGCGCTGGCCTTTGCCGACCTGGAGATTCCCCTGCCCGGTGGCCAGTGCATGCTGGCCCCGCGCCTGGAAGCGCGCTTGCTGCAAGACCTGGCCCTGCAAGCCCATGAATCGGTGCTCGAAATCGGCGCCGGCTCAGGTTTCATGGCCGCCCTGCTGTCGCACCGCGCGGCCCAGGTGCTGAGCGTGGAGCTGCTGCCCGAACTGGTGGACATGGCCCGCAACAACCTGCAGAAGGCGGGCATCCGCAACGTCACCGTGCGCCAGGATGATGGTGCCAAGCTCAGCGCGGCCCATGGCACGTTTGATGCCATCGTGCTCAGCGGCTCGGTGACCCAGGTGCCACACGACCTGCTGCAGCGGCTGAATGTGGGTGGCCGCCTGATCGCCATCGTGGGAGACGAACCCCAGATGCGCGCCACGTTAGTAACCCGCACCAGCGCCACCGATTTCCGCACCACCCAACCCTGGGATGCCAATGCGCCGCGCCTGCTGCATTTTCCAGAGCCTTCGCGCTTCCAGTTCTAACCCCCCTTCGTAGACACCATGATCGATCAAATCCGCCCCAGCCAACTGGAACAGTGGTTCCAGTCTCTTGATGCACCAGGCCAACCCTTGGTGCTGGACGTGCGCGAGCCGCACGAGTTGGCGCTGGCGCGGGTGCAAGAGGACGGTCTGGAGGTGCTGGCTATTCCCATGGGCGTGGTTCCCGTGCGGCTGGCCGAATTGGATGCTGCACGCCCCATCGCCTGTCTGTGCCACCACGGTGCGCGCAGCATGCAAGTGGCGATGTTTTTGCAGAGCCGCGGCTTTGCGCAGGTCGCCAATATTGCCGGTGGCATTGACGCCTGGTCGGCCGAACGCGACTCCGGCATTCCACGCTATTGACCGCACCGCCCTCCCCCTTCCGAGCCTCAGAAAGCCCTCTTCCATGTCACGTCTACGAACCCCCATGCGCTTCAAATTGCTGCCTCTGGCCCTGCTGGCTGCTGCCACCTTCGCCCCCCCCCTCCAAGCCCAAAGCCTGGTAGACCTGTACACCTCCGCACGCGGCTTTGACGCCAGCTACCAATCCGCCAAGAG
>MGPB01000014.1 GCA_001795455.1 Curvibacter sp. GWA2_63_95 | reverse complement strand
CTCCAATCCGACAGCAATTTGAGGTGCTGCGGGTTTATTAATCCGCAAGCAAGCCCACGCCAAATTGGCTGAGGTCAGCAGACGTGCCTGGAGGCTAGACTTCGGCTGTGGGCCAGGAGCAGTCATCGGCAATGAGACCCCAAAGCGGACGCTAAATTACTCAATTGGGGATAGTCTGAGGCTGAACTGGTAGGCTCAATTGGTGCAAACAATCTGCGGTATTTCACAGAATTTTTATAACTGCACATAAATACAGTGCATCACTTGCAAAGTCACGCTGCAAGCCAACTTTAGGGGAATCAGATGGCCAGAATATCGAGCACGCGCCAGTTTATCGAGCAGGTTTTGCTATTTACATTACGTTAGACCTCGAAAGAAGCATCCATGTATAGGCAAGCCGTCATCACATTCATCGACATCCTTGGCTTCAAGCACCTCATCACCACAGGCACGTTTGAAGAAGTGTCCAAGAAGCTCAAGACCATCCGACGCCTATCAGACGTTGATGACCAAGCAGATGGTGAAAGCTTCGAACCGAAGGTGATTCAGTTCTCTGACTCAATAATTCGAATCCGACCACTCGATTCGAAGGCAAATAAGGAATCTCGATACGGCTTGATGTTCTACGAAATGCTTGATCTTGTACACATGCAAGGTGAATTGATCAACCACGGCATTTGCGTACGTGGCGGAGTCTCAATCGGCGATGTGCACGTCGACGATCAAACACTCTTTGGCCCAGGCTTCGTAAGAGCCTATGAACTCGAATCCATTTACGCCAACTTTCCGAGAATCGTTGTTGACCCAGCTTTGATTCAGCAACTTCAGAAGGACAAGCGTTTAGCCTCCACGCACAACACATTGGCAGATGAATTCGCTTACATCAGCAAGAACATTCGAAGAGAGAGTGACGGGATCTATTTCATTGACTACCTGCGATCATTTCAGACTGAAATCGATGAACCTGAGAACATCCCTGTGTTCCTTCGAAATCACAAGGAACTGATTGTAAAAAATGTCGGGGGTGCTACACAACTAACCCCGGTTTCTGCCAAGTACCTTTGGATGGCTAGTTATCACAACTCTGTCATTCGCGAATTCAAGGAAGAATTCTGGAGGCAAGAAGAGCTTGAGATCACGCCGAAAGAGGTTCCTATGCTTCAGTCCGTCGAGGTCTAACCCTTCCATCGAGAGGATGCTTTCCGGCCTACGGCCTCCAAGCGCCTCTCATGTCAAACGTCAGGCGTCATTGCGATCTCAAGTGGTTCCATCCATCCTCTACAAATACACAACGCACGCGACGGCCGGTGCCATTATTGAGAGCGGTCGACTGCGCTGGTCTAGTCCAAACCTATTCAATGATCTCGCCGAGTTTCAGCGAATGCCGCGATTTGAACCATCGCTCACTGAGGCGACCAGTAAGTTGCCGACAATCCTTGTGGAAGCTGCCACCGGACAGAGGACACTAGACCACGATCGCCTGTCTCCTCAAACCCAGCTTCTTATACAACTTGTACAGATGCTGCTACAAGCCGGCATCACGGCGAGCGACATCATCGAGAGTCTCCAGAACGATCAGCCCGATGCGGACCAGAAGATGGATGAGATGCTACGAGCGCACATGGCAAGCCTTGATTTGGCACGAGCACGGGTTCTCTGCCTGACCTCCGATCCCGAGAACGAAGTCATGTGGGGGACCTATGCGGACAGCCATGCTGGATGCGCCCTAGGGTTCACGCATATCCCTGAACTTTCCACACCTTTGCAGGAGGCACGTCAAGTTCAGTACACCGAGCAGGCCCCGGTCGTCGGTTCGGGAATCGATTTTCTTTTGTACGGCGATACGTCCGAACTACGCGCTAGAACACACCAAGCGATCTGCTACACAAAGAAGGTGCCGTGGTCCTATGAGAAGGAGTGGCGAGTCGTGACTTGGCGGTGGGAGGAGCGTGATAGTGATGTGGGTCACTACAAGTTCTATCCAAAGGAACTTGTCTCGGTGACCTTCGGTGCTCGTGCATCGGCCGATGGCATCAGCCAAATTCGCCGCCTGCTCGGCGCCAACTATCCACACGTCACACTATTCCGCATCGTTCAGAAGGGGGAACATCTGCAGAGGATCAAGGATGACGCCTAACCTTCGCTCGAGGCGATTCCCACCGGCGCTCGCGCCTCACCTCAAACGTTGAACGTCCGCTTTTTCATTTCCCAAATTCCGCTTTGGGTCGATTGCTGCCGCCCCTACAAAGTCCTTGAGGTCCATGCTGGGCATTGTTTCTACTGGTAGGGGCTAGTATTTTCCGGTTGGATCTTTTTGACAGGATATCTTTAGATGTGCTCTCAAATTCATAGCCTCTGTCGAATATTCCATGAGGTCTAGGGCCTTAAACCCTTCACAGCCAGATCCCACGCCGCTGGTTCCCCAAACTCCTTCTTCAAATGCGCAATGAACAATTGCGCCTTGGTAGCGTGTGATCGGCCGGGCAGGCGCACGGCGTGGATGGCCGAGGGTGTGGGCACTGCAGGAGCTACCGCGTCGGGGAAAAGTTGCACCAGTTGGCCGGCGACCAGCATGTCGCAGACCAGCCAGCTGGCCAGGTGCACGATACCCAGGCCGTCCAGGGCGGCGCGTTGCAGGGCTTCGATGTCGTTGGTGCGCAGTGGGCCGCGCACGGCGAGGGGGCGGCCACCCTGCACACCGGCAAAGCTCCACATGCCCACGGGCGCAGGCGTGGTGGCCACGGTAAGGCAGCGGTGGTTCAGCAGGTCTGTCAGCGCTGCCGGGCGGCCGTGGCGGGCCAGGTAGTCGGGGCTGGCGCAGACCAGCCGGTGCATGGGGGCCAGGCGGGTAGCCACCAGGTCGCTGTCGGGCAGGGCGCCCACGCGCACGGCCACATCCACGCGTTGCGCGGCCAGGTCGATTTGCTGGTCGCTCAGGTGCAGCTCTAGCTCAATCTCCGGATATTGGCGCAGAAAGCGCGTGGCGGCGGGGGTGACATAACGCTGCCCAAACGCCGTGGGCGCGGTCACGGTCAGCAGGCCGCGCGGGTCGGCCTGGCCCTCGGCCAAGGCCTCCTTGGCGTCGTCCAGCTCGGCCACGATGCGGCGCGCGCTGATGGCAAATTGCTCGCCCGCATCGGTGAGCTGCAGCAGGCGTGAGCTGCGGCGCAAGAGCTTCACGCCCAGCTCGGCCTCCAGCGCGTCGATCTTGCGCGTGACGGAGGACACAGCCACTTCCTGCTTGCGGGCCACTTGCGAGAAATTGCCGGCCGCGGCGACGGCCAGAAAGGTGCGGAGTTCTTCAATCATGGGGTATGGGGTGGGTGAGCTTTGCAAATATCGGAAAGATTGTTTGCGATGAAGGTGATTGTTGCGATTAACGCAAATTTCCACAATACCTCCACCCCAACCCCAAGGCCCACGGGCCAGAAAGCGAAACCCCATGAAATCCCTCTCCAATACAGTCTCCCAACGTTTCTCCATCCGCCGCGCCGCCTGGATGGTCGCCACCCCGCTGGCACTGGCGGCCCAACTGGCCATGGCCGGTGGCGACATCGGCTTCACGGCCGACACGGTCTACCCCGAAGGCGTGGCCTGGTCGGCGCAGCAGCAGGCCTTTCTGGTCAGCTCGGTGCGCCACGGCACCATCGGCAAGGTCACCCTGCGCGGTGCGTATAGCGCCTTCATCACCGACAGTGCACTGGTCACTACCGCTGGACTGGCGCTGGACGCCAAGCGCAACCTGCTGTGGGTGGCCATTGGCGACTTGGGCGCGGCCACCCACAGCGGCCCGGCCACGCAGGGCAAGCTGGCCGCCGTGGCGGCCTACAACGCCAAGACCGGCCAGCGTGTGGCCTACCACGACCTGGGCAGCCTCTTTGCTGGTGCTCACTTTGCCAACGACCTGGCGCTGGATGCCCAGGGCAATGTGTATGTGACGGACAGCTTCTCCCCGGTCATCTACCGTGTGGACACGGCGGGCAAAGCCACGGTGTTTGCGCAGAGCGAGCTGTTCACCGGCGAGAACTTCAACCTCAACGGCATCGTGGCCCACCCGGACGGCTACCTGCTGGTCAACAAACACAACAGTGGCGAGCTGTTCCGCGTGAGCCTGAAAGACCCGACGCAGATCGCGCGCGTGCAACTGCCTGAAGTGCTGAAGGGCGCCGACGGCATGGTGCTGCGCACGCCGGGCCGCGTGACCCTGGTGCAGAACAGCGGTGCCGACCGCACGCTGGACCTGGTGTCCACCGATGGCTGGAAGACCGCCAGCATCGCCCGCACGCAAAAGAGCCTGCAGAGCTTTCCCACCACGGCCGCCCAGGTGGGCAAGGACGTGTACGTCATGAACTCCCGCCTGGACACGCTGCTGACCCCGGATGCGCCCAAGGTCAGCGACTTCACCCTGCAAAAGTACTAAGACTCAGCGACGAGGAGAAACCCCATGCTCAAGTTCTATTACCACCCGTCCCCCAACCCCGCCAAGGTGGCGTTGTTCCTGGAGGAGTCTGGCCTGCCCTACGAGATGGTGCCGGTGGACACTGCCCGGGGCGAGCAGCACAGCGCGGCCTACCGCGCCATCAACCCCAATGGCAAGACCCCGGCGTTGGTGGATGGTGACGCCACCGTCTTTGACAGCAATGCCATCCTGCTCTACCTGGCGGTGCGGCATGGCAAGTTTTTGCCGGAGAACCGGCCGGAGGTGCGCAGCCAGATGTACTCTTGGTTGATGTTCATCGCCACTGGCATAGGCCCCTTCTCGGGCCAGGCCGTGCACTTCCGCCACTTTGCGCCCGAGCCCAAGGACTACGCCCTGAACCGCTACGCCTTCGAGGCGCGCCGCCACTGGAAAATCATTGACGAGCACCTGGCCACGCGCACCTTCATGGTCAACGAGGAATACACCATCGTCGACATGGCGCTGTGGGGTTGGGTGCGCGCCTTCCCGTATGTGTTTGGCGACGCGGGCTGGGCAGACTACCCGCACGTGAAAAGCTTCTTTGACCGCATCAACGCCAGGCCGGCAGCGCAGCGTGCGGAGGCGCTGAAGGATCTGCATGCGTTCAAGACGGCGTACGACCAGGAGACGCTCGACGCGCTGTATCCGCAGAACGTGGCGGTGGAGTAGATAGAAACAAAAACAGCTCCTAAATTAGGAGCTGTTCGCGCAATATCCACGGGCTCTAGAGCCCGATTTGGCTATTTTTTCTGCTCTGCAGTAGCCTCCGTCCAGCCACCACCCAGCACCTTGTACAGGGTCACCAGGTTTTGCAATTGCAGCGCTTGCACTTGCACCACGGCTTGTTGGGCGGTGAAGAGCGAGCGTTGGGCGTCCAGCACGTCAAACGAGCTGGCCACGCCGTTCTGGAAGCGCAGGTCGGTCAGGCCCATGCGGGTCTTCTCGGCTTCCAGTTGGGCGGTTTGCGCTTGCAGCTGGTCGCCCAGCGTGGCGCGGCCGGCCAGGGCGTCGGCTACTTCCCTAAAGCCGGTCTGGATCGCTTTCTCGTACTGGGCCACGGCGATTTCCTTGTTCACCTTGGCGGCTTCCAGGTTGGCCTGGTTGCGGCCTGCGTCAAACAGCGGCATCAGCAACTGGGGCACAAAGCTCCAGGCGCTGGTGCCGTTGTTGAACAGCGTGTCCAGGTCGTTGCTGGCCACACCGGCGCTGGCGGTGAGCGTGATCCGCGGGAAGAAGGCCGCGCGTGCTGCGCCGATGTTGGCGTTCAGGGCCAGCAGGTTTTGCTCGGCCTGGCGCACATCGGGGCGGCGCACCAGCAGCTCAGACGGCACACCGGCGGGCAGGTCGGCCAACAGGCCTTGCTCGGCCATCGGCACACCGGCGGGCAGGTCGGCAGGCAGGGGTTGGCCCACCAGCAGCACCAGGGCGTTTTCGTCCTGGGCGCGCTGGCGCGTCAGCTGGGCCAGCGACACCTTGGCCGCCTCCAGCAGGCTTTGTGCGCTGCTCAGGTCCAGCTTGGAGGCCGCTTCATTGTCATACTTGAGCTGCATGAGGCGCAAAGACTCTTGCCGCGTCTTGAGTGTCTCGCGGGTGGCGCGCAGCAGCTCGTCGTCGGCCAGCAGGTTCAGGTAGGTGTTGGCCACCGACGCGATCAGGCTGATCTGCACCGTCTTGCGCGCTTCCTCGGTGCCCAGCAGCTGGGCCTGGGCGGCCTGGCTGAGGGCGCGCACGCGGCCAAAAAAGTCCAGCTCATACGCGGTGACGGAGAGGCCTGCGGTGTAGCTGCTGGTGATGGCGCCGCTGGCGGCCGGGCCACGGCTGCCGCTGATGCCGGCGTTCACCGTCGGCAACTGGTCGGCACGCGCTACCTGCAGCTTGGCGCGGGTTTGCTCGATGTTGAGCACGGCCACGCGCAGGTCGCGGTTGTTTTGCAGGGCCAGCTCAATCAGGCGCTTGAGGCGCGCATCCTTGAAGAAGGTCTGCCATTCAATGTCGGCCGCGGTGCGGGCGCTAGCGTCTGCCGCAGGGGCCTGGGCCGCAGCGGTGGGGAAGCTCTCGGCCACCGGCGCCGCAGGGCGGCTGAAGGTGGGGATGAAGCTGCAACCGGCCAGCCACAAGGCAGCAGACAGGGTGGCCAGGCGCAGGGCCGGGCGTGCAATAGAAGGCTTACTCATGGGTATCCACTCCGATCTGGTGTCCGTGTTCTGCGTCAAATTGGCGCTGGCGTTCGCTGCCCTTGAAGAGGCTGCGCACGACCACAAAAAAGATAGGCACAAAAAACACCGCGAGGGCCGTGCCCACCACCATGCCACCGATCACACCGGTGCCGATGGCGCGCTGGCTGGCCGAGCCTGCGCCGCTGGCAATGGCCAGGGGCAACACCCCCAGCATGAAAGCCATGGACGTCATCACGATGGGGCGGAAGCGCATGTGCGCTGCGGCCAGGGCCGACTCGATCACGCTCTTGCCCTGGGCCTGCAGGTCCTTGGCAAATTCAATGATCAGAATCGCGTTCTTGGCGGACAGACCAATGATGGTGATCAGGCCGACCTGGAAGTACACGTCGTTGGCATAACCGCGGAACAGGGTGGCCAGCACCACGCCCAACACGCCCAGTGGCACCACCAAAATTACCGACAGCGGGATGGACCAGCTCTCGTACAGCGCAGCCAGGCACAAGAACACGGCCAGGATAGCGAAGGCGTACAGGATGGTGGCTTGCGAGCCGGCCTGTTTTTCCTGGCGCGACTGGCCGGTCCACTCAAAGCCAAAGCCGGCGGGCAGCTGGGCTGCGAGTTTTTCCATCTCGTCCATAGCCTCACCGGTGCTGTAGCCAGCGGCTGCTGCACCGCCAATACGCACGGCGGGGTAGCCGTTGTAGCGCACGGTCTGCATGGCGCCCTTGATCCAGCGGGTGCTGGCAAAGGCGGACAGCGGCACTGCCTTGCCCTGGTTGTTGATGGCGTTGAACTTGAGGATGTCGTCGGGCTGCATACGCGCGGTGGCGTCGGCTTGCACCACCACCCGTTGCAGGCGGCCTGCGTTGGGGAAGTCGTTGATGTAGCTCGAACCCAGCGCCGTGGAGATGGTGCTGTTGATCGAATCAAAGCTCACGCCCAGGGCGCTGGCCTTGTCGCGGTCAATGTCGATCTGCAACTGCGGTGCGTCTTCCAGGCCGTCCGGGCGCACTTGCGTGAGCACCTTGCTTTTGCCTGCCATGCCCAGCAGCTGGTTGCGTGCGGCAATCAGCGCGTCGTGGCCCTTGCCGCCGCGGTCTTGCAGGCGGAAGGTGAAGCCCGAGGCCGAGCCCAGCTCGGGGATGGGGGGCGGGCTCAGCGGGAAGATGAACGCATCGCGGATGCCCATGAGCGCACCAAAGGCACGGCCTGCCAGCGCCTCGGCCGACTGGCCGGGGCCTGGGCGGTCGGCCCAGTCTTTCAGCGTCACAAAGCCCAGCGCCGCATTCTGGCCCTGGCCGGAGAAGCTGAAGCCCAACACCGCCACCATGCTCTGCACTTCAGGCTGCTTCAGGATAAAACCTTCGACCTGTTGCATCACATTGAGCGTGCGTTCTTGGGTGGCACCGGGAGGCAGCTGCACGTTCACGATGATGGAACCCTGGTCTTCGCCGGGCAAAAAGGACGTGGGCAAGCGCAGGTAGACCACGGCCACGGCGCCAATGATGGCGGCGTAGATCACCAGGTAGCGGCCAGCCTTCTTGAGCAGGCGCGTGACTACGCTCTCATAACCCTTGGCCGTGCTGTTGAAGCGGCGGTTGAACCAGCCAAAGAAACCGGTCTTGGCATGGGCGTGGCCGGCCTCCACGGGCTTGAGCAGCGTGGCGCACAGTGCGGGCGTGAGCGACAGGGCCAGGAAGGCCGAGAACGCGATGGAGCTCACCATCACTGCCGAGAACTGGCGGTAGATATTGCCCACCGAGCCGGCAAAGAACGCCAGCGGCACAAACACCGCAATCAGCACCACGGTCACGCCGACGATGGCGCCCGAGATCTGGCCCATGGCTTTGCGCGTGGCCTGCAGCGGTGGCAGACCTTCCTCGCTCATGATGCGTTCGACGTTCTCCACCACCACGATGGCGTCGTCCACCACGATACCAATCACCAGCACCATGCCGAACATGGTCAGCACGTTGATGGACATGCCCAAGGCCAGCAGGGTGGCAAAGGTGCCCAGCAGTGCCACCGGCACCACGATGGTCGGGATGATGGTGTAGCGCCAGTTCTGCAAGAACAGGAACATCACCAGGAACACCAGCACCACGGCTTCCACCAGAGTCTCGGCCACTTGCGAGATGGAGATTTGCACAAAGCGCGAGCTGTCGTAGGGGATGCTCCACTTCACACCAGCGGGGAAGTAGCTTTGCAGCTGCTCCATGCGTGCACGCACGGCCTTGGCCGCGGCCATGGCGTTGCCGCTGGGCGAGAGCTGCACGCCGATACCGACGGCAGGCTTGCCGTTCAGGCGCGCAGACGTTGCGTAGCCTTGGGCACCGAGTTCGATGCGTGCCACGTCTTTCAGGCGCACGGCGGAACCATCGGCGTTGGAGCGCAGGGCGATGTTGCCAAACTGCGCGACGCTGCCGAGCTGGCCGTTCACCACCACCGTGGCGGCAATGCTTTGGCCGGTGATGTTGGGCAGGTCACCAATGGCGCCGGAGGACACCTGCGCGTTCTGCGCGCGGATGGCGGCGTTTACTTCGGCGGCCGACAGGTTGAAGGACGCCAGCTTGGCCGGGTCTACCCACACGCGCATGGCACGCTCGGTACCAAACAGCTGGGCCTGGCCGATGCCGGGCAGGCGCTGCAGCTCGGGCACGATGTTGCGGGAGGCGTAGTCGCCCAGTGCAACGGTGTCCAGCTCGGGGCTGTCCGAGGACAGCATGGTGAACAGCAGGAAGTTGGAGCGCGACTTGTCCACGCGCACACCCTGCTGCGTCACCGCAGCGGGCAGGCGCGGGGTGGCGCGCGACAGGCGGTTTTGCACGTCCACCTGCGCCAGGTCGGCGTTGGTGCCGGTCTCAAAGGTCAGCGTGATGCTGCCGGAGCCGTCGGCTTGCGCTACCGACTCCATGTAGATCAGGCCGGGTGAGCCGTTCATTTCGCGCTCGATGACGGACAGCACGCTGTCCTCCAGCGTTTGCGCCGATGCGCCGGGGTAGGCCGCGTTGACGACGATGGAGGGCGGTGCCACCGGTGGGTACTGCGAGATGGGCAACTGCGTGATCGCCACGCCGCCCATCACCAGGATGAACAGCGAGATCACCCATGCAAAGATGGGGCGGTTGATAAAAAACTGGGCCATGGAAAAGTGCCTCGTGTGTGCTTATTTGCCTGCGGCCGATGCGGCAGCGGCGGGGGCGGATGCAGCGGCGCCGGGGGCACCGGCCGCGGCAGGCGCAGCGCCTGCCCAGGGCACGGGCTTCACGGGGGCGCCGGGCACCATCATTTTCTGGAAGCCATCGACGATGACCTGGTCGCCTTCTTTCAGGCCGTCCAGAATCACCCACTGGTTGTTCTGGGCGTTGCCGACCTTCACAGGGCGAGGGCCGGGCTTGCCGCCTTCACCCACCACCAGCACGCTGTCGCCCTGGTTGGTGCGGGTCACGGCCTGCTGGGGCAGCAGGACGGCGGAGGGCAGCTCGGCTTGCGACAGGCGCACACGCACGTATTGGCCGGGCAGCAGCAGGCCGTCGGTGTTGGGCACCTCGGCACGCAGCGTGATCTGGCCGCTGCTGGCGTCCACCGTCAGGTCGCTGAACAGCAGCTTGCCGGGTTTGGCCAGCTCGGTGCCGTCTTCCAGCACCACACGCACGGGCACCGAACCATCGCCCGATGCGCGCAGCTGCTTGGAGGCAATCGCCTTGCGCAGGCGCAGCACGTCGGTGCTGCTCTGGGTGAAGTTCACATACACGGTGCCGGTTTGCTGGATCACCGCCATCTGGGTGGCCTCGGTGGCACTGACCAGGGCGCCTTCGGTGACCAAAGACTGGCCAATGCGGCCGGAGATGGGTGCCGTGATGTTGGCGTAGTTGAGGTTGATGCGCGCGGTCTGCACGGCGGCTTTGGCGGTGGACAGGTCGGCTTCGGCCTGGCGCTGGGCGGTCACCAGGGTGGTGTATTCCTGCTTGCTGACGGCGTTGGCCTCCATCAGTGGCTTGTAGCGCTCCGCCTGGGCGGTGGTCTGGGCCACATTGGCCTGGGCCTTGGCCACGCTGGCTTCAGCGCTTTCCAGGCTGGCACGGTAGGGGGCAGAGTCGATCTGGTACAGCACCTGACCGGCCTTGACTTCGCTACCTTCGCGGAACAGGCGCTGCAACACCACACCGTTGACCCGGGCACGCACCTGCGCCACACGCACTGCGCTCACGCGGCCGGGCAGCTCGGACTGCAGGGCCACGGACTGCGCGGCCACGGTGACCACGCCGACTTCGGCCGGGGGCATGCCGCCGCCAGGGCCACCCGCAGCAGGGGCACCGTCTTTGGCACCACAAGCGACCAGGGCAACGGCCAACGGAATGGCCAGCATGGCCACGCGGCCGGTAGAGGTATAGGGCGAATGGCCCTGGGTCTGACGGAACAGCGACATACAGATTTCCCTTGTGACAAAGGTGGTTGGGGGAGGCAATCGGGGGAGGGCTTGCCGGCGGTTTGATCTAGGGCAAACCCTCGATAAAAACAGAACCATACCGCGGCAATGGGGGTTAGTATACATACATGCACGAATGTATGTTTGAAAAAAACTACAATTCCCACTCATTTTCATGAGGTCAAACCATGGCCCGCAAAACCAAAGAAGACGCCCTTGCCACCCGTGAATTGATACTGGACGCTGCGGAACGTGTGTTCCACCAGCGCGGGGTGTCGCGCACATCGCTGCAAGAAATCGCCAAGGACGCAGGGCTGACCCGCGGCGCCATTTACTGGCATTTTGAGAACAAGGGCGAGCTGTTCCACGCCATGATGGAGCGGGTGACCCTGCCCATGATGGCGCGCATGACGGAGATCACCCCGGCCGACGAAGAGCGCCCGCTGGACAAAATCCGGCGCAACACGATGGCGGCCCTCCAGCAGATCGCCCACAACCCGCAGGTGCGCCGCGTGTTCGAGATTGCCACCCAGAAGGTGGAGTACGTGGACGAACTGCTCAGCATGCGCGAGCGCCACATTGCCGGGCGCAATGACTGCATTGATGACATGCACCGCCTGATGCAACTGGCGTGCGACAAGGGCCATATGCGCCGGGAGATGGACGTTCGCCACGCCACGCTGGGCCTGTTCGCCCTGATTGGCGGGCTCAAATACAACTGGCTGCTGGACCCGCAAGCCTTCGACCTGGAGCAGGTGGGCATGGCCACACTGGATGCCTACCTGGCCGGTTTGGCTGTGCCCGGAGCGCTGTGACTGGCGTGAATTGCTCCTGTTTTGGTAGCTGCTTGCGCAGTATCCACGGGGGCTAGAGGCCTATTTGGCTATAAAACTGCTGCAGCACTGCGGCTGTGGTCGCATCGGCGGGCAAAAAGGTTTCCAGCGCCAGCTCCTGCAGCGTGATGTCCATGGGCGAACCAAAAATGGTCACCGTGCTGATGAAGTTGAGCTGGCCGTGTGCCGTGTCCAGCTGAAACGGCATCACCACGCCGCGGGTCTCGCCCTGCAGGTGGGCACGGTCCGGGCCGTGGCTGGCGTCATACCCCTGCAACTCTTCCAACAAGGCCTGTAGCGCGGTGTCGCCCGTGCTGTGGATTTGTTGGCGCAGGCGTTCAAACAGGTGGTGTTTCCACTGCCCCAGGTTGGCAATGCGTGGCGCCAGCCCCTCGGGGTGCAGGCTCAGGCGCAGCACATTCACCGGGGGTTGCAAAAGCGCAGGCGCAATGTCGGCCAGAAACACGGGCACCAGGCGGTTGGCGCTCACCATGTTCCAGTGCCGGTCCATCGCCAGCGCGGGGTTGGGCTCGTGGCAACGCAGGATCAGGTCCACCGCCGCACGCGCCTCGGCCATGTCGGGGTGGTCCAGCGGGCGTTCGCGGTACATGGCGGCGTAGCCGGCGCTGGTGAGCAATTGGTTGCGCTCGCGCAGCGGAACCTCCAGCCGTTCGGCCAGGCGCAGCACCATCTCGCGGCTGGGCACCGAGCGGTCGGTCTCCAGAAAACTCATGTGCCGGGTGGAGATATCGGCCTGCTGGGACAGCTCCTGCTGGCTCAGGCGGCGGTGCTGGCGCCAGTGCCGCAGGCGCTGGCCAAAGCTGGCAGGGGCAGAGGTGGGGGTGTGCATGGCGGCATCGTAGCGCTCCCCCATGCCTTTGCGGCGTGGTGCGCATGACCTCCGAGGTAATGGCTTTGCCGCGCGCTGCGCCGCACCATGCAGGCTCTTTTCACCTTTCAGGAGTTTCGGATGTCTGCTGTTGCTGCTTTTTCTTCTCCCCTGGGTATTCGCCGGGTGCTCTGGCTGGACGCTGTCACGGGCGCGGGTTCGGCGGCCCTGTCCTTGGGCCTACCGGGCTTGGTGTCCGCCATGCTGGGCGCTCCGGTGGCGCTGGTGCAGGGCTCCGCCTGGCTGGTGTTGGTGTTTGTGGCTTTCATCGGCTGGCTGCTGGCCCGGCCCGTGCTGCCCCTGCGTGGCCTGCGTTTGCTGGCCGGGTGCAATGCGGCCTGGGTGCTGGCCAGCGTGGGGCTGGTGCTGGCGGGTGGCTTGGGGCTGACGGTGCTGGGCGTGGCCTATGTGCTGGCCCAGGCGGCGCTGGTGGCGGTGCTGGCAGCGCTGCAATGGCTGGCCTCGCAGCCTTGAATTGCTATCTATTCAGGAGCTGCTCGCGCATACGCCACGGGGGCTAGAGGCCTTTTTTACTTAAAAAATCCCTTGATGGCGTTGCCCGCTTTCTCCAGTGCCGCACCCACGGAGTTCGCCAGCTTCTCAAAGTTCACCGCGATGGTCAGGCGCTTTTCCAGCGCGTTGGTGATCTCCAGGCCCAGCTCGCCGGGCGTGAGGCCGCCCTTGGCCTTGCCCAGGTCCCGCAGCTGGATATCGGGCAGGGCCACGGTGACCGTCTTGCCGTCCATGACGGCCGCGCTGGCCTGCGCCTTGGCCCCGCGGATGGTGAACTCCTGCACGATCAGCTTCTTGCCCGGCCCACTGCTGGTGGACGGGCCGAGGTAGGTGGTGATGTTTTTCTGGAGGGCGTCAAAGTTGGTCATCGCCTCGCCCTTCTCATAAATCACCTCGGGCGCCAGCACCACAATCTTTTTCACCAGCACCACGTCTTTGGTCAGTGAAGCCACGTCCACTTCCAGCTCGATGGTGTCGGCCTTCACCGCATACGGAGTCTTGAAGCCTGCCGGGTTGCCTACGATCAGGCCCTTGAGCGCGCCCTGTCCGTCGGCGGCCTTGAGTTTGACCGCCGCGACCTTGACCGTGGCCCCGGTCATCGCACTGCCATATTTGCCAATGGCTGCCTGCACCAGACCGTCCAGATTGCCGTGTAACCACAAGGCGCCACCGGCGATGAGCAGTACCAGGAAGGCGGCGAGGGCAAGCAGGGATTTTTTCATGGCGGGTCAGGACGGTGCAGTGGATGCGGACTTTGCCGCTATCGTAAAACGCGATGCACCGATTCCGTCTAGGTAGTTCCCGCGAGGTGCTTATTTGTTGGCCATCTTCATCGCGTACAGGCGTTTGTCCGCCACGGCCACCAGGGCCTCCTGGCTGGTTCCGTCTTCCGGAAAGGTGGCCAGCCCATAGCTGAAGGACAGCCGGTACTCCGCATCGCCCAGGCGCGTGGGTTTGGCGCGCAGCCTGGCTCGAATGCCGGCCACGGTTTTCTCCATCACCGGCATTTCGCTCTGGAAGTAGCAGGCAATGAACTCGTCGCCCCCCAGCCTGCCAATGACGTCCGAGTAACGGCAGGACGCACGCAGCTCATTGGCAATGGCCAGCAGCATCTGGTCACCCGCCAGGTGGCCCCGGGAGTCGTTGGTGGCCTTGAGGCCGTCCACATCAAACAGCGCCAGCACAAACGACTCCTGCTGGCGCTGGGCTCGGTCCAGCGACACCTTCAGCAGGTCCTCGAAGTAGCGACGGGTGAACAGGCCGGTGAGGGCGTCCACCTGGTAGCGTTTGATGTTGGTGGTGTAGCGCTCCCGGGCCAGCAGTCCGATCTCGATTTGGGTGCGGAACTGCTCGACGATCTCCACGTCCTGCGTGTTGTAGGTGCCGGAGACGGGGGAGTCGAGGTTCAGGATTCCGAACAACCGGCCCCCGATGAACAAGGGCGCGCTGATGACGGACTTGTACTCCCACTCCCCGGGTTTGAACACGGTTTCAATACTCCGGAAATCGTCGCTGGTGATCAGCCGGGTGCCGCGGATATCGCCACCGGTGACCTGGTACAAAAAACTGTCTTCCAGTTTCAGGTGGAACTTGTCGACAAACGCTTCGGTGAATCCGCGCGATGCGGCAAAAGTCAGGTAGCCGTCGTCTCCCAGAATCAGCACCGAGCCCGTGCTGGCCGTGTTGAACACACTGAAGAGGTAATTGAGGATGGTGCGGTAGATGAGCTCAATGTCTTCGTTGAGCAGAATCTCGCGGTTCACCTGCACGTTCATCTCGGCCAGCAGCTTCAAGCGCCGCGAAGATTCTTGAAGGGCCACATAACGCCGGTGCACCAGCACCAAGCCGGCATTCAGCAGCAGCAGGCTGAGCACCAGCACCCCGGCCAATGCCGCTCCGCGTGGGCCAAACCAGGCCAGCGACGCCAAGCTAGCGGCTACGACGCCCACTTGCGCCACCGCAAATAACCCAAATCCGACCCCAAGGGGGTGATATTTCCACCGCATGGGGCTCAGTATGTCATGCGGCAAGGGACTTTCAGTCGAGTCGTGTCACTAGGCCGCCTCCATCGAGATCCCCACGCCGCCCAGCACCGCATTGCCTGACAGCGGATCGCGCAGCTGGTCGTCCAGCAGGGCGTTGATGTTGGCGCCGGGGCGCTCGGCGGCCACGCGGAGCTGGGCGCCGGGCAGGTTGTGGCCCCAGCCGTGCGGCAGGCTCACCACGCCGGGCATCATCTGGTCGCTGATCTGCACCTGGGCCTGCACGCTGCGCGCTCCGTTGCGCAGCGTGGCCAGGGCACCGTCCTGCACGCCATGGCGTGCGGCGTCATCGGGGTGGACCAATGCGGTGCAGCGGAACGGACCTTTGGCCAGCGTGGGCAGGTTGTGCATCCAGCTGTTGTTGGTGCGCACATCGCGCCGGCCAATGATGACCAAATCGGGCGCTGGCCGGCGCAGATCCTGCGCAGCGCGCTGCAAATCTTGTAGCAACAGGGGGGGGGCCAGCTCCACCTTGCCGCTGGGCGTGCGCAGCATTTCGGGAATGCGGGGCTGCAGCTCGCCCAGGTCGATGCCACCGCTTTCGTTGGCCAGCATCACCTTGGCCAGGTTCAGCCCTTCCGGCTTCTGGCCGAACTGGTCTCCGTAAGGGCCGCTGCGCAGTGCCACATCCAGCGTGCGCTGCGGGCCGCGCAAGCCTTGGGTGGCTGCCACGATGGCTGCCGCGTGCGGGCCAAACATGCGCTGGGCGTCTTCTTCAAACTGGGCGTCATCCAGCGCATTGGCATCCGCCTGCGCGCCCATGCCCTTGGCGATGGCCGCGATCTTCAGCAGCGTTTGCCATTCGTCCGGCTGGCCCTCTGGCCGTGGCAGCACGGGCGGGCTGTAACGTGCATGGTTGCGCCACGACAGCTGGGGAAACGCCACGTCGTAGTGCATATCCTCCAGCGGCGAGAGCCCGGGCAGGATCACGTCCGCATGGCGCGTGGTTTCGTTCAGGTAAATGTCCAGGCTCACCATAAAGTCCAGTTGCTCCAGCGCGGCCGCCAGGCGCGGGCCGTTGGGGCTGGAGAGCACGGGATTGGTGGCCACGGTGATGAGGGCGCGGATTTGCCCTTCGCCCGGGGTTTCAATTTCTTCGGCCAGGCAGGTGATGGGCAGCTCGCCGTAGACCTCGGGCGCGCCGCTCACACGCGCGTGGTGGCGGCCGGTGCTCACACCCTTGCCCACACCGGGTTTGCCCGCGGTGTTGCTGGCAAACGCGGCCGACTTGGCAAACAGCATGCCGCCTTCCATGTCCAGATGGCCGGTGAGGGTGTTGAGCACGTCCACCAGCCAGCTGGCCAATGTGCCGTACTCCTGGGTGCAAGTGCCAATGCGGGCGTACACCGCGGCGCGTGGGGTGCGGGCCAACTGGCGCGCCAGCGTGCGGATGGTGTCGGCCCCCATGCCGCAACGCGTGGCCACGGCCTCGGGCGTGAAGGGCGCAATCGCCGCCTTGACCTCATCCGTGCCCTTGACCCACTCGGCCACCCGGCCCAGCGTCACCAGCCCTTCGGCAAACAGGGTGTGCACCATGGCTGCCAGCAAGAACACATCGGCGCCGGGGCGGATGAAGTGGTGCGCGTCCGCCATGGCGGCGGTCTCGGTACGGCGCGGGTCGATCACGACGAGCTGGCCACCGCGCGCTTGCAGTGCTTTGGCCTTGCCCTTGAAGTCGGGCACGGTCCACATGCTGCCATTGCTGGCCAGCGGGTTGGCGCCAATCACCAGCAGCAGCTCGGTGCGGCTGATGTCGGGCAGGGCGGTGGACAGCCAGTGGCCAAACATCAGCCCGCTGGCCAGCTGCTTGGGCATCTGGTCCAGCGTGGAGGCGGAAAACACATTTTTGGTGCCCAGTGCACGCGCCAGCTTGCCAAAGTAGGTGAGCAGGCCGATTTTGTGCGCCGACGGATTACCCACGGCCACGCTGGTGGCGTTGGGCCCGTGCGCCGCAATGAGAGGCGGCAGGCGCTTTTCGATCTCTGCAAAGGCTTCCTCCCAGGTGGCCTCCACAAACACGCCATTCCTTTTGATGCGCGGCGTGCGCAGGCGGTCGGGGTCTTCGTGCAGGTCTTTCAGGGCCACCGCCTTGGGGCAGATGTAGCCGCGGCTCAGCACGTCGGCCTCGTGCCCGCGGATGCTGACGACCTGCTGGTCGCGTACCTTGATCTCCAGGCCGCAGCAGGCCTCGCACAAGGGGCAAATACGGTGGTGGGTGGTTTCGGTCATGGTGTCTCTCTCGGGTCGCGTTTTTTGCACATTTACGCATGGCGCGCAGGGCTTGTCGATAACACAGGCGACATGCTGCGCTGATCCGCTTGGACGCGCGGACTTCCCGGAATCCATGCAGGGTTGAAGCGGCCGGTACTGCACGCACCCGGCAATCGCGCCACAATGGGCCCAGTGTGTTTGTCACCCCGTTACAGGAGAGTTCCATGCCCCACGCTTTTGCCTCCACCCTCAAGAACTTCAAGACCGCGTCTGGCAAGGCCGGCAAGTTCTACTCCCTGCCCGCGCTGGCCAAACAGTTCCCCAACGTGAACCGCCTGCCGGTGTCCATGCGCATCGTGCTGGAGAGCGTGCTGCGCAACTGCGATGGCAAAAAGGTGACGGCCGAGCACGTGGCCGAAGTCGCCAACTGGCGCCCCACTGGCCACCGCACTAACGAGATTCCATTTGTGGTGAGCCGCGTGGTGCTGCAGGACTTTACCGGTGTGCCACTCTTGGCCGACCTGGCTGCCATGCGCAGCGTGGCGGTGAAGCTGGGCAAGAACCCCAAGCGCATTGAACCGCTGGTGCCGGTCGACCTGGTGGTGGACCACTCGGTGATGGTGGACCACTATGGCAAGAAGAATTCGCTGGACCTGAACATGAAGCTGGAGTTCCAGCGCAACCGCGAGCGTTACGAGTTCATGAAGTGGGGCATGCAGGCGTTTGATACGTTCCGCGTAGTGCCACCCGGCTTTGGCATCGTGCACCAGGTGAACCTGGAATACCTGGCGCGCGGTGTGCACAAGACGGCCAAGGATGTCTATTACCCCGACACGCTGGTCGGCACCGACAGCCACACCACCATGATCAACGGCATTGGTGTGGTGGCCTGGGGCTGCGGCGGCATTGAGGCCGAGGCGGCCATGCTGGGCCAGCCGGTGTACTTTTTGACGCCCGATGTGGTGGGCTTTGAGCTGACCGGCCGCCTGCGCGAAGGCGTGACCGCCACCGACCTGGTGCTCACCGTGACCGAGATCCTGCGCCAGCACAAGGTGGTGGGCAAGTTTGTCGAGTTTTATGGCGAAGGCACTGCCTCGCTGGCACTGCCGGACCGCGCCACCATTGCCAATATGGCGCCCGAATACGGCGCCACCATGGGCTTTTTTCCGGTGGACGAAAAGACCATCGAGTACTTCACAGGCACCGGCCGTACCAAGGCCGAGATCGAGGCGTTTGCGGCCTACTTCAAGGCGCAGGGCCTGTTTGGTGTGCCCAAGACGGGGGACATCGATTACTCGCAAGTGGTGAAGCTGGACCTGGGCAAGGTGACGCCCAGCTTGGCCGGCCCCAAGCGCCCGCAAGACCGCATCGAGCTGGGCCAGGTGGCATCGCAGTTCAAATCGCTGTTCAGCAAGCCCAACAGTGAGAACGGCTTCAACCAGCCCGCCGACAAGCTGGACCGCCTGTACTCCGCCGGCCCTGCGGTGGTGGACGCCACTTACCCCGGCAAAGAGCCCTTGCCCCTGCTGGTGCAAAACGGTGACGTGTTGATTGCCGCCATCACCAGCTGCACCAACACCAGCAACCCCAGCGTGCTGCTGGCCGCCGGCCTGTTGGCCAAGAAGGCGGTGCAGGCCGGCCTCACGGTGCAACCCCACATCAAGACCAGCCTGGCGCCCGGTTCGCGCATCGTCACCGAGTACCTGACCGAGGCCGGCCTCTTGCCCTACCTCGAAAAACTGGGTTTTGCACTGGCCGGCTATGGCTGCACCACCTGTATCGGCAACGCGGGCGACCTGACGCCCGAGCTCAACGAGGTGATTACCAAGAACGACCTGGTCTGCGCCGCCGTGTTGTCCGGCAACCGCAATTTCGAGGCGCGCATCCACCCCAACCTCAAGGCCAACTTTCTCGCCAGCCCGCCGCTGGTCGTGGCCTATGCAATTGCCGGCACCGTCAACCGTGACCTGATGACCGAGCCGGTGGGCAAAGGCAAGGGTGGCAAGGACGTGTACCTGGGCGACATCTGGCCCAGCAGCGACGAGATCTACAAGCTGCTGAAGTTTGCGATGAAAGGTAAGGCCTTCCGCGAGAACTACGCCAAGGTCAAGACCGAACCCGGCAAGCTGTGGGACAAGGTCAAGGGCGTGTCCGGCCAGGCCTACAACTGGCCCACCAGCACCTACATCGCCGAGCCACCGTTTTTTGCCGATTTTGCTATGGATTCCATAGCTGCTCGCGCAGGTAATTCAGGCGCTGCAGGCATAAATGGCACTGAAACCGCCGTGCGGGGCGCCCGCATCATGGCGCTGTTTGGCGACTCCATCACCACCGACCACATTTCGCCCGCGGGCTCCATCAAGGAAAGCTCCCCCGCCGGCCAGTGGCTGCTGGCGCACGGTGTGCACAAGGCCGACTTCAACAGCTACGGCGCGCGCCGTGGCAACCACGACGTGATGATGCGCGGCACCTTTGCCAACGTGCGCATCAAGAACCTGATGATCCCGCCCGACGCCGCTGGTTCGCGCGAAGAGGGCGGCGTCACGATCTACCAGCACGACGGCCCCGACCTGGGCCACAAGATGGCCATCTTTGATGCCGCCATGCAGTACATGGCCGATGGTGTGCCCACGGTGATTTTTGCGGGCGAGGAATACGGCACCGGCTCCAGCCGCGACTGGGCGGCCAAGGGCACCCAGCTGCTGGGTATCAAGGCCGTGGTGGCCAAGAGTTTTGAGCGTATCCACCGCAGCAATCTGGTGGGCATGGGCGTGTTGCCGCTGCAGTTTAAGGGCACGGACTCCTGGCAGTCGCTGGGCCTCAAGGGCAACGAGGTGATTGATGTGATCCCCGATGCGAAGCTGACCCCGCAGAGCGACGCCACGCTGCGCATCACCCGCGCCGACGGCAGCACCCAGGAGCTGACGCTGACGCTGCGCGTGGACACACCGATCGAGGTGGACTACTACCGCGCCGGGGGCATCCTGCCCTTTGTGTTGCGCCAGTTGCTGGCCTGAAGGTCAGCCCGGCACCGCTACACGGTCAGGGTGGCAAAGTGCTGGACCAGCAGGTCCAGTGCATGGCGCACCTTGGCGGGCTGCTCGCCGCGGCGCACGGTGATGGCATAGGCGTCGTAGTCCGGCGGGCGCCAGTCGGGCAACACCGGCACCAGGCGGCCGTCCGCCAGGGCGCGGCGGTCGTCGTCACTCAGCACAATGCTGATGCCCCAGCCCGCCACACACAAAGAGTGCAGGGCGGTCACCTGCGTGGCCGATGCGCGCGAGGTGACCTGCACACGCGCCACTTGCCCGTCGCTGCTGTGCAGTTGCAACACCTCTTGCGCCGCCGTGTGGGGGCGCCCGCCCAGCCAGTCGTGCCGCGCCAGATCGTCGGGGTGCTGGGGCCAGCCGCGCGCGGCCAGGTAGGCGGGCGACGCACACAGCTGCGCCCGCAGCGTGCCCAGTTTGCGCGCCACCAGGCTGGAGTCCGGCAGGCTGGCCACCCGCACCGCAATGTCCACCCGCTCGCCAATCACGTCCACCAGCGCATCGTCCATCAGCAGGTGCAGGCTCAGCTTGGGAAAGTTGCGCAGCGGCGCCAGCGCGGCGGCCAGCACGCTGCCAAAACCAATGGGCGCCGCAATGCGCAGTTCGCCCTCGGGCTCGTCACGGTGGTGTTCCAGCGCCTGGTTGGCCGCGCGGGCCGCGGCCACCATGGCGGTGCAGCCTTCTACATACCGCGCCCCGGCTTCGGTGAGCGTGAGCTTGCGGGTCGATCGGTGCAGCAGCGCCAGACCCAACGCGTCTTCCAGCTGGCGCAGGTGCTGGCTTACGGCAGACGGCGTCATGCCCAGCTGGCGCGCCGCACCACTCAGGCTGCCCGCGGCCACCACCTCGGCAAACACGGCCATGCGTTTGAGCTGGTCCATGGGTTTCCTTTGATTCATTAGTTTTACTTCACAGTCAAAGCGAAATTTACCGGCTATTCAGGTTTTGGTGAAGTAATCAAACTAGAGGCTTCTGTTTCAACCCGTTTTCACAGGAGTTTTGTCATGAAAATCGCTCTGATTGGCGCCACCGGTTTTGTCGGCACCCCCGTATTGGCCGAATTGTTGAGCCGTGGCCACCAGGTCACCGTGCTGGCCCGCAACCCCGGCAAACTGGCCGCCCAGCCCGGCCTGACCGTGGTGCAAGCCGATGCGCTGGACGCCGCCCAGGTGGCCCAAGCCGCCGCCGGCCATGACGCCGTGGTCAGCGCCTACAACCCCGGCTGGACCGAGCCCAAGATTGCCGAAATCTTCCTCCAGGCCACCCACGCGATCTTTGCTGGCGTCAAGCAATCCGGCGTGAAACGCTTTTTGATGGTGGGCGGTGCCGGCAGCCTGTTTGTGGCGCCCGGCGTGCAGCTGGTGGACACGCCCGAGTTCCCCGCCGAATACAAAGTGGCCGCCGGCGCCGCGCGTGATGCGCTGACGCTGATCCAGAAGGAAACCACGCTGGACTGGACCTTCCTGTCCCCCGCCATGCTGCTGAACCCCGGCGTGCGCACCGGCCAGTACCGCGTGGGTGCCGATGCCCCCCTGTGGGCCGAAGGCGGCGCGCCCGGCAGCATCTCGGTAGAAGACATGGCCGTGGCGATCGTCGATGAGATCGAGAAGCCACAGCACATCCAGAAGCGCTTTACCGTGGCGAACTAAAGGCCAGAGTCCCCACGCTCCGCCGCTGTGCGAGGCGCTACCCCTGAGGGGCCCAGCCGCCTTGGGGCGGCCCGGGGCGTGGTGCTATTTAGTGCGCGTGCCCATGGTGGTCATGGTCCCCGCCATGTGCCGCCCCAGCCAGCTCTCCCCGCGCCTGCCGCCACACCTGCCAGCCGCCTTGCAACGCCAGCGCGGCCATGCCCACGGCTACCAGCAGGTCGGGCCAGCCGCTGCCGGTGCCCAGCACGCCCAGGGCGGCCAGCATCACGGCGATGTTGCCAATGGCGTCGTTGCGGGAGCACAGCCAGACGCTGCGCATATTGGCGTCACCTTCCCGAAATGCATACAGCATCCAGGCCACGGCAATGTTGGCGGCCAGGGCCAGAAAACCCACCACCCCCATGGTGGTGGCATCGGGCACGCTGCCTTGCCACAGGCTCCACACCGCGCGGCCCAGCACCAACAGGCCAAAGCCCATCATGCTGACCGACTTGAGCAGCGCGGCGCGTGCGCGCCAGGCCAGGGCGGCGGACAGCACCGCCAGCGAGACGCCGTAGTTCAGCGCGTCGCCGGCAAAATCAATCGCATCGGCCAGCAGCGACAGCGAGCCCGAGCGCCAACCGGCCAGCAACTCCACGCCAAACATGGCCGCGTTGATGAGCAGCGCCGTCCACAGAATGCGGCGGTAGCGTGCGGGGTTTTGCAGGGTGTGGGCGGCTGGGGTGTCGTGTTCGCAGCAGTGTTGGCTCATGGTGTTTTCCTGTTGATGCTTGCATTGGAAACCCTAAAGCCGCTACAGAGTCAACACCCCTGTTGCGCGGCGGGTTTCAGTTGCTGCGTCGGCGTTCCAGCTGGGCCAGCTCGTAGTAGCGTGTTTTGGCTTCAAACATGGCCTGGTCTGCCGCGTGGATGGTGGGCTCGACTTCAGCCGCACTGCTGCAGCACGCAATGCCAATGGCCAGGCTGAGCTTTTGCCCGGGGTAGAACTGGTTGTTCAGGTCCAGCATGGATTCGATGCGCTCCTTGAGCCCGTTGGCCGCACGTTCATCGCTACCCGGCATCAGCGCCACAAACTCGTCGCCACCAATACGCGCCATGCACAGCGGCTGCTGGTCGCCAGCGGCCTTGGCCAGCACCTCGCCCGCGCGGCGCAGCAGGGCGTCGCCGGCCGCGTGGCCCTGGGTGTCGTTCACCGCCTTCAGGCCGTTCAGGTCCATGGCCACAATGGCCAGCGGCCACGGCCCCTTGCGCGAGATGCGGTTGAGTTCTTCCACATAGAAGGCGCGGTTGCGCAGGCGGGTGAGCGCATCGTGTTTGCCTAGGTATTCCAGGTAGGCCTCGGCCTTCTTGCGCGCGGTGATGTCCACCAGCGATACCAGCACCATGTCCCAGTCGGCCTCGTGGCCGGGCATCACGGCAAACTGCATGTGGATGTTGATGAGCTCGCCGCTCAGCGAGTAGTTCACCACCTCGCGGGTTTGCATGGTCTTGTTGTTCCACAGGTCCAGCAGCTGGTCGGCAAAGGAGTCGTGCATTTCGCCCTTGAACACCAGGTCCAGCTTGCCCAGCAGGTCGGCGCGGTCGGTGGCGGCGAACATGTCCAGCGTGTGCTGGTTCACCTCCAGCACGCGGATGCGCTCCATGCAGCGACCCACAAAGTCGGGGTGCACACTCAGGAACACCCGAAAGTCCTGCACCCCTGAGTGGCGCACTTCGTCCATCAGCTGCTTCACTCCGCTGAAGTCCTCCACCCACAGCGATACGGGCGAGAGATTGAACAGGTTGCGCGCGTGCTGCTCGCTGCGCTCCAGCAGCTGGCGTGCCTGGGTGTGGGTCGTAATGTCTTGCAGCGAGACCATCACGCGGTTCCAGCGGTCCTCGTGGCCTTGCAGAATGCGCACATGGATCTGCACATCCATGCGCCGCCCGTCCAGCGCGTAGTTGACGCTCTGGCTGGAAAACTCCAGTGCGCCATTCCACATCTGGCACAGCTCGCCCACGATGCGCTCGAACATGTCACCCCGAAACACCTCGGGCAGGCGGCTGATCAGCTCGTTCTGGCTGCTGGCGCCAAACAGGCGCAGGGTTTGCTGGTTGACCTGCAGCACCTGGTAACACTGCGAGCACTGGGCCGCCCGCGCCGGGTCGGCGCGCAAATGGGCCTCCAGGTCGGTCACGCCTTGGGCGCGCCACTGGTCAAACAGATCTTTAAGGGCGCTGTAGTCCTCCAGCCACAGGGAGATGGGGGCGGAGTCAAACAGCAGTTCAAAGTCGGTGGCAGAGGTCATGGTCCGGGACAGAAAGAAGACGTCACAAGCAGTGTAGCTGCGCAAGGTCAATGTCGGGCCCTGCGCAGGGCATGGACAATGGCCCCATGGACAAAGCAATGGTGGTTGTGGGCGGGGGTATTGGCGGGCTGGCCAGCGCGCTGGCGGCTGCGCGCGCGGGCCTGCCAGTGCGGCTGCTGGAGCAGGCGCATGCCTTTGGCGAGGTGGGCGCTGGCATCCAGTTGGGGCCCAATGTGGTGCGCGTTTTGCAGGGCTGGGGCTTGGGTGATGCGCTGGCCCGCGTGGCGGCCTTCCCGGCACAGTTGGAAGTGCGCAACGCCTTGAGTGCCGAAACCCTGGGCGTGTTGCCGCTGGGCGAGCGGGCTGTGGCCCGCTATGGTGCGCCCTATGCCACGGTGGCCCGTGCCGACTTGCACGCATTGCTGCTGCAGGCCGTGCAAGCCCACCCGGTGGCGCTGCAGCTGGCAACCACGCTGGCCCGGGTGCAGCAAGATGCCGACGCCGTGCACCTGCAAACGGCAGCGGGGGACAGCCTGACAACACCTTTGCTGGTGGGTGCGGACGGCCTCTGGAGCCGGGTGCGGCAAACCCTGATGCCGCATGCGCAGCCGCGCTCCACGGGGCACCTGGCCTTCCGGGCCATGGTCCGCCAAGACAGCTTGCCTGCCCCGCTGCGCAGCCAGGTGGTCACCGCTTGGCTGGGCCCGAAATTCCATGCGGTGCAGTACCCGGTGCGCGGTGGTGAATGGCTCAATGTGGTGGCCATTGTGCAGGGCCATGTGGAGGGTGACCCGCAGTCCTGGGACCACAGTGCCAATGCGACCGAACTGCGTGCACGCCTGGCCAATGCGCAGGCGCCGCTGCTGGACCTGATCTACGCGCTTGACGACTGGCGCCTGTGGCCGTTGTACGACCGCCCGCCCATGGCCAGTGCCGCGGAGCAGGCACAGGGCCGCATTGCGCTGCTGGGCGATGCCGCCCACCCCATGCGGCCCTACCTGGCGCAGGGGGCTGGCATGGCGATTGAGGACGCGCAGCAGCTGGTGGCTTCGCTGTTGGCCCAGCCCGCCCATGTGCCCGCTGCGCTGGCGCATTACGCCCAGACCCGCTGGCAGCGCAATGCACGCGTGCAGGCGCGCGCCATCCGCAATGGCCAGATTTTTCACTTGCGGGGCCCGGCACGGCAGGGGCGCGACGCATCGCTGCGCCTGCTGGGAGCACGCCTGCTGGATGTGCCCTGGTTGTACGGCTACGGAGCTTGATTTGCTATCGATCTAATAGCTGCTTGCGCAATAACCACAAGGGCTAGAGCACTAAAAGGCTTGTATTTCAGCGCAACAGGCTGGCCCCTTGCCAGTGGCCCGTTCTGCACAGCTCGCGCACCAGCGCCAGCGTCACGCCTTCCACCGCCTTCGACGCGGCCGACCCAGGGATATGGCCCGAGGCACACAGGGCCAGCGTGCGCGTGAGTGGCGGGCTGCTCACCTTGGTGGCGTGCAGCAGGCCTGTGGTGATTTCGTGTTCAAACGGCATCAGCGGCAGCAGCGTGCGCCCCAGCCCGGCCAACAGGGTGGTGCGCAGGATGCTGATGGAGCTGATGTCGGCCTCCACCTGCGGCGGGGCCAGGCCGGCACGCGCGGCCGCGTTGTGAATCGTGGGGCGTACGCCGTGCGGGCTGGCCGGCAGGGTCAGCGGCAGGGCCAGCGCCTGCTTGAGGCTGATGCTGGCCCGGCGCTTCTTGCCGTCCTGCGCGGGTTCGATCAAATACAGCTGCTCGCGGAGCAGTGGTGTGGCAGCAAACTCGGACAGTTGCCCGTCGTCAAACAGCACGGCCAGCTGAATCTGGCCGGTGCGCAACTGCTTGCTGAGGTTGCCGGTCAGCTCCTCGGTCAGCTCCAGCTGCACCTGGGGCAACTGCTGGCGCACCGCCCGCAGCAGCGGCAGGGCCAGTGCGTTGGATACGCTGTGCGGAATGCCAAACACCACCTTGCCACTGGGCGCCACACTGTCGCTGCGCGCGCTGGCCATGGCCTCGTCCGCCTGGCGCAAGATGGACACTGCGTGCGGATGGAAGCGGCTTCCCGCCTCAGTCAGCTCCACGCCGCGGCGTGAGCGGTGGAACAGGGGCGCCCCCAGCTCGTCCTCCAGTTGGGCCACCTGGTGGCTCAGCGCCGACTGGGCAATAAACACGCGCTGCGCCGCCTTGGAAAACGAGCCGCTGTCGGCAATGGCAAGAAAGTAGCGAAGTTGGCGCAGTTCCATGGGGCGTATGCAGAGTAGGCCACCATCGTAGCCTATCCATCTGGATTCAAGATGAATGCATATGAAATGTATATTGGACAGATGGATGGCTGCACCGTCTAATCGCTTCACCCACTCTGCTGCCTTGCACTCTTTGGCTACCCGCCAGAGAGCCAGCCGGACCCGGCGCTGCAGGCAGCAGGGGCACCCCGTACCCGGGGTGTCGTTGGTGGGTTGCAGGCCGGCGCGTCTCAGCCCTTGAGCTGCGGCACCGCCGCCTCGATGTCATCCAGCAACCGCGGCCACAGGCGTTCGCCAATTTGCCGGCGGAAGGGGCCAAAGTGGCCAATGTGTGGCACGCCCAGGTCGGCCGGTGTTACATGGCGCAGCTCGGCCACCCCGGGCGCAGCGGCAAAGGCCTGCTGCAACGCTTCCACCACACGGCGTGGGCCAAACACCTTGTCGTCGCTGATGGCCCACAGGTGCGCGGTACCGGTCCAGCGGTGGGCCGTCACCTCCACCGTTGGGTCACTGGTGAAGTAGCCCGGCATCAGGCCCCAGCGGCTCCAGTCACGCGCGGCAGCAGCCGGCAGGTCTTCGCCCCCGCCAATGGCCCAGCCCGGCAGGCCGCCCAACAGGCGCACGCACAGTGGCAGCCAGAAGCCGAAGAAGAACAGGGCGCCCATGCGCTGGTGCCAGCGCGGCCACAGGCGCCAGAACGGCAACTGCGCCGCCACGCCAATGGCTGCGTCCAGGTCTTCCACGCCCTGGCATTGCGCCAGTGCATGACCGCCCAATGAATGGCCTACCCACAGCGTGGCCAGCGGCGCACCGGCGCCAGCCCGCGCACGGTGCTGCACGGCCGCCAGCGCGGCCTGCAGGTCTTGCTGCATCCAGTCGCGCATGCTGATGGTGTGGGCTGGCTGCGCGGCCAGGCGCGACTCGCCAATGCCCCGGTAGTCCAGTGTGATCACGGCGTAGCCGCGCGTGCTGAGCCAGCGTGCAAAGGCCCGGTAGTAGTGGCGCGGCACGGCGGTGGCCGGCGCCATCAGGGCCACGGCGCGTGCGTGCGGGTGCGGCTCAAACACCGTGGCCCAGAGTTGGGTGCCGTCCTGCGCGGTCAGGCACAGGTCCAGTTCTGCATGGCCCTGGCCTGGGGGGCCTTCAAACGCCTGGGTCAGGTGGTGCATGGCGGGCGTCATGTTGGCCCGGGGCAGCCAGCGTGACGCAATGTCTTGGGTGTTGGTGGAGTTCATGGCGCCATCGTCCGTGGTTTGCGGGTGCTTGACTAGACGACGCACTGCATGCACTCTGTCAACGTTATGGAACCAAAGAAACCCCAACACCCCACCGTTCAACCGGGCCAGGCGCTGGACGCCGACGCACTGGAGCTGTTTGCCCGTGTCGCCCGCGCCGGCAGTTTTTCATTGGCAGCACAGCAGGTGGGGCAGACGCGGGCCGCGGTGAGCCGGCGCATTGCATCCATGGAGCAACGCACCGGGCAAACGCTGTTCTTGCGCACCACCCGTTCGCTGGCATTGACAGCGACCGGCCGCCGCCTGCTGCCCCACGCCATGGCGGTGCTGGATGCTGCGGCCCAGGCCCGTGGCACGCTCACCTCGGTGCGGGCCGGCCTGGCCGGTAGCCTGCGCATCACGTCCCTGCCCAGTTTTGGCACCACCGTCTTGCCGTCCTTGTTGCTCAAGTTTCGCGAACTGCACCCCGAGGTGAACTATGACCTGCTGCTGTCGGACCGGCGGGTCGACCTGCTGCGTGAGGGAGTCGACATCGCGTTTCGGGTCACGAGCAAACCACCGCCGGATTGGGTGGCCCGGCCTTATTTGCATTTTTATGTCGGGGCCTGGTGTGCGCCGGGGCAGTGGGAGCCACTGCAGCACCCGGACCAACTAACCCCGATGCCGCTGCTTCTGCTCGGCCCGGTTTCCAACAACCCCGAGATGCACTGGGTGCGACGCGACGGCAGCGCCTCCGCCATCTGCCCGCGTGCGCCCGCGGCGGTGCAGAGTGACGACCTGACCGTGCTGGTGCGCCTGGCCGAAGGTGGCATGGGGGTGGTGCTGGCCCCCAGCTACTGCGTGCAAGACGCTGTTGCCGCGGGTCGGCTGGTGGAGCTGCTGCCCGGCTGGAACCTGAACATCCGGCAAGGCAATGCCGTGCAACTGCTGACCCTGCCGCGCCCGCAGCTGGGGGCGGTGGCACGGGCGTTTGCCAAGTTTGTGCAGGACAGTGCAGAGCAGCAGGGCTGAATAGTGCTATCAAAAGAGAAGCTGCTCGCGCAATAACTACCTGGGTTGGAGGCCGTTTTCGTTTGAAAATCCCAAGGTTAGGCGCCGTTGGGCGGCATCGCCGACCCAGACTGCAGGCGCGCCATGGTGTCCATAAGCTCGTGCAGGATGGCAGCCACGCACTTTTACGTTAGGCTCGTGCCATGGCTAAAGCACTTGTCAGTCTTTACGTGATCGCCGTCCTTGCATTGCTGGCGACTGCCGTCGCCATTTGGCGCCTGCAGTGCGAGAGCTTTGGGTGCATGGGCGTAGGGGTCGCCTGGTTTGCTTGGGCAATCGCGTTCTGTGTTGTCTTTGTCCTGGGGCTGTTCGCCCGCAACAAGGCGACTTTGGTGGCAGCTTTCGCGCCAGTCTGCAACGCTGCTTGGTGGCTCCAGCTGCTGCTGGGCGTGGCCCTTGTCGCGGCCTGGGTGGTCAAGAGGGTGATGTAGCGGTGTGCCGCGATTTGTTCAGCAATTTGGGTTACAGCCATTTTTCTTGAGAGTTTTGGCGCGACGCGTTAGCGATTAATTTGTGTCATGCCGCGGTCGCATCGTCGTCCGTCGGGATCTTCACGGCTGGCGGCACATACCCTTTGGGCACCTGGATGTAGGCGGTGAGTTGCATGCCGTTGAAGCGTTCGTAGTCCATGATTTTGTCAATCAGGCGTTGGTCCAGCACGTGTTTGGCCGATAGCATGAGCAGTCCATTGGGAGTGATCAGGTCGCGCGCGAGCACCATGCCGGGTGTCAGCGCAGAGGAGAGCGCTGCCATCTCGTCATAGGGCGATTTCTGCAGTTCCGGTTTGGGGGTCGTGGGCCAGATGGTTTCCTTGAATGCCTCCACCACGCGCGGGTCATAGCGTTTGCCACTGCCATGGACGATGATGATCTTGGACTCGCCAGGGGTCAGGCATCGCTGGGTCAGGGTGCCAATCTGCATGTTGTCGTAGTCGCTCGCCAGGATCAGGATGCGCGCCCCCAGGGGGATGTCCTCCCCCGCCAGGTGGGTCGGAAAGCCGGAGCCGTCGAAGCGCTCGAACTGGGCGCCAATGTATTCGGCCGATTTCTGCAAGTCTTGCAGTGGCATGAGCAACTGCTCTGCGTGCAGCGAGTGCTTGCGGTAGGCGTCCAGCTGCTCCGGCGTCATCATCGCCACGGGGGTGCCAAGCAGCTCGTCCGGAAACCCGACCTTGCCGATCTCATGGAGCAGGCCGGCGACAAACACCTCCTGCACCTGCTTGCTGTCCAACTCCAGCTTCTGTGCGATCTTGCGGCACAGGTCGGCCACGCGGCGGGAGTGGCCTGCCAGGTTGCCGCCACGCATTTCGATCAGCGTGGAGAACACCTTGATGGAGGTGATGAAGTTGTCCTTGAGCCTATCGTTGGCAACCTTGAGTTCTGTCGTGCGTTCGGAGACCTTGGTCTCCAGCGAGGCATTGAGCGCCTGCAGCGCTTCGTTCTGCTGTTGGGTCAGCATTTCCAGCCGGGCTTTCTCCAACACCAGCGCCTGTCGCTCCAGGGCCTGGCGCACGATGAGGCAGATGTCGGTGTCGTCCCAGGGCTTGGTGATGTAGCGGTAAATTTCGCCGCGGTTGATGGCACCTATGGTGGAGCTGATGTCGGCGTAGCCGGTGAGCAGCAGGCGCACGGTGTCGGGCCAGCGCTGTTTGGCCTGCTCCAGGAACTGGGCGCCATCCATTTCGGGCATGCGCATGTCCGAGATGACGAGGTCAACCTTCTGCGTGGCCAGCACCTCCAGCCCGGCCTTTCCTCCCTCTGCAATGTGGACCTTGTAGCCCTGCCCGCGGAACAGGCGCCGCAGGGCAGAGAGGATGTTGGGCTCGTCGTCCACGCACAGAATGCTGAACGCGGAAGTGCTGTCGCTGCTGCTGGGGGCGGGCGTGTCAAGGCTCATAAGGGGGCGTCGGATTCAGGAGGTTGGGGTTGCAGCAGAGGCAGTGTCACGCGGAAAGTGGTGCCTTTGCCCATTTCGGTTTGAACATCAATGCTGCCGTTGTGTTTTTGCACGATGCCGTACGACAGCGACAGGCCCAGGCCGGTGCCCTTGCCGATGGGCTTGGTGGTGTAGAAGGGATCAAAAATCCGGGGCAGTACCTCCTTGGGAATGCCACTGCCCGTGTCGCTTACCTCAAACCAGACCTTGTCTTCCTGCTGGCCCGAGCGCAGGGTGATGACGCCGCGCTCCGGTCCCATGGCATGGGCGGCATTCACGATCAGGTTCAGCACCACCTGGTTGATCTGCGAGGGCATGCATTGCACGTCGGGAATGGAGCCCAGTTCGCGCACCACATCGGCTTTGTATTTCACCTCGTTGTTGACCACGTTCAGCGTGGTTTCAATCCCGTGGTTCAGGTTGGCAAACTGCCAGTCCAGGGTCTTGTCCACATGCGAGAAGTCTTTGAGGTCCTGCACAATTTCGCGTACCCGCACAATGCCTTCGCGCGACTCCTTCATGAGGGTCGGGATGTCCTCTTGCAGAAAGTCCAGTTCGATGCTGTCGCGTGCTTGCTTCAGTTCGGTCTGCATGGCCTTGTCGCTGGTTTTCTGCTCCCATTCGGCATACACCTCCAGCATGTGGAACAGGTCTGCGAGGTATTTTTCCAGTGTGCCGAAGTTGGAGAAGATGTAGCCAATCGGGTTGTTGATCTCATGCGCCACACCGGCCGCCAGCTGCCCGATGGAGGCCAGCTTTTCGGACTGGATCAGGTGCTCATGGGCTTCGGTCAGTTTGGCGTTGAGGGCATTGAGCTCGTTGTTGCGGTTCAACAGCGTTTGCTCAGCCGCTTCGCGCTGGGCCACGTCATCGCGCAATGTCTGGTTCACCTCGGCCAGCTGCGCTGTACGTTGTTCCACCACCAGCTCGATTTCGGTTTGTGCCTTCAGCAAGGCGGCTTCGGCAATCTTGCGCTCCGAGATGTCTTGCAGAGTCTCAATCGCACCGATCAGGTTGCCGTGCTCGTTGCGCAGCGGTGCCGCCGTGAAAAACAGCCAGCGCCCGCCTTGCCCCAGCGTGGGAAAGAAGCCCTCGGCCTCGTAGGCGTCCGGAATCAGCAAAGAGGCACGGTATTTGTTCTGGTACAGGTCGTCGATGATTTCCTTCATGGCGCCGTCCACGATCAGGTCCGCCATGACCGGACGGTCGTAGCCGTAGAAGACCTGGCCCAGCCCGACTTTGCCGATGTAGTCCTGCGCGGCAATGCCCAGGGTGGTGGCACAGGCCTTGTTCATGTGGGTGACCACATGGTCGGCATTGATGATGAAGGTGGCCACCGGGCTGCCTTCAAAAAAAACTGTCTGGTCAATGCTTCCAAAGCCCAGTCCGGTTGGCAAGGTGGTGCTGTGGGCGTCCATGTGTTGTTTTCCTCAAGAGTCCAGCACGCTGCTGGCCGCTTCGAACTGCTCCAGCACCCTGCGCATCACGCCCTGCAGGGCTTCATCGCTCAACGCCAGTGTGCGCCAGACGACGGTGGGAATGGGCGGCACGGCTTCGCCCGGGTCCTGCGCCAGGTCCAGTGCATGTGCCATGGCGTCAGCGGCCAGCACAATGATCGGTAGCAGGCTGGTGTCTCCTGACCTGACGGCATGGTGGCAAGCCACCGCTTGTTGCACTTCCTCTGGCAACTTCCAGTGCCGGGTCAGTGCTTCCCCGATCGTCGAATGGTTGGTCCCAAGCGTGCGCTGCTCTGCTATCAGAACGCTGCAATCCTGCTGCGCGCGGTAGGCCATGGCTTGCTGGTATTCGGCGGGCTGGTAGGTGGCCAGCGCCAACCGACCCACGTCGTGCAGCAGGCCCGCCACGTAGGCGATGTCCGCAGCCCCACCCGTGGCCTGGGCCAACTCGGCGGCGCACAGTGCGGTGGCAATCGAGTGGCGCCAAAGGGATGTCACATCAAATCCGCCCTGCTTTGTGCCCGGCAGTCCGTCGATGAAGGCGGATGCTGTGGCCAGGCGGTGGATGGTTTTGCTGCCCAGCACCGCCACCGCCTCGCGCACAGTCTTGCTGCGAAAGCTGGTCCCGTAAAACGAAGAGTTCGCCAACTTGAGTGTGCGTGCCGACAGCGCCTGGTCCTGGCTGATTTTTTGGGCCAGTCGGGTGTTGCCGACTTCTTCGTGTCCCAAGCTTTGCAGCAGGTCCAACACCACGGCCGATAGCGAGGGCAGGCTGTGGATGACGGGCAGCAAATCGGGGCTGGTGGGCGAAGTCATGCTTGTGCGCGCTTGAGCAGGCCTTGCAATAGGGTCTTGAGCACCTGGGCCCCCGGGTCCTGCGCCACATGCCGGAACAGGTAATCCAGCCGCTCCTGGCTGGGCCAGGGCAGCGGGGGGCTGGTGTGCTCTGCGGGGGTATTCACGGTGTCTCCTGCAGGTCAGTAAAAGTGATGAGCTTGCCCCTGGACGGTGAGCGCATGCCCATGTGGTTCCACGAGACGGACATGGAGCGTTCGCTCAGTACGACGGGGTGGGGCACATGCTCCGGCGTATTGGTGGTGGCCGCATGCACCTCGGGCAGACACTGTGACAACGCTTCGCCCAGCAGCATGCCACGGTCATGCAGCAGCGCATCAGCCCCCTCGTTGACAAAGGCAATCAAGCCATCGTCGCCCACCCCAATCACGGGCAGCGGGATGCACTCCAGGGCCTCTCGCACAATGGACAAGGTGGTCTCGTCGCGCAGCACCTGGTCGCGCGTGGTCTCCAGCACCGCGTTGAGCTGCATATTGGCGGACACCAGTTCCTGGTTGGTGGTGCGGATCTTGATACCCAACTGCTGGTTTTCTTCCTGCAGCTCCTTGTATTCGAACGCTTTGCGGATATGGTCGCGCAGTTGCTCGTCTTCCCAGGGTTTGGTCAGAAAGCGGTAGATGGAGCCTTCGTTGATGGCGTCGGTGACAGATTGCAACTCCGTGTAGCCCGACAGCACGATGCGGACGGTGTCCGGGTGGCTGGCCTTGGCGGCCCGCAAGAACTCCACCCCGGTCATGCCGGGCATGCGCTGGTCAGAAATGATCACATCCACCTTCTGGGTGGCCAAAATGTCCAGGCCCTCCTGGCCACTGCTGGCGGTGAGGATGTTGTGCCCGTCGCGGCGGAACAGGCGCTTGAGCGAGGCCAGCACATTGGCTTCATCGTCCACCAGGAGCAGGGTGCGCTGCGGCTTTCTGAACCGCAGCAACTCGCTGGGCAGTTGCAGCGGTTGGGCGAACAGCGTTTCCATGGTCTGGGCCGGTACCGAGCGCGAAAAGAAGTAGCCCTGTATTTCGTCACACACATTGGTGCGCATGATTTCACACTGGCTCTCGGTCTCCACCCCCTCGGCAATCACCTTCAAGCCCAGGCCATGGGCCATGGACACGATCACGCGAACAATCACGATATCCGTGCGGTTGTTGGTGATGTCGCGCACAAAGGACTGGTCGATCTTCACCTTGTCAAACGGAAAGCGCTTGAGGTAGCTCAGCGAGGAGTAGCCGGTGCCGAAATCGTCCAGCGACAGGCGCAGCCCCATGGCCTTGAGCTCCTTGAGCAGCGCTTCACTGTGCTGCACATTCTCCATCAAGGCGCTTTCGGTGATTTCCAGGTAGATCTGTGACGGATCAATCTGGAAGTCGTCCAGCGCGCGCTTCACCTGCAGCAACAAGTCGCTGTCCTGAAATTGCAGGGGCGACACGTTGACCGCCACATGGGGCACCACGATGCCTTTGCGTTGCCAGTTCTGGATGTCCTCGCAGGCTTTGCGCAGTACCCATTCGCCAATTCCGACGATCAGCCCCGACTCCTCGGCCAGCGGTATGAAGTTGGCCGGCGGGATCCGGCCCAACTCGGGGTGGGTCCAGCGCAGCAGGGCCTCCATGCCGCTGATCTGGCCCGTCTGCAGGTCGGCCAGGGGCTGGTATTCCAAGCTCAGTTGGTTCAGCGCAATGGCGCTGCGCAAGGCCTTGGAGAGATGGTCATGCGCCATCACTTGCTGGTAAATGCTTTCGTTGTAAAACTGGAAACTACCCCGGCCATTGGCCTGCGCGCGGTGCATGGCAATTTCGATGGCATTGAGCAGTGCAGGGCAGTCCGTACCGTTCTCGGGGTAGTTGGCAATGCCGATGGTGGCGCTCAGGGTCAGTGTTTGCCCATTCACCTCATAAGGTTGGCCCAGTTTCCAGAGCAGGCTGGTGGCCAGGTGTGCTGCGCCTTCGTCGTGTGTGCCAGGCAGCACCAGTACAAATTCCTTGCCACCCATGCGGGCCAGCGTGTCCTGTTCGCGCACCGATTGCTGCAACCGCTGTGCCACCTGCTGCAGTACCTGGTCGGCGGCGGCGTAGCCCAGTGTGTCGTTGATGGTCTTGAAGTGGTCTATGCCCACCATCATCATGGCCAGCGGCTGTTCGGCACGCTGCACCATGCTGATGGCGTGTGCGGTTCTGTCTTGCAGCAAGAAGCGGTTGGGCAGGCCGGTGAGCGGGTCGAAGTGGGAGAGCCAGTTGATCTTCTCCTGGTTGGCCTTTTGCTCGGAGATATCGCTGAAGGTTCCCACAAAGTTGCAGACCTCGCCCCCTGCCTCGCGCACCACGCTGATCTTGAGCCACTGGGGATATTCCACCCCATTTTTACGTCGACTCCAGATTTCGCCCTGCCAGGTGCCCTGAGTCCTGACCGCGTCGGTAATGGCTTGGTGAAAATCGTCGCCATGTCGCAGCGACGCCAGTACCCGCGGCTTTTGCCCAAGCACCTCCGCCTGCGTATAGCCCGAGATATCGGTGAAGGCCTGGTTCACCAGCACCACACGGCCTTTGGCATTGGCCACCATGATGCCTTCCAGCCCTTGGGCGAAGACTTGCTCGGCCAGTTTCAGCATGGACTGCTGGGCCTTGCGCTCGGTGATGTCCAGGTGGGCCACCACCGCCCCTGCGCCCTCGGTGCCCAGGGGCGTTACGCTCATGCTGAACCAGCGCTCCTGGGTTGGGCTGTTGCACGGGTATTCCATGAAGAAGCTGGGCACACGCCCCTGCAGCACTGCCCGGATGCCGTCGCGGGCTTTCTGGCCGTTATCCGTTGCATCGGTTCGTGGCAGGTGGCGGGCCTCCAGATAATTGTCGCCGGGCCCTCCGCGCAGTGTGATGCCCTCCGGCGCACGGTTCTCCGTACAGAAACGCTGCCAGGGTGCATTCACCGCCAGGATGGTTCCCAGCGTGTCCAGCACCGCAATCTGGGCCACCACCGAATCCAGAATGGCCAGGCTGAAAGCCTGGCTGCGGCGCAACGCTTCCTCGGCCAGCTTGCGTTCTGTGATGTCGAGGCGCACACCCATGAGCCGCAGCGGTTTCCCATCAGAGTCCCGCTCCAGCACCCGGCCAATCACATGCACCCAGCGGTAGTTGCCATCGGCATGCAGAAGGCGGCCTTCGTACTGGTAGTTGTCCGAGGCCTTGTCCAGCGCGGCGCGGATCTGCGCCTCAATACCCGCGCGGTCCTCTGTGTGCACTCTGGACAGCCACAGGGCCCGGTCTCCCGGGCCTTCCTCGGGGGCATAACCCAGCATGGTGTAGTAGGTGGGCGACGCATACCAGATGTCGTGTTCGATGTCCCAATCCCACACTCCCACCGAGGCCGCGTCGGTGGACAGTTCAAAGCGGCGCGCCATGGTCTGCAGCCGTGCGGCGCTGTTGACGGTTTGCTTCCACGTCTGGCTGAGGAAATAACACAGGACCAGCACGGCGGCGGAGGCAGCGGTCCAGATCGTTGCAGCAATCCAGGCCAAACGCTCCCACGGCGCCAGCAGCAGCGGGTGCGAAATGCCAACCACCGCTACCAACTGGGGGTACTCGCGCAGTTGCCGGTAAGAAAACATGCGCGTCACCTGGTCGATCGGGCTGACACTCTGGAAATTGCCATAGGTACTGGCTGGCAGCAACGACTTGAAGAGCGGCCTGTCCCCCAAACTAACCCCCATCGCGGTAGCGTCAAATGGCGTGCGCATCATCAGCACACCCTCTTTGCTGAGGAGGGTGATCGAACCCTGGTCCCCGAGGTCGATACGCTCCCACAGCTTGTTCAGGTACTGCGGGTTGAGCCCCATGACCATCACGCCAGTGAGCGTTCCATTGGTGCTGCGCAGGGGCCGCACTGCATTCAAATGCCATTTGCCAGACACCCGCCCCTGCACCGGGGGGGCCAGGTAGAACCCCGTGTCTGCGCTGTGGCGGTAGCGCTGAAAATAGGCACGGTCCGCCAAGTCGATGCCGATGGCGTTGCCGCCCGATTCGTACTGCACCTGGCCGTTGGCATCCAGCACCACCAACTCGGACACAAAAGGGATCTGGTCCCGGCTTTCGCGCAGGGCAATACCGGCGGTGCGTTGCGTCAGGAGACCCCTGGTTTGCAGGTCCACCAGTTTGCTGGCGGCCAGTTGCAAGCTGATGTCTACCGCTTGCAGAGAGCGTGTGGTTTGCTCCTCAATACCCAGCGCAAAAGACTCTGTCAGCTTGGCGCCGGCCTCCAGCGTCTGGGTGCGCAGGTGCAAAAGCACAAGTACCAGTCCAATCCCCGAAAACACAATGGCCACCCACGCCACCCACATGATTTTGAGTTTGACGGGGCCACGTCTCTGTGATGAATCGGAGAGTGTGCGGCGCGGGGCGCTAGGGTAGAGATGGATCATGTGCCGCTGGTTAAGCCATGGTCCACAGTCTAGGGGTATTACCTGCAAAAACCAAGGACACAAGGGTGCGATTCGTCTACGGGGTTTTACTAGCTATCTTCGTGTGATTTAACTCTGGGTTGCTATAAATATAGTAGCTGTAAGCGCAATAAATGCGGGGGCTAGAGGCCAATTCTTCTTAGATTTCCCAGAGGGCCTGCATGGTGCTCTCGAACGCCCGGGCGATGCGGTCCTGCTCCACATGGCGGCCTGCATGCACCAGCTTGTGGCCTGCCACGTACACCTCGCTGAGGGCCGACGTGTTGGTCGCAAACACCAGCGCGTCCAGCCGGTGAGTGGCGGGCACGCCCAGCAAGCCCGGTGTTTGCACATCCAGCACCAGCGCATCGGCACGTGCGCCGCGCGTCAGTCCCCATACGCGCTGGCCCGCTGCGGGGCCACCGGCGTGCAGTGCCGCGTCGAACAGGCGCGCGGCCGTGGCCGGTTGCTGCGTGGGGGCGGCGGCCACATTGCGCTGCTGCAGGCGCAGGCGCTGGCCGTATTCCAGCCAGCGCAGTTCTTCGGCCCATTGGCGGTTCACATGGCTGTCCGAGCCCACGGCCATGGGCACGCCTGCGGCCAGCCAGGCGGGCAGGTCGGCAAAACCATCACCCAGGTTGCCCTCGGTGCTGGGGCAGATGACGATGCCCGCGCCACTGCGCGCCACGGTGTCGATCTCGGCTTGTTCGGTGTGGGTGGCGTGCACCAGCTGCCAGCGGGCGTCCATGGGCCAGCGCTGGCCCAGCCAGGCGATGGGGCGCTGGCCGGTGGCGGCCAGGCAGTCGCGCACCTCCTGCATTTGCTCGGCCACGTGGATGTGGATGGGCATATCCGCATCGCCCACCTGGGCGAGCAGCGCGTCGATGGAGTCGGCCGAGGCTGCGCGCAGCGAGTGGATGGCCACGCCCGCATTCACCCGCGGGCGGCCGCTGGTTTGCACCGTGGTCTGCAGTCGGGCAATCACGTCGGGTGTGCCGGCAAAGCGGCGCTGGTCTGGCCGCAGCGTGGGCTGGGCAAAGCCGGCGCGCTCGTACAGCACGGGCAGCATGGTCAGGCCCAGGCCAGCGTCAGCGGCCGCGTCGGCCACGGCCCAGGCCATGGTGGCCTCGTCGGCATAGGGCTGGCCGTCGGGCTGGTGGTGCAGGTAGTGGAACTCGCACACCTGGGTGTAGCCGCCCTGCAGCAGCTCCACGTACAACTGCGCCGCCACGGCGCGTAGCTGCGCGGGTGTGATGCGCAGCGCCACGCCGTACATGCGGTCGCGCCAGGACCAGAAGTCGTCTGCTGCCGACTCGCGCCGCTCGGCCAGACCGGCAAACGCGCGCTGGAAGGCATGGCTGTGCGCGTTCACCAAGCCCGGCAGCACGGGGCCCGGCAGCACGGTGGCGTGGGTGGGCGGGGTAGGGACGTTGGGCGTGATGTCGGCCCAGTGGCCTTGCGTATCCACGGCCAGGCACACGTTGTGTTCCCAGTGGCCATTCAGCCAAGCCTGCGGCGCCCATAAAAGTTGTTCGCTCATGCGGGCCTCCAGCTCACCAGGGTTTGCACCAGCGCCCGCAGCACCGGCAGCACGGCTGCTGCACGCGCAGGGTCTATGGCGTAGGGCGGCTCCTCGGCCATGTAGCAGCGCCAGCACATCTCCAACTGCACGGCATGGATGTCTTGGTCCGGGCGGCCGTAGTGGCGCGTGATGTGGCCACCCTTGAAGCGGCCGTCCACCACCTGGCTGAAGTGGCTTTGGTTTTGCAATACTTTCGATAGCTGCTCGCGCAATGCGGGCGCGGCGCTGCTGCCATTTACCGTGCCCAGGTTCAGGTCGGGCAACTGGCCGTCAAACAGCCAGGGCAGCACCGAGCGGATGCTGTGCGCGTCAAACAGCACAGCGTGGCCATGCACGCTGCGCAGGCGCTGTAGTTCGGCGTTCAATGCATCGTGGTAGGGGCGCCAGTAGGTGTCCACCCGGCCCGCAATCTCGGCCTCGCTGGGCGCCTGGCCTTCACGGTACAGCGGCTCGCCGCTGAAAAAGTGTGTGGGGCACAGCTCGGTGTTGTTCACGCCGGGGTACATGGGCGCGTTCTCGGGCGGGCGGTTCAGGTCCACCACGTAGCGGGCGTAGCGCGGCACTATGGTGCCGGCGCCCATGGCGCGCACAAAGGCATACAGCGGCTCCAGGTGCCAGTCGGTGTCTTCGGTGGCCAGCGCGCGCGGCACCAGGCGGGCCTGCAGGTCGGGTGGTATCTCGGTGCCCACATGCGGAAAGCTCACCAGCAGCGGCGTGCTGCCGGGCGTGAGGGTGAAAACGGGGTGTGTCATCACGTGCGCTCCAGTCCGCCCACCACGGTGCGGCGGCAAGGGTTGTGGCCAAACCAGTAGGCCAACTCGTTGGGGTGTTCCAGGTCCCACACGCAGAAGTCGGCGCGCTGGCCGACTGCCAGCGTGCCGCGGTCGTGCAGGCCCAGGGCCCGTGCGCCGTGCACGGTGGCGCCGCGCAATGCTTCTTCGGGCGTCAGGCGGAACAGCGTGCAGGCCATGTTGAGCATGAGCAGCAGCGACAGGCCGGGCGAGGTGCCAGGGTTGTGGTCGGTGGCAATGGCCATGGGCACACCGTGGGCGCGCAGGGCGGCTATGGGCGGCAACTGCGTGTCGCGCAGAAAGTAATAGGCGCCGGGCAACAGCACGGCTACGGTGCCCGCGGCTTGCATGGCGCGGATGCCGGACTCGCTCAGGTGCTCCAGGTGGTCGCACGACAGTGCACCAAACTCGGCGGCCAGTGCGGCACCGCCCTGGTCGCTCAACTGCTCGGCATGCAGCTTGACTGGCAGGCCCAGCGCGCGTGCGGCTTCAAACACGCGCCGCGTTTGGGCAGGGGTGAAGCCAATGTTTTCGCAAAACGCATCCACGGCATCCACCAAGCCCTCGGCCTGCAGCGCGGGCATCCAGGCGCAGACGGCGTCCACATAGTCGTCGGTGCGGCCCGCAAACTCGGGTGGCACGGCGTGTGCACCCAGGTAGGTGGTGCGCACTGTCAGCGGCAGCGTCTGGCCCAGCGTGCGGGCCACGCGCAGGCAGCGGGCCTCGTCCACTTCGCTCAGGCCGTAGCCCGATTTGATTTCCACCGTGGTCACGCCCTCAGCCATCAGGCTTTGTGCGCGGCGCGTGGCACTGGCCAGCAGCTCCTCGTCGCTCGCGGCGCGTGTGGCGGCCACGGTGGAGCGGATGCCGCCGCCGGCGCGGGCAATGGCTTCGTAGCTGGCGCCCTGCAGCCGCTGCTCAAACTCGGCCGCGCGCTGGCCGCCATAGACCAGGTGCGTGTGGCAGTCCACCAGGCCCGGTGTGAGCAGGGCGCCGCCCAGGTTGTATTCGTCTTCCACCTGCTTCATCTGCGTGGCCGGCAGGGCCGATGCTTCGCCCACCCACACAATCCGGTCGCCTTGTGTGAGCAGCGCGCCGTCCTCCATCCACCCCCATGGTGTGCTGCCGTGCAGGGTGGCCAGGTTGGCGTTGCGCCAGAGGGTGAGGGCGGTCATGCGTGGCCTCCGATGGTGGTGCTGGATGGGGAGAAACCCAGCCAATAAGCGCACAGGGTGTGGGTGCTGTCGTCCGCCACAAACTGCCAGGTGGCGCTGCGCGGCGCGGCATGCCACAGCAGCGTGTGGGCGGCCAGGTGCAGCGTTTGTGTGCCATCGCTCCACAGCCCGGCCTGGCAGGTGTAGAGCCCGCACTCGCCCAGCGTGGCAGACCAGCGTTGGCCCGGCCGCACCACCTGCATATGGCCCTTGCCCTGGCGCACCATCAGGTTCAGGTCTTGCGTGGGGCCGTCCAGCAGGCGGCATGGCGGGGCCTCGGCGCCGTCAAAACACAAGGGCGCGTCGCCCGCGTGCAAGGGTTGTTCGCAGCCGAGCTGCAGTGCCACGCCCGCCCCCTGCAACACCGCAAACCAGCGCTGCACACCGGGGAAGGCGGAGAAGGGCCCGTCCGCGTCAATGTCGGCGCGGCTGATGCGCAGCTGCCAGTGCGGCCCGGCAGGCCAGGCCAGCAGCTCGCGCGTCTGCCCGCCGCCATTGCGCCAGGGCTGGGGCGCGCAGTCGTGTGCGTGGACGAGGTGCGGCTTCATGGCTTGAACTGCCCGTGGATCTGGTAGCGCGCGCCGGGGTGCACCAGGCGCGCCAGGGTGATGGGCACATCACGGTTCATGGTGCGGCGCACGACGATCAGGCAAGGGTCTGCGGGCGTGATGCCCAACAGCTCGGCCTCGTGGGTGCTGGGCGGGCCGGCCTCGATGGAGTACTGCGCCTCCCACAGCGGGGCCACGGCCAGCAGGTAGTGCGTGGGTGTGGTCTGGGTGAAGTCCACGCCCAAATAGTCGGGTGCGCAGGCCGGGTTCACATAACGGTCTTCGCATTGCAGGGGCACGCCGTTTTCGTAATGCACGATGAGCGTGTGGTACACCGGCGCCCCCAGCGGCAAGCCCAGCTGCTGGGCCAGGCCATCGGCCGTGGGCTCCGCGCGCGACAGCACCACACGCGCCTGGTGCTGGTGGCCACGCGCCAAGATGTCTTCGTGCAAATCGGTGATGGTGAGGGTGGACGACACACGCGCCAGGTGTGCGGCAAAGGTGCCCACACCTTGTACGCGGGTCACCAGACCTTCGGCCTGCAGCTCGCGGATGGCGCGGCCCACCGTCATGCGGCTGACCTGGAACTGCGCCACCAGCTCCGATTCGGATGGCATTTGCGCACCCGGCGTCCAGCGGCCGTCCGCCAGGCCTTGCTTGAGGAACTCTTTGACACGGGTATAGGGTGCTTGGGCCATGGGACAAATTCTAGTTGCATAGACATGTCTAGACAAGTAGACTCCGCCGCATTCTTTGTTGTTTGTGAGAGAAACCCCATGCCCACCTCCAAGACACCCGCCCAAGCCCACCCCGTGCGCGCACCGCGTGGCACCGCGTTGCATTGCAAGAACTGGCTGATCGAAGCCGCCTACCGCATGCTGCAAAACAACCTGGACCCCGAAGTGGCCGAGAACCCCGACGCCCTGGTGGTGTATGGCGGCATTGGCAAGGCCGCACGCAACTGGGACTGCTACGAGGCGATTCTGGAAAGCCTGCGCCACTTGAACGAAGACGAAACCCTGCTGGTGCAAAGCGGCAAGCCCGTCGGTGTGTTCCGCAGCCATACCGATGCCCCGCGTGTGCTGATTGCCAACTCCAACCTAGTGCCCAAGTGGGCGACCTGGGAACACTTCCACGAACTCGATAAAAAGGGCCTGATGATGTACGGCCAGATGACGGCCGGCAGCTGGATCTACATCGGCAGCCAGGGCATCGTGCAAGGCACTTACGAGACCTTTGTGGAAGCCGGCAAGCAGCACTACGGTGGCAGCCTGGCGGGCCGCTGGATCTTGACCGCGGGCTTGGGCGGCATGGGCGGCGCGCAGCCGCTGGCCGCCAGTTTTGCGGGTGCATCGTCGCTCAATATCGAGTGCCAGCAAAGCCGCATCGACTTCCGCCTGAAGACCCGCTATGTGGACGAGCAGGCCACCGATCTGGACGACGCACTGGCGCGCCTGGCTAAGTACACGGCGGAGAAGAAAGCCGTGTCCATCGCGCTGCTGGGCAACGCGGCCGACATCCTGCCCGAGCTGGTGAAGCGGGTGAAAGCTGGTGCTACTGGCGGTGTGCGCCCCGACATCGTGACCGACCAGACCTCGGCCCACGACCTGGTCAACGGCTACCTGCCCAGTGGCTGGACCGTGGCGCAGTGGCGCGCCGCACAGGCGGACGACACGCAACACGCCGCGCTGCGCCTGGCCGCCGCCAAGAGCTGCGCCGTGCATGTGCAGGCCATGCTGGACTTTCAGGCCATGGGCATTCCCACCGTGGACTATGGCAACAACATCCGCCAGGTGGCGCTGGACCAGGGCGTGCACAACGCATTCGACTTCCCCGGCTTTGTGCCCGCCTATGTGCGTCCGCTGTTCTGCCGCGGCAAGGGCCCGTTCCGCTGGGTGGCGCTGAGCGGCGACCCCGAGGACATCCGCAAGACCGACGCGAAGATGAAGGAGCTGTTCCCCGAAGACACGGCCCTGCACCGCTGGCTGGATATGGCGGGTGAGCGCATCGCCTTCCAGGGCCTGCCCGCACGCATTTGCTGGATTGGCCTGGGCGAGCGCCACCGCGCGGGCCTGGCCTTCAACGAGATGGTGAAGAACGGCGAACTCAAAGCCCCCATCGTCATCGGCCGCGACCACCTGGACAGTGGCAGCGTGGCTTCTCCCAACCGCGAGACCGAAAGCATGCAGGACGGATCGGACGCCGTGAGCGACTGGCCCTTGCTCAACGCGCTGCTCAACACTGCCGGTGGCGCCACCTGGGTCAGCCTGCACCACGGCGGCGGCGTGGGCATGGGCTACAGCCAGCACAGCGGTGTGGTCATCGTGGCCGATGGCACCGATGCCGCCGCCAAGCGCCTGGAGCGCGTGTTGTGGAACGACCCCGGCACCGGCGTGATGCGCCATGCCGATGCAGGCTACGCGATCGCAAAACAATGCGCCCAAGAGCAGGGCATGAACCTGCCCATGATTTCGAAATAGAAAGCACCCCTGAATCGCCTTCGGCGCTACCCCTCAAGGGGGCGACACCAGCAGCCTGGCAAAGCCAGTTCTGCGGTGTCCCTGATACAAACCTATTCTCCGGACACATTTATGACGCAACTAATCCTCAACCCCGGCAAGATCTCGCTCGATGAGCTGGGCCTGATCCACGCGGGCGTGTGCCAGCTCAGCCTGCCCGAGTCCGCCCGCGTGGCCATGCGCGCATCACACGCGCTGGTCAAGGCCGCGGCCGATGGCGATGCGCCTGTGTATGGCGTGAACACCGGTTTTGGCAAGCTGGCCAACAAGCGCATCGACAAAGACCAGCTGGCCACCCTGCAACGCAACCTGATCCGCAGCCACAGCGTGGGCGTGGGCGAGCCGCTGGCCGCGCCCATCATGCGGCTGATGATGGCCACCAAGGCCGCCAGCCTGGCGCGCGGCTACTCCGGTTGCCGCGAACTGGTGGTGGACACGCTCTTGGCCGTGCACAACGCGGGCCTGGTGCCTTTTGTGCCCGCGCAAGGTTCGGTGGGTGCATCGGGCGACCTGGCGCCGCTCTCGCACATGACGCTGGCGCTGATGGGCGAGGGCGACATGCTGGTGGACGGTGTGCGCGTGCCCGCGCTGCAAGCGCTGCAGAAAGCTGGCATTGCCCCGCTGGAGCTGGAGGCCAAGGAAGGCCTAGCCCTCATCAACGGCACGCAGACTTCCACCGCGCTGGCGCTGCACGGTCTGCTGGCTTTTGAGCCGGTGCTGGAAGCTGCGCTGCTGATTGGCGCGCTGACGCTGGACGCCGCGCGCGGAAGCGACGGCCCGTTTGACCCGCGCATCCACGCCGTGCGCGGCCAGCCCGGCCAGATCGACGTGGCCCAGTACTACCGCGAGCTGCTGGTAGGCAGCCAGATCCGCAAGTCGCACGAGGAGGGCGACGACCGCGTGCAAGACCCGTACTGCCTGCGCTGCCAGCCGCAGGTGGTGGGCGCCTGCCTGGACCAGCTGCGCCACGCGGCGCGCGTGTTGTTGATTGAAGCGAATGCCGTCACCGACAACCCGCTGGTCTTCCCCGACGATGGCGCGATGATTTCCGGCGGCAACTTCCACGCCGAGCCGGTAGCCCTGGCCGCGGATGGCATGGCCCTGGCCATTGCCGAAGTGGGTGCCATTGCCGAGCGCCGCATCGCCATGCTGATCGACAGCGGCGTGTCGCGCCTGCCGCCTTTCCTCACCGCCGATGCCGGCCTGAACAGCGGCTTCATGATTGCGCATGTCACCGCCGCCGCATTGGCGTCCGAAAACAAATCCATGGCCCACCCCGCCAGCGTGGACAGCCTGCCCACCAGCGCCAACCAGGAGGACCATGTCTCCATGGCCACCTTCGCCGCGCGCCGCCTGCAGGGCATGATCCACAACACCGCGCACATCCTTGGCATCGAGCTGTTGGCCGCCGCACAGGGCATTGAGTTTTTGCGCCCGCTGACCAGCTCACCCGTGCTGGAAGCCGTGCACGCGCTGCTGCGCAAAGACGTGCCCGCCCACCATGTGGACCGATACCTGGCGCCCGACATTGCGCACGCCACCCAGCTGGTGCAAAGCGGCGCGGTGGCCAAGTTGCTGAAACCGCTGGGCGGCTTGCCCAAGCTCTGGATTCCTGCTTAGGGGATTTTTTTGGGCGGTGATTCCCGCCCGGATTCAGCTGGCGGCAGCTATGGTTTAACTGGATCTTTAGTCCAAGCCCAGTGCTCGGCTGGCAAGGTTTAGAAATACTTCACGCTCTGCGGGTGAGAGTGGTGCCAGGATGTCCGCCTGCAATGCGTCCACCACAGGACGACATGCAGCCAACAATTGCTCCCCTTGCGGTGTCAGACGGAGCCGCCTTGCGCGGCGGTCCTGGGTGCAAACTACGCGCTGCACGAGCTCTTTACGTTCCAAGCGGTCTATGACTCCCCCAATGGTGGCCCGGTCGAAGCTGATCGTTGTGGCCAAGCTGGCTTGGTCGATGTCGGGTTGCTGGGCAATGGCGTTAAGCGCGGCAAACTGCACAGAAGTCAGGTCAAAGCCCGCAGCCTGTGTCTGTGCCTGGAAGACCTGCACCGACTGCTGATGCAGCCGCCGGATCAGGTGCCCGGCAACTTTGCTTACGTCCATCTTTACCTCCTTTTTTCCCAATGCTATCTCCTGCATTCGGTGCGCCATGAATCGGGCTTGACAATTTTAGTATGCATTAATACTATATGCATACATATTAATTTCTTGACCAAAATCAACGACTTACAGGAGACACCATGCAGTACCACATGAACGGATTCAAACCAGGCGATCCCGACGTTTTCACGGCGGCTCCGGGGCGCCGGCGCGCTGGAGATCCACTCCCCGAAACGGTGGATGTGTTGATTGCCGGCTCCGGGCCTGCAGGTCTGTGTCTGGCTGCCCAACTGGCCCAAGTACCGCAGATCCACACCATGCTGGTAGAACCCAAGCTCGGGCGCATGGAGAAGGGTCAGGCTGACGGTATCAGCGTGCGCTCCATGGAGATGTTTCAGGCTTTTGGTTTCGCTGAAAAGGTCATGCGCGAGTCCGTATGGATTAACGAAACCACATTTTGGGCAGCCGGAGCTGACAAATCGCTCGACCGCGTCGCCCGCGTGCAGGACGTACCCGACGGCATCTCTGAAATGCCTCATGTGCTGCTCAACCAAGCGCGGGTGCACGACATGTTTTTGGATGTCATGCGCAACGCACCCACCCGGCTGGAGCCGGACTACGGGATGAAGGTGCTAGACCTTGTGATCGACACTGACGCTACCGAGTACCCCATTACCGTGACGCTGGAGCACACCAACCCAGAGCGCGCTGGGCAAACTTCCAAGGTTCGAGCCAACTATGTGATCGGATGCGATGGCGCGCGCTCCAGCGTTCGTAAGGCCATCGGTGGCGCATTGCACGGCGACGCAGCGCACCATGCGTGGGGTGTGATGGACCTGTTAGCCACCACCGACTTTCCGGACTGGCGCATGAAATCTTTCGTGCGTTCGCAAGATGCGGGCATCCTGATGGTGCTGCCGCGCGAGGGCGGGCATCTGGTTCGGCTTTACGTGGAGCTGGATGCCTTGGGGGAAGAGGAGCGTGTCGCTGACCGTGGTATGGGTGCTGAAGACATCATCGCAAAAGCGCAGCGTATCTTCCACCCCTTCCAGCTGGAAGTGAAAGACGTCGTCTGGTGGTCAATTTACGAGATTGGGCACCGTCTGACTGACAAGTTTGACGATGTTCCCGCCGACCAGGTGGTTGCTTGCGCGCCCCGTGTGATGTTGGCAGGAGACGCCTGTCACACCCACAGCCCCAAAGCGGGCCAAGGCATGAATGTGTCTATGGGCGATACCTTTAATTTGGGCTGGAAGTTGGTCTCCGTTTTGACGGGGCGCGCCGATCCGGCCTTACTACACAGTTACTCTGGGGAGCGCCGCGCCGCCGCGCAAGGTCTGGTGGAGTTCGATCACAAATGGGCGCGTGTAGTTGGCTCTAAAGCGCCGGACGACGCAACAGATGGTTTACCGCGCGTAGCACGTGAATTTGTCAATAATCTGCCTTTCACCTGCGGCCTAACCATCCAATACGAATCCAGTGCCTTGACTGGCCTTCCCACATACCAGCACCTCGCCCAAGGTTTTGATATCGGCAAGCGATTCCATTCTGCCCCCGTAGTCCGTCTGGCCGATGCCAAACCCATGCACCTGGGCCATTGCATCGATGCTGACGCACGCTTTCGACTGTTTATTTTTGCCCCCGTCAACGACGCCGGCGCGCACGATGGTGCTGTTGCCGCACTGTGCGAATGGCTCCAGCGCGATCCGGTATCGCCGGTTTGCCGCCACACTGCAGTGGGCGAAAACGTGGATGCCGTGATCGACGTGCGCGCAGTGTTCCAGCAAGGATTTCGCGCACTGGATTACACAGCAATGCCTGAGTTGTTGCGTCCAAACGTTGGGCATTTCGGCCTGTGCGACTATGAAAAAGTCTTTTGTGCGAGCGTGGTGCAAGGCGAAAACATCTTTGCAATGCGTGGCATTGACAGAGCGAAGGGATGCACAGTTATTGTTCGCCCTGACCAGCATGTCGGCCACATCCTCCCCATCGAGGCCCGGGAAGAGCTCACTGCTTATTTCGCCGGTATTCTGAAAGTGCGTGGCTGAGAAGTCCGAGCATTCTTTTCGGAAAATCCACGCCAAAGCAAAGTTGGAAAAGGCCTTCACATGACAAACCGTGCCTACCTTTCTATCAATGGCCTGACCCCTACTGAGCGTCTGCCGCAGTGGCAACAAATGGTCAGCAAGCACTTGGGACAGAACCTTGATACCGAGTTAGAACATGACCCCGGACGGTGGGCGCCCGAGGGGAGTTTGCCATTTACGGGGAGCCTGGAGTACGGCGCATTGGGTAGTGCTCACCTATGCCGCATGGTCGCGGCGCCGCACCGGTTTATCCGGCCTGCGAGTCGCCCGGCAGGCGCACTTTCCAGCCCACTGATGCTGGTCATGCAGCAAAAAGCGATTTCATTTTTTGAACAAAGTGGGCGCTCCGGAAAACTGGAGCCGGGCGATTGGTGCGTGCTCGACACAGGCCGTCCTTTTGCCCTTCACAACCCTTCCGGTTGCGATCACATCATCCTTGCTCTTCCCAAGCCCTCAGACCCGTCGCTGATTGAATTGATCGATAGGGGCGCTGCCCAAAGTTGCGATGGTCGGGTCGGAAGTTCCAGACTCGTTCACACCCTGCTGTTAGAGGCGTTCCGCCAATTCGATCGCTTGCCCCCGCACGCGTCCAGAACCTTGGGTGACGCCATTTCAAGTCTGACTTGGGACGCCCTGCAGGAGTTTTCTGAGAGGCAGACCAAAGATACGTACCGCGAAACACACCTCATGCGGATCAAAAAATACATTGATCACCATTTGGACGATATAGATCTGAACCCCGCATCTATTGCACAGGGGTGTGGTTGTTCCGTAAGAAGCATTCACCGCGCGTTTTCAGATGAGCCTTTGGGGTCAGCGATGGACTACGTCTGGCACCGCCGCGTGGCTGAGTGTTCCAGTGCGCTAAAGAACCCCAAAAATGAGCGACAGTCCATCACCGAAATCGCCATGTCCTGGGGCTTCTCAAGCTCGTCACATTTCAGCAGGGTGTTCAAGAAGAACTTGGGAGTCTCTCCCAAGTTGTATCGCTCTCAGTAATCGCGCTTAGTCAGCAATCCAGTTGCCATGGAAGCCGAGTGGAACATGATGATCCAGTTTGACTCGCGCTGTGGGTTCGCCCTCAAAGTCCTGGGCATCATGAATCACCATTTCGCTGGCGTTGCGCATCGGGTCCCACCACACCACCATGATCCAGCCTTCATCCTCTGCGACTGCGCCCGGCTTGGCGACGAAGATCGGCTCCCCCGGAATCATGTCGTAGCCCTTTGACAGATGCTGAAAGCTGCTGACGCCCGTTTGGTAGTCATGCTTAATGATGGAGTTAAAGCCGCGGGTCTGTGGGCCTGGCGCATGAATGCCGGCCATATAGCCGTAGCGCTGCGGCTTGCCCATCACAGCCTCGTTCGGGCGGACAAACTCAGCGTTGAAATCTCCGATCCGAGTCGTGGTGACTTTGCCCGACGAGAGATCCACCACGATGCGATGCAGCTCTGGACCCGAAAACGGGGAGGGTGCGTCAATCAGCGGGAATGGGTAGAAGTCTTCGACACGTCCCGTAAATCCGGGCTGGACTGTGCGGGTCGCTGAAGCGTCAATGATGATCTTGTCAGCCGCCTCATGGGCGTTCAAGAAGTGCCCAAGGGTGAGATACAGATCGCTCTCAAGCCAGCGGCTTTCGCCGGTCTGGCGATGGACCAGCAGCACGCGCGTAGTGGCTTCGTTGTCAAAGCTCAATGCACTTTTGCCCATGGGCACCAGGTGTGGTGCAAATGGTTGGATGCGAATAGGGCCGAACACAAACACGTAGTAATGCTCGGTAAAGATAAAGTCATGAATCCATGGCTTGATGGGTAGCGCTACATGTTGGCGTGATAGCACCCGCCCTTGCATATCAGTCGCAAAGCAATCCAACGTTTGGGCCTCGTTGTCGTGGGCATAAAACAGCATTTCACCGGCGTGGTGGTCTGTGTGGGGGTGGGCAGTCAGCATGGTCTCAAACGTACCGCCAAAGTCAAACTTGCCACGGGTCTCCAGGGTGTGCGGGTCCAAGTCCCAATAGAAGGAATCCACCTCATGCATGGTCAGCACTCTGCCAGCCAGAGAAATCACATTGATGCCCGCCACCGATTTGATGAGCGGAGCGCCTTCCGGCAGGGGATGCTGTGGTAGATCAGAGTGGCCGCTGATGCCGTTGTACAGAGAGCATCCTGCTGCCCGCTCAACTTTCAGACCATCTGTTTCCACCAAGCGGTTGCAATAGCTGGCCCGTCCGTCTTTCAGGCGGAAGGCGTGCACCATACCGTCTCCGTCAAACCAATGGAAGTGGTCTACATCGTTGGGGCGAAAGTGTTGGTTGGACCCGGTACGGTACAGCGCACCGTTCAGCTCGGGCGGGATGGTGCCTACAACATGCAAATCTGAAACCACATACTCATTGAGCAATGGTTCATAAGGGCCTTGTAGAAAGGGATTTTGGGTAGACCACATGGCGTTATTTATGGGTTGAAGTGATGGATGGGTAAGAGAACTGAATTCCGTTCTGCGTGCGCTAGAACGGGTAGTGGCGCTGTGTGGTTTGCAAAGTCACCCAACGCAACTCGGTAAACGCATCGATACCCGACTGGCCGCCAAAATGGCCGATGCCGCTGTTTTTGACACCGCCAAAGTGCATCTGGGGCTCGTCGTGCAAAGTGGGGCCGTTGATATGGCATATGCCGGATTCAATGCATTGCCCGACGCGCAAAGCGCGGGCTGTGTCGCGTCCGAAAACCGCCGCTGAAAGGCCGTACTCGTTATCGTTGGCGCAGCTGACGGCCTCTTCCACACCGTTGACGCGCACGATGGCTTTGACCGGGCCAAAAGACTCTTCGCTATAAATTCGCATAGCGGCGGTTACGTGGTCCAACAGGGTCGGCGCCATCAGTGTGGTCGATGCCTTGCCGCCGCACAAAAGCTTTGCACCTTTTCCCAAGGCATCGTCAATCAGTGCATTGCAGCGCACCACAGTGGCCATGTCCACGACGGAAGCAATCGGAGAACCCTCCGGGCTTGCCTTTAGTTCACGAGCCTTGCTGGTGAGCCGTTCGCAAAATTCATCTGCCACAGTCGTATCTACCACGATACGCTCGGTGGACATGCAAATCTGACCCGAATGCATGAATGCGCCGAACGCGGCTGCGTCCACCGCCTGTTCGATATCCGCGTCATCCAATACCACAAATGGTGCTTTTCCGCCCAGCTCCAGCAGGGCAGGTTTGAGATGCTGAGCGCACATCAAGCTGATGAGCTTTCCGACCCTGGTGGAGCCGGTGAAGTTGACCCGCCGGACCGCTTTGTGTGCAACCATCGTTTCCACCACGGCACTGGCGTCCTCCGGAGCGTGGATGATGAAGTTCACTACGCCCGCCGGAAAGCCAGCTTGCTCAAACGCATCGACGATGAAGCGGTGGCTCGCTGGGCAAAGCTCAGACCCCTTCAGGATTACCGTGTTGCCGCAAGCCAATGGGGTTGCAATAGCCCGAACGCCCAAGATGGCTGGTGCATTCCAGGGTGCCATGCCCAGCACCACGCCTGCGGGTTGTCGCAACGCCATAGCCAAGTTGCCCGGCAGGTCCGACGGAATCACCTGCCCCGTAACCTGAGTGGTGATAGCTGCTGCCTCACGCAGAATGCCGACTGCTGTTGATACATTAAAGCCCGCCCAAAGCGCACTTGCACCAGTCTCATTCACCATGCATTGGGTAAAGCCCACCCTTGACGCCTCAAGTGCATCCGCTGCTTTGTTCAGGAGTTCACGCCGCTCACTGGGTCCGGTGGCCGACCATCGCGCAAACGCGCGGCTTGCAGCGTCGGCGGCATTCTGGGCATCTTGTGTCGACGCACATACGCCGGTCGATACGAGCTGTCCGGAGACAGGGTTGCGGCGCTCAAAAGTGCGCTTGTCTTGTGCGGCGACGTTCTCACCGTTGATGAGGAGGTGGGTAATAGTCATTTCAGGTCTTTCAAAGGACTGCGCAGCAGCACGGCAAAGATCAAGCCGAGCACCAGGCAGCAGAGGGTGAAGGGAAGGATGACGGTGATGCCAAGCGCCTTGGCCAATCCACCGGCAAGGGCCGGCGCCATGGCGCCACCCACGATTTCGCCGATACCGACAATGAAGCCGGTAGCCGTGGAGATGTGCTGTGCAGGCACGTTGTCTGCCGTGACCGAATGCACCATGGCAATGCCTCCGGAAAAAAAGAACGTAGCCACAAACATCAACAACGACAGTCGCAACGGATCGGCACCTGTTTGCATGAATAGCCAGGTCGGCACCATAGCCAGAGTCAGGCATGCCACCATCAGCTTTTTTCTGCCCCAGCGGTCTGAGAGGGTGGGCAGCACCAGCATGCCCGCCGCGCCACCCACGCCCATCATCGACATCACCAAGCCCATGTGTTTGAGCTCCAGGTGGAGAAAGTCGGTCAGGTAGCTTGGCATCAAGGCGCCAAAAACCACAACCGGTGCCAGCCAAAAACTGAAACCTGCGCTGCATAGTGCAACGTTGGGGTAGGCCAGAACTTTTCGAATAGGCATTTGTACTTTGCCAACCTCGCTCCTGCCGGGCTTGATGTGTTCAGCGTCTGCCAGGTTCCTAAAAATGAGCCATGCACACAGCAAGCCTGGTAGCGCCGTGACAGCAAAGACCCAGCGCCACGAAGGTAGCTCTTGCAACAGGTAGATGGCGAGTACTGGTGCCACCGCGCTGCCAACCAGGGGGGCCATCAGCTGATGAATGCCCGTGTTTCTGCCCACGCGCTTGACTGGGCTTGTCTCCACCACAGTGGCAATGCTGACGGGTACAAATGCGCCCTCAAAAATTCCCATGAATGCACGAATCAATAACAGACTACCCAAGCCCATTGCCAAACCGGTTGCCCCGCACAGCACTGAAAAAACCAGCACTGCGGTCACCAGAATGCCGCGTCGCCCGAGCCGGTCTGAAAGGCGACCGAACACCATGGAAGAAATCCCCCATGTCAAAGCGACTGCCGCTGAAATAAGCCCGATATCCTGGTAGTCGAGCCCCAGCTCTCTGGCCATGACCGGAAACAGGGGATACATGATGAATCGGTCCAGATTCACCAACGCGAAGCCGAATGCCATGAGCGCAAGGGTTTGCCATTCACGGGGTGAAGAGGCAGCTTGCCCCCCTAAAGGGGTTGCCAAAGTGTGTTGTTGCATGATGATTTTTGTGAGGGTTTGCGGGCAACTATGGCTACCCGCCGTAGCGCAAGCCGTTGAGGCAGCCTAGAAGGAGAAAACCGTGCGTACTTGCAAGTTCAAGTTCGAAGCCGCGCGGTTGCGGGCCATGCTCTCGGTGTACGCGTTGAACCACAGGGCTTGCTTTGGGTTGATCCGCCACATCATTCCGGGTCCGATGCCCAGCACACGTTCTTTCGTGTCTGCCAGCTCCACACCGTTGGCGCGGTTGTTGGAGAGTTGTTCAAAGTAGTAGCCATTGATGCCCAGGCTCACATCGGGTGTGATGGCGTAGGAGGCTGCAAAGTTGATCCAGGCGGCATCCCCTGCTTGCGTGTTAGTGACGGCTTGGCCATTGATCTGTTGTGCTCGACTGGCGGCAGGTGATTCGTTTTTGAAGTTGTAGAGGTAGTGGGCGCGCCAGCTCATCTCCCAACGCGGTGCGGGGAAAAGCGTTGCAGCCCAATAAGGGTTAAAGGATGCGTACCCAGAGCCCTGGTTGATATCGACGTCCTTCTTGTACTCACCGGTAGGAAGGATCAAAGATGCCGCAAAGCGCTGCACAAACAGGCGCCCACCATCTGCGTTGGTTGCCGGCTCCGATTGCAGCGAGGCATCTAGCGAAATGTCACCCAACCCGGTACCACCGCTTTTCAGGGACGGGCCCTGGCCGAAGTGGGTGTCTAGTGTCACCACCGGAACGATCACCATCAAAGCGGGCCGCCATCCTCCCATCGTTTGTGTGAATGCATAAGAGAGTTGATTGACCATGACATCGCTTTGGATGCTGGGGTCTTTGAATATGGCACTCGCGTTGCCATTTGCGTCCGCCATCTTCTTGGCATCCGAATGGCGAAGTGTGGTTTGCCAGGCCCAGCCCGGGCCACCCGAAAAACCATCGTAAAAGCTCGTCACACCCAGGTTCAGCCCTCCGGGCTGGGTGACTGACGGTGTTTGGGCGAATGCATATCCTGCAAGCAGCGGCAGGAGGCAAACGCCACAGTAGCCCGGAACACGACCCAATGCAAAAGTTGAATTCATTATGTTTTGTCTCCATCAGCTGCCAACACCCTGCGAAGGTGTGGTGAAGGCAGATGGAGTGAAGCGTAAAAGCAGAGCAGCGAATAGACTTGTCTGCAAATGCCATACATGACTGAATGTGCCGTGGCGCAGTAGTGGCAAACCCCTATCCTGGCTTTTTGCGGCGGGCCGCCATGTAGCCTACCTAGGCCACCGGGGCGAGATGCCTATCGAGCGCTTTCCCAACTGACCTCCTCATTTTTTTAAAAGGACCCCACATGAACACCACCTCCCCCGTCGCATTGGTCACCGGTGCCGGCACCGGCATTGGGCGGGCCGTGGCCCTGGCGCTGCTGCAAGCGGGCTACCGCGTGGTATTGACCGGGCGGCGGGCCGAGCCGCTGAATGCAGTGGCCCAGGCCAGCGGCACCGACCGTGCCCACCCGGTGTGTGCAGACGTGAGCCAGCCCGAATCGGTGGACCAGCTGTTTGCCACCATCCAGGACAAGTTTGGCCGGCTGGACCTGCTGTTTAACAACGCAGGTGTGGGCGCGCCCAAGGTCAACATCGAAGACATCACGTTTGCGCAATGGCAAACCGTGGTGGACGCCAACCTCACGGGCTCCTTCTTGTGCGCACAAGGCGCCATCCGCCTCATGAAGAGCCAGACGCCCCAAGGCGGGCGCATCATCAACAACGGCTCCATCTCCGCGCACGCGCCGCGCCCCCACTCTGCCCCCTACACCGCCACCAAACACGCCATCACCGGCCTGACCAAATCCATCTCGCTGGACTGCCGCAAGTACAACATCGCCTGCGGCCAGATCGACATTGGCAACGCGCTCACCGAGCTGTCGGCCCGCATGGCCACCGGCGTGCTGCAGGCCCATGGCGAGGTGGCCGTGGAACCCATGATGGACGTGCAGGAAGTGGCCGACGCCGTGCTGCACATGGCCCGGCTGCCGCTGTCCACCAACGTGCAGTTCATGACCATCATGGCCACCAACATGCCGTTTGTGGGGCGTGGCTAAGGTCGCTCACACTGCGGCGGCGTCCACCTCACCTTTGGCGTAGCGCCCCGGCGGAACGCCTACATGGCGTGTGAAGGCAACGCCAAAGGCGCTGACGGAGCTGTAGCCCACGCGCGCTGCAATCTCGGCGATGGCGAGTTCGCGCTGTCGCAGCAGCTGTTGGGCCAGGGCCATGCGCCAGGTCTGCAGGTAGTCCATGGGCGTGACACCGACCGTGCGGCTGAAGCGATCGAAGAAGGCCGAGCGCGACATGGCGGCTTCGCGTGCCAGCTGTGCCATGTTCCAGGGCGCTGCGGGCTGCGCATGCATGCTGCGCAGCGCCAGGGCGAGTTTGGGGTCTGACAGGCCGCGCACCAGGCCTGGTGATGCCGCCGTGCTGGCGCTGGACCGGAAGGCTTCTATCAACAGCACCTCCAGCAGGCGGGCCATCACGATGTCGCGTGCGGGCCGCTCGGTGCGGGTTTCGTCGCCCAGCAGTTGCACCAGGGTGGACAGGCGCGGTTCGCTGCGCACGTGCACCCACTGGGGCAGCAGCGGCACCAGCAAGGCGGCGTCTGGCGAACCCAGCACGCAGTTGCCCACCAGCATGCGCACGTCCACCGTGCCCTCGGGGTCGCCCACGCGCGCACCGCCTGGCATGGCGGTGATGGGCGTGGTCACCACTTCGCCCGCGCGGGGCGGCAGCCGGTCCAGGCTGGAGGTCGCAAAACTGCGCGCCGCGGGGATCAGGGCAAAGTCGCCTGCGTTCAGGGTGATGGTGTCGCTGTGTGCCGGGCCGTCCACCGTGAGCTGGCAGCTGCCCTCCAGCACCACAAAGTAAAACGGCCGGCCCATCTCGGTGCGGCGCACGGCCCAGGGCGCCGAGGCCACCACCACTTTGGAGAACGGTGCCCCCGGCTGCAGCAAGGACACGACTTCTGCCAGCGGATCAACCATATTGGATCATCTCAACAAATAAACGGACATTTAAGCATAGTCAGTCCGGTTTACGGCACGTATCGTACGCAGCTCTTACCCCAAGGAGTTGTTGATGTCTGCCATTTCCACTGTTCTCATTACCGGTTGTTCGTCGGGCTTTGGCCTGGAGACGGCCCGTTTTTTTCTCGACAAAGGCTGGCGCGTGGTGGCCACCATGCGCACCCCGCGCGAAGGCCTGTTGCCCCCCTCCGACCGGCTGCGCCTGCTGGCGCTGGACGTGACCGATGCCGACAGCATCCGGCGTTGTGTGGAGGCGGCCGGCCCCATCGACGCCCTGGTCAACAACGCCGGTGTAGGCTTGCTGGCGCCGCTGGAAGGCATGGCGCTGCCCAGCGTGCGCGAGGTTTTCGAGACCAACACCTTCGGCACCATGGCGATGACGCAGGCCGTGCTGCCGCAGTTCCGGCAACGGCGCGCGGGGGTGGTGGTCAACGTCACCTCCAGCGTCACGCTCAAGCCGCTGCCGCTGCTGTCGGTCTATACCGCCAGCAAGGCGGCGGTGAATGCGTTCACCGAATCGCTGGCGCTGGAGTTGGAGCCCTTTCACGTGCGCGCCCGGCTCGTGTTGCCCGGGCGTGCGCCCAGCACCCGTTTTGGCGACAACGCCCGCCCACGCATGGCAGGCAGTACCCATGAGGCCTACGCCGACTTCACACAACGCGTGTTCGCCGCTGTGCGCGACACCGCCACACCGGTGACCTATGCGCAGGATGTGGTCGAGGCTGTGTGGCGCGCCGTGACCGACCCGGCCGCGCCCATGCGCATCCCCGCGGGTGCCGACGCGGTGGCCTTGGCGCAGGCCTGATTGCTATCAAAACAGAAGCTGCTCGCGCATATTCCACCTGGGCTGGAGGCCTATTTGGCTTGTTTTTGCGCGCGGAGCGTCCAGGCCTGGAAGACGAAGCCGGCGAGGAAGATGACGACCCAGGCCAGCAGCGTGCCCTGCACCAATGGGTGCTCCGGCCCGCTGGCCAGGGGTTGCCCGGCGGGCAGGCGGGTCAGCGTCTCGTTGATGCCCGGCACCAGCGTCAGGAAGAAGCTGAACGACAGGCCAAAGGTCGCCAGGTAGGGCCGCGCCCAGCCCAAAAAGGACAGGCGCGGAATCAGCAGGCTGCCAGACACCGCCAGCAGCGCCAAGATGCCCAGGGCGTGCCCGGGGTTGAAGCCGTCGGTGCTGGACAGGCCGAACGCGGTGAGCACCGCAAGCAGCAGCCCACCCAGGTAGACCTTGCCGGACCGCGTGGCCGGTTGGATGCTGCGGTACTTGGCAAAGCTGTAGACACCGGCCACCACGGGCACTAGGCTGATGGCGGTGTGGACGATGCCCAGGACGGAAAGAGGGTTTGGCATGGCGAGGCTTCCTATCTATTAGTTGGTAGATTGATGGGGTAAAAAAACGGGGGAGCGACGAACTGCGAAATGCTCAGGGAGACGTCAGCCGGAGCAGCAGCGGCTGAACGATGCGGGGGAACATGTCCGGCTCACCAAACGCGCGGGCCGAGAGCATCGCGCCGTGCACGGTGGCCATGAAGGTTCTGGCCTCTTCTTCGGGCGTGGCCTGCAGGAAGAACACTTTTTGCGCCGCGCCGCGGGTCAGCACCCCTGTGAGCCAGGCGCTCAATTCGGAAAAATGGCCACGTACTTCGTCTGCCACCTCGGCAGGGATGGCCGGCAGCTCCGCCGCCAGCATGGCGCAGATGCAAAAGGGCAGACTGCCATCCCGGATACAGGCCGACCAGTAATCCGTGTAGGCCTGCAGCTGCGCCACAGGGGCGGGCACCTGCCGCTCCAGCGCAGCCACCCCGGTGCGGATCTCTGCGCGGTAGCGCACCAGCACCACACGCACCAGCTCCGCCTTGCTGGCAAAGTGGTGGTGGATGCTGGGCTTGCTAATGGCCACGGCAGCCGACACATCGGCATAGCTAAACCCGTTGTACCCCCCAGCCGCCAATAGCGACCGCGCGCAGGCAACGATTTCGGCGGCTTTGGGGGAGAGTTCGGTGTCCATGACGCGCAGTCTACCAACTAGTAGGTTTGTGCGTCAAGCACTTTCTGAGAAACGCCACCCGCAGGCGCCTTTGTGGTGGCGAATGCGTGTTGCAGATGCGCACGCAGCCGCACGATGTCGCCCTCAATATCGGGCTGCTTCATCACATCGAAGCACGAGAAGGAGGGCACGATGTCCATCCCACAGAACTTGTAGTTGGCGGTGTTGGTGATGAGCACATCGTCGACTGTTCTGCCCTCAAACAGCTCCTGGCGGGCGTCTCCGAATGCTTCAGCCGGGGCGTTCCAGGTCAGGGACATCATGTACTGCCTGCCCTGCAGCAGGCCGCCAGAGCCATACTGCTTGCTCGGATCTTCGCGGGTGCGGCCGTCGCTGGCCAGGAACACGCCTTGCATCAGGCTGGCCGTAAACACCTCGTCGACATACTTCTTGTAGATCCATGGCATGCCGAACCAGTACACCGGTGATTGCAGGATGACGACGTCGGCCCAGAGGTGGTGCTGGACCTCAGCGTTCACGTCATAGCCTTGCTCGATGTGGGTGTGCCGCACCTCGAAGCCGAGCAGCCCCATTTCGTCTGCCAGCACGCCGGCCATGGTGGTGTTCAGTCCACCGGCCGCCATGCCTGCATAGCGCTGGTGGGCGTGGATGATCAATGCTTTTTTCACAATTTTTCCTTGAAGTCGCCTCACCACGAGGCGTTGATAGGGTTGGGTGCTGGTGACTGTAGGTAGATCGACTTCAAAGAAAAACCCCTGAATGCTCACTACCTTGTGAAGCTAAACTTCACAATATGAAGCTCAATCAACTCGATGGACTGGTGGCGTTCTGGAAGGTGGCCGAACATCGCGGCTTCTCTGCGGCGGCGGCCGTGCTGGAGGTGTCCCCGTCCGCACTCAGCCAGGCGATTCGGCAGCTGGAAGGCCGACTGGGCGTGCGCCTGCTGAACCGCACCACGCGCAGCATCAGCCTGACCGAAGCGGGCGAAGCCTATTTGCTGAAAATCGCGCCCGCGCTGGGCGATGTGCTCAACGCAGGCGAAGAACTCAATGCTCTCCAGGGGCGGCCATCGGGCGTGTTGCGCATCAGTGCGGCGCGCGTCTCGATTGCCATGGTGCTGCAGCCGCTGTTGGCCGGCTTCATGAAAACCTACCCCGATGTGCACATCGAATTGTCCAGCGATGAAGGGTATGTGGACATTGTGGAGCGCGGCTTTGATGCCGGTATCCGTTTGGGCGAGAGTGTGCAGAAGGACATGGTCGCCATCCCGCTGGGCGGCCCTGTGGCGGCGGCTGTCGTCGGCTCGCCCGCGTATTTCAAGCAGCACCCGGTGCCGCGTCACCCCTCCGATTTGGCGGAGCACAACTGCGTGCGGTTTCGGTTTTCGGGGAGTGGGAGCATCCACAAATGGGAATTCACGGTGGATGGCAGTACCGTGGAGCATGAGATTGGCGGGCGCCTCACCATCAGCGACTCCTTGTTTGCGCTGGATGCCGCGCTGGATGGCCTGGGGCTGGCCTACATCTTTGAGCAACTTGCGCTTCCCCACATTCGCACCAAGAAGCTGACACGCGTACTCAGCGAGTTCTCGCCCACCTTTCCCGGCTTCTACCTGTACTACCCCAGCAGACGCCAGCAGCCCGCCAAGCTGAAAGCATTGGTGGAGTACGCGTTAAAGCACTTTGGGCGCGCGTGACGGCGCTGCAAGCTACAGCGCGTTGACCGAAGGCAGCAAGCCTGCCAGATGCTTGCGCCCCAGCGGCGTCACCTCCAGCGCGCGTTCCCCTTCATGGCGGCGCAGCCAGCCGTGTTGCAGGCAGTGCGCCAGCAGCGCCTTGGGCAGCTTGCCGGCCATGTGGTCGCGTCGTTCGGACCAGTCCAGGCAGCGGTAGGCCAGGCGGGCGGATGCGGAGGAGGTGTCCATGCCATCCACCACAAAGCCCATCGCGTCCAGCCCGGCCTTGCCTTGGGCGGTGAGCAGGTAGCCATCGCCCGCGGGGCTGAGCCATTCTTTGGACAAGAGCTGAGAAAACAGCTCCACGCCCAGTTGCCCCGCCAGGTGCCCGTAGCAGCAGCGGGCAAAGCGCAGCCGCTGGCGCGTGGGGTTGGCCCAGGCGGCGGTGTGGGTGCGGCGCTCGGCCATCAGCGCCAGCGCTTCCAGCGCGTGGGCCACTTCGTCGTCGGCCAGCTTGTAGTAGCGGTACCGACCGCGCTGCTCACACACCAGCAGCTCTGCCGCCATCAGCTTGCCCAGGTGCCCGCTGGCCGTGGCGGGCGACACGGACGCAGCCCGCGCCAACTCGCCCGCGCTGGCATAGTCGCCCGCCAGCAAGTAGCTCAGCATGCGCGCCCGCGTGGCGTCGGCAATCACCGCGGCCACGCTGGCCAGCCGGGGTTCAAACGGGGCGGGGGAGGGAGATGTCATGCGGCTTCAATATAGCCCGTGGGCGCCTGCAGATAGCTGGCGGGCACCGGCTGGGGAAAGGTGCGCTCTTCCTTCAGGATAAATCGCTCGCGCTGCGCAAACGCAAAGTTCGCCTGCGCCTCGTCGTCGGCACTCAGGCGCTGGCGGTAGGCCTCATACGCCGCCAGGCTAGGGAAGGAGATCAGCCCCCACGCCTCGTAGTTGCTGCCCTCGTGCGGCACAAAGTAGCCCAGCAAATGCCCGCCCAGGCGGGGAATGATGCGGGCCCAGTTTTCAGCATAGGCCGTGAACTGGTCTTTCTTGAACGGGTCGATTTCGTAGCGGATGAAGCAGGTGATGGGCATGGGGACTTCTCTTGTGGTGATGAGAGAAGTCTGGAGGAGGAATTCTAGGAATGCTTTGGTGAATAGCGAAATGTGTAGCGACTCAACGTAGCTATAGCGTCGTTAGTTCTTGGCACCTGAGTCCTAAAATGCCTTAGACAATCGGGAGTAAAAATTATGTCTACGCACGAAGTGGCAACGGGAGGATTGCTAGGGCCAATTCCCCTAGCTGAGGTTGATGAGGTTCTTTATCACTATTGTTCTACATCCACGTTTCAGCAGATCATTTCGAACGGGACAATTTGGCTCTCGGCGCTTACTCTTTCCAATGATTCTCTTGAGGGAAAGCTAGTTTCTGCGGTCATCAAAAGGTTAGCTGAATCCGACAAGATTGACGCTCAGAAGATTTCCTCGCTGTTGACGCGTGTTGATTTTCTAGAAGAACTATTTGAAGGACTCGGTCTATGCTTATCTAAAGAAGGCGATCTTCTAAGTCAGTGGCGTGGCTACGCTGATGACGCCAATGGCTTTTCGATAGGTTTTTCAGCCAAGTATTTGGACTGGCTTGGCAGTTTCAACTTTTTCCAACATAGGGCCGGTTTCCAACGCTTTAACGTTCTCTACGAGGAGGATGAACATGAGCGAAAGCTGAGACCTCCGTTTGAGGAAATGAAAGCGAGCTTAAGTGCTGCTGGCTTGAATCAATTGAACAAGCTCGCAGAACTACTCCGCGGCCCAAAGAGTGACGAAGATATCGCCAAAGAAAAAGCAGCAGAAGACCGACTTAGCCAATTGATTCTCTCCCTGGTTGATAAGTGGTTCTTGTTGAAAACGAATGCGTTCAGGGAGGAGCGAGAGGTTCGACTTTTAAGCTATTTAGTTCACGGTCACGATAGTGAGGACGTCAAGTATCGCGCTACTAGGAACAGCATCATTGCCTATAGAGAGTTTTCGTTGTTAGAGAAGGAGCGGATGCCAATTTCACGAGTCATACTTGGACCCAAACAGAAGACACCTTTGCGTGAAGTTGAGCATTTCCTGAGAATTTCTGGGTTTGAAAACGTTAAGGTAGAGAGATCTAAGGCCACCTATCGGTAGGCCTTACTTCATAGGGCATGCGTTTACTTCAAAACATCTAAGCCCGATGCGCATCAAACCCCGCCATCGCCCCATCCGCCACGGCTAGCGTCACATTCCCTGCAGCCCGTGCGGCATCACCACACGCAAACACATTCGGCGCGCTGGTGGCCTTGCCTTCGTCCACCTTTATGAACTGGCCCATGGGGCCGTTTTCTAGCACTGCCCAATTGTTCGTGGCGAGTTACTGCGTGCCACCTTCGCGTTGGCACACCATTTCAACTAATTGCTTCAAGAGTACTTTGGGCTCATTGGCGTTGCTCACCAGTGGAACTGCCCATGCGCCTCCCGACAACTCAAAGTGCCTTTTCCAATCCGGCAACGCAAGCAGCTCTGCCAAGGTGTAGTTCACGGAGTAACCCATCTCCGCGTGCCCGCCTCCAATAGATTCCCCAATGGCGAAAGGCTTCTCGTGGAATGGATAGAGGTAGACGCAATAGACGTGATGGCTGGGGTGCTTATCCGAAGGAGCTTGGTTCTGATAGCCCAAACGAAGGTTTTCAAACTGCAGAGACTCTGGGGGCAAGGGGACAGACTTTTCGTACAGGTAGTCAGCACCCAATATGCGACTTCCAGGCCAGTGAATCCGCTTTTCTGTGTAGACCAGATTCTTGAGTTTGTGTGGGTACGCCAGCTCCTGCCAGTCGAATTCTTCCCGTGCAATAGACGCTTTGAAGAGCCGGTGTCCGTCTTCAAATTCAATCACGAGCTCCCATTTCTCGTTGGGCAAGACAAAGCAAATACGGTGAGTCGTCTGCTGCTTTTCAAGGGCAACGGGAGTACTCCGAGGCATTGAGCCGTTCAGACGTTTGAGAAGTTTGGAAAACATCGGACAGATTGTGAACCTGTCATTCGCCCAGTGGCTTCACGAGAACATGGAAGTCCGATGTGCCCCAAACCCCGCCATCGCCCCATCCGCCACGGCTAGCGTCACATTCCCCGCCGCCCGCGCGGCATCCCCACACGCAAACACATTGGGCACGCTGGTGGCCTTGAAGTCATCCACCTTGATAAACAAACCCATGGGGCCGTCTTCCAGTACGCAGCCGAGTTGCTCGGCCACGGGGCTGGTCAGCAGCGTGCGCGGCTGGGTGAACAGGCCGTTCAAGCTCACAGTGCGGCCGTCTTGCAGCACCACATCGGCATGGCCGTCTATGCGTTCAATCAACACCGGCTCCACCTGCGTGCCACGGCGGGCGATGCCGGCCAGGTCGTCGGCACTGGGTGTGTAGCTGCCGTTCAAAAATAGGGTGGGGCTGCCCCAGTCCGGCAGCATCAGTGCGTGGTGTAGCGCCAGAGGTGACGCGGCGATGATGCCGATGGGGCCGGCGTTCATCTCGTAGCCATGGCAATACGGGCAGTGGAAGATGCTGCGGCCCCAGCGTTCGGCCAGGCCGGGTACGGGTGGCAGCTCGTCGCGCACGCCGGTGGCCAGGATGAGGCGGTGCGCGCTGATGGCCTCGCTGCCCACGCGAAACTCCAGCCGCCCGTCGCTGGCCACACGGGCCTCGTCTGCGGTGCCGTGTATCCATTCCACGTTGGAGTAGTTCATCAGCTGCTCGCGGGCGTCGGCGGCTATCTCGGCCGGGGCGCGGCCGTCTTGCGTCAAGAAGCCGTGCGATGTTTCGCCCGCTGCGTCCACAAAGCGGTTGCGCCGCTGGCCAGCGTCCACCACCAGCACCTGGCGGCGCGCGCGGGCCAGTTGCAGGGCAGCCGACAGGCCGGCGTAGCTGCCGCCGATGACGGCAAAGGCTATGTGCTTCACGATGTGTGTTCCTTCAGATGGTGGTGGCCTGCATGGCCCGCAGCTCTGTGCTGTGCCATGCGGCGGTGAAAGTCGGCCGACAACGTGGCCAGGGTGACGGTGCCAAAGCGTTTGAGCAGCAGGGCCTGGGCCTCTTGCGCGGCGCCGGCCAGGGCATCGTTCACGGCCTGGGCCACCAGGCAGGTGGGCCGGTCTTCGCGAAAGCCCAGCGACACCAGCGGCGGCGCGCCCAGCGCTTGGTACACGTCGCCCAGAGTGATGCGGTCCATGTCACACGACAGCACCCAGCCGCCGCCGTGGCCCTTGGCCGACACCACAAACCCGGCCTCGCGCAGGCCACCCATCAGGCGGCGCAGCACCACGGGGTTGGTCTGCATGGCGGCGGCCAGGGCCTCCGAGGTGGCGGGGCCTTCACCCTCGGCCATGTGCAGCAGCACGTGCAATACGTCAGACAGTTGGCTGTTTTGTTTCATGTAACTAATATAGTTACTTGAAATAAACCTTGCCTGATTCAGGGGTTCTGCAACCAGCCCGGCGATACCAAAACGCAGCACAAGGTCTCTGCCCCGGCGCTACCATGCGCCATGGCCACCAGCGAATCCACGACCAAACGTTACCTGCCCTGGGTGGTCGCCACGGCGCTGTTCATGGAGCAGCTGGACTCCACCATCGTCAACACCGGCATCCCGTCCATGGCTGCCAGCCTGGGCGTGACGCCGCTGAGCCTGAAGGCGGTGGTGAGCAGCTACATCCTGGCGCTGGCGGTCAGCATTCCCATCAGCGGCTGGCTGGCCGAGCGTTATGGCAGCCGCCGCATCTTCATGTTTGCTGTGGCTTTGTTCACGGTGTCGTCGGTGCTGTGTGGGCTGGCGGTCAACTCCACCATGCTGATTGCCGCGCGCGTTCCGCAGGGCATTGCGGCGGCCATGATGATGCCGGTGGGCCGCATGGTCATCGTGCGCACCTTCTCCAAGGGCGAGCTGCTGCAGGCGATGAACTTCGTCATCATCCCCGCGCTGCTGGGGCCGCTGTTGGGCCCCACGGTGGGCGGGCTCATCGTGCACTGGGCGTCGTGGCGCGAGATCTTTTTTGTAAACGTGCCGGTGGGTCTGGCCGCGCTGTGGTTTGCCAGCAAGCACATGCCCAATTACCAAAACGAAACGCCGCGCCCGCTGGATGTGCGTGGCCTGATCCTGTTTGCCAGCGGCGCCGGTTTGCTGTCGTGGCTGCTGGAGGTGTTTGGCGAAATCAGCCTGTCCAATGAGATGGTGGCCACGCTGGTGGCCGTGTCCCTGGGTCTGCTGGCCGCCTATGGCTGGCACGCCAAACGCGTGCCGTACCCGCTGCTGCGCCTGTCGCTGTTTTCCACGCGCACCTTTCGAGTGGGTGTGCTGGGCGGCTTTGTCACGCGGCTGGGCGTGGGCGGCATGCCGTTTTTGCTGCCGTTGCTGTATCAGCTGGGCATGGGGCTGCCGGTGTGGCAGTCGGGCTTGCTGATGATGCCGGCCGCCCTGGCCGCCATGGCGATGAAGGCGCTGGCTGCGCCCATGCTCAGGCGCCTTGGCTACCGGCGCGTGCTCATCGTCAACACGCTGCTGGTGGCCTGCGCCATTGCCAGCTACGCGCTGGTGGATGCGAGCACGCCGCTGTGGGCCATCGTGGGCCTGGGGCTGGCCCTGGGTTTGTTCAATTCGCTGCAGTTCTCCAGCATGAATTCCATGGCCTATGCCGACATCAACGCCGAAGACACCGCCATGGCCAGCACCCTGGCCAGCACCTTGCAGCAAATGTCCATGAGCTTCGGGCTGGCCTTTGGCTCGTTGATCACGGCGTATTTTCTGGAGGGCCTGCCGCAGTCGGACCGGCTGGCCGTGACGGCCTCGCTGCACCACGCCTTCATCGCCCTGGCGGTGCTGACCGTGGTGTCGTCCGCTGCCTTCTGGACCCTGCGGCCGGAAGATGGTGAGAGCGTCAGCAAGGGGAGTGCGGCGCCGTCTTGAGGGGCGCTAACATGGTGGCACCCCAGTGCACCCACCACGGAGCTTGCCATGTCCCTCGCGATGCTGAAAACCCTGTTTGCCCAGAAGACCTGGGCCCATGCCGAGCTGGGCGAGCTGCACTTTGCCGCGGCCGAGACGGACCTGTGGTTTGAGTCCTACCTGGCGGGCTTGAACGAAGCCACATTGGCAGAGAGCCTGCGCTTTCAATTCACCGATGGTGACGCCGCGCGACTTGCTGACCAAATTTCTCCACCAGCGCGAACCTGCCAGACGGCAGGGCTGATGGTCCTCTTTCCCTGATAGACGAGCTGATGTATGACAAGCAACACACCTTATGTTTCCAATAGCGCCACCTCCGAAGCCCAAGCCTGGGATGCACTGAAAGAACTGGGCGACGCCGCATTGGCACAAGGCGGCTTGCAGGCCGTGCTGCAGATGTTTGTGGGCACGCTCACCGGTGCCGAAGAAGTGGCCCGCGTGAGCGAGGAGGCCGGCCACCCCGACACCATGACGCCTGAGGTGATTGCCCAATGGGTCTACACCGACTACGCGCCCGGCATGCTGCAGGTGCTGGCGCAGGGCGCGGCAGAGTAGGGCGCGCACAGCCATGCCCCACTACACCTTGCCCTCCACCACCGTGCAAGACTACGTGCGCCAGGGCGCCGTGGTGCTGCGTGGTGTGCTCAGCCCCGCCGAGGTGGCGCAACTGGCGCGCGGCATCGAGCACAACCTGGCCCACCTGAGCCCGCTGGCCATGGTGGCCAGCCAGGCCGATGACCCGGGCAAGTTTGTCGAAGACTTTTGCACCTGGCAGCACAACGCGGACTATGCGGACGTGATGCAGCACAGCGCCTTGCCCCGCGTGGCCGCACAGCTGATGCAGAGCGACACCGTGCGCATCTACCACGACCACCTGCTGGTCAAAGAGCCCGGCACGCGCCAACCCACGCCCTGGCACCAGGACCAGCCCTACTACAACGTGGCGGGGCGGCAAAACGTGAGCTTCTGGATACCTGTAGACCCGGTGCCGCTGGAGAGCACGCTGCGCTTTGTGGCCGGCTCGCATGCCGGCACCTGGTACATGCCACGCACCTTCCGCGACCAGCAGGCCAAGTGGTTTCCCGAAGGCGCGCTGGCGGAGCTGCCGCAGATCGACGCGCACCCGGACCAGTTTGAACAACTGGGCTGGGCCCTGCAGCCGGGCGATGCGGTGGCCTTTCATATGCTCACACTGCACGCCAGCAGCGGCGTGGGGCCGGGCACGCGGCGGCGCGTGTTCTCCGCCCGCTACCTGGGCGACGACGCGCGCCATGCGGTGCGCAGCTGGCGCACCTCGCCGCCCTTTGCCGGCCTGGCAGACCGCCTGCCCGATGGTGCGGTGATGGACGACGCGCTGTTCCCCTTGCTGAACTGGCGCTAAACCGCATGGAGCTGCTGCCGCATTTGCGCTTGCTGCGCGCCCTGGCGGCCGTGGCGCAGGCGGGCAGCAGCCAGCGGGCGGCCACGCTGCTGCATGTGGCGCAGTCCTCCATCGTTCGCGCGGTGCAGCAGCTCGAAGCTGCGCTGGCCAGCCCCTTGTTTGAGCGTGTGGGACGTGGCATGTTGCCCATGGTGCGTGGCCGCCAGCTGGCGCTGCGCGCCACGCGGGCTTTGCAATTGCTGGCCGATGCGGACCGGCACCGCACACGCAGTGCCGCCACGGCCTGGACCGGTAGCCCACTGGCGCTGGGTGTGGCCGCGCGCCACCTGCAGGTGCTGCAGGCGTTGGTGGACACCGGCAGCGAAGGGCGTGCCGCGCAGCATCTGGGTGTGAGCCAGCCCGCCGTGCACCAAAGCCTGCAGCAGCTGGAGCACATGGTGGCGGCGCCGCTGTTCATCCGTTCACGCAGCGGGCTGCGGCTGGACGACGCGGGCGAAGGCCTGCTGCTGGCCAGCCGCCTGGCGCAAGCCGAGCTGCGCCAAGCGGTAGACGAATGGCCCGAACCCGGTGCAGCCCTGCAGGGGCGGCTGGTGGTGGGCACGCTGCCGTTTTCCACCACCATGCTGCTGGCGCCTGCGGTGGAGCAGCTGCTGGCGCAGCAAGCCCATGTGCAGCTGGTGCTGATTGACGGCACCTTTGATGCGCTGGTAGCGCAGCTGCGCCATGCGGAGCTGGATTGCATCGTGGGTGCGCTGCGCAGTACGCCGCCCGCGGCCGACCTGAGCCAGGAGGTGTTGTTTGAAGACCGCCTGGCAGTGGTGGCACGTGCGGGCCATCCGCTCGCGCAGCGCCGCCGCCTGGGCTGGCCCGCTCTGCGCACGGCACAGTGGGTCATGCCCATGCCCAACACCCCGGCCGAAAAGGCATTTGCACAGATGCTGCAGGCCGCAGGCCTGCCCGCACCGGCCGGGCAGGTGCGCGCCAACAGCGCGCTGATGATGCAGGCCATGCTGCAAGACAGTGACCGCCTGGCCCTGATGTCGCCCCGCCAGGTGGCCCGCGAAATTGCGGCCGGCCTGCTGGTGGAGCTGCCCTTGCCAGTGCAGCACGCGCAGCGGCAGATTGGCGCCATGTGGCGCACCGGCTACCTGCCCACACCGGCGGCGGCACAGTGGCAGGGCATCTTGCGACAGGTGGGCGCGGCGCTTGGGGCTGGCGCCTAGGCATAAGCAGATTGCATAGGTCAGCAGGCCTTTGCATTGGACGCTGCTGGCGAGGAATTGCACACTGGCGCCGGACACTAAAAAACCGGAGACAAGCCCATGGACAAACGCAATTTCATCCGCACCGCCGCGGTCACCGCACTGGCGGCCAGCTTGGGGCTGGCCTGGGCGCAAGACGCCACCTTCAAGATCGGCCTGCTGCTGCCGCTGACCGGGCCGTTTGCCTCCACCGGCAAGCAGCTGGAGAGTGCGGCGCGGCTCTACATCGCCCAGAACGGCGACACCGTGGGCGGCAAAAAAGTGCAGCTGATTGTGAAAGACGACACCGGCGTGGCCGACGTGAGCAAGCGCCTGGCGCAGGAGCTGGTGGTGAACGACAAGGTGAATGTGCTGGCTGGCTTTGGCCTCACGCCGCTGGCCATGGCCAGTGCCACCATTGCCACCCAGTCCAAAACGCCTCTGGTGGTGATGGCCGCGGCCACCTCCAGCATTACCGAGGCCTCACCCTACATCGTGCGCACCAGCTTTACCGTGCCGCAGGTGGTGACCATCCTGGCGGACTGGGCCATCAAGAACAACATCCGCAAGGTGGTGACGCTGGTGACCGACTACGCGCCGGGCGTGGACTCCGAGACCTGGTTCAACCAGCGCTTTGTGGCGCAGGGCGGGGTGGTGGTGGAGTCGCTGCGGGTGCCGCTGCGCAGCCCGGACTTCGCGCCGTTTTTGCAGAAGGTGCGTGACGCCAAGCCCGATGCGCTGTTCACCTTTGTGCCGGCCGGTGTGGGCACGGCGCTGATGAAGCAGTTTGCCGAGCGCGGCATGGACAAGGCCGGCATCCGCGTGATTGCCGAAGGCAGCGTGACGGACGATGACATTCTGGACGGCATGGGCGAGGTGGCCATGGGTGTGGTGACAGCGCACCACTACTCGGCCGCGCACAACTCGGCGCTCAACAAAAAGTTTGTCGAAGCCTTTGGCAAGGCCAACAGCGGCCTGCGCCCCAACTTCATGGCGGTAGGCGCTTATGACGGCATGCGTGTGATTTACGAGGCGGCCAAGGCCACGCAAGGCGGCAGCGGTGATGCGCTGCTGCAGGCCATGAAAGGCCAGAGCTTTGAGAGCCCGCGCGGCCCGGTCAGCATCGACCCGCAAACACGTGACGTGGTGCACAACATCTATGTGCGCAAGGTCGAGAAGGTGGGTGGCCAGCTGTGGAACACAGAGGTGCAGACCTTCACCGCCGTGAAAGACCCGGCCAAGGTGGGCAAGTGAGCATGGGCGTGCAAACCCTGGTGTTATTGCCCGGCCTGATGTGCGACGCCGGTGTGTGGGAGCCGCTCTACGCACACCTGCCCGCAGGCGCCACACCGTGGGTGGCCGACTACGGCATGGCCAACAGCCTGCAGGCCATGGCGAAGGGGGTGCTGCAGAACGCACCAGCGGATCGCTTCGCGCTGGCCGGCCATTCCATGGGGGGGCGTGTGGCCATGGAGCTGCTGCGCCAGGCACCGCAGCGCGTGACGCAGGTGGCCCTGATGGATACCGGCTACCTGCCACGCGCGGCGGGAGAGGCCGGTACCCAAGAGGCGGCCAAACGCCACGCCCTGCTGGAGGTGGCGCGCACCCAGGGCGTGCGTGCCATGGCCCAGACCTGGGTGCAGGGCATGGTGCACCCGGACCGGCTGCAGGACGCAGCGCTGATGGAAGCCGTGGTGGCCATGTTTGCGCGCAAGAGCGCCGATGTGTTTGCCGCACAGATCGAGGCCCTGCTGGCGCGGCCTGATGCGTCGGACGTGCTGCGTGCGCTGACGGTGCCCACGCTGCTGCAGTGTGGCGCGCAAGACAGCTGGTCGCCCCCCGCACAGCACGCAGACATGCAGGTGCTGGCGCCGCACGCGGTGCTGGACGTGATTGGCCACGCGGGCCACATGGCCCCGATGGAGCGGCCCGTGGGTGTGGCCGCCAGCCTGGCGCGATGGCTGGCGCTGTCGGCATGAGCACGCTGGAAACCCTGGCCGCCGAAGCCGCATGCCGCGCCCTGGTGCTGCGGGGCGCCGATGCGGTGGACGGTGGAGATGCGCAAGGCTTTGCCGCATCGTTTGCGCCCGATGGCACGCTGGTACGGCCCGACGGCAGCGTGCTGCAGGGCCGCGCTGCCATCGCCCAAGCCTATGCCGCACGCGACCCCGACCGCCTGACCCAGCACCTGGTGTGCAACCAGCAGGTGACGGTGGATCTGCAGGCCGGCACGGCGCAGGCCCGTAGCAAAGTGCTGCTCTGGACCGGCCGCCACAGCAGCCCCTCTACCCCGCAGGGCCGCCTGGCGGACGCGATCAGCCAAGTGGGCGAGTTTGTGGACCAACTGGAGCACACCCCCGAGGGCTGGCGCATCCGCAGCCGCCGGGCGCAGTTCATTTTGTACCGTGGCGGGGCGTCGTAGTTGCTATTGATTTAGTAGCTGCTCGCGAATATTCCACGGGGGCTGAGAGGGTATTTTGCATGCAATAGCCTTGCAGGCGCCCGCACCCGGCATCACCCCAACGACAGGGCGATGATGCTTCAGAACTCCGTGATAACGGTGACGCCCGCGACCTCGAACTTGTCCATGCTCATCAGCGCGGCTATGGACTGTTGCAGGTTGATCTTTTTGCCAACCAATTTTTCGGGGGCGAGCTTGCCGGTGCGCACCATGTCCAGCATGGCGCCGTAGCGGTGGGCCTGCATGCCGTGGCTGCCCAGAATCTCCAGCTCATGGGCGATGACCTTGGCCATGGGGATGGCCGGCGTGCTGTTCTCGGCCAGCATCAGGCCCACCTGCACGTGCTTGCCACGCCGGCGCAGGTTGCTGATGGAGTTGAAGCAGGTGGTGGGGTGGCCCAGCGCGTCCAGCGACACATGCGCGCCGCCTTGGGTGATCTCCATCACCGCTTCCACCACGTTGGCCACCTGGGTGGCGTTGACGGTGGCTACCGCACCCATGGCACGCGCCATGGCAAGTTTGTCTTCCGAGATGTCGATGGCCACCACATTGGCGCCCACCGCATGGGCAATCATGATGGCCGACAGGCCCACGCCGCCGCAGCCGTGCACGGCCACCCATTGGCCGGCCGAGGTTTTGCCCTGGTCCACCACCGCGCGGAAGGAGGTGACGAAGCGGCAGCCCAGGCTGGCGGCGGTGGCAAAGTCCAGCGTCTCGGGGAGGGCCACGAGGTTCAGGTCCGCCTTGTGGATGGACACGTACTGTGCGAACGAGCCCCAGTGCGTGAAGCCGGGCTGAAACTGCTTTTCGCAGACCTGCTGGTTGCCGGAGTGGCACTCCGGGCAGCTGCCGCAGCCGCCCACAAAGGGCACGGTGACGCGGTCGCCCACCTTCCAGCGGGTCACGTCTTTGCCCACGGCTTCCACCGTGCCCGCCAGCTCGTGGCCGGGCACGTGGGGCAGCACGATGTCGGTGTCATGCCCGACCCAACCATGCCAGTCGCTGCGGCAGACGCCGGTGGCCTGCACCTTCACGACCACGCCATGCGTCTCGGGCGTCGGGTCCGGCACGGTTTGCAGCTGGGGTGGTGCAGAGAAGGCTTCGTAGACAACGGCTTGCATGTGGGGTCCTTGTGGGGGTTGGCGTGAACGGAAGAAACGAAAAATTATGGGCGCAACCGGCTGGAATTACTTTTCCTTGTTTGCTATGGTTGGGGCTTATTTGACGGTGAACATTTCACCAAATGCAAGAAGTAGAAAGAATCCCCTCCAGTGAGTGACTTTGACAAAACAGATGCCGCCATCCTGGATTGCCTGCAGCGCGATGGGCGACTCTCCAACGCCAAGCTGGCCGAGCAACTTGCGCTCAGCGAAACGCCGTGCTGGCGGCGGGTGAAACGGCTGGAAGAGCAGGGCGTGATCGAGGGGTACCAGGTCATGCTCAACCGCCGCAAACTGGACCTGGGGGTGATGGCGTTTGTGCAGCTGTCATTCACCCAGCACACCACCGAGGCGACCGCCGCGTTTGAACGCATCATCCAGGCCAGCCCGAACGTGCTGGCCTGCCACAACACCACGGGCGATGCCGACTTCTTGTTGCAGGTGGTGGCACGGGACCTGGACGACTACAGCCGCTTTGTGGAAGAGGTGCTGCGCAAGCTGCCCTTTGTATCCAGCATCCGCTCCAACCTGTCTCTGCGGGAAATGAAGGCCTCGAACCGCTTGCCGGTGACAGACATCTTGTCGGTGTGATGTACGCCGGTCTTCCGTTGTCAATCTATTTGCTATCAAATGAATAGCTGCTAGCGCATACGCCACGAGCGCTAGCAGCCATTTTTGCTTGAAATCGCCTACAGCACCGTGCGCAGCGTCCAGATTTCGGGGAATAGCACCACGTCCAGCATCTTGCGCAGGTAGCTCACACCGCCGGTGCCGCCGGTGCCACGCTTGAAGCCGATGACGCGCTCCACGGTGGTGACGTGGCGGAAGCGCCAGAGGCGGAAGGCGTCTTCCAGGTCGGTCAACTCTTCGGCCAGTTGGTACAGGTCCCAGTGGGCCTTGGGATCGCGGTAGACCTGCAACCAAGCGGCTTCCACTTCGGGGCTGGCGGCGTAGGGCTGGGTCCAGTCGCGTGCCAGGTGGCTGGCGGGCACGGCAATGCCGCGGCGTGCCATCAGCTTCAGGGCCTCGTCATACAAAGAAGGTGCTTCATACGCGGCTTGCACCAGTGCCAGCCGCTCGGGCGCGTGGGCGTGGGGCTTGAGCATGGCGGCGTTTTTGTTGCCCAGCGAGAACTCAATACAGCGGTACTGAAAGCTCTGGAAGCCGCTGCTCTGGCCCAGATAGGGGCGCATGGCGGTGTATTCGGGCGGCGTCATGGTGGCCAGCACGTCCCAGGCGTGCACCAACTGCTCCATGATTTTGCTCACACGCGCCAGCATCTTGAAGGCGGGCGGCAGGTCGTCCTGCGCGATGTGGCGCATGGCAGCTGTCAGCTCGTGCAGCATGAGTTTCATCCACAACTCGCTGGTCTGGTGCTGGATGATGAAGAGCAGCTCGTCATGCGTGGGCGATAGCGTGTGCTGCGCCGACAGGATGGTGTCGATCTGCAGGTAGTCGCCATAGCTCATGGTGTTGCTGAAGTCGAGCTGGGCCTTTTCGTCGGCCACTATTTTTTCGGTAGAGGTCATAGTCAGCTTTGTCTTTCGGTATAGCTTGTTCTTTCGATCGCCGGGACGGGAGGCGGGGTATGGGCCATGGCCTCATCAGACCCTGCGGGTCAGCAAATCGGCCATAACCCATACCCCGCCTCCCGTCCCGGCTCCGGGGTTTGCAATACAAGGACTGCAGGTCTTTCAAATGTTCTTGCTGCTTACGCCCAAGGCGGGTAGGCGGTGCAGGTTGGGGCCGATTTGCTGCTCCGAAGGAGCTGATGAGGCTCCGGCCTGTACCGCCTGCCCGCCGTGCGAGCGCCCAAAAAACAGGTGTCAGGTCACCGCATGCTTCCGGTTGAACTCCGCCTTCTGCCATTCACCCGTCTCCAGCACCTGGCGCAGATGCTCCACCGCATTCCACACATCTTCAAAGCCGATGTACAGCGGCGTGAAGCCGAAGCGCAGGATGTCCTTGTGGATGCCGCCATCGCCTGCGCGGTAGTCGCCAATCACGCCGCGCGCAATCAGCGCCTGCACGATCGCAAAGGCGCCGGAGCCCAGGTCACCGCCTGCCGTGTGTTCGCGCGTCAGGCACACCTGCGAGCCGCGCTGGGCGTGGTCGCGTGGGGTGGCCAAGCCCAGGCCATAGCCCTGGCAGCGTTCTTCCACCAGCTGGATGAACAGGTCGGTCAGCGCCAGCGACTTGGAGCGCAGCGCCACCATGCCGCCCAGCTTCTCGGCCGCCTCAAAGCCTTCCAGGCCGCAGCCCAGTAGCGACATGCTGACGATGGGCTGGGTGCCGCACAGGTAGCGGGTGATGCCTGGGGCGGGCTGGTAGTCGGGCGTGAAGGCAAAGGGGGCTGCGTGGCCCCACCAGCCGGCCAGGGGCTGCCAGAAGCGGTCGGCATGCTGGGGGTGCACCCACACAAAGGCCGGCGCGCCGGGGCCACCGTTGAGGTATTTGTAGCCGCAGCCTACCGAGAAGTCGGCGCTGGACGCCTTGAGCGTGACCGGCACGGCGCCTGCGCTGTGGGCCAGGTCCCAGATCATCAGGGCACCGGCTGCGTGGGCGGCGGCGGTCACGGCGGGCATGTCGTGCATGGCGCCGGTGCGGTAGTTCACGTGGGTGAGCATGAGCACGGCCACGTCGGCAGTCAGTGCTGCGGCAATCTCTTCGGGCTCCACCAGTTTCAGGGTGTAGCCGCGCTCCTTGCACAGGCCTTCGGCGATGTAGAGGTCGGTGGGGAAGTTGCTGCGCTCGCTGACGATGAGCTTGCGCTCGGGCGCGTCTTGCGCGGCGATGGACAGCGCGGCGGACAGCACCTTGAACAGGTTGATGGAGGTGCTGTCAGTCGCCACCACTTCATCGGCATCGGCACCAATCAGCGGGGCAATGCGGTTGCCCAGGCGCTGGGGCAGGCTGAACCAGCCGGCGGTGTTCCAGGAGCGGATCAGGCCCTGGCCCCATTCCTGGGTGACGACTTCGGCCGCACGGGCGGCGGCGGTTTTGGGCATCACACCCAGCGAGTTGCCGTCGAGGTAGATCACCCCTTCGGGGATGTCAAACAGATCGCGCAGCGTGCGCAGCGGCTCAGTGGCATCCAGCGTCTGGCAGTGTTGGAGGGTAAGGGAAGTGCTCATTTCAGTCCTCAAATTCATAAAGCGGCGCAAAGGTAACACTTGGTTTCAAAGCGTGGTGTCGGTTATTCCCAACAGGTCCACAATCTCACTTTTTACGCAGAAATACAGGAGTCGTTATGCGCAGTTCATTCCCATCCCCCCGCTCTCTGGGCCGCACCGCTGCGGTATGGCTCGCAGGGGCCCTTCTGGTGACCGCCGCCCAAGCAGCCAAGCCGGAGTGGGCCGGCAAAGGCAAGGGCAAACATGGTGAGGACGAGCATCGGCAGGAGCAGGGCACCTCGGTCGAAATCCGTGTGGGTGGCTACTTTGGTGACGACCAGCGCCGTGCCGCGCAGGACTACTACGGCGCCCAACAGGCCAAGGGCAAATGCCCGCCAGGCTTGGCCAAAAAGAACAATGGATGCCAGCCACCCGGTCAGGCCAAGAAGTGGTCGCGCGGCCAGCCACTGCCAAGGGATGTGGTCTTCTACCCGCTGCCGCGGGACATCTCGGTGCGTATCGGCCTGCCACCCGCAGGTTACAAATATGTGCGGGTGGCGAACGACATCTTGTTGATCGCTATCGGCACCAGCATGGTGGTGGACGCGATTGAAGACCTGATGCGCTGAGGACGCTCAGGGCCTCAGAGCTTGCCCAGCAGCAGGTACTCCATGAGTGCCTTCTGCACGTGCATGCGGTTTTCTGCCTCGTCCCAGACCACGCTTTGTGGGCCGTCAATGACTTCGGCCTCCACTTCTTCTCCGCGGTGGGCGGGCAGGCAGTGCATGAACAAGGCGTTGGGTGCGGCCACGGCCATCATCTTGCGGTCCACACACCAAGCGGCAAAGGCCTTGCGGCGCACTTCGTTCTCGGCCTCGTAGCCCATGCTGGTCCATACATCAGTGGTGATGAGGTCGGCGCCACGGCAGGCTTCCAGTGGGTCGCTATAAGTTTTGTAGCTGCCTGCGCCCATTCCGCCGGCGCTGGCAGCCAATTTCTCATTCACTTCGTAACCGCTGGGGGTGCTCACACGCAGGTGAAAACCCAGGATGGCGGCAGCCTGCAGCCAGGTGTTGGCCATGTTGTTGCCATCGCCCACCCAGGTCACGGTCTTGCCTTCGATAGGGCCGCGGTGTTCGATGTAGGTGAAGATGTCGGCCAAAATTTGGCAGGGGTGGAACTCGTTGGTCAGGCCGTTGATGACGGGCACGCGCGAGTTGGCGGCAAAGGCCTCCAGCTTGGTCTGCTCGTAGGTGCGGATCATCACGATGTCCGTCATGCGGCTGATGACCTTGGCACTGTCCTCGATCGGCTCGGAGCGGCCCAACTGGCTGTCGCCCGTGGTCAGGTGCACCACGCTGCCGCCGAGCTGGTACATGCCGGCCTCAAAGCTCACACGCGTGCGTGTGGAGGCTTTCTCGAAAATCATGGCCAGCGTGCGGTCCACCAGCGGGTGGTGGCGCTCAAAACGCTTGAACTTGGCTTTGATGAAGGCGGTGCGCTCCAGCAGGTAGCGGTATTCCTCGGTCGTGAAGTCATCAAACTGCAGATAGTGCCGCACGGGCGGCGCGCCCTGGGGCAGGGTGCTGGGGACTACGGGGTTCATGCAGCCTCCTTCAGCAGGGCCGAGATCAGCGGGGCCAGGATGGCAACGATCTGGTCGGCTTCGGCCGTGGTCAATATCAGGGATGGCACCAGGCGGACCACGGTGTCGGCGGTCACGCTGATCAGCAGGCCAGCGTCTACCGCGCGCTGCACCAGGGCGCCGCAGGGTTTGGCCAGATCAATGCCCAGCATCAGGCCTTGGCCGCGCACTTCTTTCACGCCGCCGTTGGCAATCTCGGCCTGCAGGGCTTTCTCCAGACTGGCCTTGAGGTGCTTGCCCACCTTCTCTGCGTTGGCCAGCAGGCCTTCGGCTTCCATGATGCGGATGGTCTCGACGCCGGCGCGCATGGCCAGCGGGTTGCCGCCAAAGGTGGAACCGTGGTTGCCGGGTTGGAAGATCGTGGCGGCCTTGGGGCCCACCACGACGGCCCCGACGGGCACGCCGGAGCCCAGGCCTTTGGCCAGGGGCATCACATCCGGCTGAATACCGGCCCATTGGTGGGCAAACCACTTGCCGGTACGGCCCATGCCGCACTGCACTTCGTCAATCATCAAGAGCCAGTCGCGCTGGTTGCACAGGGCACGCACGTCGCGCAGGTAGTCCATGTGCATGGGGTTCACGCCGCCTTCGCCCTGGATGGCTTCAAAGAACACGGCCACTACATTGGGGTTGCCTTCGGTGGCCTTTTTCAGTGCCTCGATGTTGTTCACCGGTACGCGAATGAACCCTTCCACCAGGGGGCCAAAGCCGGCCTGCACCTTGGGGTTGCCGGTGGCGCTCAGGGTGGCAATGGAGCGGCCGTGGAAGGCCTTCTCGTACACCACGACTTCGGGGCGCTCAATGCCTTTGTCGTGGCCAAATTTGCGTGCCAGCTTCAGGGCGGCTTCGTTGGCTTCCAGGCCCGTAGAGCAGAAGAACACACTGCGCATGCCGGAACGCTCGACCAGCAGCTTGGCCAGCTCTTCCTGCAGGGGGATGTGGTAGTAGTTGGAGGTGTGGATCAGCTTGGTGACCTGGTCTTGCAGCGCGGCGACCAACTGGGGGTGGTTGTGGCCCACGGTGTTGACGGCAATACCGCCCAATGCATCCAGGTACTCGCGGCCATTGACGTCCCACACGCGGCAGCCTTGACCATGGCTCAGGGCGATGGGCAGTCGGCCATAGGTGTTCATCACGTGGGGTGAAGACGGCGTGGTGGCAGGCGTGGCGGCGGTCATGCAATAACTCCGGGGTTGGCTACAAAACAAGGCGGCCCAACATGAACAAAGGCAGGTTGGGCCGTTGAAGCCTGATTTTAGGCGCATGGCCGATGCCAGTTTGGTGACAAATACACATCACAGTGATGCACGCTGGCATAGCTGCTTTGTCATCTGCAAGACAGCGGAGCGGGTAGAATTCTTGTGCGGCGCAGCACGTCACAGGGCTATCGCGATTCACCGCTGCTTTTACTCTCAATCCGATGGCTTCCACACCTTCCAAAGAACTCTACATCCTGGGACTGACCTTGCAAGGCAAGACGTTTCGCCCCAGCGACTGGGCAGAGCGACTGGCCGGGGTGATGAGCCAGTTTCGACCCGGCGGCCCGCAGCCGGGCAGCCATTTGGGCTATTCCCCATGGTGTGTGCCCACCTCGATTGGGCAGGTGAAGTGCGTGATCATCCACGCTGACCTGCGCGACTACGATGTGATGGCGTGGGACTTTTGCCTGAACTTTGCGCGTGACAACGAGTTGCAGGTCAGCGAAACCCGTCCCGAAGTGCCGCCAGCCCGGCCTGCCAAGTCCGAATAGCCGATGGGAAGACAGAAACAAAAAAGCCGTTCAGATGAACGGCTTTTTTGCTTTTGCTGACAGCGCACCCACTACAAACGGCGAATCCTGACCAGCAGGATTCGTGCGATTGCCTAACGAGTTAGGCGGCGAGTGCCAAGGCTTTCACCTTGGTAGCCAAACGGCTCTTGTCGCGGGCTGCTTTGTTCTTGTGGAAGATGCCCTTGTCGGCCACGGTGTCCACCACGGCTTGCATCTTGGCAAACAGTTCACCGGCCTTGGTCTTGTCACCAGCCAGAACTGCTTTTTCCACGTTCTTCACCGCAGTGCGGTATTTGGAGCGCAGGGATGTGTTCGCTGCGTTGATTTTGACGTCCTGGCGGACGCGTTTACGGCCCGACGCCAGGCGCGGGTTCTTTTTCTTGGGTTTTCCAGATGCCATGATTTAAATTCCTTGTGTCTGCGGATGTTGTCAGCAAAGCCAAGGATTATACATCGGCATCGGATTTCACCCCTCCAGGCGATTTCGCCCGTTCTGTTTGGCCTGGTAGAGGCGTTTGTCAGCAGAGCTGAGCATGCTGTTGAGGTCCGGGGCCGCCTCGCCACACATGCCGATGCTGATGGCGATGGTAATCCCCTTGGGTGCTACCGTGGTGGCCTCGGTGGGCAGGCGTTTGCGGAAGGAGTCCAGCTGTTGCCGCACCAGGTCGGCGTCGGTGCCCGTGAAAAAAATGGCGAACTCCTCGCCCCCGATACGGGCAATCAGGTCATCCGGGAAATGCCGCTGCAGGCACTCGCTCACGTGCTGGATCACTTGATCACCATAGGCATGGCCGTAGGTGTCGTTGATGGTTTTGAAGTGGTCGATGTCGATCATGGCCGCCACCCGGGTCTGGCCCTGCTGGAGTGCGCTGCGGTGGCGTTGCTGGCCGTGCTCAAAGAAGTAGCGCCGGTTGTACAGGCCCGTCAGGTAGTCGCGGTTGGCCAGGTTGTGCAGGCTTTCCATGAGGTCCAGCATTTCCAGGTTCTGGTTGACGCGGCAGGTCATTTCTTCAAACGAGTAGGGTTTGGAAATGAAGTCGTTGGCACCATGCTTGAGGAATTGCGCCGAGATGTCGGCCCGGTTTTCGCCCGAAATCCCAATGATGGCCAAGCGCTCCTTGCCCAGCATGCGCCTAGCCTCCAACACGAACTCAAAGCCGTCGACCAGCGGCATGTTGTAGTCCACCAGCACCAACTGGATGTCGGGTTGTTGTTGCAACAGGGTCAGGGCTTCCCGGCCATTGTGGGCGACCTGAATTTGCAGGCCCTGCATGCCCAGCATGCGTTTGATGATCTCCAGCGAAGAGGGGGAATCGTCAGCGACCAGCACCTTGACGCTGCTGTTGCGGTGCAGGCGCCCGACCCACTGCACCACGTAGTCGTAGGACAGCACGCCTTTCTTCAGTACATAGTCCACGATGTGGCCCTGCGCCATCATGTGGCGAATGTTGTCGGTGATGGTGCCTGTCAAGGCGATCGCGGGAATGTGGTGTTCGCCGACCAGATCAATCACCTCGCCATACGGCGCGTCGGGCAGGTTGACATCGCAGACGGCGGCAAAAATCTCGGTGCCCCGTGCGCTCAGCAGGCTACGAGCCTCAGCCAAATTGGCGGCAACCAAGGTTTCGCAGCCCCATGTGTGCTGCAACATGGAAGCCAGCATCTCCGAGAGGGCGCGCTGGTCCTCGACGATCAACACGGGGCGGGGTGTCGACTTGCTGGTGCCAGCCAGCAGAGGGCGCTTGGTTTGTCTGAACGTAGAGGCCATGGTGGATTTCCAGGGTGCGCCTGAGGGGTATCGCCAGATTGAAGCACATCCGTGGCCAGTATTTCAAGGTAGGCACCGCTACACTCGCCGTGTGAGCTTGATCAAATCTGTATCTACCGTGTCCCTCTGGACACTGGCCTCCCGTATTACCGGCTTGGCCCGGGAACTGCTGGTGGCTGCCGCGTTTGGCGCCAGTGCCATGACCGATGCCTTCAATGTGGCATTCCGCATTCCCAATCTGTTTCGCCGCCTGTTTGCCGAGGGGGCTTTTAGCCAGGCCTTTGTGCCGGTGCTGGCGGCCAACAAGGCGCAGCATGGCGAGGCATCCACGAAGTTGCTGGTGGACCGTGTGGCCAGCTTGCTGGTGCTGGCGCTGCTGCTGACCTGTGTGTTGGGTGTGGTGCTGGCACCGGTGTTGGTGTGGGCGATGGCCAGTGGGTTGCAGCAAAACGCCGCCGGGTACGGCGCCGCGGTGCAGATGACCCGGTTCATGTTTCCCTACATCGGCTTCATGTCGCTGGTGGCCCTGTCCTCTGGCATTTTGAACACCTGGAAGCGGTTTGCCGTGCCGGCGGCCACCCCGGTGCTGCTGAATATGTCCATGATCACCGCCGCGTGGCTGGGCGTACCCTGGCTGGCTGCGCGGGGCATCGAGCCCATTTATGCCATGGCGGGCGGGGTGATGCTGGGTGGTGTGCTGCAACTGGCGGTGCAAATCCCAGCCCTGGCGCGCTTGGGCATGCTGCCGCGCCTGCGACTCATGGGGCCGGCGCTGCGCGAGGCCTGGACCGATCCCGAGACCCGCCGCATTGGCAAACTCATGCTGCCCGCTCTGCTGGGCGTCAGCGTGGCGCAGATTTCCTTGCTGATCAACACCCAAATAGCCTCGCACCTGCCCACCGGCAGCGTGAGCTGGCTGACCTATGCAGACCGGCTCATGGAGTTCCCCACCGCCATGCTGGGGGTGGCGCTGGGCGTGGTGCTGATGCCGCAACTGGCGGGCGCCAAGGCGACCGGCGATGCGGACAAATACTCGGCCCTGCTGGACTGGGGGCTGCGCATTGTGGTGCTGTTGTCGGTTCCCTGCGCCATTGGGCTGTTGGCGTTTGCCAAGCCGCTGGTCGCGGTGCTTTACCACTACGGCGCCTTCACGGCCAACGATGTGCAGCAGACGACGCTGGCCCTGATGGGCTGGGGCGTGGGGCTGGTCGGGATTGTGGCCATCAAGGTGCTGGCCCCGGGGTACTACGCCAGCCAGGACATCAAGACCCCGGTGCGCATTGCGGTGGTGGTGCTGGTGGTGACCCAGTTGCTCAATATTGGCCTGGTGCCGATGTTCAAACACGCGGGCTTGTCGCTGTCGATTGGTTTGGGCGCCATGATCAATGCCCTGTGGCTGCTGATTGGTCTGCTGCGACGCGGCAGCTACCGGCCGCAGGCGGGCTGGGGGCGTTTTGTGCTGCAAGTGCTGGCGGCCAGTGCGCTGTTGGTGATCTACCTGCTGTGGGCGGCTGGCCTGGTGGACTGGGTGGCGTTGCGCAGCCACAGCCTGCTGCGCATCGGTTGGTTGACCCTGCTCTTGGGCGGTGCCATGCTGGTGTACTTGGGCGCGGCGTGGGCCGCTGGCCTGAACCTGCGGCAGATGCTGCGCCGCTAGACGGAGACCTTGCCATGGCCCTGCAGTTCGCCATTCCGACCCCGCTGGACTATTTCGGCGCCCTGGTGCGCAGCGATGGCGACTTTGCCTTGTTTGAAGCCGCGGTCACCCTGGCGCAGGATGAGTACCCGGAGACCGATGTGCAAACGGTGCTGGGCGAAGTGGACCAGCTCTTGGCCCGAGTAAAACGCCGCCTGGCAGCCGATGCGCCGCCGATCCAGCGCCTGCGCATGCTGAACCGCTTTTTCTACGACGACCTTGGCTTTGGCGGCAACCTCAATAACTACTACGACCCGGACAACAGCTTTCCCAGCGTGCTTTTGCGCACCCGTCGCGGTATTCCCATCTCCCTGGCCGTGGTCTGGATGGAGCTGGCCCAGGGCCTGGGGCTGGAGGTGTATGGCGTAGGTTTCCCGGGGCATTTCCTGGTCAAGGTCATGCTGCCCATCGGTCAGGCCGTGATTGAGCCCCTGACCGGACGCTCGTTGAGCCGCGAAGAACTGTCCGAGATGCTGGAGCCCTACCGCAAACGAAGCGGGCTGGTGGATGCCTTCGAGGCGCCGCTGGGCTTGTACCTGCAGTCGGCCACGCCCCGCGAGATCCTGGCGCGCATGCTGCGCAACCTCAAGGAAATCTACAAATCACAAGAGGATTGGCCACGTTTACTGGCGGTGCAGGAACGTCTGGTGGTCCTGTTGCCAGAGTCCTGGTCGGAGTACCGCGACCGCGGCCTGGTGCATGCCTCGCTGGGCCACCAAGCCGAGGCCTTGGCCGACTTGGAGTGTTACCTGGTGCACGCCGAAAACGTGGTGGATGTGGATGCCGTGGCCGAGCGAGTGAGTCTGATACGGCGGCAGATGCGGCTCTCTTAGCCGCGTGCCGCGCTTAGTGGCGCAGCAAGAACTGTGGCACTACGCCGCCCTGACCCGGCAGGGTACGGTTCAAGTCGACCCCTACCACGGCATCAGATTCGGTTTTAATGCCCGGGGCAAACACACTCAGGCGACTGCCATGCACCAAAGACTCCTGTGCCGGCATCAGGCTGGCGGCCCGGGAGGCATGCACGGTGCCGGGCTGGGCTGCGGGTTGGCTGGCCGTTGCAGGACGCGCGACCACCGCCGGTTGCAGGCGCGCAATGGGACGCAGCCATTGAAGAATGGGTTCCCACTGGGCCAGGTCGGCTTGCTGGGCTGCACCCGCGGTGTCGAAGAGGGTGATGCCCGTTTCAAGTCCGCGCACATAGCCCTGGGTTTCACGCAGCACACCCAGAAAATTCAGCTTGAGGTCGTCGGCCCATTGGCGCAGCGTCTCGGCGCCCTTGGTGCGTGCGTCCAGCCGCATGCCCACCACACCCAGCTGGCACCGCCCCGAGGCGACGCGGGGCAGGGCGGACAATTCCGCCAGGCAGGCGGCGGCAGATTCACGGTCGAACAGGGAGTTGCACACCGGCACCACCACCGCGTCTGCCGACATGACCACGCGGGCCAACTCAAACCCTTGCATGCCGCCCGGGGTGTCCAGCACCACGTGGGTCACGCCAGGGGGCGCTTTTAATACGTTTTTCTGGTCCAGGGCCCAAGGGGAGATGGCTGGCAGGGACGCCGAGCGGCGTTTGAGCCAGGCCTTGGTGCTTTGCTGGCGGTCCACATCACCGAGCATGACGGCCACCCCCTCCTGCGCCAGCCATGCGGCCAAGTGCGTAGCCAAGGTGCTTTTCCCACTTCCGCCCTTGCGGTTGACGATTGCGATAACCGGCATGCTGCTCCGTGTGGTAACCAAGGAAGCGCAAAGTTTGGAGCAAAAAGTGCCAAAAGTCCAGATGGTTACTGCGTGGGCAGCTATAAATTTACTAGCAAAAGCGCTAGGGACGAGGGCTGGGTGATGGCTGGAAGAGCAGCAGGGCCAGCGTCAAGGCCGCAAAACCGGCACCCGCCACGAAGGGCGCCGGCGCACCCAGGCGATCCCACAGCAAACCGGCCAGTGTGCTGGCCGCCAGCAGGACCAGGCCGCTGGCAACGTTGAGCAGGCCAAAAGCGGTGCCCCGCAACTCGGCCGGCGCGGTATTGGCGACCAGTGCAGACATCAGTCCCTGGGCCATGGCCATATGCAGGCCCCACAGCAGCACACCGGCCCAGAGGCCCAGCCCGCCCCGTGCCAGCAGGGCATGCGCGCCCATCAGCACCAGCAGGCTGGCGCCCAGCAGCAGTCGCGGATTGATGCGGTCGGACCACTGGCCAAAGGGGTAGGCCAGCCCGGCATACACCAGGTTCATGGCGATGAGCACCAGGGGCGTCCAGGCCAGTGGCAGGCCATCATGCTGTGCCCGCAGTACCAGGAAGGCTTCGCTGAAGCGGGCCAGGGTCAGGCCTGCGCCCACCGCGACCAACCACCAATATGGGGCCTGGAGCTGCCGCAGGTTGGCCCGGGTAAGCGGGTTTTGCAGGCGCTTGCGGTCCGCGACGGCGGGTTCGGGCACGCCGAAGTACAGCAGGAACACGGCCAGCACCGCGGGCAGGGTGGCCGCCCAGAACACTGCGCGGTAGTCGTTGGCCCACAGCACCATGAGGCCCATGGCCAGCAGGGGGCCCACAAAAGCGCCGACGGTATCCAGCGCCTGGCGCAGCCCATAGGCCGCACCGCGCAGGGTTTCGGGGGTGACATCCGCGATCAGTGCGTCCCGCGGCGCGTCACGCATGCCTTTGCCGGAACGGTCCATGAGGCGGGCAGATGCGATCAGTGTGACGCTGCCCGCGGCCGCCAGCAGCGGTTTGGCGGCGGCCGACAGGCCGTAACCCAGCAGTACCAGCGGTTTTCTGCGCCCCAGGTAGTCACTGAGGCCGCCTGAGAAGGCCTTGAGCAGCATGGTTGTGGCGCCGGCGGCGCCTTCGATCATGCCAATCACCGACGCGCTGACCGCCAGTTGGGTGACCAGGAACACTGGCAGGAGCCCGCTGACCATTTCGCTGGAAATGTCGGTCAGCATGCTGACCAAGCCCAGCATCCACACACTGGCGTGGAGCCGGGTGGACGGGGCAGGATCTGGCAAGGCCTGGGTCAGGCCACGACGACGGCGGCGCTGTTCCCGATGGGGGCAATGCTGCCAATGGTGTAGACCGACTCGCCTGCGGCGCGCAGGGTGGCGGCCGTCGCTTCGGCGTTTGCCGCGTCCACCACCACCACCATGCCAATGCCGTTATTGAAGGTGCGGTTCATTTCGATGTCGTCAATGCCGGCCGTGGCTTGCAGCCAGGCAAACAGCTCGGATTGGGGCCAACTGCCCTTGACCAGGTGCGCGGCCGTGCCTTCGGGCAGCACGCGGGGAATGTTCTCCAGCAAGCCGCCACCGGTGATGTGGGCCAGGGCCTTGATGGGGTGGACGGCCAGCGCGGCCAGCACGTTTTTCACGTACAGGCGCGTGGGTTCCATGATGGCTTGCTTGAAGGGCTTGCCGTCCAGCGTGGCGGGCACGTTGCCGGCGGCTTCGGCGCGGTCAATGCACTTGCGCACCAGGCTGAAGCCGTTGGAGTGCACGCCATGGCTGGCCAGGCCCAGCACCACGTCGCCCGGTTTCACGTCGGCGCCGGTCAAAATCTTTGACTTTTCCACCGCGCCGACGGCAAAGCCGGCCAGGTCGTATTCGCCGGCCGGGTACATGCCGGGCATTTCGGCCGTTTCGCCGCCGATCAGGGCGCAGCCGGAGAGCTCGCAGCCCTTGGCAATGCCACCCACGACCGCCGCTGCGGTGTCCACATCCAGCTTGCCGCAGGCAAAGTAGTCCAGGAAGAACAGAGGCTCGGCACCCTGCACCAGCACGTCGTTGACGCTCATGGCCACCAGGTCAATGCCCACGGTGTCGTGCATATTCCATTCAAACGCCAGCTTGAGCTTGGTGCCCACGCCGTCGGTGCCGCTCACCAGCACGGGTTCCTTGTAGCGCTTGGGCACTTCAAACAGGGCGCCGAAACCGCCAATGCCGGCCAGTACGCCCTCGCGCATGGTCTTTTTGGCCAGGGGTTTGATGCGTTCAACCAGCGCGTCGCCGGCCACGATGTCAACACCGGCGTCTTTGTAGGAAAGGGGAGTGGGGGAAGCAGATTGGGTCATGGGAGGTGGCTTTGGGGCAGAGCAGAGGCAGACCCCGATAGAATTTGCCCAGATTTTACGGGTTTGCTCCCGCCATTTTTTGTATGCAATTCACCCCCACCCAAAAAAGATTCACCGCCTGGCTGCTGATTGCGGGCCTGGTGGTGCTCGCGCTGTGGCTGTTGGCCCCGGTGCTGGCGCCCTTTGTGGTGGCGGCGGTGCTGGCTTATGCACTCACGCCGGTGGTGGATTGGCTGGACGATGTGGGGCGAGGCCGTATCCCGCGGCTGGTGGCGGTGGTGCTGGTGGAGTTGCTGTTTGTGGTGGCCCTGTTGGGCGTGCTGCTGCTGATCGTGCCGATATTGGCCAAAGAGCTGCCCCTGATGCGCGAACAGCTGCCGGTGCTGCTGGACAGCCTGAACACCTCGCTCAAGCCCTGGCTGGCGCAGTGGGGCCTTCACTTCTCGCTGGACGTGGCCAGCATCAAGGGCTTTGTGATGAAGTACCTCAATGCCAATGTGGAAGACGCGCTCGGCTCGGTGCTGGCCTCGGTCAAGTTGGGTGGCAGCGTGGCCTTTGCCATCATTGGCAACGCCATCCTGATCCCCGTGGCCTTGTTTTACCTGCTGATGGACTGGGACCGTTTCGTCCGCCAGGTACGTGATTTGGTGCCGCCCCGCCTGCGCGAGGGGGTGGACGGGTTTTTGCACGAGGCCGATGAAGTGCTGGGGCAGTACCTGCGCGGCCAACTGCTGGTCATGCTGATTCTGGCGATTGCCTACAGCGTGGGGCTGGCCTTGTTTGGCCTGGACCTGGCCCTGCCGATTGGGGTGTTCACCGGTTTGGCCATTGCCGTGCCTTATCTGGGCTTTGGCGTGGGGCTGGTGCTGGCCACGTTTGCCGGTTTGTTGGAGTTTTCCGGCGGCGGCCTGGTGTACCCCTTGGCCATGGTGGCCGTGGTCTACGGCCTGGGTCAGTTGGTAGAGAGCCTGTACCTCACGCCACGCCTGGTGGGGGAGCGTATTGGCCTGCATCCGCTGGCCGTGATTTTTGCCTTGCTCGCCTTCGGCCAGCTGTTTGGTTTTGTGGGCGTGCTTATCGCCTTGCCCGCCAGTGCGGTGCTGTTGGTGGCGGTGCGGCGTTTGCGCACCGGGTACCTGTCGAGCCGCTTGTATCTGGGATGAACACTTGGTAATGCAACAGATCGCGCTGGACATCGGTTTGTCCGCCGGGCCAACCGTGGCCAACTTTTTTGCCGGCCCCAACGAAGCGGCGCTCAAGCACCTGGAGCTGTGGATTGGTGCCAAAAGCAGTGCGCAGGTCCGCTCGCCTGTGCCCACCTACTTCTGGGGCCCCGAGGGCAGTGGCAAAAGCCATTTGCTCAAGGCTGCGCGCGAGGCGCTGCGCGAGCAGGGCGCACGCGTGGGCTGGATGGATGCCAATGTGCTGGAGCCGGCCGAGTTTGACGAAACCTGGGTGGCCGTGCTGATGGACGATGTGCACCTGTACACGGCGGAGCAGCAGCACATGGCCTTCAATTGGTTTGTGAACGCCCAGACCCACCAGCGCCCGGTGCTGGCCGCCGGTGAGTTGGCGCCCATCGAACTGAAGCTGCGCGACGATTTGCGCACCCGTCTGGGCTGGGGCCACATTTATGGCTTGCAGTTGCTGAGCGAACCCGAGCGCCGTGCCGTGCTGCGCCAGGCGGCCGATGCGCGTGGCGTATTTTTGAGCGACGAGGTCATGGATTTCATGCTCAAGCGCTTCAGCCGCGACCTGGGCAGCCTCATGGAGCTGCTGGAGCTGATGGACGGCTACGCCCTGCAAACCCAGCGCGCCATCACGATTCCCATGATCAAAGCCATGCTGGACAACCAATGACTCTCCAAACGACGCGCGTGGAGGCAAGACGCCTCGCTTTATTTGACCTGGACCACACCCTGATTCCCCTGGACTCGGACCATGCCTGGGGCGAGTTCACCACCGCCATGGGGTGGACCGACGCGACCGAATTCAAGCGCCAGAACGATGCGTTTTACGAGCACTACAAAGCCGGTACCCTGGATGTGCCGGCCTATGTGCGTTTTGCCACTGCCGCCATCGTGCGCGAGGGTGCTAGCAAATCAATAGCAGCTCACGCAGATTTCATGAGGGCTGTGATCCAAAAAGGCATCAAACCTCAGGCCCTGGAGCTGGTGCAGGCGCACCAGCGTGCGGGCGACACGGTGATCGTGGTGACCGCCACCAACGCCTTTGTCACCCGCCCCATTGCCAAGGCCTTTGGGGTGGACGAACTGATTGCTGTGGAACTGGCGATCGACACCGCGCCCGGCGGCACGGGCTGGTACACCGGCGAGATTGCTGGCACCCCGTCTTTCCGCGAAGGCAAGGTAAGCCGTGTGACCCAGTGGCTGGCCGACCATGGGCTGGACTGGAGCCAGGTGCACACCACCTTCTATTCCGACTCCATCAACGACCTGCCCTTGCTGGAAAAGGCCACCGTCCCGGTGGCCACCAACCCCGATGCGCGCCTGCGCGCCCTGGCCCAAGAGCGCGGATGGCGCATACTTGAGCTCTTTCCCTGACCCGCGGCCCTGACCGCTTGGAACCTTCTCTTGATCAAGAAATTCATCGACAAATTGCTGGGCAAGAGCCCGTCCGCCGCGGCCAAGAAGCCCCAGTTCGGCAAACGGGTGGAAGTACCTGTGTCTGTGCACGGCATCGACCCCAAGCTGGTGGACGAACGCGCCATCCACGTCGTGCGCACCCTGCAGCAAGCCGGGTTTGAGGCCTATGTGGTGGGTGGCGCGGTGCGCGACCTGCTGGTCGGCCTGCGCCCCAAAGACTTTGACGTGGCCACCAACGCCACGCCCGAGCAGGTCAAGGGCCTGTTCCGCCGCGCCTTCATCATCGGCCGGCGTTTCCGCATCGTGCACGTGGTCTACGGCCGCGGCCGTGAGCACGAGGTGATTGAAGTCTCCACCTTCCGCGCCTACCTGGACAACGCTGCGGCCGAACAGGTGGCAGGCAACGAACGCACCAGCAAGAACGAGCTGGCCGGCATGAAACACGCCGTGGACAGCACCGGTCGCGTGCTGCGCGACAACGTTTGGGGCCCGCAGGAAGAAGACGCGGTGCGCCGCGACTTCACCATCAACGCGATGTACTACGACCCCGAGACACAAATCGTGGTCGATTACCACAATGGCCTGAAAGACGCCAAGAGCCGCACGCTGCGCATGATTGGCGATGCCGCCACGCGTTACCGCGAAGACCCGGTGCGCATCATCCGCGCCATCCGCTTCTCCGCCAAGCTCAGTCCGCTGGGCTTCAAGCTGGAGGCCAAAACGTCCGGCCCGCTGATCAAGAGCCAGAGCCTGTTGAACGATGTGCCGCAGAGCCGCTTGTTTGATGAAATGCTCAAGCTGCTGCAGACCGGCCACGCCTTGGCCTCGGTGGAGCAACTCAAGTTTTTGGGCATGTCCCGTGGCATCTACCCCTTGCTGGATGTGGTGGTGGAGCGTGCCGAGCAGCCCTTTGTGGCCGCCGCCCTGAAGGACACCGACCGCCGCGTGGGCGAGGGCAAACCTGTGGCCCCCAGCTTCTTGCTGGCCTGTGTGTTGTGGGCGGACGTGCGTGATGGCTGGGACCAACGCGTCAAGAGCGGCCAGCACAGCCATCCGGCGCTGCAGGACGCGATCGAGGACGTGTTCAACGCCCGCATCGGTGATGTGTCGGGTCGCGGCAAGCTGGCTGGCGACATGCGCGAAATCTGGCTCATGCAGCCCCGCTTTGACAAACGCGTGGGCAGCACCCCCTTTGGCATGGTGGACCAACCGCGCTTCCGTGCCGGCTTTGACTTCATGCGCCTGCGCGCCGATGCCGGTGAGATTGATGAAGTGCTGGCTGACTGGTGGCAGGAGTTCAGCATGGCCAGCGACGATGTGCGCCAGGACATGGTGGACCAGGTGCGTACCGAACAACAGCAACAGCGCAAGCAGGCCCCGCGTGTGCACCGCGCTCCCGCCAAGGCCGCTCCGGCTGCGCCTGCCATTTCTGATGCGGCCGACGGTGCCGAGGCCGAATTCCCCTCTAATGGCAATGACGCTCCACGCAAACGCCGTCGCCGCCGTCGCTCCGGTGCCGCGAAGGGCGAGGGTGGCACATCCGGCGGCAGCGCCGAATAATCCCACGCGCCACCATGCGTGCGCCGGTACTGGCCTACATCGGCCTGGGGGCCAACCTCGGCGCACCAGTGGCCGCCCTGCAGAACGCGCTGGCTGCCCTGGCCGCGCTGCCACAGTGCACGTTGCTGCGCCACTCCGCCTTGTACGGCAGCACCCCGGTGGACTCCAGCGGCCCGGACTACGTGAATGCCGTGGCCGAACTCTCCACTACGCTCACCGCCCCGGCCCTGCTGCAGGCCCTGCAGCAACTGGAGCAGGGGGCTGGGCGCGAGCGCCCCTACCGCAACGCCCCCCGCACCCTGGACCTGGACCTGCTGCTTTTTGGGGGCGCCACCATCCACAGCCCCACCCTCACCGTGCCCCACCCCCGCATGCGCGAACGCGCCTTTGTGCTGCTGCCGCTGGCCGAACTCCTGCCCGCGCACTTCAATGCTGCTGATTTGGCGGCAGTGCAAGGCCAAAGTATTTGGCGCATGGCAGGGTAAATCCCGTCCTTTCAGCCGCTTTCCACGCGCTCCTGCATGGTTAAATTACAGAATAATTAAAGGAGATTGGAATGTGCTTTGACCGACTTCGCCTGGCCACCAAGCTGTGGGCTGCGATGGGGCTGATGGTGGTGCTGTTGGCCATCATCATTGCGTTCACCGCCCTGCAATCCCGCAAGTCCCGCGAAGCCTATGGCGCGGTCAATGCGGCCATGCTGGTGCAAATCAAGACGGCCAACCAATGGGCCGCCCTGGTGGACGTGAACACCACCCGCGCCTATGCGGTGGTGGTGTCGGTGGACCCCGGCGTGGCCAATGCCTTCAAGGACGAGATTGCCCAGAGCAATGTCAAGATTGAAGAGCTGCAAAAAGCCATTGAGGCAGCCGATCCGACGGAGGCCGACAAAGCCCAGCTCGCCAAAATCACCGATCTGCGCAAGAAGCTGCAGGATCTGACCAGCCAGACAGCGCTGCTCAAGGTCACCAAACCTGGTGAAATGCCCGCCTTTGTGGAGACCCAGTACCGCCCAGCGGTGAAGGCCCTGCAGGACGCACACCAGCAGTTTGTGGTGATGCAGGACGCTGCCAACGAAGCCCTGCGCGAGGGCTTTGAGGCCGAGGGGCGCAAACTGATTCTGATGTCTGCCGGTGGCCTGGTGGTGCTGATTGGTGGCATTCTGGTGGGTGCTGGGTTCCTGATCCGCTCCATCAAGCAGCCGCTGCTGCAGGCCAACGACCTGGCTGCGCGTATTGCCGAGGGCGACCTGAGCGGCCATGTGGACGAAAGCCGGGCTGACGAGTTTGGGGACCTGATGCGCTCGCTGGCAGCCATGAACCGCTCACTGGGCCTGATGGTGTCGCAGGTGCGCCAAAGTACCGACAGCATTGCCACCGCCAGCACCGAGATTGCCACCGGCAACAACGACCTGGCCCAGCGCACCGAACAAACCTCCAGCAACCTGGCCTCCACCGCATCCAGCATGGACAGCCTGACCCATGCGGTGCGCATGAGTTCGGACAATGCCCACCAAGCTGCCACGCTGGCCGCCAGTGCCTCTAGCGTGGCCCAGCGCGGCGGTGAGGTGGTGACCCAGGTGGTCAGCACCATGCAGGAAATTGACGCCAGCAGCAAGAAGATCAGCGACATCATCAGCGTGATCGATGGCATCGCCTTCCAGACCAACATCCTGGCCCTGAACGCAGCGGTAGAAGCCGCGCGTGCGGGTGAGCAGGGCCGTGGTTTTGCGGTGGTGGCGAGTGAAGTGCGCTCCCTGGCGGGCCGCAGCGCCGAAGCGGCCAAGGAGATCAAGGGCCTGATCGGCACCTCGGTGGACAAGGTCGAGTCGGGCACCAAGCTGGTGACGGCGGCCGGTGCCACCATGCAGGAGATCGTGCAAAGTGTGCGCCGCGTGGTGGACGTGATTGGCGAAATCACCGCGGCCTCCAGCGAGCAAAGCGCGGGTATTGCCGAGGTCAACCAGTCGGTGGGCAATCTCGATCAGATGACGCAGCAGAACGCTGCGCTGGTGGAGGAAAGTGCCGCAGCGGCGGAAAGCCTGCGCGACCAGGCAGCCCAGTTGGCACAGGCCGTGGCGGTGTTCAAGGTGGCGCCGCAGTTGGCACACCCCGGGACGCAAGGCGCACCTTTGCTGCTGCACTAGACAGCAGCATTCGCCCACAAAAAAGCGCTGCCTGGCAGCGCTTTTTTTATTGCGGTGGGCCAGTGCCCCGGTGATCAGGCCACTTCGGCGATCAGCTCAATCTCCACACACGCACCCATGGGGATTTGCGCCACGCCAAAGGCACTGCGCGCATGCGCGCCCACTTGCGGGCCAAACACTTCGCCCAGCAGCTCGCTGCAGCCATTGGTGACCAAATGTTGTTCGGTGAAGTCGCCGGTGGAGTTGACCAGGGACATGACCTTGACGATGCGCTTCACTTTGTTCAGGTCGCCCACGGCGGCGTGCAGGGTGCCCATCAGGTCGATGGCGATGGCGCGTGCGGCAGCCTTGCCTTCTTCGGTGCTGGTGTTTTTGCCGAGTTGGCCGACCCAGGGTTTGCCGTCTTTCTTGGCGATGTGGCCGCTGAGGAAGACCAGGTTGCCGGTCTGCACAAAGGGCACATAGGCCGCTGCAGGCACGGCCACGGGCGGCAGGGTGATGTTCAGGGCGGTGAGTTTGTCGTAAATGCTCATATCGGTTCCTTTGAATAAAAAGTGCCGTTAGCGCCCATGGGTAGTGCGCGAACAGCTATTTAATTGATAGCGCCCTGGCTTTGGCTCTGGCCTCCGCCCTGGGATTGGCTTTGGCTCTGGGACGCCGCAATGGCGGGCGCAGAGTCGGTATTGTCGCCGCGGATGTCTTCCACCGTCACACCCACGGTCAGCGTGTGACTGGCCCCGCCGTGGATCACGCCGCGCAGGGGCGACACATCGCCAAAGTCGCGCCCGGTGGCCACGGTCACGTAGTCCACACCGGGGGCAAACCAGCCCCAGCGGTTGTTGGTCGGGTCCAGGTCCACCCAGCGCTGGCCCTCGGGCAGGTCGCCCACGTAGACGCTGACCCAGGCGTGTGAGGCATCACTGCCGATGAGCTTGACCTCGCCCGGCGCGGGCCGGGTCAGCAGGTAGCCGCTCACGTAGCGCGCGGGCAAGCCCATGCTGCGCAGGCAGGCCAGCATGATGTGGGCAAAGTCCTGGCACACGCCCTTGCGCTGTTCCAGCGCCTGCAGGGCAGGGGTGTTGATCTGGGTGCTTTCGCTCTCGTAGGTGAAGTCGGCGTGGATGCGCTCCATCAGGTCCACCGCCACATCCAGCACGCTGGCGTTGGCCCCAAAACTGGGCCGTGCATAACCCGCAAACTCCTGGCGGCGTGGCACAAAGGGCGAGGCGAAGACGAATTCGGACGCCGCCTCAAATGGCGTGTGGGCCTGGTAGCGCAGCCGGTCGCGCAGTTGCTCCCACGCTTGCTCGCTGGTCGGTCGGGCGTGGGCGCTGGTGGACACGATGCTCATGGCCTGCACCTCCAGCACCGTATGTGGCACCTGCAGCGAGAAGAAGCAGCGCGTGTTGCCATACACGTCCAGCGTGTTGCGCTGTTGCGCCGGCTGCGGGCTGATGGTGAGGGCGTGGCTCAGCAGGTGTTGCCCGGCATGCTGCAGCGGCTGCAGGTAGGCCACGTGCTGTGCAGTTTCGACCGCCGGCTGGTAGTCGTACCGTGTGTGGTGGGTGATTTGCAGCAGCATCAGGTGCCCACGCTGTGTTTGGTGTGGCCCGAGTGGGTGAAGTAGGTGGTGCTGATGTCCTCGGACACGGTGAACGCACACTCGCTCAAGGCGTCCAGCAGATTGCGCAGGGCCGGTGCGCTGGGTTCGCCCTGGGGCGTGTCACACAGCTGGGCCAGGTCCCAGGTATCGGGGTTGGGCACCTGCAGCGACATGGTGCTCAGTTCACCTGCCGGGCTCAGGGCCAGTTTGGCCAGGCGTCCGCGCAGCGTGTGGGCCACCCAGCCCAGAGAACGCGGGTTGTCGCGGTCCAGCACCAGCAGGTCGGTCAGCGCGGCAATGTCGCGGCTTTGCTGGTACTGGGCATGGAAGGTGATGGTGCTGTCGAACAGCGCGAGTAGGGCCTCGAAGCCGCCGTTGCTGTCCACCGCACCGGTTTCAAAACTGCGCGCCAGGGCGTTGGCCAAAAAATGCAGTCGCTCCACGTGGCGGCCAATGCTGAGCAGGCGCCAGCCGTCGTCGCGCGTCATGCGGTCGGTCTGCGCGCCGGTGATGGCGGCCAGCTGGTCGCTCAGGTCGCCCAGCACGCGCAGCGCCTGGGCTGGGGTGTAGTCGCCCTGGGCGCTCAGGCGGGCGCACTGGGCAAACAGGGTTTCTTCGGCCCGCACGATGGTGTTCCAGTGCTCTTGCGAGAGGCGCTCGCGCACCGTGGCCGCCGCCATCTTGAGCGCGCGCACATTGAAGCCCACGCTGGTGGCACCTTCGGCCGAGGCCAGGCTGGCGACCAGCGCGCGCTCAAACACGCGGCGCGCCTGCATGGGGGATGGTGTGCCCGGCAGCACCAGGGTGTTGGCCACTGCCATCTGGCTTAGCCACTGCAGCAGCGGGGCGGAACTTTGTTCTTCGCCGCCCAGGCAGTCCAAGGTGAGTGCCGCCAGACGCACGGAGTTCTCGGAACGCTCGGTGTAGCGGCCCAGCCAGTACAGGTTCTCAGCGGCGCGGCTGGTGACCAGACGCTTGCGCTGCGCCAGCACGGCGGGCGTGAGTGCCGTGGGCAGCAGGGTGGTGGTGTCCACCTCGCCCTCGGTCAGCGCCCACACATCGGCACTGCTGCCGCCGCGCTGCATGCTGGCAATGTCGGCCGTGGTGCCGGCCACGCGGGCCAAGCCTCCGGGCAACACGCGCCAGTGCGGGCGGCCAGTGGCATCCAACCCGTCAGAGACGGCAAACACCCGCAGCAACACGGAGCGCGCCACCATGGTGCCGCGCTGGCCGGGGCCGGCGCTGTGCCAGGTGGGTATTTGTGAGAGCGGCATGTAAGCCTGCACCGTGTGGTCTTCGCTCTGGCGCATGATGCGGCCGGCCCAGGCGTCCAGCGCGGTCTGGCCCAGGGTGTTGCCAATGACGGACTCGAAACTGGTGTGGATGCTGGAGCCGGGGTAGGTCGGCTTGATGGTGTGCTCGCGCAGGCGGGCCAGTGCGTCTTCCATGGCGCTGCGCTCGCCGCACCACCAGGTCGGCAGCGCGGGCAGGCTCAGCTCTTCGCCCAGCGCATGGCGCGCCAGCGCAGGCAAAAAGCCCAGCAGCGCGGGCGATTCCAGAAACGCCGAGCCCGGCGCATTGGCCACCAGGACATTCCCGGCGCGGATGGCTTGCAAGAGGCCGGGCACACCCAGGGTGGAGTCGGGGCGCAGCTCCAGCGGGTCCAGGTACTGGTCGTCCACCCGCTTGAGCAGGCCGTGCACCGGCACCAGGCCACGCAGGGTTTTGAGGAACAGGCGCTCGTCGCGCACGATCAGGTCGCTGCCTTCCACCAGGCTCAGGCCCAGGTAGCGGGCCAGGTAGGCGTGTTCGAAATAGGTTTCGTTGTAGGGGCCGGGCGTCAGCAGGGCAATGTGGGCATCGGCACCGGCCGGGCTGTGGGCCTTGAGGCTGTCCATCAGCGCGCGGTAGGTGCTGGCCAGGCGCTGCACCTTGAGTGCCTGGAAGGCCTGTGGAAACTGGCGCGACACGGCCAGCCGGTTCTCCAGCAGGTAGCCCAGGCCGCTGGGGGCCTGGCAACGCTGGCCTACCACCCACCAGTTGCCATCGGGGCCGCGGGCCAGGTCAAAGGCGGTGACATGCAGGTGGCGCCCGCCCACGGGCCGCACGCCGGCCATGGCACGCAGGTAACCCGGGTGGCCGTGCACCAAGGCCGGGGGCAGCAGGCCCTGGGCCAGGTAGGTTTGCGGGCCATACACATCGGCCATCACGGCCTCCAGCAGGCGCATGCGCTGCTGTACGCCGGCTTCGATGTGCTGCCAGCTGGGGGCATCGACCACCAGCGGGAACAGGTCCAGCGACCAGGGGCGCTGCGGGCCCTCGGCATCGGCGTACACGTTGTAGGTCACGCCGTTGTCGCGGATCTGGCGTTGCAGGCTGGCGGTGCGGGCGTCCAGCTCGGCGCTGGTGCGGGCCTCCATATTGGCAAAGAATTGGCCCCAAACGCCCGTGAAATCTGCGCGAGCAGCTATGAAATTGCTAGCGTTTTCAGTGCCGGAGCCGTTTGGGCTGCCGGCTTTGGGGGACACGGTGGCGCGCAGCTCGTCAAAATGCCCGGCAGCGGCCATGCACAGGCGGGCCCGGGGCAGCACATCGGCGTCGGTGGCGGGGCGGTTCACGGCAAGGGGATCAAGAGAGGAATTCACTGGCCTGAGTATGCCAGCGCAGGGGCCGCGGCTATGGGCGTACGGAGACGCCGGCTAGCGCGCAAACAGCTGGCCCAGGTCCTTGAACGCCTTGAACTCCAGTGCATTGCCACACGGGTCCAGCAAGAACATGGTGGCCTGCTCGCCTACCTGGCCCTGGAAGCGGATGCCCGGCTCCAGCACAAAGGCGGTGTTGCGGCTTTGCAGGCGCTCGGCCAGCGCGTGCCAGGTGTCCCATTCCAGCACCACGCCAAAGTGCGGCACCGGCACATGGTGGCTGTCCACCTCGTTGGTGTGGGCGTGGGTTTGCGAGTCGTTTTTGGGCGCCAGGTGGATCACCAGCTGGTGGCCGAAGAAATTGAAGTCCACCCACTGCGCGCTGCTGCGGCCCTCGGCGCAGCCAAACACCTCGCCATAAAACTGGCGGGCCAAGGCCAGGTCATAGACAGGAATGGCAAGGTGAAAGGGCTGGAGCGACATGGCAAGTTCCTTGGTGGCAATGGCAGTGGTGGATGCTAACTCAGCGTCAGCCCAGCGGCAGGGCGTCCAGGGTGGCGTAGCTGTTCTTGAGCCAGGTCTTCACCCGCTGGCGCTCCAGCATGCCCAGCGCATCGTCACCGTCCTTGCGGTGAATGGCGGCCCAGAAGCTGGCGTTTTGCCGGTCGATCTTGCGCATGCTGGCCTCGTGCAGCTGCGCCAGGCTGATCACATGGCCGCCCAGGGCCATGGCCTTCTTCAGCGCTGTGGAATCCTCCAGTTGAGAAAAGTCGCTACCCCGGCCCTGGTTCTTCACCACGATGTAGTTGGGCCCGGCGCCGTAGGTGGCCACCAGACGGTCCAGCAGGTCCACCGAGTCTTTGCCCGCATCGGCCACGTGCCAGAAGTTCACCGTCACGCCCAGGCTGGCCATCAGCGAGACCAGGTCCGAGTCTTTGACCCAGCGCGCCAGCGGCGCAGCGGTCTGGGCGGCCAGATCCACGATCACATTGGGTGGCAGGCCCACCACAGGCTCTTCTTCAAACACCCCGGCAATCAGGTCCAGGCCTTCATACGTGTCCACCACCACCGGGGCTGCGTAGTCGGCATAAAAGCGGGTGAACGATGTGTGCGAACGGTCGGTGTCAAAGCCGGTGAAGGCACGCCCCTTGTCGATGAAGTACTGCGCCAGCACACGGGCCACGACCGATTTGCCGACTCCGCCTTTTTCGCCGCCAATGAAGTTGATAGAAGACATGGATTTCCTTAGGTGAGGCCCAGAGTATGCAATTTGTATGCAAGCCCAAAGGCAGGGCCGTGGCTCGGCCCGGTGGCGACAGCCCCGCTGGAGTGTAGTTTTATGAATTTAAATAATAAAAAAGTTTATTTTTATATGGCAAAGATATACTGCAGCCCGGTGTTTCACCGGCATTTCGCTTCCCCCGCGCTGCAGCGCCACTTGATGGCCCCGCACGCTTCTCTAGAAAGGCTCTGACATGAGCAGCAAAATTTACGTGGGCAACTTGCCCTACTCCGTTACCAACGAAAGCCTGCAAAGCAATTTCGGCGAGTTTGGTGACGTGACCTCCGCCAAGGTCATGATGGACCGCGACACCGGCCGCTCCAAAGGCTTTGGCTTTGTGGAAATGGCATCCCCCGAAATGGCCCAAGCCGCCATCAATGGCCTGAACGGCCAATCGGTGGATGGTCGCTCCATCGTCGTGAACCTGGCCCGCCCCATGGAACCCCGTGGCGCCTCTGACGGCTACCGCGGCGGACGCAGCAGCTACTAAGCCGCACGCGCTCACCAAATAAAAAGGCCCCTTGATTGGGGCCTTTTTTTGTCCAAATTTTCTTATTTGGTCGGTGTCTCGCTGCTGGGCACCACGGGCTTCTTCTTGGTGAACTTCAGCGCCGCCTCCGCCAACTTTTGCTTGCGCTCCTGATTCAGCCGCTCCAGCTCGTGGTGCGTGCTCTTCTTCATGTTGGGATCTTTGCCAAATACGCCTGCCATAGTGATGTTTCCTTTGGGGGCAGTCTAACTGGCTTTGCGCGTGCGAGTACTTGAAGGAGGCGGGGCAGTGCTACGTTCTGTTAATTGGGCAGAGGCGGTTTAAGACTGGAAGCCGACTTTCGTTGTGCTCTGAAGCAGTCGTTACTTAATGCCGATCTGTGACCGAGCCGGCACTGCGCCGACTCTCGAACCACAAGAATCGTACCCGCCGGCTCGATCCACTGCATCGGCGGGTTATGCGACCGGCCGGTTCGCCGGAATTATTTCGCAGAAACCGTGAAGGTGACGTAAACGACACGATCATTATTAAATAGTAGGTAAAGTTCGGATATTCGGCCGAATTTGTAGCGAAGTTGCAATCCCTCGTAGCCACCCGACTGCCACTTGCTACGCTCACCACCATCGCCAAGCTCTTCGACGATCTGCTTTTCGGTCCTGCCCTGAAATTGACTCACCCAGTTCTCCAAATCGGATTGCGCAGAAATGACTGGTGCCGACCGGGTCGCGGGGCCAGTCTTATCAGTAGCAGGAGTCGCGCAGGCCGACACGAGTGTCAGCGTGAGGAGGATGAGAACGCTTGGTCTAATCACAGGTTTTTCCTTATCGAGTACTTTTGATCGGTCGCATAACGTTCCAGCTAAGCGGGCCAGCCAGCGTAGCTGGCGCAGGTCCGCTTGAGCGCAGGGTTAAACAGCATTTTCTCGCCGCTCCTCGGCGGTGACTCGCTGGACTGAATACGGCTCGATTTGCGCCGGCCAGAAGCCCCACGGGCCGAACCCGCCGCGCCCAAGCGAACCAACGGGCGGAAGCGATAGGTAGCTGCTTAAGATGCCGTGGATGCGGACACGCTTGCCAACCCAACGATTGAGCGCATCACGATTCGGCTGAAGGCTGCCATTGCCAAACCCTACCCAAACGCCAGCCTGGTACTGATGCTCACCGTCTTTCGGTCCGGAGATGCGCTCGGTCTTCGGATAGTGGAGCAATTCGAAGCCTTCGGCGTGAGCCTCCAAGACGCCTTCGAGCTCAAGCGGCTGCTCGTCGGGCGCTCCCAGATCAGCAAGCACTTCATTTACAGAGCGATGGGCTGTCATGCTGTTTAACGTTGGCCGTGAATGGGCCGCAACGGCGCACTCAACAATGAAGAATGGCGACCATGGTGGCCGCCGCTGTGGGTCCATTCGACGAACCCGTTAGCCTGCAACATGAGCTGTCGTTTCAGGGTATTCGCCTTTACTCCAATGGCGCTGAAGCACCTGCGCTGCACGGCTCGTTATACGGCGTTCTTCGTCTCCGGGCATTGCGTCTAAAAGAGTCAGCTTTCCACTTTGCTTGGAAATACTCAGCTTACCCGTTGCACTTCCAGCAGCTTCGTTGCGCGAGTCTGAAAGGGCGCGATATTTGGCGCAGGAGAACGAATACGTCGCGTGCAATTGATCCTCCTCAGACTTCCGAAGATTGATGCACATCCAGTCGAGATACTCGCCTTGCGGCTCTGAACTACTGCGGTCTTCCATGCGGGCTAACGTAATTTATACCGCAAAGCACTGCGGTATAACGTGGGAGTGTGGTTTATAAAAAATGGCATTTTTCCATATCCAGTCTGCTTGAGCTGCTCTCATAAAAATAGCGACAAACACCGCAGTCTTCACTCTCGATTTTGACGACTCAGTTGGACTCTGAATATCCCCCATTCGGGTGAAATTCTGAAGGTCGGCTTCCGCCGCTCACCGGAGGCGCCTGCAGACTGATTGCGGGCCCCCCCGACTGTCAGCTATGGGCAACCGGATTCCCACCGTCGCCCATCACGCTTACTGCCTGTAGGCTGCAAACAACTGAGAAATGGCAGTCGCGTAGTTGGCTGACCGACCGACAAATCAACATTAATGGCGTGTGCAAGTAACGCATTGATGTGTGCACTTTCAATGGTTGACATTTCAATACTCCTTCAATAGTTGTTCAAGATTGATTTCTCTGTAAATTGACTCGTGCTTTGGAGGCCAACAAGAAGTTGTTCCGTCCAAGCCAAGACCATGCCGCATCAAAAAGCCGCCTTTGGTATGGAACGCCAGTTTTGAGATAAAGGTCTTCCCGGAATCCCTATCAAAGTACTCCTCTCGCTGAAGGCGAATGGGTATGAAATAGCCATCTAGCTCAACAGTTGGAATTTCACGATGCGTTGCCCGCCTAACCTTCTCCCAATCCGGACTCAATGTCGCCACCGCTTCTCGCTCGCACAGCCGATTGAACTGCCAGCGGCCGATCAACTCGTCAGCAATCGGTGCAACCAGCAACAAAGGGAACAGCAACCAACTTGCTGCCGTGGTGTGCTTTGACATCCCCAACCAGCGGGGTATTTTTGCGCTGAGCATGATGGCCGCAATCAGCCACAGACCAAATCCAATAAAGAAGAGAATTCCAATCATGCTGCGAACTCCCAGTTTGTATTACTCACCGCATTTTTTTGGGAGCATTGAATAGCGGTTGTTGTTTGCGGAAAAGACGATAGCAGCTATGAATTGCACAGTGGAAGTGGGATGTACAAGGATGTCCGCTTTCGCTGCATTGTGAACGTCCGAGCAAGACCTGAACATCCCCCATTTGGGTGAGCCCGTGCAATGTCTCCTTCCGCCGCAAAGCGGCCGTGATGCACAGTAGCCCGGCTCTCGTCAGAGAACCAACGACCTACCGACAGAGCTGGGGGAATGGCCCCCCGCCGATTTCTGGGCGTTTGACAGTATGAGGCGAGGGCCGCTCCCCCAACTCTGCGCCCACACCTCAAACCGCCCCAAGAGTGATATCAATTCAATAGCTTCTCGCGCATATTCCAAAAGGGCTGGAGCCCTATTTGGCTTTAAAACGCCTAGCTCCTCCGCAGATCCCGCGTAAACGGAAACTCTTTGCTGCCCGCCACGTTGATGGTGGCCGGTGGCACCACCAGCTTGCCCGGCGTGTGGCCCATGGCGGCGAAGCGGGAGAGGCGGCGGCTTTCGGCTTCGTAGCCGTTGACCGGGAAGGTTTCGTAGTTGAGCCCGCCGGGGTGGGTGACAAAGTACTGGCAGCCGCCCAAGGAGCGCTTCATCCAGGTGTCCACAATGTCAAACGTGAGCGGCGCATGCATGCCAATAGTGGGGTGCAGGCTGCTGGGTGGGTTCCAAGCCTTGTAACGCACGGCAGCGACAAACTCGCCCACGGTGCCCGTACTCTGCATGGGCAGGGCTTGGCCGTTGCAGGTGACCACATAGCGGCTTTCGTTCATGCCGGTCACGCGCACCTCGATGCGCTCCAGGCTCGAATCGACATAACGCGCCGTGCCGCCGGCCGAGCTTTCTTCGCCCATCACATGCCAGGGCTCCAGCGCGTTGCGCAGCGTCAGCTCCACACCGGCGGCCTTGACCGCGCCGATCAGCGGGAAGCGGAACTCGTAGTGCGGCGCAAACCAGCTGGTGTCAAACGCATAGCCCGCCATGGTCATGTCGGCCATCACATCATCAAAGTCCATCTTGATGAAGGTGGGCAGCATGTAACGGTCGTGCAGCTCGGTGCCCCAGCGGGTCACCGGCGCCTTGTACGGCGTCTTCCAGAAGCGGGCCACCAGCGCGCGCAGCAAGAGCTGTTGCACGCTGCTCATGTGCGGGTGCGGCGGCATTTCAAACGCG
>MGPB01000013.1 GCA_001795455.1 Curvibacter sp. GWA2_63_95 | reverse complement strand
AGCACCAGCAACAAGGCGCCGAAGAAGGGGAACAGGGCCTTCACCACTTTTTCAATGGGTAGCTTGGCGACCGCCGCACCGACGAACAGCACGCCACCCACGGGCGGGGTGATCAGGCCCATGCCCAGGTTCACCATCATGATCATGCCGAAGTGCACCGGGTCCACGCCCATGGTCTTCACGATGGGCAGCAGGATGGGCGTCATGATCAGGATCAGTGGCGCCATGTCCATCAGCGTGCCCAAGACCAGCAACAGGATGTTGATCATCAGCAGCACGGTGTACTTGTTGTCCGAGATGCTGGTGAACAGTCCCGTAATCATGGTGGGGATCTGCATCAAGGTCATGATGTAGCCGAAGCTGGCTGCAAAGCCGATCAGGATCATCACAATCGCCAGCGTCTTGACGGTGCGGTGCACCAGCTTGGGCAGCTCACTCCACTGGTAGTCGCGGTAGATAAACATGGTGACGAAGAAGGCCCAGACCACGGCGATGGCCGCCGACTCGGTGGCGGTAAAGATGCCCGTCAGAATGCCGCCCAGAATGATCACCATGGTCATCAGGCCCCACAGCGCGTCCACGCAGATGCGCAGTGCTTCTTTCATGGGGATGCTGCGACCCTTGGGGAAGTTTCGTTTCTTGGCGATGAACAGGCACATGATGGCCAGCGTCAGGCCCAGCAACAGGCCGGGCAGCACGCCTGCCAGGAACAAGGCGGCAATGGAGACCGAACCGCCCGCTGCCAAGGAGTAAATCACGGCGTTGTGGCTGGGCGGAATCAGGATGGCCTGCACCGAGCCGCTCACCGTCACGGCAGTGGCAAAGTCACGGGGGTAGCCCTTTTTCTCCATCTCCGGAATCAGCACCGAGCCGATGGAGGCCGTATCGGCCATGGACGAACCCGAGATGGCACCAAAGAAGGTGGAGGCCAGAATGTTCACCAGCGACAAGCCGCCCTGTACAAAACCCACCAGTACTTCGGCAAATGCCACCAGGCGGCGCGACATGCCACCCTCGGCCATGATGGCGCCCGCCAGCACAAAGAAGGGGATGGCGAGCAGTGAAAACTTGTTGACGCCGCCAGCAATGGCAATCATCACGGCGTCGTAGGGCAACTCAATCCACCAGGCGCCAATGAGGGCCGACAGGCCCAGGGCATACGCCACGGGCATACCAATGATCATGAGGGCCAGAAAGGAACCCAACAGTACAAACGCGTCCATCAGATGGCCTCCGGTTCATTCACAGCGTGGTCAAAGGTCACGATGGCACGCTCGTGCTGCGAGCCAAACACCAGATGTTCGGCAATAAAGATGAAAGTGATGATTCCGCCCAGAGGCACGGGCAGGTAGGTGGCGCCCACAGGCATCCACGGGATTTCGCCAATGTTTTGGCCCCAGGTCTCGATGCACAGCTTGGAGCCGTAGAACGCCATGAACAGGGCCACCACCACCATCAGGGCGTGCACCACATAGGCAGACACCTGGCGCAGCGCACGCGGCAGGCGGTCGGTGACCATGGCCACGGCGATGTGCGAGCCAGCGCGATAAGCAGCGGCGGCGCCCAAAAAGGTGAACACCACCATCAGCAAAATGGAGATGGGCTCAGGCCATTGCGAGCCCGTGCCGAGCACGTAGCGGGCAAAGATGCCCCAGGGAATGATCAGGGACATCAGGAAGATCGAACCGCCTGACAGCCAGATACAGGCGGAGTAGAGCGCATCGCTCCAACGCAATAGTGTGTTTTTCATGGGATTCCAGGGAGGCAGGGCCAAGGGGTGCCCGACTCAGCGGGCACCCCATCCAAAGCGTTGGGATTACTTGGTGGCGGCGATGCGTTGCATCAGGTCGGTGAACTTGGTGCCGTACTTGGCGCGCACGGGAGCAGTGGCGTCAAAGAACAGTTTTTGGTCCACGGGCACAAATTCCACACCTGCAGCCTTGAGCTTGGCGGAGTAGTCTTCCACGCTCTTGTCCCACAAGGTGCGTTGTTCCATCTGGGCTTCGCGGGCCAGCTTCTTCACCAAGACCTTGTCGTCGGCAGACAGCTTGTCCCATGCCACTTTGGACATCACCAACAGTTCGGGGATGATCAGGTGGTTGGTTTGTGCGTAGTACTTGGTGCCGGTGGTGTAGTGGTTGCTGGTGAACATGCTGGGCGGGTTGTTTTCCGCGCCATCGATCACGCCGGTTTGCAGCGCACTGAACACTTCACCGTAGGCCATGGAGATGCCGTTGCCGCCCATGGCGTTCATGGTGTCCACAAACAGGGGGTTGCCCATCATGCGCACCTTGATGCCCTTGAGGTCAGCCGGAGTCTTGACCAGCTTCTTGGTGTACAGGCTGCGGGCACCGCCATCCATCCAGCCCAGGCCTACCAGGCGGGCGGGGCTGGCAGTCACTTTGTCCAGCAACTCGGCGCCAATGGGGCCGTCAATCACAGCGCGCATGTGGGGGATGTCGCGGAACACGAAGGGCATGTTGAACACGTCCACATCGGGTACCACCGGGCCGACCACACCCAGCGAAATGCGCACGATCTGGATGGCGCCAATCTGGGCTTGTTCCACGGTTTCTTTTTCCTGGCCCAACACGGCGCCGGGGAACATTTGCATCTTGATGCGGCCATTGGTGGCGGCTTCCAGTTTCTTGCCCATGCTTTCCACGGCCACCACGGTGGGGTAGCCTGCGGGGTGGGTGTCGGTGGCCTTGAGCACGATGTTCTGCGCTTGTGCGCCCAGGGTGCTGCACAGGGCGATAGCGGCAATGGCGGAAGCCACAAAAGTTCTACGGAAAGTCATGCTTGTCTCCTCTTTGGGATGGTTGGTTGAAAGAACGGAAAGCTATCGAACGGGAAACTGGGAAAACAGGGGCTCGGGCCGGCCTTGCACGCCGGGCTCCAGCACCAGCACGGCGCCGTCCAGCGCGGCATCGAAGCCGGGGGCGGGCGTGGCGGGCTGGATCGAGGTGACAAACAGGTGGCGCAGCTCGGGCCCGCCAAACGCGCACATGGCGGGTTTGCTCACGGGCACGGCGATGGACTGCAGCAGCGCGCCGGTGGGGCTGAAGCGGTGCACCTGGCCCGCGTCATTGCCACAAATCCAGTAGCAGCCTTCGGCATCCACGGCGGCACCATCGGGGCGGCCGGGCAGGGGCTGCATGTCCACCCACGCGGTCTGTGGGCCCCAGCTGCCGGTGGCGCCGTCAAAGGTGTGCTGCCAGATCTTTTGCACACTGGGGTGCGAGTCCGACAGGTAGGCGGTGTGCCCATCGGGGCTAAAGGCCATGCCGTTGGGGGTGATGTAACCCTGCAGCACCGGGCCGCGCAGGCCTTGCGTGTCCAGGCAATAGATGCCGCCTGCAGGGCTGGCCAGACCCATGTCACGCACCATGGTGCCGATCCAGAAGCGCCCCTGGGCGTCGCAGCGGCCATCGTTGAAGCGCATGCCGGGCTGCGGATGGCTGATGGTGGCCAGGCATTTCACCTGGGCCATGGGCGGGTCCTGCAGTTCCACTTCAAAAATGCCGCTCTCCATGGCGGCAATCACGGTGCCGCGGGTGCTCAGCGCAATGCAGCCCACCCGTTCGGCCAGCGCCCAGCTGTGCTGGATGCGGGTGGCCCAGTCCAGGCGGTGGATGCGCTGGCTCTCAATGTCCACCCAATACAAGGCTTGGGTGGCCACCGACCACACGGGCGACTCGCCCACCCGGTCGCGAGCGCTGGAAATGGCAAAAACAGCGGTCATGGCCGGTTTACTTGCCAGCCTTGTGGGCCGTCATGGGCTCGCCCTGGAACAGGAAGCCACCACCCTGGTAGATCGCGGCCGGGTCGGTGATGTCGGGCTGGGGGGTGCGGGCATAGATGGCCTCGCGGAATGGGTCCGAACTGTCCTGCGGCACGTAGCCCACGTGGCGGGCTGCGCTGTTGTCATACCAGGCCACCGCGTTGTCCGACATGCCGAAGATCGCCGTGTGGCCCAGGATGGGCGTAGTCAGGCAGGCGGTGACCAGGCGGTGCAGGTCGTCAAAGCTGAGCCAGCTGGCCAGCATGCGGCGGTCCCGGGGTTCGGCAAACGAGGAGCCGATGCGCACGCAGGCGGTCTCGATGCCGTAGCGGTCGTAATACATGCGGGACAGGTCTTCACCAAACGCCTTGCTCACGCCATACAGGCTGTCGGGGCGGGCCGGGTGGTTCAGCGTGATGGTTTCGCTTTGCTTGTAGAAGCCGGTCACGTGGTTGGAGCTGGCAAACACCACGCGCTTCACGCCAAACTTGCGGGCCGCTTCGTACAGGTTGTAGACGCCCAGAATGTTGGCTTGCATGATCGGCTCGAATGCGGCTTCGACGGAAATGCCGCCAAAGTGCACGATGGCCTGACAACCCTGCACCATGGCGTCCACCTCGGTGGCATTGGCCAGGTCGGCCAGGGCGATTTCTTCGCCGGCACGTGCGGGGCCAAAATCGGCGCGGTCGGAGAGGCGCAGCACCTCGCAATTGGCCTTCAGGCGCTCGCGCATGGCCGTGCCCAAGCCGCCTGCGGCACCGGTCATCAGCAAAGTGTGGTGTACTTTGATCGTCATGAAATGTATGCTGTCTTGTCAGTTGTATGTTGTCTGATGTGTTAAATTGTCAACACCTGTTCCAACCGAGTCAAGGGCTTTTCCATGGACCTAGTGCAAACCCCTAGAGCCTCCGTCGCGCAACCGTCACCTGCTGATGTCGGGGATGTGGCGCGTCCGCGCCGCGCCCGAGGTCTGGTCAATGAAGTGGTGGAAAGCCTGGCCGCCAGCATCCGCGAAGGGGCCATCCCGCCCGGTGCCAAGCTGCCCACCGAATCCGAAATCGTGGCCCGCTTTGACGTGAGCCGCACCGTGGTGCGCGAAGCCATTTCGCGTCTGCAGGCCAACCGCCTGGTGGAAACACGGCACGGTGTGGGCACCTTTGCGCTGGCGCCCCAGAGCAGCGGCAACTTCCAGATTGCTGACGTGGACTTTGCCACCGTGGCCGACGTGATTGCCCTGCTGGAGCTGCGTATTTCACTGGAGACTGAGGCCGCCGGCCTGGCCGCCCAGCGCCGCACCGAGGCGAATTTGCAGGCCATGCAGGCCATGCTCGATGCCTTCCAGACCTCCATTCTGGAAGACTCGGACGCCGTGCCCTCTGACTTCAGCTTCCATATGGAAGTGGCCAAGGCCACCGGCAACCGCCACTTTGCCGACCTGATGACTTACCTGGGCACCATGATCATTCCGCGCACCCGGATCAACACCGCCAGCAGCGCGCCCGAGGGGCGTTTGAACTACCTGCGCCGGGTGCACGGCGAGCACGAATACATCTTCAACGCCATCCGCAACCAGGACGCTGATGCCGCCCGCGCGGCCATGCGCACGCACCTGGCCAACAGCAAAGACCGCCTCAGAAAGTCCCAACCCGACGCGGTTTAGTTGTATGATGTCTGATGTGTAGGGGCGCCACCCACCCATTCCTTCGAGCGCCCCGCAGAGGAGACTGACCATGACCCCCACTGAATCCGGCGCCGTGCGTGGCGCGCCCACCGTCACCGCCTTGCGTGTCATCCCCGTTGCGGGCCACGACGGCATGCTGATGAACCTGAGCGGCGCCCACGCGCCGTTTTTCACCCGCAACATCGTCATCCTGACCGACAGCAGCGGCAACACCGGCGTGGGCGAAGTGCCCGGCGGCGAGAAGATTCGCCAGACGCTGGAAGATGCGGCCACCCTGGTGGTGGGCCAGTCCATCGGCAACTACAACGCCATCCTCAACCGCATGCGTGAGGCCTTTGCCGCGCGCGACAGCGAAGGCCGCGGCCAGCAGACCTTCGACCTGCGCGTGGCCATCCACGCCGTCACGGCGGTGGAATGCGCCTTGCTCGATTTGCTGGGCAAGTTTTTGAACGTGCCCGTGGCGGCCCTTTTGGGCGACGGCCAGCAACGCGACAGCGTGGCGGTGCTGGGCTACCTTTTTTATGTGGGTGACCGCAAAGCCACCGACTTGCCCTACATCAGCGAACCGGATGCCGAGGACGACTGGAAACGCCTGCGCCACGAAAAAGCCATGGACGCCGAGGGCGTGGTGCGCCTGGCCGAAGCCGCGTACGCGCGCTACGGCTTTCAGGACTTCAAGCTCAAAGGCGGTGTGCTGCGTGGCGAGGAAGAGGTGGAGGCCATCCGTGCGCTGCACGCACGTTTTCCGCAAGCCCGCATCACGCTGGACCCGAATGGCGGCTGGCTGCTGAAGGACGCGGTGCGCCTGTGCCGCGACTTGCATGGCGTGATGGCCTATGCCGAAGACCCGTGCGGTGCCGAAGGCGTGTTCTCCGGCCGCGAAGTGGTGGCCGAATTCCGCCGCGCCACCGGCCTGCCCACGGCCACCAACATGATTGCCACCGATTGGCGCGAGCTGGCGCATTCGCTGGCGCTGCAGTCGGTCGATATTCCGCTGGCCGACCCGCACTTCTGGACCATGCAGGGTTCGGTGCGGGTGGCGCAGGTGTGCCAGACTTGGGGGCTGACCTGGGGTTCGCACTCCAACAACCACTTTGATGTGTCGCTGGCCATGTTCACGCATGTGGCTGCCGCGGCACCCGGCAAGGTCACCGCGATCGACACGCACTGGATCTGGCAAGACGGCCAGCGCCTCACCAAAGATCCGCTGCAGATCGTGGGCGGCCGGATCGCCGTGCCCACCACACCCGGCCTGGGCGTGGAGCTGGACATGGCGGAAGTGGAGAAGGCGCACCAGCTGTACCTGCAGCACGGCCTGGGCGCGCGCAACGACGCCATGGCCATGCAGTACCTGATCCCGGGCTGGGCATTCAACCCCAAGAGCCCTTGCCTGGTGCGCTGAAGTCAGCGGGTCTTGCACTCTGATTTTTAAGCCAAATTGGCCTGTAGCCCGCTTGGATGCTGCGCAAGCAGCTCCTGTTTTGGGAGCATTTTTGGCCCGAGGGCTGCGCCGAAGTTAGCGCGCACCCTCGGCCAACTGCCGTGCCAAGCGGTTGTGGCGCTCCATCAGCGGGCCCAGGTCCACGGTTTCCAGATGCCCCTCGCGCACCACCACGTTGCCATTCACGACCGTGTAGTCGGCTTGCGGGCTGGCGCACAGCAGCAGGCTGCCCACGGGGTCGTGCACCGCGCCACCGGCAAAACCCAGCGTGTCCAGGTCAAACAACACCAGGTCGGCGCACATGCCCACCGCCAGGTGGCCGATGTCGGCGCGGCCCAGCACCTGCGCGCCGCCGCGCGTGGCCACGCTCAGCGCGTCGCGCGCCGTCATCTCGGCCGGGCCCAGGTCGCAGCCAAAGAAGGTACGGCCCTCGCGCACTTCGGGCGGCTGCATGGCGCGGCCCACGCGGGCCAGCAGCAGGGCCTGGCGCGCTTCGTTCACCATGTGCGCCGCATCGTTGCTGGCACTGCCGTCCACGCCCAGACCCACGGGCACACCGGCGTTGAGCATCTTGCGCACGGGCGCAATGCCGCTGGCCAGGCGCATATTGCTGCAGGGGCAGTGCGCCACGCCGGTGCGGCTGGCAGCGAACAGGCCGATGCCTTCGTCGTCCAGCTTCACGCAGTGGGCATGCCATACGTCATGCCCCAGCCAGCCCAGGTCTTGTGCGTACTGCGTGGGCGTGCAGCCAAACTTCTCACGGCTGTAGGCCAGGTCGTGGTCGTTCTCGGCCAGGTGGGTGTGCAGGCGCGCGCCGTAGGTTCGGGCCAGCAGTGCCGATTCGCGCATCAGGTCGCGGCTCACGCTGAAGGGCGAGCAGGGCGCCACGGCCACGTTGAGCATGGCGCCGTGCGCAGCGTCGTGGTACTGCTCAATCAGGCGCTGCGTGTCTTTCAAGATGAAGTCCTCGCGCTCCACCACACGGTCCGGTGGCAAGCCGCCCTGGCTCTGGCCCACGCTCATGCTGCCACGCGTTGCCACAAATCGCATGCCGATGTCGGCCGCGGCTTCGATGCTGTCGTCCAGCCGCACGCCGTTGGGGTAGATGTAGAGGTGGTCGCTGCTGGTGGTGCAGCCACTCAGCAGCAGCTCGGCCATGGCAATCTGTGTGCTCACGTGCACCATCTCGGGCGTCAGGCCCGCCCAGATCGGGTACAGCCCGCGCAGCCAGCCAAACAGCTCGGCGTTCTGCACCTCCGGTATCGCCCGCGTGAGGCTCTGGTACATATGGTGGTGCGTGTTGACCAGCCCGGGCGTGACCAGATGGTGGCGGGCGTCAATCACCTCTTCGGCCTGCAGCGCGTGGGGCGGCAGATCGGCCGTGGCGCCGATAAAGGCGATGCGATTGCCCTCGATATAAATGGATGCGTCGCGCAGCTCGGTGGATTGCGCCGGGGCGGCGTTGTCAAAGGTGGCAATGGCCCGCGCGTGGTGGATCAGCAAAGTGCCCATGTCAGAGTCTCTCCGTCAAACAAGTCTTCCACCTGCAAAGGTGGGTCCTGCCGAGGCCGAATCCCGCTGGCGGGCCAGACCGGCCACCAGAGGCGAGCACCACGTTGCCGAGCATCCCGGGCTGTGCTTGCGCATTGCGCCAGCGGATTTTGCCCCAGTTCCTTCAAAATAAAGCGATGACCATGCCAAGCCAAACTACTTCCCACTTCTCCGAGCTGGCGCCGCGCGATGTGCTGGGCCAGCTCTACTGGGCCGCTGTGCGCCAGGCGCTGCCGGCCCACACGCTAGCGGGCTTTTTGCCGCCCGTCCCCAAGGGCCGCACCCTGGTGCTGGGTGCCGGCAAGGCTGGCGGCGCCATGGCCCATGCGCTGGACGCACTGTGGCCGCAAGACGCGCCCCTCAGCGGGCTGGTGGTCACCCGATACGACCACACCCCGCCACGCCCGGCCGACGCCGCGCCCCAGCGCATCGAGGTGGTGGAAGCTGCCCACCCCGTGCCCGATGCGGCAGGCCTGGCCGCCGCGCAACGCATCCTGGCGCTGACGGATGGGCTGACGGCGGACGACCTGGTGATCTGCCTCATCTCGGGTGGCGGTTCCTCGCTGCTGACCCTGCCCGCGCAGTGGGTGGGCGGTGGCATCAGCCTGGCGGACAAACAACGCATCAACCAACTGCTGCTGGAGAGCGGTGCCGGCATTCAGGAGATGAACTGCGTGCGCAAGCACCTCTCCGCCATCAAGGGCGGGCGCCTGGCCGCGGCCTGCCACCCAGCCCAGGTGGTGACACTGCTGATCAGCGATGTGCCGGGCGACGACCCCAGCGTCATTGCCAGTGGCCCGACCGTGCCCGACCCCACTACCGCGGCAGAGGCGCTATCAATATTGAAGCGGCTTGCGCAGCATTCATCGGGGCTGGAGCTCGATTTCATTGAAAAAATGCTGGAAAGCGGGGCGCTGGAGACTCCCAAGCCGGGTGATGCGGTGTTTGCCCGCAACACGGTGCACCTGATCGCCACGCCCCAGCAGTCCCTGCAGGCGGCGGCAGACGCGGCCCGTGCCATGGGCCTGAACGCCTATGTGCTCAGCGACGAGCTGGAAGGCGAGTCGCGCGAGGTGGGCAAGGTACACGCCGCCTTGGCCCGCACCGCCGCCCAGCGGCCCGCGTCCCCACAGCAGCCGTTTGCCAAGCCGTGTGTGATCTTGAGCGGTGGCGAAACCACGGTCACTGTGCGCCCGCGCCGCGAAGGCGCCGCCAAGGGCCGGGGTGGCCGGGCGGGCGAGTTCTGCATGGGCCTGGCCCAGGCGCTGCAAGGCCAGGCCGGCGTGTGGGCGCTGGCCGCCGACACCGACGGCATTGACGGCGTGGAGGACAACGCCGGTGCCCTGGTGGCACCCGATACGCTGGCCCGTGCCGCCGCCGCTGGGGTGTCGCTGGCCGACTGCCTGGACCGCAACGACGCGGTGGGCTTTTTTGCGCCGCTGGGCGACCTGTTCACCACCGGCCCCACCCACACCAACGTCAACGACTTCCGGGCCCTGCTGGTGGTGTAGCGCGGCCGGGCGCCTGCGCAAACGTTGATATGCCTCAAGGTCTGGCGGCCGCTGGCGGGGCACAGTGGCAGCCATGTTGGCCCCCTTACCACCCACACTTGCCACCTTGTTGGCAACCTATCCCTCGGAGACGCGCTCGGAGGGCAGCCGCTTGCTGACCCGTGGCCAGATGTCTGCCCAGGTCTTGTACCTGGAGAGCGGACGTGTGGTGCTGGGAGTCGCGGGCAGCGCCAATACACATGGGGAGCTGCTGGAGCACCAGCTGGGTGCCCAGTTGGAGTCGGGCTGGCTGGACGCCACGGCCGCCGTGCTGAACCTGCCTGCCGCCATGGACGCCGTGGCCGAAACCCCGGTGCAACTGCGCGCTGTGCCCTTGCCCGTTTTTCGGGATGCGCTGTTCGATGCCCGCGCACCTCTGGGCAGTGTGTTGCTGGATGTGGCGCATGCCCACCGCCAGCAAACCGAGCTGGCGGTCAGCCGCCTGGCCAAAGACGCCGAGGCGCGCTGCGCCGAATGGCTGCTGCGCCATGCCCAAAACAGCGAACAGGGCGTCTGCTCGGTGCAGCTGCAGCAGCGCAAGCGTCTGATTGCCGCCCAGCTGGGCATTGCGCCCGAAACCCTGTCGCGTGTGCTGCGCAATCTGCGCGAGCGCAGCCTCATCAGCGGCTCGGGCCGCACCCTGAATCTGGTGGACCCACCGGGCCTGCGGTCTTTGGCAGGGGGTTGAGCCCCGCGCTTGCGGATAGGATGGGTGCATGGGCTGCCTGCTGTGGTGGCTCGGCAAACTGACCCACCCTCTGCAAGAGCACCATGTTCAAAATTTACTGGACCGATGAAACCGGCCAAGTCCACGGCCAAGAGGCCGAGGCCATCGTGCAGGCCCTGCAAATCACCAAAGAAAAACGCGACGCCGGCCACACCTTTGTGACCATGGCCAGCGAGAACCCGCAGAACGCCGGCAAGCCCGGTGTGGACACGGTGGCAGATGGCAAGACACCTGATGGGCAGGACTACGACTGGTCCAAGGCCGGCCGCGCCGGGCGCCCCCGCAAGACCGACCGCATCATCACCAACAAGGACCGCTGATGGCGTGCCGCTTCAGGCGGGCGCTCACCTTGCCATTGGAGTTCCGATGACGTTTGCGCCGCGTTGCTCCTCGCGTATAGTGGCACCAAGCATAGCCGCGCAGTCCTAACTACAAAGCGGCATTCCTTTTGGGGGAGGTGCCAATGACTCCTGTGGCTGACCTTTCAGCCCCAGTATTACCCGTCACGAAGCGCAGACGGCTGTTTGCCGTGGTCTGGGTTTTTGTGGGCGTGGTGGTGGGCCTTTTTGTGCTGACCTACCTCAGCATTCGCCTGCTTTCTGCCGTGCGCGCCTATGTGGAGGGCGAGGGACTGTGGTCCAAGGGGCAGAAGGACGCCATCTACGCCCTGACCCGCTACACCCTGTACGCCAACGAGGCCGATTACAGCGCCTACCTGATGGCACTGGCCGTCAACACCGGCGACCGGCAGGCCCGCATCGAGCTGGAGAAGCCGGACCCGGATCTGGATATTGCCCGCGACGGTTTTTTGCAGGGGCGCAACCACCCGGACGACATCGATGGCATGGTGTTTCTGTTTCGGAACTTTCGCAAGCTGCCCGATATCGACAAGGCCATCACCATCTGGGCCGCTGCGGACCATCACATTGAGACCTTGACGCAGGTGGGCGAGCGCATTCGCACGGCCATTCGGGCAGGTCCGTTGCCACCCGAACAGGCGCGGCAGTTCCTGTTCCAACTGCACGCGATCAACAATGCGCTGACGCCGCTGGAAGACCGTTTCTCCTCTACGCTGGGCGAGGCCGCGCGCAAGTACACCCAGATCATTCTGGTGCTCATGTTCTTCGTCGTGGTGCTCATGCTCACGCTGGCCTATTTGTTCTCGCGGCGCCTGTTTTTGCAGTTCGAGCTCACACAGGAGGCACTGCGCAGCGGCGAGGAGCAGCTCAAAAGCGTGCTGCAGTTTGCCCCCTTGCCCATCATCATCGTGCGCCTGTCCGACGAGCGCGTGCTCTATGCAAACAACCATGCGCGCCTGCAGTTCCGCCTGGGGGCAACTTCGCTGGAGCGCTTGCGCCCGCGGGACTTCTACGTCAACGGTGCCGACCGCGACCGACTGATCGCTGCGCTGGAGGCCACCGGCAGCGTGACCGACCTGGAGCTTTTGTTGCAAGATGCAGATGGCAAACCCTTCTGGGGGCTGTATTCCTCGCAGCGCATTCGTTACGAGGGGCATGTGTGTGTGATGACCGCGCTGCTCAACGTGGATGAGCGCAAGCGTGCGCACGACGAGCTGCGCTACCGTGCCTACCACGATGCCCTGACCGGCTTGCCCAACCGCGCCATGTTCATGGACACGCTCAAACGCAGCCTGCATCGCATGGAGCGCAGCGGTGGGACGAGTTCTCTGCTGTTCATCGACCTGGACCATTTCAAGGCCATCAACGATGAACTGGGCCACGACATGGGCGACCTGCTGCTGCGGCAAGTGGCACAGCGTATTCAGGACTGTGTGCGCGAAGGGGACTTGGTCGCCCGTCTGGGGGGCGATGAGTTTGTGGTGCTGGTGGAAGGGAACGACGACCCCCACCGCATGGCCGACAAGGTGCTCAACGTTCTGCGGCCTGATTACCAATTGGGGGCCCACACCGTCCGCATCACGGCGAGTATTGGGGTTAGCTGCTTTCCGCAGCATGGCACGGAGCTCGACACCCTGCTGAGCGCGGCTGACTTTGCCATGTACCAGGCCAAGACGGCCGGTCGCAACGGCGTGCAGTTTTATGCCCGACCCCATTAGCGGGCAAACATCCCTCAGAGGCACGGCGGACAATTTTTGAGAGAAGGCCTTGCTTTGCCAAGGCGCCAGGGGCTGGCTGTGCCAGAATTTTCCATGCGCGCCATTTCACTTTCCACCGGTTTCCAGTCCTTCTTGCGGCGGCAGCCGCGCGCCGCCTGGGCGGTGGTCTGGTTGCTGGGGCTGCTGCTGGGCGGTGGCTGGCTGGTCTGGCAGTCGATGGAGCGCAGCCGCAACGCCTTTGAGACCGACGCCCGCATTGCCCACCGCCTGCTGTCCCAGCGCGCGGTGCAGCACGAGGCGGTGCTGGCCACCCTGGTCCTGATGCAGCCCGCGCTGGACGTTCGTCTACCTGCCATCTACCCACAGTTCATGCGCATGTGGCGGCGCGTGGGCGATGCTGCCTGGCCCGGCGACAGCACCCTGTCGGCCGCGCTGCGGGTTGCCGAGCAGGGCAAGGGCAGCCCCCAGCTGGCGCTGGCTGACCTGCCCAACGCGCGCTTTTGGGTGGTGATGGCGCCCGCGGCGGGCAGTGGCCCACAGGCCGCAGCCTACGCGCTGGAAATCTCTTTGCCGCTCATGGTTCCCTGGGCCGACTGGCCCTATGGCGACAACCCGCAGGCACCAGCTGCCCGCCACACTGCAGCCTGGCTGGAGCAGGGCAGCGCGCGCTGGCCCCTGCATGGCAGCACGTCGGATGCGGCCCTGCACCGCTTTGCCTTCCGCAAACAGCTGGCCGCGGCCAGCCAGCCCTTTGACGTGGTGCTGGAGCGCGACTACACCCTGGGCGACTTACCCTGGTGGCCGCTAGCCGCCGGTCTGGTGGGCTGGACCCTGGCCCTGGTCGCGCTGGCCAGTGCGCTGCGCCAGCGCGGGGCCCGGCGTCGTGCCGAAGAGCTGCTGCGCCTGGGCCAGGTGTCGCGCCTCAACGCGCTGGGCGAGCTGGCCGCCGGCCTGGCCCATGAGCTGAACCAGCCACTGACCGCCGTGCTGGCCAGCACCCAGGCCACCGTGCGCCTGTTGGCCGACGACCCGCCCGATGTGGCCCAAGCCCAGGCCGCCATGGACAAGACCGTGGTGCAGGCCCGGCGCGCCGCCGAGGTGGTGGCCCGCCTGCGCCGCGCCATCGAGCGGCCCAACACCGGCACCACCACGCCGGTGGACGTGGCCCAGGCCGCGCGCGACGTGCTGCAACTGCTGGAACCCGAATGCCGCAAACGCGCGGTGGCCGTGCAGTTGCAAGGCCCCGCATCGCTGCTGGGGCTCATCATTGAAGGCCTGACCAACAAGGAAATAGGCCGTGCCATGGCCGTGTTACCGGGCACGGTGGAGATGCACCGCGCTAACTTGTTTGAGAAGCTGGCTGCGCCCTCGCTGGCGCATCTGATTCGTTCTTTGCCTTCTTCTTCTACATGAATTCAATTTGGCACTACTCGCTGCCTCTGGCAGGACTTGCGATGGCTCCAGGGCCACTGCTGGTGGTTCCGGTGTGGGGGTTGCCCTTACCGTGTCGCTGCTGGGCAGTGTCAGTTTGCAGCGTATGGATGTCAACGCTGTCTACCTGTGTCACATGGCATTGGCATTGTTGACCGCAGTTTTGTGCCTGCCTGTCAACACCCTGTCCGCAGCCACCGCCAAAAAAATGTGAGTGGGTCGGAAGCCCCGGCACTGGTCACACTCAAGCTCAACGGCATCCTGATCGACCCGGACAAAAGCTACAAAATCGTCACCAACGCCTTTCTGGCGGTAGGCTGTGCAGCGGGGGGCAGATTGCCTGGTTTTGATATCAATTTAATAGCTTATTGCGTATATTTCGCGGTGGTTAGATGTACTTATTGCATTCGACCTGCCGGAAGCACTCCGAAGCCAATGCGCGCAATAACCTAAAAAACCATTGCCGCCATTACCTAAGTAAGGGGCGCTTACTCTTACTGGTGGCGCCAGCAGTCACCGCCACGCTGCGGCCCTAGCGGTTGGCCAGTGCCTGGCTGCCCGAGTTGTGCCGGGTGAGCAGGCGCGAGCTGGTCTGAAAGATGGACACCGAGACGCCGAGACGCGGCCTGGCGCGCGTGCTCGCGGTGGTGGAGCCTCACTCCAGATCGACCGAGCCGTTGGATGCGCTCGACCGCGGCCAGCATCAGGTCGTGCGAGTATCCGACCGCCACCGCAGGCCATCAAACGAAAACCCGACCCCACTCGGGCTCGCCGGGTTCGTTCACACCGCCTCAGGCCCAGTGGGCCTTGAAGTCCTGCGCGTACTGTTCCAGACGGATCGGCGCTTTCCCGGTGATGCGCTGCACCGCGTCGGTGGTGCGCTCGGCATAGCCGGTCTTGAAGGCACCCAGGATCGCCAGCAGGAACTCGGCGTAGTCCGCCGGTAGACCCGCGCCCAACAGACCCTGGCGCATTGCGTCTTCGGGAACGTCGGTGTAGCCAATGGTCCGGCCCGCAGCCTTCGACAGGATTGCCGCCACCTGGGTGTGGTCGAACGCCTCGCTGCCGGTCAGGTCGTGCGACTGGTTCACGAAGTCGTCGCTGCTCAGCAGCTTGGCGGCCACGGCCGCGACGTCGCGCGTGTCGATGAAGCTGCCCTTCGCGGCGCCCACCGGCAGGAGGATCTGGCCCTGGGTCTGGATGCCCTGCAGCCAGAAAGTGTGGAAGTTCTGCATGAACCAGTTGGGGCGGATCACGTTCCAGGCCAGACCCGAACGCTCCAGGTGCAACTCGGCGCGGCGCAGCGGGATGCTGTCGTCGGCGTTGGCACCCATGGCGGACATCAGCAGCACCTTGCGCACACCGGCGGCCTTGGCGGCGTCGATGGTGGGAATCAGCAACTCGTGATGGTTGGAATAGCCGGAAGGCGCCAACAGGAACAGCTGGTCGACGTCGGCCAGGGCCGCAGCCAGGCCTTCGCCGGTGGCCAGGTTGAGGTGAACCTCGCCGGCCTGGGTGGGGGTGCGGCTGGTGGCGCGGCGCACGGTCTGGCCCTGGGCGGCGAGCAGGTCAACGAGGGGGGAACCGTTTTGGCCGTTGGCGCCGGTCACGAGGGTGGTTGTCATGCATAACTCCTGTTTGTGGATGGAAAGGCCTCCAGTTTGTACCTCCGCTGAAAAAACTTGAATGCATGAAATTCCACAATTCATGTCCAATCGTCCATATAATAGAGGTCATGGACATACTCTCAGACATTCTTCATGTCGCCGGACTGCGGCGCCGCCTGCTTGACCTGCACGCGCTGACGCCCGAGACGGCGCTGCGCTTTCCCTGCGACCGCAGCTTCGGCCTGCACGCAGTCACGCGCGGCCGCGCCTTCGTGCACGCGCCCGATCTGGACGAGCCGCTGGCGCTGCAGGCTGGCGACCTGGTGCTGATGGCGCGCGGCTGCGCGCACCAGCTGTCGCTGGACCGCACAACGCCCACGCACAGCACCACCATGGCGATCGCACCATTCGCAGGCGCTGGTCTGGCAGACGGAACCCCGTCCTCTAGAGCCGGGGCCGACGACAACCCGCCCACCCAGGCCTACGCGCAAGTCATCAGTGCGGCCTACCAGTTCTGGCACGACCCGCTGCATCCCTTCCTGCGCAGCCTGCCGCCGTGGTTCGTGGTGCGCGGCCACTCTCTGCCCCCGCTCTCCGCCCTGCCCCTGACCATCGGCCTGCTCGACCGCGAGCTGGGCGACGAAGGACTGGGCGCCTCCTCGGCCACCCTGGGCCTGCTTGACGCACTGTTCGCCTTTGCCCTGCGCGAGATTGCACAGCGCCAAAACCCCGGCGCACCGGGCTTGCACCACGCCATCGCCGACCGCCCGATCCGCCAGGTGCTCACGCTCATGCACGGCAACCTCGGCCACAGCTGGACGCTCGAAGAACTGGGCCAGCAGGCCGGCCTGTCGCGCTCGGCGCTGGCCGAGCGCTTTCGCAACGCCCTGGGCGACACGCCGCTGAACCACCTGCGCACCCTGCGCATGCAGAAGGCCATGCAGCTGCTGGCCAACACCCGGCAGTCGCTGGAACAGATCGCGCAGGCCGTGGGCTACCAGGACGCCTTCAGTTTTTCCAAGGTCTTCAAACGCACCACCGGCCAGTCGCCGCGCCAGTTCCGCGAGCAGGACGCCGCGGACCGGCAGAGCCCGTACCGGGCCAAGGAGGCCTCCTGAATTCAGCGCCGGGCTGCCCCAAGCTGAATTCAGCCCCCTGGGGGGGGGCGCGACCCGTGCAGCGGCGGAGCGCGGAGGCCTTATTTCCTGGCGTAGTCTTCCATCGGCTTGTCGTTCGGGGTGGATCAGATCTGGTAGGGTCGCTACGTGGCATTTTTCGTAGCGCGTACTCCTGACCGTATAAAGCAGACACTTGCCCCTCGGTCTAACTTGGCTTACAGCGCAATCGCTCGTAATAAATTAAATTTCACATACGCTCAAGCGGCTGCTTCCGGGCTGGCAGTTGATTGCACGCTCGATTCTCCTGCAACCCGAGAAAACATTTGCACGCACATGCTGAGTCCGCCGCAACATGCAGCGGAGTACCGGCGACGTTGTTTAGCCTAAGAGCACCCAAGATGCAACCGGCACGAGTTTCGGAAGTCACCCATCACGATAGTGCCGCTGAGCGTTTCATGCCGCTTCCAGCGCACCAATCCCCCATGCGCCTCGACTACTTGCGCCCGCAATTCGCGCATGTTCCGCTCCGTGACAAGGCTTGCGCGGCGGATCAACGGCCCTTGAATTCGAGCACCGGGCGCGCCGTGCCGGCCGTCAGGGCCTTGACGGCCGAAGCAAGCCCGTCCTTCACGTCTTCTGTCTCGAACAAGGGCATGGCAATGTTGAACATCACTTCGTCGGCCGCCTGAACACCGCCGTTGGCCCAGGCGCGCAGCAAAGCCTTGTGGGCGGCGTGGGCGCGTGTCGGGCCTTGCACGAACTTCGCGGCGAAGGCATGCGCCTCTACAAGCAGCTCGGCATCGGCGACAACGCGGTTGTCTGCCCTCGCAATCGCCTCCATCGCCCTGTTTGCCGCCGTTGCTTTCTGCCAGGACAAGGGCTAAGCCGTGACCACCGCCGTGGTGGACCGCGCTGGCACTGTGCGCGCCGTGCGACGTGCAGACAACGCTGTGGCGGTGCACCTGGCGGTCACCTGGACGAGCAGTACACGGGCCTGCTGACGGCTGCCGGGGCCAATCCCAAGCTCATCGACCGCAGCGGCAGCACACCGCGGCAGCTGCCTTAGTCTGGCGCCTTGGGTACCAAGGTGTAGGCCGGGTGCTGCCCGGTCAGCAGCAAAAACATGGCGAACATGGGGCCCTGCATGCAGCGCTCGTCGGTCGGGCTTTCCAGCGCCTGCCAGGTGCGGGACTGCAGGCCACCGCGGCTGCCGGTTTGCAGCGAGTAGCCCATCAGCTCGGCCGCCTGGGCCTGGTTCAGCCCGGCCGCAACGCGCGCGGCCTTGAGCTGTTCACCCGTGGGAATGGGCATGGTGAGCGTGATGGGCGCTGGGAGCGGAGCGGGTGTGGTGGCGGTGTCTGGCGTCATGCCCCGGACTGTAACGCGCGCAGCACGTTTTCGGCCGTGGCCGGGGCGGTCAGGCGCACCAGCTTGTCGTCGCCACGTGCCTGGGCCACGGCGTCACGCAGCGCCTCATACACGCTGATGGCCAGCATGAACGGCGGCTCGCCCACGGCCTTGCTGCCAAACACGTTGTCCTCGCGGTTGGGTTCGGGCCACAGGTCTACCTTGAAGTGCTCGGGCACATCGCCCGCGGTGGGGATCTTGTAGGTGCTGGGCGCGTGGGTGCTGAGGTAGCCCTTGTCGTTCCACACCAGTTGCTCGGTAGTGAGCCAGCCCATGCCCTGCACAAAGCCGCCCTCGATCTGCCCCACATCGATGGCCGGGTTGATGCTGCGGCCCACGTCGTGCAGGATGTCCACTTTCAGCACCTTGCTCTCTCCCGTGAGCCTGTCGATGACCACCTCGGTACACGCGGCGCCATAGGCGAAGTAATAGAAGGGGCGGCCGGTGAGCGTGGTTTTGTCGTAATGGATTTTGGGCGTGCGGTAGAAGCCGTCGCTCCACAGCTGGATGCGGTTGGCGTAGGCCAGCTTCACCACCTCGTCGAAGCTGCGCGTGGTCACGGGCGAGAACACCTCGCCGCCCTTGAACTTGATGGCGCCGGCGCCGCAGCCGTCCAGCCCGCAGACGAAGGCTGCCAGGTTGTCGCGCACATGGCGCGCGGCAAACTGGGCGGCGCGGCCATTCAGGTCGGTGCCCGCGCTGGCGGCGGTGGCCGATGCATTGGGCACCTTGCTGGTATCGCTGGCGGTGCACAGCACGCGCGCAAACGGAATGCCCAGTTCGTCCGCCACGATTTGCGCCACCTTGGTGTGCAGGCCCTGGCCCATCTCGGTGCCGCCGTGGTTCACCTGCACGCTGCCGTCGGTGTACACATGCACCAGCGCGCCAGCCTGGTTAAACAGCGTGGCGGTGAAGCTGATGCCGAACTTGACCGGGGTGATGGCAATGCCGCGCTTGAGCACGGGGCTGCCTGCATTCCATGCAGAAATGGCCTCTACCCGGCGTCGGTATTGCGCAGAAAGCTCCAGTTTTGATAGCAAAGGGTGGAGGATGTTGTCCTCCACCTTCATCTGGTAGTGGGTGGTATCCCGTTTCTGGTCGGTGCCGGCAATGGCTTCGTCGCTGTAGAGGTTGCGCAGGCGCACGTCCAGCGGGTCCAGCTTCAGCGCACGGGCAATGTCGCCCATGATGGTCTCGATCAGGATCACACCCTGCGGGCCGCCAAAGCCGCGAAATGCGGTGTGGCTTTGGGTGTTGGTCTTGCAGCGGTAGGAGGTGATGTCCACGTCCTGCAGGTAGTAGGCGTTGTCGGTGTGGAAGATGGCGCGGTCGGCCACGGGGCCGGACAGGTCGGCGCTGAAGCCGCAGTTGGCGGCCATCTGCAGTTGCAGCGCGGTGAGGCGGCCGCTGTCGTCAAAGCCCACGGTGTATTCGTAGGCAAAGGGGTGGCGCTTGCCGGTGACCATGAAGTCGTCGTCGCGGTCCATGCGCAGCTTCACGGCCTGTTTGGTCTTCACCGCGGCCACGGCGGCCCACACGGCCAGGTGGCCGGCCTGGGTTTCCTTGCCGCCAAAGCCGCCGCCCATGCGCCGGCATTCCACCTTGACGGCATGGTTGTCGATGCCCAGCGCGTGGCTCACCCAGTGCTGCACCTCGCCCGGGTGCTGGGTGCTGCTGTAGATGCACCACTGGTTTTGCTCCAGCGGCATGGCGTAGGCAATTTGCCCCTCCAGGTAAAAGTGCTCCTGGCCGCCCACCTCCAGCGTGCCGTGCAGGGAATGCTGTGCCTTGGCGAGTGCGGCGGTGGCGTCACCACGGCGCACCGTCACCGGGGGCAGCACAAAACTTTGGGCCTCCAGCGCCTGCTGCACGGTCAGCACCGCGGGCAGGGCCTCGATGTTCAGCTTCACCTTGCGTGCCGCGTGGCGCGCCTGCATGGCGGTGTGCGCCACCACCACACCCACCACCTGGCCGACAAACTGCACGGTGTCCATGGCAAACACGGGCTCGTCGCCCGCAAAGGCGGCCAGCATGGGGTCGCCGGGAATGTCCTCGCTCAGCACCACATTCACCACACCGGGCATGGCCAGCGCGGCGCTGGCGTCCACGCCCAGCAGCTTGCCGTGCGCTTGCGTTGAGAGGATGGGCGCCGCGTGCAGCGTGCCGCGCACCTCGGGCAGGTCGTCGATGTAGTGCACGGCGCCGGCCACCTGGGCCAGGGCGCTTTCATGGAACTGGTTGACCCCGGCAGCGGGGCCACGCGGTGTGGGGGCGGCCTCCAGCACGGTGGGCGACAGGCTGGGCATGCCAGAGGCGATGACGGACGCGGCGCTCATGCGGCTTCTCCTTCCAGCACAAAGCTTTCGAGGTTGATGGCGGCCAGGCCCTGGCTCTCCAGCCAGTAGCGCTGCAGCAGATTGCCCAGCACCTCGGTACGGTAGGCGCTGCTGGCGCGCATGTCGGAGATGGGGGAGAACTCGGCACGCAGCGTGGCCATGGCGTTCATCACCGTGTCGGCCGTCCAGGGCTGGCCCAGCAGCGCCGCCTGCGTTTTGACAGCCCGCACCGGCGTGGCGGCCACACCGCCCACCCCGATGCTGGCGTGCGCCACCTTGCCGTTCACGATGTGCAGGTTCAGCGCCAGGCAGACGGCGGAGATGTCGTCTTCAAAGCGCTTGGAAATCTTGTAGACCCTGGAGCGCTCGTTGGCAACCGCCTTGGGCACCTTGATCCAGGCCAGCACCTCGTCTGCGGCCATCACGTTCTTGCGGTAGCCGGTGTACAGGTCTTCCAGGCGCAGCTCGCGGTGCACCACCTTGCCTTTGCGCAAGGCCATCAGCACCACGTTGGCCCCCAGCGCAATCAGCAGCGGCATGGAGTCGCCAATGGGCGAGCCATTGGCCACATTGCCGCCCAGCGTGCCGGCGTTGCGCACCGGCAGGCCGGCAAAGCGGCTGGCAAAGGCGCCCAGCTGCGGCCGGTCGGCCACCAGGGCGGCAAAGGCGTCGGTCAGCGTGACGGCGGCGCCGATGGCGATGTGGTGCGGGTACTGCTCCACGCGCTTCAGCTCGGCCACCTGGGTCACGTCCAGCACCTGGGCAAAGTCCATGTGCATTTTGTTGACCCACAGGCCCACATCGGTGCAGCCGGCCACGATTTGCGCCTGCGGATGCTGGGCACGCGCGGCCAACAGACCTCGCAGCGTGGTGGGCGATTTATAAGCCAAATCGGCCTCTAGCCCGCGTGGAATATGCGCGAGCAGCTCCAGTTTTGATAGCGTTTTGGCTTCGTCCACCGGCACGGCGGGCAGGCCCAGCATGGTTTGGGCGGCGTCCAGAATCGGGCGGTAGCCGGTGCAGCGGCACAGGTTGCCGCTGAGCGCGTGCTGGGCGTCGGCCCGGGTGATGGGCTGGCCGGCGTGGGCGTGCTGCTGGTACAGGCCAAACAGGCTCATCACAAAACCGGGGGTGCAGAAGCCGCACTGCGAGCCGTGGCACTGCACCATGGCCTCTTGCGCGGGGTGCAGGCAGCCGTCGTCCGCGGCAATGTCTTCCACGGTCCACAGCGCCTTGCCGTCCAGGCTGTGCGCCATCTTGATGCAGCTGTTGACGGCCTTGGTCTGCAGCTGGCCGTCCACTGCTTCGCCCACCACCACGGTGCAGGCACCGCAGTCGCCTTCGTTGCAGCCTTCCTTGGTGCCGGTGCAGTGCAGGTCTTCGCGCAGCACCTCCCATACGCATTAGCATATGGCACCAATTTACACGCCTGTATGAGAGACCAATCCCTTTTCGACAAGATAGACCTTCATCTGATCAGGGTCCTTCATACCGTGTTAACCGAGCGCAGCGTTTCCAAAGCCGCCATCCGACTGGGCATGCACCAGCCGGCGGTGAGCGCGTCGCTGAAACGCCTGCGCGACTTTGCCGGCGACCCACTTTTGGTGCGCTCCGGCTCGGGCATGGTGCCCACCGAAACGGCGCTGCGCATGCTGGAGCCCAGTGCCAGCATATTGCGTGCCGCCGAGATGCTGTTTTCTGATGCCCGCGGCTTTGAGCCCGCCACCGCGCGCAATACCTTCCGCCTGGCCGCCAGTGACTACCTGGACCCGCTGTTCTTGCCCCAGCTGGTCGCGCAGATCAAATCGCACGCGCCGCTGGCCGAGATCGAGATCCACCCCCTGTCGGGCGCCAGCGACTACCGCACTCTGCTGGCCCAGGGCGATATTGATGTGGTGATTGGCAACTGGCCGCAACCGCCCGACGACCTGCACCTGGGCCGCCTGTTTGGCGACGAGGTGGTGTGCCTGGTGTCCAAAAAACACCCGGCCGTGCGCCGCGGCTGGGACCAGGCCTCGTGGCTGGAGGCCGAACACATTGCGCCCGGCGCCACCCACCCCGGTGCCAAGGGAGTCATTGACGACCACCTGACCGGCCTGGGCCTGCAGCGCCATATCGTGGCGCGCTGCCCGCATTTCGGGCTGATTCCGGGCATGGTGGCATCAACCTTGCTGGTGCTCACCACCGGCAGGCAGTACTGCGAACGGTTTGTGGACACACTGCCGGTCAAAATACTGCCTTGCCCCGTGGAATTCCCCCGCATGATGTACTACCAGCTTTGGCACGCCCGCACCCATACCAGCGCCTCCAACAAGTGGCTGCGCGAGCGCATCAAGTCGGTCGCGGCCGAACTCCGAAAAGAATAAGAGACACCTACCCATGGTTACCCCCGTACCCGATTCCCCGCCTTCCTCCGTTCCCCGTCTCCAGCTCACCGGCATCACCAAGGCCTACCCCGGCGTGGTGGCCAACAGCGAGGTGTCGCTCAGCGTGTTGCCCGGCCAGACCCACGCGGTGCTTGGCGAAAACGGCGCCGGCAAGTCCACGCTGATGAAGATCATTTATGGTTCCATCAAGCCCGACGCCGGTCAGGTGCTGTTCAACGGCAAGCCCGTCTCCATCCGCAACCCCAAGGAGGCACGCGCCCTGGGCATCAGCATGGTGTTCCAGCACTTCAACCTGTTTGACACCATTACCGTGGCCGAGAACGTCTGGCTCGGGCTGGACAAGGCACAAAGCCTGGAGCAGGTCACCGCCAGCATCACCGCCAAGGCGGCCGAATACGGCCTGGACATCGACCCCAGCCGCCCGGTCCACACGCTGAGCGTGGGCGAGATGCAGCGGGTGGAAATCATCCGTGCGCTGCTGACCAACCCGCAGCTGCTGATCCTGGACGAACCCACCTCGGTGCTCACGCCGCAGGCGGTGGAAAAACTGTTTGTGGTGCTGAAAAAGCTGGCCTCTGAGGGCTGCAGCATTCTGTACATCAGCCACAAGCTGCATGAAATCCGCGAACTGTGCAACGCCTGCACCGTGCTGCGCGGCGGCAAGGTCACCGGGGTGTGCAACCCGGCCGAAGAGTCCAACGCTTCGCTCTCGCGCCTGATGATTGGTGCTGAGCCACCGCAGCTGGAGCACCGCCCCCTGCATGCCGGTGCCCCGGTGCTGCGCGTGAGCCAGCTGAGCCTGGCGCGCGAAGACCAGTTCGGGGTGGACCTGGATGGTATTTCGCTCACCGTACATGCCGGCGAGGTGGTGGGCATTGCCGGTGTGTCGGGCAATGGCCAGAAGGAGTTGCTGTATGCGCTGTCGGGCGAAGACTGCCGTGCGCCCAAAGGCAGCATCCGCATGGACCAGGTCGATGTATCAGCGGTGCACCCTGGCGGGCGGCGCAAGCTGGGCCTGCACTTTGTGCCGGAGGAGCGCCTGGGCCGCGGTGCCGTGCCCACGCTCAGCCTGGCACAAAACATGTTGCTGACCCGTACCGGCTCCATCTCCCTGCCCAAGTTCGCTGGGGGCTGGATTCGCGTGGGCCAGCTCGAGGAACATGCCGCCCGCATCATCAAGGCCTTCGGCGTGAAAGCCAATGGCCCCAGCGCCGTGGCGCGCTCGCTGTCGGGTGGCAATTTGCAAAAGTTCATCGTCGGCCGCGAGATTGACGCCGCGCCCAAGCTGTTCATCGTCTCCCAGCCCACCTGGGGGGTGGACGTGGGAGCGGCGGCACAAATCCGCGGAGCCATCCTGGCGCTGCGCGATGCGGGTTGCGCCGTGCTGGTGGTGAGCGAAGAGCTGGACGAATTGTTTGAGGTGAGCGACCGCCTGCACGTGATTGCGCGTGGCAAGCTGTCGCCCTCGGTGCCGGTGGCCGAAGCCACGGTGGAAAAGTTGGGAGAGTGGATGAGTGGTTTGTGGAATGCGCCGGAGTTGCAACATGCTTAAGCTGGAAGTACGCGCGCAACCCTCGCGGTTATGGACCTATGCCTCGCCCCTGCTGGCGGTGGCTATCACGCTGGTCATTGGTGTCATCCTGTTCTCCCTGCTGGGCAAAGACCCGGTGCGCGGCCTCATGGTGTTCTTTTGGGAGCCACTCAAGTCGGGCTACGCCCTTGGCGAGTTGACCGTCAAGGCCACGCCGCTGCTGCTCATCTCGCTGGGGCTGGCCGTGTGCTATCGCTCCAATGTCTGGAACATCGGGGCTGAAGGGCAGTACGTGATGGGCGCCGTGGCCGCCAGCGGCGTGGCCCTGATGGCGGGCCCTGGCACCGGCCGCGAGATCGTGGCGTATGTGCTGGTTGCCGGTGTACTGGGTGGCATGGTCTGGGCCGGCATTGCGGCCTTGCTGCGCGACCGCTTCAACGCCAATGAAATTCTGGTGACGCTGATGATGGTCTACATCGCCGTGCAGGTGCTGTACTACCTGGTCTATGGCCCCTGGAAAGATCCACTTGGCTACAACTTCCCGCAGTCCAAAAATTTCGATGCGGTCACCCGCATTCCCCGTTTGTTTGACGGCTCGCGCGTGAACATCGGTGTGATCTTTGCCTTGCTGGGCGTGGCGGGGCTGTGGGTGTTCCTGTTCCGCACGCGCGCTGGGTTTGCACAGCAGGTGGGCGGGTTGGCACCCGCCGCCGCGCGCTATGCCGGCTTCTCCGCCCGCAGTGCCCTGTGGACTGCCATGCTGATTTCTGGTGCGACCTCGGGCCTGGCTGGGGCGCTGGAGGTGGCAGGTCCCGTGGGCCAACTCACCCCGTTTGTGCCTGTGGGCTACGGCTTTGCGGCCATCATCGTGGCCTATGTGGGGCGCTTGCACCCGGTGGGCATGGTGTTCTCTGCCATCCTGATGAGCATGTTCTATATCGGTGGTGAACTCGCGCAGTCGCGCCTGGGTCTGCCCAAGTCGCTGACCGGCGTGTTTCAGGGCCTGCTGCTGTTCAGCCTGCTGGCCTGTGACACCCTGGTGAATTACCGCTTCAGGTGGGTCAAGCCTGTGGCCGGAGGAAAGAAATAATGGATTCCTACGCTCTGCTGATCGCATCCACGCTGAACGCTGGCACGGTGCTGGCTCTGGCTGCACTGGGGCTGTTGATCAACGAAAAATCTGGCATCGTCAACCTCGGGGCCGAGGGCATGATGCTGTGTGCCGCCATTGCCGGCTTTGCCACGGTGGTGCACACCGGCAGCCCGGTCGCCGGCTTTCTGGCGGGCATGGCGGCGGGCGCGGTGCTGGCGGCCATTTTTGGTGGCTTGGTCATTTGGCTCAATACCAACCAGTACGCCACCGGCCTGGCGCTCAGCCTGTTTGGCGGCGGCTTCTCGGCGTTTGCGGGCATCTCGTATGTGCAGGAAAAAATCCCTGACCGTGCATCTTTCGCCATTCCCGGCCTGTCGGACATTCCCTTCCTCGGCGAGGCCCTGTTTCGCCACCACCCCATGGTCTACCTGACCGTGTTCTTTGCGCTGGCCCTGATCTGGTTTTTGTACCGCACCCGCGCCGGCCTGATTCTGCGCAGCGTGGGCGAAAGCCCCGAGTCTGCCCACGCGCTGGGGTATCCGGTGCGCGGCATTCGTTTGGCTGCCGTGGTGGCCGGTGGTGCCTTGTGCGGCCTGGCCGGTGCCTATATCTCGGTGGTGTACACGCCGCTGTGGGTGGAGGGCATGGTGGCTGGCAAGGGCTGGATCGCTCTGGCGTTGACCACCTTCGCCACCTGGCGCCCGGCACGGGTGTTGCTTGGTGCGTATCTGTTTGGCGGCGTGACCATGTTGCAGTTCCATTTGCAGGGCATCGGTGTGGATGTGCCCAGCCAGTTCTTGACCATGCTGCCCTATGTCGCCACCATCTTGGTTTTGGCCCTGATATCGCGTAACCCGCGCTGGATTCGGATTAACATGCCTGCTTCAATCGGCAAGCCGTTCTATCCGGGCTCGTGATACGTGGTTGTTTCGTTTTCATCCCTCGGTTTTTTATAAGGAAGTGACATGACAGATTTGCAAAAACGTTCATTGCTCAAAATAGCGGCCCTGACCGCCGTGGCCAGTGCGGCCCTGGTGGGTTGCGGCAAAAAAGAAGAGCCGGCTCCTGCGCCCGCGCCAGCACCTGCTGCTTCTGCCCCCGCACCGGCCAAGCCTGATCCCCTGAAGATTGCTTTCGCCTACGTCGGCCCTGTGGGTGACGGCGGCTGGACCTTCGCCCACGACAACGCTCGCAAGGCGCTGGAAAAAGAATTTGGCGACAAGATCGTCACCTCCTTCGTGGAAAACGTGCCTGAAGGTGCGGACGCTGAGCGTGTGGTGCGCGACATGGCCACCCAAGGCAACAAGCTGATTTTCGGCACCAGCTTTGGTTACATGGAACCCATGCTCAAGGTGGCGCCTGACTTCAAGGACGTGAAGTTCGAGCACGCCACCGGCTACAAGCAAGCCGACAACCTGCGCACCTACAACAGCCGTACCTACGAAGGTGCGTACATGGCAGGCGTGATCGCCGGCAAGATGAGCAAGACCGGCACGCTGGGTGTGGTGGCATCGGTGCCAATTCCTGAAGTGATCCGCAACATCAACGCATTCACTCTGGGCGCACAAACCGGCAACCCCAAGATCAAGACCAAAGTGGTGTGGGTCAACGAGTGGTTCAACCCACCCAAGGAAACCGAAGCGGCTACCAGCCTGATCAACGGCGGCGCCGACATTCTGTTCCAGAACACCGACTCGCCTGCCGTGCTGAAGACTGCCCAGGACAAGGGCAAGCGCGCCTTCGGTTGGGATTCCGACATGACCGCCTACGGTCCCAAGGCTCACTTGGCTTCCTCCACCATCAACTGGGCGCCTTACTACATCAAGGCGACCAAGGATGCACTGGAAGGCACTTGGAAGTCTGAAGGTGACACTGAGTACGGCGTGAAAGAAGGCGCGATCGACCTCGTGTCCATCGCCGAAGACGTGCCTGCCGATGTGAAGGCCAAGGTCGAAGAAGTCAAGGCCGGTCTGAAAGACGGCAGCTTCTCCATCTGGAAGGGCCCCTTGTTTGACAACACCGGCAAGGAACGCCTGAAGAAGGACGAAGTCGCCGACGGCAAGATGCTGGGTGGCCTGAACTTCTTCGTCAAGGGCGTGGAAGGCAAGGTTCCCGGCGCCAAGTAAGCCGCCATCTCGCGCTGAGGCGCGAGTGAACCCGAAGAGGCCACCGCAAGGTGGCCTTTTTTATGCCTGCAGCGCGGTGGCCAAGTCCACGCTGCCTGGCTCGGCGCTTTCGATGCGGTAGCCCTTAACCACCAGGGTCCAGTGCTCGATCACCAACGCCTGCGCCTCTGTCGTGCGGCTCGCTTCCAGGTGGTCCAGCAACTCCAGATGCTCGTCGTGCAGATGGTCGTAGTCGAATTCGGTGTTGTAGAGCGCAGAGATCACGGCCTCGCGCGTCAACAAACTCTCGAACACCTGCGACAGGATGGGGTTGCCCAACTGCGCCACGAGCTCGGTGTGAAAAGCGCGCCCGAGTTGGTTGGCCAAGAGCCAGTCTTGGCGGCGCTGGGCTTGGACTTCGCGGGCAGCGTGCCGGCGCAGGTGGGTGAGTTGCTTGGGTTTGAGCTGGCCGCTGAGGCGATGCACGGCGCCAGACTCCAGCACCTGCATGGTCTCGAACAGGGCTTGTGCGTCTTCCACACTGGGCTGGGCGACGATGGTGGTCTTGGGGCCTGCCGCTTCCACCAGGCCATGTGTCTTGAGTTCGGCCACTGCGGCCCGCACCAGTGTGCGGCTTACGCCGAAGATGTCACCCAGCTCGCGCTCCGGCAGGCGAGTGCCGGGCGGCAGGCGCCGGGCGACGATGGCGGCGGTGATGGCATCGACCAAGTGTTGGACGCGAAGATTTTTCATGTTTCGCTGGATTCTAGGGGGTGGATTCTTGGAAATTTTGGTATACCAAAATACAATGGGGTCAACGTGATTTCTCCGAAAGACTCCCCATGAATGCACAAGACGATGCTGCACTGTGGAACGACTGGCAGACCCTGGGCCCGCCAGATCGCATCCCCGCCACGGCGCCGCTGCACACGCAGCTGTTTGATCGCGCGCTGACGCTTCGCCGCGTGGGTGACGCGGTCTCGGTGACCTTTGCCGACAGCGGCCAAGCCGTGCCCCATGTGCAGGTCCGCCACGGCTGGGTGTGGGTGTGTTTGGGCACCCCCGCACGCGACATCGTTGAATTGCCACGCTGGGACCAGCCAGGGCGCGTATTCACCCACCCCGGCAGCTTTGGTGTGCATGCCTCAGCATTGCGTTGTGTCGAGAACTTTCTGGACATGGGCCACTTCCCCTTTGTGCATACCGACTACCTGGGCAAGGAGCCGCATACCGAGGTGCCTCCGTACAAGTTGCACCATGAGGACGCGACCGACCAGATCGTCGCCACCGACTGCAAGTTCTGGCAACCACAAGGCTCGCCCACTGCAGGGGGGGAGGGCCTGGACACGCAGTACGAATACCGGGTGGTGCACCCACACATCGCGATGCTGAAGAAAACCTCGTCGGTGGACACGCGCGAGTTCGACATCATCGTGTTGGGCCTGCAGCCCGTGTCGGAGACCAGCAGCATTGGCCACACGCTGCTGTGTTATGTCGATGCGCCTGGCTCCGAGGAGCCGATTTCGCGCTTCCAGCAAATCATTTTTGGGCAGGACCGGCCTATCCTGCAGTCGCACAACCCCAAGCGCCTGCCGCTGGCCTGGAACCTGGAATTTCCTGTGAAGATTGACGCCATGTCGGTGGCCTACCGGCGTTGGCTGCGTGCCAAGCACGTTCGTTATGGAGCCATTGTTTGATGAGCACGCCTGTATTGCATTCCCCGGACTCTGTGCGCGGCTGGCATGTGCTGGCCTCCAGCTGCGACCTGGCCTTGCGCCATGTGTTTCCTGCGCGTGTGGGCGTCTACAACCTGGCGCTGTGGCGCAGCGATGACGGCCTGGTCAACGCTTGGGAAAACCGTTGTCCGCACCGCAGCGTGCCGCTCAGCATGGGCATCAACCTGGGGCAGGAGTTGCGCTGTCAGTACCACGGCTGGCGCTTTGCCTCCGGTTCGGGCGAGTGCACCACCGTGCCGGCCGAGGTGGGGCGGCGCGACAACCATGCGGCCTGTGTGAACAGTTTTGACTGTATCGAGCAGGATGGCTGGGTGTGGGTGGCGCTGGCCAAGCCCGCTGCATTTGCGGTGCCTGCGTGGGCCGTGCAGGGGAGCCGGGTGGCACTGCGTGCCCTGCCCATGCATGTGGCAGCGCGCACGCTGATGGCGGCGCTGGAAACCGAACTGGATGGGCCATTGGAGGCGCACGGCACGGCAGGCGCTGGGCAGTTCTACACCCTGGCTTTGCCCGGTGGCAGCTTGCGTGTACAAGTGCAGACCCAGAGCGACAGCAGTTGCATTCTGCATGCCCAGTGGGGCACTGTGCAGCCGCTGGATGCGGCGGCGACCCTGACCGCCCAGCGCCATTTCAACGGCCTCTTTTCGCAACTGCGTGCGCGCCTGGAAGCGCAGGCGCACGCACCGCTGAGCCTGGTGCTGCCCGAGCCCCTAGCCATTCCGCTGAACCAGGGCGAGCGCCAGTCGCGCCAAAGCCTCAAGGTGGTGGAGAAGGTGCAGACCGCACACGATGTGGTGGCCTTCCGCCTGGTGAGCGACAGCGCTGCACCACTGCACGGTTTCACGGCCGGTGCGCATCTGGAAGTCGTGACACCCGGTGGGTTGGTGCGCCACTACTCGCTGGTCAATGGACCGGCCGAGCGTGCGCACTATGTGATCGGTGTGAAGCGCGAAGCTGCGTCGCGCGGCGGCTCGCGCGCCATGTGCGATGACCTGCAAGTGGGCGATACGCTGTCTGCAGGCCGGCCGGTCAACCGCTTTGGCTTGCAGGATTCCGTGCACAGTGTGTTGATTGCTGGCGGCATTGGCATCACCCCCTTGCTGGCCATGGCACAGCAGCTGCAGGCCGCGGGGCGCAGCTTTGTGTTGCATTACTTTGTGCGTGGGTCCGAGCATGTGGCGTTTGCGGAGCGTGTCCAGTCGCTGGGTGGTGCGGTGCAGCTGCACACTGGCTTGGATGTGCAAGGCACGGCTGACACATTGCAGAAATTGTTGGCCACCGACACTGCAGGCAAGCGCTTGTACGTGTGTGGCCCGGGTGCCATGATGGACTTGGTGCTGAAAACTGCGCGTACCTTGGGTTGGCCCGAAGACCAGTTGCACCGCGAGTACTTTGCCAACCATCAGGCATTGGACCGCGCAGACAACACCGCCTTTGACGTGGTGCTGCAACGCAGTGGCAAAACCTTGCACGTGCCAGCGGGGCGCACGATTGTGCAGGTGGTGCGCGAGGCGGGTGTCAGCGTCAACACCGTGTGCGAGCAGGGGGCCTGCGGAACCTGCGAAACCGCGGTGCTCGAAGGCGAACCCGACCACCGCGATGTCTACCTCTCCGCCGACGAACGACGCAGCCAGCGCTGCACCATGGTGTGCGTGTCGCGCGCCAAAACACCGACCCTGGTTCTGGACCTTTAGGCCTTCTCCCCATGCTCAAACTCTACGACTTTGAACTCTCCGGCAACTGCTACAAGGTGCGACTGCTGCTCAGCATGCTGGGCGTGGCCTACGAAAAGGAGCCCATCAGCTTCTACCCGGCGGCGCAGCACAAGAGCGAAGCCTTTCTGGAGATCAACCCGCTAGGCCAACTGCCGGTGATCGATGATGGCGGCTATGTGCTGCGCGACGCGCAGGCCATCCTGTCCTACCTGGCTCGGCGCTATGACACCAGCCAGCAGTGGCTGCCCGTGGATGACGCCGCCTTGTTGGGGGAAGTGCTGCAGTGGATGGCCTTTGCCGACGGCATTACCGCTACCGCGTCGGCCGCGCGCCTGCACGACATGCTGTTTTACCCACTAGATGTGGAGGCGGCCCGCGCTGGTGCCCACCGCTTGTACCGCATCCTCGACGAGCATCTCTGGTTCCGCGAGGCGCAAGGCGGGCAGTGGTTATGCGGTGCGGCGCATCCCACGGTGGCCGATATCGCCTGTTTCCCCTATGTGGTGATGAGCGAAGACGGCGGCATTCCTTTGCTGAATTATCCCGCCATCCGCCGCTGGACCGACCGCGTCAAACGCATTCCCGGTTTTGTGGTCATGAGTGGTGTGTTCCCCACCAGCCCGGCCGCGCCCGCCACCCTGGCGGTCTGAGCCTGCTCTGGCACGCGAACTGCTATCACGGGTACCATCCTCTTCATCTGTCTATAACCCCTGAGCGACCGGATCGCGAGCCACCATGAACCTGCCGACCATTCCCGCCGACCGCATGCCGGCCTTGTTGCGTGCCATGCCCAAAGCCGAACTGCACATGCACATCGAAGGCTCGCTGGAGCCCGAGCTGATGTTTGCACTGGCCAAGCGCAACCAGGTGCCGCTGCGCTTCCCCAGCGAGCAGGCGCTGCGCGATGCCTATGTGTTCAACAACCTGCAAGAGTTTCTGGACATCTACCACGAGGGCACCATGGTGCTGAAGACCGAGCAGGACTTCTACGACATGACCTGCGCCTACCTCGCGCGTGCGCAGGCCGACAACGTGCTGCACACCGAAATCTTCTTTGATACCCAGACGCACACCGGCCACGGCCTGAGTGCCGAGGTGGTCATCAACGGCCTGTACCGCGCCTGTGCCGATGCGCCGGCCAAGTTCGGCATGACGGCTTCGCTGATCCTGTGTTTCCTGCGCCACCTGAGCGAAGAGGAAGCCTTTGAATGCCTGGAGCAGGCACTGCCGCTGCGCGACAAGATTGTCGGCATTGGCCTGGCCTCCAGCGAGGTGGGTCATCCGCCCGAGAAATTTGCCAAGGTCTATGCGCGCGCCAAACAGCTGGGCTTTCGCCTGGTGGCCCACGCGGGGGAAGAGGCGCCACCGGCCTACATCTGGAGCGCGCTCGATGTGCTCAAGGTGGAGCGTATTGACCATGGTGTGCAAGCCATCCACGACGCCGCACTCATGCAGCGCCTAGCAAAAGACAAGATGCCGCTCACTGTCTGCCCGTTGTCCAACCTCAAGCTGCGGGTATTTCCCACGCTGGCCCAGCACAATATTGGAGCCATGCTGGACGCCGGCATCATGGCCACCGTCAACTCGGACGACCCGGCCTACTTCGGTGGCTACCTCAACGAGAACTTCACCCAGACCTTTGCGGCGCTGGGCCTGACCGCACAACACGCCTATACGCTGGCACGCAACAGCTTTGACGCCAGCTTCATCGATGCGTCACTGCGCCAGAACTATGTGCAGCGCCTGGATGGTGTGTTCGAGACGTTCAGGTAGGACAACGGCTCTGGCCAGGGCATTCAAGCCTTGGTCTCCAGCAGCGTGGTCACGATCTGCCCCAGGCGGCGCAGGCCCTGTTCCACGTCGTGCTGGTGGGGCCAGCCGCAGTTGATGCGCAGGTAGGGGTCAAAGCGCAGGCTGTTGGAAAACATCTGCCCCGGTGTCACCAAAATCTGCTGCACCAGGGCGGCGTCAAACACGCGCCGACTGGACAACTTTTGCGGCAGCTCCACCCACAGTGACAAGCCGCCATCGGGCACGTTCAGGCGGGTGCCCTCGGGGAAATAGCTGGCAATGGCCTGCGCCGTTTTTTCGCGCTGCACATGCAGGGTGCTGCGCAGTCGGCGCAAATGGCGGTCGTAGGCGGGCGAGGCCATGTAGTCGGCCAGTGCCAGTTGTGACAGCTCTTCGTTGCTACGGGTCTGGCTGAACTTGAGCATTTCCACCCGCGCTTGCCAGCGGCCTGCCGCCATCCAGCCCACACGGGCACCAGGCGCCAGGATCTTGTGCAACGAGGCGCAGTAAATCACGTTGCCCGTGGTGTCCCAGGACTTCATCGCGCGCAGAGGGGTATCTCCGCGGGTGCTTTCGTTGACCAGTTCGCTGTAGGTGTCGTCTTCAATCAGGGCAACGCCCTGGCGCTCGCAGAGCTGCACCAGGCCTTGTTTGTGGGTGTCCGGCATGATGCTGCCCAGCGGGTTTTGCAGGTGCGGCACGACCACCACGGCCTTAATGTTGTCGTAGGTCTGCATCGCCATTTCCAGCGCGTCCAGCGAGATGCCGGTCTGCGGACTGGTGGGTATTTCCAGCGCACGCAGGCCCAGCGCCTCCAGCACCTGCAGCAGGCCGTAGAAGGTGGGGGACTCCACCGCAATGGTGTCGCCGGGTTGGGCCACGGCGCGCAGCGCCAGGTTCAGCGCTTCAATGCAGCCGTTGGTGATCTGTACCTCATCGGGCGACAGTGTCACCCCCAGGCCCAGCGCGCGTTTGGCCAGCACCGCGCGAAACACCGGGTTGCCCCGCGGTGACGAGGCCGACACCAACAACTGCGGGTGGTTGCGCAGCACCCGCATGGCGGCCAGTTTCAGGGCCTCGGCGGGGTAAAGCTCGGGTGCACAGCGCGCCACGGCCAGATTGGTCTTGACCATGTGCAGCCGGCCGCGTGCGATGAAGTCGGACACACGCGCATGGATACCCACGTACTGCGCCGGGTCCGGCGTGACATCCATGCGTGGCTCGCTCACCGTGGCCAGTGTGTTGCGCAAGGGCTTGCGCACAAAGTAGCCCGAGCGCGGCCGCGCCTCCAGCCAGCCCTCACTCTCCAGCTGCCGGCTCAGTTGCATGGCGGTAGACAGGCTGACCTCGTGTTGGCGCATCAGGCTGCGCAGCGAGGGCATGCGGTCCCCCACCACCAATGACCCCGCCTGGATGGCGCCGCGGTAGTGCGCGGCCAGGCGCTGGTAGATGGGCTCTGCCGTGGTTGGCGCGCGGTGTCCTGTGGTGGTGATCAATGCGGTGTCCATGGCCGATAGTCCTTGATCCGGGGTGGGGAGAACAGGTACAGATTTGTCAAAACCGTACCGTAACAGATGGCTGGTGTGGCATCTGTTCTGGCCCAGACAGTGCGCCGCTGTGCCTGTTACGAACCCTGGCTGGACCCTACGATTTCCCCGGTGCACAAAGCCCTTGTGATGAGGCGCTTTGCCCTTTCAACGCAGCAACCCGGAGGTGGTCTATGCCCAGCGGATCCGCATCGTTTCCCCTGGGCCAGCGTGTGCTGGCCCAGGGGCAGTCTCTGTTTGAACACATGCCACGGGGTACGGTGATTCGGGTCAGCACCGGCGCGGTGGTGCTGGAGCAGCGCATCGCCCTGGACGATGGTTTGTGGAGCAAGCGCATGGCGTTGCCACGCGGTGCGGTGCACCGGGTACAGGTGTCCGACTGGCTGCGCATCGTGGCGCAATCGGATGCCGAGCTGGAGCTGTTGGTGCCGCAGCGCGTGTCCTTGCCACGCGTGCTGGCCTGGCTGCTTAAGGCGCTGCCACGCTGGACAGTGCATCCAGCATTTGTTGCCCCACGGCCCGGAAGGCCGGGTGGGGCGACCGCAGCAGTTGCTCCCCGGCCAAGCGTTTGAAGCCAGGGGTTGCGCTTAGCGGCACCTTGCGCAACCACTCCAGCGCCACATCCATCTGGCCGCGCGCTGCCAGCATGCTGGCGTAGTTGTACTGGCCACGAAAGTCGCCACCGCGCGCACCGCCCTCGAACCAGGTGAAGGCCGCCGCGCTGTCTTGCGCCACCACCCGGCCGTCTTCGTAAAAGAAGCCGATCTTGGTCATGGACTTGGCATGGCCCAAGGCGGCGGCCTTGCGGTACCACTGCAGGGCTTCTGCGGCGTCCTGCTTCACGCCCTGGCCCGTGGCGAGCAGGTTGGCGTAGTTGTACATGCCGGCATCCAGTCCCTTGGTGGCGGCTTGGCGGTACCAATTAGCCGCGGCAAAACAATCGGCATCGGCGCCCCAGCCGTTCTCAAAACAGCGTCCCGCCATGTTGACGCCCATGGGGTGGCCCTGTGCGGCCGCTTTCAGGAACCAGGCCAGTGCGCCTACCGGGTCACGGTCCAGACCATGGCCGTTGAGCAGCCACTGGCCCAGGATGGTTTGTGCATCGGCATGGCCCAGGCGGGCACTGTGCAACATCCACTGCGCCGAGGTGGTGGGTTCCCCTGTGATGACGCTCTGCCAGTCGGCAGGTGTCCAGCGGGCCAGATCGTGGGCGGATTCGGGCAATGACAAGTGAGGCGTGGGCATGGCGAGAAAAGCGTTTCAAACAAGAATTATTCTCAATTATGCCGTGTGGCGTAAAATATGCGCCCGGCGCCGCTGCCCTGAAGCGCTGGTTGTGATGTCTCAGGGCCATGTAGAGGACTACCATGTATAAAAACCTCGCAGCCACTGCCGTGGCCGCTTGTTGTTTTCTTTGCGCACCCCACAGCGCCATCTCCCAAACCACAGACCCTGCCAAAGACCAGCCGCTCAAGGTTGGTTTTCTGTACGTCGCGCCCCTGGGCGACGCCGGCTGGGTGCGCCAGCACGAGGCAGGCCGCCAGGCCGTGGCCGCCGCCCTGGGCGCCCAGGTGCAGACCACTTACGTAGAAAACGTGGCCGAAGGCCCGGATGCCGAACGTGTGATCCGTGACCTGGCGCGCCAGGGCCACAAGCTCATCTTCACCCCCAGCTTTGGGTATATGGAACCCACGCTCAAGGTGGCGCAAGAGTTTCCGGACGTGAAGTTCGAATCCATCACCGGCTACAAGACTGCGCCCAATGTGGCCGTGGCCAATGCGCGCTACTACGAGGGTCGCTACTTGGCCGGTGTGGCCGCGGGCCGCATGACAAGGAGCAAGCTGGCCGGCTACGTGGCGGGTTTTCCCATTCCCGAGGTGCTGCAGGGCATCAACGCTTTCACACTGGGCATGCGTTCGGTCAACCCGCAGGCCCAGGTCAAGGTGCTGTGGCTGGGGGAGTGGTTCAACCCGCCGCGTGAGCGCGATGCCGCCATGACCTTGTTCAACCAGGGCGTGGACGTGATCGCTTTCCATACCGGTTCCACCGCCGTGATGGCCGCGGCGCAAGAGCGCGGCAAGCTGGCTGTGGCCTACCACTCCGACATGCGCAAGGTCGCGCCTGACGCGCAAATCGTGGCCGTGACCCACCAGTGGGGCAGCTACTACACCGCCCGCACCCAGGCCGTGCTGGACGGCCGCTGGAAGAGCGGCAATGTCTGGGGCGGCGTGAAGGACGGGATGATTCGTGTGGGTGACTTTGGCAGCAAAGTGCCCAAGGCGGTGCAGGCCGAAGTGCTGCAGCGCCAGCAAGACATTGCGGCGGGCAAGCTGCATCCCTTTGCGGCCAAGGCCGATGTGCTGGACAACGAGGGCAAGCTCGCCATCGCTAAAGGCAAGACCCTGAGCGACGCCGACATCCTGAGCATGAACTGGCTGGTGGCCGGCGTGCAGGGCAAGGTCAGCCATTGAGGCCGCGATGACATACCAGGTTAAAGAAATTTTCTACACGCTGCAGGGCGAGGGCTCCAACGCGGGCCGCCCCGCGGTGTTCTGCCGCTTTGCCGGTTGCAACCTCTGGACCGGCCGCGAGCAGGACCGTGCCAGCGCCGTCTGCCAGTTTTGCGACACCGACTTTGTGGGCACCGACGGCACACTGGGCGGCAAGTTCAAAAGCGCCCAGGCATTGGCCGAGCGTATTGCTGCGCAGTGGCCCGACACCGATGCGGCCCACCGCTTTGTGGTGCTGACGGGGGGGGAGCCGTTGCTGCAGGTGGACGCTGCGCTGATTGAGGCGCTGCACGCGCAGGGCTTCCAGATTGCGGTGGAAACCAATGGCACGATTGCCGCGCCCGAGGGCATCGACTGGATCTGCGTGAGCCCCAAGGCGGGCTCCACCTGGGTGCAGCGCAGCGGGCATGAGCTCAAGCTGGTGTGGCCCCAAGCCGGCATCACGCTGGCCGAGTGCGAGGCGGCGGACTTTTTGCACCGCTACCTGCAACCCATGGACAACCTCCTGCGGGCCGACAACACCCGGGCCTGCATTGCGCAATGCCTGGAGCGCCCGCAGTGGCGCCTGTCCCTGCAAACCCACAAGATCACAGGCATCCGATGACCCAAGCACCCGCCATCCCCATTCCGCGCCGCTGCGAGGTGAGCCAGAAGTTTTTCTTTGACGCCGCCCACACCCTCAAGCGCACGCTGGACGACGCGGAGGAGGTGGCTGGCAGCCGCCGCATCCACGGCCACACGTACCACGCCGAAATCAGCGTGGCCGGCAATGCCGACGAAGACACCGGCATGGTGGTGGACCTGGGCCACCTGCGCAACGCCATCGCCGTGCTGCGCCCGCGCCTGGACCACCACCTGCTGGACGAAGTGGAAGACCTGGGCCCGCCTACGCTGGAAAACCTGGCTGCCTTCATCTGGCGCGCCATGGCAGTGGAATTCAGCGGCTTGTGGCAGGTGCGCGTGTGGCGCGAAGGCATTGGCGACAGTTGCACCTTGCGCGCCTGAAGGCCTTGGCGCGGCTGCGTGTAAATCCATAGGGGCTATGCGTGCCGTGGTATGGACATTGCTGCGCTGCGATATATGCTTGCCCGCATGAAAGCTTACCGTGCCTCCCTTTTGTGGTTTGCCCCCGATGCACCGGGGCAGGCCCGTTTTGAAACCGATGGCCTGCTGGTTGTCGGCCCCAATGCCCAAGGCACCCAGGTGGTGCAGGCCATCGGCGCCTACAGCGCCGTCGCGCCGCAGTACCCGCAACTGGCCGTGCAGCATTTCCCGGGCCGCATCATCGCGCCGGGTTTTATCGACCTGCACATCCACTACCCGCAGACCAACGTCATCGGCTCGCCTGCTTCCGGTTTACTTCCGTGGCTGGAAAATTACACCTTTCCAGAAGAAAAACGCTTTGCAGCCCCCGACTACAGTGCGCAAGCAGCTACTTTTTTTGTAGCAGAGTTGCTGCGCAACGGTGTGACCAGCGCGCTCACCTTTGCCACTTCGCATGTGGAGTCGGTCAACGCCCTGTTTGCCGAGGCCCAGGCCCAGAAGATGCGCCTGATCACCGGCCTGTGCCTGATGGACCGCCACGCGCCGGCCGATTTGTTGAACCAGGGGCAGGGCAGTGTGAGCGGCACCGAGCAGAGCCTGCGCGACACCGAGGCGCTGATCCAGCGCTGGCACGGCGTGGACCGGTTGGGCTACGCCATCACCCCGCGCTTTACCCCCACCAGCACCGATGCCCAGTTGCGCGGCGCGGGCGAGCTGGCCCAGCAGTACGGTGATGTCTGGATCCAAAGCCACGTGGCCGAGAACAAGGACGAGATCACCTGGGCGCGCGAACTGTTCCCGGCATCTCGCAGCTACCTGGCCACCTACGACGACTTCGGCCTGATGCGCGAACGCGCGATCTACGCCCACTGCATCCACTTTGACGACGACGACCGCGCGCTGATGCGCGACACCGGCGCCGCGGCGGCCGTCAGCCCGACCAGCAACCTGTTTCTGGGCAGCGGGTTCTTCGACTACGAGGGTGCCAACCGTGTCGGTTACCAGTACGGCCTGGCCAGCGATGTGGGGGGCGGCACCTCGTTCAGCCCCTTCCACACCATGTTGGCCGCGTATTACGTGGGCCGCGAAGGCCAGACCAAGCCCGGCCTGTCGCTCTCGCCCCAGCACCTGTGGTGGCAGCACACGGCAGGTGCGGCAGCTGCTTTGGGCCTGGACGGTGCGAACGGAGGACCTGCGGTGGGCAACCTGCTGCCGGGTTGCGAGGCCGACTTCATCGTCATCAACCCGCAAGCCACACCGCTGCTAACCCGCAAGACGGCGCTGGCGTCCAATCTGGACGAGCTGCTGTTCTCGCTGATCGTGCTGGGCGATGACCGCCTGGTCGAGCAAACCGTCATTTCTCAAGCCTTTTAGGCCTCTAGCCCCCGTGGATGTTGCGCGAGCAGCTCCTGATTTAGTAGCGTTGCTAGGTGGGGTTAAGGGTAATCCCGTATAGTTCGAGACCCGCGGCGGGTCGGTGCGCAAGCGCTGGCCCCGCCCCTGCCTTACGGTGTGACCCACCGCCCCTCCCAAGGAAACCATGGTTGCGACAGAAGAGTCCCCCGTGCTGACACGGCTGCAAATTGTTTTGGTCATCGTCGCACTGGCCTGTGGCGGCTTCGCCATTGGCACCGGTGAATTCGCCATCATGGGCCTGCTGCCCGATGTGGCCCGCACCTTTGCGGTGACCACTCCGCAGGCCGGTTATGTCATCAGCGCCTACGCCCTGGGCGTGGTGGTGGGCGCGCCAATCATTGCCATCGCGGGTGCCAAGTCGTCCCGGCGCACGCTGCTGCTGATCCTCATGGCGGTGTTCACCGTGGGCAACTTCGCCAGTGCGCTGGCGCCAGATTTTGTGAGCTTCATCGTGTTGCGCTTTTTGTCAGGCCTGCCACACGGCGCTTACTTTGGTGTCTCCGCGCTGGTGGCGGCATCTTTGGTTCCGCTGGACATGCGGGCCCGCACGGTGGGTTATGTGATGCTGGGGCTGACCGGCGCGACGCTGATCGGCACCCCCGTCATGGCGCTGTTTGGGCAGTACCTCAGTTGGCGCGTCATGTTCCTGGCGGTGGGGCTCATCAGCGTATTGACGGTGACGCTGATCTGGATTTACCTGCCGCGTGACAAACCTTCAGAGGGGGCTGGCGTGGTGCGCGAGTTGGTGGCGTTTACCCACCCGCAGGTGTTGCTCACCCTCACACTCGCGGCCACCGGTTTTGGCGGCATGTTCGCCATCTTCTCTTACGTTGCCAGCACGGCCACCGAGGTGGCGCACATGCCGGCGGGCATGATTCCGTTGATCATGGTGCTGTTCGGCATCGGCATGAATGTGGGCAACGTGGTGGGCTCCAAGCTGGCCGACATTGCGCTCATGGGCACCATCGGCGGCATGTTGGTGTTCAACATCGTGGTGATGACGTTGTTCAGCCTCACTGCTGCGTCGCCGTGGATGCTGTGCCTCACCTCGTTTCTGATTGGTTGCACCTTTGCGGCCGGCCCGGCCATCCAGACGCGGCTGATGGATGTGGCGGCCGACGGCCAGACGCTGGCGGCTGCGTCCATGCATTCCGCCTTCAATATTGCCAACGCCTTGGGTGCCTGGCTGGGGGGATTGGCCATTGCATGGGGCTACGGCTACGCCGCCACGGGGTATGTGGGGGCCTTCCTGTCGTTCATTGGTCTGTTTGTGTTTGCGGCCTCGGTGCTGCTGGAGCGGCGTGGCACCCTGTCTCGCAGCCCCAGAGGCCTTCGCGATGCAGTGCTAGACTGAGCCCAACCTTCCAACGCGCTATGAAAAACGACTCCCTGATCCACTGGCATTCCATGTTCATGGGGGTGGCGTTGCTGGCATCGGGCCGCTCCAAGGACGCACGCAAGCGCAACGGGGCCTGCATCGTGAGCCCGGACAACAAGATCTCCGGTGTGGGCTACAACGGCCTGCCGCGCGGCTGCAACGACGATGACGCGCACTATTGGCAGGACGACGACACCGACCCGCTGAACTCGCGCCACAGCTACATCGTCCATGCCGAGCAAAACGCCATCCTCAACTGCACCACGCTGCCGCTGCATGGCTCCACCATTTACGCGACCCAATACCCTTGCCCCCGCTGCGTGCAGTCCATCATCCAGGTTGGCATCAAACGCGTGATTTATCTGGACAAAAAGGCGCACCAGGAGCGCATCAACGGCGCGTCCGAAAAAATGCTGGCCGATGCCGGTGTCGAGATCGCATCGCTGCAGGACCTGCATCCCGCGTCTGCCGACTGGTCCACCGGGCTGGCCCAGTTCATCGAAACCTCCACCCCAGGGAAATCCACACCATGAAATGGGAAGGCAATCGCGAATCTGACAACGTCGAAGACCGCCGCAGCGGTGGATCCGGTGGCGGCTTTGGTGGCGGCGGCGGTCTGGGCGGTTTGCTGGGCGCGCTGCTGGGCAGCAAACTCGGCGTGGGCACCCTCGTCGTCGCGCTCTTGGGTGGCTGGGCGCTGGGCATCAATCCACTCACCATCCTGGGGCTGCTGAGCGGCGAGGGCGGCCCCGCACCCATGGTGCAGCAGGCTCCGGCGCAGCGTCCGCCGGCCGACGACCGCATGGCCCGCTTTGTTTCCACCGTGCTGGCGGATACGGAGGACGTTTGGACCGAGGTGTTCAAAAAGGGCGGGGCGGACTACCAGCAACCCCGGCTGGTGCTGTTCCGCGGCGCCACCTCCACGGCCTGCGGCCAGGGCCAGAGCGCCATGGGCCCGTTTTACTGCCCGGCCGACCAGAAGGTCTATATCGACCTGGGCTTTTACGAAACCCTGCAAAAGCAATTGGGTGCGCCAGGCGACTTTGCCCAGGCCTATGTGATTGCCCATGAGGTGGGCCACCATGTGCAGAACCTGCTGGGCATCAGTGAAAAGGTGCAAGAGGCCCGCGGCCGCGCCAGCAAAGCCGAGGGCAACGCCCTGAGCGTGCGCCTGGAGTTGCAGGCCGACTGCTTTGCCGGTGTCTGGGCGCACCACGCCAACAATGCGCGCCAACTGCTGGAGGACGGCGATGTGGCCGAGGCCATGAATGCCGCCGCCAAGATTGGCGACGACGCCCTGCAGCGCGGCAGCGGCCAGTCCGTGGTGCCCGAGAGCTTTACCCATGGCAGCAGCGCCCAGCGCCAGCGCTGGTTTGACAAGGGCCTGAAAACCGGCAGCGTCAAGGCCTGCGACACCTTCTCGGCCCGCTCTTTATAGGAGTAGGGGATAATCGGGGTTTGCCCTGAGTCTTGGGGCACCCCCGCTATCGGATGGATAGCACCTTTTTGGCTATGCCTGACCGAATTGACTACTGAACTGCAATCCCCTGCTTCCGCGCCTGCCGCCACTGCGCCCGCCGAAGCCCCGCCCATGCGTTACGCCGACCTGGCGCTGGCCGAGCCGCTCAAGCGCGCCGTGGCCGACATGGGCTACGAATTCATGACGCCTATCCAGGCGCAGGCGATTCCTGTGGTGATTACGGGCAAGGACGTGATGGGCGCCGCCCAGACCGGTACTGGCAAAACGGCCGCTTTCTCGCTGCCCCTGCTGCACCGCCTGATGAAGCACGAAAACGCGTCCACGTCCCCCGCCCGCCACCCCGTGCGCGCGCTGGTGCTGCTGCCCACGCGTGAATTGGCCGACCAGGTCGCCCAGCAGGTCAAGCTGTATGCCAAGCACACCAACCTGCGCAGTGCCGTAGTGTTTGGCGGCATGGACATGAAGCCCCAGACCCTGGAGCTGAAAAAAGGCGTGGAAGTGCTGGTGGCCACCCCCGGCCGCCTGCTGGACCACATCGAAGCCAAAAATGCCGTGCTCAACCAGGTCGAGTACGTGGTGCTGGACGAAGCCGACCGCATGCTGGATATCGGCTTTTTGCCAGACCTGCAGCGTATCCTGTCCTACCTGCCCAAGCAGCGCACCACGCTGTTGTTCAGTGCCACCTTCTCGCCCGAGATCAAGCGCCTGGCCAGCAGCTATCTGCAGAACCCCGTCACCATCGAAGTGGCACGCTCCAACGCCACGGCGTCTACGGTCGAGCAGCACTTCTACAGCGTGGGCGAAGACAACAAGCGCCACGCCCTGCACCAGATCCTCAAACAGCGTGGCATGAAGCAGGCCTTTGTGTTTGTGAACAGCAAGCTGGGTTGTGCCCGCCTGGCGCGCTCTCTGGAGCGTGAAGGCCTGAAGACCGCTGCCCTGCACGGCGACAAGAGCCAGGACGAGCGCCTCAAGGCGCTGGAAGCCTTCAAAAAGGGCGAAGTGGACTTGCTGGTGTGTACCGATGTGGCCGCCCGCGGCCTGGACATCAAGGATGTGCCCGCAGTGTTCAACTTCGACATCCCTTTCAACGCCGAAGACTATGTGCACCGCATTGGCCGTACGGGGCGCGCCGGCGCTTCCGGCTTGGCCGTGACCTTTGTGGGCGGCGGCAACGATGCCCGCCTCATGGCCGACATCGAGAAGCTGATCAAGACCAAGATTGAACTCGAAGCGGTGGAGTTTGAAGAAGAGCAGCCCGACATTCGCAAGCAAGGCCGTATCAACGATGGCCGCCGCATGTACCACGAAGATGGCAGCGCGGTGAGCGACAACGGCCGCAGCGCCGGACGTGGCGAAGGCCGTGGCCCGCGTGATGATGGTGACCGGGTGCGTGTGCCTCGTGCCCCGCGCAACGACTACAACCGCCCGGTGCAAGTCTCGCGCGACCCGTTCTTTGACAAGCCCTACGAGCCCAGTGCGGCACCGGATGCCGCACCGTCGTGGGAAGCATCTGCGCGCCCTGCCACACGCAGCATCTCTTCCAACATCAAACCCAAACGCAAAGTGGCAGCGCTGTTCAAGTCCGAATAAGGCTTGTCAGGTTTCCAATCATAAAAACGGCGCCTGGTGCGCCGTTTTTGTTGACCGGTTTATTCCCCGGGTTTTTGTGATTGTTCGCAGTGCACCTGCAGTAGTTCGGTGCGCCAGGGGGCACCTGCGGCGCCAGGCTCGACCCGCAGCGCGCTCAGGCAACCGCCCCACACGCAGCCGGTATCCAGCGCCAACACATCGGGCCGGCCCAGCCAGCCCAGCGTCGACCAGTGGCCAAACGCCACTGCCACATTGGCCGTCTGGCGCCCCGGCGCCTCGTACCAAGGCAGGTAACCCGCGGGCGCCTGGTCGGCCGGGCCAGAGCTGGCGAACTCCATGGCGCCTTCGGGGGTGCAAAAGCGCATGCGCGTCAGCGCGTTCACGATCACGCGCAGCCGTTCAATGCCCTCCAGGTCGTCGTTCCACTGTGCGGGGGCATTGCCATACATGGCATGGAAAAACGCGCCCGCTTTGTCCGAACGCAGCACGGCTTCCACTTCGGCTGCCAGTGCTATGGTTTTAATAGCTGTCCACGCAGGCAGTACGCCGGCATGCACCATTAATAGCTCTGAATTGCCAATGCGCTCGTGCATCGCCATGCGCTGCTGGCGCAACCAGTCCAGCAGGGCGGGGCGGTCGGGGGCGGCCAGCAGCGCGTCCAGTGTGTCCAGGCGGCTGGGCTTGCGCACGCCGTGGGCTACGGCCAGCAGGTGCAGGTCGTGGTTGCCCAGCAGGCAGCGGGCGGACGCGCCGTAACCCATCAGGCGGCGCAGCACGCCGGCCGAATCCGGTCCGCGGTTCACCAGGTCGCCCAGCAGGTAGAGCGTGTCGCGGCTGGGGGAGAAGTCGATGCGCTGGAGGAGCTGCGCCAGGGCGGCGTCGCAGCCCTGCACATCGCCAATAAGGTACATTGCCATGGTGTTCATTCTCGCTTGGGTTCCATGGATTTTTTGCTGATCATCGTGCTGACTTTGCTGAATGGTGCTTTCGCCATGTCCGAGCTGGCGCTCACCGCCAGTCGCAAAGTGCGGCTGCAAACCATGGCCGAGGCCGGCGACAAGGGCGCCAAGGCGGCCCTGGCGCTGATGGACAACCCCACCCAGTTTTTGTCATCCGTGCAGGTCGGCATCACCTCCATTGGCATGCTCAACGGCATCGTGGGCGAGGCTGCTTTTAGTGACAAGCTGGCCGGCTGGTTGCAAACCACGATCACCCTGTCCGACCGCGTGGCTGAAGTCTCGGCCACCGCCATTGTGGTCACCGGCATCACCTTCATCACCATTCTGTTTGGCGAGCTGGTGCCCAAGCGGATTGGCCAGCTCTACCCGGAAACCGTGGCCCGCGTGGTGGCCCTGCCCATGACCTGGGTGGCCACCGGTGCCAAACCTTTTGTGCGCCTGCTCTCGGTCTGCACGCACGGCATGCTCAAGCTGCTGCGCATCGACACCACGGACACCCGCGCGGTGACCGAGGCCGAAATCTCTGCCAGCCTGGAAGAGGGGGTGGATGCCGGGATCATTGAAGAACACGAGCACCAAATGGTGCGCAACGTCTTCCGTCTGGATGACCGGCACCTCACCTCCATGATGCTGCCACGCACCGACATCGCCTGGCTGGACGCCGACTCCACGGTAGAGCAAGCCCTGTCAATGGCCAGCGGCAGCGCTGGCAAGGGGGTGCACTCCTGGTACCCCGTGTGCCGTGGCTCCCTGGACGATGTAGCTGGTGTCGTCAGCGTGGCGCGTTTGCTGGAGCGCGGTGTGCGTTATCCCTACACCATCGCTGCCTTGGTGGAGCCTGCCGTGTTTGTGCCCGAGACTCTGAGTGGCATGGAGCTGATCGAGCAGTTCCGCGTCAAGTCCGCGCGCATGGTGTTTGTGGTGGACGAATACGGTGTGGTGCAAGGCCTCATCACCCCGCACGACCTGCTGGAAGCCATCACCGGCGAGCTGCAACCCGATGTACAAGCCGAAGCCTGGGCCGTGCAGCAAGACGATGGCTCCTGGATGCTCGATGGCCTCATGCCCCTGAGCGAACTCAAGGCCCGGCTGGAAATAGAAGACGACCTGCCCGACGAAGAACGCGGCCGTTACAACACCTTGGCGGGGTTGCTCATGGCGGTGTCGGGCGACCTACCTGCAGAAGGCGCCAATATCGTCTGCGCGCACTGGCTGTTTGAAGTGGTGGCCCTGGAAGGTCGCCGCATCGACAAGGTGCACGCCCGGCGCACCCTCAACGACTAAGCGCCACGCGGGCTAGAGGCGCCCGGTGAGCTTGTAGGCCAGCAGGCCCACCAGCTCGTGCAGCGCCAGTTGCCACTCCACGGCGCCACCCGCCATCGAGAACTCCAGCCAGTTGCTGCTATCTCCGGTGCGAAAGTCCACCGGGTAGGCCGTCACATTCCAGCCTGCTTTTTGGAAGGTGGCCATGGAGCGTGGCATGTGCCAGGCCGAGGTCACCAGCAGCCAGCGCTGTGTCGGGTCCACGCCCGGCCGCTTGGCGCTCAGCACTGCGTTCTCGTAGGTGTTGCGTGAGGCAGACTCATACTGCACCTGCTGCCTGCTCACTCCCAGGCTGTCAAAAAACATGTTGGCGCGCTCGGCCTCTGATTGCCCAATGCCCATGAGCGCACCTTCGCCCCCGGTGAACAGCACCCGCAACGTCGGGTTGTGGCGCAGTGTCGCCACCGTGCCTGTCATGCGCTCGGCGGCTTCGTTCAGCATGGGCTGCACATGGGCGAGTTGCGCGCGGCCCGACTCCAGGCCACCTCCCAGTACCACCAAGCCCGCATAACCCTCCAGCTTGGCGTTGGGCGCCATCTCGGGGTACCGGCTCTCCAGTGCACGGATGATGGTTTCAGGTAACGGCTTCCATGCCGTCAGCACCAGTATTGCCAGCGCGGTGCCCACCAGCCGCCGGCCAGCGCGCGGCCAGCGCCGCAGCACCAGCAGGCTCAGCAGCAAGAGGGCGAATACCCACACCAATGGCTGCGTAATCAGGGCCAGAATTTTGGACGCAAAGAACATGATGTGTCGGGCTTACTTGGGGGCGTCTTCCGGCATGGGCCGCGCCTGCTGCAGCGTGCCCTCTACCGTTTGTTGGATCTGCTGCTGTATTTGCTGGCTCTGCTGCTGCGGGCTTGCGGCAGGTGCAGCGCCTGGGGCCACGCTAGTCGTGCCACCCAGCTGCTTTTTGGCCAGTACGCCAACGATGGCGAGCACGATGAGCAGGCTCACTATTCCAAATATGGCACGCATCACATCAGCCCCTTTCTGTGCAAAAGCCCCTCGCCATAACAGCGAGGGGCTTTCAATTTTGGTGCCGGAGAGATGAATCGAACACCCGACCTTCTCATTACGAATGAGCTGCTCTACCGACTGAGCTACACCGGCAACTAAGCCCGCAATTATAGCGGGATGCCTCTTGTGATCAGGCCGCTTCCGAGTGGTAGCGGGTGGCGCGCTCCACCTCGTTTTTCGATCCCAGGAACACGGCCACACGCTGGTGCAGCTTGGTGGGCTGGATCTCCAGAATGCGTTGTTTGCCATCGGTGGCGGCACCGCCCGCTTGTTCGATGAGCCAGCCCATGGGGTTGGCCTCATACATCAGGCGCAGCTTGCCTGGCTTCTCGGGTTCGCGCTTGTCCCAGGGGTACATGAACACGCCGCCGCGGGTCAGGATGCGGTGCACATCGGCCACCATGCTGGCGATCCAGCGCATGTTGAAGTCCTTGCCGCGCGGGCCGTCGGCGCCTTGCAGGCATTCGTCGATGTAGCGTTTCACCGGCGCATCCCAGTGGCGCATATTGCTCATGTTGATGGCGAATTCCTTGGTGTCCTCGGGCACGCGCACATTCTCTTGCGTCAGCACAAACGAGCCCTGCTCGCGGTCCAGCGTGAACATGGCCACACCGTCGCCCACGGTCAGCACCAACGTGGTTTGCGGGCCGTAGATGCAGTAGCCCGCGGCCACCTGCTGGGTGCCGGGCTGCAGGAAGTCTTGCTCGCTCACGCTGGGGCCTTCGGGCGCCTTGAGCAGCACACTGAAGATGGTGCCAATGCTCACGTTGACGTCGATGTTGCTGGAGCCGTCCAGTGGGTCAAACATCAGCAGGTATTCGCCCTGCGGGTAGCGGTTGGGCACGGTGTAGATGCCTTCCATTTCCTCGCTGGCCATGGCGGCCAGGTGGCCGCCCCACTCGTTGGCTTCAATCAGCACTTCGTTGGCAATGATGTCCAGTTTCTTCTGGATTTCACCCTGTACGTTTTCGCTTTCGGCCGTACCCAGCACGCCGCCCAGGGCGCCCTTGGTCACGGCCAGGCTGATGCTTTTGCAGGCGCGGGCCACCACCTCCAGCAGCAGGCGCAGCTGGGGTGGAATGGCGCCGGGGGCGCTGCCCTTGCCTTCGTGGCCGCGCTGCTTCTCAATGAGGTAGCGCGTGAGCGAGATGCGTTGTGTCATGGAAAGGTCCTAAGTTTGAAAAATCAGTCCGCCAGCGCGCGGTCCACGACCTCGCGCACATCGTTGCTGAGGTCGGCCTTGGCGGCCACACGCACCAGTGCTTCACGTGCAGCGCTGCGGTAGGGCTCGGCCAGCTTCTTCCAGCGGTCCAGCGCGCGGGCCAGGCGGGCGGCCACCTGGGGGTTGATGCCGTCCAGCTCCATCACGCGTTCGGCCCAGAACACATAACCTGCCGCGTCCGCCCGGTGGAAACCACCGGGGTTGGCGCTGCAGAAGCTGAAGATGACGCTGCGTGCACGGTTGGGGTTGCGGATGTTGAAGTCCGGGTGGGCCAGCAGCAGGCGCACGGCGGGCAGCACCTGGCCACCGCGGTCGCTGGTACCGGCTTGCAGGGCAAACCATTTGTCCAGCACCAGGGCTTCGTCTTTGAACAGCGCGTGGAAACGGGCCAGGGCGGGCGACGCGAGTGCGTGGCCGCTGCCCACCAGGGCGTGCAGGGCGTTGAAGCGGTCGGTCATGTTGCTGGCGTCTTTGAAGCGCTGCAGCGTCTTGCCGGGCCAGACCTCATCGCCACTCTGCATGGCAGCCAGGCACAGGAAGCTGAGCGCCATGCCGGCCAGCGCGCGGCGGCCGCTGGACACCGGGTCGGGGCGGTAGGCGCCGTTGTTCTCGTGCACGCTGTAGGCCCATTGCCAGTCCGCCTGCAGGGCGATGGCCAGCTGCAGGCGCATGGCTTCGCGCACGGCGTGGATGCGCTGCGGGTCCACCACGTCCAGCTGCTCGGCGATGTAGGTCTCGGAGGGCAGGGTCAGTACCAGTTCCTTGAACGCAGCGTCCAGCGTGGGGTGGCGCAATACGGTGCGCATGGCATCGATATAGGCATCGTTGAGGGGTGTAGCCCCCGTGGTATCTGCGCCAGCAGCTATTGAATTGATAGCGCTGCGCAACGCCAAGCGTTGACCGGCCTCCCAGCGGTTGAACGGGTCAGGGTCGTTCGCCAGCAGGGTGAGCAGTTGGGCGTCACTGTAGTCAAAGTCCAGCACCACGGGCGCCGAGAAGCCGCGCAGGATGGAGGGCACGGGCTCTTCGGTCACCCCGGTGAAGGTGATGCTCTGGCTGGCCTCGGTCAGCACAAAGAGGTGGCTGTCGGCACCGGCCACGCTGCTGCCTTGCACCTGCAGGGGCAGGGCCGCGCCGCTGCTGGCACCCACCAGGCCCAGGTTCACGGGGATGACAAAGGGCTCTTTGCCGACTTGGCCCGGTGTGGGCGCACAGCTCTGGCTGAAGTGCAGCGTGTAGGTCTGCGCCGCCGCGTCATACGCACCACGCGTGGCCAGGCGGGGCGTGCCGGCCTGGCTGTACCAGCGCTTGAACTGGGGCAGCAAGTTGGCCAGCGCGGAGCCGGGGTTGGCGTCGGCAATGCTTTGGGCAAAGTCATCGCAGGTCACGGCCTGGCCGTCAAAGCGCGCGAAGTACAGCGCCATGCCCTTGGCAAAGCCGGCGCGGCTGGTCAGGGTCTGCATCATGCGGACCACTTCGGCACCTTTTTCGTAGATGGTGACGGTGTAGAAATTGTTGATCTCGATGTAGCTGTCAGGCCGCACCGGGTGGGCCATGGGGCCCGCATCTTCGGGGAACTGGGCGGTGCGCAACACACGGACGTCTTCGATGCGCTTGACGGCGCGGGCGCTGGGCTCGGCGCACAGGTCCTGGCTGAATTCCTGGTCGCGGAACACGGTCAGGCCTTCTTTCAGGCTCAGCTGGAACCAGTCGCGGCAGGTGATGCGGTTGCCGGTCCAGTTGTGGAAGTACTCATGGCCCACCACGCTCTCGATGTTGCCGTAGTCCGCATCGGTGGCGGTGGCCTGGTTCGCCAACACGTATTTGGTGTTGAAGATGTTCAGGCCCTTGTTCTCCATCGCGCCCATGTTGAAGTCGCTGGTGGCGACGATCATGAAGCGCTCCAGGTCCAGCGGCAGGCCGAAGCGGGCCTCGTCCCAGGCCACGCTGGCCATCAGGCTGTTCATGGCGTGTTCGGTCTTGTCCAGATCACCGGGGCGCACATACACCTGCAGCAAATGCTCTTTGCCAGCGCGGCTGGTGATGCGCTGCTCACGCGCCACCAGTTGGCCGGCCACCAGCGCAAACAGGTAGCTGGGCTTCTTGTGGGGGTCCACCCACTTGGCGTAGTGGCGGCCATCTTCCAGCACACCGCTGTCCACCAGGTTGCCGTTGGACAGCAGCACCGGGTACTTGGCCTTGTCGGCGCGCAAGGTCACCGTGTACATGGCCATCACATCGGGGCGGTCCAGGAAGTAGGTGATGCGGCGGAAGCCCTCGGCCTCGCACTGCGTGAAGAACGATTCGTT
>MGPB01000012.1 GCA_001795455.1 Curvibacter sp. GWA2_63_95 | reverse complement strand
TGTGCAAGTTTGCGGTGTTTAGTCAGTTTCGCGTCTGCTTTAAGTCTTCACTGGTTTGTTGATTGCGGTTAAGGACTCCATCGCGTTTTGAGTTATTTTGAGGAGTCCCTCCATGGGCAACAAACTTTACGTAGGCAACCTGCCTTATTCTTTCCGTGACGAAGACCTGCAACAAGCGTTTGCCGCACACGGTTCCGTTTCCAGCGCCAAAGTCATGATGGAGCGCGACACAGGTCGCTCCAAAGGCTTCGGTTTTGTGGAAATGGGCAGCGATGCTGAAGCACAAACCGCCATCAACGCCATGAACGGTCAACAGTTCGGTGGCCGCGGCTTGGTGGTGAACGAAGCCCGTCCCATGGAACCCCGTCCTCCCCGTTCCGGCGGCTTCGGCGGTGGTGCTGGCGGTGGCGGCTTCGGTGGCGGCCGCTCCGGTGGCGGCGGCTACGGCGGCGGCGGTGACCGCTCCGGTGGCGGCGGCTACGGCGGCGGTGGCGGCGGCCGCTCCGGTGGCGGTGGTTACGGCGGTGGCCGTAGCAGCTACTAAGCAGCAGACAGCAAGTACACGTACTTTGCAAAAAAAGGGACCGCAAGGTCCCTTTTTTATTGCTACGTCAGCCTTTAATTCTCGTCTTCACGGCGTTTGCGCGGCCGCCCCGCCAACACCTTGTCATACAAGCCGTTCGGCAGTGCGCGCAAGATTTTTGCCACCCAGCCCATCTGCCACGGAATCACGCGGTAACTTGCACCTTGTGCAATCGCATCAAACGCCCGCGCAGCAAATTCATGGGGCTGCATCAAGAATGGCATGCTGTAGCGGTTCTGGCGTGTGAGTGGTGTGTCGATATAGCCAGGACACAGGGTAACGACCTTGATGCCGCTGCTACCCAGCTCACCGCGCAAAGATTCGCAGTAACTGATCACTGCCGCCTTGCTCGCGCAATAGGCACCATGGCCCGGCAAGCCACGAATCCCTGCCACACTGCCAATACCCACCAAAGCGCCGCTTCCGCGCTGCGCCATCGCCCGCACAAAGGGGTGAAAGGTTGCGGCCAATCCCACGTTGTTGGTGCTGAAAGTGCGCACCATGACATCCAGGTCACTGCGAACACCCGTGTCCATCCCCACGCTGATGCCTGCATTGGCAATCACCACATCGGGCACACCGAGCTCTGCGAGACAAGTTTGTCCTGCCGCCACAATGCTGTTGATGTCTGACACATCCGCACCGTACACCCGGTAACGCGTGGAATCCAGCGCCTGGCTGCGGGCCCAGGTGTGGATTTCGTCAACCCGGCGGGCAACCAGGGCCAAGGTATAGCCAGCCTGGTAGTAGCGCCATGCCAGGGCCTGGCCAATGCCGCTGGAAGCACCTGTAATGAAAATCAAAGCGGCCATTGGGTGCTCCAGAAACGCAGGTAAAAGTTAGCGGGAATCAGGCACCAAAGTGCCATGCACACGACCGCGCAGGCGCATGACTTGGTCCACGTTGTCAAAGTCCATGGCATCGGCCGTGAACCGGTCCTTGCCACGGGTGAGCTCCACCGGCTGGTGGGATTTCACCACTTCGGTGTCCATGAACGCGTGCAGAAATTCACCCCGGTATTCCATGCGGGGCGTGGCCTTGCCAGCCGCCGTGGTGTCTGCCTCGCGCACCACCACGGCTTTGCCCATCAACTGGACCTCCGAGCCACTGTCATTGGTCAGACCGCGAAGGGCACTGGCAGTGGTGAGGCGACCCTCGGCATCAAACGAACGGATGCGAATGCCGTCAATCTCGATCCATTTGGTGTCGGGGTAGTGACGCGCCACACTGCCTTGGACCTCGGAACGCATACGCCCCGTTGCATCGTAGGTTTTGATGGAAAACCCGTGCATGAAATAGTCAGGTTCGTGACCGCGCACACGCTCGGCCAGCGCCACCTCCGGTGTTGGCGTGCTACGCACCAGCCAGTATGTGCCAAGCGCCAGCGTGCCCATCACCATCAGGGGGAGGTAGAGCAGGACGCGATCCCACACTTCGTACAGGAAGTTTTTCACTGTGTATAACTTTCCAGCAAGTCCGCATAACGGCCACTTGCCACCAGCAACAAGTCGCACAGCTCGCGCACCGCGCCGTGGCCGCCCGAGGCGCGGGTCACGTACTGCGCAGCACCCAGCACTTCCACATGGGCGTTGATCGGCGCACACGCGAGCGCGGCGCGGCGCATCACGGGGAGGTCGGGCCAGTCGTCGCCCATGGCGGCGGCCCGCGACCAGTCCAGGCCTAGTGTCTGCAGGGTCTGCTCGGCAGCAGGGCGCTTGTCCTCGGTTCCAAAGTGGGCATGCACCACCCCCAGAGCCTGCAAGCGGACCCGCAAGGGCTGTGAGTCACGGCCGGTGATGATGACCGGGGTGATGCCGGCCTTTTGCAGCAGCTTCAGGCCGTGGCCATCCAGGGTGTTGAAGCGCTTGAGGGTTTCGCCGGATTCGGAGAACAAGAGACCGCCATCGGTCAACACACCGTCGACATCCAGGAACACTACCTGGATACCCTGCGCACGCAGCAACAGATCGGGCGCAAACTGGATTTGGGGTGTTGCGGCCATCAGATGACTTTCGCGCGCATCAAGTCGTTGCTGTTGAGCGCACCGCACAAGGCACCCTGTGCATCCACCACCAGGACGCTGGTGATGCGCTTGGCCTCCATCAGGTCAGCCGCATCCACCGCCAGTGCATCGGCTCCCATGGTGTAGGGGCCTGCGCGCATCACGTCCTGCGCCGTCTTGGCCCGAAGGTCCACGCCCTGCTCGACCAAACGGCGCAAATCACCATCGGTAAAAATGCCCAGCACGGTGTTGTCAGACCCCACCACGGCGGTAGCGCCTAGGCCTTTGGCGCTCATCTCGCGCATCAGCTCACTGAAACTGGCCGTCGGTGCCACGCGCGGCACGGCATCGCCAGAACGCATCACATCGCTCACATGTGTCAACAGTTTGCGGCCCAGGGCGCCACCGGGGTGCGAGCGCGCAAAGTCTTCCGTGCGGAATCCTCGTGCATCGAGCAGGGCCACGGCCAGCGCATCGCCCATGGCCAACTGGGCCGTGGTACTGGCAGTCGGCGCCAGGTTGAGCGGACAGGCTTCTTTGGCCACTCCCGTATCGATCCAGAGGTCCGCGTAACGCGCCATGGTGGAGTCGGCGTTGCTGGTCATGGCCACCAAAGCAGAGCCGAGTCGTTTGAGCACGGGCAGGATGGCCGCCATCTCCTGCGACTCACCGCTATTGGAAATCATCAGCACCAGGTCGGTTGGAGTGACCATGCCCAAGTCGCCATGGCTGGCCTCGGCCGGGTGCACAAACAGAGCGGGCGTCCCGGTGGAGGCCAACGTGGCGGCAATCTTGCGGCCCACATGGCCGCTTTTGCCCATGCCCATCACCACCACACGGCCCTCAATAGCCAGAATCCGCTCCACGGTCTGGGCGAATCCTTCGCCCACACGGGTCTTGAGCCCCAAAACGGCCGCAGCCTCGATATCGAACGTTTCTCTGGCCAAGGCCAAAGCCCGGTCGGCGCGTGAAGACCCGCCACTTGCTGCATGTGCTGTCATGTGCGCATTTTATAGACGCGCATGTCTCTTGCTAGTATGGCGCCATGACTGGACTTGAAATCACTCTGCTCTACCTGCTGGCGACCGTGCTGGGGGTGGTGGCGTGCCGCTCGCTCAAGCTGCCCCCTATGTTGGGGTACCTGGCTGTCGGCGTGGTGATTGGCCCCAACGCACTGGCACTGTCCCAAAATTCGGATGGAGTCCGTCACTTGGGCGAATTTGGCGTGGTGTTTTTGATGTTCGTGATCGGCTTGGAATTCAACCTGCCGCGGCTGCGCGCCATGCGCAAGCACGTGTTTGGGCTGGGGCTGCTGCAGGTGGTGGTCACGATTTTCCTTGCCACCGCGGCGACCCTGGGCATGGCAGCCGTATTCCCACGGATCTGGAGCATGGAGTGGCAAGCGGCCCTGGCCCTGTCCTGTGCGCTGGCCATGAGCAGCACGGCCATTGTGGTGAAACTTATGGTGGAACGACTTGAGCTGGACTCCGAACATGGCAAGCGCGTGATGGGGGTGCTGCTGTTCCAGGATCTGGCCGTCGTGCCACTGCTGGTGCTGATTCCGGCGCTTGGAGCCTCAGGCGAACAACTGTTTGAAGCGCTGGCTCTGGCTGCATTCAAAGCCGTGGTTCTGGTGACCGTGTTGCTGGTAGGGGGCCAGCACTTGATGCGGCGCTGGCTCACACTGGTGGCACGCCGCAAAAGCGATGAGTTGTTTGTATTGAATTTGCTGTTCATCACGCTGGGCCTGGCCTGGTTGACCGAGCTGGCGGGCTTGAGCCTGGCCCTGGGCGCCTTCATTGCCGGCATGCTGATTTCGGAGACTGAATACAAACACCAGGTGGAAACCGACATCCGCCCCTTTCACGACGTGCTGCTGGGATTGTTTTTCATCTCCATTGGCATGCTGCTGGACTGGCGCCTGGTGCTGGAACGCTGGCCACTGGTCCTGCTACTGGTGGCATTGCCAATTGTGTTCAAAGCCGCACTGGTCACCGGCCTGGCCAAAGCCTTGGGCACGTCATCGGGCGTCAGCCTGCGCACCGGTTTGTATTTGGCGCAGGCTGGTGAATTCGGGTTTGTATTGCTGACTCTGGCGCAGAAAAACTCCCTGGTTCCTCCCGCTTTGCTGAACCCGATTTTGGCCAGCATGGTGTTGTCCATGCTGGCCACACCGTTCATCGTGATGTACAGCAACCGCATCGTGATGAAACTGGTGAGCAGCGAATGGCTGCTGCAATCGCTGCAGATGACCACCATCGCGCGCAAGTCCATCGGCGCTAACCAGCACGTCATCATTTGCGGCTTCGGCCGTTGTGGACAAAATCTGGCTCGCATGCTGGAGCACGAAGGTATTCCCTACATGGCGCTGGACCTGGACCCTGACCGGGTACGCCAGGCCGCCGCCGCCGGGCAATCGGTAGTGTTTGGCGATGCAGCCCGCCTGCAGGCCCTGATGGCAGCCGGACTGGCCCGGGCGAGCGCCGTGGTAATCACCTACCTGGGTGAGGGGGCCGCACTCAAGGTACTGGGCAACACCCACACCCATGCCCCCCAAGTACCCGTCATTGTTCGCACCCAGGACGACCATGCTTTGGACAAGTTGCGCGCTGCGGGTGCTACGGAAGTGGTGCCTGAAGCCATTGAAGGCTCGCTGATGCTGGCCAGCCACGCGCTGGCACTGGTGGGCGTGCCTATGCGCCGCGTGATCCGTATCGTGCAGGACCAGCGCGATGCGCGCTACAACCTGTTGCGCGGCTTCTTTCATGGCGCCGACGACGACTCGGTGGACGAGTTACAACAAGAGCGCTTGGTCACGGTCAATTTGCCTGCAGGCGCCAAGGCCTCTGGCAAACTTTTGGCACACTTCGATTTGGAGACTTTGGACATTCGTGTGCTGAGCTTGCGCCGCGACGATGGCGCCGCCGTTCCCACCGATGCCCACTGCCGGCTGGAAGGTGGCGATACGCTGGTGCTGTCCGGCAAAGCGGGCGCCTTGGCGATAGCCGAGCAGAAGCTACTCAAAGGCTAGGCCAGCGCTGCACAGTTGGGGGCACAATAGCGCCTGCCTTTATTTCCGCACCCGTCCAGTCTTATGCAACACCTCAGCGTCAACCAATACCTCCGGGACAACATCCGCACCGTGCCCGACTGGCCAGCGCCGGGCGTGCAGTTCCGCGACATCACGCCGCTGCTGCAGGATGCCAAGGTATTCCGTGTGCTGATTGATGCCTTTGTGCACCGCTATATGGACCCCAGCATGCGGCCCGATGTGGTGGCTGGCTTGGACGCGCGTGGCTTCATCCTGGGAGCCGTGGTGGCCTACGAGCTGAACATCGGCTTTGTCCCGATCCGCAAGAAAGGCAAACTGCCTTTCACCACGGTGGAAGAAACCTATGAACTGGAATACGGCAGCGCCACCGTGGAACTGCACACCGATGCAGTGAAAGCAGGCGACCGTGTCCTGCTGATTGACGATCTGATCGCCACTGGCGGCACCATGATGGCCGGCAAAAAATTGCTGGAACGACTGGGTGCCCATGTGATGGAAGGCGCCGCGATTGTGGACCTGCCCGAGCTGGGCGGTTCTGATCGCCTGCGAGAGTCAGGTCTGCCCTTGTTCACACTGGTGGATTTTGCGGGCCACTAAGCCACGCTAAGGTGCGCCTCAGTTGAGGTCGCCGTACTGGGTCCCACTCAGCGGCGAATTACGATCATCCAGCTCCGTGTCCTGAAAGCTGGGCGGTGCCGGATTGCGGCGTCCGGAGCGCACAATTTCCCCGGGCGCCGAGAGTGCGCTAGGTGAGGGAATGGCTGCCAACGCCTGCTTGAAGGCGGCCACTTCATCCGCCTGCAAAGGCTCGTACCGCGGGGCAGTTGGCGCTACCGGGGTGGACACGGCCGGTACCACACTGGCACTGCGCGCCAGACCTGTCGTCACATGTTCATTGACACGCCAATACACAGCCGTGACCAAAATATCGTGCCGTGACTTGGCCACCTTGGCAATGTGAGTTTCCATGTCAGCCAGACGCTGCGGGTCGCCCACGTTCTGGCGTGCCATGTCCATCATGATCAGGTACTGACGCCCCCTGGAGTCCAGCGACAGCACCTTGAACTTGTAGCTGGTGGAGAGCAACCCGGCACGGGTCATGGACTCGCGCACCACCGTGTACAGCAACTCCCGGCGCTCCAGGCGCTCGTTTTTCCGATTGGCAGCGCTGCCCGGCACGGAATGAGGCCCCTTGGAACGCGACTTCCCACTGTGGTTGAACGGCAGCGTGGCATCGATATGCCCCAGGCCGGAACTTTCTGCCGCAGGCGCAAGTCCCTGCTTTTTTTTGGAGAACCAACGGAAGAGGGACATTGTTGAGGCTTTCGGGGCTGAGAGCGATGGAGTGTAGTGCAGGCTATTTGCCAATGCAAAATTTGGAAAAGATCACGCCCAGCAAGTCATCGGAGCTAAATGCACCCGTAATTTCGCTCAGTGCGTTCTGCCCGAGGCGCAGCTCCTCAGCCAGCAGGTCCAGCGCGTTGCCCCCCAAACTGAGGTGTGCATAGGCCTCCATCAAATGGGCATCCACGTGGCGTAGCGCCTGCAGATGTCGCTGACGGGCGATGAATCCGCCCCCCGACGAGGGCTGCCAACCGGCGGACACTAGCAGACGCTCCCGCAAAACATCCAAACCCTTCCCGGTTTTGGCCGACAGCACAATGCCCGCATCGGCCACCGCATCAGTCACCGCATCGGCCTTGTTCCAGACATGAATAACAGGGGTATTTTTAGCAAGTTTTTGGGCTAAAGCCCCCGCGATATCTGCGTCAGCAGCTATATATTCCATAGCACTCTGGCGCATCAGGTCGTGGAGAAACAGCACCGCATCGGCTGTCTCAATGGCTTGCCAGGCACGGGCAATGCCGATCTGCTCCACCGCATCATCGCTGCTGCGCAAACCGGCGGTGTCGATCACGTGGATGGGGATGCCATTGATCTGGATGGTCTCTTGCACTTTGTCACGCGTAGTGCCGGCAATCGGCGTGACGATAGCCAGTTCGGCGCCCGCCAGGGCATTGAGCAAGGACGACTTGCCGGCATTGGGCTGACCTGCGATCACCACCGTAATGCCCTCGCGCAACAGTGCGCCTTGGGTGGCCTGCTGCAGCACCTGTTGCACGGTGGCCTGCAGTTTCTGCAACTGGCCCAGCGCATCGGCTTTTTGCAGAAAGTCGATTTCCTCTTCCGGAAAGTCCAGCGTCGCCTCGACCAGCATACGCAAATGCGTCAGCGCCTCCAGCAGGGTGTGGACCTGCTTGGAGAACGCGCCTGCCAGCGACTGTGTGGCGCTGCGCGCAGCCGCTTCGGTGCTGGCATCGATCAAGTCGGCAATCGCCTCGGCTTGGGTCAGGTCGATCTTGCCGTTCAGAAAGGCCCGCTGAGAAAACTCCCCGGGCTCAGCAATACGCAAACCAGGCAAGAGCGCCCCCCCCGTAGTGACGGAGGTACTGACCGCGAGCTCCAGGCAACGCGCGACCAACAACTGCAAGACCACAGCGCCACCATGGGCCTGCAGCTCCAGCACGTCTTCGCCGGTAAAGGAATGGGGGCCCGGAAAGTACAAAGCCAACCCCTGGTCCAGGGGCTGGCCTTGTGCATCGGTGAAAGGCAGATAGGTGGCCTCACGCGGCCGCAGCGTGCGGCCCAGAAAGGCGTGGGTAAAACCGGAAAGGTCTTTGCCACTGATCCGGACAATGCCCACGGCTCCCCGTCCGGGTGCCGTGGCCACTGCCACGATGGGGTCGCTATGGCGTGTCAGCACGGCCGCTCTACCCCAGCCTGCTTACTTGAACTTGGGCAGATTGAACTGGGGCGGCACGCCCATGCGGGTGTTGATGATCCATTGCTGCGCGATGGACAAGATGTTGTTGGTGATCCAGTACAGCACCAAGCCCGACGGGAAGAAGAAGAACATCACACTGAACGCCAGCGGCATGAACCACATCATCTTGGCCTGCAGAGGGTCCGGCGGTGCGGGGTTCAAAGCCGTTTGCAGCAACGTAGTCAACGTCATGATCAAGGGCAGAATGAAATACGGGTCTGGCGAAGACAAGTCCTGAATCCAGCCCAACCATGGCGCATTGCGCATTTCGACGCTGGACAACAACACCCAATACAGAGCAATGAACACCGGGATCTGCACCATGATGGGAAAGCATCCGCCCATGGGGTTCACTTTTTCCTCACGGTAGATGCGCATCATCTCTTGCTGCATCTGTTGCGGGTTGTCCTTGAGGCGCTCGCGCATCTCCATGATCTTGGGGTTGACCGCCTTCATCTTGGCCATGCTGGCGTAAGCCTTGGCGTTGAGCCAATAGAACGCGATCTTCAACAACAGCACCAGGGCAACAATGGACCAGCCCCAGTTCTGGATGAAGCCGTGCAACTTGTCGAGCAACCAGTACAAAGGCTTGGCCAGGATGGTCAACCAGCCATAGTCCTTCACCAGTTCGAGGCCCGGAGCCAGGGCTTCCAGCGCCTTTTCTTCTTGCGGACCCATGAACAAAGTAGCCGCCATGGTCTGGGTCTTGCCTGGTTCAATGGCCGGCACAGGCGCAATCATGGTGGCGCGGTAGCAGCAGTCCGCTGTGGTGGAGCCGATATCCACACCGTCCAGGGAATAGGTACGGGCAGTTCCCGCTGGCAGAATCCAGGCGCTGGCAAAGTAATGCTGCACCATGGCGATGTAGCCGTTGTCGGCCTCTTTCTCAAAGGTAGCACTCTTCTTCTTGATCTCGCTGAACTCCACCTTCTGGTACTTCTTGGCCTCGGTGTAGACCGCTGGGCCTGTGAAGGTGGAATAGAAGGAGGACTCGCCTGCTGGCTTGTTGCCATCGCGCACCAATTGCAAATACAACTGTGGAGACAGGGGCGCGCTGGAAGCGTTGGTCAACTCGTGCTTGACGGCGATGTCGTAAGCACCACGGCGCAAGGTATAGGTCTTGACCAGCTTCAATCCACCCACTTCGGGTGAAGTAAAGGTGATGACCAGTTCGTCTTGGCCTTCTTTCAATGCGCGGTCACCGCTGACCGTCATGACCGATTTGTGCGTTGGCGATGCGCCACCGGCAGCACCCGGGATGACCCCGGTTTGCGCCAAGTACACACGGTCTTTGGAATCGTCCAGCAACACGAAGTTACGGATCTTGTCTGCCATGTCCGAGTATTTGAGGAACTCGGAGCGCACCAAGGATCCACCTTCTGTGTCAAAGGTCAGTTTCAGCACATCGGTGCTTACTTCAAACCGTTCGCTGGCTACGGCTGGGGCAGCGGGTGCAACCGGTGCCACACCTACCTGGGTGGCAACTGCAGGCACCAAAGCGTCTGTCTTGCCTGCTGGCGCCGCGGCCGCAGGAGCGGCAGCCTTGGTAGGGCTCGGGAAGAAAGTGGCTTTCTTCCCGTTATGGATTTGCCATTGGTCCCACAGCAAGACCATGGAGAAGCCAAAAATCACCCACAGGATGGTGCGGCGAATATCGTTCATGAAGGTTTCTTTTCAGAAGGAGAGGAAATCAGACGGCCAAAGAGCCGGGGGCGTTCGGCAGGAACCGGGTCGTGCCCACCCGCGCACCAAGGCTGGCAGCGAGCCAAACGGGCCAAGGTGAGATAAGTGCCTGCGGCAGCGCCATGGGCTTGCAACGCCTGCAAGGAATAGGCCGAACAAGTGGGCTCAAACCGGCAGGCGGAACCCAGCCACGGGCTGAGAAAGAGTCGGTAGGCCTTCACCAAGCCGATGAGTGCAGTCTGCATCATGGCCGTGTACCCACCACAGCGACTCTGGCAAATAGCTGTTGCAATTCACTGCGCACCGCTGCCTTTAAGGCATCCGACGTAGCGCTGGGAAATTGGGCGCGGTCAAAGCCAGAGCGCAGGCGCACCAGATGGGCGCGTGGCTCCAAGCCATCGGAGTACTCCGCCCCCAGCGTGTAAATCTGGCGCTTGATGGTGTTGCGCGTAACCGCACGCTTAGCCCATCGCTTGGGCACCATGGCACCCAACCACACGGCAGGTTCCGGAAACAACAAAGCCCCCGACGCATCAGAGGCCTCCGCCAGAGCACGGGCATGCAAAGTGAAATGCGCTGTTTTGGACACAGTCATTCCTCCCAGCACCGCCTGGAACTGGGCACGGGTTTTGAGGCGCCGCACCAGGGCGTTGCCGGCATGTGGCGAATCCGCAAGTACCAAAAGCCAGTCAGCCTTGGTTTGACAGATCCGCGCGAATTAGACAGCCAGGCGCTTGCGGCCTTTGGCGCGGCGCGCATTGATCACGGCGCGGCCGCCACGGGTCTTCATGCGAACCAGAAAACCATGGGTGCGTGCACGGCGGATTTTGGAGGGTTGGTAAGTGCGTTTCATGTGAATTTCCTAACAGGCTCAGTGGGTATCCGCGCCCCATCCACAAGGGAAACAAGGCACGAATTTCGGTCTATCGCCCCGAACACAATCAGGGGAACCCGGCATTATCGCAAATTTTCTGAACGACAGCAACACCTTAGGGCCGACATGGCAGGCAGCACTGTAAGATTTGGCTATGCCGGCAAGAATGTGGATAAAGTCTTGATAAATTACAATCCAACGCGCAGCAATCCATAACTATCCACAGAAGCTGACCCCCACAATGACCCAGGGACTCCCTCCCCACACCCCAGACCCCCACAGCCAGGAACTCGGGCAAAGCCTGTGGCAAAGCTGCGTGGACCAGCTGGCCCAGGAGCTGCCAGAGCAGCAGTTCAATACCTGGATCAAGCCGTTGGCAGCCCAGGTCCATGACGACATGTCCAAGGCCACCATCTTTGTGGCCAACCGTTTCAAACTGGATTGGGTGCGGGCCCAATACAGCCAGCGCATTGCCGCCTTGCTGGAGAAGCTGTATGGACAGCCTGTACAGGTTGAGTTAGCGATTACTCCGCGTGAAGCCCCCGTCAGACAAGCCAGCATGCCACGCGTTGCTGAAATTCCCGCAGCCGTTGATGAGGTGGAAGTCGGCGAAGACCGCGTCAGCGGCGGCCCCAAAAACCGGCTCAACAGCCTGCTCACATTTGAAAGCTTGGTGGAGGGCACGGCCAACCGCATGGCCCGCGCCGCCGCCATGCACGTCGCGACCATGCCAGGGCATCTGTACAACCCCCTGTTCATCTACGGCGGTGTGGGCCTGGGAAAGACCCACTTGATGCATGCGGTGGGCAACCGCCTGCTGGCAGACAAGCCTGGTTCCAAAGTTCTCTACATCCATGCTGAACAATTTGTCTCAGATGTGGTTAAGGCCTATCAGCGCAAAACTTTCGATGAATTCAAAGAGCGCTACCACTCGCTGGATTTATTGCTGATTGACGATGTGCAGTTCTTTGCCAACAAGGACCGCACCCAGGAAGAGTTCTTCAACGCCTTTGAAGCCCTGCTGGCGAAAAAGTCACACATCGTGATGACCAGCGATACCTATCCCAAGGGCCTGGCGGACATCCACGAGCGCCTGGTATCCCGTTTCGACTCGGGCCTGACAGTGGCCATTGAGCCGCCCGAACTGGAAATGCGGGTGGCGATTCTGATCAACAAAGCACGTGCAGAGGGTTCGGAAATGCCCGAAGAAGTCGCCTTCTTCGTGGCCAAAAACGTGCGGTCCAACGTGCGAGAACTCGAAGGGGCGCTGCGCAAGATCCTGGCCTATTCACGCTTCAACCAGAAGGAAATCTCCATCCAGCTGGCCCGCGAAGCGCTGCGCGATTTGCTGTCCATCCAGAATCGCCAGATTTCTGTGGAAAACATCCAGAAAACCGTGGCCGACTACTACAAGATCAAGGTCGCGGACATGTATAGCAAGAAGCGCCCGGCCAGCATTGCCCGCCCGCGCCAGATTGCCATGTACCTGGCCAAGGAACTGACACAGAAGAGTCTGCCCGAAATCGGCGAGCTGTTTGGCGGACGCGACCACACCACGGTGCTGCATGCGGTTCGCAAAATCGGGGGGGAGCGCCAACAACTCACCGAGCTGAACCAGCAGCTCCACGTCCTGGAGCAAACCCTGAAGGGTTGAATGTAAAAACAAGTGCCAGACCCCTCAAGTCGCTATCAAAAAAGGGGAAAATGGTGAGATTGTTTGTAAATGCAAGGCTTTTTGGGCCTTGCAACCATGGTTGAGTTTCAAAAAGAGGTTGACATGATCGTATTGAAGGCAACGCAAGACAAGGTTCTATCGGTTCTTCAGTCCGTGGCCGGTATTGTCGAGCGCCGCCATACGCTGCCCATCCTGGCCAACGTGCTGTTGCGCAAAACGGGAACATCACTTCAGCTGACCACCAGCGACCTGGAAATCCAGATTCGCACCACGGCTGAACTGGGGGGCGATACGGGCAACTTCACCACCACCATCGGTGCACGCAAACTCATCGACATCCTGCGCACCATGCCCGGCGACCAGACCGTGTCACTGGAGTCCAGCCAGAGCAAGATCATCCTCAAGGGCGGCAAAAGCAAGTTCACGCTGCAGACCATGCAAGCCGAAGACTTTCCGCTGGTACAAGAGAGCGCCAGCTTTGGCCCCGTCTTCAGCGTGCCGCAAAAGACCCTGAAAGACCTGCTGAGCCAGGTGTCCTTCGCCATGGCGGTGCACGACATTCGCTACTACCTCAACGGCATTTTGTTTGTCGCCGAAGGCAAGCAGCTCAGCCTGGTCGCCACCGACGGCCACCGCCTGGCTTTTGCCTCTGCCACGCTGGACGTGGAAGTGCCCAAACAGGAAGTGATCTTGCCGCGCAAGACCGTGATCGAGCTGCAGCGCCTGCTCTCCGATGCCGAAGGCGCGATCGAGATGCAGTTTGCCAATAACCAGGCCAAATTCACCTTTGATGGCATGGAGTTCGTGACCAAGCTGGTGGAAGGCAAGTTCCCCGACTACAACCGCGTCATCCCCAAGAACCACAAGAACAGCATCACGCTGGGCCGCGAAGCGCTGCTCAGGACGCTGCAACGCACCGCCATTTTGACCAGCGACAAGTTCAAAGGCGTGCGCCTGAACATCGACCCCGGTAGCCTGCGCGTGGCATCCAACAACGCGGAGCAGGAAGAAGCGGTGGACGAGCTGGACATCGACTACGGTGGTGACAGCATCGAGATCGGCTTCAACGTCACCTACCTGATCGATGCCCTGAGCAATATGGGCCAGGAGATGGTGAAAGTGGAGCTGTCGGACGGCAACAGTTCGGCCCTGATCACCATTCCGGACAACGCGACCTTCAAGTACGTCGTGATGCCCATGAGAATCTGACGCTACAAAAACAGTAGCTGCTTGCGCAATCAAACCCCCGGCCTCCGGGGGTTTGGTCATTAAAGAATCGAGAGAAAGTTAGCCATGACCGAAGAAAACAAGTCTGTTCCAGCCCCCGAAAACAACGATGGCGCAGTCCATACGGGCGATGCCGGTGCGGGCAGTTCCAACTTCCAGCCCACCATCGACACCAACCAGGCCGGTGCGACCGAGGCCTATGGCGAAGGCTCGATCCAGATCCTGGAAGGCCTAGAGGCCGTGCGCAAGCGCCCCGGCATGTACATCGGCGACACGTCCGACGGTACCGGCCTGCACCACCTGGTGTTTGAGGTGGTGGACAACTCGATTGACGAATCGCTGGCGGGCCACTGCGACGACATCCTGGTCACCATCCACTCCGATAACTCCATCAGCGTGGTGGACAACGGCCGTGGCATTCCCACCGGCATCAAAATGGACGACAAGCACGAGCCCAAGCGCTCCGCTGCAGAAATCGCGTTGACCGAGTTGCACGCAGGCGGCAAGTTCAACCAGAACAGCTACAAGGTGTCCGGCGGTCTGCACGGCGTGGGCGTGTCCTGCGTGAACGCACTGTCCAAAATGCTGCGCCTGACCATCCGCCGTGACGGCAAAGTGCACACGCTCGAATTCAGCAAGGGCTTTGTGCAGGGCCGCATCGTGGAGAAGCAAAACGGCGTCGATGTATCGCCCATGAAGGTGATTGGTGACACCGAAAAACGCGGCACCGAGGTGCACTTTTTGCCCGACACCGAAATCTTCAAAGAGAACAACGACTTCCACTACGAGATTCTGAGCAAGCGCCTGCGCGAACTCAGCTTCCTGAACAACGGCGTGCGCATCCGTCTGAAGGACGAGCGCAGCAGCAAGGAAGACGATTTTGCTGGTGCCGGTGGTGTGCAGGGCTTTGTGAACTACGTGAACAAGGGCAAAACCGTCTTGCACCCCAATGTGTTCCACGCCATGGGCGACCGCCAAAGCGACCAAGGCACCAACATTGGTGTGGAAGTGGCCATGCAGTGGAACAGCGGCTTCAACGAGCAGGTGCTGTGCTTCACCAACAACATTCCGCAACGCGACGGCGGTACCCACCTGACCGGCCTGCGCGCCGCGATGACCCGCGTCATCAGCAAGTACATCGAGCAAAACGAACTGGCCAAGAAGGCCAAGGTCGAAGTGACTGGTGACGACATGCGCGAAGGCCTGTGCTGCGTGCTGTCGGTCAAGGTGCCCGAGCCCAAGTTCTCCAGCCAGACCAAGGACAAACTGGTCTCCAGCGAAGTGCGCGGCCCCGTGGAAGACATCGTGGGCAAGCTGCTGGCCGACTACCTGGAAGAACGCCCGAACGACGCCAAGATCATCGTCGGCAAAATTATTGAAGCCGCTCGCGCCCGTGAAGCTGCCCGCAAGGCCCGTGACATGACCCGCCGCAAGGGCGTGCTGGACGGCATGGGCCTGCCCGGTAAGCTGGCCGACTGCCAGGAAAAAGACCCCGCCGGCTGCGAAATCTACATCGTCGAGGGTGACTCCGCCGGTGGCTCTGCCAAGCAGGGCCGCGACCGCAAGTTCCAGGCGATCCTGCCGCTGCGCGGCAAGATTCTGAACGTGGAAAAAGCCCGCTACGAGAAGCTGCTGACCAGCAACGAAATCCTGACGCTGATCACCGCCCTGGGCACCGGCATCGGCAAGGCCGGCGGCACCACCGGCAACGACGACTTCAACGTCGCCAAGCTGCGTTACCACCGCATCATCATCATGACCGATGCGGACGTCGACGGCGCCCACATCCGCACCCTGCTCTTGACCTTCTTCTACCGCCAGATGCCCGAGCTGGTGGAACGCGGCCACATCTACATTGCCCAGCCGCCGCTGTACAAAGTGAAGTCCGGCAAAGAAGAGTTGTACCTGCAGGGCCCCGCCGAACTCGACAGCTTCTTGCTGCGCATCGCACTGGTGAATGCCTCCGTGTTCACCGGTGGCCCCAACGGCACCACCCTCAGTGGTGACACGCTGGCCGAGCTGGCACGCAAGCACCAACTGGCCCAAGCGGTGATTGCCCGCCTGAAGAACTTCATGGATGCCGAAGCCCTGCGCAGCGTGGCCGACGGCGTGGTGCTCAACCTCGACACGGTGGCTGACGCAGAAGCCTCTGCCGCTGCCCTGCAAGCCAAGCTCCCCGACGCCGAAGTGGCTGGCGAGTTTGACGCCCGTACCGACAAACCCATTTTGCGCATCAGCCGTCGCCACCACGGCAACGTGAAGAGCAGCGTGCTCACGCAAGATTTTGTGCACGGAGCCGACTACGCCGCCCTGGCCGAAGCCGCCAACACCTTCCGTGGCCTGCTGAGCGAAGGTGCCCGCGTGATGCGTGGCGAAGGCGAACGCCAGAAGGAAGAAAAAGTCTCCGACTTCCGTGAAGCCATGGCCTGGTTGATCGGCGAAGCCGAACGCACCTCCAGCCGCCAGCGCTACAAGGGCTTGGGCGAAATGAACCCCGCCCAGCTGTGGGAAACCACCATGGACCCCACCGTGCGCCGCCTGCTCAAGGTGCAGATCGACGACGCCATCGAAGCCGACCGCGTGTTCACCATGCTGATGGGCGACGAAGTGGAGCCGCGCCGCGACTTCATTGAAACCAACGCACTGCGGGCGGGAAATATCGACGTTTAATGTTTTGGCACCGGGTGTCCCGCCAGGGCACCTGGGTCAGCCCTCGCGCTGCAACAGCCACTTCAGCGCCTGCTCCGTGGTCGGCGCTGCGGATTCGAGGGGATGGGTTTCCAGCCCGGCCATCGTCTTCTCAAAGCGCTGCGCTACGCCCGGCAGCACTTGGGAGCGGATGCCTTGGCTGGACATTGCCTCGGTAGCCTCTTGCACTTCAACCGCGCGGCGCTTGGCATGGACCACGTGGGTACGCACCAGCATGTCGATGAATGTGCGCAGCGGGGTGTCGTCAATGTCCTGCAATTGCGCATAGAGCTTGTCGCGCACACCCTGCCGCTCTGCCGTCATCAGCAGCTCCACGCTCAGTGCTTCCAAGCCCTTGGTAAAGGTGCTGCGCAAGATTTTCAAGGCAATGGCATCGCCAGCCGCAGCGCCCTCAATCACCGTGACGCGGCTACCGGCGCTCCCCATCCATGCCTGAAACGCGGTGGCGCCGTCCCCCGCCACCAGCAGTGGCGTGGTATGCATGCCCAGCGCCACGGCACCCATGATGGCGACATCCAGATAGAGCCGGCCGTGCTGTTTGGCCACCGCAGCCGCTGCGCGCTTGGCATGCGGGCTGGCAGTGGTCATGTCGCAAAGCGTGGCATGTGGCGCCGCCCACGGCATACATTGCTCAAGCACCTGCGCGGCCACGCTGCCAGTGACGCACAACAGAATCCAGTCACAAGCACGTAGCCACTCTGCGGGAGCGAGGTGCAAAGGCAGGCCACACTCGCTGGCCACAGCCAGTGCGGCGGAACCTGCGCGTGCATTGCACACGTGCAGAGAGTGCCCCGCCGCGTGAAGGGACCTCGCATACGTCCGCCCGACTTCTCCCAAACCGATGATGGCGATCTGCATGCGGTGCTCAGCTTTCTGAAATCTCTTGGAGGTGCCGGAGGTGCAGGATCAGTCCATCACAGGCGTCCTCCACCAAATCAAGCACATGCTCAAAACCCGCCGGGCCGTCGTAATACGGGTCAGGCACCACCGGTTCGTCATGGTGTCGGCAAAACTCGGTCAGGCGCCGGAGCTTGTGCTGGTGCTGCGCTGGGCAACGTTCCTGCACCAGGGCCAGGTTGTCCCAGTCCATCGTCAAGATCAGATCGAAGGTCTCGAAGTCCGCGGCCATGATCTGCCGGGCACGCAAGGGCGACAGGTCGTAGCCCCGCTGCGCAGCATGCTTTTGGGACCGGGCATCCGGTGGGCTGTGCGGGTGGTAGTTGTGGGTGCCGGCAGAATCCACCACCACCTTGTGCCCCAGCCCATGCTCCCGCACCTTGTGGCGCAGCACGCCATCGGCAGTAGGGCTCCGGCAAATATTGCCCATGCAGACGAAGAGGATGCGGTAGTGGGTCATGAGGGGGGGCGGTACTTCCAGTGAAGGGCTCCCTATTGTGTTTCTTTCTCTGGCCCTTGGTCACGGATGCAAGGGCTTGTATGCAAACCGGCGTCCGTCAGGCCCCGCGCGTTACGGTGCATCCATAGCTTGGCAGGCAGGTGCAGTAGTATCCGCCGCACTGTTTTGCTACACCTTCAAGCCCGCGTATGACCTCTGCACCCATCACCCGCATCAACCCCGCCGCCCAATGGTCCGACGCCGTCGTCCACAAAGGAACCGCCTACTTTGTGGAGGTGCCGGAAAGCGGCACGGACATCACCAGCCAATCGCTGGCGCTGCTCGCACAGGCCGAACGCACCCTGGCTTTGGCGGGCAGCAGCAAGGCGCACGTGTTGATGGCCACCATCTACCTCAAACACATGGCCGACCGCGCAGCCTTCAACGCCGCCTGGCAGGCCTGGTTGCCCGAGGGCTGCGCGCCCGCGCGGGTGTGTGTGAGCGCCGAAATGGCCAGCCCGGACTACCTGCTGGAAGTTGCGTTCACCGCCGCGGTGGTCTGACGCTGTGACCACACCGGCCCCAACGCTCTTTCAAGCCGCCCCCGACAGCCTGGACCCGACCGATTGGGCATCGGTGCGCCAGATGGGCCACCGCATGCTTGACGACATGGTGGACATGCTGGCCGGGCTGCGCGAAGCGCCCGTGTGGCAACCCATGCCCACGGAGGCACGCCAGACCCTGCGCACCGGGGCGCTGCCAGCTGAACCGGGCGATCTGGACGCGGTGTACCAGGACTTCCAGACCCTGGTGCAGCCCTATGGCAGCGGCAACAGCCACCCCCGTTTCATGGGCTGGGTGCAGGGCGGGGGCAACCCGGTGGGCATGCTGGCCGAGCTGCTGGCCGCAGCCACCAACCCCAACCTGGGCGGGCGCGACCACGCGCCGATCGAGGTGGAGCGCCAGGTGATCCGCTGGGCCGCCGAGATGCTGGGTTTTCCGCAGGACGCCAGTGGTGTGCTGGTCACCGGCACCTCCATGGCCAACCTGATTGCCGTGCTGGTGGCGCGCACGCGGGCGCTGGGCACGGACGTGCGACACCGCGGGCTGCAGGGCCGTCCGCTGGTGGCCTACACCTCGGTGGAAGCGCACAACTGCGTGGCCCGCGCCATAGACATGGCGGGTTTGGGCAGCGACGCGCTGCGCCTGATTGGGCTGGACGCGCAGCACCGCATGGACATGGACGCCCTGCAAGCCGCCATTGCACAAGACCGCGCGGCCGGGCTGCAACCCTTTCTGGTGGTGGGCAGCGCGGGCACCGTGGACACGGGCGCAGTGGACGACCTGAGCGCCGTGGCCGCGCTGGCACGCGCGCAGGGCCTGTGGTTCCATGTGGATGCGGCCTACGGGGCGCTGGCCATGCTCTCGCCCGCGCAGCGTCCGCTGGTGCAGGGGTTGAGCGCGGCCGACTCGGTGGCATTTGACTTTCACAAATGGGCACAGGTGCCTTACGACGCGGGCTGCATTGTGGTGCGCGATGCGGCTCTGCACGCAGCCACCTTTGCCAGCCAACCGGCCTACCTGCAGCGCAGCGTGCGCGGGCTGGCGGGCAACCAGCCCTGGCCCACCGACTTCGGGCCCGACCTGTCACGCGGTTTCCGGGCGCTCAAGGTCTGGATGACGCTCAAGACCTATGGCGCGGCCAAGCTGGGCCAGGTGGTGGCCCACAACTGCAGCCTGGCGCAGCAGCTGGCCCACCTGGTGGACGCGCAGCCGCAGTTGGAGCGGCTGGCACCGGTCACGCTGAATGTGGTGTGCTTTCGTGTGCTGGCGCCGGGGGTGGACCTGGACGCGCTGAACGCCGACATCGTGGCCGATGTGCAGGAGTCTGGCGTGGCGGTGCCATCCACCACCCGCATTGGTGGGGTACTGGCGATTCGGGTGGCACTGGTGAACCACCGCACCCGGCTGGACGATGTGCAGATGCTGCTGGGCGCCGTGCTGATGGCGGCACAGGAACGGCTGGTGTCCGGCGATTTTCAAGCCAAATAGGGCTCTATCCCCCATGAATATTGCGCAAACAGCTCCTTATTTGATAGCATTTTGAGACGCTGATCGGCGATCGGCATGCCCCTTGCAAGTGCCTGCGCGCATGACCGAAGTCGACTTTTCCCAGATCAGCGCTTACCAGCGCTACAAGCTCATGGCCAGCCTGATCGTGCCACGCCCCATCGCGCTGGTGACCACGCTCAGCGCGATGGGCGTGGTGAATGCGGCGCCATTCTCGATGTTCAACATGCTGGGCGAAGACCCGCCGGTGGTGATGCTCAGCATCAACCGCCTGCAGGACGGGCGGCTCAAGGACACGGCGGCCAACATCCTGTCCCAGCGCGAGTTTGTGGTGCACATGAGCGACGAGGCCCTGGCTGCCCAGATGCACGCGTGTGGCGAGAGCTTTCCGGCCTCCGTGAGCGAGCTGGACGCCGTGGGCCTGCACGCCACCCCATCGCACAGCGTGCGCCCGCCACGCATCGCCGAGGCGCCCGTGGCCTTTGAATGCGTGCTGCACGAAACCCTGGAGACGGCCAGCCGCTACGTCTTCATTGGCCGGGTGCTGTGGCTCAGCGCGCGCGACGGCCTGATTGACACCGAGGCCTGGCGCGTGCGCCTGCAGGACTACCACCCGGTAGGGCGTTTTGGTGCGAGTTTTTACACGCGCTGCCGCGACCGTTTCGCCATCGGCAACGAGGCCGCCAGCAACCCCATCGACACACTTTAGCGCGCGCCTGCCGCGGCCCGCTCAGGCGCCGCTGCGCACCGGACCGGTGGAGGCGCGCACCACCAGCACCGGGTCAGGCACATGCACGATGGTGGGCTCGTGCGCCGGGTTTTCAATCAGGTCCAGCAGCAGGTTGATGGAGATGGTGGCCACCTGCTCAATGCCCAGGGCCACGGTGGTGAGGGCCGGGCGCATGTCGCGCGCCAGCTGGATATCGGTCACGCCGATGAGCGAGATGTCTTGCGGGATGCGGATGCCGCGGTCGGCCAGGGCCTGGCTGGCACCGTAGGCCATCAGGTCGTTGGTGCAGAAAAGGGCGGTGAGGTCCGGGTGTTGGGCCAGCAGCGCGTCGGTGGCTTCGTGGCCGCCGGCCACGGTGTCGCTCACGTTGCGGACCATGGCATCGTCCAACGTGATGCCACTGGCGGCGAGGGCGCTTTTGAAACCGTTGAGGCGGCCAAGCTGCATGCCCTCCAGGCCACAGCCGACGATGGCGCCAATGCGGCGGTGCCCCAGCGCCAGCAAATGTTGGCCCGCAATCTCGCCCGCGCGGTGGAAGTTCACCACCACGTGGGGAATCTGGTTGGCCAGGTCCACCTGCTCTTCGGACGCCAGCACGATGGGCGAGCGGCGGGTCTTCAACTCATTGATGTCATCCGCACTGATACCGGTGTGCAGCACCAGCACGCCGTCTGCCAGGGTGCCGGCAATCTGCTGCAGGTAGGCGCGGCCAATGTCGGGGCGCTCGTCGGTGTTGCACACCATCAAGAAGTAGTTGCGGTGCCGCGCCACCCGCTCGGCCACGCGCACGAACTCGGGGTAGAAGGGGTTGTTGATATCGGGCAGCACCAGCGCCACCATCGACGATTTGCCCTCGGCCAGTGCGCGTGCCATGAGATTGGGCCGGTAACCGGTGGCGGCAATCGCTTCTTGCACCTTTTGCACGGTGGCAGGCTTCACCTTCTGCGTGTTGCGCAGCACGTTGGAGACGGTGGCGGTGGTAACTCCGGCCAGGCGGGCGACTTCACTCAGGGTGGCCATGGTGCTGCAACTTGGTGTGAACTGGCATCGATTGATACGTTTTTTGAATCCTAGGACTTACCCTAGGACGCAGTTATTTTGCGAATACCCCTAGGTATACTCCAAAAATTGCTGAATTTAACCGCTTAAATTTTAATTTTCGGGGTGTGGCAAGGGCGCTTCCGGGAGGGTGCGCCCTTGGCCAGTCAGCGAACGCAGGCCGCAGGTCGGGTCAGAAATTTAACCGCTTAAATTTTGGAAAGGATGCCAGTCGCACCACCGTCATCACACGCCAACCGGAGACAACAAGCCCGGCGCACCAGTGTTCTACTGCGCGCCACTTGCCCACAACATTCATTGACACAGAGACAGGAAAACACACCATGAATTTCGCCAAACGCAGCACCCTCAGCACCATGATCGGTCTGGTCCTGAGCACCTCCGGCCTGATGGCCAGCCACGCCGCCAACGCCGGTGAAGTCACCATCTGGGCCTGGGACCCGAACTTCAACATCGCCATCATGCAAGAGGCGGCCAAGCGCTACACCGCCAAGCACCCCGGCGTGACGTTCAAGATCATCGACATGGCCAAGGCCGACGTGGAGCAAAAGCTGCAAACCACGCTGGCTTCGGGCGTGACCAAGACCCTGCCGGACATCGTGCTGGTGGAAGACTACAACGCCCCCAAGTACCTGCGCTCTTTCCCGGGCGCGTTTGAGCCCCTGTCCGGCAAGGTGGACCACAAGGGTTTTGCCAGCTACAAGGTCAACCTGATGACCATGGGCGGCAAGGTTTATGGCGTGCCGTTTGATACCGGTGTCTCCGGCATGTACTACCGCAGCGACCTGATCAAGCAGGCCGGCTTCAGCGACAAGGACATGCAGAACATCACCTGGGACCGCTACCTGGAAATCGGCAAGCAGGTCGAAACCAAAACCGGCAAGAAGATGTTTGCCATGGACCCGCAAGACATTGCCAGCATCCGCATCATGATGCAGTCCGCCGGCCGCTGGTACTTTGACAAGGATGGCAAGCTCGACATCAAGAACAACCCCGCCCTCAAGGCCGCGCTGGAAACCCAAGTCAAGTTCATGAAGACCGGCATCTACAAGCCCACCTCGGGCTGGGGCGAGTGGGTCGGTGCCTTGAACAAGGGTGATGTCGCGTCCGTCATCACCGGCGTGTGGATCACCGGCTCGGTCAAGGCCGAAGCCAGCCAGTCCGGAAAATGGGCCGTGGCCGCCACCCCCCGTTTGAGCGTGCCAGGCGCCGTCAACGCCTCCAACCTGGGCGGCTCCAGCTGGTACGTGCTGGCAGCCGGCAAAGAGAAGGCTGCCGCAGCGGACTTCCTCAACGAGGTGTACGCCAAGGATGTGGACTTCTACCAGACCATTCTGCAATCCCGCGGTGCGGTGGGCTCGCTGCTGGCATCGCGCAATGGCAAGGCGTACTCCGAAGCCGACCCCTTCTTCGGTGGCGCCAAGGTGTGGCAGCAGTTCAGCGACTGGATGGGCAAAGTGCCTAGCGTGAACTACGGCATTTACACCGCCGAAGGCGACGCCGCCGTGGCCGCCCAACTGCCTGCTTTGGCACAAGGTCTGCCGGTCGAGAAGGCGCTGGAAAACATCCACAACCAGCTCGCCTCGCAAATCAAGTAAGACACGGCAACACTGCACCAAAGGAGCACCATGGCGCCCAAGCCTACGACCAGCTACCGGCGTTTTTACGACGTCAACGGTTGGCTATTTGTTTCCATTGCGCTCGGACTGATCGGGGTCTTCATGGCCTACCCGATCGTCCGCTCGCTGTGGATGTCCCTGCACGCCGGGCAGGGAACGGTGGTGGAGTTCGTAGGCGTGGGCAACGTGGTGCGTCTGGCCGGTGACCCTGTATTCCTGAAGGCGCTGCAAAACACCTGCATTTTTCTGGTGATCCAGGTGCCCATCATGCTGTTGCTGGCGCTGGTCATGGCCAGCTGCCTGAACATGCCGAACCTGCGCTTTCGCGGGCTGTTGCGCACGGCAGTGTTTCTGCCGTGCGTCACCTCCCTGGTGGCGTATTCGGTGGTGTTCAAGAGCATGTTCTCGTATGACGGCCTGGTCAACCACGCACTGGCGTGGCTGGGCCTCATCAGCGAGCCCATTCCCTGGCTCAACGACCCGTTCTGGTCCAAGGTGGTCATCATCATCGCCATCACCTGGCGCTGGACTGGCTACAACATGATCTTTTATCTGGCGGCCATGCAGAACATCGACAAGTCGATCTACGAGGCCGCCCGCATCGATGGCATCTCGGCCTACCGCCGCTTTGTCTCCATCACCATTCCCAATCTGAAGCCGGTGATCCTGTTCACCACGGTGACATCCACCATCGGCACGCTGCAGTTGTTTGATGAACCCATGAACATCACCACCGTGGGCACCGTGTTCTCCGACAACACGCTCACGCTGTCCATGTACATCTACAACCTGTCGTTCAAGTTCGTGCCCAACTTCGGCTACGCCGCCACGGTGTCCTACGTCATCGTGCTGCTGGTCGCTGCGCTGGCCGCCATCCAGTTTTATGCCGCCCGGGAGCGCAACTGACATGAGCAACTGGACCGAAAAATTTCGCATGGCCGGTGTCTACCTCTTTCTGGGGGTGATGGCCTTTGTTTCCCTGTTCCCCTTTGCCTGGATGGTGATCAGCGCCACCAACGCCTCGGTGGACGTCACCAAGGGCAAGTTCACGCTGGGTAGCGCCTTGCTGGAGAACTTCGACAAACTCAACAAGAGTTTTGACGTGGCCCAGGTCTTCTGGAACTCCGGAAAGATTGCCATCGTCGGCGGCTTTTTCACGCTGCTCATCTCCTCCCTGGCGGGGTATGGCTTTGAAGTGTTCAGCTCCAAGGCGCGCGAGCGCGTTTACAACGGTCTGCTGCTCACGCTGATGGTGCCGTTTGCCGCGCTGATGATTCCGCTGTTCATCCTGATGGCGCAATTCGATTTGCTGGACACCCACCTGGGCGTCATCTTGCCGGCACTGGCCTCGGCCTACATCGTGTTTTACTTCCGCCAGAGCACCAAGGCCTTCCCCCCCGAGCTGCGCGAAGCCGCGCGCCTGGACGGCCTCAAGGAATGGCAGATTTTTCTGTTTGTCTATGTGCCGGTGATGCGCTCCACCTATGCGGCGGCCTTCATCATCGTGTTCATGGCGGCCTGGAACAACTTCCTCTGGCCCCTCATCGTGCTGCAGTCCCCGGAGCTCAAAACCATCACCCTGGTCTTGTCCTCATTGGGCTCGGCCTACTTCCCAGACTTCGGCGTGATCATGCTGGCGGCCATGCTGGCCACCTTGCCCACCCTGGTCGTCTTTTTCGCAATGCAACGGCAGTTCGTACAGGGCATGCTGGGCTCCGTCAAATAAGGTTTTTCACATGCGTACCGTTAGCAAGCTCGTCTCGGGCTGGACCTTTCACACCTCTTTTTCGCCTGCACTGATCACCCAGGCCCAGCCCGGCACTGCCGTGCGCCTGCCGCACAACGCGGTGGACCTGGACATGACCTACTTCGACGAACGCAGCTTCCAGGCGGAGTTCGGCTACCAAACCACCCTGGCCTGGCAGCCCGCATGGGCGGGCCGCGAAGTGACCCTGCGCTTCGACGGCGCCATGGCCAACAGCGTGGTCTGGGTCAACGGTCAGCAAGTGGCCGCCCACAAAGACGGCTACACCCCCTTCAGCGCCCGCCTCACCGGCCTGCTGAAAGAAGGCGACAACCTCATCACCGTGAAGGTGGACGGCAGCGAGAACCCCGAGATTCCACCCTTTGGTGGCCAGATCGACTACCTGACCTATGCCGGCATTTACCGCGACGTATGGCTGCAGGTCACGGACCCAGTATCGATTGCCAACCTCAAGGTAGAAACCTCCCACGAGCTCAGCGACGCCAAGGGGGTGCGGGTCAAAGGTTGCATCGCCAACCCCAGCAACGCCGCGGTGGGTGGCAAGGTCTTGGTGGAACTCTGCCAGGTAGACGGCACCGTGCTGCATCAGCAGACCGTGGGCCTCGGCACCACGGGCTTTGAAGCCACGTTTGAATCTCTGCCCGGCCTCGAACGCTGGGAGCTTGATGCACCCCAGCTGTACCTGGTGCGCGCCACGCTGGACAACCGCGACCAACTCAGCACGCGCTTTGGTTTCCGCACCGCACGCTTCACCACCGAGGGTTTTTTCCTCAACGGCAAACACCTCAAGATCCGCGGCCTGAACCGCCACCAGAGCTACCCCTATGTGGGCTACGCCATGGGCCAGCGCGCGCAGGAAAAAGACGCCGACGTGATGAAGCACACGCTCAAGTGCAACCTGGTGCGCACCTCGCACTACCCGCAGTCCAGCTACTTTCTAGACCGCTGTGACGAGATTGGCCTGCTGGTGTTTGAAGAGATCCCGGGCTGGCAGCATATTGGTGGTCAGGCCTGGCAAGACGAGTCGGTAGAAAACGTGCGCCGCATGGTGGAGCGCGACTGGAACCACCCCTCCATCATCATCTGGGGCGTGCGTATCAACGAGTCGCAAGACAACCACGACTTCTACACCCGCACCAACGCCATGGCCCGCAGCCTGGACACAACCCGCCAAACCGGTGGCGTGCGCTACATCGAAAACAGCGAGCTGCTGGAAGACGTATACACCGTCAACGACTTCTGCCACGTGGCCACGCCCGAGTGGATGAAAGGCATTGCCCCCACGCCGCTGCGCCAGCCGCGCCAGGTGACCGGGCTGGACCATGAGGTGCCCTACCTCATCACCGAGTTCAACGGCCACATGTACCCCACCAAACGCATCGACCCCGAAGACCGCCAGGCCGAACATGTGACTCGCCATCTGGATGTGCTGAACAAGGCCTATGAGAACCCGGTCATCAGCGGCGCCATCGGCTGGTGCATGTACGACTACAACACGCACAAAGACTTTGGCGCGGGTGACCGCGTCTGCCACCACGGCGTGATGGACATCTTCCGCGAACCCAAATTCGCCGCCTGGGGCTACACCAGCCAGTGCAGCCCGGCCGAACAAATCGTGTTGCAGCCTGTGACCTACTGGGCTCGTGGCGAAAAGGACCGCTGCGAAGTGCTGCCCCTGATCGTGCTGACCAACTGCGACTACGTGGAACTGCAAGTGGGCGACTTTGCACCCAAACGCGCCGAACCCGACCGCGAGCGCTACCCGCACCTGCCGCACGCGCCAGTGATCTTTGACAGCCGCCACGTCAACATGAACGACCTGGGCGCCTGGGGCATGTTGTGGCGCGATGCCACCGTCACCGGCTACATCAATGGCAAGGCGGTTTCCACCGTCAAGCTCTCGGGCAACCCGGTGCCCACCACCCTGCAAGTGCAGGTGGACGACACCGAGCTGCACGCCCATGAGAAGGACGCCACCCGCGTCATCGTGCGCGCGCTGGACCAGGCCGGCCGCTTGCTGCCGTTTATGGACGATGTGGTGCAAGTTGAGGTAAGCGGTGCGGCCAAGTTGCTGGGCCCCGATCTGCTCACGCTCAAAGGAGGCACCACCGGCTTTTGGCTGGAGACCACCGGCGCGGTGGGCGACATCTCGCTGCGCGTATCCACCCGCCGCATGGGCGAACAGCGCGTGGCGCTGCGCGCCGCGTAAATTATCGAGTCGACGAGGAACACAACATGGCAGACGTCAAACTCACCCAGGTCCGCAAATCATTCGGCAATATCGACATCATCCGGGGCGTGGACCTGGACATCAAACACGGCGAGTTCGTAGTGTTCGTGGGCCCCTCAGGCTGCGGCAAATCCACGCTGTTGCGCGCCATCTCGGGCCTGGAGGACATCACCAGCGGCGAGTTGCGCATCGGCGACCAGGTGATGAACCATGTGGACCCGTCCAAGCGCGGCATTGCCATGGTGTTCCAGAGCTACGCGCTCTACCCCCACATGACGGTGCGCGAAAACATGGGCTTTGCCCTCAAGCACGCCGGTGTTCCCAAGGCCGAAGTTGCCACCAAGGTCGACGCTGCCGCCAAGATTTTGGGCCTGGAGCCGCTGATGGACCGCAAGCCCAAGGCCCTGTCGGGCGGGCAGCGCCAGCGCGTGGCCATCGGCCGTGCCATCGTGCGCGACCCGCAGGTGTTTTTGTTTGACGAGCCACTCTCCAACCTCGACGCCGAGTTGCGCGTGCACATGCGCATCGAAATTGCGCGCCTGCACCGCGAGCTGGGCAGCACCATCATCTACGTGACGCACGACCAGGTGGAGGCCATGACGCTGGCCGACAAGATCGTGGTACTGCGCGCCGGTGTGGTGGAGCAGGTAGGTGCGCCGCTGGAGCTGTACGACAACCCGGCCAACACCTTTGTGGCCGGCTTCATCGGCTCGCCGCGCATGAACTTCTTTGACGGCACCGTGAGCGGCCACCTGCGCGCCAACGGCGTGAACCAGTGCCAAGTGCGTCTGGCAGGCTTTGGCAATGCGGTGGTGACGCTGCCACTGGACGGCAACCTGCCCGCTGTGGGCACCGAGGTGTCGGTCGGCGTGCGGCCCGAACACTTCGTGGAAGACGGCAGCGCCACGCTGCCCGTCACCATTGACATGCTGGAGCACCTGGGCGGCGAAACCTTTGTGTACGCACGCTCCAGCAGCGGCGTGATGGTGGTGATGGAGAGCAAACACGGCCGCAGCCTGCGCTCGGGCCAGGCATTGGAAGCGCGCTTTGACGCGGCCAAGGCCCTGTTGTTCGACAAGAGCGGCGCCCGCATTTACTGCCACTAAACTGCTTTTTCCGTCCCGCTCTCTGCCCTGCCCATGCCCACCCACGCCTCCGAGGCCTCTGCCGCATTCACCGTTTTGCATGGCACCCACAGCAGCGTGGTGCTGGAGGTGCGCCCGCACGAGGCGCCACTGTGGCGCTACTGGGGCCCGCGCCTGCCGGACCACTGTGTGCCGCTGGCGCCGCTGCGCGATGGCCGGGCCATCCCGCCCAGCAGCATGGAGTTCGACCAGCCGCTGACCGTGGCGCCCACCTTCGGCGTGGGCTGGTACATGCAGAGCGCATTGCTGGCGCACCGCAGCGGGCAACAGTTTGCACAGCAGTTCACCGCCTGCCGGGTCGAGACGCTGGTGGCTGGCCAAAGTATTGCGATTCATCTGACCGACAGCGTGGCCCAGCTGCGCCTGGTGCTGCACCTGGCGCTGGACACACACGACGTGCTGCAGCTGCGCAGCGAGCTGTTCAACGACGGCAGTGATGTGCTGGATGTGCAATGGCTGGCCGCCGGCACCGTGCCGCTGCCGGGCGATGCCCAGGCCGTGCGCTCCTACACCGGCCAATGGGCCCATGAGTTCCAGCTGCAGGTCGACGCGCTCTCGCGCAGCACCTGGCAGCGCGAAAACCGGCGCGGCCGCACCTCGCACGACAGCTTTCCGGGCGCCGTGGTCACCACGCCGGGGGCTACGCAACACACGGGCACCGTGTATGGCGCGCACCTGGCTTGGTCGGGCAACCACCGCCAGGCCATTGAATGGCTGCACGACGGGCAGTACCAGTGGCAAATGGGCGAATGGCTGGCGCCGGGCGAAGTGCGCCTGGCCGCAGGTGAATCACTGCAGACGCCCACGCTGTTTGCCAGCTGCGCCACCACCGGCCTCAACGGCCTGGCCGCCAACTTCCACGCCACCGTGCGCAGCCGCCTGCCCTGGCCCGGTGGCCGCATGCGCCCGCGCCCCGTACACCTCAACACCTGGGAGGCGGTGTACTTTGACCACCGCACCGACGACATCCGCGCGCTGGCCGCCGCAGCCGCCAGCGTGGGCGTAGAGCGCTTTGTGCTCGACGACGGCTGGTTCCAGGGCCGCCACAGCGACCAGGCAGCCCTCGGCGACTGGTGGCCCGATGCCGGCAAGTACCCCCACGGCCTGCAACCGCTGGCGAACTATGTGAACGGCCTGGGCATGGAATTTGGCCTGTGGGTGGAGCCCGAGATGGTGAACCCCGACAGCCAGCTCTTCCGCAGCCACCCCGACTGGGCGCTGCAGCTGGAAGGGCGCCCCCTGCTCACCATGCGCAACCAGCTGGTGCTGGACGTGGCCCGCCCCGAGGTGGCCGACTACCTCTTCACCAAGTTGGACACCCTGCTGCAAAACGTGCCCATTGCCTACCTCAAGTGGGACATGAACCGCGACCTGACCACGGCCGGCAACGCACTGGGGCGCCCGGCCTACCGCAGCTTTGTGCACGCGCTGTACGCACTGCTGGACCGCGTGCGCGCCGCCCACCCGCTGGTGGAGATTGAGAGCTGCGCGTCTGGTGGCGCACGGCTGGACATGGGCGTGCTGGCCCACACCCACCGCGTCTGGACCAGCGACTGCAACGATGCACTGTCGCGCGTGGCCATCCAACGCGGTGCGCTGCAGTTTTTGCCACCCGAAGTTTTGGGCGCTCACATTGGCCCCGCGCCCGCGCACACCACGGGCCGCAGCCAGAGCCTGAACTTCCGCGCCGGTGTGGCCCTCAGTGGCCACCTGGGCATCGAAGCCGATGTGCGCCACCTGACCGACGCCGAGCGCATGGCGCTGGGGCAGTGGGTGGGCTTGTACAAGCAGCTGCGCAACCGCCTGCACACCGGCCAGGTGTGGCTGGGGGGTGACGAAAAGGCCGACGACGGCGTGCTGTGGCAAGCCCATGGCGACGCCAATGCCAGTGAGGTGCTGCTGCTGGTCTACCGCACCACGCCCACCAGCCATCGCAACACGCCGCCACTGCGCCTGCCCATGCTGCGCCCGGCGGCGCACTACACCATCGAGCGCCTGGACCCCACGCCGCCCGACTGGACCAGCAGCCCCCTGAACGACGCAGCCCTGGCCGCCGGTGCCCAGCAGGCCCTACCGCCCACCGCCCACGGCGCCTGGCTGGCCGCGGTGGGCCTGCCGCTGCCCCGCATGAATGCCGAGAGTGCGCTGATTTACCGGCTGCGGTTTATCCCGCAGTAGGCAAGGCAGGCGCGGGGCGGCGACAATCTGCAGGAACCCACCACCCCCTGAGACCCTCGCATGAAAACACTGCTTGCCAGCATCACCCTCTCCCTGCTTGCCCTCTCGGCCCAGGCCAAAGACGTCATCATCGACGTGCGCAGCCCGCAAGAGTTTGCCGCCGGTCATGTGGAAGGTGCCATCAACATCGAGCACACCACCATCGCCCAAGAGATTGCCAAAGCCGGTGTGAGCAAAGATGACACCGTGCTGCTGTATTGCCAGTCCGGCCGGCGCAGCGGCATGGCGCTGGACACACTCAAGGGCTTGGGCTTCAGCAAGGCCCAAAACGTGGGCGGCATCGAAGTGGCCCGCAAAACCCTGGCCAAAAAGTAAAGCAAGGCAAGCGCATGGCGGCAGTCACCCTCACCGGCCTGGCACCGCTGGTGTCACCCGCCACACGGGTGCTGATTCTGGGCAGCTTCCCCGGTGTGCGCTCGCTGCAGGCGCAGCAGTATTACGGCCATCCGCAGAATCAGTTTTGGAAGATACTGCAAGCCATTTGGCCTTCTAGCCCTCATGGAATATGCGCAAGCAGCTATGAAATTCGTAGCAATTGGCTGTTGCAGCGTGGCCTGGGTGTGTGGGACGTGTACGCCAGCTGCGAGCGCGAAGGCAGCCTGGACAGTGCCATCCGCAACGCAGTGCCCAACGACATCGCCGCGCTCCACCTTCCGCAGCTAGAGGCTATCGCCCACAACGGCGGCGAGAGCTTCAAACACGCGCGCCACACACAAACGCTGGGCGTGCCGGTCTACCAACTCCCCAGCACCAGCCCCGCCAACGCAAGCTGGAGCTTTGCGCGCAAGCTGGCGGCGTGGCGGGCGGTGATGGAGCGGCACGGGCTGGCCGCCCCCATCCCCCTTGCGGCTTAGGCCAGCAAAGCCGCCCGGTTGTCCTGCGCATAGGTGCGCAGGGAGCGTGGAGCACGGCCCGTCAGCGTTTGCACCGCGTCGGTGGGCGCAGCGGTCCAGCCTTCGCGCACGGGGTAGAAGATGGACGCCAGAAAACTGGCATAGCCCCGCGGCACACCCGCACCGGCGAGCATCTCCACAAAGGGCGCATCCTCAATCGGCGTGTAGGCCACGGGCTTGCCCAGTACCTCGCTCAGCAAGGCGGCGGCCTCGGCGTAGTCCAGCGCTTCGGGGCCGGTGAGGTTGAACGCCCGGTTGTCGAATTGCGAAGAGGTCAGAGCGGCCGCCGCGCTCTCGGCAATGTCGCGCGTGTCGATAAAGCTGGACTTGCCCTGCGCCGCCGGCACGGCAATCTGGCCATGGGCCACGCCGGCCTTCCAGTAGGTGTGGAAGTTGTCCGAGAACCAGTTGGGCCGCAGGATAACGAAGGGCACGCCCGCACGCTCCACCGCCAGCTCCACCTGGCGGTAAGGGATGGAGTCGTCCGCATCCACACCAATGGCGCTCTGGAACACGATCTTGATCTTGCGTGCGGCCAGGGCATCCACCACCGGCAGCAACAGCTGGGTGGCTTCCAGGTAGCCGGCCGGCAACAACAGATAGGCACGGTCTACACCCTCCAGCGCCGGGCCCACGGTGGCGAAGTTGGCAAAGTCAAACACCACGCCCTCGGCGCCTTCTACCGGTGCACCACTGCGGCTGGCCGCCCGCACCGTTTCGCCGCGTGTCTGCAGCGCCTTGACCAGTGGACGGCCCACATTGCCACCGGCACCGATAACCAAAATTTTTCCGCTCATGATGAAACTCCTTGATGGTATTTAAAAGAAACCAGGTATATTTTTGCCATCTGTTTGAATTTGCGAAAGAACGCACTTCAACGTAACCAGGTTTCCTGCGGGAAACCACCCCCACCCAGGAGCCCCCATGTCCATAAACCCGAACGGCATGCCTTTGGATGTATACGAAGACCGCTGCCCCACACGGCTGGTGCTGGAGCGCCTGGCCGACAAATGGGCGCTGCTCATCCTGGACCGGCTCAAGGGCGGGCCCTTGCGCTTCAATGCGCTCAAGCGCGACGTCAAGCGCATCACGCAGAAGGTGCTAACGCAAACCCTGCGCAAGCTGGAGCGCGACGGTCTGGTGGCACGCCAGGTCTTCCAGACCAGCCCGGTGACCGTGGAATACACGTTGACACCGCTGGGCAGCACGCTCACCCAAACCGTGTCGGTGCTGGCCCACTGGGCCGAGAGCAATATGGACGCGGTATGGGCAGCCCAGGCCGCCTATGACTCTGCAGCACAGAAGGATGCGGCACCCCAGGCCGGCGTGTACCGGCTCAGCCAACGGCCGGCGCCCAGCGCTGCCAAAACCTCACTCGCGTAGCTAGCCCTGCAGGGCTACTGCGGCTTGGGCCTGAGCGTCATTTGTTTGTCGGCCAGCGTGATCTCGAACTGATTCAAGAAGCTCTGGCCCAGCAGCGCCTCGTCGGGCTCCGCGCCCACCAGCCCCACGCCGACCCGCACGCCCGATACCTGTGCGGGCCCCAGAGACACCGGCACATCCGTCAGCACCCGCCCCTGCAAATCGCCATTGGCCGTTTTGAACACCGTGGGTGTGCCGCCCACCAACCCGGCCTGCTGCGCAAACGCCTCACTCACCGTCACCATCGAGGCTCCCGTGTCCACCAAAAACTGCGCAGGCTTGCCGCCCACGGTGCCCGTGGCATAGAAGTGGCCATCGCGCGACATCGGTATCACCAACACACCACCGGGCAGCACCGCCACCGGCTTGGGCTTGAGGTACTGCGCGGACAGCAAGTACAGCACGCCCATGACTGCCAGCCAGACGGCAACGATAGCCAGCGGGCCCCATTTGAGGCCAGTGGGGAGGTCGTTGGGGGACGGGGCGGGTGAGGTGGACATGCACTGGAGTGTAAGAAGAGAGCGGGCTACGACCATCTTCCCCCTAAAATTCATATGTTTTAGGCCTCTAGCCCCCGTGCAATCTGCGCAAGCAGCTATCAAATTCATAGTATGACCCACTCCACCATCGCCGCCCTGACCACCCACGACACCACGCGTATTGACGACGTGCGCATCGGCGCGGTGCGCCCGCTGATCACCCCCGCGCTGCTGGAGGAAAAGCTGCCAGTGCCGGCGGCGGCCGAGGCACTGGTGGAGAGCAGCCGCGCCGCCATCTCGCGCGTGCTGCACGGGCAGGACGACCGGCTGGTGGTGGTGGTGGGGCCCTGCTCCATCCACGACCATGACCAGGCGATGGAATACGCGCGCCAACTGAAGGTGCAGGCTGATGCGCTGAAGGATGACCTGCTGGTGGTGATGCGGGTGTACTTCGAGAAGCCGCGCACCACCGTGGGCTGGAAGGGCTACATCAACGACCCGCACCTGGATGACAGCTTTGCCATCAACGAAGGGCTGGAGATGGCGCGCCGCCTGCTGCTGGATGTGCTGGCATTGGGCCTGCCTGCGGGCACCGAATTTTTGGACTTGCTCTCACCACAGTTCATCAGCGAACTGGTGAGCTGGGGCGCCATTGGTGCGCGCACCACCGAGAGCCAAAGCCACCGCCAGCTGGCCAGCGGCCTCTCGTGCCCGGTGGGCTTCAAGAACGGCACGGACGGCGGCATCAAGGTGGCGACCGATGCCATTCAGGCCGCACAGGGGGCACATGCCTTTATGGGCATGACCAAGATGGGCCAGGCCGCCATCTTTGAGACGCGCGGTAACAACGATTGCCACGTGATCCTGCGCGGCGGCAAGCAACCCAACTACTCTGCAGCCGATGTGGAGGCGGCCTGCGCGCTGCTCAAGGCGGCCGGCCTGCGCGAGCAGGTGATGATTGACGTGAGCCACGCCAACAGCAGCAAACAGCACGCGCGCCAGATTGTGGTGGCGCAAGATGTAGCCGCGCAGATTGCCGCGGGCGACCAACGCATCACCGGCCTCATGATCGAGAGCCATTTGAACGAAGGGCGCCAAGACATCGTGGCTGGCCAGCCACTGAAACACGGCGTGAGCGTGACCGACGCATGCATCAGCATGGCGCAGACCGTGCCGGTGTTGCAGGAGTTGGCGGCCGCAGTGCGGGCGCGGCGCCAAAAGGGCTAGCCGCAGGCTCAGGCGGCTGAGGTGGCGGTGTAAAACTGGTTTTTCATACCAATAGCACCTCAGGGCAGACTGGCTTTGACCTTGGCCCAGTCCAGTGCCAACGGCTCCCAGGGCCCGGGGTGCTGCGCCGCCAGCGCCCGCAGCTGGGCGGCACGCTCGCTGGATGCGGGGTGGGTCGACAGCAGCGCGGGGGGAGTGGCGCCCTGGCTTTGGGCAGCCAGCTTGTCCATGAAGCGCACCATGCCCGCGGGGTTGATTTTGGCGGCCACCATTCGGCGCAGGCCCTCGGCATCAGCCTCTGTTTCGGCTTCGCGTGAGAACTTCATCTCCAGCAAACCAGTGGTGGCGTCGCTGAGCACAGCGCCGCTCCAGTCGCCCAATAACACGGCGGCACCGGCACGCAGGCCCATGCTTTTGACCATGCCCTGCAAGCCGTGGCGCAACTCGGCATGGGCTACTTCGTGGGCAATCACGCCTGCCGCTTCTTCGGGCGTGTCTGTGCCCTTGAGCAAGCCGCTGTAGACCACCACCACGCCGCCGGGTGCGGCAAAGGCGTTCATCTCGTTCTTGTCCACCACCAGCCAGCGGTAGCGGTGCAGGGTGCCTGGGGTCAGGCGCTCGCCCATGTGCTTGACCGCGTCAACGGCGGGGCCGCTGTCAATCACGCGCATCTGCGCACGGGTCTGCGCCAGCACCAGGTCGCCCAGCCTGGCTTCTTGCGCATGCGGTATCTGCCGCACCGCCCAGTCCACCACATCGCCGCCGCGCAGCACCAGCAGGGCCAGCGCCAGCACCGGTAGCAGCGCCACCGCCGCCAGTACAGCCCACCAGAGTTGGAAGCGGCGCGCTACGCCGCGTGCCGCACGCTGGGCTGCGCCATGGGGCGTGGCTAGACTGGTTGGCATGCCAGCGGCAAACGCTGAGCGTGCAGCACCCGCATCCACAAAAAACTGCACCTGGCCGCCATCTACGGGCCACGCCACACTGAGCTGCGCGGCGTTGAAGCCACCCGCGCTGAGCGTGGGGTGCTCAGGAGCCAGCCACTCGGGGCCGGTGGCACCGTCTTGCACCCACACCACCAGCCGCCCCTGGCGCCACTGGCCGGTGGCGGGCACGCCCACGCCGTCCAGGCCGGGCGCAAACAAGCGGCCGCCAAAGGTGCTGCTGGTGCTATGCATGGGCGGGGCGCTCAGTCGTCGCTGCCGCCGCCAATCAGCCCGCCCAGCACACCGGCGCCCAACAGGGAGCCCTGGTCTGCAGAGCGGCCCCCTGCGGCCGGCGCCGAGAGGATGATGCGGTTGGCCAGGCGCGAGAGTGGCAGGCTTTGCAGCCACACCTTGCCGGGGCCGCGCAGCGTGGCGAAGAACAGGCCTTCACCCCCAAAGATGGCGGACTTGATCTTGCCCACAAACTGGATGTCAAAGTCCACCGTGGGCTGGAAGGCCACCACACAGCCCGTGTCTACGCGCAGCGTTTCGCCGGGGGCCAGGGTGCGCTCCATCAGCGTGCCACCGGCGTGCACAAAGGCCATGCCGTCTCCATCGAGCTTTTGCATGATGAAGCCTTCACCGCCAAACAGGCCCACACCCAGTTTCTTCTGGAACGCAATGCCCAGTGCCACGCCCTTGGCCGCGCACAAGAAAGAATCTTTCTGGCAGATGATGGTGCCGCCCAACTGGTTCAGGTCCATGGGCACGATCTTGCCGGGGTAGGGGGCCGCAAAGGCCACACGCTGTTTGCCAGCACCGCTGTTCTGGAACACGGTGGTGAACAAGCCCTCACCCGTGAGCAGGCGTTTGCCCGCGCCCATGAGCTTGCCAAAGAAGCCGCCTTGTTGCGAGCCATCACCAAAGATGGTGTCCATGGTGATGCCGTCTTGCATGTACATCATCACACCGGCTTCACCGATGGCGGCCTCGCCGGGGTCCAGCTCCACCTCGACGTATTGCATCTCGGAACCAAAGATTTCGTAGTCCACCACATCCATTGCCATCACGCACTCCTATGAACAAAAAAGCGCCCCACATTGGGACCAACCCCTAACGATAGCAGCCCGGTTTGGTGCAGCGTGTCTCCCCGCAAAAATCAGGCTTGTGCGCGCCATGCGCTTGACATATAACTGACACCTTGCTGTCTTAATCTCCGAAGGGTTTGGCCACTTTCTGGCTAAAACTTCCATCCACTTCAAGGACGATTCCATGACTTTCAAACGTGCTTCTATTGCTGCTGCCGTAGTGACCCTGGTGTTCGGCGGTTCTGCCATGGCCCAAGAAAAAACCCTGCGTCTGCTGACCTGGGCCGACTACGCACCCGCAGCGGTGGTGGCACAGTTTGAAAAGGAAACCGGCTACAAGGTCGAGCTGACCTTGTCCAACAACGAAGAAATGATTTCCAAGCTGCGCGCCACCGGCGGCGCAGGCTTTGACCTGGCCCAGCCTTCGCAAGACCGCATTGCCGGCCCGCAAAAAGAGTTCGGCATCTACAAGCCGCTGGACCTGAGCAAGCTCAAGAGCGAGCTGTTCATCCCCTCCATGCTGGATGCCACCAAGGGCAACACCACCGTGGACGGCAAGGTCTACGGCCTGCCCCACATCTGGGGCACGGATGGCCTGGTGGTGAACACCAAGCTGGCCCAGATGGCCGACTACACCGACCTGTGCAAGGCCGACTACAAAGGCAAGGTGGCCTACCGCCTGAAGCGCCCCACGCTGCTGGCCTTTGCCTTTGCCGCGGGCAAAAACCCCTTCGCGCTGTACAACGATGCCAAGGCCTATGGCGCGCTGATGGACGAAGTGGGCAAGACGCTGATTGCCTGCAAGCCCAACGTGAAGTTCTACTGGGACAACAAGGACCAGCTGCTCAACGGCATGCGCGCCGGTGAAATTGTGGGCGCCATGATGTGGGACACCGGCGGCTGGAAGCTCAATGGCGAGAAGGCCGAGATCCAGTTTGTTGCCCCCAAGGCGGGCGCCATGGGCTGGATTGACACCTTCGCCATCCCGGCCAAGGGCAAAAACGATGCAGCGGCCTACGCCTGGATCAACTTCAACATGCGCCCTGAAATTGCCGCCAAGGTGGCGGGTTCGGCTGGCAACTTCACCGCGTCCAAAGGTGCGGACCAGATGATGGAAGCCAAGCTCAAGGCCCAGTTTGCGGCCAGCTTCCCCGAAGCCGCGCTCAAGAACATCAAGTGGTACCCCGCCGTGCCCGCTGGCATTGAAGAGATTGAAGGCCGCGTGCTCGACCGCATCAAGGCTGCCAACTAAGCGGCAGCGTTGAGCGCCGCCACCATTGACCTCGAAGCCGTAGGCGTAGCCAAACGCTACGGCGCGTTTGCCGCGGTGGACGACCTGTCGTTCACCGTGCAACGCGGGTCGTTCTTCTCCATCCTGGGCCCGTCCGGCTGCGGCAAGACCACGCTCTTGCGCATGGTGGCGGGCTTTATCCAACCCGATGCGGGCGAGATCCGCATTGGCGGCAAACCCATGAACGGCGTGCCGCCCAACCAACGGCCCGTGAACATGGTGTTCCAGCACCTGGCGCTGTTCCCCATGATGAATGTGGGCGAGAACGTGGGCTACGGCCTGGCCCGCCGCGGCGTGCCGGCCGACGAGATCCGACGCCGTGTGGGCGAGATGCTGGAACGCGTGAGCCTGCCCGGCGCACAGGGCAAGCGGGTGGACCAGCTCTCGGGCGGGCAAAAGCAGCGCGTGGCCATCGCGCGCAGCCTGGTGCTGGAGCCCACACTGCTGCTGCTGGACGAGCCACTGGGCGCGCTGGACCTGAAGCTGCGTGAGCACATGAAGATCGAGCTCAAGCAGCTGCAGGCAGCGTTTGGCACTACCTTTGTCTACATCACCCACGACCAGTCGGAAGCGCTGGTGCTGTCGGACCACGTGGCGGTGATGAACCACGGCCGCTTTGAGCAGCTGGGTACGCCGCAGGCGCTCTACTACGAACCACACACCCCGTTTGTGGCCGGATTTGTGGGCGCCAACAACCGCCTGGTGGGCAAGGCCGCAGGCGTGCAGGGCGACATCGTGCAGGTGACCACGGACAACGGCTTGGCCCTGCATGCACGGGCGGCCCATGGCCATACACACATCAAGGCAGGCGACGCCGTAGAGGCTTTTGTGCGCCCCGAGGTTGCCAGACTTGCGCGAGCAGCTACTGAATTTATAGCAACCGGCATGCCGCATTTCACCGGCGTGGTGGAAAGCCTGCTATTTGACGGCGCCAACTCCGCCGTGCTGCTGCGCGAGAAACACAGCGGCGCCGAATTCCGCATTGCGCTGCCGCAGACCGGCCAGTTTGCCGACTTGCGCGCGGGTGAAGACGTGGTGTTTGGCTTTGACCCGCAGCGCGCCGTGTGTTTTGCCGCACCGGCGCAAGCCCATGCTGGCTGAAGGCGCCCCCCGCGGCCACATGGCCCGGCTGTTGGGCATGCTGCTGCTGGCCCCAGCCCTGCTGTGGCTGCTGGGCCTGATCATCCTGCCGCATGCCGAGCTGGCGGTGCTGTCGCTGCGCGCACGCGTGGCGCCCCGGGTCTACGAGCCCAGCCTGGCGCAGTACCTCACTTTTATTGACGAGCCGCTGTACTGGCGCACCTTTGTGCGCACGGCCGTGATGTCGCTGATGGCCACCGCCATCACGCTGCTGATGGCGTTTCCCATTGCCTGGACGATTGCCAAGATTGCGCGCGGCCGCGCCAAGGCACTGCTGTTTGTGCTGTGCCTCATTCCGTTCTGGGTGAGCGAAACCGTGCGCACGCTGGGCTGGATGATTCTGCTGCGCGAGTCGGGCGTGTTGCCCGGCATTCTGGTGTGGCTGGGTGTGACGCCCGCCCCGGTGGAGATGCTGTACCACGACGCCACCATCCTCGTTGGGCTGGTCTACACCAGCATGCTGTTCATGGTGATTCCGCTGATCAGCGCGCTGGAGAGCCTGGACGATTCGCTGATTGAGGCGGCCTACGACCTGGGCGGCAATGGCTGGTCCATCCTGCGGCACATCATCATTCCGCACGCTGCGCCGGGCATGGTGGCGGGTTGCATTGTGGTGTTCATGCTCACGCTGGGCAACTACCTCACACCCACCTTGCTGGGTGGCAAAAACTCGCTCTGGTTCACCGAGCAGATCTACACCCAGTTCATCACCCGCTTCAACTGGGAGCAGGGGGCGGCGTTTGGTTTTCTGCTGCTGGCACTGAGCACCGGCATTGTGTGGCTGGGGCTCAGGCTCTCGGGCCAAAAGTTTGGTGAAGTGATGCAACGCTCATGATCCCCTCGCTCCCCCGCCCCGCCTGGCTGCGCGCCAGCACCGTGGTCTACGGTGTGTTGTTCTTCGCCTTCTTGTTTTTGCCGCTGGCGGTAGTGGCGGTGTTTGCCTTCAACGATGCGCCTTACCCCGCACCGCCCTGGAATGGCTTTACGCTGGACTGGTTTTTGGGCGGCGCCGACGGCCCGCGCCGTGGCCTGTTTGCCGACACCGCACTGTTGGGCAGCTTGTGGACCAGCGTGGTGGTGGCCTGCTGGGTCACGCTGCTGTCGGTGCTGGCGGGCACGGCCAATGCTTTTTTGATCGAACGCACGCAGTTCCGTGGCAAACAGGCGCTGAGCATGCTGATGCTGGCGCCGCTGGTGATTCCGGGTGTGATCCTGGGCATCTCCATCCTGGCGCTGGCCAGCCGCGTGGCCAACCTGGCCGACGACCTGTGGGGCCTGGAGCTGGAGTTTTTGCGACCCGGCCTGCCGCTGGTGGTGCTGGGGCAGTTTGCCTACATCGCCTCCATTGCCACGCTCACCATCTCGGCACGGCTCAAGCGTTTTGACATCACGCTGGAAGAGGCGGCCTACAACCTGGGCGCCTCGCGTTTTGCGGTGCTCACCACCATCACGCTGCCCTATCTGCAACCCGCGCTCATCGGTGCAGCGGCCATTTCGTTTCTCATGTCGTTCGAGAACTTCAACACCACGCTGATGCTGGTGGGCTCAGACGCACCGCTGACCGTGATGATGTACGGCCGCATGCGCGAGGGCGCCACGCCGGTGCTCAATGCGGTGAGCCTGTTCCTCATGGTGGCCTCCGCCATCCTGGCGCTCACCCTGCTCAAACGCGCAAGCGCCCCACAGGAGCGCTGAGCCACGGGCCGCTGCGGACTCAGGCCTTGCGCAGGTGCCAGGCCTTGGGCCGCGTGAAGGTCTGGATGCCGTAGGTGGAAAGCGTGAGGCCCACCCCCGAATCCCCATGGCCGCTCCAGGGCAGGCGCGGGCTCACGCGGTCGCAGCAGTTCCAGTACACGGTGCCAGCGTTCACTTGCTCCAGCACGGCCTTGGCCCGTGCTTCATTGGGCGTGAACACACCGGCGGTCAGGCCATAACGCGTGTCGTTCATCAGCTTCACGGCCTCGGCATCGCTGCCCACTTTCTGGATGCCGATGACCGGACCAAAACTCTCTTCCCGCATGATCTCCATGCTGTGGTTCACATCGGAGAACACGGTGGGTTCGAACCAGTTGCCTTCGCCGCTGCCACGGTGCCCCCCCGTATGCAAGGTGGCGCCCTTGGCTTGGGCGTCGTCCACCTGCGCCTGCAACACATCGAGCTGCGGGGCCCGGGTGATGGCGCCGATGTAGGTGTCCTCGGCCACGGGGTCGCCGGTCTTGAAGGTTTTGACAGTGGCGACAAAGGCCTGCACAAACTGGTCGTACACTTTCTCGTGCACATACACACGCTCCACCGAGCAGCAGCTCTGGCCGGTGTTGTACATGGCGCCATCGGCCAGGCTCTCGGCGGCCACTTGCACATTGGCGTCGTCGCACACATAGGTGGGGTCCTTGCCCCCCAGCTCCAGCTGCAGTTTCACAAACTTGCTGCCCACCGTTTTGGCAATGCGCGCGCCGGTGGCGTAGGAGCCGGTGAAAAACACCCCATCCACCTTTTGCTCCAGCAGCGCGGCACCCACGGCACCACCACCCACCAGGCAAATCATCACGTCTTCGGGCACACCCGCCTTGTGCAGCAGGCGGGTGATTTCCAGCCCGGTGAGGGTGGCGTACTCCGAGGGTTTGTAGAGCACCGTGTTGCCGGTGAGCAGCGCGGGCACGATGACGTTGCAGCCGACAAACCAGGGGTAGTTCCAGGCTGAGATATTGGCCACTACGCCCAGCGGCGTGTGCTGGATCTGCTCGGTCATGCCGCCGTCGTTGAATACGGTTTCGGTGGCCAGGGTGGCATCCGCCTCGGCCAGGAAGAAATCGATCCGGCCCAGCAGGCCGTTGAGCTCGTTGCGCGACATCTTGATGGGTTTGCCGGTCTCACGTGTCATGGTGAAGGCCAGCGACTCCAGGTCGTGCACCACCCCGGCGCGGAAGGCGCTGATGCAGGCTTTGCGATCGGCCAGCGGGGTGGCCGCCCAAGCCCGCTGTGCTGCACGCGCACGTGCAGCCTTGGTGGCCACGGTGCTGGCATCGTCGGCGCCCAGGGTGGTGATGAGGTGGCCGTTGGCCGGGTTGTGGATGGCGAGTTGGCTCATGGGGGTGCTCAAAGTTCAGGGGAAAGGATGTGGCCGGCCGCCGCACGCACGGCATGCGCCTGGGCCAAAAAGTCATGTAACAGCGGCGTGTCGTCCAGCGTGCCGTGCTCGGGTTTGTGAAACTCGGGGTGCCACTGCACCGCGGCAATCCAGTCAGGCCCGGTGGCGCGGATGGCTTCAATGGTGCCGTCGTCGGGGCAGCGCGCCTCCACTTCAAAGCCGGGCGCCAGGTCCTTGATGCACTGGTGGTGAACGCTATTAATTTTGTAGCTGCTCGCGCAATCCAGAAGCGTGCGAAGGCGTGTTTTTGGTATCAACTCCAGCTGGTGGAAGTTCTGGTCGTAACGCTCCGCATCGCGGTGTTGCAGGGCCTCGGGGCGCTGGGTGGGAATGTCTTGCACCAGCGTGCCGCCAAAGGTGGCGTTGATGAGCTGCAGGCCGCGGCAGATGCCAAACACAGGCTTGCCCACGGCCACAAAGGCTTTGACCAGCGCCATCTCGTACGCGTCGCGCACCCTGTCGCCCTGCCAGCGTGGGTCTATGGGTGCCTCGCCATAACTGCCGGGCCACAGGTCGGCACCGCCATGCAGCACCAAGCCATCCAGCCACTGCGCGTAGTCGTCCAGTGTGATGCTGCCGCGCGCGGTATCCCCGTCCACCGGCGGCACCATCACCGGCAATGCGCCGCCGGACATGAGCCAGTGCGGCACCGACTGCTCCACGTAGTTCAGCGTCTTCTTGGCAAACGCGGCGCGCGCCGGGTCCGGGTGCATGAAACATGCACTCACGGCGATCTTGAGGCGGTCCGCGGCGCTGCGCATCACATGGCGGCCTTGAACAGGCGCTCAAAGTCGGCCGCGGTGCAGGGGCGCGGATTGGTCTGGTGGCAGATGTCGGCCGTGGCCACCTGCACCAGGCGGGGCAGGTGCTCAGGCTTGACACCATGGCTGGCCAGCGTGCCCGTGATGCCCACGCTGGCCTTGAGGGCCTTGAGCCAGCCGACAAAGGCCTTGCCGCCCCCCACCACGCCACACACATGGGCCAGCTCGTCAAACTTGGCGGGCGCAGCCTCCAGGTTCCAGGCCATCACGGTGTCGATCATCAGCGCATTGGCCAGGCCGTGGTGCAGGTCACACACGGCACCCAATGCGTGAGCGCAAGAGTGCACGGCACCTAGGTCTTTCTGGAAGGCAATGGCGCCCATCATGGAGGACATCATCATGTCGGAGCGGGCGGGCAGGTTGCCGGGGGCTTTGACAGCCGTGACCAAAGCCGCCGCCGCAATGCGTGTGCCTTCCAGCGCAATGCCATCGCATAGCGGGTGGTAGGCGGGCGAGAGGTAACTCTCGATGTTGTGGGTCAGTGCGTCCATACCGGTAGCGGCCGTCACATGCGCTGGCAAGCCCAACGTGAGCTCGGGGTCTGCAAACACGGTCTTCGCCAGGATTTTCGGGCTGAACACCACACGTTTCAAGTGCGTGTCGTTCTCGCTCACCACACTGGAGCGGCCCACCTCCGAGCCTGTGCCCGAGGTGGTGGGCAAGGCCACGAAGTAGGGCAGCTCGTGGACGATGGGGCGCACCTGCGGGTGGTCCCACACGTATTCCAGAATGTCCCCCGGGTGCGTCGCCGCCAGGCCCACCACCTTGGCCACATCGAGTGCCGCACCACCGCCAAATCCGATCACACAGTCGGCCTTGTGGGCTTTGTAGGCGGCCGCACCGTCCATCACCTGGCTGCAGGTGGGGTTGCCAAATACGCCGGAGAACACGGCCACCTCCAGCCCGGCCAGGTGGGTCTGGAACTCGGCCAGCACGGGCAGGGCACCCAGGGCCTTGTCGGTGACGATGAGCGGGCGCTGGAGGCCCAGGTCCCGCAAGTGCTGGGCTACTAGCTTGCGGGCACCGGCACCAAATTTGATGGGGGTGGGGAATGAAAAAGAAGTGATGCTCATGGTCGGTCTCTAAATGATTTCGAAGTAACGTTTCATTTCCCAGTCGGTCACGGCGTCCAGCCACTGGCGCCACTCCCATTCGCGGGTGGCGGCAAAGTGGTCCACAAAGGTGTCACCCAGCCAGTCGCGTGCCACGGCCGACTCCTTGAAGTTGCGCGTGGTCTCGATCAATGTGCGCGGAGCGCGCGGGATGTGGTCGGCGCCCTGGTTGGTGCCGGTGATGGGCGGCGTGGTGAGCTTGAGGCCTTTCTCCACCCCGTCCAGCCCCGCTGCGATGACCGCGGCCATGGCCAGGTAGGGGTTCACATCGGCACCGGGGCAGCGGGTCTCCAGGCGCGTGGCCTTCGGTGAGCCCGCAATGACGCGGAAACTGGCCGTGCGGTTGTCCATGCCCCAGGTGGGTTTGACCGGAGCCCAGAAGCCGTCCACCAGGCGCTTGTAGCTGTTGATGGTGGGCCAGATCATGGGACCAAACTCCATCAGGCAATTCACCTGCCCGGCCAGATAGCTCTCAAACACCTTGCTCATCTTGCGCGGCGATTTGGCGTCAAAGAACAGGTTGTTCTTGCCGTCACTCAAGCTCTGGTGGATGTGGCCGCTGCAACCCGGCAGCGACTGGTGCGGCTTGGCCATGAAGCTGGGCATGATGCCAAAACGTGCCCCGATCTCCTTCGCACCGGTCTTGAACAGCACGGCACGATCGGCCTGCTCCAGCGCCTCGGAGAAACCGATGGCCACCTCAAACACGCCGGGGCCGGTTTCGGTGTGCAGGCCCTCGATAGGCACCTTGAAGGCCAGCATGTCGTCCATGATGGCATTGAAGAAGCCACGGTTCTGGTTGGCCCGCAAGAGTGAGTAACCAAACATGCCGGGCGTGAGCGGTGTGGCACCCACGCCTTTTTTGTCGGCCCAGCTTTGCGGAGTTTCCAGAAAGTTGTACCACTCGAACTCCATGCCGGTCATGGGCTGCAAGCCCATCTTCTCGGCACGCTGGAGCACACGTTTGAGCGTCTGGCGCGGACAGAGCGGGTGGGGCGTGCCGTCGGCATTGACAAACTCGCCCAGGAAGAAGGGCACGCCGTCGTCCCAGGGTACGTGGCGCGCAGTATCTAGGTCCAGTCGCGCCAGCGCATCCGGAAACCCATGCTGCCAGCCGGTGACGGTGGTGTTGTCGTAGCAGGCATCCATCATGTCCCAGCCCATCACCACGTCGCAGAAGCCGAAGCCCCCCGCCGGGTAGGGCTCGGCCGCACCGAGGAACTTGTCCCGGTGCAGGTACTTGCCACGCAGCACCCCGTCGATGTCGGTGACTGCCACCTTGACTTTGGGAGCGCCCGATTTCTGCACGGCGGCCAGCGCCGCGTGGGTGGCGGCCGGCTTGGCCCGTGCGATGCTGGCGGAAGGCTTGCGTGTCGCCATGTGGGTCTCCGGTCGGTTCAAGAGCGTGCTTTGTCGGCCATGTCCATGGCGAACTCTTCTTCGGGCGAAAGAATCAGGCGCTTGCGCCCCACCAAGGCAAAGTAGGTAATGCCGGCGGCAAACCACAGGGCCACCCACATCACGCCGTCGCGGTAGAGCGGGTCGCTGAGCTGGAAGTACAGCGTGACCACGGCAATCACCACGGTGAGCGCAGCACCCACCACGCCCAGAGGGCTGCGGTAGGGGCGGGGGATGTTGGGCATGTTCTTGCGCAACAGGATGAAGGACAGGGCCTGCATGATGTAAGAGAACATGGCGCCGAACACGGCCATGTTGAGCAGCGTGCCGCCAATCACCGCAGCGCCCTTGTCGGACCCCAGGCTGAACCACAGCACAAACATCACGGCCAGTGCCACCACCGAGCCCAGGATCATGGCCAGGTGGGGTGTCTTGCGGCTGCCATGGGTGATGGACAACACCGAGGGGAAGTAGCCAGCGCGGCTCAGCGAATAGATCTGGCGGCCCTTGGCAAAAATGATGGTGTGGAAGCTGGCAATCAGGCCAAGCACCGCCACCAGGGCCAACACCTTGGCAATGCCGTCACCGTAGATGGCCTTGAAGCCATCCAGCAGCGGCTCACCTGATTTGGCCAGTGTGTGGGCACCGATACTGGCAATCGAGGGGTTGAGCCACAGCACCATGAAGGCCGAAAAAATCAGAGTGAAGATGCCGGCCAGGATGCCGCGCGGCATGTCGCGTTTGGGGTCCACCGACTCTTCGGCTGCCAGCGGCAGTTGCTCGATGGCGAGGAACAGCCACACGGCAAACGGCATGGCAGCCAGCACCCCGGTGATGCCCATGGGCAACAGGGGGCCGTTGCCGTTTTCCAGCAAAACACCGCCCTCACCGACGTTCATGGCCCAGCGGCCAAAGTCGATATAGGGCAGCGCGCTGACCCAGAACACCACCAGGCAAGCCAGCGCCAACAGCGTGATGACCAGCGTGACCTTGAAGGACAGCTCCACCCCCACGATGTTGAGCCCCACGAAGAAGATGTAGAACCCAATCCACCACAACGGCAGGTACTCCACAGGCGTGCCGAAAATGCCCCCCATGTAGCTGCTGATGAAATACACGATGACCGCAGGGGTGATGACGTACTCCACGTTTTCCGACAAGCCGGTCAGAAAGCCACCCCAGGGCCCCATGGCGGTGCGCGCAAACGAGTAGGCGCCACCGGTGTGCGGCAGGGCGGGCGACATCTCGGCCAGCGAGAAGGTGAGCCCCAAATACATGATGGCGATGATGATGGTCGCAAACAACATGCTGCCCCAGCCATTGGCCAAGCCCAGATTCCAGCCGGAGAAGTGACCCGAAATCACGGCCCCCACGCCCAAGGCCCAGAGGGACCACACCCCGGCGTAGCGGCGCAGCCCGCGCTTCTCAAAGTAACTGGGGTCAACTTTGGTGTACTGGACACCCGAATGCTCTGACATGAACGACTCCTTGACTGGGTTGGACAAAAGTAAGCTGGCCCATTGTGGAGAGGGCCTGCGCCTGCGGCTATCCCGTATCGGCAGGGCACAGGGCGACAAGGGGCCGGGTGTAAACACCTAGAAGCACTACGGCGTCTTGTTTGCAAAATCTTCGGCCTATGTCTCAACATCCCATTTCGGCAATCCACCCCAGCGCCACAGCCGCCGGTGCGCAAGCCCTTGGGTTTGAATCTGCCATTTATGCCGATGTGGATGAACAGGCCGCGGCCCTGACGGGGTGGAACCAGTCTTACCTGCAGTTGTCAGGCGGCGGTTTTCGGGGCGCCATCCAGCGCGTGGATCTGGGCCCGGTGCGTTTGTTCATGGAAGGGCTGGGGTCCACGGTGTACCAAAGCGGGCAACTGGAGCGTGGTGTGTTGGCCCTGGGTGTGCCACTGCGCTGCGACGGCAGCAGCGTATTTTGCGGGGTGCAGTCCGATCGCAATGCCTTGCATGTGTTTTCGGGTCAATCGGGGTTTGAGTTCCGCACCGGAAGTGACCACGTGATGATGGGCCTGGAACTGGATCCGGTGCTGACCAACACCTTGTACCCCTGGGGCCATGGCGCCCTGGCCCGCAACGAGGCGGGCTTGCGCTCGACCGACCCGCATGCCCTGGAGAGCTTGCGGCAGGTCATGCTGATGCTGTTTGAAACCGCCCATACGGCACCGGCCATGTTTTCATTGCCCGCCCTGCGCGCCGGCATGGTGGACACCCTGGTGGAAAAGGTGACGGCCCTGAACCTGGCGACTTGCAGCACCGAAGTGGCACACGATGTGCACTGGCAGCTGGTGCAACAAACCCGCGCCCTGGTGCAAGGGCAGCTGCAGCAAGCCCCCACCGTGGGTGCGTTGTGCCTGCAACTGGGGGTGAGTCGGCGGACTTTGCAAAACGCGTTTCAACGCATTCTCGGCATCAGCCCCCTGGCCTATTTGCGGGCGATCCGGCTGGGCGCGGTTCGCCAGGCCCTCAAAACGGCGAGCTCTGTGACGGAGGCTGCCACCGACATGGGCTTCTGGCACTTCGGCCACTTCGCCAAGGACTACCAGGCCATGTTTGGCGAGCTGCCGTCCCAAACACACAAGCGCTGCACGCCGCCACTGCAGTAGCGGCCAGGGCTCAGCGGAACTGATCGGCTTTGTAGTAGCCCGAAGCCACCAGCGTGGCACGCCAGTTTTTCACATCCACAACCACCGGTTTGAGCAGGAACGAAGGCACCACTTTCTGTCCGTTGTTGTAGGTTTTCTCGTCGTTGACAAGAGGTTTTTTGCCAGACAACAAGGCATCGACCATGGCAGTCACCACCTGGGCCAGCTCCCGGTTGTCCTTGAAGATGGTGGAGGTCTGCTCGCCGCGAATGATGGAGCGCACGGTGGGCATTTCGGCATCCTGCCCCGTCACCACAGGCAGGGCTTGCCCCCCCTGGCCGTAGCCGGCTTTTTTCATGGCGGTCAGCAACTCGATGCTGATGCCGTCATAGGGCGAGAGCAGGGCATCCAGCCGCTGTTTGCCGTAGTACTTGTCCAGAATCTGGCTCAGGCGTGCCCGCGCAACCGAGCCGCTCCAACGCTGCGTGGCCACCTTGTCCATGCCCATCTGGCCCGAACCCACTACGAGTTTGCCTTTGTCAATGTAGGGCTTGAGCACAGACATGGCGCCGTCGTAAAAGAAGAAGGCGTTGTTGTCATCAGACGAACCGCCAAACAACTCGATGGTGAACGGGCCCTTGCCCTTGTCCAGCCCCAGGTTTTCTAGGATGTACGTCCCCTGCAGAACGCCGACCTGGAAGTTGTCGAATGTGGCGTAGTAGTCCACATTCGGCGTATCGCGGATCAAGCGGTCATACGCAATGACCTTGATCTTTTTCTCCGCCGCCTTTTGCAACACCGGTGCAAGTTTGCTGCCGTCAATGGCACCAATCACCAGCACCTTCATGTCGCTGCTCTTGAGCATCTCTTCCACCTGGGCGATCTGGGTGGCCACGTCGTCGTTGGCGTACTTGAGGTCAGGGCGGTACCCCAGTTTGTCCATGGCGCGCACCATGGCCAAGCCGTCCACCACCCAGCGCTGGGACGTGATGGTCGGCATCAAAAGGCCGACCCCACCCTTGCTGGAGATTTGTGCGTGGGCCCAGGGCATGGACACCACCAACAGAGTACCTAGAAAGATTCGTCGAAGGGTGCGCATGGTGGGGGGCCTTGAAGGTTTATGCCAGGGTGTAGGCCGTCTTCACCGTGGTGAAGAATTCGGCGGCGTATTTGCCCTGCTCGCGCGAGCCGTAGCTGCTGCCCTTACGCCCCCCAAACGGCACGTGGTAATCGACACCCGCCGTTGGCAAATTCACCATCACCATGCCAGCCTGGCTGTGGCGCTTGAAGTGGGTTGCGTACTTGAGGCTGGTGGTCGCGATGCCAGCGGACAAACCAAAGGGCGTGTCGTTGGCCACGGCCAGGGCTTCGTCGTAGTCTTTCACGCGAATCACGCTGGCCACGGGGCCAAAGATTTCTTCGCGGTTGATGCGCATGGCGGCAGTGCTGTCTACCAACAGTGCGGGCGCCATGTAGAAGCCCTCGGTGTCGCGACTCAGGCGTTCGCCCCCCGTCAGCAGCGTGGCGCCTTCGGCTTTGCCGATTTCCACATACGACAAGTCCTGCTCCAGCTGCGCCTGCGAGGAGACGGGGCCGATGTCGATACCGGCCGCCAAGGCATCACCGACTTTGATAGCGGCCATGCGCTTTTGCATGGCTTCGATGAAAGCGGGGTAGATTTTGTCGGTCACGATCAAGCGGCTGGACGCGGTGCAGCGCTGACCGGTCGAGTAGAACGCGCTTTGCACGCTGAGTTCGACGGCGACGTTCAGGTCGGCGTCGTCCAGCACCACTTGCGGGTTCTTCCCACCCATTTCCAGTTGCACCTTCTTCATGTGGCCTGCACAGGCGGCAGCAATGCGTTGGCCCACCCCCACCGAGCCGGTGAAGCTCACCGCGGTGATGCCGGGGTGGTTCACGAGGGCATCGCCAATGACGCGGCCCGGGCCCATGACGAGGTTGAACACGCCCGCAGGAATTCCGCTGCGATGGATGATGTCGGCCAGGGCCCAGGCACAACCGGGCACCAAGTCGGCAGGCTTCAGGACCACGCAGTTACCGTAGGCCAATGCAGGCGCAACCTTCCAGGCGGGAATGGCGATGGGGAAGTTCCAGGGGGTGATCAGGCCGATCACGCCCAAGGGTTCACGCGTGACGTCCACCCCAATGCCGGGGCGCACAGAAGGCAGGGTTTCACCCGCCAGGCGCAGGCATTCACCCGCAAAGAACTTGAAGATGTTGCCGGCACGGGCGGCTTCACCGATACCCTCTGCGCGGGTCTTGCCCTCTTCGCGGGCCAGCAAAGTACCCAATTCGTCCTTGCGGGCCAGAATCTCGTTGCCAATTTTGTCCAGCGCATCGGCGCGGGCCTGGATGCCACCGGTGGACCACGCGGGGAAGGCCTTTTGTGCAGCGGCCACGGCCGCGTTGAGCTGGGCCACGTCGGCCTGCGCGTACTCACCGATCACGTCGGCCAGGTTGGAGGGGTTGAGGTTGGGCGCGTAGCTGGCCGCGGCCACCCATTCACCATTGATGAGGTTGTTGTGTTGAGCGATGGTCATAAAAAAGTAACGGGTTAAAGCGCGGTCCACGCGCCGTTGTGTTGACTGGAGGCCACCGATGCGGCAACAAAACGAATGCCTTGCAGGCCGTCGGTGGCATTGGGAAAATGCAGGGACAGCGGATCGGCATGCTGCCCGGAGCGGCGTGCCGCAATGGCGTCCGCTGCGTCGGTGTACAGATTGGCAAAGGCCTCATGAAAGCCCTCAGGGTGGCCCGCCACAATGCGCGAGGCGCGGGCAGCCAGCGGCAGGGTACCGGGGCCATTGGGCGTGCGCACTTGCGCGGGTGCATCCAGCGGCTTGAAGTGCAAGACTTGCGGATGCTCCTGGTGCCACTCCAGGCTGCCTTTGGACCCACTCACACGGATGCGCAAACCGTTCTCCACACCTGCTGCAGCCTGGGTCACCCAGAAGCTGCCGCGTGCGCCATTGGCCATGCGCAGCATGGCACCGGCATAGTCATGGGTGACGCGGTCGGGCACGATGCTGCCCAACTCGGCCGCAACCTGGGCCACTTCGAGCCCGGTGATAAACCGCAACAGGTTGTGCGCATGGGTACCGATGTCTCCCATCACCAGCGAAGGCCCTCCGCGCGCGGGATCTTCCTTCCAGGCACGGCGTCCGGGCCCGGCCTTGGCACGCCCGCCCTGGACATACTCCACCTGCACCAGCCGGATGTCGCCCAATTCGCCGGCCATCACCATGGCCTTGGCCTGGCGGACCATGGGGTAGCCGGTGTAGTTGTGGGTCAGACAAAACACCAGGCCCGTAGCTTGCACGCGGGCGTGCAGCGCTTCGGCCTCTGCCAGGGTGTTGGTCATGGGTTTGTCGCAAATGACATCCAGGCCCCGCTCGAGTGCCTGCATGGCGAAGGTGTAGTGGCTGTCGTTGGGCGTCATGATGGCCACGACCTCGGCGCCGTCAGAGCGCTGGGCCTCGGCATCAATGAGGGCCTGACCACTGGGGTAACAACGGTCTTGCACCACGCCAATGCCCTGCCCCGTGATGCGTGAACGCTCGGGGTCGGACGACAACGCCGCCGCTACCAGCTCATAACGGTCGTCCAGGCGGGCAGCCTGGCGGTGCATCGCGCCGATGAAGGAGCCGGGCCCGCCACCAATGACCGCCAAACGCAGGCGGCGACCCAGCAGCTTGAAGACGGTGTTGTCTGACATGCAGTGGTCCCTGTTTACTTGCCCCAGCGCAGGACCAGGGGGTCCAGACGCTTGGCGGTGTCAATCAAACCGGAACGCACCGCCGGGTGCATGGGCGGGAACGGGTGACGCCCGGCCTCGCTGGCGATCACGCCGCCTTCTTTCATGAGGGCCTTGGCGGTGAGGATGCCACCTTGGCGGTTCTCGTAGTTGATGAGGGGCAGCCACTTTTCATAGTGGGCGGCCGCCTCGTCGCGGCGGCCAGCGGCATACGCATCGACGATCTTGCGGATACCGTCGGGGTAAGCACCACCCGTCATGGCGCCAGTAGCACCGGCGTCCAGATCGGGCATGAGGGTGATGGCCTCTTCGCCGTCCCATGGGCCTTCGATCGCGTCACCGCCCACGCGGATAAGTTCACGCAGCTTGGAGGCGGCGCCGGCTGTCTCGATCTTGAAGTAGGAGACCTGCTTGATCTCTTGTGCCATGCGGGCCAGCAAGGGCACGGACAGTGGCGTGCCACTGACCGGCGCGTCCTGGATCATGATGGGAATGTTGATCGCATCTGACAGGCGGGTGAAGTATTCGTAGATCTGCCCTTCGGGCACGCGGATGGTGGCCCCATGGTAGGGCGGCATCACCATGACCATGGCGGCCCCCCATTGCTGCGCCTGCACGCTGCGTGCAACAGTGATCTGGGTGCTGAAGTGCGTGGTCGTCACGATCACAGGCACACGGCCCTTGACGTGCTCCAGGATGGTTTTGGTCAGAATCTCGCGTTCCGCATCGGACAGCACAAACTGCTCGGAAAAATTGGCCAGGATGCAAAGACCGGTGGAGCCGGCGTCGATCATGAAATCGACGCAGCGCTTCTGGCTTTCCAGGTCAAGTTCACCGGCTTCATTGAAGGTCGTCGGGACGACCGGGAACACGCCCTTGTAGCGGGCATTGGCAGCGGAGTACATGGGAAATCCTTATTTGTTTTTGTTGTAGACGTCGAAGCACACGGCAGCCAACAGCACCAGGCCCTTGATGACCTGCTGGTAGTCAATGCCAATACCCATGATGGACATACCGTTGTTCATGACACCCATGATGAAGGCGCCGATCACGGCACCCAGCACCTTGCCCACGCCGCCAGAAGCGGAGGCGCCACCGATGAAGCAGGCTGCAATCACGTCCAGCTCAAAACCCAAGCCCGCCTTGGGCGTGGCCGTGTTCAGTCGGGCCGCAAAGATCAGACCGGCCAGCGCGGCCAACACCCCCATGTTGATAAAGGTGTAGAAGGTCAGGCGTTCGGTGCGAATGCCGGAGAGTCGGGCCGCTTTTTCATTGCCGCCCAAGGCGTAGATGCGACGGCCGATGGTGGTTTTGGATGCCACAAAGTCATACGCCAGCATCAACAACAGCATGACCACCAGCACATTGGGCAAGCCCTTGTAAGTGGACAGCATGTAGGTGAAGGCCACGATCATGGCCACAAACACCAGGTTCTTGATGGCGAAGATCGCCAGTGGCTCGTTCTCCATACCGTGCTGGTTACGACCGGCGCGGTCGCGGATTTTGGCAATCAACATGACCAGCGCAATCAGCAAGCCCAGCATCAGGGACGCAATGCGCAGGGTCTCGCCCGAGAACGGGTCGGGAATGAAGCCGGTGCTGAGCAGCTGGAACTCGGGCGGAAAGGGTCCCACGGACGCACCTTCCAGCACGGCCAGCGCCAGCCCCTTGAACACCAACATGCCAGCCAGCGTGACGATGAAAGACGGAATCTTGTAAAAAGCCACCCAGTAGCCCTGGGCCGCACCAATGACGCCGCCCAACACCAGGCAGACGATGGCGGCAGGCACGTAATGCCAGTTGTAGTTGACCATCAGCACAGCGGCCACGGCGCCAATGAAGCCGCAGACAGAACCGACCGACAAGTCGATATGGCCGGCCACGATCACCAACAGCATGCCCAGCGCCATGACGATGATGTAGCTGTTTTGCAGGATCAGGTTGGTCAGGTTGAGCGGCTGGAACAGCGTGCCATCGGTCATGACCTGGAAAAAGCCCATGATGACCACCAGGGCCATGAGCAAACCGTATTCGCGCAAGTTGTTTTTCAGGAAAGCGGTGGCGCCCGTGGTCGTGGGGGTTGCACCTGTGTTGGGGGTTGCCATATCAATTCACTCCTGATGTCACGATAGATCGCATAATTTTTTCCTGTGTCGCTTCCGCTGCCGAAAATTCGGCCACGAAGACGCCCTCGTTCAGCACGCAGATGCGGTCACACATGCCCAGCAGCTCCGGCATTTCGCTGGAGATCATGAGCACACATTTACCTTCAGCCGCCAGCTGCGCAATGATGGTGTAGATCTCGTACTTGGCGCCCACGTCAATACCGCGAGTAGGCTCGTCCAAGATCAGCACTTCGGGTTCGGAGAACAGCCACTTGCTGAGCACCACTTTTTGCTGGTTGCCGCCCGACAGATTGACTGTGCGGGCAAACACATTGGGACTGCGGATGTTGAGCTTCTTGCGGAAGTCCTGGGCCACGCTGAATTCCTGGCCCTCGTTCACCACCGTCCGTTTGGCTACGGCGGGCAGGTTGGCCAGCGTGGTGTTCCAGGCAATGGTTTCGTCCAGCACCAGGCCGTAGCCCTTGCGGTCTTCGGTGACATAGGCAATGCCATGGTTGATCGCCTTTTGCACGGTGCTGGTATCAACTTCTTTGCCATTCAGGAACACCTGGCCGCTGGTATTTTGCCCGTAGGTGCGGCCAAAAATACTCATGGCCAGCTCAGTGCGGCCCGCACCCATCAGGCCGGCAATGCCCACAATTTCGCCACGCTTCACGTGCAAGTCCACGCCTTTGATGACCTTGCGGTCGGCGTGTTCGGCGTGGTGCACGGTCCAGTTCTTGACCTCGAATACCTTGTCGCCCACGTTGGGGGTGCGTTTGGGGTAACGGTCGGCCATTTCGCGACCCACCATGTTGCGGATGATGGTGTCCTCGTTAGCCGGACCTTCGCTGCAATCCAGGGTCGCCACGCTGGCGCCGTCGCGCAGCACGGTGATGGCGTCGGCTACCTTGGAAATTTCATTGAGTTTGTGGGAGATCAGGATGCAGGCAATGCCCTGGCGCTTGAGCTCCAGCAGCAGTTCCAGCAAGGCATCGCTGTCTTTTTCGTTCAGGCTGGCAGTGGGCTCGTCCAGGATCAGCAGCTTGACTTCCTTGGACAGGGCCTTGGCAATTTCGATCAACTGCTGTTTGCCCACCCCCAAGTTGGTGATCAGCGTATTGGGCGATTCGTTCAAACCCACCTTTTGCAGCAACGCCTTGGTTTTGACGTAAGACGTGTTCCAGTCAATCACACCACCCTTGGCCTGCTCGTTGCCCAAGAAGATGTTCTCGGTGATCGAGAGCAAGGGCACGAGAGCCAGCTCCTGGTGGATGATGATGATGCCCAGGGCTTCACTGTCGTGGATGCCCTTGAACTTGCATTCCTGGCCCTGGTAGCGAATCTCGCCTTCGTATTCACCATGGGGGTACACCCCACTGAGCACTTTCATCAGGGTGGATTTGCCGGCGCCGTTTTCTCCAACGATGGCATGAATCTGGCCCGGCAGCACTGTGAGGTTCACATTGCTGAGCGCTGTCACACCATGGAATGTTTTGCGCATCCCACGCATTTCTAGAATTGGTTCGACCATGTTGCCTCAACTATCGTTCTCTTGAACCCGGGAGAATGTAAAAAGCCCTGTGCTTTGGGGCACAGGGCCTCTTCCGCTCGTTGCCGAGATTACTTGAGTTGCTCTTCCTTGATGTAGCCGCTGCCCACCAAGACTTGCTTGTAGTTGGACAGGTCCACAGAGACAGGCTTCAACAGGTAGGAAGGAACGACCTTGACCTTGTTGTTGTAGGTCTTGGTGTCATTGATTTCAGGCTGCTTGCCACCCATCACGGCGTCCACCATGTTGGCAGCCACTTTGGCCAGCTCGCGGGTGTCCTTGAAGATGGTGGAGTACTGTTCCTTGCGGATGATGGACTTCACGGAAGGCACTTCAGCATCTTGGCCGCTCACGAAAGGCATGGGCTGAGCAGCGGTACCGTAGCCAACACCCTTGAGTGCGGACAGGATACCGATGGAGATACCGTCATAGGGAGACAACACGGCATTCAGCTTGTCCTTGCCGTAGTAGGCGCTCAACAAGTTTTCCATACGGGCTTGTGCCACTTGGCCGTCCCAACGCAGGGTTGCCACTTTTTGCATGCCGGTTTGCTTGGAACGCACCACCAGCTTGCCGGACTTGATGTAGGGGTCCAGAACCGACATGGCGCCGTCATAGAAGAAGAAGGCGTTGTTGTCATCCGACGAACCACCGAACAATTCGATGTTGAAAGGACCCTTGCCTTCTTTCAGGCCCAAAGCCTTTTCCAGGGACTGGGCTTGCAGCACGCCCACTTGGAAGTTGTCGAAGGTGGCGTAGTAGTCCACGTTCTTGGAGCCCACGATCAAACGGTCATAAGACACGACTTTGATGCCCTTGTCCGCAGCTTTTTGCAGCACGTTGGTCAGGGTCGTGCCGTCAATGGCGGCAATCACCAGCACCTTGGCACCCTTGGTGATCATGTTTTCGATCTGGGCCAACTGGTTGGGAATGTCGTCTTCGGCGTACTGCAGGTCGGCCTTGTAGCCCTTGGCAGCCAAAGCGGCGACCATGCTGTTGCCGTCCGCGATCCAGCGGGTGGAGCTCTTGGTAGGCATGGCGACGCCGACCAGGCCTTTGTCCTGGGCGTTGGCCACAGTGCTGCCAAAGGCCAGGCCGATGGCCAAGCTGGCAACCAAGGCCTTCAGAGTGCTTCTACGTGCTGTCATGGGATGTCTCCTGTTTAATTAACTTGATTCACGAGGGGTCTTTGCCAGGTCGGCGCAGAGCCCGGATGATAAGGATGTGATAGATTAATTTCTAATATAGTTTGCAGCTCATTCGATACTTAAATACGGATTAGTGATAACCCTCATATGACAAACTACACTCATTGGTTCTTGCGCGCCCGCCTCAAAACACGGCAGTTGCTGCTGCTTGTAGCCTTGTCCGAGGAAGGAAACATCCATCGCGCGGCCCAAGTCCTTAACATGACGCAGCCCGCGGCCTCCAAACTGCTCAAGGACCTGGAGGACGTGCTGGGCGTTTCGCTGTTCGAGCGGCTGCCGCGTGGCATGCGCCCCACCTGGTACGGTGACACCATGATCCGCCATGCGCGCGCGGCACTGGCCAGCCTGAACCAAGCCCATGAAGAGCTGCAAGCGGCCAAAAGCGGACAGTTCGGCCAGGTCAACCTGGGCTCCATCACCGCGCCCGGGCTGGCGCTGCTGCCTCCCACGGTGGCCGCCGTCAAGCAGGCCCACCCCAACCTGCACATCACCATCCAGATCGAGCCCAGCAACGTGCTGATCGAGCGCCTGAACCGCGGCACACTGGACATTCTGGTGGGCCGGCTCTCCCCCGAGCACGACAAAGCGGCCTTGCGCTATGAGGTGGTCACGGACGAGCCCATCTGCGCAGTGGCGCGCCCTGGCCACCCGCTACTGACCGCCATCAAGCCCAGCCTGGAAGACGTGTTCCAGTACGGCTGGATCGTGCCTCCTGCCGGCAGCATGTTGCGTCATCGCTTCGATTTGATGATCCAGGAACTCGGCTTGCGGCAACCCACCAACAGCGTAGAAACCAGCGCCATGTTGTTCATCAGCAAAATGATGCAACAGAGCGACATGGTGAGCGTGATGGCCGTGGATGTGGCGCGCTATTACGCCAACCACGGCCTCATGTCCATCCTGCCCGTGGCCTTGCCGCTGGACATGGAGCCCTTTGGCTTTATCACCCGGCGTGACCGTTTGCTGTCCCCTGCGGGTGAGGTGGTGCTGCGCGCCCTCAAGGCCTCGGCCATGACGGTGTACGGCAAGGAATTTGCATTTGCCCCGCCCCCGGTCTGAGACGCCGTCAATTCAGGACCAGCCCGCGTCCACCTTGAATTCCTGGGCGGTGCACATGGCGCCGTCGTCGGACGCCAGAAACAACACCATACGCGCGACATCCGACGGGCGCAGCTTGTCAGGCAGGCACTGGTTGCGCTGAATTTCCGCTTCGCCAGCGGCATCCAGCCACATGCTGATCTGTCGCTCGGTCATCACCCAGCCGGGTGACACGGTGTTGACCCGAATGCGGTCTGCGCCCAGGCTGTCGGCCAAACCGCGCGTCAAGCCATTCACCGACGATTTGGCCACCGCGTAGCAGGGATAGCCACTGCCTTTGGTCTGCCAGCCGGTAGAGCCCAGATTGATTACCGAGCCGCCCCCCAGCCGGCGCATGCCCGGCACCACAGCCTGAATGGCGAAAAAAGCGGGCCGCTGGTTCACCGCCATGCGCTCGTCCCAATACTCGGGTGTGACCGACTCCAGGGTATGGCGGTCGTCCCGGGCCACGTTGTTCACCAGGGCCGAGAAGTCTCCCAACGCCGTTTGCGCATCACCGATGGCCTGCTGCAGGGCGGCCACGTCGCGCACATCACAGTGCTGCCACCAAACCGTACCCCCCTGGGCGCGCAGTTGCGTGGCCAGGGCCTCGCTCTCGGTGGCGGCCACATCCACAAAAGCCACGTGGGCACCTTGCTCCACAAATGCGCTCACCATGGCAGCCCCGATACCAGTGCCGCCGCCCGTAATAAAGACGTTTTTACCGCGCAAACTGAGGTACTGCGCCAAGCCAGAAACTGCCGACATGATTTTCCTTTTTAATTGATTGCAATATAGATATATGAATTGCTAGTTAATTCATTTTCTATTATCACTGTGCATTGTTACCATGCCTGCTGTCAAGAACCGGAGGCCCTGCCTCCACGAATAAAGAGGCCCACCCATGGATTCCGAAAAGCCCCCATTCCGCCGCAGCCACGCTTGGTTCGGCCGCCAAGACCGCGACGGCTTTGTGCACCGCAGCTGGCTCAAAAACCAGGGTTACCCGCACGACCTGCTGGACGGCCGCCCCATCATTGGTATCTGCAACACTTGGAGCGAGTTGACGCCCTGCAACGGCCACTTCCGTGAGTTGGCCGAATTCGTCAAACGCGGTGTGTACGAGGCCGGCGGTTTCCCGCTCGAATTCCCCGTCATGTCGCTGGGCGAAACCCAGCTGCGCCCCACTGCCATGCTGTTTCGCAACCTGGCTTCCATGGACGTGGAAGAAAGCATCCGTGGCAACCCGATTGACGGCGTCGTGCTGCTCATGGGCTGCGACAAGACCACCCCATCGCTGATGATGGGTGCGGCCAGCTGCGATTTGCCCACCATCGGCCTGTCCGGCGGCCCCATGCTCAACGGCAAATTCCGTGGCAAGGACGTGGGCTCCGGTACCGGTGTCTGGCAAATGTCGGAAATGGTGCGCGCTGGTGAAATGACCATGGAAGAGTTCTCGTCCTGCGAGAGCGACATGCACCGCTCCAGTGGCACCTGTATGACCATGGGCACTGCCTCGACCATGGCCAGCATGGTTGAAGCCCTGGGTATGGCCTTCCCGGAAAACGCCGCGATCCCCGCAGCCGACACACGCCGCAAGCGTCTGGCCCAACTCACCGGTCGCCGCATTGTGGAAATGGTCAAGCAAGACATCAAGATGTCGCAGATCCTGACCCGCCAGGCCTTCGAAAACGCCATCCGCACCAACGCAGCCATTGGTGGCTCCACCAATGCCGTGATCCACCTGCTGGCCATTGCAGGCCGTATTGGTGTGGACCTGAAACTGGAAGACTTCGACAAGCTGGGCTCGGAAGTGAACAACATCCTGAACCTGCAGCCTTCCGGCAAGTACCTGATGGAAGATTTCTGCTACGCCGGTGGCCTGCCTGCGGTGATGCGTGAAATCCTGCCCCTGCTGCATGCTGACGCCATGACCGTGAACGGCAAGACCATCAGTGAGAACGTAGCCAATGCGCCTTGCTACAACCGCGATGTCATCAAGACCGTGGCCGAACCCTTCATGCCAGCCGCCGGCATTGCCGTGGTGCGGGGCAACCTGGCCCCGAATGGTGCGGTGATCAAGCCCTCGGCAGCCTCCAAACACCTGCTGCACCACCGCGGTCCGGCCGTGGTGTTTGAATCGATTGAGGATTTCCACGCACGCATCGACGACCCGGATCTGGACATCGATGAAAACAGTGTGATGGTGCTGAAAAACTGCGGTCCACGTGGCTACCCCGGCATGGCCGAAGTAGGCAACATGCCCCTGCCACCCAAGGTGCTGAAGAAGGGCATTACTGACATGGTGCGGATTTCGGACGCCCGCATGAGTGGTACGGCCTATGGCACCACGGTGCTGCACACCAGCCCCGAAGCCGCGGCAGGTGGCCCCTTGGCGGTGGTGCAGAACGGCGACATGATTGAACTCAATGTGCCCGAACGCAAGCTGCATCTGGAGATCTCGGACGAAGAACTGGCGCGCCGCATGGCCGCCTGGCAAGCCCCCGAGAAGCCCAAGCGCGGCTGGTACAAGCTGTACGTAGAGACTGTGCAACAGGCCCACCTGGGCGCCGACCTGGACTTCTTGGTCGGTGGCAGTGGCGCCGGAGTCCCGCGCGACTCACACTGACATGGTCGCGGTGTTGCACGCAACACCACAGCGCTACCCAGCACCAGCGGTGCGCACCGAAGTGCGCAGCGTCTGGTCTGCCCAGGCGCTGCGGGGCGCGGGTGCGCTCTGGTCTGTCCGGGAAGGCGCCCTGTACTGGGTCGACACCGGGGGGCGGCAGTTGCACCGCTTTGATCCCGCGCGCAAGTTGCGCGACAGCTGGGAGTTTGTTGACAGCGTAGGCAGCGTGGCGGAGTGCAGACAACACATCGGCCTGCTGATCGCTCTGGGGCGGGATCTGGCCCGGTTTGACCCAGATACCGGACGCCTGCAACGCCTGCACCAGGCAGAGCCCGCCCACCCGGGCAACCGCGTGGGCGAGGGCCGCTGCGACGCACAGGGCCGCTTTTGGTTCGCCACCCACTCCGCCAACGGGAACAGCGCCACTGGCGCGGCCTACCGCTACGCCGGGGGCTCGCAGTGCAGCCGCATGCCCATGGTCTTGTCATCCAGCCATGCTCCCACCTGGTCCGCGGACCAGCACACGCTTTTCTGGACGGACACGGCGCAGCACAGCGTCAAGGCCTGCGATTTTGATCCGCACAGCGGGAGCTTGGGGCCAGCCCGCACCTGGCTGCAACTGGCCCGCCACGAAGGTGCGCCACAAGGGCTGTGCACTGACGCAACCGGCCGTATCTGGCTCGCGCGCGCGGGCCCCCGAATGGGTAGCGTCAGTTGCCACGCACCCGACACCGGAGTAGAACTCTTGCGCATCCCGGTTCCTGCCAGCCACGTGACGGGCTGTGCTTTTGGCGGGCATGATTTGCGTACCCTATTCATCACCAGTGCCAGCCACGCATTCCCCGCGGTGTCACTGCTTGATGAACCCTTGGCAGGTGCACTTTTCGCCGTGGAAATAGACAGCCCCGGCTTGGCTGCGCATCTGTTTGTTGGATAACAAGAAGGCCCTACATAACAACGAGGAGACTGGCCATGGAATTCCGTAATCTCAAAATTTCCACCCGCCTGGTGGCGGTCATGGCACTGCTGTCCAGCGTGCTGGTCGGCATTGTGTTGGTGGCGTTGCTGCAAATGCAGGCCATGCGCAAAAGCACCCAGGAAATCACCGACAACTGGCTACCCAGCGTGATGCTGGTGGGCAATCTGAAGGCGGCCATTTCCAACCTGCGAACCCTGGAGAGCCAGCACGTGCTCAACACCGACGAAGCGGCCATGGAGCGCTTTGCACAGACGATGGTGGGTGCGGTTACCGTCATCGAAACGTTGCGACAGGACTACACCAAGCGGGTCAACACCCCCGACGAACAGGCGCTGAGCGCCACGCTGGAGGCCGACTGGAAGAAATACCAAGCGCAGCACCAAGAATTGGTGGACATGTCTACCCGGCGGGAAAAATTCCCGGCGCGCAAGTTGCTGGAAGGCGACGCCAAACTCACCTTCGACGGCCTGAGCGCCACGGTGGACAAAGTCATCACATTGAACCAACAAGGGGCCGGCACTGCGGCGCTGAACACCGAGGCCCACGCCAGCCAGGCACGCATCATCATGTTGATCGCCACGGCGGTGGCGTTGGGGGTGGCTGCCGCTGCGGCAGTGTGGTTGATTCGCTCCATCACAACCCCCATCCGTACCGTGGTCACCTTGGCAGACCAGATTGCGCAAGGCGACTTGTCGCAGTCCATCACCGTGGACTCCAACAACGAGACCGGGCAATTGCTGGCCGCCCTGCAACGCATGCAAACCCAGCTGGTACAAGTCGTCGCCAACGTACGCAGCGGCAGCGAATCCGTCGCCACCGCCAGCGCCGAGATAGCGCAAGGCAACCACGACCTCAGCGCACGGACCGAACAACAAGCCAGCGCGCTGGAAGAAACCGCCGCCAGCATGGAAGAACTGGGCTCCACCGTCAAACAAAACGCCGACTCCGCCC
>MGPB01000011.1 GCA_001795455.1 Curvibacter sp. GWA2_63_95 | reverse complement strand
TCAACCCCATCGCAATGGAAGAAGGCCTGCGTTTCGCGATCCGCGAAGGCGGTCGTACCGTGGGCGCTGGCGTGGTTGCAAAAATCATCGCGTAAGGGACTCTAGGGGTATAGCTCAATTGGCAGAGCGTCGGTCTCCAAAACCGAAGGTTGTAGGTTCGATTCCTACTGCCCCTGCCACCTGGGAATAGGTGGCAAGTAAGCCCGCTACGGTGTAGCGGGCTTCAGCGTCTTGAGGATGCTGAAATTTAGTACAAGTGAGACGCGAATAAAGACTATGGCCACGACACAAGTTCAAACTGTCAATACCGGCGCAGACAAAGCCAAACTGGCGGTTGCTGCACTGCTGGTGGTTGGCGCCCTTGCTGCTTTCTACTTGTTGGGCAAGCAGGGGGCTTTGGCGCAGTGGGCGGCCCTGTTGTTGGGCTTGGGCTTGGCGGCTGCGACTTTTTTTGCTTCTGAGGCGGGTCGGCAACTCATTGCGTTCGGCAAGGATGCTTGGCGCGAAGTGCGCAAAGTCGTGTGGCCTGCACGCAAGGAAGCGATTCAAATTACGGCCTATGTTTTTGGTTTTGTGCTCGTCATGGCCTTGTTTCTGTGGCTGACGGACAAGACGCTTGAGTGGCTTTTTTACGATCTGATTCTGGGGTGGAAAAAATAATGACTGATGATGTGGTGATTTCCGCTGCAGAGCAGCCTGTGTCCGCACCCGTGAATCCAGATTTGCGCTGGTATGTGGTGCATGCCTACTCTGGCATGGAGAAGGCTGTGGAGCGCAATATTCTGGAACGCATCAACCGTGCCGGCATGGAAAGCAAGTTCGGCCGCATCCTCGTTCCCATGGAAGAGGTGGTTGAAGTCAAGAATGGTCAGAAAAAAACGACCGAACGGAAGTTCTTCCCCGGCTATGTGCTGGTGGAAATGGTCATGGATGATGACACTTGGCATTTGGTGAAGCACACCAACAAGGTGACGGGCTTCGTTGGTGGTGCCAAGAATCGCCCTGCACCGATCTCTGAAGCCGAAGTGATGAAGATCGTCAACCAGATGCAGGAAGGCACTGACAAGCCACGCCACAAGATTGAATTTGTGGTGGGGGAGTTTGTGCGCGTCAAGGAAGGTCCATTTACCGACTTCAACGGTTCGGTGGAAGACGTCAATTACGAAAAAAGCAAAGTGCGCGTGTCGGTCACTATTTTTGGCCGTTCCACGCCGGTTGAATTGGAGTTTTCTCAGATCGAGAAAACCTGAGATTTGCCAGCCAGTGATGGCTGGTATTGCATTTGCGTTGTCCGACTCGGCGCGAATGGGTGATAAGAGTCGTTAACCCCGGGGAGCCACGGTCTGAGTTGTTCAGAACCAAGGCGCTATTACCCGTAAGGAGAAATCATGGCGAAGAAAATCGTTGGTTTCATCAAGCTGCAAGTGCCAGCTGGTAAAGCCAATCCATCCCCCCCTATTGGCCCAGCTTTGGGTCAACGTGGTCTGAACATCATGGAGTTCTGCAAGGCATTCAATGCGCAGACTCAAGGTGTCGAGCCCGGTCTGCCTTTGCCTGTGGTGATCACAGCATTTGCTGACAAGAGCTTCACGTTTGTCATCAAGACGCCTCCAGCCACCGTGCTGATCAAGAAGGCCATCAAGTTGGACAAGGGATCCTCCAATCCTCTGAAGGATAAGGTTGGCAAGATCACCCGTGCTCAGCTCGAAGAAATTGCAAAGACCAAGATGAAAGACATGACTGCCGCCGATCTGGATGCAGCCGTTCGTACCATCGCTGGTTCTGCCCGCTCCATGGGCGTGAATGTGGAGGGCGTGTAAATGTCCAAGCTCACTAAAAAGCAAAAAGCCCAAGTTGGCAAGATCGACAGCAACAAGCTGTATGCACTGACCGATGCCCTGGGCCTGGTCAAGGAATTCGCCAACGCCAAATTCGATGAATCCATCGACGTGGCTGTGCAGCTCGGCATCGATGCCAAGAAGTCTGACCAGGTGGTGCGTGGTGCTGTGGTGCTGCCTAACGGCACTGGCAAGACCAAGCGCGTGGCTGTGTTCGCCCAAGGTGCGAAGGCTGAAGAGGCCAAGGCCGCCGGTGCGGACGTTGTGGGTATGGACGACTTGGCCGCCATGGTCAAGGCCGGTGACATGCCTTTCGACATCGTGATTGCTGCCCCTGATGCCATGCGCATTGTGGGTACCTTGGGTCAGATTCTGGGACCACGTGGTTTGATGCCTAACCCCAAAGTCGGTACCGTGACTCCTGATGTGGCTACTGCCGTGAAGAATGCCAAGGCTGGTCAGGTGCAGTTCCGTGTCGACAAGGCCGGTATCGTGCACAGCACCATTGGTCGCAACTCCTTCGATGCTGCAAAACTGCAAGGTAACTTGGCTGCGTTGGTGGATGCTTTGAACAAAGCTAAGCCTGCTTCCAGCAAGGGCTTGTATTTGCGCAAGATCGCTGTTTCGTCGACCATGGGCGTTGGTGTCCGCGTGGACCTGCAAACCATCTCGGCGTAATCGCAAATTTAAGCCTCCGGAAACGGCGGCTTAGGGTGGTGGGTCGTTCAGCCAGCTGGCTGAACGAGCCATCCAAGACCGTTGGTGTGCAGGCAACTGCACTTAATAGTTTGAAGCCAACGCAGATGGCGATCCCGCTGCAGATGGAATGTGAATTCTGTTAACAGTTGGTCGCTGCAATGTGGAGCACCGCGTAACGCAAGTTGCAAGGTGCATTTAAAGGAGTAGACCTTGAGTCTTAATCGCAGTGAGAAAGAAGCGGTCATCAGTGATGTGACCGGCCTCGCCGCTAAAGCTCAAACGCTCGTGATCGCGGAATACCGCGGCATCACGGTCGCTGACATGACCAAACTGCGCAATACCGCGCGCAGCGCTGGTGTGAGCCTGAGTGTGTTGAAAAACACCTTGGCCCGCCGTGCTGTCGCTGGTAGCCAGTTCGACGTCGTGTCCGGCCAGATGACCGGTCCTCTGATCTATGGCTTTTCCGAAGACGCAGTCGCCGCCGCAAAAGTGGTGGCCGAGTTCGCGAAAACCAACGACAAGTTGGTGATCCGTGCTGGTGCGTATGGCGGCAAGGCCCTGGACGTGAACGGCGTGAAGCAATTGGCAAGCATCCCTTCCAAGGAAGTGTTGTTGGCGCAGTTGTTGGGCTTGATGCAGTCCCCCATTTCCCGTACCGCACGCGTGCTGTCGGCTTTGGCGGAGCAACGTGGCGCAGGTGCAGCAGAAGCTGCCCCCGCAGAGGCAGTGGCCGCTTAATTGCGGACTGCCTGTAGAAACCAATATTGTTAGGAAATCAAAATGGCATTCGATAAAGACGCATTTTTGACCGCGCTGGATAGCATGACGGTCATGGAACTCAACGACCTGGTGAAAGCCATCGAAGAGAAGTTTGGTGTGAGCGCTGCTGCTATGGCAGCACCCGCTGCCGCTGGTGGTGGTGCCGCTGCCGCTGCTGAAGAAAAGACTGAATTCAACGTGGTGTTGACTGAAGCCGGCGCTAACAAAGTGTCCGTCATCAAGGCCGTGCGCGAAATCACAGGTCTGGGCTTGAAAGAAGCCAAGGATTTGGTGGATGGCGCTCCCAAGGCTGTCAAGGAAGGTGTTGCCAAGGCTGATGCTGAAGCTGCCAAGAAGAAGCTGGAAGAAGCTGGCGCAAAGGTCGAACTCAAGTAATCGACTGCTTTGCCTGGGCTGGAGGTTCTTTAAAGGGCCTCCAGCCTTTGCTGCTTGTGAGCTTTGAAATTAGTGCGCACTCAAAAACGGTTTTCAAACTGTTTTTGAGTGTCTTCTGATCCGACTGCAGAAGATGCCTTGGTTCGGGTTGCGTGCAATGCGCGACCGTCCGCCAATGATTGGTAGTGGCCAATCACCAAGCCTGTTGAGAGTGGTGCTCAACACGACAGTCGCCTAGGACCCCCAGGATTCCTCAGCCTTTGCCCGGAGATCTAATGGCTTACACATACACAGAACGCAAGCGGATTCGCAAAAACTTCGGTAGTCGCGATAGCGTGCTCGAGATTCCCTACCTGCTGCAGATGCAAAAAGACGCGTACACCGCGTTTCTGCAGGCCGATGTTGCCCCCAAAAAACGAACTGCAGAAGGTCTGCAGGCTGCGTTTGAAGCTGCTTTCCCCATCGTCTCTCACAACGGTTTTGTGGAGATGAAGTACCTGGAGTACAACCTCGCCAAGCCTGCGTTCGATGTGCGTGAATGCCAAACCCGTGGGTTGACCTTCGCCTCCGCTGTGCGTGCCAAAGTCCAACTGATCATTTATGACCGCGAGTCGTCGACCGGTCAAAACAAGGTGGTCAAGGAGGTCAAGGAACAAGAAGTCTACATGGGCGAAGTGCCCCTGATGACTGGCAAGGGCTCCTTCATCATCAACGGCACGGAACGCGTGATCGTGTCCCAGTTGCACCGTTCGCCTGGTGTGTTTTTTGAGCACGACAAGGGCAAGACCCACAGCTCGGGCAAGTTGCTGTTCTCCGCACGCATCATCCCCTATCGCGGTTCCTGGCTTGACTTCGAATTCGACCCCAAGGACCTGCTGTACTTCCGTGTGGACCGCCGCCGCAAGATGCCGGTCACGATTCTGTTGAAGGCCATTGGCCTGAACAACGAGTCCATCCTGGCAAACTTCTTTGTCAACGACAACTTCCGTTTGATGGACAGCGGCGCGCAAATGGAATTTGTGGCTGAACGTCTGCGTGGCGAAGTAGCCCGTTTCGACATCACAGACAAGTCTGGCAAAGTCGTGGTCGCAAAGGACAAGCGCGTGACGGCTCGTCACACGCGTGAGCTGGAGCAATCTGGCACCTCGCATATCAGCGTACCCGAAGACTTCCTGATTGGTCGTGTGGTGGCCCGCAATGTGGTCGACGGTGACACTGGTGAAATCGTGGCCAAGGCCAACGAAGAGCTGACCGAGGCCTTGCTGAAAAAGCTGCGTACTGCAGGCATTCAGGATCTGGCCTGCATCTACACGAACGAACTGGACCAAGGCGCCTACATTTCGCAGACTCTGCGTACCGACGAAACAGTCGATGAGTTTGCTGCGCGTGTTGCGATCTACCGCATGATGCGTCCTGGCGAGCCACCGACAGAAGACGCAGTGCAAGCGCTGTTCCAGCGCCTGTTCTACAACCCCGACACCTACGATTTGTCGCGCGTGGGTCGCATGAAGTTCAACGCCAAGATGGGCCGCTCGGAATCGACCGGCCCCATGGTGCTGACCAACGAAGACATTCTGGCTGTGGTCAAGATCCTGGTGGATCTGCGCAACGGCCGTGGCGACGTTGACGACATCGACCACTTGGGCAACCGCCGCGTGCGTTGCGTGGGCGAACTGGCGGAAAACCAGTACCGTACCGGTTTGGCACGTATCGAAAAGGCTGTGAAGGAACGTCTGGGCCAAGCCGAGCAAGAGCCTCTGATGCCGCACGACCTGATCAACAGCAAGCCTATCTCGGCCGCGTTGAAAGAGTTCTTCGGTGCCTCGCAGCTGTCCCAGTTCATGGACCAGACCAACCCGCTGGCCGAAATCACCCACAAGCGCCGTGTATCGGCCCTTGGCCCGGGTGGTTTGACGCGTGAACGTGCCGGCTTCGAAGTGCGTGACGTGCACGTGACCCACTACGGTCGTGTCTGCCCTATTGAAACGCCTGAAGGTCCAAACATTGGTCTGATCAACTCGCTGGCTTTGTACGCCCGCTTGAACGAATACGGTTTCATCGAGACACCGTACCGCCGTGTGGTAGACAGCAAGGTGACGAACGATATCGACTACCTGTCTGCCATCGAAGAAGGCAAGTACGTGATTGCCCAGGCCAACGCTACCCTGAACAAGGATGGCGTGCTGATCGGTGACTTGGTGTCGGCCCGTGAAAAGGGTGAATCCATCCTGGTGAGCGCGGACCGCGTGCAGTACATGGACGTGTCGCCCGCGCAGATCGTGTCCGTAGCGGCGTCCCTGGTGCCGTTCCTGGAGCACGATGATGCGAACCGCGCTTTGATGGGTGCCAACATGTCGCGCCAAGCTGTGCCTGTGCTGCGCCCTGAAAAACCCATGGTGGGTACCGGTATTGAGCGCGTTGCTGCAGTCGATTCGGGCACGGTGGTCACCGCTACCCGTGGCGGCATCGTGGACTATGTGGATGCGACCCGTGTGGTGATTCGCGTGAACGACGCCGAAGCGCAAGCCGGGGAAGTGGGCGTGGACATCTACAACCTCATCAAGTACCAACGTTCCAACCAGAACACCAACATCCATCAGCGCCCCATCGTCAAGAAGGGCGACAAGCTCTCCAAGGGAGATGTAATTGCCGACGGTGCTTCCACCGATTTGGGCGAAATCGCCATCGGTCAGAACATGCTGGTGGCGTTTATGCCTTGGAACGGCTACAACTTCGAAGACTCGATTTTAATCAGTGAGCGCGTGGTGGCCGAAGACCGCTACACCTCCATCCACATCGAAGAGCTCGTGGTGATGGCGCGTGACACCAAGTTGGGTGCGGAGGAAATTACCCGCGACATTCCCAATCTGAGCGAGCAGCAACTGAACCGTTTGGATGAGTCCGGCATCATCTACGTCGGCGCAGAAGTGCTGCCTGGTGATACGTTGGTCGGCAAGGTTACGCCCAAGGGTGAAACCACGCTCACTCCAGAAGAGAAGCTGCTGCGCGCCATCTTCGGCGAAAAAGCCAGCGACGTGAAAGACACTTCTTTGCGTGTGGATCAGGGCAGCTCCGGTACCGTGATCGACGTGCAAGTTTTCACCCGTGAAGGCATCACGCGCGACCGCCGTGCGCAGCAGATTATTGACGACGAACTCAAGCGCTTCCGTCTTGATCTGAACGACCAGTTGCGTATTGTTGAAGCTGATGCATTTGACCGTATTGAGAAGTTGTTGACCGGCAAGGTTGCCAATGGCGGACCTCAGAAGCTGGCCAAGGGCACCAAGCTGGACAAGGCCTATTTGACTTCTGTCGAGAAGTTCCACTGGTTTGACATTCGTCCTGCCGATGAAGAGGTGGCAAGCCAGCTGGAAAGCATCAAGAACTCGCTGGAACAAACCCGCCACAGTTTCGACCTGGCATTTGAAGAAAAGCGCAAGAAGCTCACCCAGGGAGATGAGTTGCCTGCGGGCGTGCTCAAGATGGTTAAGGTCTACATCGCGGTCAAGCGTCGCCTGCAGCCTGGTGACAAGATGGCCGGTCGCCACGGGAACAAGGGTGTTGTTTCCAAGATCACGCCTGTCGAAGATATGCCCTATCTGGCGGACGGCACCCCGGTGGACATCGTGTTGAACCCGTTGGGCGTTCCATCGCGTATGAACATCGGCCAGGTGTTGGAAGTGCACTTGGGCTGGGCTGGCAAGGGCTTGGGTCAACGTATCGGAGATATGTTGCAGCGCGAAGCTGCGACAACGGAAATCCGAGGTTTCTTGGAGCAGGTCTACAACAGCGCCGGTCGCAAGGAAGACTTGGCACAGCTGTCTGATGCAGAGGTGCAGGAAATGGCCCAAGAGCTCACCAGTGGTGTGCCATTTGCGTCCCCCGTGTTTGACGGTGCGACGGAAAAGGAAATCGGCGACATGTTGCAGCTGGCGTACCCGGACGATGTGGCCAAGGCCAAGGGGCTGACCGCCACACGTACGCAAGCGCAGCTGTATGACGGTCGCAGTGGTGATGCCTTCGAGCGCACGACCACCGTGGGCTATATGCACTACCTGAAGTTGCACCACTTGGTGGACGACAAGATGCACGCCCGTTCTACCGGTCCTTACAGCTTGGTGACCCAGCAGCCTCTGGGTGGTAAGGCCCAGTTCGGTGGTCAGCGCTTCGGTGAAATGGAAGTGTGGGCGTTGGAAGCCTACGGTGCTTCCTACGTGCTGCAGGAAATGCTGACGGTCAAGTCCGATGACGTGCAAGGTCGTACCAAGGTGTACGAAAACATCGTCAAGGGCGAACACTCTATTGAAGCCGGCATGCCGGAATCGTTCAATGTGTTGGTCAAGGAAATCCGTTCCTTGGGCATCGACATTGAGCTGGATCGTTCTTAAAGACAAGGGAAAGAGTCACATGAAATCTTTACTCGACCTGTTCAAGCAGTTCACGCCCGATGAGCATTTCGATGCCATCAAGATCGGCATGGCTTCTCCTGAGAAGATCCGTTCTTGGTCTTTCGGCGAAGTCAAGAAGCCTGAAACCATCAACTACCGCACCTTCAAGCCTGAGCGTGATGGCTTGTTTTGCGCCAAGATTTTCGGACCTATCAAGGACTACGAATGCTTGTGCGGCAAGTACAAGCGCTTGAAGCACCGTGGTGTGATCTGTGAGAAGTGCGGCGTTGAAGTTACACAGACCAAAGTTCGCCGCGAACGCATGGGCCATATCGACCTGGCTGCGCCGTGCGCACACATCTGGTTCCTGAAGTCCTTGCCCAGCCGTTTGGGCTTGGTGCTGGACATGACGCTGCGTGACATCGAGCGTGTGCTGTATTTCGAAGCATATGTGGTCACCGACCCCGGCATGACTCCGCTGAAGAAGTACAGCATCATGTCGGAAGATGATTACGACGCCAAGTTCCAAGAATATGGCGATGAGTTCATTGCCAAGATGGGCGCCGAAGGTATCAAAGACCTGTTGGAGAGCATTGACATCGACGGCTCAATCGAGAAGTTGCGCAATGACCTGACCGGTTCTGAGCTCAAGATCAAGAAAAACGCCAAGCGTTTGAAGGTTCTGGAGGCGTTCAAGAAATCCGGTATCAAGCCTGAATGGATGGTGTTGGATGTGCTGCCCGTGTTGCCACCGGACCTGCGTCCGCTGGTTCCGCTGGACGGCGGCCGCTTTGCGACCTCCGACCTGAACGACTTGTACCGTCGCGTGATCAACCGCAACAGCCGTTTGCGCCGTTTGCTGGAACTCAAGGCGCCGGAAATCATTGCACGCAACGAAAAGCGCATGTTGCAAGAAGCCGTGGACAGCTTGCTGGACAACGGCCGTCGTGGCAAGGCGATGACAGGTGCCAACAAGCGCGCGCTCAAGTCTTTGGCCGACATGATCAAGGGTAAATCCGGTCGTTTCCGCCAGAACTTGCTGGGCAAGCGCGTGGACTACTCTGGTCGTTCCGTGATTACCGTGGGCCCCACACTCAAGCTGCACCAGTGTGGCCTGCCGAAATTGATGGCTTTGGAATTGTTCAAGCCCTTCATCTTCGCGCGCCTGGAAGCCATGGGTATTGCCACCACCATCAAGGCCGCCAAGAAGGAAGTCGAATCCGGCACGCCAGTCGTGTGGGATATTCTGGAAGAGGTCATCAAAGAGCATCCCGTGATGCTGAACCGTGCGCCTACGCTGCACCGTTTGGGTATCCAGGCTTTTGAGCCCATCCTGATCGAAGGCAAGGCCATCCAGTTGCACCCCCTCGTTTGCGCGGCGTTTAACGCCGACTTCGACGGTGACCAAATGGCTGTTCACGTACCTTTGTCGGTAGAAGCACAAATGGAAGCACGCACTTTGATGCTGGCTTCCAACAACGTGCTGTTCCCCGCCAACGGCGAGCCATCCATCGTCCCGTCCCAAGACGTGGTGCTGGGTCTGTACTACACCACCCGTGACCGTATCAACGGGAAGGGTGAGGGTCTGATTTTTGCCGATACCGGTGAAGTCCAGCGCGCCTTTGACGGTGGTGCAGTTGAACTCAATGCGCGCATCAACGTACGCTTGACCGAGTGGACCAAGAACAAGGAAACCGGTGAGTTCGAACCCTCGACCAAACTGTGGGAAACCACGGCCGGCCGTGCGTTGCTGTCTGAAATTCTGCCCAAAGGCCTGCCTTTCTCCAACATCAACAAGGCGTTGAAGAAGAAGGAAATCTCCAAGCTTATTAACGTTTCTTTCCGCAAGTGCGGATTGAAAGAAACGGTGGTATTTGCTGACAAGCTGCTGCAAAGCGGGTTCCGTTTGGCAACCAAAGCTGGTATCTCCATCTGTATCGACGACATGTTGGTGCCTGCTGAAAAGCATGACATCATTGGCCGCGCGCAGAAGGAAGTCAAAGAGATCGAACAGCAATACGTCTCGGGTCTGGTGACTTCTGGCGAGCGTTACAACAAGGTGGTGGACATCTGGGGCAAGTCGGGTGACGAAGTGTCCAAGGTGATGATGGCCAAGCTCTCCAAAGAGATGGTGATTGATCGTCACGGCAAGGAAGTCGCCCAAGAGTCCTTCAACTCCATCTACATGATGGCTGACTCTGGCGCCCGTGGTTCCGCAGCCCAGATCCGTCAGGTTGCTGGTATGCGTGGTCTGATGGCCAAGCCAGACGGCTCCATCATTGAGACACCCATCACGGCGAACTTCCGCGAAGGTCTGAACGTGTTGGAGTACTTCATCTCCACCCACGGTGCCCGTAAGGGTCTGGCCGATACGGCGTTGAAGACTGCCAACTCCGGTTACCTGACCCGCCGCTTGGTTGACGTGACGCAGGATCTGGTGGTGACCGAGCAGGATTGCGGCACTCACAATGGCTACCTGATGCGTGCCATTGTTGAAGGTGGTGAAGTGATTGAGTCCCTGCGCGACCGCGTGCTGGGCCGTACCACTGCCGACGATGTGCTGCATCCCGAGAACCGTTCGGTGTTGGCCAAGGCCGGTGACATGCTGGACGAAGACCTGATCGAAGAGCTCGAAGCTGCAGGCGTGGATGAAGTCAAGGTGCGTACCGCGTTGACTTGCGAAACACGCTTTGGTATCTGCGCCAAGTGTTATGGACGTGACCTGGGTCGTGGCGGCCTGATCAACGGCGGTGAAGCCGTTGGTGTGATTGCTGCCCAGTCCATCGGCGAGCCTGGTACCCAGCTGACCATGCGTACTTTCCACATCGGTGGTGCTGCTTCGCGTGCGGCCATCGCCTCCAGTGTGGAAGCCAAGTCCAATGGCGTAATCGGCTTTAACGCCACGATGCGCTATGTCACCAATAGCAAGGGTGAGTTGGTGGTGATTGCTCGATCTGGCGAAATCATCATCCATGATGAGCATGGCCGTGAGCGCGAACGCCACAAGGTGCCCTATGGCGCGATCCTGACGGTCAAGGCCGATCAGTCCGTCAAGGCCGGTGCGATTCTGGCGAACTGGGATCCCCTGACACGCCCCATCATTACCGAGTTTGCCGGCAAGGCGCATTTCGAAAATGTGGAAGAAGGCCTGACGGTCGCCAAGCAGGTTGATGAAGTTACTGGCTTGTCCACTCTGGTTGTGATTGACCCTAAGCGCCGCGGCGCAGCCAAGGTCGTTCGCCCTCAGGTCAAGCTGATCGATGCCTCCGGCCACGAAGTGAAGATTCCTGGTACCGACCACTCGGTGACTATTGGTTTCCCCGTGGGCGCCCTGGTGCAGGTGCGTGACGGTCAGGACGTGGGTCCAGGCGAAGTGCTGGCGCGTATCCCGATCGAAGGTCAGAAGACCCGTGACATTACCGGCGGTCTGCCGCGTGTGGCCGAGTTGTTCGAAGCCCGTTCGCCCAAGGACAAGGGTGTTTTGGCTGAAGTGACCGGCACCGTGTCCTTCGGTAAGGAAACCAAGGGCAAGGTCCGTTTGCAGATCACTGACCCTGAAGGTAAGGTCTGGGAAGAGCTCGTGCCCAAGGAGAAAAACATCCTGGTGCACGAAGGCCAGGTGGTTAACAAGGGCGAAAGCGTTGTGGACGGCCCCGCCGATCCGCAAGACATCCTGCGCCTGCTGGGTTCCGAAGAGCTGGCCCGCTACATCGTGGACGAAGTCCAGGACGTGTACCGCTTGCAAGGCGTGAAGATCAACGACAAGCACATTGAAGTGATCGTTCGCCAGATGTTGCGTCGCGTGGTGGTTGAAGCCGCGGGAGATTCTGGCTACATCAATGGTGAGCAGGTGGAGCGTTCTGAAATGCTCAACACCAATGACGCCTTACGTGCAGACGGCAAGATCCCGGCGACCTATACCAACCTGTTGTTGGGTATCACCAAGGCGTCGTTGTCCACCGACAGCTTCATCTCTGCGGCGTCTTTCCAGGAAACGACCCGTGTTCTGACCGAGGCAGCCATCATGGGCAAGCGTGACGAGTTGCGCGGTCTGAAGGAAAACGTCATCGTGGGTCGTCTGATTCCCGCCGGTACCGGTCTGGCCTACCATGAGGCCCGCAAGGTGCGCGAAACGATGGACGACGCCGAGCGCCGCGCCATTGCTGAGGCCGAAGCTGCTGAGCTGGCCGGTGGTGCCGATGTTGCTGGCGAACTTGAAGCCAATGAGGGCTCTTCGGCTGAATAATCCGTTGGTCTTGCGTTAGTGCAAATGCCCCAAGCATGTGTCTGCAGCTTGGGGCATTTCTTTTGAGGGCGTCATGATGGATCTGTCATTGCTGATGTGGTTGGCTCTGGCCCTTCTCCTGTTTTGGGGCGTAGGCCTCTACAACCGCCTGATGCGCTTGCGCGCACGTGCGCTGGAAGTGTTGGGGGTGGTGGAAAAGCATGCAGGTACTTGCGTGCGTTTGGTTGAGCAGTATGCAGCGGCCTATCAGGGGCGTGGGGTGGCGCTGGCAGCAACCCCATGGACTGAAGTGCACGCAGCAGCAACTCGTTTGGAGCAGGTGCTGGCACAGCCTCGGTCGGCATCCTTGCAGCCAGATGTCGTGGCTGCATTCGCTGCGGCGTGGACCGCACTGTACGCAGCATGGGGGGATGCCAGTGACGGGGCCATCGACTTGGCGGGGCCGGTGATGCCCGAGGAAATGCAGGCAGCTTGGGCGGCCGCCAGTCTCAAAGTGCAAAGTGCCAGTGGGGGCTTCAACCAGATCATTGCGCGTTACAACGAAGCGATTCAACAATACCCGGCCCGCTGGGTGGCGGCCTTAATGGGCTTCCATGTGGCCGGACAACTTTGACTTATGACTCAATCGGTAAATGCGCCTCCTTTGTGGCGCCAATTGCAGCACGTTGCGCGGGTAAACCAAGCCGTGATGTCGGGCGCATCAGGCACCACGGCACTGGAGGCGGTGGACGCCGCGTTGCGCGGAGGCGTTCAGGCCTTGTGTTTCCATGTCTGGCGGCATTGGGGGCGTGCGCAGGCACTGCGGGCTCAACTGGTTCGCAAGGCACCACCGCCCATGGCCGATGCGCTGTTGTGCTCGGCGCTGGCCTTGGCCTGGAACGCCGACGACAGTGCTTACGATGCGTTCACTCTCGTCAACCAGTCGGTAGAGGCCGCCAAGCGGCAGCCTGAAACCAAGGCGCAGGCCAACTTTATCAATGCGTGCTTGCGGCGGTTTTTGCGTGAGCGCGAAACCCTGCTGGCCGCCACAGATGCGGACCCTGTGGCCTTGTGGAATCACCCACGCTGGTGGATTGCGCGCCTGCAGCAAGACCACCCCCAGCAGTGGATGCAGATTTTGGAAGCAGCCAACCGGCATGCACCCATGACCTTGCGCGTCAACCAGCGTCGTGTGCAGCCACAGGCCTATCTGTCATTGCTGCAGGCCGCAGGTCTGAGTGGGAAACACTTGTCGGCCAGCGCCATCGAGCTCCAGCACCCCGCGCCTGTGCAGGCATTACCGGGGTTTGGTGACGGGTGGGTATCGGTGCAGGACGCAGCCGCCCAGGTTGCCGCACCCTTGTTGGTCGAGGGCTACGCAGCCGCAGGAGCGTGGCGAATTTTGGATGCCTGCGCCGCTCCAGGCGGAAAGACTGGCCATTTGCTGGAGCTCACCGACGCCGAGGTGGTGGCGCTGGAGGTTGATGCGCACCGCGCACAGCGTATTAACAGCAATGTGCAGCGGCTGGGCCTTTGCCCGCAGGTGATTGTGGCGGACGCCAGTGCCGTACCTAGCTGGTGGGATGGTCGTCCTTTCCATTTGATCTTGCTGGACGCACCGTGTACTGCGTCGGGCATTGTGCGCCGTCACCCCGATATACGCTGGTTGCGTCGGGAAAGCGATGTAGCCCAACTGGCAGCCACTCAGCGTCGTCTTTTGCAGACTTTGTGGCCCTTGGTGGTGCCTGGTGGGCGGCTGCTGTTTTGCACTTGCTCCATCTTTCGGGCGGAGGGGGATGATCAAGTGCAAGCGTTTCTTGCACACAACACTGATGCCACTTTGCTGCCATCCCCGGGGCATTTGCTGCCGCGTGGCAGCCATGATCACCCGGTTGTGGCTGACAATCCCTTGGGTGACCACGACGGTTTTTTCTATGCACTTTTTGAGAAGCGTGCGGCCTGAGTGGGCGGTGCGCTGGCTCTTGACCGCCTGTTTTTTGAGCTTCTGCCTGTTGGGTAGAGCCCAAGGGGCTGCAGAAATCGTGTCTTTCGAGCTGGAGCGCAGCAGCGAAGAGCTGAGCTTCTCGGCCCAACTGCAATTTGAGCTGTCCGCTACCGTGGAGGAGGCCTTGCTCAAAGGCATTCCTATGGTGTTCGTGGCAGAAACGGAGCTTTTGCGCGAACGGTGGTACTGGTACGACAAGTCCGTTGCCTCATCTGCCCGCCACTTTCGTTTGGCGTTTCAGCCGCTCACACGCCGCTGGCGACTCAATATCAGTTCGGGGGCCGCGAGCGCAGCCGGCCAGGGCCTCGCCTTGAACCAGAGTTTTGACACTCTGCAGCAAGCCCTTGTCACCATCAAGCGTATTTCGCGTTGGCGTGTTGCGGGCGCCAATGAACTGGATCCCGCGGTGCGCCACCGTTTCGAGTTTCGTTTCCGTCTGGATCTGGGGCAGTTGCCGCGGCCCTTCCAGATTGGTGCGATTGGCCAGTCGGAATGGGATATCTCCGTCGTGCGTTCAGAGCTTCTTCCACCAGAGGTCGTGAAATGAAGCCTGCGCAGAATCTGGTGGCCAATCCTGGGCACCAGACCTCGCGCGCCGTACGGCGAGCAGTGGCACTGGGGGCCGCCGCCATGGTGCTGATTGGCCTGTTGTTGCTGTACCTGCTGACCCAAGCAACCAACAACCGCGAACTCTACGAACAGAACTACGCGCGCTTATTTGTGGTGAATGTGGTGGTGGCAACCCTGCTGGGCGTGGCCATCGCGTGGGTTGGCTATCGGCTGATGGCACGCCTACGACAAGGGCGTTTTGGCAGCCGTCTGCTGGTCAAGTTGGCCACCATCTTTGCGCTGGTTGGGGTCATGCCCGGACTGTTGATCTACGTGGTGTCCTACCAATTCGTGTCTCGTTCCATCGAAACCTGGTTCGATGTAAAGGTCGAGGGTGCGTTGGAGGCAGGGCTGAGCTTGGGGCGTGTGACCCTGGAAACCTTGTCCAGCGACCTCGCAACCAAATCGCGTGCGGCCGCCAGCCAGTTGGTGGAAACCAGTGACTCCGCGACCGGCGAGGTCGCCGAGCGCTTGCTGGACCAATTGGGGGCGACTGACATCACGGTCTGGTCCGGCTCTGGCAAGCTGATTTCCAGTGTGGGGCTGTCTCGGTTTCAACTGAGCCCGGACAAGCCGAGTTCCAGCCAGTTTCGGGCCGCGCGGCAAGAGCGCGCTCTGGCTTGGGTCGAGGGGCTTGAAGACGCCGTTCCCGGGGCCCTGGCCAATGCGCAGATCAAGGCCCTGGTGCCGGTCTCGAGTTCGGTGTTGGGCTTGTCCGCAGAAACGCGCTACATGCTGGTCTCGCGTACGCTGCCAACGGGCTTGGTGGCCAACGCCTTGGCGGTGGAGGCTGCCAACCGTGAATACCAGGAACGAGCCCTGGCCCGTGAGGGCCTCAAGCGCATGTACATCGGCACGCTGACGCTCAGCCTTTTTCTGGCCGTTTTTGGTGCCGTGCTGCTCGCTGTCGTCTTGGGTAATCAGATCGCCAAACCCCTGCTATTGCTCACAGAGGGCGTGAGTCAGGTGGCGGCAGGGGACTTGACCCCCAAACTTGCCATGCAGGGGCGCGATGAACTGGGCGGGCTGACACGCGCCTTTGCGTCGATGACGCAGCAATTGGCGGATGCCCGCCTCTCGGTGGAAGCCAGCATGTCACAGGTAGACGCTGCCCGTGCGAATTTGCAGACGATTCTGGACAACCTGACCTCGGGGGTTGTTGTGTTGGCGCCCGATGGTCGTATCGTTTCGTCCAATCCCGGGGCTACCCGCATTCTGCAGTTGCCACTGACCGCATACGAAGGCCAGCTTCTCTCCGAGGTGCCGGGCCTGCAGACTTTCGGTGATGCGGTGCAAAACCAATTTGCCCAGTATCTGACCAACCGCGCTGAGCATGGGCTGGATCACTGGCAGCAGTCTTTCGAACTGGGTGGAAACACTGCGATCCAAAGTCCTTTTGAACGTGCAGTCACGCTGGTGGCACGGGGTGCGGAGTTGCCCAGTGCCCAGCGCCTGTTGGTGTTCGACGACATCTCCGAAATCGTCTCCGCGCAGAGAGCCCAGGCATGGGGCGAAGTCGCGCGCCGGTTGGCCCACGAAATCAAGAATCCGCTAACCCCAATCCAGCTTTCTGCGGAGCGCATGGAAATGAAGCTGGCCGGCAAGCTGGAGGGCGTCGAACTGGGCATTCTGACCAAATCAGTGAAAACCATTGTTGACCAGGTCGACGCCATGAAGCGGCTGGTTAATGAGTTTCGTGATTACGCGCGCTTGCCTTCCGCAGAACTCAAGCCGGTGGATTTGAATGCACTGGTGCGTGATGTTCTTCAACTCTATGAATCCGATGTCAGCAAGGTGGTCCTGGTCGCTGATCTGGACGAAGCCTGTCCCCCTGTGCGGGGTGACGCGCAGCAACTGCGGCAAGTGATCCACAACCTGGTGCAAAACGCGCAAGACGCGACAGAGTCCGCGACTTTGTCGGGGCCTGGCCGTGTCGTATTGCGCACCCAGCACCTGGCTGTTGCAGACCGTGTGCGGCTATCGGTTCAAGACCAAGGCACGGGGTTCCCGGAGCACATCCTCAAGCGCGCCTTTGAGCCCTACGTCACCACCAAAACCAAGGGCACGGGGCTCGGTCTGGCGGTAGTGAAAAAAATTGCTGACGAGCATGGCACGCGTGTGGATATCACCAACCGCACCACCGAAGGCAAGGTAACAGGTGCGCAAGTGTCGTTATCATTGGCTATAGACCACAGCGCACAAGGTTGAGTGCGGACAAGGGCATCAAAGGGACTGCGCTAACAATGGCAAACATACTGGTAGTAGACGACGAGCACGGCATTCGGGAATTGCTCTGGGAAATTCTCAATGACGAAGGCCACACCGTCGAGCTTGCTGAGAATGCCGCACAAGCCCGTGCCGCGCGCCAGCGTGAGCGCCCGGACTTGGTCCTGCTGGATATCTGGATGCCAGACACCGATGGCGTAACCTTGCTCAAGGAATGGTCGTCTACGGGGGCCCTCACCATGCCCGTCATCATGATGAGTGGCCACGCCACCATCGATACCGCTGTGGAAGCCACCAAAATCGGTGCCCTTGCGTTCCTAGAAAAACCGGTCACCCTGCAAAAACTGCTCAAGGCGGTGGAACAGGGGTTGGCGCGCAACAACTTGCGCAAAACCGTGCCACTGCCAGCAAGCAGTTTCCTGGCCGCCGAGCCTGTCGCTTCACCCGCGGCACATGCCGTGGTCGCTGTGGATGCCGGTCCGGTGTCCGAGCAGCGCTTCATGTTGGACAAGCCCCTGCGTGAAGCGCGGGACGAGTTTGAGAAGGCATATTTTGAGTACCACTTGGCCAAAGAAAATGGGTCGATGACGCGGGTTGCGGAGAAAACCGGCCTGGAGCGTACCCACCTGTACCGCAAGCTCAAACAATTGGGTGTGGATCTGACCCGCGGCAAGCGGAATGGCCCCTAAACTGATGCTATAATTCAAGGCTCAGGCCCGGTAGCTCAGTCGGTAGAGCAGAGGATTGAAAATCCTTGTGTCGGTGGTTCGATTCCGCCCCAGGCCACCAAACCTAAAAATGGCTTCCAGAAATGGAAGCCATTTTTTTTGCCTCCGCTTTTTGCGTGGGTTGCCCAGTAGTCCACATGGGCTATTGCCGGGCTGTATGCCGGAGGGTACGCTCCCTTTCCAAGCACCTCGTTGCGCGCAGGGCAAGGCAGGTTGGCAAAACAAAATGGGCTGGAGTAACATGCAGCCGACAACACGAGGGGGTCTCATGTTCAGCATGTTTCGGGGCAAAGGTGTTACGCCAGATCCCGCCAAGGATGCGCCGGATTCGCGTGGTCTGGAGGTGAAAGAGGATGACCCCGACACGGCGTGGAGCCTGTGGGACAGTGCGCTGGCAGAGCAAGACTCGCGGTTTCTGGATCTGCCGCCCATTACCCGTGCCGTGCCTTTGGCCCCTGAGCCCAGTGCCCGCAGCCTGGCCAAGGCTGCCGAGGCGTACCCTGACCTCGAAATCCCCACCCAGCCGCTGAGCCTGGAGGACGCCAGCCCGGCCCAGCGCATGAAGGCTGCGTTGGACGTTGTGGAGTTGCACCACCATCGCATCGCCAACACCATTCGCACCCTGTGGGGCTATAAAGAATGCAGTGTGTACATCAACAAGCTGATCATGAACGGTGGTGACGGCATGGGCAATGCCCGCATTGGGTTCAACCAGGAAGCAGCTGACGCCATGATGGTGTTGGCCGACTTGCACGACGCCGAATTTGGTTCGGCCAAGGGTGCTGGTGCATTGGGCTTTGCCGACTCCTCCTTCCAAACCGGTTACAACGGCCACCGCTAGGCCGTAGCACCCGCAGAAGCTGCGGGCTTACCAGTCCAGCAACGTCAGCCCCACACTCAGCACGGTGCGGCGGCGGTTGTAGTCCATCAAAGAATCCCCGTAGCCGCTGAACAGCTCGGTATGGAAGCGCAAGCTGCTGCGGTCGCTACGGTTACCGGCGCTGCCAATCTTGTACAGCCAGCCCAGCCGGACTGAGCCGTTGCCTTCGCCCTTGAGGGAGTGGCGCAGCGTCAGCGCCAGGGTGTTGGAGGGGTTCAGATTCCAGGCCGCGGCCACCTCGGCGCGGCCCACCATGTCTTCGATGTCAGGGTTGTCGTCGCTCGAGGCATCTTCGGGCAGCCGTTGCCAGAGGCTGGCGTTGATGGCGACTGTATTGCCCAGCTCCAGTCCGGCGCGGGCAATCACCCGGTTCCAGCTGCGTGAGAGTGGCAGGCTCTGGCCGTTGCTCTGGTGGTTCAAGCTCACGCCACCGTAGCGCAGGCGCCAGCCCGAGGGCAAGGCCGACTCCAGCGGGAAGATGTAGGTGAGTTCGGGCTCGTGGTCGGTGGCGCGAAAGGGGCGTGACAGGTCGGCATTGAACAGCTGCCAGTAGGACTGCTGGCTGTAGGCGAACCAGAGGGAGTCGAGGCGGTTCGGGTCGCCGCCAGTCAGCAGGCCCTGGGCCACCTTGGTGCGCACCGAGAGCTGGATGCGCGTCTCGGTGGTGGTGTAGGGCTGAAAACTGGCCGTATGTCCCGCCGCGGGGGAGCTGGGTGCCGTATTCACACTGTCCGAGCCGATGACCGACAGGCTGATGGGCCGGTAGCCGCGAATACCAAAGGTGCCGCAGTCGCTGGCTGGCTCCAGCTCCCAAAAGCGCGACAGGGGCGTGGCCGCCGGGTTTTTGCAGCTCACCACCTCCACCGGCACCGAGGTGCTCACGCTGGCGGCCACTTGGGGCTCTGACATGTTGCTGGCCATGGCTTCAGTGCCATTTTGTGCTGTAGCCCCCGTGGATAGTGCGCAAGCAGCTATAAAAATAAGAGCATTTATGGTGCGTGAAGTCATTTGTGTGCAGCGGCGTTGGCCGCGTTGGCTTGGGCTTTGGCGGCAAACTCGGCGCGCAGGGCACGCAGCTTTTCGCGCGGGTCTTCGCGTACGGTGGCTTGGTCCAGGCCCATCTCGGCAATAAAGCGGCTGGGCAGGGCGGCCACCATCTCGCGGCCTTTTTTGCGGCGGCGCGTCCAGCTCACGGCCAGGCTGCGCTGGGCGCGGGTGATGCCCACATACATGAGGCGGCGCTCTTCCTGCAGGCGCGTGGCCATGTCTTCGTTCACCGACTCGTCGGCCATGCTGGAGCCGCCCAGGGTGTCGGCGCCGTCGCCCAGCTTGAAGGGCAGCATGCCCTCGGTCACGCCCACCAGCAGCACATGCGGCCACTCCAGCCCCTTGGAGGCGTGCAGGGTGGACAGGGTCACCACGTCCTGGTCCTTCTCGCGCTCGCTGATGGTGGAGAGCAGGGCGATGGTCTGCGCCACTTCCAGCAGGCTTTTGACCTCGCGCGCGGTCACACCCGCTGCGTCTTCAATCTGCCCGCCGCAGCGCTGCGCCATCCAGTCGCAAAACTCCAGCACATTGGTCCACTTGGCCGCGGCGACCTTCTCACTCTCCTCGCCGTCGTACAGGTGTTTCTCGTAGCCAATTTCCTTGAGCCATTCCGCCATGAAGGCGGTGGCGGCCTCCGCGCCTTCGGTATGGCGCGCGCGGAATTCCAGGTCGTTGATATAGCGGCCAAACTCATGCAGGCTGCCCAGCGCCTTGGCGCTCAGGGCCGCGGCCAGGGACGAGGAAAACAGCGCCTCAAACAGGCTCAGCTTGTACTGGCTGGCGTACACGCCCAGCGTGCCCAACGTGGTGTGGCCAATGCCCCGCTTGGGCGTGGTCACCGCGCGCAGAAACGCCGGGTCGTCGTCGTTGTTGCTCCACAGGCGAAACCAGGCGCACAGGTCGCGGATCTCGGCGCGGTCAAAAAAGCTCTGCCCACCCGACACCTTGTAGGGGATGCCGGCCCGGCGCAGCGCTTTTTCGAACGGCTTGGCCTGGTGGTTGGCACGGTACAGCACGGCAAAGTCGCGGAACTCCTTGTACTGCTTGCCCTGCATGTCCGCCAAGCCTTCGGCACGCAGGCTCTGGATGCGGGCCACGGCGCGTTCGGCCTCGTGTTCTTCGTTGTCGGCGTCCACCACACGCACTGGCTCGCCCTCGCCCAGCTCGCTGAACAGCGTCTTGGGAAACAGCTTGGGGTTGGGGCCGATCACGTTGTTGGCCGCCCGCAGGATCGCGCTGGTGGAGCGGTAGTTTTGCTCCAGCTTGATGACCTTGAGCGTGGGGAAGTCCACCGGCAGTTTTTTCAGGTTGTCCAGCGTGGCGCCGCGCCAGCCATAGATGGACTGGTCATCGTCACCCACGGCGGTGAAGCGTGCCTTCTCGCCCACCAGCAGCTTCAAGACTTCGTACTGCGTGGCGTTGGTGTCCTGGTACTCGTCCACCAGCACATGGCCCAGCTTGGCCTGCCAGCGTTCGCGCACCTCGGGGTAGTCGCGCAGCAGTTTCAGGGGCAGGCTGATCAGGTCGTCAAAGTCCACGCTCTGGTAGGCCGTCAGTCGCTCTTCGTAGCGGCCCATCACCGTGGCGATGATGCGTTCGTTGTCGTCCGCCGCCTGGGCCAGCGCTTCGGTGGATGTGAGCCCTGCGCTTTTCCAGGCGCTGATGGTCCACTGCCACTGGCGCGCCGTGGCCGCGTCCACCGTGCCGCCCGCATCCTTGAGGATGCTAGTCACATCGTCGCTGTCCAGAATGCTGAACTGGGGCTTGAGCCCCAGCACCGCGCCGTCTTCGCGCAGCATGCGCACGCCCAAGGCGTGGAAGGTACACACCAGCACGTCTTTGGCGGGGCGGCCAATCAGCTGCTTGGCGCGCTCGCGCATTTCGGCGGCAGCCTTGTTGGTGAAGGTGATGGCGGCAATGCGGTTGGCCGGCATGCCCATCTGGATCAGGCGCCCGATCTTGTGGGTGATCACCCGCGTTTTGCCCGAGCCCGCCCCGGCCAGCACCAGGCAGGGGCCGTGCAGGTAATTGACCGCTTCTTGTTGGGCGGGGTTCATGCCGTGGTTGGCGTTGGGGGAGGGGGCAGACATGGGTAACGCGAGGGAAGAAAGGGGGACCGAGGAAGGCCGCCGGAAGGAGTCGGCCAAAGCCGGAGCGCCATCTTAACGGGTCAGCAAAACCCGTGCCCCGGCTGCCTTGCTTGTCAGCCCGGTGGCAGGCCCGACGCCCAAACCCCGCCACAATGGAGTCCGTGCTGCAAATCCTGACCGTTACTTTCCCCTTCTTCGCCCTGGTGCTCTGCGGCTACCTCGCCGCCCGCCGGGGCATGCTGCCGCTGGCGGCCATTCCCGGGCTCAACGGCTTTGTGCTGTTTTTTGCGCTGCCCTGCATGCTGTACCGCTTTGGCGCCAGCACCCCCATCGCCCAGTTGCTGGACGTGCATGTGGCGCTCACCTACCTGCTGTGTGCCCTCATCATGGTGGGGTTTGTGGTGGCCGTCACGCTGCACGGTCGCATCAGCTGGAACGACGCCGCTTTTGGCGCCCTGGTGGGCGCTTTCCCCAACACCGGCTTCATGGGCGTGCCCCTGCTCGTGGCGCTGATGGGCACACAGGCCGCGGGCCCGGCCATCGTCACCATCCTGGTGGACATGGTGATCACATCCTCCCTGTGTATTGCCCTCTCGCGCCTGGGCGGTACCGATGGGGTGTCGGCTACCCAGGCCGCCAAAAATGCGCTCAAGGGCGTGGCCGCGAATCCCATGCCCTGGTCCATTTTGTTGGGGGCCCTGGTGTCGGCCCTGCAACTGGAGCTACCCAAACCGGTAGTCACCACCGCGGGCCTGCTGGCCGATGCGGCTTCGCCCGTGGCGCTGTTCACGATTGGCGCGGTGCTGGCCCGCTCCCAAATGCTGGCCAAGGACGACAAAACCCACGAAGTGCATTGGCAGGAGTACGTGCCCGTGGCACTCATCAAGCTGTTTCTTCACCCGCTGCTGGTGCTGCTGGTCGGCGTGTCGGCCGTGAGCCTGGGCGTGCCGATCGACAAGTTTGCTCTGACCGTGCTGGTGCTGCTGGCTGCGCTGCCCAGCGCCAGCAATGTGTCGCTGCTGGCCGAACGCTTTGGCGCGGACAACGGGCGCATTGCCCGCATCATTCTGGTGTCCACCGCGGCCGCGTTTTTTACCTTCTCCGGGGCTGTGGCCCTGATGGTTGGTATTTGATTGCTATTGTTTTAATAGCTTCTTGCGCATATCCCACGGGCGCCAGAGCCCTGTTTGGCTTAAAAATGGCGCTGCCCCCAGGTTTGGTGGTGGCTTTGCCCGGCGCTGCACAATAGGGCGATGGACGTTCTTACCCATCTCATTGCCTCCATTAGCCGCCTCGCCCTCAAGCTGGTGCTGCTGGCGGCGGCCCTCATCTTTGCCTTGAGCCTGCTGTGCGTGGCCTTGCTGAGCCTGGCGTTTGTGCTGCTCAAAGCCTTGTTCACCGGCCGCAAGCCCGCGTTTGTGACCACCTTCCAGCACTTCAACCAAGCCCGCCAGCAGTTCAAGCGCGGTGGTTTTGGCGCCGCTGGCGCGACTGCGGCAGGAGGCTTCGGCCACCAGGCCCCGGCTGCGGATGTGGTGGATGTGCAGGCCCACGAAGTGCGCAACGACCAGGCGCTGCCTTACGGGGCTTCGTCCGACAAATCCTGAGTTTTTGGGGCTGGGTTTTTGGACACGGGTGTGAGCGCGTGACGTAGGTGCGTACTCGGCACTCAGCCAAAGTCGTAACGCAGGGACGGATACCCGGTTCACCGTCCCCGCCCACCCCTTGGCTTGCAACGCGGCATTTTCATCCCTCTCGACAGGCCCAGGGCGAGTTAAGTTTGCTATCAATACAATAGCTTCTTGCAAAAGTAGTAAGCGGGCTAGAGCCCTAAAAGACTCTAAATCGCCAGCGGATCCACATCAATTGCCCAGCGGATCAGGCCCTTGCATTCGGGCTGGCTGCGGGTGGCGTGCAGCACGTTTTGCCAGCCATTCAAAAACTGCTGCAGCGCCGCGCGTGAGGGGCTCTCGATCAGCATCTGGGCGCGCTCCACATTGGCTACGCGCTGGATGGTCATGGGTACGGCGGGGTACAGCGTGAGCTGGTCCAGCACCGGAGCCCAGCCGTCCCACGCCAACATCTCGGTTTGCGCAAACGTGCGTGCGGCGTTCAGAAAGGCCTGTGCGGCTTCCTGTGTTTTGGCGTCCGCGCGCACCAAAGCCTGGGCGCTGAAGGGCGGCATGGCGGCCTGCTCGCGTTCCTTGAGCTGCTGCTCGGCAAAGGCCGGGTAGTCGTGGCGCTTGAGTGCGGCGTACAGCGGGTGCGTGGGCTGGAAGGTCTGGATCCACACCTCGCTTTGTGCGCCTAAGGACGCATCACGCCCGGCGCGGCCCGCGGCCTGCATCAAGAGGCTGAACAGGCGCTCGGGCGCACGGAAGTCGCTGCTGAACAGCGCGTTGTCGGGGTTGACGGCGGCCACCAGCGTGATGCGGCGAAAGTCGTGACCCTTGGCAATCATCTGTGTGCCCACCAGGATGTCCACATCGCCCGCGTGCACAGCGGCCAGTTGTTCTTCCAGCGCGCCCTTGAGGCGGGTCGAGTCGGCATCGATGCGGGCAATGCGCAGGTGCTCGCCCTTCGGGTTTTGTGGCGTCACCGATCCCGCGCGGCGCACGTCCACCAGCAGCTCGGCCAGGTGTTCTTCCAGCTGCTCGGTGCCGCGGCCCAGGGGCGCGATGTCCACATTGCCGCAATCCGGGCAGGCACGTGGCACGCGCTCGGTAAAGCCGCAGTGGTGGCAGCGCAGCGTGCGGTCAATCTTGTGGAACACCCGGAAGGCGCTGCAGTGCGGGCATTCGCTTTTCCAGCCGCAGTCGTCGCAGGCCAGCACCGGGGCGTAGCCGCGCCGGTTCAAAAACACCATGCACTGCTCGCCGCGCGCCACGCGTTCCTTGATGGCGTCGACCAGTGGCAGCGAAAACACCGCCTTGCGCGGCTGGTGGTTCATGTCCACCCGACGCACCAGCGGCAGCTTGCTGGCTTCGCCCACGCGGCTGGGCATGTGCAGGCGCAAGTAGCGTCCTCCGTCCTCAGCCGGGCGGCTGTGGTGCCAGCTCTCCAGCGAGGGCGTGGCCGAGCCGAGGATGACCTTGGCGCCTTCGAGCTTGCCGCGGTACACCGCCAGGTCGCGTGCCGAGTAGCGCGCGCCCTCACTGCTTTTGTAGCTGGGGTCGTGCTCCTCGTCCACCACGATCAGGCGCAGTTTGGGCAGGCTGGCAAACACCGCCATGCGCGTGCCCAGCACGATGCGCGCCGCGCCACCGTGGGCGGTCAGCCAGCTTTTCAGGCGCTGGGGGTTGGTCATGCCGCTGTGCAGGCTCACCACCGCATGTTCGCCATACAGCGGCGCAAACCGGGCCTTGAAGCGTTCTTCGAGCTGCGGCGTGAGGTTGATTTCGGGCACCATGATCAGCGCCTGGGCGTCCGGGTCGGCCGCCAGCAGCTTGTGCACGCAGTGCAAATAGACCTCGGTCTTGCCGCTGCCGGTGGCGCCAAACAGCAAAAACGGCCCCGGGTGTGTGGCAATCTGGCCCACCACCGTGGCTTGCTCGTGCGTCAGGGCTGGCACGGCCAGCACGGCGCCGCTGGCACCTTCGGCCGGTTTTTTGCGCTTGAGGCGGCGTGCCATCTGTTCGGGGCTCAGTTCGCGCAGTTGGGGCGGCAGGGCGGCCAGCGCCACTTCGCCCGCCGAGCGCTGGTAGTAGCTGGCCGTGAATGTAAGCAATTGTTGCCACTGGGCCGAGAGCGGTGCAATGCCCTCCAGCGCCCCGGCAATCGCCCGGACCTTGCCCGGATCGAACTCGCCCGTGGCCTCGCCGCCGCCGCTGTCCCACACCACGCCCAGGGTCTCGCGGCTCCCCAGGGGCACACGCACCAGCGTGCCGGCCGGTAGCGGTTGCTCACTTTGGTAGGTCAACACCGGCCCCAGTGCGGCATGCGCAGGTGTGTTCACCAGCACGGGCAACCAGCAGCTCATGGGGTGGTCACCCGTCCGGCAAAGGTGGGGCAGCGATAGTTCGGCACTTGGACTAATTTATTGATGTGAACTGGCGAAACAATGTCTAAGTACTTGATTTCAAAGCGCTTTACAGTTCGTTCACGTTTTCTGTGGATAACTTTGTTGATATCTGTGCTCCGCCCCTGCCGAAGCCTTGTAAATCAAGGGTTTGCTTGCAATGCCCAGAAAAAAAGCAAACTTTAAATTCCTTATGAATCAAGCACTTGCGGGCGCTATTTCTTTTGTAGCGGCCATCCCCCAAGCAGGGGAAGGGATAACCCTAGCCCGCCCATTTTTGTGCATAAGTAAGTTTGCGGAACTTGGGTTTGGTGCATGAATCGTGGTAATGGAATTAGCCGCGCAGGCGTTTGGAGTGGTTGTGCACCGCCTCCACCAGCGCCGCCACATGCTCGGGCGGTGTGTACTGGCTGATGCCGTGGCCCAGGTTAAAGATGTGCGTGGGGCCGGTGCCTGCACCTTGGTAGGGCGTGCCAAAACTGTCCAGCACCTTGGCCACTTCGGTTTGGATAGCAGCGGGTGGCGCAAACAGGACGTTGGGGTCGATATTGCCTTGCAGGGCTTTGCCCGGGGCGTTCTCGGTGCCGCCCACCAGCGCACGCGCCTGGGCCAGGTTCACGGTCCAGTCCAGGCCGAGCACCTCGCAGTCCAGCGCTTGCATGTCCTTGAGCCACAGGCCACCGCCCTTGGTGAATACAATGCGCGGCACCACCTTGCCGTCGCTGCCATGGCGCTTGAGTTGCTTGAGCACGCGCGCGGTGTAGGCCAGGCTGAAGCTCTGGAACGCGCCATCGGCCAGCACGCCGCCCCAGCTGTCAAAAATCATCACCGCCTGGGCACCCGCGTCGATTTGTGCGTTCAGGTAGGCCGCCACCGAGTCTGCATTGATGGCCAGCATGGTGTGCATCAGGTCGGGGCGGCTGTAGAGCATGGTCTTGACCAGGCGGTAGTCGTCACTGCCCTTGCCTTCGACCATGTAGCAGGCCAGCGTCCAGGGGCTGCCGCTAAAACCAATCAGCGGCACGCGGCCTTTGCCGTCTTGCGTCAGTGCTTTGCGGATGCTGCTGACCGCGTCAAACACGTACTGCAGCTTGGCCATGTCGGGCACCTCCAGCTTGGCCACATCGGCTTCGGTCTTGATGGGGCTGGCAAAGCGCGGGCCTTCGCCCTGGGCAAAACTCAGGCCCAGGCCCATGGCGTCGGGCACGGTGAGGATGTCGCTGAACAAGATCGCCGCGTCCAGCGGGTAACGCTCCAGCGGTTGCAGGGTGACTTCGGTGGCGTACTGGGTGTTGGTGGCCAGGCCCATGAAGCTGCCCGCGGTCGCCCGCGTAGCCACGTACTCAGGCAGGTAGCGCCCGGCTTGGCGCATCAGCCACACGGGGGTGTGTGGTGTGGCCTGGCGCATGCAGGCCTGAAGAAATGTGGGGTTGTGCAGGGTGTCAAAAGACAGGGAGGCGTTGGTGTCGGTCATGGACCGATTGTCGCAGTTTGGCCCCACCCGGCCTTTGTCTTGCCTCAAGTCAAGGCGACAGGCGGGCGTGCTCCACCAGCAGGCACTTGTCCTGCACACACAACAGGCCTGCGGCCCGGGCGTGGGCCAGTGCGGCGTCGTGGCGTATGCCCAGTTGCAGCCACAGGGCCGGTGCCCCAATGGCAATCGCCTCGTCCACCACGGGCGGCACGTCCTCGCTGTTGCGGAACACATCCACCAGGTCGATCGTTGTGTGCGCGGCGGCCTCGGTCAGGTTGCGGTAGACCTTTTCTCCCAGGATCTCGGTGGCATTGGGGTTGATGGGCACGATGCGCCAGCCCTGGCGTTGCAGGTACTGCGCCACCTTGAAACTGTCGCGGTGCGGCTTGGGCGAGAGGCCCACCACGGCCACGGTCAGGGGTTTGCGGACCAGTTGGGCAATGGTCTGGGCTTCGGTCATGGCGGCGTCCTACAAAGTGGCAATCGCGCGGCGCAGCTCGCCGGGCGTCAATATTTCAGACAGCACCACCGGCGTTTTGCCGGGGGCGTAGAGCACATACACCGGCACACCGCTGCGGCCCAGGGCCTGCAGGGCCTGGGTGATGGCGGGGTCGCGCCGTGTCCAGTCGGCGCGCAGCAGCGTGACCCGCTTGGCGGCAAAGTCGGCTTGCACGTCGGTGTTGTTGAGCGTGGTTTTCTTGTTCACCTGGCACGTGATGCACCAGGCCGCGGTGAAGTCCACAAACACCGGCTGGCCTTGCGCCAGTGCGGCCTGCACGCTGTTTGGGGCCCAGGGGCGCCAGCTGTCGGCGCTGGTCGTGGAGGCGCTGGCTTCTACCTTGGCATCTGCAAAACCCAAGAGGTAGGGGCCACTGGCCCAGGCGAATAGTGCGCAAGCAGCTATCGAAATGCTAGCAAGCAAGGCGCGGGCGCGACCTTTCAGATTCAGCGACCAGACCAGCATGCACACGCCCAGGATCAGCAGCAGCAGGCTGCCCGCACCGTCCACCCCGCTCAAATGCCCCAGCACCCACACCAGCCAGACCACCGTGGCCGCCATGGGGAAGGCCAGGAAGTGGCGCAGCGTGTCCATCCAGGCGCCGGGCTTGGGCAACCAACGGGCCACGGCGGGTACCCAGCTGGCCAGCAGGTAGGGCAGGGCCAAGCCCAGGCCCAGCGCTGCAAAAATGGCCAGCGCCTGCGCGCCCGGCAGGGTGATGGCGTAACCCAGCGACGCACCCATGAACGGTGCGGTGCAAGGCGAAGCCACCGCCACCGCCAGCACGCCGGACAAAAAGGCCTCGGCCACCGGGTGGCGCAGCTGCAGCGTGGCCAGGCGCTGCGGCAGCACGCTACCTATATGGAGCCAGCCCGCCAGGTTTAGCGCAATGAGGGTGAACAGCAGCGCCAGCGCCACCACCACACCGGGGGTTTGCAACTGAAACCCCCAGCCCAACTGCTCGCCCCCGGCGCGCAGCGCCAGCAGCAGGCCGCCCAGCGCCAGAAACGACACCACCACCCCCGCGGTGTACGCCAAGCCTTGGGCGCGTTGGGCAGCGCGGGACTGGCCACTTTGCGCGGCAAATCCCAGCACTTTGATGGCCAGCACCGGGAACACGCAGGGCATGAGGTTGAGGATCAGACCGCCCAGCAAGGCCGTGGCCAGCACCCACAGCAGGCTGCTCGGCACGGCAGCAGCGGGGAGCTGGGCTTGTTGGGCATTGGCGGCCAGCGCGGCTTGCAGCGCGGCGGGCACCTCGGCGCGGGCGGCCGTGGCGGGCCAGCTGCCTTGCACCGCAGCCTCGGCACGCAGGCGCTCGTCGCCCTGCACCAGCACCCAGGCCACGGTGGTGGGGCCGGTGGTGCGCTGGGCCGAGTGCGGCACCTGGGCGCTCCACACGCCGTCTTGCCAGCCCTGGGTGCCAGCTTGGGTGGCCGTGCCGGACGTCACCCCATCGCCGTCGCCTGGCAGGGCGGGGGTGTGCAGCAACTCGTGGGTTTCGGGGAAGGCATTGACCGCTTTGCCGCGCCAGCTGGCGGGCAGGCCGCTGACACGCAGCGCCATGCCGGTGTCGGACACGGTGGCTTGCGCCGCGCCGGCAAATGGCTTGGGTGCGGCGGCCCAGGCGGCCTCAAAACTGGCCCGGTGCAGCGCGGTGGAGCCGCGCAGCGGCAGGCGCAGCGCAAACACGCCGTCTTGCGGGATGCATTCCTGGCGGCACACCAGCCAGCTGGCCGAGAGGCGCAGCTCCAGATCCTGCGACAGCCCGCTGGGGCGGAAGTCGGGCGCGATGGTCAGCGGCACCGGCAGCAGCACCGTGCCCTCAAAGCCCAGGTTGGCCAGGCTGCCAATGGCAATCTTGTGGGGCGTGGGCCAAGCGATCTCGCCCGCCGTTACGCCGGTGGGCAGCGTCCAGGTCAGCGTGGTGGGCAGTCCGGAGTCGCCGGGGTTCTTCCAGTAGGTGTGCCACTGCGGTTGGTGCTGCAACTGCAGCCCCAGCCACACCTGGGCACCCGGCGCCACGCCTTGGGGCGCGTAGGCCAGCAGTTCGGCGCGTACCTGTTCGGTCTGTACGACCGCCGTGGCAGCGCCAGTTTTTGTATCAAATTGGGCTCTAGCGACCGTGGATGCTGCGCAAGCAGCTATAAAAACAAGAGCAATCTGGGCGCGCCAAAGGGCTGGGCGCAGGAATCGGAGGGACAACAAGTTCATTGCAGGGTGGGAGCCGCGGCGAGTCGAATAGTTCCGGGGGGCGTCACGGAGGTGGGGCCGTGGCGGTGAAGACGGCGGGGAGTTTTTTGGGCGCGCGGATGCGCAGTTGCTTGTTCACATTCTCCTGGCCAAACACCACGGTGATGTCGGCCACGGCAACGCCAAACAAGGGGGCCAGAAAGCGCACCATATGGTCCGTGGCTTTGCCGTTTTGCGGTGCTGCGGTCACGCTCACCTTGAGTTGGGGGCCCTTGGGCTTGCCAATGGCGTCTTTGCTGGCGGCGGGTTTGCCCAGAATATTGACGATCAGGGTGTCGCCATCCCAGGCAAAAAAGGAATCGCCGGTGGCGTTACGGGGGCGCGGGGAAGACATGCGCGCATCATAGAGGGCGTGTACCCTGCATGCTTTTTGCTTGACCACGGCCAAGGTGCGCATGGATACTTTGCGCCAGAGCCCCATCGCCATCACCTTCAGGGAGTGAGCAGTTTTGCCCCAGTCAGCCGGTTTTGCAGCGCGTTTCCCCGTCCTGTCCTTGCGCCAGACGCTGATGCTGGGGGTGGCGCTGGGCATTCTGTTGCCGGCGCTGTTTTTGGCCTATTTTCAGGTCACCGCCAAGCTCAAGACCGAGGTGGCCCTGCGTGTAGAGGCGCCCATGCGGCAGTATGCCGAGGTGCTCTCGCGCGGCATGGCGGTGGCGGTGTGGAACCTGGACCGCGGTGTGGCCAGCGAGCTGGTGGACGCGGTGATGCGCAACCCCGATGTGGTGAGCGTGACCGTGACCGACGAGTTCCAGGACGTATTTGTGCGCAAACACAACGAGGCCCTGCCGCCCGGCACCACGCTGAGCGACCAGCGCGACATCATCTACAACGGCACCCGTGTCGGCCGGCTCACGGTGGAGATGACGGCCCAGCGCATCGAGCGAGAGATGCGCCAGGACCTGCTGCGTTTTGCGCTGGCCCTGGTGCTGCAGATGGCACTGGCCTTTCTGGTGATCTGGCCGCTGTTCAACCGCCGTGTGCTCAAACCCCTGCTGGAACTGCGCGGCGACGCCCTGCGGTTGGCGCGCGGCGAACTGGCGCTGCCCCTGTCGTCCCAGCGCAAGGACGAAATGGGCGAGCTGGCCCATGCGCTGGACACCATGCGTACCGACCTGGCTGCGCTCATGACCGAGCGTGAGCAAAAGACCCTGGCCCTGCAGCTGGAGCTGGCCGAGCGTGAGCGCACGGAGGAGGCGCTGCGCGTTAGCCAGACCAAGTTCAAGGCCATTTTTGATGCCTCGCCGGTGTCCATGTCGGTATCGCGCGTGGAGGGCCATGACACCCAGACCATGGACGTGAACAGCGCCTGGGTGCGGGTGTTCGGCCTGGAGCGCGACGTGGCCATCGGCTCCAACGGTGCGCGCACCGGCATCTGGAAAGACGCGGCCCAGCGCGAGGAGGGCAACCGCATCCTGCGCGAGCGCGGCGAGCTGACGGGCTACCGCGCCTGGATGCTGCACGGCGTGACGCGGGCCGAGATGCTGTGCGAGTTGTCGGGCCGCATGGTGGTGCTGGGCGGTGAGCGGGTGCTCATCATGGCCTTTGACGACATCACCGCCAAACACCGCTACGAGGAAAACATCCTGCAGCTCAACGCCACGCTGGAGCACCGGGTGCAGGAGCGCACGCAGGAGCTGTCCAGCACGCTCGCCCAGCTCACCGCGGCGCAAGGCGAGCTGGTGCGGGCCGAAAAAATGTCGGCCCTGGGTTCGCTGGTGGCCGGCATCGCGCACGAACTCAACACCCCCATCGGCAACAGCCTGACCGTGGCCAGCACCCTGCAGGACCACGCCAACGCTTTTGGTAACAGCATGGCCCAGGGCCTCACGCGCAGCCGCCTGGAGGAGTTTGTGGGCAACACCCGGCAGGGGGCCAGCATTCTGATGCGCGGCCTGCAACACGCCGCCGAGCTGGTGTCCAGTTTCAAGCAGGTGGCGGTGGACCAGACCAGCCTGAACCGCCGCACCTTCGACCTGCAGGCCACGGTCAGCGAAATTCTGCTCACCCTGGGGCCCACCATCCGCAAGTCCAGCCACCTGGTGGAGTGCGACATTGCCGACGGCATCGTCATGGACAGCTACCCCGGCCCATTGGGCCAGGTGCTCACCAACCTGATCAACAACGCCCTGCTGCACGCCTTCGAGGGGATGGAGCGCGGAACGGTGCAGGTCAGCGCTGCCCTGACGAATGAGGGCACCGTGCGCCTGCTGGTGCGTGACAACGGTGCGGGCATTCCCCCCGCGCACTTGCCGCGTGTGTTCGACCCCTTCTTCACCACCAAGCTGGGCCAGGGCGGCAGCGGCCTGGGCCTCAACATCGTCTACAACCTGGTGACCAAGTCGCTGGGGGGCACCGTGCATGTGGCAAGCAACCCCGGCCAGGGCGCCACCTTCAGCATGGTGCTGCCACGCAGCGCTCCGGCGGTCGCGTTTGACCAGTCCGAGCCCGAAACCCTGGCGCATTAGCGTGGCCTAAGATAGGCGCATGCAAAACCCCTCCCGCTTCTGGGCCGACTGGAGCACGCGCGACTTTGCGCAACGGCAAGCCGACGGTCAGCTGAGTTCCACTATCGCCGTGTTGCCCGTGGCCGCCACCGAGCAACATGGCCCACACCTGCCGCTGCGGGTGGACACCGCCTTGGTGGATGGGGTGGTGGCCGCTGCGGTGCCGCACCTTCCAGTCGACCTGCCCGCGCTGTTTTTGCCCACGCAAGCAGTAGGCTTCAGCCCCGAGCACGCGCAGTTCGCGGGCACCCTGACGTTCAAGGCCGAGACGGTGATTCGCCTGTGGACCGAGCTGGGCGAGAGCGTGGCGGCCACGGGCGTCAAGAAACTGGTCCTGCTCAATTCCCACGGCGGGCAGGTAGGCCTGTTGGATGTGGTGGCGCGTGACCTGCGTGCGCGGCTGGGCATGCTGGTTTACAGCGTGAACTGGTTTGGCCTGCCGCTTGCCGGCCCGGCCGGTGAGGATGTCAATGCCTTGTTCAGCGCACACGAACACCGCTTTGGTATCCACGCAGGTGAGATTGAAACCTCCATGATGCTGGCCCTGGCGCCCGAGCAGGTGACCATGGCGCAGGCACAAAACTTTGCGTCCACCTCTGAAGACCGCGCGAAGAAATTTGCGATTTTGGGCAATGGCAAAAGCGCCAAGCTGGGCTGGCAGATGCAGGACTACAACGCCGCCGGGGCCGTGGGCAATGCGGCTGCCGCCACGGCCGACAAAGGCCGCGCCGTGCTGGACGCCGCAGGCCGCGCCCTGGCGCAAACGCTGGCCGAGATTCACCAGCTCCCGGCCGACACGCTGCGCAACTAGCCCCCCACGCTCCACCGCTGTGCGGGTCGCTGCCCCCCAAGGGGGCTAACTCGCCTTGGGGCGGCCCGGCGGCGGGTTGTGGCCCCCACGCTCCGCCGCTGTGGGCGAAATCCTAGTCCGGGTTGCGGCACTGCCGCACCGCGGCATCTCCGCGCTGCCAGCAGGGGCTGGCGGTGCTGGGGTCGGGGGTGGGAATGCCCTGCAGGTCGATGCGGGCCACGCGGGTGTCAAAGGCTTGCACACCCGCCGCGTCCAGGCGCAGGCGCAGCACCCAGCCCACACGCTGGTTGGCGTTGTCGGTTTCCTTCATCACAAAATTGCCCACGCTGTAGACAATCGGTTTGCCCCGGTAGTGCTCCATGTCTTGCGTCACATGCGGGTGGCCGCCAATCACGGCATCTGCCCCTGCATCCACCATCCGGCGTGCCAGCTGGCGCTGGCGGACATTGGCCACCGATTCGTTTTCCCAGCCCCAGTGCATCACCGGGATCACCAGGTCTGCCTTGTGCACGCTGCGTGCGGCGCGTATGTCGGCCACCACTTGCTCGTCCTCGCTCCAGGCGGAACCGGGGGCATCAAAGTCGGCCTCGAAGCTGCGTGGCATGAACTCGTTGTAGCCCAGCAGCGCAATACGTAGCCCCTTGCGTTCGAGGATCAGCGGCGTGTGTGCCTCCTGCAGGGTGTGGCCGCCACCAAAGTAGTCCAGTTTGGCCTGGCGCATTAGGCCCAGCATCTCGGCAAAGGCCTCGCGCCCGTAGTCGCCCGAGTGGTTGTTGGCTAGCGCCATGGCATCGAAGTGGCGCTGGAGCACGGGCAGTGCGCGTGGGTGGGCGCGGAAGGTGTAGTTTTTGTCCCCGGCCGATCCAGTGGTGGCCACCACACACTCCAGATTGCCGAGGCGAATGTCGGCATTTTTGAAAAATGTGGCAAAGCCTGCAAACGGGTCGCCCCCGCGTTCCATCATGCGGCCTGCATCGTCGTCGAGCACGATGTCGCCGGCAAACACCAGCGTCACCGGCGTGGGCTGGGCAAGCGCGGTCGTCACACATAACCAGCCAGCCACCCCCCAGTGGCAAACCCGTAGCAGCGCGCGCATCATGGGGCCACCCCCTGCAAGCTGCATTCGTATTGCAGTTCCCGCTCCACCTCACCGGCATAAACAAACTGTTTGCCCGTGAGGGACGCCGTCGCCGCAAAAGGAGGCAGGTACGTGATCTGCTGTACCAGCACGGGTTGGCGTCGGGTGTCCAGGTAGGCGTAGAGCTTGATGTAGTCCAGCTGTGTGCCGTCTCCCACCATCACGGCCTTGAAGCGAAAGCGCCCGCCCACGTCCACCGCCGCCGCGGGGTAGGGGTTGGCCACGGGTGTGGCTTCCAGGGTTTGGGTGCTGCCGGCGTAGGTGAGCTGGCAGCGCAGGGTGGGCGTGCCGTGGGCCGCCGTCAGGGCACAGGCAACTGCGCAGGCAAAGGCAAGGTGCAGGGTCTTGGGCATGGCGGCATTGTGCGTCACGCCCGCAATGCGCCAACCCGGGGTTGGCGTTTAGCGGATGCCGCGGATGTAGCGGTGCGCGTCCTGCTCGCTGGCACCCATGAGCGAGTCGGAGGCGCCGGGCATGGCTGGTTTGGCCACGCCACCAATCACCCCAAACAGGCTGTTGCGTGTGGTGCGGGGGGTATGGGTCGGCACCATGGCCAATTCCAGCTTGGCGGCCCATTCGGCCAGGTCGGTGTGGCCATCCTCCTCGGCCGCGGCACGGGCAAACCGCACGATCTCGGCGGCGTACTCGGTGTTGCTGGCCATCCATTCGGTGTCGGTCACGCGGCCGGTCTTGCGGCGCAGCAGCACGTGCAAATGGGCGGCAATCGCCAGTTTTTCACTGTTCAACATGCAACACTCCTTTGAGTTTCACCGTTCAGGTTCCCATGTGCTCCCGGTGCTGGGACACATCCAGGCCTGTGAGTTCGGAGTTTTCGTCCACCCGCAGGCCCACTATCACTTGGGTCACCCACAGCAGCACCCAGCTCATGACGCCGCTGTAGACCAGCACCACCAGTACGCCCAGCGCCTGGGTGGCCACACTGCCACTCACGCCCGAAATGTTTTTGCTGGCAAAGTAGCCCGTCATCAGCGAGCCCACGATGCCGCCAATGCCATGCACGCCAAACACGTCCAGCGAGTCATCGGCATTGAGCATGCGTTTGAGCCCGGTGGCACCCCAGTAGCAGGCCAAGCCAGCCACACCACCAAAAATGACTGCAGAACCCGGCGTGACAAAACCCGCCGCGGGGGTGATGGCCACCAGGCCCGCCACCAGACCGGAGCACAGGCCCAGCAACGAAGGCCGCCCGCGCATGATCCACTCGCCAAACATCCAGGCCATGGCACCGGCCGAGGCGGCAATGTGTGTCACCGCCATGGCCAGGCCCGCACGCCCGTCTGAGGCCACGGCCGAACCCGCATTGAAGCCAAACCAACCCACCCACAACAAGCCTGCGCCCGCCATGGTCAGGCCCAGGTTGAAGGGTTCAAACGGTTCGCGCCCATACCCCTTGCGCGCACCCAGCATGTAGGCACACACCAGGCCCGACATGCCGGCATTGATGTGCACCACCGAGCCGCCCGCAAAGTCCAGCACACCCATTTGCACCAGCCAGCCACCGGGCTCCCACACCCAGTGGGCAATGGGCGCATAAACCACGATGGACCACATGCCAATGAACCACAACATGGCCGAGAAACGCATGCGTTCCACAAAGGCGCCCACAATAAGTGCGCCCGTGATGATGGCAAACGTGAGCTGGAACATGGCGTAGACCGACTCGGGGATATTGGGTGCCACATGGCTCACCGCCACCTGGCCGGCCTCTTTCAGGTAGTTGAGGCCTGTGAACCAGAATCGCTCGGTGCCACCCAGCCAGGTGCTGCCAGGGGTGAAAGCCAGCGAGTAACCCACCGCAAACCACAGCAGGCTCACCATGGCGGCAATCGCCACCACACTGGCCATGGTGTTGATCACACTCTTCTTGCGCACCATGCCACCGTAGAACAGGGCAATGCCGGGCAGCGTCATCAGCAGCACCAGCGCGGTGCTGGTCATCATCCATGCGGTGTCGGCCGTATTGAGGCTACTTTGGGCCACGAGCCCAGGTTTGGTGAGTGCGGGGGGCGCCGCGGGTGCGCTGGCAGGGGCGGCCGCCTCGGCGGGTGCGGCCGCAGGGGCCTCCGGGACAGGTGCCGCGGCAGGGGCGGAGGTCGTGGCAGCGGGCGGGGCATCGGCCACCGCGCCACTGGCCGCCGTTTGCGCAGGGGCCGCCAAGCTCCAGGCCAGAATACAAATCCCCAAGCAAGGGGCTACCCACTTCGTTCCGAATCGGTGCATCGTGTTCCTCTGTGCGGTCCAACAGAGGCCACAAAGCACAAGCCGTGCCAGTCGGCACGGGGCCAGGCCCTCGCCCGCTAGGAGTACGTCACCCAGTCCGCGTACGGTGCATCGTCCAGATGCGGCAGGGTGTTGTAGGTCACCAGCATGTGGCGCTTGGGGGTGTAGGCCAGCTCCGTGACCGAGCTGTTGCGGATGCGCAGGTTCAGCTCAATCGTCGTCTCGGGTGTGGTGCCCAGCACATGGCCGACGGCAGTGGAGATGGGCCCGCCGCTGCTCACGATCAGCACATTGCCGGTGTGCTGTCGGCGTACGTGGTCCAGCGCGCTGGTCACACCCTCCACAAACGCATCGTAACTCGGCATGCCCTGCGGGCTCACCACCCCATTCATCCACTGCGTCAGGCCATCGCGCAGCAGGCGGAAGTGGTGGCGGTACATCTCGGGGGTGTCCGGCTTTTCCAGCGGGGCGGGGTGAATGGCGTGGATCACCGCCGCACTGTCATATTCGTTGAGGCCCGGCCATTCCAGTGCCTGCTGCGTCAGCCCGGCGCCCTGGGCAATGCCAGCCCAGGTCTGCGCGTGGCGGCGCAGCGTGCCGACGATGACCGCCTCAAACTGCAGCCCCTTGGCCGCAAAGTACTCCCCCAGTCGCACGCTCTGCCGATGGCCCAGCTCGCTCAGGTTGTCGTAGTCCGCGGCCCCAAACGAAGCCTGCCCGTGGCGTACCAAATAGAGATTTCCCATGGGGAGGATTTAAGCCGAATTGGCACGGGGCGCTTGTTGCACTTGCGACAGCAGCTATGAATTTGGTAGCTATGCATCGGTGTTGATGCGGCGGCTGGTGCGGACTACAAGCTGAGTTGTGTAGGGGCGTGTGCCACAGCATTGACAAACGATTGGCGTGCGCACCTGGTATTGAATACACTTGTCCAAAGTAGTGGGTCCAATCACAGCTACTTGACCGGGGCGATATTCAATTTGTGCGGATAGCGTTATGGATCTTCATGGGTGTAAAAGCGCTTTGATTTCCGAGCAACGATTCCGCCGCGTCGGTGACTATTTGCTTGGCGAGCAAAAATCTATGCGCATTCGCACCAGCCAGTTCTTGCTGGCGGCGATGTTGATGTTGGCCTGTATGGGGGTGCTCTACTTCATGCGCACCGTCGGCACCAAAGGCATGGGTGATGTAGACACATGGGCCCTCATCTGCAGCGCTGGATTGGTGGTGTTCTACGTACTGATCCGCAGCGGGTTTTCTCTGCGGATGCAAGACCCCTCTCTCGCATTTTTCCAGATGCTTTTCGCGATTGCCTGCAATGCCATCGCTTTTGTGATCGCTGGCAATGGGCGTGGTGTGGCCTTGCCCATACTGTCAGTGATATTGATGTTTGGCATGTTTGGTTTATCCATGCGCCAGGTGATGCTGGTGGCGGTATATGGTTTGGCCCTGTTTGGCGCTGCAGCTGTCTATACGTGGCACTACGTGACCACTGACGAACCGGCTGGCATCTTCGTCGCTTATGTTTGCATGCTGTTCATCGTGTTGTCAGCGACCACTTTTTTAACGTGGCGGTTGCAGCAAATGGGCGCGTACATGCGCAAACAAAAAAACCAGTTGGCCTTGGCTCTCGACCAGATCCAACAAATTGCCACGCGCGACGAACTCACAGGGCTGGCCAATCGTCGCTTCATGCTGGAAAAAATGCGGGAAGAAGTACAGCGTGCACAGAGGACATCCTCGCCATTGCTTGTGGCCATGTTCGATATTGATCACTTCAAACGCGTCAACGACAAATATGGACATCAAGTTGGAGATCGTGCCTTGCAGGTGTTCTCTTCCGTCGTACAAAACAACCTGCGTGCCAACGACACACTAGCGCGCTGGGGCGGCGAAGAATTTGTTGCGTTGCTCACAGACACCGATGTTTCGGTGGGCAAGACGTGCTTGGAAAGAGTGCGCGTCAAAGTGGCCGACATAGCGATGTCGGTTGGAGACGATTGTCTGAAAATGACAGTCTCCATCGGCACAACCCCCCACCGCATTGGGGACACGATAGAAAAAACGCTACTGCGTGCAGACGTTGCGTTGTACGCTGCCAAAGCCCAAGGTCGCAATCAAATTGTGTGCATCGATTCGGAGCCCACCTCAATGGCTGGACGCTCCGAAAAGTCTGAGCAGAGAGGCAAGCCTTAGCCTCTGAGCACCTCGGCAAACACCGCCGAGTCCACATTCCCCCCGCACAGCGTGATCCCCACCGTCTGCCCTTGCAGGCTGGTACGTTCTTGCATGGCCGCCGCAAAGCTGGCGGCGCCGGCGCCTTCGGCCACGTTGTGGGTGCAGGCGAAGATGTCGCGCATGGCCTGGGCCACCTCGGCGTCGGTCACCTGCACGATGTGGTCGATCTCGCCCATCAGAATCTGCAAGGCTTCGGGGTCGGCCACGCGGCAGGCCATGCCGTCGGCCAACTGGGTGGTGACCGGGGCCTCTACGACTTTGCCGGCCTTCAACGAATCCGCATAGGTGGTGGCGTGTGCGCTCACTACACCGACGATGCGGGCCTGGTGGCCCAGCGCGCGTTTGGCGGCCACGGCGCTGCAGGCGCCTGAACCCTGGCCGATGGGCACGTAGACCACATCGATGTCGGGCGCTGCCTTGAGCAGCTCCCACCAGTAAGTGGCCACGCCGCGCAGCAGGTCGGGGTGGAAGCTGGGCACCATGTGGGCGCTGCGCTCTTGGGCCAGGCGCATGGCGTGTTCGCGGCTCTCTTGAAAATCGGTGCCGTGTTCGACGAGCGTGACGCCCAGTGCGCGCATGGCGGCGTTCTTTTCCACCGAGTTGCCGTGCGGGACCACGATGGTGCAGGGCACGCCGTGGGCCCGTGCAGCCCAGCCGATGCTCTGGCCGTGGTTGCCGCGCGTGGCGCTGACGACCTCTGCGGGCAACGCGCCGCGCTGGGCCAGTTGGTCAAAGTAGGTCAGGCCGCCGCGGATCTTGAAGGCCCCCACCGGCGTGTGGTTCTCGTGCTTGACCCAGCAGGCCGCCCCCAGCCGGTTGGCGAGCTGGCCCCAGCGGTACTGCGGTGTGGGGCCGAATTCACGGTAGATGACGTGTGCGGCGGCTTCAATGTCGTGCAGGGTGGGGAGCAGGGCGTTAGTGGTCATGAGGGTTCCAAACAAACGAGAGATCAATGCGCGTGGGTGCTGGTGCGCAGCAGCTGCAACCCGGCCAGCCCGAACACGGCCGCCAGTAGGCCCTCCATCCAGCGGCGCGATGCGGCATACACGCGCCGTGCGGCCGGGGTGGAAAACGCCAGTGCATAGCCCGTGAAGATGCCCACACCCATCACCATGCAACCTGCCACCACCACCCAGGCCAGGTGGGGCGACGCGCCGGCCGGAATGCCCACGGTGACGGTAGACATCCATGCCAGCACCGCCTTGGGGTTGGTGAGGTGCATGCCCAGGCCGCGCAAATAGAGTTGGCGCGGCGTGGCCTTGGCCGCCTGGGTGGCCTGCAGATCGGCGTGCGGCGCGCAGGCCACGCGCGCGGACTTGAACGCCAGCCACAGCAAATAGAGCCCGCACAGCACCTTCATGGCGATCAGCCCGGTGCTGAAGCTGGCCAGCAGCTGCGAGATGCCCAGCGCCGCCAGCACGCCCCAAAACCACGAGCCACACAAAATGCCCGACGCCAGCCACAGCGCGGGGCGGCGACCGGCGTTCATGGCCATGCCCATGATGGCCATGTTGCTGGGGCCGGGGCTTCCAGCGCCAATCAGGTAGGTGGTCCAGGCGAGTGCAAGTTGCGCCGCCAGCGGGGCGTGCAACCAGGCCTCCAGCGCGGCCATCACAGCGTCACCTGGCCATCAATGCAGGTGACCGAATCACCGCCCACCCACACCTGGTCCTGCGCATCCTGCGTGATGAAGACGCGCCCGGCGCGGCCTATGCAGGTGCCTTGGGCGGCCACGTAGCGGGCGGGGGCGATGCCATCGGCAATCAGCCACTGCGCGAGGCTGGCGTTGAAGCTGCCGGTGACCGGGTCTTCCAGCACGCCGATGTCGGGCGCGAAAAAGCGCACCTCTACCGAGGGCGTGTCGTCATCCGCGGTGCTGGTGCCAGCGTCACGGGCACCGAAGGCGCGCGCCTCGCGGTTACTGCGTACTATCAAATCAGGAGCTGCTGGCGCAGCATCCATGCCGGCTACACCCACACCAGGCGCCAAACCTTTGAGTGCGGTCGCATCGGGCTGCAGCGCCAGCACGGTGTCCATGCTGTCAAGCAGCAGGCCCAGCCAGGTGGGGCCGTTGTTCAGCCACTGCGCGGCCCGTATTTGCGCTGGCTGCAGACCCAGCGCCGCAGCCACCCGCGCGATCAGCGCGGCATCGGGCGCGCTGCGTTGCAGGCTGGGCGCGGCAAACGCCAGGCGCGTGCCATCGCGGCGCAGGGGCACCAAACCCTTGGCGCACTCTTGCACGATCAGGCCCTCGTTCTGCGGCACACCGCCTGCCTGCAGCCAGGCGTGGCAACTGCCCAGCGTGGGGTGGCCGGCAAACGGCAACTCATCGCCCGGCGTGAAGATGCGCACCCGGTAATCGGCGCCCTGGGCGGCGGCTTCGGGGCTGGGCGGCAGCAGAAAGGTGGTTTCACTCAGGTTGGTCCAGCGGGCGAAGGACTGCATCTCCTCGGTGCTGAGCTCGCTGCCATCCAGCACCACAGCCAGCGGGTTGCCGAGGTACGGCTGGGCGGTGAACACGTCCACCTGCTTGAAACGGCGTTGGCGCATGGAAGCTCCAAAAACTGAAGTTGGGTTTTAGATAGTGGCCGTGCCACGGATGCAGGTGACCGAGTCGCCCCCCACCCAGACCTGGCCGCTGGCGTCCTGGCGGATGTGGATGCGGCCTTCGCGCTGGATGCAGGTGCCCTGGTGCACCACGTAGCTGGCGGGCATGTATTCGTCCGCTATCAGCCACTGGGCCAGGCTGGCGTTCAGGCTGCCGGTCACCGGGTCTTCCTGGATGCCGTTGAGCGACGCAAAGGCGCGAACTTCCAGTTTTGATGCTATTAAATCAGGAGCTGCTCGTGCAGTGTCCACGGCCGCAACGCCCACTTTGACCCCTAAATTCTTGAGTGCAGGGTGGTCGGGCTGCAGCTGCAGCACGGTCTGCCGGTCGTCCACCAGCACACCCAGCCAGTCGGTGCCGTTGCTCAGGTGCTGGGCCGAGATGATTTGCTTGGCCGTCAGGCCCAGCGCGTGCGCCACCTGCGCCAGCAAGCCGGGGCTGGGGTTTTTGCGCTGGAACGTGGGCGCTGCAAAGGCCAGGCGCGTGCCGTCGCGGCAGATCTGCACCAGGCCCTTGGTGCACTCCTGCACGATGCGGTCCTGGGCCTGGGGCGTGCCACCGGCCTCCAGCCAGGCGTGGCAGCTGCCCAGCGTGGGGTGGCCGGCAAAGGGCAACTCACCACCGGGGGTGAAGATGCGCACGCGGTAGTCCGCGCCCTGCGCCGCCGCCTCGGGGGTGGGCGGCAGCACAAAGGTGGTCTCGCTCAGGTTGGTCCACCGTGCAAAGCCCTGCATCTGCGCATCGTTGAGTCCCGCGCCATCCAGCACCACGGCCAGCGGGTTGCCCAGGTAAGGCTGGGCGGTGAACACATCGACTTGGGCGAACGGGCGTTGCAGGGGCACGAGAGACCTTTCTGGGGAGGAGCGTTATGAAAGCGGAAGATCAAGCACACCGCGCGTGGCGGGGCGGGCCAGGATGGCTGCAAACCAGCGTTCCAGGTGCGGCCAGCTCGGCCGCGGCTGGGGCAGGGCAAACCAGCGGTGCACATCGCAGGCCACGGGAATGTCGGCCATGCTGAAGTGTGCGCCGCACATCCACGGACGGTCGGCCAGGTGCGCGTTGAGCTGGGCCATGGCCGGCTCGGTGGCGGCGGTGGAGCGGGCAATGACGGCCGGGTCGCGCTGGTCCGCCGGTGTGCGGAACCACTGCACAAAGGCGGCGCCGCTTTCGCGGTTCAGCGTGGTTTGCTGCCAGTCCATCCAGCGCTCGGCGTCAAAGCGTTGCGCCAGGTCCTGGGGGTAGAGCGTAGGGGCTCCATATTTGGCGAAGATGTAACGCACGATGGCGTTGCTTTCCCACAGGACAAAGTCACCGTCCTGCAGCGTAGGCACCAGCGCATTGGGATTCATGGCCAGGTACTCGGGCGTTTTGACCACGCCGTAAGCCATGCCCGCATCGCTGCGGGTGAAGGCCATGCCGGTTTCCTGTGCGGCCCACACCACCTTGCGTACGTTGAGCGAACTCAGGCGCCCCCAGATATGCACCGCCATGGTCAGTTCCTTTGGGCGTGGATGGCTTCGGCCAGCGCGGCCACACCGCGGTGGATTTCTTCCACGCTGGGGGTCACAAAGCTCAGGCGCATGGAGCGGGCGTCGGCGTTGTCGGCGTAAAACGGCGCACCGGGCACAAAGGCCACGCCCTTGTCCACCGCATGGGGCAGCAGGTCCACGGCGTTCATGCCCGCAGGCAGGCGCGCCCACAGGAACATGCCGCCCGCGGGGGTGTTCCAGGTGAAGGTGCTGTCGGCGTTGGCGGCGTGTGGCCCTTGCGACTCGGGGAAGTGCTGGGCCAGTGCCTGCAGCATGGCGTCGCGCTGGGCTTTGTAGAGCGCGCGGATGGTGGGCACATGGCGGTCCAGGAAGCCGTTTTGCATCACCTCAAAAATCAGGCGCTGGTTGAAGCCGGGGCTGTGCAGGTCGGCCGCCTGTTTGGCTTGCAGCAGCTTGGGGTACACCGCCTTGGGCGCCACGATAAAGCCCATGCGCAGGCCGGGGGCCAACACCTTGGAGAAGGAGCCCAGGTAAATGCCGCCCTCCGGGTTGCGGGCGGTCAGGGGTGCGGGTGGGGCCTGGTCAAACCACAGGTCGCCGTAGGGGTTGTCTTCCATGAGGGGCAGGCCGCTGCGCGCTGCCTCGGCGCTCAGCGCGGCGCGGCGTGCCTCGGTCATGCTGCGGCCGGTGGGGTTCTGGAAGTTGGGCAGCACATACAGAAAGCGCGCGTCTTTGGACTTGGCGGCCAGGTCGGCAATGTCCACGCCTTCGTCGTCGCTGGCCACGCTCACCACCTTGGGCTCCATGGGGGTGAAGGCCATCACCGCACCCAGGTAGGTGGGCGACTCCACCAGCACCTTGCTGTCTTTGTCGATCAAAATTTTGGCGACCAGGTCCAGGCCCTGTTGGGATCCGGTGGTGATCAGCACCTGGGCCGGGTCCACATTCCAGGTCACACCGGCAGCGGCGCTCTGCGCCTTGAGCTGGGCGGCCACCAGTTCGCGCAGCGGGCCGTAGCCTTCACTGGCCGCGTACTGCAGGGCGCCCGCGGGGTCGTCTTTGAGCACCTTGGCGCTGGCGGCTTCAAACTCGGCCACCGGAAAGGTTTTGCTGCTGGGCAGGCCACCGGCAAAGCTGATGATGCCGGGCTTCTCGGTCACTTTGAGGATCTCGCGGATCACCGAGGGGTTCATCTTGGCGGCACGTTCGGCCAGGGTCCATTGCGTCATAAAAGCTCCAGAGAAATTCGGGGTCGTCTTGTCAGTGTTCGCTCAGTCCACCACAAACAGGGTGGCACCCAGGGGCGCGGTCGAGCGATGCGGTTCCGCATTGTCGGCCACTTGGTAGCTCATGCCGGGGCGCAGGGTGAAGGTGCGGCCGTCTTCCAGTTCGGTGTGCAGCTCGCCCTGCAGGCACAGCAGGATATGGCCTTTGACACACCAGTGGTCGGACACATAACCCGGCGTGTACTCCACCATGCGCACCCGCACGGTGCCAAAGTGTTGCGTGCGCCACAGCGCGCGGCCGGCCTGGGCGCTTTTTTCCTCGGTAGGGATGGTGGACCAGTCAGTGGTGCCAAAGGGAATGTTGTGCAGTTCCATCACTCGGCTTTCAGCGTGTCAGCATGGGATAGAGCGAGGCCACCAGGGCCAGCGCCATGGTGATGTTGAAGATGCGCAGGCGCAGCGGGTCTTGCAGCAGGCCGCGCATGGCTTGGCCAAAGCCTACCCAGACCGCCGAGCAGGGGCTGCCCAGCACCAGCGACATCAGGGCCAGCAGCAGCACCTGGGGCACGCTGGCGTCGGGCGGCAGGTAGGCGCTCATGGCCGTGACGATCATCACCCAGGCCTTGGGGTTGATCCACTGGAAGGCGGCTGCGCCCCAAAAGCCCAGCGGCTGTGCGGCTGGCGCATCGGGGTCGGCACTGGCGGGGCGTGCTGTTGCCAGCTTCCAGGCCAGCCACAGCAGGTAGGCCGCGCCGCCCCAGCGCATCAGCTGGTAGAGCGCCGGAAAGCGGTCCAGCACGGCGTGCAAGCCCAAGCCCACGCACAGCAGCATGACGGTAAAGCCGATTTGCACGCCCAGCAGGTGCGGCAGCGAGCGGCGTACGCCAAAGTTCACCCCCGATGCCATCAGCATGGTGTTGTTGGGGCCCGGCGTGATGGAGCTCACGACGAGGAACAGGGCAGCGGCGATCAACAGGTCGTGGTTCATGCGGGGGCCACTTTCAGCGCAGCATGCACCGGCATGCGACGGCCAACAAACACGGTGGCAATGACGGCCACGCCAAAGCCCACGGTCACTGCGTCCAGCCGCTCACCCAAGAGCGGCACGGCAAACAGCATGCCCAAAAACGGCTGCAGCAGCTGCACCTGGCTCACCCGCACGGTGCCGCCCAAGGCCAGGCCCTTGTACCAGGCAAAAAAGCCCAGCCACATGGAGAAGACGGACACATAGGCAAACGCCACCCAGGCGCTGGTGGGCAGCGCCACGCTGGGGAACTGCCACACGGCCAGCGGCAGGTTGATGGGCAGCGCAATCACCAGCGCCCAGCAAATCACATGCTCGGCCCGCATGCGCTGCGAGAGCCGCCCGCCATGGCCGTAGCCCACGGCCGCACAGGCCATGGCCAGCAGCAAGAGCACATCGGCCATTTGCAGCGACAGGCCGCTGTGGCCCGAGCGCAAGACCGCAAACGCCACCACCAGCGCGGTGCCGGCCAGTGCGCAGACCCAGAAGCCGGGGGACGGCCGTTGTCGGTTCAAGAACGCCCCCACCACCGCAGTGGCCAGTGGCAGCACGCCCACCATCACGCTGGCGTGCACCGCCTCCACATGGCGCATGGCCAGCGAGGTAAAGATGGGAAAGCCAAACACCACCCCCAGCGCCACCAGTACCAGCGGGCCCCAGGTGTCGCGCGGCGGCAGCGGCGCACGGCCCCACCACAGCAACAGCGCGGAGAGCAGTCCTGCGACCACGGCGCGCCCCACCGCAATGAACAGGCCCGACATCAGCGGCGCCTCGGGCGTGCCCACGGCCAGCCGTGTCATGGGCAGGGTCATGGCAAAAATGGTGATGCCCAAGAGGCCCAGCCACAGGCCTTTTTTGAGGTTGGCGGTGTGTGACGTGCTCATAACGACCCCATCCAGGCGGCTGTGGCCACCAACACGGCAGCCATGCCGCGGTTGAACCAGCGCAGGCGCTGCGCCGTGGCCACACCGGCCACCACCGGGCCACCCAACCAGTCGCGCAGCAGCGAGCCAATGGCTGCATAGAGCAGGTTGCTGAAGAAACCAAAGGCCAGCATCAGGGGCAGCGTGATGGCAAAACGCGCCAGCACATCCTCGCGCCCGGCCAGCCAGCCGGCGGTCACCGTCAGGCCCAGCATCCAGGCCTTGATATTGAGAAACTGCAGCGCCACGCCCTGCCAAAAGGTCACGTTGAGGCGGCTGGCATCGGCCTCCCCCAGGCTGCTGGCACGGGCTAGCTTGACGGCCAGCCACAGCAGGTACGCAATGCCCAGCCACTGGATGGCACTGCGCAGCAGCGGCAGGGCCACCACCAGCGCACCCAGGCCACCGGCACACAGCGTGAACAGCAGACCCCAGCCCAGCGGCACCGCCAGCACAAAGTGCAGCGCACCACGCAGCCCCCGGTTGGCTGCCAGTGCGGTGGACAGTGTGGTGTTGGGCCCCGGCGTGAAGCTGGCTGCGGTGGAGAGCAGCAACAGCGCCGTGAATTCGGCAGCGGTAAACGTGGTGAACATGCGATTCACTGTACTTGGAAAAACAACACACTTGCAGTACAGTTTATGCAAACAGAAACCAAACTGTACTGCTGGCACGGCCAGCACAGAGGACAGCCCATGCTCATGAAAACCGCGGCCCAAAGCCTGGCCGAACAACTGGCGGCGCTGTTTGCCCAGCGCATCCGCGACCGCCTGCTGGCGCCCGGCGCGCGCCTGCCCTCGGTGCGCCTGTGTGCGCAGCAGCAGGGCGTGAGCCCGTCCACCGTGGTGGGCGCCTACGACCAGCTGCTGGCCCAGGGCCTGGTGGAGGCACGAAAAAACCGCGGCTTTTATGTGCGCGAATTGCCCTCGGTGGCCGTGGGTAGTGCGCAGGCTGCTATCGAATCAGGAGCGAATGGCGTTGCCCACCTCATGCTCACCGTGCCCCAGCGCTACGCGCCACTCAACGCCACGGCGCTGATCCGCGGCATGTTCAAGGGCGTGAGCAACAAGCCCCAGCCCGGCATGGGCGTGCTGCCCAAGGAGTGGCTGCAGTCCACCTTTTTGGCCACGGCGGTGCGGCGCAGCTGCAGCGTGGAGGCGCTCAACGCGTTCTCATTGCAATACGGCGAGCCCGCGGGTGACATCGGCTTGCGCCGCGCGCTGTCCACCAAGCTGGCGGGCCTGTCGGTACATGCTGCGCCCGAGCAAATCATCACCACCGTGGGTGCCACCAACGCGCTGGACGTGGTGAGCCGCACCTTGCTGCGCGCGGGTGACTACGTGATGGTGGAAGAGCCCGGCTGGGCCATCGAGTTTGCGCGGCTCGATTCGCTGGGCATGCGCATTCTGCCGGTGCCGCGCCGCGCCGACGGGCCGGACCTAGAGGTGATGGCGCGCTATTGCGAGGCGCACCGCCCCAAGCTGTTTGTGAGCGTGAGTGTGTTCCACAACCCCACCGGGTTTTGCCTCTCGCCCAGCAGCGCCTACCGCATCCTGCAGCTGGCCAACCAGCACGACTTTCACATTGTTGAAGACGACACCTACAGCCACTTTGCCCCCGAACACGCCACCCGCCTGTGCGCGCTGGACGGCCTGCAGCGCACCATCTATGTGGGGGGCTTTGCCAAAATCTTGGCCCCCAACTGGCGCGTGGGCTACCTGGCCGCGCCCAAGGACCTGGCCGAGCGCCTGCTGGACACCAAGCTGCTGTCCACCCTGACCACGCCCGCGCTGCTGGAGAAAGCGCTGGCCTGGTGCATCGACCAGGGCCAGCTGCGCCGCCATGCCGAGCGCATCCGCACCCAGCTGGACGGCGCCCGCGCCCGCAGCGTGAAGCTGGCGCTGGCGCATGGCTGCACGTTTGCGTCCGACCCCGTGGGTCTGTTTGGCTGGGTAGAGACGGGCGTGGACACCGACGCCCTGAGCCAGCGCATGCTGGACGAGGGCTACCTGCTGGCGCCCGGCGCGCTGTTCCACGCCCAGCGCACGCCCAGCAGCCTCATGCGCATCAACTTTGCCAGCACACAAGAGGCGCAGTTCTGGAAGACCTTTGCGCGCCTGCGCGACGAACAATTGGGCAAAGCCACATCGGTGGCGAAGTAACCCACCGTATCCACTCACCCCACCCCACTGTCAAGGAATTCACCCATGGTGACCTGCTATCTGCGCTACGTGATCGACCCTTACAAGCTCGCCGAATTCGAGCATTACGGCAAGCTGTGGATTCCGCTGGTAGAACGCTTCGGCGGCCAGCACCATGGCTACTTTTTGCCGTCCGAAGGTGCCAACAACATCGCCTTGGCCATGTTCAGCTTCCCCAGCCTGGCGGCCTACGAGACCTACCGCCAGCAGTCCTTCAACGACGCCGAATGCCAGGCCGCATTTCGGTATGCCGAAGAGACCCGCTGCATCGTGAGCTACGAGCGCACGTTTTTTCGCCCGGTGTTTCGTTGAACATGGTTCTACAGATCCGCCCTGAAACGCCGGAAGATGTGGACGCCATCACGGCGCTCACGGCCCAGGCTTTTCTAAACGCACCGCACACCAGCCACACTGAGCACTTCATCGTGAACGCGCTGCGTGCGGTAGGCCAGCTCAGCGTGTCGTCGGTGGCAGAGGACGATGGCAACCTGCTGGGCCATGTGGCGCTGTCGCCGGTCACCGTGTCCGACGGCAGCACTGGTTGGTACGGGCTGGGGCCCATCTCGGTCGTACCCGCGCAGCAAGGCAAGGGCATTGGCAGCCAGCTCATGCAGCACGCCCTGGCAGCGCTGCAGGTGTTGGGGGCGGGCGGCTGTGTGGTGCTGGGAGACCCCGGCTACTACCGCCGGTTTGGGTTTTCACCGCAGCCCGGTTTGGTGCTGGACGGCGTGCCGCCCGAGTACTTCATGGTGCTGCGCTTGCATGGCCCCCTGCCGCAGGGCGGTGTGCAGTACCACGCTGCATTTGAGGCAACTGAGTAGAAATCGATTGCTACTTATTTGATAGCTACTTGCGCAATATCCGCGGGGGCTAGAGCCCTAAAAGGCTTAAAAATCAGGCCGGTGCGGTCAGCGAGCGCAGCAGGGCGCGGTTGACCTCGTCGGCTTCCAGGTCGTGGGCGCGGCAGACGTCGCGGATGACCTTGGTGTTGCCACTCTCCAGGGCGCTGGCGGTTTCCAGCCAGGGGGCGTAGGGGCCGGTTTGGCCCAGGATGGCGGAGGCCACCCGGCCGGGCAGGGGCAGGCGGTGCAGGGCGGCGCCCAGGGTTTCGCCCAGCAGCAGGTCCACCTGCGAAAAGATGCCGCATAAAAACACTTCGCGGCGCAGGTCGTCTTCTATGCCGGCGTCGGCCAGCCGCTCCATGATGCGTGCCCGCAGCACGATGGATGCGCGGATGGGCTGCAGGTTGGCATCGCTGTTGGCGTGGGGCATTTGCTCCATGAGCCAGGCGCGCAGGCGGCTGTAGCCCAGGGTCATGAGGCCTTGGCGCACGCTGCCGATCTCGGTGCGCAATGACAGGGCGGCGGAATTGGCGTAGCGCAAAAAGCGGTAGGTCAGCAGCGGCTCGTTGCCCATGCGGTGTTCCAGCGCTTCCAGTGATTCGTCGGCGTCGATGGCGTGCACCAGGTCCAGCAGCAGCTGGCGTCCTGGCTGGATTTGTTTGTAGCGGTAGCTGTAGAGCATTTCCTCGGTGGGCCAGCCGGCCACGCCCCACACGGCTTGGTGGTCCAGGGCATGTTCTACCAGGGCTTGGCTGGCCAGGCCCTCGTACAGCGCGCCGGGCAAGATGGGGGAGGTCCAGTTGTTGTGGGAGCCGCCGCCGTCGTGGGTGCGCTGTAGCGCGGCGCGCAGGGCGGCCAGTGCTTCGTGCGGGGTGATGCTGCGCAGGGTCTTGTGAAACAGGTCTTGCAGCTCGGCGGCGGGTGGTTGGCCGGTATCGCCGCGCCAGAGCAGACGCACGCCGCGTTGCCGGGCCTTGCGGATACGGCCGGCCAACAGGGCATCACCCAGCCAGGTGTCCGGAATTTCCAGCCACAGGGCTTGCGCTGGGGCGTGGTCCAGCAGGTCGCTCAGCAGGGCGGGGGTGCGCGCCACCAAGATCTGGGCGTCCAGCCCGGCCGGCCAGAGTTCGTGCAGGGTGTGCAGCAGGTGTTGGGCGTCCACGGCGCCGCTCAGGTGGGGCTCGACCAGCAGGCGTGTGGCGCAGCGCTGGCGCCACGCGTTCCACACCAGTTGGTAGCCCAGTGTCACGCTGCCCAAGACGGAATTGCTCATGGCTTAGCTTATGAAGTTGAACAGCGAGAGCTTTTGTACCTGGGCGTAGGACTGCAGCGCCGCGGAGTAGCCGGTTTGCTGGTTCTGGAAGTCGGCAATGCCTTTGATCATGTCCAGGTCTTCGGCGCGGGAGCGGTCGGCCTCGAGCTGGATGCTGCGCGACTCTTGTGTGGAGGTGATGCGGTCGGCCCGGTTGAGCAGGTCACCGGCCTGGCCGCGCACGGCCGATACGCGCTCCATGCCAATGTCCAGATTGCCCAGCGCCTGGGCCACGGCTTGCGAGGCGGCATTGGCGTTGACGGCGGTGCCGATGTCGCGGATGGCATCGTCCATGACGCTGAAGATGCTGGGGCTGGTGTCCACGGTGATGCTGTCGCCGGCCACCGGCAGACCGTTCACGGTCATCGACAGGCCGGGCATGGCCGTGATGGTGAAGCTGGGGGGCAGGTTGGACGGGAAGGACGCGGTCAGGCCCGACTGGGTGGGGCCGGCCACGGGCGGGCCTTCGGCCACGCTGTAGGTCACGGTGGTGGTGCCGGCCACGGTGGACACGGCATCGATGGTGATGGAATAGCTGGAGCCGTTGACGAGGGTGGGGTCGACCACCGTGACGGGGCCAGTTTGCAGCGTGCGGTCGGTCGGGATCTGGGACAGGGTGACGTTGTAGGCGCCGTCGCGGCGGCCTTGCAGCATGAAGGCGCTTTCACCATCGAGCGTGCCGGGGATGGCGTTTTCGCTGGCGGCCGCCTGGCCGGGCAGGCCCACAAAGCTGTAGTCGGCAGGTGGCGAGTTGGGGCCGGCAAACGGCACCTGGCCGCTGCCCAGCGCGGCGAACAGGGGCAGGCCGTTGTTGTCCTTGCGGTTGGCCATGGTGAGCACCTGCTCGCGCAGGCCCTGCAGTTCCACGGCAATGGTGCGGCGCTCGGCGGGGGTGTTGTTGCCGTTGCCGGCCGACACGGTCAGCTCGCGAAAACGCTGCAGTGCGCTGGTGATGTCGCCCAGCGTGCTCTCGGCCGATGCGATGGAGTTTTTTTGCGCCTCCAGCGCGCGCTGGTCGGTGGCAATGCGGGCCAGGCGGGTGAGCGAGCGCTCGGCCTGGGCGGCGCCGGTGGGGTCGTCGCTGGGGCGCACCACGCGTTTGCCCGAGGTGAGGTTTTCTTGCAGGTCGGCCAGCTTGGTCTGGCGCGCCGTGAGGTTGCGCATGGCCAGGTCGTAGGTGTTGGCCGTGCCCAGGCGAGATAAAGAAGTGGCCATGGTGGTCGTCCTCCGGTGCCTCAGCGGTTGAGGCCTTGCATCAGGGTGTCAAAAATGCTTTGCGCGATCTGGATCATTTTGGCCGAGGCTTGGTAGGCCTGCTGGTATTGCAGCAGTTTGGCAGCTTCTTCGTCCAGGTTCACGCCCGATACGCCAGTGCGGTCTTTTTCCAGGTTGGTGGCAATGGAGCTGGATACTTCGGCCGCGTAGGCGGCGCTCTGGCTGCGAATGCCGATTTGCGAGATCAGGCTGGCGTAGCCGTCGGTCAGGGCGGCGCCGTCAAACATGGCCACGTCGCGCAGGTTCATCATGGCGGTGGCGTTGCCGGAGTTGAGCTTGTAGTCCACGCCGTAGGCTGGGTCTTTGATGTCGATGACCGTGAAGGTGTCGCCCGGCTTGGGCGAACCCTGCAGCGTGAAGGTCCAGCCGGTCAGCGGGTCGTTGTAGGTGGGCGGCAGCGTGGGGTAGTTGTTGGGAAACTCCGCCTCGATGGCCTGGCCCGGGGTGTAGGTGAACACGGTGGTGTTGGCCACCGGGGTTTCGTCGCTACGGGTGTAGGTGTTGGTGCCGGTGAAGGTGAACACCACGGGTGTGGCCAGCGACATCGGCAACGTGCGTGCGCTGATGGACACCTGCTTGAGGCTGCCCTGGTTGGTGCTGCCCATGGAGCCCGCAATCGGGCTGGCTACGGCCAGGTTGCGCGGGGTGGAGAACACGCTGTCGATGTTGCTGGCCGAGGTGCTGAAGGGCTTGAGCAAGAAGCGGTCGCCCACGTTGGGCGTACCCGACACAAAAATGTCCAGCCCGTCCACATTGGCCAGCGCACCGGAGGTGGGGGCCGGCGTTTGCGGAAAGCTCACCACCAGGCCGTCGGAGCGGCGGGTGATGGAGCCCGAGGTGGCGGAGCTGAAGCTGATTTCGTAGTCTGAGGCGGCGAACTTGCTGACATCGGTGATGGCCAGGGAGAGGTCGCCAGTGCCGGTGTTCAGCGTGGCCGGCGGCACGGGCTGGCGGATGTTTTGCCCATTGAAGGTGGCCGGGGTGAACAGGTTGCCACCAAAGTTGCCATCCAGGTCCAGGCCCAACTGGTGCTGCGCGTTCATGGCGGTGCTCACGGCCATGGTCAGGCGGCCCAGCAGGTTGCGGCCTTCCACCAGGTCGCTGTTCTGGAAGCGCAGCAGGCCTGCCACTTCGCCGCCACCCAGAGCGTTTTCGTCCAGCACCACGGTCAGGCCGTTGCGGGTGATGGCGAGTTTGTTCTTCAGGGTGTCGCCAAAGTCGTCACTCACGATGGACACGGGTGACACCGTGGTGCCCAGCACCAGGGCCTGGCTGCTGGCCAGAAAAATGCCGACCGTGCCGTCGTCCGCCGGGATGGAGGTGGTCTGCACGTACTGGTTGAGTTCGCGCACCAGTTGGTCGCGCCGGTCCAGCAGGTCGTTGGGCGGCTGGCCGGTGCCTTGGGCGCGGGCGATCTCGTCGTTCACCTCGGCAATGCCGCGCGCCAGGGTGTTGATGGCGTCGGCCTTTTGGCGCAACTCCTGGTCCACACCCTGCTGCAGGTCGTCCAGCGATTGCGAGGCTGCACGCATGCGCGAGGCGGTTTCGTCGACCCGGGTCAGGGCCACGGTGCGGGCGGTCAGGTCGGTGGGGGCACTGGCTACGTCCGAAAACGCGTTCATCATTTCACTGATGGCGGAGCCCAGGCCGCTGGCGCCACCGGGAAAGATGCCTTCAAGTTGGCTGAGCTTGTCGGAACGGGTCACGTCGGCGGCCTGTACCGAGCTGGCTAGGGTGGACTGGCGTGTCAAAAAGGCACTGAAATTGCGCTGGATGGTTTGCACATCCACGCCTTTGCCGATGTAGCCACCGCCCGTGAACTGGCCCTCCACGGTTTGCAGCGTGACGGTCTGGCGCGAGTAGCCAGGCGTGTTGACGTTGGCAATGTTGTTGCCCGCCGTCTGCAGCGCTACCTGGTTGGCCTGTAGCGCGCGTGTGCCGATGTTGAGAATGCTCATGGTGGCGTCCGGTTACACCTGCAGGCGGCGCAGATGCAGGGTGGTGTTGATGGCGCGGCTCAGTTTGGCAGCGTACTCGGGGTCGGTGGCGTAGCCTGCTTTTTGCAGGCCGCTGGCAAAGGCCTGGGCCGAGCCCGTCTGGGCACGGGCCTTGGCGTAGCGCGGGCTCTCGGAGATCAGTCGGGCATAGTCCTTGAAGGAGTCTTCATACGAGTCGTAGGCGCGGAACTTGGCCACTTGTTTTTTGGCCACGCCGTTCACGTATTCGGTGGTGGTGACCTCGGCCACCTTGCCGGTCCAGCTGGCACCAGCCTTGATGCCAAACAGGTTGAAGGAGTTGCCGCCGCCCTTGGTCTTGATCTGGGCGCGGCCCCAGCCGGTCTCGTGGCCGGCCTGGCCCAGCATGAAGCTGGCGGGGATGCCGGTGGCCTTCTCTACCTTGCTGGCCACGTCGGAGTGCTGGCGTACAAAGCTGGCCTGGCTTTCGGTGGGGGTGCGCTTGATCTTGACGGGGGGCAGGGTGGCATCTGACGCCGTGGCCCGTGGCGCGGTGGAGGGGGTGGCGCTGCCCAGCGTCTGGGGGCGTGTGGGCGTGGCGGCATCGGTGCCAGGCTCTGCGGTGATGCCCATTTGCCGGGTCAACTGCTGGGCGATCAGGTCCGACAGGCCACCGGGTTGGCCGGACATGCTGACGGCCAGTTGCTGGTCCAGCAGGTCGGTGCCGAGGTCGCTGCCGGGGTTGTCCAGCATGCCGGATTTCATGGTGGCTTCGCGCATGCTCTTGACCAGCTCACGCATGAACAGCGATTCGAATTGTTTGGCCGTTTCCTTGATGGCTTCGGGCGAGTTTTTGCCCGCCTGCAGCTTGAGGGCGCCCAGCGACTGGGTGTCTACCGCCAGGCTTTGCATATTGCCCAGTGAGGGCGTTCCGAGACTGTTGCCGTAGCCCATGTCAGATGACCTCCAGCTCCGCATTCAGTGCACCGGCCGATTTGATGGCTTGCAGAATGGCCAACAAGTCTTGCGGCGTGGCGCCCAGCGAGTTGAGGGCTTTCACCACGTCGGTGAGCTGGGTGGCAGCGGGCAGCTGGATGAGCTTGCCGGCTTCTTGTTTGATGTCGATGGCGGCTTGTTCGCCCACCACGGTTTGGCCGCCCGACAGGGCATTGGGCTGGCTGATGACCGGGGTGGAGGACACGCTGATGGACAAATTGCCGTGTGCCACCGCGCAGGGGCCCAGGGTCACGGCCTGGTTCATCACGATGGAGCCGGTGCGGGAGTTGATGATGACCTTGGCCGCTGCCACAGAGTTTTCCACGGGCAGCTCCTCCATCTCGGCGATGAAGCTGACACGTTCATTGGGGGTGGTGGGGGCCTTGACCTGTACGGTGCGGCCGTCCAGTGCCTGGGCAATACTGCCACCAAAGCGGTTGTTGATGGACTGGGCGACTTTGCGGGCGGTCTGGAAGTCGGAGGCGCTCAGGCTCAGGTTGATGGTGGGGCCCTCTTGCAGGGCGGTGGGCACGCTGCGTTCCACCTGCGCACCATCCGGAATGCGACCGGCACTCAGGTGGTTGACCTGGACCTTGCTGCCCCCTGCGGCGGCACCGGCGCCGGCCACAATCAAGTTGCCCTGGGCGAGGGCGTAGACCTCGCCATCGGCGCCCTTGAGCGGCGTGGCAATCAGGGTGCCGCCCTTGAGCGACTTGGCATTGCCCAGCGAAGAGACGTTGATGTCCATCAGTTGACCCGGGCGGGCGAAGGCGGGCAACTGTGCGGTGACCAGCACGGCGGCCACGTTTTTCATTTGCAACTGGGCTTGGGAGGCTGTGGTGAGCGTGAGGCCCAGCTGCTCCATGTAGTTTTTGAGGCCCTGGGTGGTGTAGGGCATCTGGGTGGTCTGGTCACCCGTGCCGTCCAGACCCACCACCAAGCCGAAACCGGTGAGCTGGTTGCTGCGCACACCTTCGATGGAGGCAACTTCCTTGATGCGGGCAGCTTGGGCCGACCCGCTGCCTGCCATGACAAGTGCCACACACAGACCGCCGAGCCAGCGGCGGCCGGTACTGAGGGGTGTTGGGTTCCAGTGTTTCATGTGCAGAGTCGGTAACGGGGACGGTCCGACTGGACCTGTTACCCCTCGGCACAATTCTGGAGATCTTTAGAAGGGACTAACGTTCAAAAAGAACCGGGATAACCAGCCAACTGTTTGGGCTTCGCCCTGGGCGCCGCGTCCGCGTGATTCGACGCGCACATTGGCCACCTGGGTGGAGCTGATCACGCTGCCGGGTTGCACCATGCGTGGGTCCACGGTGCCCGAGAAGCGCAACACGTCCACGTTCTGGTTCACGCCGATTTGCTTCTCGCCGGTGACCACCATGTGACCGTTGGGGAGCAGTTCCACCACGGTGGCGGTGATGGAGCCGGCAAAGGTGTTGGCGCTCTCGGTGCCGCCCTTGCCTGAAAAGTTGTTGTTGGTGGTCGCCCCGACGTTGAATTTGGCGAGCCCGGACAGGTCGTTAAATGGCAGTGCCGTCACCGCACCGTCGACCGAGGTGTTGCGGTTGACGGTGGAGGTGGACTTCTGACTGGCGGTTACGTTTTCCACAATCTGGATGGTGACGGTGTCGCCCACCTGGCGCGCCCGGCGGTCTTCAAAAGCCGGACGGTAGGCCACTGTTTGGTACAGGCTGCCAGTGTTGGGGCGCGCCGCCACTTGGGTGGTGGCTGGGGCTGCCGCAACGCGGGGCTCGGCAAAATCGACGGTGACTTTTTGCGGCAACTGCTGGCAGGCGCTGGTGAACGCCAGTACGGCTGCCGCTGCGGCGGTGGCGCGCAGCAGGCGCGGCACTTGGGGTGCGTGGGGGCGGTGGGTCATGGCTTACCTCGCAGGTTTAGAGCTGGCCGAGTTTTTGCAGCATCTGGTCCGAGGTCTGGATGGCCTTGGAGTTCATCTCGTAGGCGCGCTGGGTCTGGATCATGGTGACCAGCTCCTGCACCACGTTCACGTTGGAGGTTTCCACAAAACCCTGCATCAGGCCACCCAAGCCGTTTTCGCCGGCATTGCCGGCATTGGGCTGGCCCGAGGCCACGCTTTCGGCATACAGGTTCTGGCCTTTGGGCTCCAGACCGGCGGGGTTGATGAAGCTGGCCAGGGTGATGGTGCCCACGGGTTGCGGTGCGGTGTTGCCAGGGACTTGCACGGTGACTTCGCCGTTTTGTGCAATGGCAAGGCTGGTGGCGTTGGCAGGCACGGTGATGCCGTTGAGCACGGGCAGGCCGCCGGAGGTGACCAAGCGGCCCTGGTTGTCGAGCTGGAAGGCACCGTCGCGGGTGTAGCCCACGGTGCCGTCGGACATGGTGACCTGGAAAAAGCCGTTGCCTTGGATGGCGACGTCCAGGTTGTTGCTGGACTGCTGCAAGTTGCCTTGGGAGAACGAGCGGCTGGTGGCTACGGTACGCACACCCAGGCCGATTTGCAGGCCGGTGGGCAGGACGGCTTGTTCGTTCACCGCGGTGCCGACCTGGCGCAGGTTTTGGTACATCAGGTCTTCAAAGACGGCGTGCGATTTTTTGAAGCCATTGGTGGAGACGTTGGCCAGGTTGTTGGAGATGACGTCCAGCTGCATTTGCTGGGCTTCCATGCCGGTTTTGGAGATCCAGAGTGAATTGATCATGGTGCGTGTCCTGGTGGGTTAGCCTTGCAGGCTCAGCAATTGGCCGGCGGCGCGGTCATTGGATTCGGCGGTTTGCATCAGGCGCATTTGCGCCTCGAACTGGCGGGCGGTCTGGATCATGCCGACCATGGCCTCGATGGCGTTGACGTTGGAGCCCTCCAGCATGCCGGGGTGTACACGTGCGGTGTCTTCCGTGTTGAGTGGGTCACCCGACAGGGCTCGAAACAGGCCATCGTCGCCGCGCTTGAGCGGGTCTTCGGCGGTCGGCACCACCAGCTTGAGGCGGCCCACGCTGTTGGCAGGCTGGTTACCAATTTTGGCGCTGATGTTGCCATCCGGGCTGATGCTGACATCCGCACCGGCTGGCACGGTGATGGCCGAGCCGTCGCTGGACAGCACCTGCAGGCCGTTGCCAGTTGTCAGTACGCCTTCTGCGTTGACTTCAAAGTGGCCGTTGCGTGTGTACGCCTCGTTGCCGTCCAGGCCTTGTACCGAGAACCAGGCATCGCCCAGCGCCATGGCGTCAAGGGCGCGGTCGGTGCGCATGGCCGGGCCGGGTTTGGTGGAGTGGCCGGCCGAGGCTTCCAGTGCGAATACCCGGGTGGTTGCACCTTCGCCCCGTAGGGGGACGGCACGGTAGGTGGCCAGTTGCGCCCGAAATCCGTTGGTCGAGACGTTGGCCAGGTTGTTGGACAGGACCGCCTGGCGGTTTGCCGCCGCATTGGCGCCCGTCATCGCTGTGTAGATCAAGCGGTCCATGGTGTGTCAGCTCCGTTTAGCGCAGGTTGACCAGGGTCGACATGATCTGGTCCTGCGTTTTGATGGTCTGGGCATTGGCCTGGTAGTTGCGCTGGGCGGTCATCATGTTGACCAGCTCGGCGGTCAGGTCTACGTTGGAGTCTTCCAGTGCACCCGCGCGCAATTCACCAAACTTGCCGATGCCGGCCTCACCCAGCACCGGTTGTCCGGACGCAAAGGTTTCGACCCAGTTGCCGCCTCCGGTGGGGGTCAGGCCTTGCACGTTGCGGAAGTCGGCCAGCGCAATCTTGCCCTGGGCCTGGCTTTCGCCGTTGGAGTAGCGGGTCATGATGACGCCCGAGGGGTCGATGCTGATGCCGGTCAGTTCGCCGGCGGTGTAGCCGTCTTGCGTCAGGTTGGACACAGTGAAGGCGGTGCCGTACTGGGTGGCGCCGCTCAGGTCCAGCGTGGCATTGAAGTTGCCAATCGCCACGTTGGGTGAGGTCAGTGTCAGGGTCTGCGGGGCCGCGGGGGTGACCAGGCCGCCGTTCACGTCGAAGGTCATCTGGAACAGGCTGCCTGCAGCCACCGTGGTTAGCTGCGGGTCGGCGGCATAAATGCCGGTGCCAGCGGCAGCGAAGGTGGCGCGTTGGTCTGGTCCCGGATTGGCGGTGTTCCAGGTGCTGTTGGCGTTGTGGGTGGCGTAGGTGGCGGCATTGGTCGCCAGGGCCGTAGTGCCAGCGGCCAGTGTGGTGGAGTCAAATACTTCCCAAGTATCTGCTGCCACAGCGGGGTTGGCGGTCAGGTCGGGCCCGGTTTTAACGAAATACAGGCTCACGGGTACTTCCACGCCCTGGGAGTCGAAGGCGGTGAGCGAGGTGCCGTAGGTGCTGATGGGGGTGGGCGGTGTGACGCTTGCCGCTACTTTGGCGCGTGCATCGAGGTTGAACTCGGCGGTGATTTCGGTGGTGACCTGGGCCGGGATGGGGGCGCCTGTCGGGATGGAAATGATCTGTGGCGTCACGCTGGTGGAGTTGCCCAGCAAGTCCGTGGGGTAGCCCATCACATTGGCACCGGTATTGGTGAGAATGTTGCCATCGCGGTCCAGCTTGAACTGGCCATCACGTGTGAAGGCCGTTGAGCCGTCAGGCATGGTGACCTGGAAGAAGCCGCCGCCGTTGATGGCCACGTCCAGGCTGTTGCCGGTGATGTTGATGTTGCCCTGCGAGAACTGCTGCGCGATGGTGGCCACTGACACGCCGATGCCGGCGCCTTTGGAGGCACCACCGGCGGCACCCAGCGATGAAGCGACCAGGTCGGCAAACTCGGCCCGCGACGATTTCATCCCGACTGTGTTGGCATTGGCAATGTTGTTGCCAATCACGTCCAGGCTTTTGCTGGAGGCGTTCAAGCCGGAGAGTCCTGTTTGAAAGCTCATGGTGTTTCCTCTGGGGTGCGGTTGGAAAGAGTTACAGAATGGATTTGACGTCGGTGTAGGCCACAGCGCTGCGACCCGCCAGTTCCAACGTCATGTTGCCGTTGCTGGAGCCCACGGCCACCACGGTGTCGTGGGCCAGCGCGGTGTTGGTGACTGCAACGCCCTTGAGCGTGGCAGTGACCTTGAAGGTGGGGGCTCCGGTGCCTTGGTAGCTGGAGGCGTCCCACTGGAAGCCATGCATGCCGGCGTCCTGAGCGCCCAGTTCGAACTTGTCGAGGACCTGCCCTCCAGGGGAGAGTACTTGCACGGTCACCTTGTCGGCCTTGGTCGCCAGGTCCACCGCGCCTGCGGCGATACCGTCTTTGATGGTGAGTGTGTTGGACTCGACCAAGACGCCCTTGCCCACCAGTGATGCACCCTGCAGCACCTGCATGGCGCTGAACTGGGTAGACATGCTTTTCATGGTTTCGTTGAGCTGCTGGATGCCGGAGACCGTGTTGATCTGCGCCATCTGGCTGGTCATCTGGGCGTTGTCCATGGGGTTCATGGGGTCCTGGTTGTTGAGTTGCGCCACCAACAGTTTCAGGAAGCGGTCTTGCTGGGCGGCCGCATCGGTTTGCTTGCTGGTGGTGCTGCTGTTCACCAGGGAGTTGAGATCGGTGGAGGATGTGACGCTGGTAACCATGGTGGTCTCCTGGTTTATTGACCCATTTGCAGGGTCTTGAGCAGCAGTGTCTTGGCTGTGTTCATGACTTCCACATTGTTTTGGTAGGAGCGCGAGGCGGAGATCATGTTGACCATCTCCTCCACCGGGTTCACGTTGGATTGGGTGACATACCCTTCCGCATCGGCGGCCGGATGCATGGGGTTGTGCACGCGCTTGAAGGGCTCATTGCTCTCTTTGATGGAGCTGACCTTGACGCCCGACGATGCCGGGGACTCCATGGGCACGGTTTCAAAAATGACCTGGCGGCTTTTGTAGGCCTGTCCGTCCGGGCCTGCCACAGCATCGGCGTTGGCCAGGTTGCTGGCGACAACGTTCAGGCGCTGGGATTGCGCACTGACGGCACTGCCCGACACATTAAAGATGGAGAACATGGACATGGTGTGCCTCTGTGGTCAGGTGGTCGCGTCATTGCCCCTGAATGGCGCTCAAGATCGTCCGGGAAGAGCCGTTAATAAAACGGAGAGTTGCTTCGTAGCGCACTGAGTTGTCGACAAAGCTTGCGCGTTCACGATCCAGGTCCACGCTGTTGCCGTCCATGGCAGGCTGGGTCTGCACGGTGTAGTCGAGCTTGCCGTTGGCGCCAGATCCGTCGGCGGTGCTGCTGGGCAACGGAATATGGCGTGTATGGGTGGTGCCTGCTGGGGACATGCTTTGGCTGGTGCTGGAGGCCAGCGTCAGGCCGGAGGATTCGCCCATCGCTTGGCCCATGGCCTGCTTGAAGTTGATGTCGCGGCCGGTGTAGCCAGGCGTGTCGGCGTTGGCGATGTTGCTGGCAATCACCCGCTGGCGCTCGGCGCGCAGCACCAAAGCTTTCGATTGAAAGTCCAGGGCGTTGGTCAGATTGGCAAACATGGCATACCTCAGCGAAGAGCGTCCTTGCACTACGGTTGTGGGCTTGGGGCGTGCGGCAATTATGGAAAAAGCTTAAATTTTTTAGACGTGGAATAGCGGGGTGAATGGGGCATATTTGCGGCCCTTGTCGGGGGTGGGGCTACCTATAGTGATGGCCTGAGGTGCCCTGTCCCTACTGCTTGGTCGGGGCGTGCACAGGTCCTACCCTGGAGTCCGCCATGCTGTTTTCTTTTGCGTTGAACCACCCAGCCATCGCGCGTGGCCTGAAGGCTCTTGCGCTGGTGTGCGCCAGCATCCCGTTGGCCCAGGCGCAAGACGCGGGGCTGGAGGCTTTGCGGCAAGAGGCCCAGCGCTGGGCCTCTGAGGCTGTATTGAAGTCCCAACCGCCCGGTGCCAATCTGCGCATGCAGGCCGAGGTTGGTGCGCTGGACAGCCGTCTGCGTTTGGCCCCTTGCGGCAATATTGAGCCGCATGTGCCGGCGGGCGCCCGGTTGTGGGGTCGTAGCCGAGTGGGGTTGCGCTGCGTGGATGGTGTGACGCGTTGGAACATTACCTTGCCCGTTGTGGTGAAGGCGACTGGCAAAGCCTGGGTTATGCGTGGCCAGGTGGCTGCGGGGGCCATGGTGACGGAGTCGGACGTGATGGAAGCCGAGGTGGATTGGGCGGAGGAGCCCAGTCCGGTGCTCGCGGACCGTACGCTCTGGGTGGGGCAGACGGCGACCCGCTTGCTCAGTACCGGACAGACGCTTCGTCAGGGTATGGTCAAGCCGGCGCAGGTGTTTCAGGCGGGTGCCTCTGTGCGGGTACTGGCGCAGGGTGCCGGTTTTCAGGTCAGCAGCCAGGCACAGGCCTTGTCGGCCGGGGTGGTTGGGCAGTTGGCGCGTGTGCGCATGGAGAACGGTCGCGTAGCCTCGGGTGTTGTGCTGGATATGCGTACAGTCAAAATCGAGCTTTGAGCGGCCTTATTTGTGCAGAAAGCCCTAAAGTCAGTCATGATGCGGCCGATAACTACCGTACGAGGCTACGCCTACCGTAGTTTTGGAGAACGTCATGAAAATAGGTCAACCCACAGAAATCCCCGCTTCCGTATCGCCCACGGTGTCTGGTGCTGCCCAAAAAGCAGCCCAAAACGCCAACGCGAGTACTGCTGCCACCAGCAAGGCGACACAAAGCACGCGCGCAGCGGGTGTGGCTGTGACCGTCTCCACTTTGGCGCGCTCGCTGGAAAAAACCGAGCGCAGCGATTCTGCAGACATCGACACCCAGAAAGTGGCCAGCGTGAAAGCCTCCATCCAGGATGGCACGTACGTGGTCAACGCCGAAGCCATTGCCGACAAATTGTTGTCCAACGCGCAGGAAATGCTGAACCGCTCCGCGCGGTAAACAGGTCCTGCGCACTTACAGAAGTGCGAGGAACCTGATATGTCACAACCTACCTTGGAATCCACGCTCAGTGCGCTTGAGGCGCAGCTGGCGTTTTTGTCGTTGGCGCTCAAAACTGGGGCCGTTGACGACATGGCGGTGCAGGCGCAAAGCTTCCAGTCCTTGGTGGTAGAGGCCAATGCCTTGTTGGCGCCATGGAAACCCCTGGGCCCCCACCTGCAGAGTGCAGATGCGGCGCGTTTGCGGGCTTTGGCGGCGGGGCTGGCCCAGGCACGCGAGCAGATGCTGCGTCGCCAAGCGCTGGTAGAGCAAGCCTTGCACATGGTGGTGCCGGCCATGTACACACCGGTGTATGCCGCTGCTGCAGGGCCCTACGGCGCGGGCGCCAAGTCGTCTGGCCGTTTTCAGGCCTTCAGCGCCTAAAAATCTGCTCTCAGTGTGCGCGCATCTTGGCGCGCAAGCGGGCAATCGATTGGCTGTGCAGTTGGCAAACGCGGGACTCTGTGACGTCCAGCACGGCAGCAATTTCCTTGAGGTTCATGTCTTGCTCGTAGTACATGCTCATGATGTATTGTTCCCGCTCGGGCAGCGTCTTGATGGCCGCCACCAGAGACTCTCGCAGGCGCTGGTCGCGCAGCATGTTCAGCGGGTCGGCATCGGAGTCGGCCACGTGCCGATCCAGAAATGTGTCATCGTCATCGTCACGGCGTGACATGTCTTCCAGGTACACCAGCTGCGTGCCGCGCACTTTACCCAACAGGCTCTGGTAGTCCGCCAGGCTCATGCCCAGCTCCGCCGCGATTTCGGATTCTGCGGGGCTGCGGCCCAGCTTGTGCTCCAGGCGGCGCAACGCCACTTCAATTTCTTTCTGGCTCTTGCGTGAGCCCCGCGACATCCAGTCGTTCTCGCGAAGCTCATCGAGCATGGCGCCGCGAATGCGCTGGGTGGCAAAGGTCTCGAACTGAACGCCTTGTGAGGCCTCGTAGCGGGTCAAGGCATCGGACAGACCGATCAGGCCGACTTGGATCAAGTCGTCCACCTCGACGCTGGGCGGCAGCTTGGCCATCATGTGGTGCGCCAAACGTCTTACCAAGGGCTGGTACTGTTTGATCAGCGCACTGCGGTCAAGCTGGCCTTTGGCGGTGTACATCAATGGCTCCCCACCATGGCGGCTAGGGGCGGGCGCGTGCTGACGGATCTCGGCGTCGGTGCCCACTGTACGTCCAGGGGCATGGCGTTCTCGAGCAGGCCCAATGCCAGGCGCTCCGTGTTGGCGCTGGGGCGGTCGTCTACCCCGGGAGCGGGGATCGTCAGTGCGTTCACTTCGTAATCCAAAAAATACTTGGCGTAGTCCCGCAAGCCGGTGCTTGCGGTCTGGGTGCCAGACCGTGAGGATACGGTATGTTGGGCTGGGAGCACATTCACAATGGTAGGCTCAAGCCTGCCTTTGAGCAACAGGCGCTTGAGGGCCAGATAACTGGTCAGCAGTGAGGCTTTGGCCGTGGATACGGTGAGGACCGGGCGAACACTGCTGCCCTGCAGCAGAGGCACCAGCATTTGCGCAGTGCCATACACCACCACCACGCTTTCATGGGGAAACATCCACCCCGTGTCTGCCAGTGCGTTATGTTCGATTCGCGGCTGGCTGGCCAGGGTTTGCAGGCCCCAGGCGGCGGGAACCACCGACCAGGAGGGTGCATCCGACAGCGGGGCCGGTGCGTAGCTGTAGTCCAGCAATTGTTCCAGGCCGGGATTGTCGGCACTTTCGCGGACGGTGCCATCCAGCACGGTGACCGGATACCCAAACCCTACCCAAGCGGCGCACATGCGCAAGAGCAAAGGCAGCTCGGCCTGCTCATCACCATGCGCGACCATGGCCGTGAGTTTGGGGCTGGGTATGGCTGCCAGGTCCAGCAAGCCGGCGGCTTGGTTGTTGGTGCGTTCACGCATCCATGCGCCCCTTGGCGGCGCCCTGGGTGCTGGTGGGCTGGCTGAAGAAGAATCCCAAATCGCTGACCTTGGGGTCATAGGCCGAAATGCCTGCCGTACGCATGGACATCCGCACCAGCTTGCTGGCCACTGCGGACTCCCAGTCTTCGGGGACCCGTTGCCCGGTGGTGATGCCACGCAGCAGCAGTTGGTGGCGAATGGCGGCATCAATGGCCGGACCCAGTTTCACGGCCTCGTCAATTTTGGAGAAGATGGCCTGCTGCGAGGTGTTGGTCTTGAAGCAGTTGACCGCTTCGTCCAGTGTGTCCCCGTGGCCGCCGGCGTTGAGCACCAGTAGACGTTTGATGGCGGGCAGGTCCAGCAACTCCATGAGTTCGCGCTTGCGCGGGTCCCGCGGGGCAATGCCGGTGGTATCGATGAGCACCATCTTTTTGTTGGACAGCAGGCCCAGCAGGTCTTGCAGGGCTGCTTTGTCGTGGGCCAAATGGGCTACCACACCCAACATCTTGCCGTAGGCGCGCAACTGCTCGTGGGCGCCTATGCGGTAGGTGTCCAGCGTGATGAGTCCCACACTGCCCGGGCCATGGGTGCGAGCGCACAGGCCTGCCAGCTTGGCGGCGGTGGTGGTTTTGCCAACCCCGGTTGCGCCAATCAGGGCAAAGACACCACCTTCTTCATGCAGGGCAGGGGTCCCAGCATCGGTGTGCAGATTGCGTTCCAGGACGTCCATGACCCAGCGGACCGATTCCGCGGCATCCATCTCCTCAGGCATGCGCTCCAGAATGGCGCGCGACAGGGTCGGTGAATACCCGGCGCGGATCATCTTGAGCATCATGTTGGATTGAATGGGGTTCTGGCGGGCCTGCCCCAGCCAAGTCAGGGTATTGAAGCGGTCTTCAATCAGCTCTTTCATGGCATGGAGTTCATCCATCACGCCCTTGCTGACCGCCGCGGTTGCGGGCAGGGTTTGGGGCTTGCGTGCGGCGGCCGGTTTGGGCGCAGGGGGGGCAATATCCACGGCAATACGTTGTGTCAGCGCGGGAGGGCGGGGACGCTCTGGTGCGGCCGGTGCTGGCGCTGGCAAGGCCTCTGGGGCACCTTGTGCTGCCTCGTGCCGGCGGCGCAGCATGCGTTCGCGCACATAGTCCTGGAACGAAAGCGTGCTCATGGCCAGCTGCTCCGCATCTTCTTCCACTTTGCTGGCTACTTCTTGGTAGCTGGCGGGGGGGCTGGGGCGGCGTGGTGCTGCCTGCAGCTTGTTGGCCGCAGAGGCGGCGCCCCGGTCCAGGCTGGCCAGGGTGTCCTCGGCGGTGGCCACTACTTCCACACCGTGTTCGGTGGGACGGTTGGACAAGATCAGTGTGCCCTCGCCAAAGGCCAGTCGGGCCTTGGCCAAGGCTTCACGGGAGGTTGCTGCGGTAAAGCGTTGGATGTTCATGGTGTGGCACCTCGGAGAATCGGACCAATGCGGATGGTGTGGGTTTCAGGAATTTCGCTGTGGGCAAGCACTTGCAGGCGTGGTGCTACGCGGCGCACCAGGCGAGAGATAGCACCGCGAATCGGATCCGGTACCAGCAGGCAAGCGGGGACGCCGATTTCTTCTTGCTTCAACGCGGTTTCGGCAGCGGTACGGGTCAGCATGTCGGCGACGCCGGGGTCCAGTGCCGGGCCGGAGGCGCTGCCCAAGGCTTGCACCAGCAGCCGCTCCAGGCTGGGGTCAATAGCAATGACATTGAGTTCGCGGGTGGGCCCATAGATCTGTTGCACGATGGCTGGCGAGAGCGCGATACGCACGCGTTTGGCCAACTCCACGGGATCTGTGGTGGAGGTTGCGTGTTCGGCGATCGACTCGATGATGGTGCGGATGTCACGAATGTGGACAGACTCGTCCAGCAGCAACTGCAAGACCTTTTGGAAGACGGCGACCGAGACCATTTTGGGTACCACTTCTTCGATCAGTTTGGGGGCCAGTTTTGCCACGTGTTCCACGAGTTGTTGTGTCTCTGTTCGGCTCAGCAGCTTGGAGGCCTGAACTTGCATCAAGTGTGACAAATGGGTGGCCATAACAGTCTCAGAATCAACCACCGTAAATCCCGCCATTTGCGCCGCTTCCTTCTGGCGTTCGTCGATCCAGTGCGCTGGCAAACCAAATGCCGGGTCGGTGGTTGCTGTTCCAATCAACGGGGTGGTGATGCCGCCGGGGTTGATGGCCAGGTGCATGCCAGGGAATGCCTCGCCTTCACCCACAATCACGCCACGCAGGGTGATGCGGTAGGCACTGGGTTTGAGTTCCAGGTTGTCACGCACGTGCACGGCAGGGGGCAGGAAGCCCACTTCCTGCGCAAACTTGCGCCGCACGCCTTTGATGCGGTTGAGCAAATCACCCTGGCGTGTTTTGTCGACCAGGGCAATCAGGCGATAGCCCAGCTCCAGGCCGAGCTGGTCCACCGGTTGCAGGTCGTCCCACGAGGCTTCGCCATCTCCCACCGGTGCGGTTGCCTGGGTTTGTGGATCAACCGGGATGGGCTTGTGGGCCAACATCCAGGCGCCATAGGCCAGTACCGCAGCGATGCTCAGAAACACCAGGTGCGGCATGTTGGGGATGATGCCCAGGATGAACATGATGGTCGCTGTGACCCCCAGCACCTGTGGCGATACAAACATTTGCCCCACGATTTGTTTGCCGATGTCCTTGTCTTTGCCCACGCGGGAGACCACCATGGCCGCTGCCACCGAGATGAGCAAACCGGGTATCTGGGCGACCAGTGCGTCACCGACTGCCAGCAAGATGTAGGAGTTGGCGGCCTGGCTGGCGCTCAGGTCGTGTTGCAAGATGCCAATGGCAAAGCCGCCAAAGATGTTGATTAGCAGAATCAGGATGCCGGCGACTGCGTCACCGCGCACAAACTTGGAGGCACCATCCATCGAACCAAAAAACTCCGCCTCTTCGCCAATTTCAGCCCGGCGGCGCTTGGCTTCCCGCTCGTCAATCAGGCCGGCGTTCAAGTCGGCATCCACTGCCATTTGTTTGCCTGGCATGGCGTCCAGGGTAAAGCGGGCCGAGACTTCAGCAATGCGCTCCGACCCCTTGGTCACCACGACAAAGTTGATGACCACCAGAATCGCAAACACGATCAGACCCACGGCGAAGTTGCCGCCAATCAGGAAGTGGCCGAAGGCCTCAATCACCGCGCCCGCTGCGCCGGGGCCGGTGTGGCCCTCTAGCAGCACCACCCGGGTGGAGGCCACGTTGAGCGACAGACGCATCAGGGTGGTGAGCAGCAGCACCGAAGGAAAGGCGGCAAAGTCCAGCGGGCGCACCATATAGGCTGCGACCATCATCACCATCAGGGCCACTGCAATGTTGATGGTGAAAAATGCATCCAGCACCAGGGGCGGCAGCGGCAACACCATCATGGCCAGGATGGCCACCACCAGCATGGGGGCGGCAGCCCCCTGGACCGCGGCGGAATTGCTACCGAACCACTGCTGCAGTGTTTTGAGTTGCGCGTTCATGCGGTGGCCGCCTTCAGGGTTTTGGATTGCGGATCCAGTTCAGGAGGAACGTACGGTTGTGGTACGTCTTGGGGCATGCTGCCCTCGCCACGCAAAGCGGCGCGGACGCGGTACACATAGGCCAGAACCTGTGCGACGGCGGTGTAGAGCGATGAGGGGATGTCCTGGTCCAGTTCGGCGTTGGCATACAGCGCGCGGGCCAGCATGGGCGACTGCAGAACCGGAATGGCGTGTTGCTTGGCAACATCCCGAATCTTCATGGCCAACAGGTCGGCCCCCTTGGACACTACACGGGGCGCATGCATGGTTTTTTCGTCATACCGGATGGCCACGGCGAAGTGGGTAGGGTTCATCACCACGAAGTCGGCTTTGGGCACCGCATTGACACTGCTTCTCTGCGCCAGTTCGCGTTGTCTTTGGCGAATTTTTCCCTTGAGTTGGGGGTTGCCGTCGGATTCCTTGCTCTCTTCTTTCACCTCCTGGTGGGACATCTTCATTTGGTCTTTGTGCAAAAAAGACTGCAACGGGACGTCCACCATCGCCGCAAGAAACACCACCAGCAGCAATAAGCCAATCCCTCCGGTGATCCATTGGGTCAGGTGTGCAATGGCGGCGCTGGAAGGTTGGCGAATGAGCGCTGCCATGGTTTGCAGGCCGGAGACCAAAAACCACGCGGCGATGGCAAAGAGGATGCTGGTCATCAGCAACATCTTGAGTGTGTCGACCAGCTTCTTCTTGGTGAACATATTGGCCAGTCCGGACAGCGGGTTGAGGCGGCTGAAGTCCGGCATCAGGGGTTTGAGGCTGTTGACCCAGCCGCCAGAGGCCACCGCAGCCAAAATGGCAGCGGTCATCACAATGCCCGCAAACGCTACGCAGCCTGCCAGGCCGACGGTAGACGCCTCGCCCAAGCGCTGCAGCATGTTGCCAGGACGCATGACGGTGGCCGCATCAAAGGACAATTGCTGTCCCATGCTCTGCTTGAGGTGGTCGAAAAGAATGGGGGCCAGCACCAGCACAGCCATGGCGCCGGAGCCCAATACCGCGAGGTGCGAGAGGTCTTGGGAACGCCCTACCTGGCCGTCATCGCGCGCTTTTTTGAGCTTGCGTTCCGACGCGGGTAAATTGCGGTCTTGGCTGCCTTGGTCCATGGTGAAGAAGCTCTTGAGTTCTCACCATTGTCGCGACCGACCCCTGAAACTAAAGTGCAATAAGCGGGGCATTCCCCCCGCTTAATTGAAAAGGTTTAGAAGCCCAGGCTGGCCAGCAAGTCGTCGACTTGGGACTGGTCGGTCACCACGTCCTGGTTGGCCTGCCCATCGACCACCGGACCGGCCAGTGCAGGGACGTACTCTTGCCCGCTAGGGGCGTTGACCTTTGCGTCTGCCGGGGCAGTTTGCAGCAAGAGCAAAACGAGTTGCTCTTCGATGGTGGCCGCCAGCGTGACCACTTTGGCAATCACTTGTCCGGTGAGGTCGTGGAAGTCCTGGGCCATCATGATTTCTGTCAGGTGGTCATCGACCTTTTTGCTGGCCTGCTCCACATCGGTGATGAAGTTCATCACATGGCCTTTGGCAACTGCCGCCACCGGATCTTTCACGATCAGTTCACCGATACGACGTGTTTCTGCGGCAATGTGGTCGTGCTGTGCCTTGGCTTGGTCCACCTGGTTCAGCACTTTTTCAGCCGCCTGCCCCGTCAGTCGGGCGATGTAGGAGAGGCGGCTTTTCGCGTCCGGCAGTTCGCCTGCCCAGTCTTTGACTTTTTCAGCCAAACCCAGTCCGTTCAGGGAGTCGTGCAACTGGCGGGTCAGGGCACCCAGCTGTTGGTGAACCTGAACTGTGGTCAGCGAGCTTGGGGTGGGGGCTTCAGACATGCTCACTTCAAGCCCATTTTGGTCAAAATGTGGTTGACCTTGTCTTCCAGCGTCGCCTTGGTAAAGGGTTTGACGATGTAGCCTGCAGCGCCCTGTTGGGCCGCCAGCACAATGTCTTCCTTGCGGGCTTCGGCGGTGACCATCAGGACGGGCAAGTGCTTGAGTTTGTCATCCTTTTTGATCTCGGCGAGCAGCTGAAACCCGTTCATATTGGGCATGTTGATGTCGCTGACGACAAAGTCAAAACTGCTGTTGCGAAGCTTTTGGAGCGCGGCTACACCATCTTCTGCTTCATCCGCATCGGCATAACCGCTTTCCTTGAGCAGGTTGCGCACAATTCGCCGCATGGTGGAGAAGTCATCAACGATGAGAAAGCGCAATTCTTTGGACATAGATAACCTTTAACCGGGCGATTTTCGAATTTCTGCAAGTATGACGTAATTTTTGCGGGGTCAAGGACCAGATTTTGCCTCTGGTGCGCTTGCGTTGCCAGCGCTTTCTTCCCCCGCGTCCAAGGCCACTGTTTTGTTGCCGAGCAGGCGCTCCTCAGCGTCTTTGGTCATGACCAAAATGCTGATGCGCCGGTTGCTGGCGGCCAGCGGATTCTCGGGCTCCAGTGGCAAACTGGAGGCCATGCCCACCACCCGCGCCAGCTTGGCCTCGGGCATGCCCGCGGCAATCAGCTCGCGGCGTGATGCATTGGCGCGGTCGGCGGAGAGCTCCCAGTTGCTGTAGCCACGTGCAGCATTGCCATAGGCTTGGCTGTCGGTGTGGCCGTCCAGGCTGATCTTGTTGTCTACATCCAGCAGGGCACGCCCGATTTCGGTCAGGATGTCGCGCATATACGGTTTGACGGATGCGCTGCCGCTGTCAAACATGGGGCGGCGCTGGTCATCCACGATCTGGATTTGCAGGCCGTCCGGCGTAATCTCCAGTTTGATCTGTGAGCTGAACTCGGCCATTCTGGGGTTGTTGGAGATGGCACCAGCGATCTTGGCAGCCAGCGTGGCCAGGTCTTTCGCATCTTTTTTGGCCCGTTCCACTTTGGCCTGGTCACCCGACATCTTCTTGGCGGATTTCTCTTCGCCGTCGCCGCGGCGCGACTGGCCGGCCTGTTGCGTCAGGTCATTGCCGCCACCGGTGATGATGCTGTTGCTCGCGCCCGCACCTGCGCCCCCCTGCAGCGCCACTTTGAGGGGCGTCTGGAAGTAATCGGAGATGCCTTTCTTGTCGCCTTCGGTGGTGCTGCCCAGCAGCCACATCAGCAAAAAGAAAGCCATCATGGCGGTCACAAAGTCGGCGTAGGCGATCTTCCAGGCACCCCCGTGCGCCGAGTGGCCGCCCTTCTTGACCCGCTTGATGATGATGGGCTGAAGTTTTTTGGCGTCTCCAGCCATGCTCAGGCGCTCCTGCGCTTACTTCTTTTTGACATAGGCTTCCAGCTCGGAGAAGGTGGGGCGCTCGGTGGAGTAAAGCACTTTGCGGCCGAATTCGATGGCGGTGGAGGGGTTGTAGCCTTGCATGCTGGCCAGCAGCGTGGTCTTGATGCACTGAAACTCTTTGCTGCCTTCTTCGACTTTTTGCTCCAGCAGGCCGGCCAGGGGTTCTGCAAACGCATACGCCAGCAAAATGCCCAGGAACGTTCCCACCAGCGCCGAACCAATCATGCCGCCCAGCACGGCGGGGGGCTGCCCCACCGAGCCCATGGTGTTCACCACACCCAACACGGCGGCCACAATACCGAAGGCAGGCAAGCCACCCGCAACGCGCTGGATGGCCGCCACCGCAGCGTGTTCTTCGTGGTGGTGGGTTTCGATTTCGCTGTCCATCAGCGATTCAATCTCGTGGGCATTGAGGTTGCCAGACACCATCATGCGCAGGTAGTCGGTGATGAACTCCACCACATGGTGGTCGGAACCGACGGTGGTGTACTTCTTGAAAATCTCGGATTGCTCGGGCTCTTCGACGTCTTTCTCAATCGCCATCAGCCCTTCCTTGCGGGCTTTCTGGAGGATGTCAAACATCAGCGCCATCAATTCCATGTAGCGCGCCTTGGTGTACTTGCTGCCCTTGAAGCAGGCGCCCAGGCCGGCCAGGGTCTTCTTGATGACCTTCATCTGGTTGTTGGCCAGAAAGGCGCCCACCGTCGCCCCCCCGATGGTCAGCATTTCCCAGGGCAGGGCCTTCAGAATCACGCTGATATTTCCGCCGTGGATGATGAACACGCCGAACACGCAGCCCAAACAGACAAGCCAACCAACGATTACAAACATAGGCGCATTGTGACAGGGAGGCTGGGAGCCTCAAGGGTGGAAGAAGCGGGCCTTTTCGGCCCGTCTCTATCATATCGTCGCAAGCTCGCCTGGCTTGAATTTATTGCCAAATCGGCCTGTAGCCTCCGTAGATATTGCGCGAATAGCTATGAAAATGATAGCGTTTAGTGAAGCAAAATTCCACCCGCCGCCGATCCTTTGCCGGCTCGGGCTGGGGGGGCGCACAGGCCGCACTCGAAGTGGCGGGAATTTTCGTAGGCCTCAGACACAAAGTGACCGCCACACTTGGAGCACTTGGTCATGGACAGCATGTTGTTGTCGATGAATTTGACCAAGCGCCAGGCGCGGGTGATGGACAACAGGGGCTCGACGCCGCAGGCAGCAATTTGCTCCGTGTACAGCCGATAGGCGGCCATGATGGCGTCGATGTCCTCCATGGCGCTGACCTTGGTGAGGTACTCATAGGTGTTCTGGAACAGCGAGGCATGGATGTTGGGCTGCCAGGTCAGGAACCATTCGGTGGAGAAGGGCAACTGCCCCTTGCTGGGCGAGCGGCCCGCCACTTCCTTGTAGAGACGCAGCAGGCGCTCGTAAGACAGGTCGGTTTCACTCTCCAGCACCTGCAGCCGGGCACCCAGCTGGATCAGGGAGACAGCGCGCTCCACTTGCTTGGAGTCGTTCAAAACACTTTTTTGGGTGGCCATGGTGTGCTCCTGTGCTGCGTGGGATCAGACGGCTTCGGCAAAACGGCCGGCCATCAGGATGCTGGCGTGCAGCTTGGTGGTGGCGTCGTTGTCCACTTTGGTGGCCGAGTGGTTGGTCAACAGGTTCCAGACCATGTCATCGTCCACCCGGAAGCGGCACAGCAGCATGTTGGTGGATGCAATGCGCATGATCTGGGCAGGAGACAAGGCGCTGATCATCTCTGCTGCCTCTTCGGACATGCCCAGGCGGAACAGTGCTTCAGCCTTGTCCTGGCGGATCAGGTTTTGGGCCAGCATCAGGTAAGTCATATTGGCTTCCCGGATCTCGGCGAGTAGTTGTTCCTTGCTCATGTTCGACTCCTGTTTGGGGGCAATTCATGTGAATCACCATGGAGCGAATTCTGGTTGGCAGGCGCAAAAACTTGAATTGGAAAACCGCTAATCCGCATGTCAGAAACGCAAACATCGCCTGTAGGGCGAATTCCTACATGCGTGGAGGCACTGACTGAGCTTGCGCAAAATAGCCTCGCGCCCTGGCGCATCGCCGGGTGCAAAGATTTGCAGTAACCGATGACTTATCGGCAGCGCGTGCCGAAACTGAAGAGGTAACGCCAACGATTCGACGGCAGTGATGCTCCCGCCTCACGCAAATGCGTGTTGGCAGCGCGGTACCGACGTGCGTGCTTACTGGCGCAGCAGGGCGAGCACGCCTTGTGGGAGCTGGTTGGCCTGCGCCACCATGGCAGTGCCGGCCTGTTGCAGGATCTGGGTGCGTGACAGGTTGGCGGTTTCCAAGGCAAAGTCAGCGTCCTGAATCCGCGAGCGCGAGGCACTCAGGTTCTCAGCCATGGTCTGCAGGCTGGCAATGGTGTTTTCAAAGCGAGACTGCAAGGCACCAAATTTGGCCCGTTGGCCAGCAATGACCTGGATCGCGGCATCGACCGTGCTCAGGGTACGGGTGGCCGACTCGACGGTGGCGACATCCAAGGTGTCTACGGTTTGCAGCTGGCTGGCGCTGGTCGCCGCCAAAAAGAAGTCGGTGACGGGAGGTGGGCCCACCGGGTCGTTGACTGCTGCATTGACCATGCCGAACGACTTGTCAGAGTCCAGAGTCAAAGTGCCGGTCACGAAGGCTGCATTGTTGGGGGCATTGGGTATGGTGACTCCACCCACAGCGAGTGCCGTCGAAGCCGCTGGGACCTCAATGACGATGTCTTCGCCGGCTGCATTCGTCAAGGAAATTCCAGTGCCCGCAGCGTTGAGTTTGGCGGTCACCCCTGTGGTGGAGCTCTTGTCGTTGAACGCGGAGACAGCGGCGGATAGGCCATCTCCATCCAGTGTGCCCACGGTGAATGCCACGGTGGTCGCCACTGTGTTGTTGGAGCGGATGGTGAGCGAGTAGCTCGTATTGGCAGTAAAGCTGCTCAAGTCAATGTCGGTACGTGCCGTTGCGGTTACGCCGGTGGTTCCCGACTGTGCATTGATGGCCGCTGCCAAGCTTTTTGCCGTTTGGCCAGCCGTAATGCCAATCGTGGCTGAGCCGGATGACCCGTCAATGCGGAACGTGGCATCTGCCGCGATGGGGCTGGTGGCGCTGATGTCTGCCGCGGGGGTAGCTTGGGAGGTGCGGGTTCCTGCTGTCGAACCGGTCACCAGGTCGCCGGGGCCGCCAGCCGTGGCCGCGACTTGCGAGCCGATGCGGTGGTTGCCGTACTTGTTGGTACTGAAGTTGCCAGTGGTGGCGATGATGGTCTGGTTGGCGTTGGCGCCGACCTGGAAGGTGGCTGAGGTGAAGCTGCCGTCCAGGATGTTCTGGCCGTTGAACTGCGCGGTCTTGGCAATGCGGTCCAGTTCGGCGGTGAGCTGGCCGACTTCGGCGTTCAGCGCGGCGCGGTCGCTGGCGCTGTTGGTCGCGTTGGCAGACTGCACCGCCAGTTCGCGGATACGTTGCAGTGTGGCGGATGCGCTGCCCAGTGCGCCTTCAGCCACCTGGGCCAAAGAAATACCGTCATTGGCATTGCGGGCAGCCTGGTTCAGGCCGCGTACCTGGGATGTCATGCGCTCTGCAATGGCCAGGCCAGCGGCGTCGTCTTTGGCGCTGTTGATACGCAGGCCCGAAGACAAGCGCTGCATGGACGTGCTCAAGGAACTTTGCGAGGTCGCCAAGTTCCGCTGCGCATTCAGCGACTGAATATTGGTGTTGATGGTTGAGGCCATTGCGTAACTCCTAAAAAGATATGAAATCAGCGTCGCCGCCGATTGCAAAGCCTGCTGACCTGCAGACAATCAGTAACGATGGGTGAATTCTGGAGATGCCCGTCTGGGCTATTTGGCAGATAAGCGCGGAAAAAACGGCCCAAATTGCCAGTGGATGGCAATTCTTAATAGGGGTAAACCCTTATATCTATGGATTGCGGTACGAATCCCCTGCTTTTGTGTTTTCTGGGGTCGGATCGCTGTGATATTGCGCGTGCATTTTGCAAACGCCCTAAAGTTTTCCACGTACCACCCGAAAACAATTGCAACGGGCTCATAGCGGGCTCGTCGTCCGGAAGGCGTCAAGGTCGGCGCACCGGTCATGGCGGTCAGCAGCAATGCTGACGTTGAGATCGGCATTTCGCCGGAGTACGTGAGTTTTTACTAGGAGTTATCAAAATGGCAGCCACCATCAATACCAACATCAACTCGTTGACAGCCCAGCGCAACTTGACAGCCAGCCAGTCTTCTTTGAGCACTTCGATCACACGCCTGTCCTCTGGCTTGCGCATCAACAGTGCCAAGGACGACGCCGCCGGCCTGAGCATCTCCGAGCGTTTCACTTCCCAAATCCGCGGTCTGACGCAAGCAGCTCGCAACGCCAACGACGGCATCTCTTTGGCGCAAACCGCTGAAGGTGCATTGGGTGGTGCCGGTACCATCCTGCAACGTATCCGCGAACTGGCTGTGCAGTCTGCCAACGCGACCAACAGCGCCAGCGACCGCTCTGCTTTGAACCAGGAAGTCTCGCAGCTGACATCCGAACTGAACCGCATTGCACAAACCACGCAGTTCAACGGCCAGAACCTGTTGGACGGCAGCTTTGCCAGCGCCACCTTCCAGGTCGGCGCCAATGCCCACCAAACCATCACCGCCACCACAGCGAATTTCACTACAGAAAAGTACGGCAACAACCGTATCGGCTCTGTGGTGGCCGCTTCTGCTGGCGCCGCAGGTGATTTGGTGGTTGGCTCCACCGCTGGTGCCAACGCATCCACTGCAACTGCGACAGACACCATTGCTGGGGATACTGTTACTGTGAACGGTGCCTCTGGTACGACGACCGTGACCTACGCCGCAGGTGCCAGTGCCAAGACGGTGGCCTCCCTGTTCAATGCGCAATCGGGCATTACCGGCGTGACTGCTACAGCACGTACCGAGATCGATCTTACGGCGCTGAGCACTGCAGGCTCCTTCTCGATCAATGTGACCTCTGACAACGGTACTGCTGTCGCGGTGTCGTTCAGCACTGGCGCCGCATTGAATGCGGATGGATTGGCCTCTGCTGTCCAAGCCTTCAACGAGAAGACCTCTCAAACTGGCGTGACGGCCAAGCTCAATGCCGCCGGTACAGGCTTGACACTGACCAATGCCAGTGGCAATGACATCATCCTGGAAAACAATTCTGCGACGGCAGTCGTGACCGCAGGCGCAGTCGCGATGGCTGCTGCAGGCGGCGATGCGGTTGTCAAGGGTGCTGTGACACTGGACTCCGACAAGTCGTTTGGTATTGCCAACGCAGCGCAAGCCGCAGGTATCGGTTACTTCACTGGAGCCACCTCTGCCAGCCAATTGCAAGCGGTGAGCACACTGGATGTGTCTACGGTGGAGTCCGCAACACGTACTTTGTCCACAGTGGATGCTGCCATCGGTGCGGTGGCCAGCCAGCGCGCCAAGTTTGGTGCTCTGCAGTCTCGCTTTGAGACCACCATCGCCAGTCTGAATACCACTTCTGAAAACTTGAGCGCATCGCGTTCACGGGTGCAGGATGCGGACTTCGCGGTGGAAACGGCCAACCTGTCCCGCGCCCAGATCCTGCAGCAGGCTGGTACCGCCATGGTGGCGCAGGCCAACCAGTTGCCCCAGGGTGTGCTGGCCCTGTTGCGTTAAGACTGGTCACACAAGGCTTCGCGGGTCATACTGCGAAGCTTGGGAGCGGCGACGGGCTTGGGCCTGTCGCCGCTTTGGTTCTGGAAATTGGCCTTTTTCCGGGCTTTGGGGTGGTGTAGAAGACGCAAAATCCAAGGCTACAGACAGAACAAGGGGTTCCTATGGCTACCATTTCATCCCTCGGCATCGGCAGTGGCCTGGACTCTGAGGCCATCGTGACCAAATTGGTGGCCCTGGAGAAGCAGCCTCTCAAGGCGCTGGAAACCAAGGCCACGTTTATTCAGCAGCAGATTTCGGCTTTCGGCCAAATCAAATCCCAGTTTTCAGCCTTGGCGGATGCCGCTGCGGCCATGTCAACAGCCAGCGCCTGGGCGGCCCGCAACGGCTCGTCGTCCAATACCAATGCTGCGGCGATCACCGTTACCTCCACCGCAGCGGCAACTTCGTTCACGCTGGACGTGGACCAGTTGGCCAAGTCGCAGTCTGTCGCATCTGCCCCTATCACTGCCGGTTCGGCTGTGGGCGCGGGTACCTTGGTGCTGCGCCTGGGCAAGTGGACGACGGGCCCGGCTGATTTCACGCCATCCGCCTCCAGTGCGGATGTGAGCATTGATGTCACTGCCTCGGACACGGTGGCCACCATTGCCGCAAAGATCAATGCCACCAACTCGGGTGTGGTGGCCACGGCCTTCAACGATGGTACGCAGGACCGATTGCTGTTGCGATCCAAGGAAACCGGGGAGGCTTCCGGCTTTCGTGTGCAGACCACCGTGGACGCTGACGCGGTCACCAATGACGATGCGGGTCTGTCCCGCTTGTCTTTTGACCCGGAGTCGGGCGCTTTTGGCATGGCTGGTGCTTCGGCCGGTGCTGTTCAGTACGGCACAGACGCCAAGGCGCGAATCAATGGACTGGCAGTGACCTCCAAGAGCAACACCCTTACGGGCAATATTCCCGGGGTCACCATCAACCTGTTGGCCACGACCACGACCAACTATGGGCTGCCTGGCGAAGTGCTGGCACCTGCGACCATGACCGTGAGTGAGGACGTGACGCTGGCCGTCAAGAATGTTCAAAACTTTGTGACGGCGTACAACGCGCTGGCCAAAACCCTGGCGGACATTACCAAATACGACGATGCCACCAAGACGGCTTCGTTGTTTCAGGGGGATTCCACCATTGTGGGTATGCAAAGCGTCTTGCGCAGCATGGCGAGCTCTGTGAGTGCTGGCAGTGCCTATCAGCGCTTGGCCGACGTAGGGCTGACGCGTGAATTGGATGGAACATTGTCCATGAACACCACCAAACTGGCGGCAGCGGCCAACAACGGGACTGAGCTGCAGAAACTCTTCATCACCGACAACAAGAACGCCCAGACCAACGGTTTTGCATTGAAGTTCAAGGAGCTGGCCCAGGGCGTGCTGGCCACTGGTGGCGCGGCCAAGAACAAGGGGGAAGCACTGGAGGGTGTCCTGAAGCGCAATATCGAGGAGCAAACCCGTGTAACCAACCGGGCCGCTAGCTTTGAAGCCCGCCTGCGCAAGCAATATAGCGCACTGGATGCCAAGATGGCCAGTCTGTCCGCGCTGGATGCCTACGTGAGTCAGCAGGTGGCCACCTGGAACAAGTCCACCAGCTGAGTGGCGCGTCTGCATAGCGCAATGATCTGAGAGAAGGTCTTCAGTTGGTCCACAGACTGCCGATACTAAGTACAAGAAACTAAGGATCTGCACCATGTTTACCTCTGTTCAAAGCCGCACCGCAGCCGCCTACAAACGGGCCAGCGTAGAGGCGAGTGTGGAAATGGCTGACCCCCACCAGCTCGTGACACTGCTGTTCGAAGCGCTCCAGCGTCATATTGCCGCCGCCAAGTTGGCCTTGCAGGCCAAAGACGTGCCCCAGAAATGCAAGCAAATTGGCGCTGCCGTGCGCATCTTGGAGGAAGGCTTGAAAGCCCCTCTGGATTTGGAGCGGGGTGGCGAAATTGCGGCCAATCTGAATGCCTTGTACGACTACTGCGTGAACCGCCTGGTGATGGCCAATGCGCGCAACGACGAGGCCGGTCTGGATGAAGTCGCAGCCTTGATTGAGCCCGTGGCCAATGGATGGAAACAGATCCAGGGGAAAACACCCGCCTATCTGCGGCCAGTGTGAGTAGGGAGTACGCCACATGCCTTTGATGTTGATTGATTACTACAAAGCCATTGAAGACAGCAGTGCCAAGATGCTGGAAGCCGCCAAGGCGGAAGACTGGGATGGCGTGATGCGCTTTGAGGGGGCCTGTGCGGTCCTGATCGAGCAGTTGCGGGAGCGCGCTCGCTCCGAAGAGCTGGACGTGCATTCCCGGGCAGAGAAGTCCAAAATCATGCGACGCATCTTGCACAACGACGCGCAGATTCGCTATTTGGCAGAGCCCTGGTTGACACACTTTGAGCACAAGCTGGAAGGTCAGCCCGCCTTTTTGCACTGACCACGCAGGCATGCAAAGCCGTATTCAAAGCGGCATAACCGGGGTTTTTGGGGTGTTGTTCGGAGGCTCTGCACGCAGGGGCGTCCGTAAGATGGTGGCCGATACGGCTCTATCTCTACACCCTGCACATGGTTGCCCCGCCCTCGTTACCCCCTGATGAACTGAAGCTGGCTTTGCGCCAGTTGCGGGCGGCGTTCGTCACGGTTGCGATCTTCAGCGGTTTCCTCAACCTCATGATGTTGGCGCCTTCGCTCTACATGATGCAGGTCTACGACCGGGTGCTCAGCAGCCGCAACGAGACGACGCTGGTAGTCCTGACGGTTTTGATCCTTGGGGCCTACCTGTTTATGGGGGCGTTGGAAACGATCCGTTCTTGGGTCCTGATCCGTGTGGGGGCACGCCTGGATGACGTGTTGGGCCTGCGGGTATTGGGCGCAACCTTTGAGCGGGTGCTGCGCCAGCCTGGCAACAGCACGTCGCAGCCACTGGCGGACCTGGCAACCCTGCGGCAGACCTTGACGGGCCCTGGGCTGATTGCGGTGTTCGATGCACCATGGGCGCCTGTCTATTTGGTGGTCATTGCCTTGTTTTCGTCGGAGGTGGCGGTTTTTACCCTTGTGGGGGCGTTGGTGTTGGTGGCGCTGACTTTGCTCAATGAAAAACTGGCCAAAGGCAGCTTGGCAGAAGCCCAGAAGTTCAGCATGCAGGGGCAGCGCGAGCTCAGCAGCCATTTGCAGAACGCCGAGGTGATAGAGGCCATGGGCATGCTGGGCAACATCCAGCGTCGCTGGCGCAAGAGTCACCAGCAGGAAATTGCCCTGCAAGCCAAAGCCAGTGACCGGGCCGCGGTGATGGGCAACGCCTCCAAATTTGTCCGCGTGTCCATGCAATCTTTGGCCTTGGGTTTGGGAGCGTTGTTGGTGCTGGAGGGGCGTTTGACCCCGGGCATGATGATCGCGGTGTCCTTGCTGACGAGTCGGGCGCTGGCGCCAGCGGAGTCGGTCGTGGCCCACTGGGCAACGTTGGCGACCGCCCGTTCTGCCTACCTGCGTTTGCGCGAGTTGTTGGGCAGCTTTCCCGCACGCGCAACGGCCATGCCCCTGCCGGCACCGACGGGACAGGTCGCGTTTGAGGGGGTTGCCACCGCCGCCCCGGGGTCTCGCCAAGCCATCATCAAGCAAGTCAGCTTCACTTTGCAGGCGGGTGACTCGGTGGCGGTCATTGGGGCAAGCGGAGCAGGAAAGTCCACGTTGGCGCGCTTGCTGGTGGGGGTGTGGCCTGCGTTGGCCGGCACAGTGCGTTTGGACGGTGCAGACCTGTTTCGCTGGAGCAAGCAAGACCTGGGGCCACACATCGGTTATTTGCCGCAAGACATTGAGTTGTTTGACGGCACGGTGGCGGAAAACATTGCCCGGTTTGGCGATGTCAACCCGGAGTGGGTGGTGCTGGCCGCACAGCGGGTGGGGTTCCATGAGCAGATACTGCGCCTTCCCCAAGGGTATGACACCCCTCTGGGGCCGGGCGGGGCTTCGTTGTCGGGGGGGCAGAAGCAGCGCATTGCGCTCGCGCGGGCCTTGTATGGGGATCCGGTGCTGGTGGTGCTGGACGAACCCAACTCCAATCTTGACGACGCGGGCGAGAAAGCCTTGGCGGATGCCATTCGGGACCTGTCCAGCCGGGGGAAAACCTCCGTATTAATTACGCACCGCCCCTCCGCATTGACCGTAGCCAATAAATTGATGGTGTTGCGGGATGGTGTGGTTGCGGCGTTTGGTCCCAGAGAAGACGTATTGGCTGCTGTCAACGCCAGGGCTGCGGAGTTGCCGCCCAGCACGCCACCGCCTGGCCCTCCCAAAGGGGCTACGCCTCCTGTGTTGGTTGACAAACCGCCACCTGCCCCAGCCGGTGGTTTGCCGCCTTTTAACCTGAAGTTCAACGACTGACATGAGCGCCGTGCTGGACAACACGCCCTTTGGTTCCGCCCCCGTGGTGGACCTGAATGACGCACGCCCCCGTCGTTGGGGGTGGTGGCTGCTGGTGTTGGGCTTGGGCGGTTTTATGGCGTGGGCCACGCTGGCGCCGCTGGATGCCGCGGTCACATCCAGTGGGTCGGTGGTGGTGAGCGGCAGCCGCAAGCTGGTGCAGCCGGTATCCGGTGGCAAAGTGGCCGCCATTTTGGCGCGGGACGGTGACCAGGTCGTCGCAGGCCAGGTGTTGTTGCGTTTGGACAGCACGCAGAGCCGCGCCCTGCTGGACATTGCGCGTGGCCAATGGCTGGTCGCTATGGCCACGCAGGCACGCTTGAGTGCCGAAAACCAAGGCTTGGCGGCAGTGGACTTTCCTCCCGAGTTGCTGGAGCTCGGAAACGATGCGCGTGTGGCCGAGGTGATGGAGTTGCAGTCCCGATTGCTTGAATCCCGAAGGCAAACCCGCAACAATGAAATGCAGAGTCTGGAAGCTACTTTGCGGGGGCTGGAGTACCAGGCCCAAGGGCATGAGGCTGCCCGCCAGGCCAAAGAAACCCAAAGTCGCATGTTGCGTGAGGAGTTGCGCAACCAGCGTACGCTGGCCGATGAGGGATTTTTCCCGCGCAACCGGGTGTCCGAGCAGGAACGCTTGTTTGCGGGGATACAGGGGGGCGTAGCGGAAGACTCCAGCAGTGTGGGGCGGACCCGGCAGGCGATTGTCGAAGTGCGGGCTCGTATTGCCACCCGGCAACAGGAGTTTCGCAAGGACATTGAGTCCCAGCTCTCGGATATTCAGCGAGAGACATCCGGGCTGGAGAGCCGCATGCGGGGACTGGAGTTTGACCTGGCGAACACCGAGGTTCGTGCACCGGCCACCGGGACCGTGATGGGGGCCTCTGTGCATACGGTGGGTGGAGTGGTGAGTGCCGGCACTCCGCTCATGGAGTTGGTACCCAAAGACGATCCTTTGCGGGTGGAAGCCCAGTTGCCCGTGCACATGGTGGACAAGGTTCGACCGGGCTTGCCAGTGCATGTGTTGTTTAGTGCCCTGAATCAGGCCAGCACTCCGCATATTGAGGGGCGCGTGGTCCAGGTGTCTGCCGATGCGCTGGCCGATTCAAGGCAGAATACCAATTACTTCAAGGTGGTGGTTGAGGTCACCCCCCAAGGCATGACGCAGCTGCAGCACCAGGAGATCCGGGCGGGCATGCCTGCCGAGGTATTTATCAAGACTGGAGAGCGCACTTTCATGAGTTATCTGCTCAAGCCCCTGTTGGACCGCATGAATCGCGCGTTGATAGAGCCATGAAGCAATGGCCGCTTGTGCACCGCAGAGTGTTGGTGCTGGGGCTCGTTTTTTTTGCCAACGCCAGTTTGTATGGCGTCGCTTGGGCGGGTGACTTTGAACGGGCGTATCTGGCCGCCTTGCAAAATGACGCGCGCTACCAGGCTGCCAAATATGCGTTGACCTCGGCGCAGCAGGCATCTCCACTGGCCTTGAGTTCTTTGCTGCCGAGCGTGTCGGCAAGTCTGTCCGAAACCGCTGTGCAAGGTACCCGAAACACCGATGTGGCGGGTGGTGGCACTGTGTCCAGTGACCTGGATTACCGTGCGCCATCCCAAAGCATCAACTTGCGAGCTCCCTTAATCAACCTGGAGGCGTCGGCCCGCTACCGGCAGGCCAACGCACAAGTAGGGTCTGCGGAAGCCGCATTTGCCGGCCGCAAAGCGGAGTTGGTGGACCGGCTGGCGCTGGCCTATCTCCAGCGCATGTTGGCGGAAGATGCATTCCTGTCCATCCATGCCCAGGTTCACGCAGTGGTCGAGCAGCGCAACCTGATGCGGCGCCGGTTTGAGCAGGGCGAGGGTACCAGGACCGAGGTGGCCGAGGCCCGCGCCAACCTGAGCCTGGTGCTGTCGCAATGGGCAGATTCCCGCGACCAGATGAACAACGCGCGTAATGCGCTGAACTCTCTGACGGGCCAGCCGCAGGACGTCATCACCCGCTTGCCCGCTGGTTTCTCGCCGCCGCCCCTGGTTCCCAACGCCTTGCAGACGTGGCAGGACATGGCCTTGAACAACAACCCCGATGTGGTGGCACGCAAGTTCGCCGTGGATGCGGCTGTGGCGGGGGTGTCGCGCAGCAACGCTGGACATATGCCGCGGCTAGACCTGGTGGCGAGTGCCTCCAGCAGCCGTAACGAGTCGGTCAGCAGCCTGAACCAGTCCGTCAACCAGGGAAGTCTGGGCGTTCAGCTCAATATCCCCATCTACAGTGGCGGGGCCGTGAAGGCCGCGGTGACCCAGGCCGTGGCGGAGCAATCCCGGGCCGAGGCCGAGCTGGAGGCTGAGCAGCGCGCTGCCGAACTGGAGGTGGGGCGCTTGTTTCTGGCGGTGTCCTCCGGGGGGGCTCGACTCCTGGCGTACCAAGATGTGCTGGAGTCCAGCCAGATCGCTTTGGAGGGAACCCGGCGCGGGCAAGCCTCTGGCCTGCGTACCAACGTCGACGTGCTGGAGGCCGTGCGCAAGGTGTTCCAGGCACAACGCGACTTGGCACAAGCCCGTTACGATCATATTTTTCAGCGTCTGCGCCTCTACAACAAGGCTGGCATCGCACCCGAGGCGGTGGTTTCTTACATCGACGAACTGCTGGGTTCTGCCGAAAGCAGCGCACCCTGAGTCATGACCCAGGTGGCCACGGATTCCTTTGCTGCAGCCTGGTCGCTGTACACGCAAGGACAGGTGTCACAGGCTGAACAAGCGTTCACCAAGCTAGTGCAGGCGCACCCCGGCTGGGGGGAGGCACTGCATATGCGCGGTGTGTGCCTGTTGCAACTCAAACAACACGGCGCTGCCTTGCCTGCCTTGCAATCCGCAGCGCAATACACGCCGCAAGACCCGTCAGTGCACTCCAACCTGGGGCTGGTTTTGCGGGCCCTTCATCGGCATGCGGAGGCACTGGCGGCCTATGACAAAGCCCTGCAGCTCAAACCGGACTTTGCCCAGGCCTGGGCCAACCGGGGCAATGCCCTGCGCGATATGGGCCAAGGGGATGAGGCCATTGCGTCTTACCAGCAGGCCCTGCAGTGCCAGCCCCACTATGCCCAAGCCTGGCACGGCCTGGGCTTGGCCTTTGGTGATGTGAAGCGTTGGACAGATAGTCTCGCTGCGTTTGACGCCGCCTTGGCGCAGAAGCCAGATTACGCGGTGGCGTATATGGACCGCGGCAATACTTTGCGGGAAATGGAGCGCGTGCCAGAAGCCTTGCAAAGCTACGAGCGCGCTCTGCAGCTCCATCCACAGTACGCGCAGGCCTGGTCGAACCGCGGGGTGGTCCTGAAGCGGCTGGGCCGCATGGATGACGCCGCGGCGAGTTACGAACGTGCCATCACGCTGGACGCGGGGTTTGTCGATGCCATCGTGAATTACGCCACCCTGCTCAAGGACATGATGCGCGTGCCGGCTGCCGTGGCCATGAATGAGCGGGCTTTGGCCCTGGATCCGGACAACAGCGGTGCCCACCTGAATCTGGCGATATGCCATTTGGTGACGGGGAACTGGGGGCCAGGCTGGCAGCACTACGAGTGGCGCTGGAAAACCGACCAACTCAAGGATGGTGTCCGCACCTTTGCCCAAGCCCAATGGCGCGGCGAGTCACTCCAGGGGAAAACCATCTTGTTGCATGCCGAGCAAGGCTTGGGGGACACCCTGCAGTTCTGCCGTTTTACGCAGGTACTGGCCGCCCGTGGTGCGCGGGTTTTGCTGGAGGTTCAGGCGCCGCTGCTTGCGTTGCTGGCCCCATTGCCAGGGGTGCATGGTTTGATTGCTCGGGGGCAAACTTTGCCGGCCTTTGATCTGCATTGCCCTTTGCTCAGCGTGCCGTTGGCCTTGGGACTGACCCTGGAAAAAATGCCACAGGCGCAGGCCTATTTGCAGGCTGACGCCGCATTGGCACACACATGGGCGGCCAAAGTTGGCACCGCCTCTGTGTTGCGCGTCGGTGTGGTGTGGTCCGGCCGGCCGGAGCACAAAAATGACCATAACCGCTCCATACCTTTGGCGGAGTTTCGGTGCGTATTCAGGCCGGAGCATCGGTACCATTGCCTGCAAAAAGAGTTTCGGCCGGCCGACGTACAAACCTTGTCCACGTGCAGTGATGTGGCTGTGTGGGATAGTGAGTTGCACAGTTTTTCAGACACAGCCGCGTTGATTGCATCCATGGACCTGGTGGTCTCGGTCGATACCTCGGTGGCACATTTGGCTGCGGCCATGGGCAAGCCGGTCTGGCTGTTATTGCCCTTCAGTCCGGATTGGCGATGGGTCGTCGGTCGTGACGACTCCCCGTGGTATCCCCGTATGCGTTTGTTCCGCCAGCCTGACACGGGCCAGTGGGCGCCCGTGCTGGCCCAAATTCACCAGGCCTTGGGCCTGCTCACCCGATCACAGGAGACCTAGATCATGTACGAAACCAGCAAATCCATTTTTCACCGCCTGGCAGACTCGCGGTACGCCACACGATACTTTGTGGGCCAAGGCATTGACATCGGGGCCGGGCCTGACGCGCTGGGGCAGTACGCGGAGTTTTTCCCCTTGATGCGCTCTTGCCGTGCATGGGACATGCCTGATGGAGACGCGGAGTTGCTGGCCACCGTGGCAGACAACTCCTTCGACTTTGTGCACTCCTCCCACTGTTTGGAGCACATGCGCAATGTAGACGTGGCGCTGGATAACTGGTTGCGTGTTTTAAAGCCCGGCGGCCATTTGGTTTGCCTGGTGCCCGACGAAGACCTGTACGAACAAGGTGTCTTCCCGTCCACGTTTAACAGTGACCACAAACACACCTTTGCGATCCACAAAAAGTCTTCGTGGTCGCCCAAGAGTATCAATGTGACGACCTTGCTGGCCAACACCCGTGCCGACATCCAGGTCAAGAAAATCGAGTTGCTGGATGCGACGTTCCGTTACAGCCTGCTGGCAGCGCTGGGTAAGCGTCTGGACCAAACCACCACCCCGGTGGGCGAGAGCGCGATCGAATTTGTGGTGAAGAAACTGGCCTAGGGGCCGGGGCGCCCCGGTCCCTTATTCAGACAGCTTGCGCAGCGTTGCCTTGAGTTGTGCCAGCTCTGCCTGCGCTTTGGCGGCTGTCTGCTGCGCCTGCACCAGGCGGTAGTCGACAAAGTTGTCCCACACGCACGGGGGGTGTTGAAAGTACTGCTTGAGCTCGGCATGCTCCTGGGCGACATAAAACCGGTTCACCGCATCAAAGTAGACAAAGTCGTAGCCAGTGCGCAGCAGTTCAGGCTCCCACTCGTCAAAATTGGTTTGGGGGCGGTTGGGCAGGGTGCTCTCCAGCACGATCAACCAGGGCCGGAATCGTGTGCGATCCAGTCCTTGCAGCACGGCAAGTTCTGCGCCTTCCACGTCCACGCTGAGCAGGTGGATTTCTCCGTTCGGGCGGTGCTGCAGCAACAGGTCCGTCAAGGTGTATTGCTGCACCGTGTGCTTCTGCACCGGCTTGCCCTCACGGGCATGCATGGCAGCAATCGCTTCGGAGGTGGTCGCATTTTGTTCCCGCTCAGCAATTTCGTAGAACGTGACCTCACCGGTGCTGTTGCCCACGGCGCCACGCACCAGAATGTCTTCGGGGCGCTGTGTTTCCCAGAGCCGGTGGAAACGGGTTTGCGGCTCTACCACCATGCCGCGCCAGCCGCGCTGGTAGAGGCAGAAGGTATTGCTGTCCGCCATCGGCTGGTAAGCCCCCACATCGATGAAGAACCCCTGGGGAACCTGGCTCAGGGCCCGGTTGATCATCACGTCTTCGAAGTTGCGGGTGAATGAGAGGTAGGCCATGCGGCACTTTCTTCAGGGCGAGGAACGGCGACGCAACTTGCTGGCACGGGTGGCCTCGCTGCGCACCGATTTCAGCAGGTTTTTGAGGGGTGCACTCCAGTCGCTTCGCTGGGTTTGGCGGTACAGCTGTGCACTGGGATACCACGGTGAGTCTGTACGAGAAAGCAACCAGCGCCAATCCGGAATAAGGGGCAAAAGTACACGTACTTTGATGCCCAGTCCACCCGCCAGATGCGCTACGGAGGTGTCGACCGTCACAAGCTCGTCGACCAGCGTCAGGATGGCGGCAGTGTCTTCAAAACTGTGGATTTCGGGGCTGAGGTTGGTAACTTTGCTGCCAGCGGGCAACGCTGAGAGTTGTGTGGCCGCATCCCCTTTTTGCACCGAAATGTATTCCACCTGGTCCAGTTGCATGAGGCCTTGGAGCTGTGCCAGTCGCAAAGATCGGTTGACGTCATTGCCGTGGGTAGGGCGCCCGGCCCAGACCAAGGCGACGCGGTATTTGCCCTTGGGGCCCAGGCGCTGCTGCCAGTGCGCCACCTGGGCAGGGTCTGCCTGCAGGTACGGAACTTGTGCCGGAATGGTGTCTACGGTGGTGCCGAAGCCGACCGGCAGGCTCAGCAGCGGACACTGGTAATCAAAGGGGGGGAGTTCAGCGCCGCTGCGCACGATCTGGCCCAGGCCCTGTACCCGCGCAGCAATGCTGTGTACCTCGGCCTGCACCACCAAGATCACATGGGCACCGCGCTGTGCGAGCAGGGGGACAAACCGCAGGAATTGCAGGGTGTCACCAAAGCCCTGCTCGGCATGCAGCAGGATGCTTTTGCCTTGCAGATTTTGGCCAGTCCAGAGGGGCTGGGTGAACGAACGTTTTTCCTTGGCATCGGGTTGCTGCCAGCGGCTTTCATAGTGCGGCCAGCCCGCCTTGAAGTCGCCAGTCAGCAACTCCAGCAGGGACGCGTGCAAGGCCGCCTTGATGTGACCTTGGGGCGCGCTTTGTGCTTTGCGAAAAGCTTGCTGCGCCAGCACAAACTGCGCGTTTTCCTTGAGGGCAATGCCCAGGTTGTACTGGTACTCAGGGGAGTCTCCGGTCATGGATACGGCAGCCTGGGCTGCCTTGAGCGCCTCATCCCAAAGTCCCAAGGCCCCCAACGTATTGCCCAGATTGGACTGTGCCTGGGCATTGGTTGGCGCCACTTTCACAGCGGTGCGTTGGTAGTGCAAAGCCTCCTGTAGCATGCCGGCCGATTTCATGAAGGCCCCGCAATTGGACCAAGCTTCGGGGTCGAGGGGTGCTTGTCGGCATGCACGCTGACCGAGCATGACGGCGGCCTGGGTGTGGCCGGTGCGAAACGCAACGATGGCCAAGGCACTGGCCGCGCGGGCGTGGGTGGGGCACTCGCGCAAGGCGCGCCAGAACGCAGGCGAGGCAAGCGCGGGTTCATTGCGCTCCAGCAGCACACGGCCCTGCTCCACAGACTCATGCGCCTGTGCAGCACGCCGTTTGCCACCGGCTGACTGCGGGCTGGCCAAATCCTTGAGGTCTTTGGTCAGGGTGCTCACCACACTGCCCCAATCGCGGTAGCGCGGCTGGCGCAGGATGCGCACACTGGGGTACCAGGGGGAATCTTCCCGCTCCAGCAGCCAGCGCCAGTCGGGCATCCAAGGGATCAACAGCCACACCGGCAGCCCCAGGGCACCGGCGACATGGCAGATCGAGGTGTCTACACACACCAGTACATCCAGATGCTGCAGGGCGGCGGCCGTGTCGCCAAAGTCATGCAAATCGGCTGACAGATCCACCACCTTGGATTGCAGCTCGGGTGGCAACTGTGCCAGATCAGCGCTGCGTGCGCCGACCTGGAAGGAATAGAAGGTTGCGCCTTCGAGTGCCAGCACGGGCGCCAGAGCGTCAAGTGCCAGCGAGCGGTTGGCATCGTTCTTGTGGGCCGGATTGCCCGCCCATACCAGGCCCACCCGCAAACCGGGGGCGGCAAAGCGGGGCGCCCAGGCGGCGCTGCGCGCGGGCTCCATGCGCAGGTAGGGCAGGGTGGGTGGGGCGTTCTGGGACAGGCCCAACAAATGCGGCACGCTCAGCAGCGGGCAAACCCAGTCGTAGGCGGGCGGGCGGGAGCCTTCATGCACCAGCTCTACATTGGGCGGCAACACCACCAGCGGCGTCAAAGACTCCTGAATTAATAGCAGCACGCGCAGGCAGCGTGAGGCCAAGAGGTCGATATAGCGTAAAAACTGCAGGGTGTCGCCCAGCCCCTGCTCGGCGTGGACCAGCAGCGTCTGGGTGGGCAGGGGCTGGCCATTCCACAGGGGTTTGGTGGTCTTGAGGCGCTTGGAAGGGAAGTCCGGGACGTCAAAGCGCCGCTCGTAGTCGGCAAAGCCACCGGCCAGGTCGCCAGCCAGCAGCCGGGCCAGACCGCGGTTGTAGATCAGCCCTGCGTAGTCCGGCCTCGCCTCCAAACCTCGCTCGAAACACTGCAGGGCCTCCGGCATGCAGTGCCGCTCCGTCCACAAGCGGGCCAACGTGCCCCAAGCATCGGCATCTGTCGGGTTGTGGCGCAGCACCAGTCGCAGTTCAGCTTCTGCGCGCTCCATGCGTTGTAGCTCCAGGAGGCATTTGGCCAGCATGAAGCGGTACTCGTCAGCCAGGGGCTGCAGTGCGGCGGCAGTTTCAAAGTGAGGCAAGGCGCGTGCAAAGTCGCCTTGGCCATAAAACAGGTTGCCCAGGTTGTTGTGGGCCGTGTGAAATTGCTTGTCGCAGGCGAGGGCGGCTTCGTACGCGGCAATGGCGTCGTCCGAGCGTGCCAGGGCTTTGAGGGCCACACCGCGATTGGCATGTGCACGAGGATCTTGTGGTGCCAGCGCCACTTGCTGGTCGAAGCGCTCCAACGCCTCGGGGTAGTGGCCGCTGCTATTGAGCAGCACGCCCAAGTTGTTCAGGGCATTGGTGTCCTGCGGTGCCTCTGCCAACACGGCTTCGTAGGAAGCCCGGGCCAAGTCCCAACGCCCTGCACTTTGGTGTGCAAGGGCTTGGGTAAACAGATCAGGAGTTTCTGTACTTGGCTGCCGTCTTGGCATGGGGCGTGGTTAGGTCCATTGGAAATCAGAAGCACTGAGTCCATCAGACGTAGCGGCCACCAAAGTGAGCTTCATTTCAGCGACGCCGTTACCGTCTGTGTCGACCAACAGTATATTGGTCGCGGCGTCCCATTTGGCTTGCGCATCGCCAGTGTTGGTGAAAGTACTCACCATGCTGAAGTTTCCGTTGCCAAGCCCCTCGAAAACCAGCTTGTCCTGGCCTACGACAAAGTCGGTAATGGTGTCGAAGACGGTGGCGCTGGACTGGGCGGTATCGCGGAACACAAAGTAGTCGGCACCACTGCCACCAATCAAGGTGTCCGCGCCATTGCTGCCTATCAGCGTGTCATCACCGCCACTGCCGCTGAGTGTGGCACCAACGGTAGACAGCACCATGGTGATGGTGTCGTCGGATGTACCACCCAGTATGGTTTCGATGGAATTGACTGTGACGTTGTTGTTGCCAGCGCTTGAAAGCTGCAAGGTGTCCGTGCCGCCTGCCAGGTTGTAGGTCACACCCACGGCTGCTGCGCCCAAGGTCACGGTGTCGTTGCCAGCACCGGCCACCAGGGTTTCCACATTGGTGATGGTGAGGCTGTTGGGGCCAGATGCCGAGAGTGTCAGGCTGTCATTGGAGCCCCCCAGGTCAATCACGGCATTGGTGATCGCACTGGTGAAGGTGATCCGGTCACTGCCGCTACCACCGTTGACAGTTTCGACGCTGCTTAGCGTGAGGGTGTTTACGCCACTGGCCAGGTTGAGGGTGTCGCTGCCACCATTCAGGTTGATCAGGCCTCCCGACAGTGTGGTGGTCAGGGTCACTGTATCGTTGCCCGACGAGCCTGTGACTGTCTCTACGCCTGAAGTGGTGACTTCGTTGGCGAAGTTGCCCAGAGTCAGGATGTCGACACCCGCGCCCAGGTCAAAGGTGTTGCCCGTTGCCTGCACGGCCATGGTGATAGAGTCCGCGCCCGAGTTGCCCGTGACCGTCTCGATCGTGTTGCTCATCAGCGTGAACGTATTGGCTGCGTTGAACAGTCGCAGCTGGTCGGCTCCATCCCCGAGGTTGAAGTTGGTGGTGCCAATGATGGCCGCCCCCATGGTGACAATGTCTGCCCCGGTGCCGCCAGTGATGGTCTCCACATTCAGGGCCGTGAAGTCGTTGTCATCGTTGCTCAAGATGAGCGTGTCGTTCATGCTGCCAAGGTCAATGCGCGTACCGGTCTGGCCTGCCGTGACCGTGATGGTGTCCACACCGCCGGCGCCAACAATGGTTTCGGCATTGGCCACCGTCAGCGTATTGTTGCCTGCTGTGGCCAGAACCAAGCGGTCGGTGCCCGCGCCCATGTCGTAGTTGCCTGCAGTCTGGGCCACGCTCAGGGTGACCACGTCGTTACCCGTACCCGCCACCAGGGATTCGACTCCGGTGAGGGTGACCGTGTTGCTGAAATCTGCCAGCGTCAATTGGTCCGCCGTGCCGGCGCCAAGGTTGATGATGCCGCCCGAGCTGAGGGTGGTGAGGGTGACGGTGTCGTTGGCAGTGCCACCCACCACAGTCTCCACGTTGGTCAGCGTGGCCACGTTGGCAAAGTTGCCCATCGTCAGCTTGTCCGCGCCTGCACCCAGACTATAGACATTGCCGGTTGCAATGTTCGTCAAGGTGATGGTGTCGACGCCCGAGTTGCCGATCAAGGTGTCTATGGTGTTATTGACAGACAGGGTATTGGCCGCATTGAAAAGGCGCAGGGTGTTGTTGCCTTCGCCCAGTGAGTAGTTGCCACCGGCCGCGGCAGACCCCAGCGTAATGTCATCGGCTCCGGAGCTGCCCACAATGGTTTCCACACCGGTGGCGGTCAGGGTGTTGTCAAAGTTGGCCAGGGTCAGGGTGTCAACCAGGCCCGCGCCAAGGTTGAAATTGCCTGCGGTCACCTGGGTCAGGAATGTCAGCTTGTCATCTGCCGCCCCGCCCACCACCGACTCCACATTGGAGACAGCCGTCAGCGTGTTGGCAGCCGCAGCCAGCACCAGCTTGTTGGTACCACCGCCCAGGTTCACCGTGCCGTTGCTGATGGCCGAGGCTAGTGTGATGGTGTCGTCAGTCGCGTCCGCCACGATGGTCTCGGTATTGTTGACCGTGACGGTGTTGGCTCCACTGCTGGCGGTGAAAGTGAGCACGTCACCGGTGCCACCTGCCAGGTTCACAATGCCGCCGGTGAAAGCGTCGGTCAAGGTAACTACATCGTTGCCTGTGCTGCCGACCACGGTTTCGATGTTGGACAGCGTCACCGTATTGCCGTTGCCGACCAAGGTCAGGTAATCAGAACCTGCGCCCAAGTCAAAGCTGCGGCCAGACACTGCGGCACTGAGCGTGATGCGGTCGATGGCGGCTCCGGCGGTCAGGGTTTCGATGTCCGTGTTCAACACCAGGGTGTTGGTGCCCGTGGTGGCCAGTACCAGCGTGTCGGCCGTGCCTGCCCCCAGCGAAATGCTGACGCCTGAGACGGCTGCAGCCAGCGTCACCGTGTCGTCGCCGCTGCCACCTACAAGGGTTTCGGTGTTGGCCACGGTCAGTACGTTGGCATCGGTGCCTGTTGTTTTCAGCACCAATTTGTCGATGCCGCCAGCCAGATCAAAGGTCTGGTTGGTGACCGAGGAGCCCAGGGTAATCGTATCTGCGCCTGCATTGGCAACCAGGCTTTCCACATTGCTGAGCGTGAGGGTGTTCACACCGTTGGCCAGTACCAGCCTGTCAGCGCCGTCGCCGAGGTCGATGGTCCGTCCAGACACTGCGGCAGTCAGGGTAATGCTGTCGTCCAATGTGCCGCCGATCAGCGACTCAATGCTGCCGTTCAGTGTGAGGGTGTTGGCTGCATCCGCCAGTTGCAAGGTGTCGTTGCCCAGACCCAGGTCAATATTTGCGCCCGAGGCTGCGGTTGTCAGCGTGATGACATCGGCACCCGATCCTCCCACCAGTGTCTCGATGTTGCTCAGGGTCAAGGTGTTGCCGGCGCCATGGGCAAGGGTCAACTTGTCCACACCGCTGCCAAGGTCGACAGTGGCGCCCGAAATGATGGCACCGAAGGTGATGGTGTCTGCCCCCGTGCCGCCGGTCAGCGACTCCACGCCGCTCAAAGTCAGGGTGTTCAGGCCGTCTGCCAGTGTCAGTACGTCAGCCCCGGCGCCCAGGTTGTAGGTCCCTGTGCTTTGGGCAGTTGTGAGTGTGACCAGGTCCGCCCCTGTGCTGCCCGTGAGTGTTTCCACACCGCTGGCAGTGACCGTGTTGCCTGCACCCGTCAGGGTCAGTGCATCCGTACCAGCCCCCAGGTTGTACACATTGCCCGACACCGCTTCGCTCAAAGTGATGGTGTCGGCCCCAGAATTGCCCGTGACGGATTCGATGTCACTTGCCAGGGTCAGCGTGTTCACGCCGTTGGCAAGGGACAGGCTGTCCGTGCCGCTGCCCAGCACGATGCTCAGCCCGGTGCCGGACAGGGCGGTTGTCAGCGTGACGGTGTCATTGCCGTCGTTGCCGACGATGGTTTCGGTGCCGCCCACACTGAGGGTATTGTTGCCGCTGTCGTTCAGCGTGATCTTGTCACCTGCGCCAGCACCCAGATCAAACACTGCGTTGTTGGCCAGAGTGCTCAGCACCACGGTGTCCGCACCAGAGCCGCCGACCAGCGATTCGATATTGGACACGGTGACGGAGTTTGCTGCCGTGCCGGTTACCAGTAGACGCAAGGTATCCGTTCCGGCGCCCAGGTCGTAGATGCCACCTGTGACCGGCGCAGTCAAGGTTATGGCGTCTGCCAATGTGCCGCCGACCAGCGATTCGGTGCTGCTGTCGATGGACAGCGTGTTGTTGAAGTTTGCCAAGGTCAGGACGTCAGCGCCAGCCCCCAAGCTGATGTTGGCACCCGATGCCCCCGCCAACAGGGTCACACTGTCTGCGCCCGTGCCGCCCACCACGGTTTCGATATTTCCCAACGTGACGGTGTTGGCTCCATTTGCCAGGGTCAATTTGTCAATGCCGGCCCCCAAATCGAAGGTGCGTCCGCTGACTGCAGTTGTCAGCGTGATGGTGTCTACCCCCGAGTTGCCGACCAGGGTTTCGATATCGCCACCGATGGACAGGGTGTTGGCAGCATTGGCCAAGCGCAGGACGTCGTTGCCATCACCCAGACTGAAACTGCCGGATGTGACGCCAGCGCCCAGGGTAATGTCATCGTCACCGCTGTTGCCGGTGATGTTTTCGATGTTCTGTGTGGTCAGGGTATTGTTGAAGTTGCCCAACACCAAGGTGTCGTTGCCCGCGCCCAGGTTGTAGGTGCCTGCGGTCACGGCCGTCGCCAGGGTGACGGTGTCTGCCCCCGAACCGCCGACCAAATTCTCAATATTGGACAGGGTGACGGTGTTGGCCCCCGTGCCGCTGTTCATGAGCGTCAGGGTGTCGGTGCCATCGCCCAGGTCGTAGCTGAAGCCAGTCACCGCGCTGGTGAGGGTGACACTGTCGTTGGCCGTTCCGCCCACCAGACTTTCGATACTGTTGTCAATGGACAGGGTGTTGTTGAAGTCTGCCAGTGTCAGCACGTCGCCGGTGCCCGCGCCCAGAGCGATGGAGCCACCCGCAATGGCGGTAGCCAATGTCACCAAGTCGTTGCCAGAGTTGCCCACAATGGTTTCGACGTTCGAGATGGTGATGGTGTTGGCGCCATTGGCCAAGCTGATCTTGTCGCTGCCTGCTCCCAGGTCGATGGAGCCGCCAGTGACAACGCTGTTCAGCACCAAGGTGTCTGCGCCCGTGCCTCCCACAATGGTTTCAATGTTGGCAACGGTCAGGTTGTTCACGCCGTCGGCAAGCTGCAGGGTGTCGGTACCGCCTGCCAGGTCATAGGTATGGCCGCTGACGGCACTGCCCAGGGTGATGGTGTCGGCCGCGGAATCCCCCACCAAGGACTCGATCGAGCCATTGAGGGTCAGGGTGTTGTCGGCCAGGCCCGAGAGGTTCAGGCGGTCGGTGCCTGCGCCCAGTTCGTAGCTGTTGCCGCTCACGCCACCATCCAGGGTGATCGTGTCTGCTCCTGCGTTGCCCACAATCGTTTCTACGGCGCTGCTCGCAGTGAAGGTATTGGTGCCAAGGGCCAGGACCAGCGAGTCTGTGCCTGCGCCCAAGTTGTAATTGCCGGCTGTGATGGCGCCACTGAAGGTGACAGTGTCAGCCCCAATGCCGCCGGTAATGGTTTCCACGGTATTGAACGCCGTGATGGTGTTGACACCATCTGCCAAGGTCAGCGCGTCGGCGCCAGCGCCCAGGTCGATCGTGCCGCCGGTCAATGTCGTCAGCAGCGTGACCGCATCGTCACCACTGCCGCCTGTCACGCTCTCCACGTTGGACGTGGTCACGGTGTTGCCACCGTCGGCCAGGTACAGCTTGTCAATGCCTGCGGCCAGATCCAGGGTCGCACCACTGATGGCTGCTGCCATGGTGATGATGTCGGCCCCTGCGTTGCCGGTGACAGATTCCACGCCGGTTAGGGTCATGGTGTTGCCACCTGCGGCCAGTGTCAGATTGTCTGCGCCGGCCCCCAGATTTACGCTGGCCCCAAACGGACTGGCGCTGGAAAGGGTGATGGTGTCGTCGCCCGAGCCACTGGTGGTGAGGGTTTCCACGCCATCCACGGTGGCGACGTTGGCACCTGCTGCCAGGATCAGGGCATCGCTGCCGCCACCCAGGCTCACGCTGCCGCCGGTCAGGATAGTGCTCAGTGTGATGTTGTCGTTGCCGCCCGCACCGACCACAGACTCCACGTCACTCACTGTCACCGTGTTGTTGCCAGCACCCGAGAGGGTCAGGGTGTCATTGCCGCCTGCCATGGCGATGGTTGCGCCATTGATGGCAGCACCCAGGGTAATGTCTTCGTCGCCGGCCGAGCCGGTGATGGACTCCACCGAAGAGGCGGTCAGGATGTTGGTGCCGTTGGCCAGCGTCAGGCTGTCTGCACCACCGGACAGATCGAACACCGCACCCGACACCGCTTGCGTCAGGGTGATGGCGTCGGCGGCAGTGCCCCCGTTGAGGCGCTCTACGCTGGCGTCAAGGGTCAGTGTGTTGCTGCCACTGGAGGACAGGTTGAGTGTGTCGGTACCAGCACCCAGATTGAAGGTGCCACTGGTTTGGGCAGCGCCCAGGGTAATGGTGTCGGCTCCGGTTCCACCCGAAATGGTTTCAATATTGGTGGCGGTCAGGTTGTTGGTGCCATTTTTCAGGACCAACTGGTCTGTGCCGTCACCCAGATCGATATTGCCCCCAGCGATCACGGTATTCAGGGTCACCACATCGGCACCACTGTCGCCCACAATGGTTTCCACATTGCTGGCGGTCACCGTATTGGCGCCATTGGCCAATGTGAGTTTGTCGCCGATGTTGCCGCCCAGGTCGATTTGTGCGCCGCTGACGGCGGTTCCCAGGGTGACGTTATCGACCCCGGTTCCGCCCGTGATGCTTTCCACATCACTGGCAGTCAGGGTATTGTTGCCGTTCGCCAGGGTCAGTCTGTCTGCGCCATCGCCCAAGTTGTAGATGGCTCCGCTCACGGTGGTTGTGAGGGTGATGTTGTCGGCGCCGGTCCCGCCTGTCACGGTTTCTACCGTGCCGTTCAGCGACAGGGTGTTGGCACCATCGGCCAGCACCACGCGGTCGCCCGTCCCTCCGCCCAGGTCCACGGTCACGCCGCTGACCGCTGCGCTGAAACGCACCGTGTCATTGGCACCTGCGCCGCTGATGGTTTCGATGGCATTGACGGTGAGGTCGTTGGCACCTGCCGCTGACAAAATAAGGCGGTCGGCCGCACCTGCACCCAGGTCGTAGATTTGGCCGGAGACCGCACCACCCAGGGTGATGATGTCGTCACCCGCACTGCCCACCAGGCTTTCGATGGAGGTGGCTACGGTCAGCGTGTTGCCGCTGGCGCCCAGGGTCAGGGTGTCGCTGCCGGTCCCCAGGTCCACGCTGCCACCAGAAACGCTGGTGGCCAAGGTGATGGAATCGTCACCGCTACCGGTGGCCGTGATGGTTTCCACATTGCTCAGGGTCAGGGTGTTGCCGCCCGCGGCCAGGGTCAGGGCATCGGTGCCCGCACCCAGGTCAATGGTGCCGGCCGTCAGGGCCGCACCGAGCACCACGTTGTCGGCGGACGAGCCACCGGTGATGGTTTCAATGTCGGTTGCTGTGAGCGTGTTGGCCGCTGCACCAGACAGGGTGAGGCTGTCTGCGCCTGCGCCCAGGCTGTAATTGCCACCCGTTACCGCGGTAGTCAGGGTAATGGCATCGGCCAGGGTACCGCCGACCACGCTTTCGATGCTGCTCAGGGTCAAACTGTTGGCGATATTGGTCAGCGTGAGTGTGTCACTGCCTGTGCCACCACCCACCGATTCGGTGTTGCTGACGGTCAGGGTGTTGGTGCCATTGGCCAGAACCAGACGGTCGCTGCCATCCGCCAGATTGACTGTGGCGCCAGTGACGGTGCCGCCCAGGGTGACCAAGTCGGCGCCCGAGTCGCCGGTGATGGTTTCTGCGCCTGTCACGGTCACCGTATTGGCGCCATTGGCCAAGGTCAGGGTGTCGGTGCCAGTGCCCAGGTTCACCACGGCACCCGAGGTGGCAGCTCCCAGGGTGACGTTGTCATCGCCCGTGCCACCAGCCAGGGTTTCCACACCACTCACTGTGAAGGTACCGCCGGAGTTGGACAGGTTCAAGATATCTGTCGCCGCGCCCAAGTCGATAGTTGCGGCCGTGCTGCCACTGCCCAGGGTGATGGTGTCGGCCCCGGTGCCCCCTGTGAGGCTTTCCACATCGGTGACGGTCAGCACGTTGACGCCGTTAGCCAGGATCAGGGTGTCGGCGCCTGCGTTGAGGTCAACGCTGGCACCCGACAAGGCGCCGCCTAAGGTGACGGTGTCGTCGCCAGTGCCACCCACGATGCTCTCCACCTGCAGGGTCGTGACCGCGTTGGTGCCATCGGCCAGGGTCAGGGTGTCGGAACCAGCGCCCAGGTTGACCGTGGTGTCGGTAATGGCGGTGCCAAAGGTTACCGTGTCGGCCCCCGTACCACCGTTAACCGTTTCCACGTTGGAAATGGTCAGCGTGTTGGCTCCGTTGGCCAGATTCAGGGTGTCGTTACCACCGTTCAGGTTGATGGCGCCTGACACCGCATCGGTCAAAGTGATGGTGTCTGCACCAGCGTCGCCAACCACCGTTTCCACGCCAGTCAGGGTCAGTACGTTGACATCGTTGAACAGTGTCAGGCTGTCGGTGCCAGCTCCCAAGTTGATGGTGCCGCCACTTACGCCAGAGCCCAGGGTGACGGTGTCGGCACCGCTGTTTCCGGTGATGGTTTCTACGTTGCTTACCGACAGGGTGTTGGCCCCGTTGGCCAGAATCAGCGTGTCTGCGCCAGCGCCCAGGTTGGCATCCAGCGCGGTGACGGCCGTGGCCAGTGTCACGGTGTCGGCGCCAGAGTCGCCAACCAGGGTTTCCACACCCGTGATGGTCAGGCTGTTGGGCGAGTCAAACAGATTCAGGGTGTCGGTGCCGGCGCCCAGGTTGATCTGGCCATTGGTGATGCTGTTGCCCAAGGCCACGGTGTCGTTGGCGCCCAGGCCGACAACGGACTCGGTGTTTTTCACGATGACGTTGTTGTCACCGGCTGCGCTCAGATTGATTTGGTCTGTGCTGCCCGCACCCAGGTCATACACACCAAAGGAGCTGGCGTCGGCCAGGCTCAGGGTGTCGTTGCCGGTGCCGCCCACCACGGTTTCTACGCCGGAGGTAGTCAGGGTGTTGGCGCCATTGGCCAGAATCACCTTGTCTGCAGAGCCGGTGCCGAGGTCAATCTGGCCTGCTGTCAATGTGGTGGTGTAGGTCAGTTGGTCCACACCGGTGCCACCGGTGACGGACTCAATGTTGGCCAGCGTCAGGGAGTTGCTGCCGTTGGCCAGGCTCAGGCTGTCGGAGCCTGCGCCCAGGTCCACGCGCATATTCGAGACAGCGGCACTCAGCACAATGGTGTCGTCGCCGGAGCCTGATGACAGGGTTTCTACGCTGTTGCCCAGTGTGAGGGTGTTGTTGCCGGTAGTGGAGAGGGCGAGCTGGTCGTTGGAGCCAGCGCCCAAATCGTAGCTGCCGGTACTTACCGCCGCACTCAGTGTGATGGTGTCGTTGCCGTTGCTGCCCACCAGGGTCTCAACGGTGGTGTCCAGCGTCAGGGTGGAGGCAGCGCCCAGGGTCAGGGTGTCGGTGCCTGCGCCCAGCGAAATCGTGCCGCCCGTGACGGCTGCCGCCAAGGTGACGTTGTCATCACCCGTGCCACCCGTGATGGATTCCACGCCGCTGAGCGTCACCGTGTTGGCTGCGCCATCGGCCAAGATCAGACGGTCGCTGCCACCATTGAGGTTGATGGTGGCACCTGTGACGACGGCCCCAAGTGTGACGGTGTCGTTCAGGTTGCCGCCATTGATGCTTTCAATATCGGTGGCGGTGATGGTGTTATTGCCGGTGCCCGACAGGGTCAGGCTATCCGCGCCTGTGCCCAGCGAATACACATGGCCCGTAACAGCTGCTGTGAGGGTGATGGCATCGGCACCCGTGCCGCCGACCACGGTTTCCACGCTGGCGTTGAGGGACAGGGTGTTGGTGCCGTCGGCCAGCGTGATTTTGTCTTGGGTACCTGCACCCAGGTCAATGGCCGTACCCGAGATGGCGGCGGTGAAGGTTACAGCATCGTTGGCCGTGCCACCCACCACGCTCTCGATACCGATGGCGGTAATGGCGTTGTCGCCCGCGCTGGAGAGGGTCAGGCGGTCCGCACCACTGCCCAGGTCGTAGGTCAGGCCGGTGACGGCGCTGCCGATCGTGATCAGGTCATTGCCCGCACCACCCACCAGGGTTTCCACGTTGCCGCTGACGGTCAAGGTATTGCCGCCAGCCGCCAAGTTCAGCGTGTCGTTGCCGCCCGCCAAATCGAAGTTGCCGCCGCTCACGCTGGTGCCCAGCGTAACGACGTCATCACCGGTGCTGCCGGCAATGGTTTCAACGGCCGACACGGTGAGTGTGCTGCCATTGCCCCCGAGGGTCAGGGTGTCGGTGGCACCGCCGCCCACGACGCTCTCTACGCCGGTAACGGTCAGGTTGTTGGCGCCGCTGGCCAGGGTGATGGTGTCGGAACCGCCCGCCAGGTCATAGCTGGCACCGCTTATGGCGGTGCTCAGGGTGATGGCGTCATTCAGTGTGCCGCCTGTCAGGGTCTCAATACTGCTGATGGTCAGGGTGTTGGCGATATTGGTCAGGGACAAGGAGTCGTTGCCCGAGTTGCCAACTACGGTTTCCACGCCACTCACGGTGAGTGCGTTGGTGGTGTTGGTCAGCACCACGGTGTCGCCCGCATTGCCACCGACCACGGTCTCTACACCCACGGCAGTGACGGTGTTGCTGCCGTTGGCCAATGTCAGTACGTCACCGGTGTCTCCGGCCAGGTTGACGGTGGCGCCGCTGATCGCTGCACCCAAAGTCACCAAGTCGGCAGCAGCACCGCCGGTGATGGATTCGGTGCCCGATACCGTGAAGGTGCCGCCTGCTGCGGCGAGGTTCAAGGCATCGGCGCCAGCGCCCAAATCGACGGTGGCCGCCGTGGAGCCGGTGCCCAGGGTGATCGTGTCGCCGCCCGTGCCGCCCAGAATGGACTCGATATTGGTGGCGGTAATGGCGTTGGTGCCATTGGCCAAAATCAGCTCGTCATTGCCGCCCAGCAGGTCAAAGGTGCCCGCTGCCATGGCGCCGCCCAATGTGATGGTGTCGGCCCCTGCGTTGCCGGTGATGCTTTCTGTCGCGGTGACGGTAAGCGCATTGGTGCCGCTGGCCAGCGTCAGGCTGTCGGCACCCACACCCAGGTTCACTGTGCCTGCGGCTACCGCGGCACCGAAAGTGACGGTGTCCGCGGCCGAGCTTCCGGTGAAGCTCTCGGCATTGCTGACGGTGATGGTGTTGGCACTTGAGCCGTTGCCCAGGGTGACCTGGTCGGTCCCGGCAGCAAGGTCATAACTGCCCCCTGTGACCACATTGGAGAAGGTGATGGCGTCGGTACCACCATCGCCCAAGACAGACTCGACGTTGTTAACGGTGACGGTGTGGTTGCCCAGTGACAAGGTCAGCGTGTCGGTGCCCGCACCAAGGTTGAACGTGGCGCCGGAGATGCCTGCACCCAGGGTGACCAAGTCGTTGCCAGTGCTGCCGGTCAGGCTTTCTGTGCCCGAGACGGTAAGGGTATTGCCGTTGCCTTGCAGGATCAGGGCGTCCGATGCCCCGTCGCCCAGGTCCACGGTGCTGCCGCTGGCCATGGCATCGGTGATGGTGACCGTATCTGCCCCTGAGTTGCCGACGATGGCTTCGATGCCTGTCGCCGTGACTACGTTGGCGCCATCGGCCAAATTGAGCTGGTCGGTGCCACCGCCCAAATCCACAATGCCGCCCGAGATGGCGGCGTTGAAGGATACGGTGTCATCGCCAGCGACGCCCACGATGGTTTCGATATTGGATACCGCCAGCACGTTGTTGGCGTTGGCCAGGGTGATCTTGTCATTGCCGGCACCCAGGCTGTAGGTGCCGTTGGTGGTGACGGTGGTCAGCGTCAGTGTGTCGTCACCGGTGCCACCAATCACGGTTTCCACATCGGTGGTGGTGAGGCTGTTGGTGCCGTTGGCCAGAGTCAGGCGGTCTGTCGCGCCCTCGGCCAGGTCAAAGGCGCCGTTGGTGACGGTGGTGTTCAGTGTGATCTGGTCGGCGCCGGAGCCGCCCACGATGGACTCTACATTGGAGGCCTGGAAGGAGTTGGAGGTGTCCGCCAAGGTCAGGGTGTCGATGCCGCTGGCGGCATCGATCACCACATTGGTCAGTGCGGCGGAGAAGGTGATGTTGTCGGCACCCGCGCCACCCACCACGGTCTCAATGCTGCCATTCAGGGTCAGGGTATTGCCACCAGCGGCCAGGTTCAGTTTGTCGGAGCCTGCGCCCAGATCGTAGCTGCCCGCGGTGACCGCAGCACTCAGCGTCACTGTGTCGTTGCCGTTGCTGCCCACCACGGTTTCGATGGTGCCGTCCAGCGTGAGGGTGGAGGCACCGCCCAGTGTCAGCTTGTCGCCCGTGCCATCGCCCAATGTGATGCTGCCGCCGGTGATGCCGCCAGTGAACGTGATGTCGTCGTCGCCACTGCCGCCGGTGATGGTCTCGATACCCGTGACCGTGGCGGTGTTGTTGGCGGTGCCCGTTTGAAGCAGGGTCAGGCTGTCCTGGCCATTGCCCAGGTTGAAGGTGCCACCTGTGACCGCAGCACCCAAGGTGATGGTGTCGTTGCCAGTATTGCCGGTCACGCTTTCCACGTTGGATAGCGTCAGGTTGTTGGTGCCGCTGGCCAAGGTCAGTACGTCTGCACCGCTGGCCAAGTCGATGCTTGCGCCTGAAAGGGCGGCGCCCAGGGTCACGGTGTCCGCACCGCTGCCACCCAGAATGCTCTCCACGCCTGTGGCTGTCAGGCTGTTGGTGGCGGTGTCGAACAGGGTCAGTTCGTCGGCGCCAGCCCCCAGGTTGATGCTGCCCGCGGCAATGGCGGAGCCCAGGGTGATGGTGTCTACCCCTGAGTTGCCGGCAATCGTTTCTGTGCCCAGCACGGTCAGGGTGTTCACGCCGTTGGCCAGGGTCAGGTTGTCAGTGCCGGCGGCGAGGTCGATGGTTCCGCTGGCTTGGGCGGCACCCAGCGTGATGGCGTCCGCGTCGGCGCCGCCAGTGATGGACTCTGCGCCCGAAATATTGAGGGAATTGCCCCCTGCGGCCAAGGTGACCCTGTCGCCGGTGCCGCCCGCCAAGTCAATCGTCACGCCCGAAGATGCCGTGGATAGGGTCAACAGATCGTCACCCGCGCCACCGGTAATGGACTCGGTGCCCGTTACGGTGACGGTGTTTCCGCCAGCTGCCAGGGTGAGGCTGTCGGCCCCATTGCCCAACCCCACCGTGGCGCCTGAAATGGCGGCCCCAAAGGTGACGGTGTCTGCACCGGTTCCGCCTGTGACCGATTCGGCATTGCTCAATGTGATGGTGTTGGCGGCTCCCGCCAAGGTGATCGCATCGGCATCGTCGCCCAGGTTGTAGTTGCCGCCGGTGATGGCGGCACCCATGGTGATGGTGTCGGCACCAGAGCCTGCGGTCAGTGTTTCCACGCCAGTGGCAGTCACGCTCTGGCCGGTGGTGTCAGACGCCAGCAGCGTCAGGGTGTCCGTGCCCGCTCCCAGGTTGACCACGCCGTTGACCATGGCCTCGCCCAGCGTGATGGTGTCTGCGCCAGAGTTGCCGGTGAGGGTCTCGGTGCCCGACACCGTCAGGGTGTTGACACCGTTGGCCAGGGTCAGCGAATCGGTGCCATCGTTCAGGTCAATCGTGCCGCCTGTTTGGGCGGCACCCAGGGTGATGGTGTCGGCCGCGGAGTCGCCCAGAATGCTTTCGATGTTGGACAAGGTCAGGCTGTTGGTGCCGGTGCCAAACAGGGTCAGTACGTCGGCGCCCGCGCCGAGGTTGATGGTGCCCGTTTGGGCGGCGCCCAGGGTGATGGTGTCATCGCCCGAGCCCGCGGTCGCAATGCTTTCGGCGCCAGTGATGGTGGCGACGTTGGCGCCAGCCGCCAGGGTCAGCAGGTCGGCGCCGGCTTTGAGGTCAATGACACCGGCTGAAGCAATAGCCGAGGTGAGGGTGACCACATCGGCCAGCGTGCCGCCTGTGACGGTCTCCGCACCGGCCACCGTGATGGTGTTGGTGCCGCTGGCCAGGGTGATGGCGTCGTTGCCGGCGCCCAGGTCGAAGCTGCCGGTGGTGACGACGCTGGACAGCAGCAGTGCATCATCGCCAGCCCCGAGGTTCACGTTGGCCGTGCCGATTGAGCCGCCCAGGGCAACGGTGTCTGCGCCAGTGCCGCCCACCACGGTTTCGACACTGTTCAGGGTGATGTCGTTGGTGCCATCCGCCAGGGTGACCTTGTCGGTACCCCCGCCCGCGTAGATGGTGGAGCCGGAAGTGGCCACTCCCAGCGTCAAGGTGTCTGCCAGGGTGCCACCGGTCACGGTCTCGATGTTCGAGATGGTGGCGGTGTTGATGAAATTGCCCAGCGTGAGGGAGTCCACCCCGGTGCCGGAGTTCGCCCCCAGGTCGATCGTCGAATTCAGCGCACTGCTGATCGTGATCGTGTCGTCGCCAGTGCCCCCAATGATCGTGTCGATGTTCCCAGGCAGGGTCAGGTTGCTGTCGCCGCCGGAAATGGTGATCGTGGTCATGTCGAGCCTCTCGAAAATTGGGGTCTGCTAACTAGCCTAGCCTTGGACGTCTCTCGCTGCAAGCTGAGTGCGCCAGGGCGTTCGGAGGCCCGTGCCCCCGAAACTAACAATTCGGCATCTCATGGTTATTACGGCAGTTTTGAAGAAGTCTTTAGGATTTGCCTGTCTGGGCCGATACCGTGGCTGCACCAGGCATGGCTTGGCCGACGCGGCGACGCGTGGGGTTGCCAGGGGTGGGTGCTAAGTTTGGCATCAAATAGGGCTCTAGCCCCCGTGGAATATGCGTGAACAGCTATTATTTTTATAGTAAATAAATCAAACTTGCATATTCATGATGTCGGTGTAGGCCTGCACCATGCGGTTGCGCACATGCAAGGTGGCCTGGAAGCCGATCTGGGCCTTCTGGATCGCCACCATGGTCTCTTCCAGGCTGACTTTTGGGTTTTCCATCTGCACTTCGCGCTGCAGCCGGGTCGATTCGTTTTGGGTGGCGCTGACCGATTGCAGGGCCCCTTTGAGCGCCCCGGAGAAGCTGCCCCCCACCCCTTCTGCCGACGCGGAGGCCGCCGGACGCACCCCGGCGCCGGGGCGAATCGTGGTGGGCATGGTGACGGGGGTGAGTTTGAGGTCCATGGCAGGGTCTCTCTGGTCTTGACGTTGGGGCGATCCTAAGACGCGAGGCCATGCGGCATTTTTTTGAATTGCTGGGTAAAGCGGGTGCTTATTACCCTAATGTTTTTGGGGGTGGGTCGAATAATCAGCCCCATTACGTCCGGCGAGCCACGCCCCACCGCACTGGAACCCATGGATATGCAAGCTGTAGCCACCGTCCCCGTCAACCCCACCATCGGGCAACGTTTTGCCGCGATGGATCAGGGCCAGCGCATGCGCCTGGCCTTGGGGGTGTTGCTGTTTGTGGCGATTGGCATCGTGGGTCTGGTGATGGGGCGACAGGCCGAGTGGCGGGTGCTGTACTCCAACCTGGCGGACAAGGACGGGGGCGCTGTGATCGCCCAGCTCAGTACCCTGAACGTTCCATATAAGTACACCGAGGGTGGTGGCGCCATCCTGGTGCCCGCCGATCGCGTGCACGATGTCCGCCTCAAGCTGGCGTCTTTGGGCTTGCCCAAGGGGTCGGTCAACGGGTTTGAGATGATGGAGGCCAACCGCTTTGGCATGACCCAGTTTCAGGAGCGTTTGACCTTCCAGCGTGGCCTGGAAGGCGAGCTGACCCGGTCGATCCAGGCTTTGTCATCCGTGCAAAACGCCCGTGTGCACTTGGCACTGCCGAACCAGAATGGTTTTTTCCGCGAGCAGCAGAAGCCGTCTGCCTCCGTTTTGCTGAGTTTGCACCCCGGCCGTGCCTTGGACCGGACCCAACTGGCGGGCATCGTGCACTTGGTGGCCTCCAGCGTGCCCGAGATGAGCCCCAGTGCTGTCAGTGTGCTGGACGACTCCGGCAAGTTGCTGTCTGCCATGCCCGATGGCACTGGCGCGATGGGGGCCGACGCGGAGCAATTGCAGTATGTGCAACAAATAGAGCAGCTCTATAGCCGTCGTATTCTCGATATTCTGGAGCCATTGGTTGGCAAGCAGAACGTCAAGGCCCAGGTCACTGCGGAGCTGGATTTCTCGCAAACCGAGTCGACCACCGAGTCGCACAAGCCCAACCAGACGCCCGACAGCAGTGCAGTGCGCAGCCAGCAGTTGGTAGAGAGCACCAATGGCGCGCAAGCCGGTCCACCGTCGGGTGTGCCGGGTGCCACCACCAACCAGCCACCCGCCCAGCCTGCGGCTCCCATCAATGGGCAGCCCCAAACGTTGGCAGCGGCCGGGCAGGCGGGGGGCGCGGCCGGAGCCAACAATTCGTCCAAAAAAGAGTCCATCATCAATTACGAAGTGGACAAGACGGTGCGTGTGGTCAAAGGCGCCACCGGGGTCATCAAGCGCATCAATGCGGCCGTGGTGCTCAACAACCAGAGCAGTACCGATGACAAGGGCAAGGTGACCAGCATCCCCCTGACCGAGGCGCAGCTGGAAAAAATGACCGCCCTGGTGCGTGAAACCGTGGGTTTCAGCCAAGACCGTGGCGATTCGGTCAATGTGGTGAACGCCGCCTTTGCCGCGCCCGTGGTGGACAGCACCGAGATCCCGGTGTGGCGCCAGCCGGAGGTGGTGGACCTGGCGCGCAGCTTGGCGTGGCCCTTGGGCACGCTGGGTTTGGCTGCGCTGGTCTTGCTGGGTGTCATTCGCCCGGCCATGAAGTCACTGACGCAGCCCCCTGCAGCGGCCGAGCCATTGGGTGAGGAGCGTGGCGGCCAACTGGACGCCCTGGAGTCCGAGCAACCTGACCGTCCGCAGTTGGGTGGCCCCATCGCAGAAACAGGAACTGCCGTTGTGTCGCATGGCGAGCTACGCCTGGAAGATGCCCGCAAGCTGACCCGCGACAACCCCGCTGCGGTGGCCAACATTGTCAAAGCGTGGATGAACGGCGAGGCGCCGGCCTGACGGTCAGCGCAAAATAGCACCATGGCAAACGACGACGGACTCCAAGACGCGGCAATCCTCATGATGTCTCTGGGTGAAGCAGAGGCATCGGAGGTGTTCAAACACCTGTCACCCAAGGAGGTGCAGCGTCTGGGCGAGGCGATTGCCAAGACCACCCAACTCTCGCGCGAAAAAGTGGACGAGGTTGTTGAAAAATTCACCGGCGTGGCGGCTTCGCAGAGTCTGCTGGTGTCCAATTCGGGCGACTATGTGCGCTCGGTGCTCAAGCTGGCCTTGGGGGATGACAAGGCGGCCTTGCTGATTGATCGCATTTTGCAGGGCGGCGATGTGTCGGGCATCGAGAGCTTGAAGTGGATGGACCCCTTGAGTGTGGCCGAGTTGCTGCGCAACGAACACCCGCAGATCGTGGCCGCCATTCTGGTGCATCTGGACTATGACCAGGCGGCCGATGTGCTCAAGCACCTGACCGAACGCCAGCGCAACGAGGTCATGCTGCGCGTGGCCACCATGGAAGGTATCCAGCCCACGGCGCTGAAGGATTTGAACGAAGTGCTGTTCAAGGTGCTGGCCGGCGGAGACAAGATCCGCAAGTCCTCGCTGGGCGGTATCAAGACTGCTGCAGAAATGATCAACCTGATGGGTACTGCTATCGAGGGCACGGTGATTGAGTCCATCCGCAGCCACGATGCGGATCTGGCCCAGAAGATCATGGACAAGATGTTTGTGTTCGACGACGTGATCAAGCTCGACGACAAGGCCATCCAAATGGTGCTCAAGGAGGTGTCCTCCGATGTGCTCATCGTGGCTCTCAAGGGTGCCCAGCCTGAACTCAAGGAAAAAATCCTGGCCAATATGTCTTCGCGTGCGGCGGCCACGCTCAGGGAGGATCTGGAGTCCCGCGGTCCCATGCGCTTGTCCGAGGTCGAGGCGCAGCAGAAAGAAATTCTCAAGACGGTGCGCCGCCTGGCCGACGAGGGGCAAATTGTCATTGGTAGTGGAGGTGGCGACGACGCCATGGTCTGATGTCCCGTAACCAAGCACGCTTTATTTCTGGCGAAGATGTCGCCACCGTTACCGAGTGGGACTTTGGCGCCGTAGACCAATCGGCGGTGCGTTTTGCCGCCAAGCTCAAAGCCCAGGCAGAGGCAGAGGAACAAGCCAAAGAGGACGGGGCCCGCCAAGCTGGCTATGCCGAGGGGTACGCCGAAGGGTATGCCCAGGGCCACGCGCAGGCCACGCTGGAGGGGCAGCGCCAGATCAACGAATACATTGCCACCCAGGGCCAGGACCTCACAGCCAACTTTGCGGCCCTGTTCGAGCAGGCCAGCGCCCAGCTGGCGGCCTCGGAGCAGGTGATGGCCCAGGGCGTGCTGGAGCTGGCCTGTGAGTTGGCGCGGCAGGTACTGCGCCATGAACTCTCCACCAATCCCAACGCCCTGCAGCCCGTGGTGCGCGAGGCGTTGGGCATGCTGGCCGTCGATAGCAAAGCTGCCGTAGTGCGCCTGCACCCGCTGGACTTGGAGGTGTTGGCGGAGGTGTTGCGACAGGAGTTTTCCAGCTTGGCCCTGACGTTGCTGCCGGACGCCTCCGTAGCCCGCGGGGGGTGCCTGGTGGAGTCGGCCGGTACGGTGGTGGACGGCACGGTTCAGAAGCGCTGGCAGCGTGCGCTGGCCAGTTTGGGCTTTGACAGCCCCTGGGAGCCACGTGATGACGATGCATGAAACCGGCTCATCTGCGCCCAAGTGGCAGGCTTTTTTGCAGGGCGCACGTCAGCAGGTAGCCCAAGAATCTACGCTGGAGGTCCGGGGGACCCTGACGCGCCTGGCTGGCTTGGTGTTAGAGGCCAGCGGAATTCGCATGCCCGTAGGCTCGCAATGTGTGGTGACCATGAAGGCGCGCGAGCCGGTGCTGGCCGAGGTGGTCGGGTTTTCTGGCGACCGTGCCTACTTGATGCCTGCGGGTGACGTTCATGGCCTTTCCAGTGGTGCCGGTGTGGCCGTTGCGTCGGCCTATGTGCCCGTGCCACGTCTGGGCGAAGCCCCCCTTGCCCGTGATCTGAATGCCGCCGGTCTGTTGCGCCTGCCCTTGGGTGATGGCCTGTTGGGGCGGGTGGTGGATTCTCAGGGGGCGCCTATGGACCGCATGGGGCCGCTGCAAGATGTGGTGTCCAAGCCCATGGACCGCAAACCCATCAATGCCATGGACCGTGCGCCTGTGCGCGACCCCCTGGATACCGGCGTTCGCTCCATCAACGCCTTGCTGACCGTCGGGCGTGGTCAACGTCTGGGCCTGTTTGCGGGTTCGGGTGTGGGCAAGAGTGTGTTGCTGGGGATGATGGCCCGCTACACCCAGGCGGATGTGATTGTGGTGGGCCTGATTGGCGAGCGGGGCCGGGAAGTCAAGGAATTCATTGAAGACATTCTTGGGGCGGATGGCCGCGCGCGTTCGGTGGTGGTGGCCGCACCTGCGGATGCGCCACCGCTGCTGCGCATGCAGGGCGCCTCTTACGCGACGGCGATTGCCGAACATTTTCGGGACCAGGGCCGCCATGTGCTCCTGCTCATGGACTCGCTGACCCGCTATGCCATGGCACAACGTGAGATTGCGTTGGCGATTGGCGAACCACCTGCGACCAAGGGGTATCCACCGTCCTGCTTTGCCAAGCTGCCGCAGTTGGTAGAGCGCAGCGGCAATGGCTTGCATGGTGTGGGGTCCATCACGGCCTTTTACACCGTGCTGTCCGAGGGGGATGACCAGCAGGACCCGATTGCCGATGCCGCGCGCGCGATTCTGGATGGGCACATTGTGCTGTCCCGGCGCTTGGCGGAGGCGGGACATTATCCGGCCATCGATGTCGAGCAGTCCGCCTCGCGGGTGATGCACAACGTGGTGCCGCGCGCGCATTTTGAGCTGGCCCGGCGCTTCCGCAGCCTGTACTCCAAATACGAAAAAGGACGGGATCTGGTGCAAATTGGTGCCTATGCGCAAGGTTCAGACCCCCTGCTGGATGAGGCCATTGCCCTGCATCCGCCCATGCACCAGTTCCTGCAGCAGGACATGTTGGAAGCCTCTGGCATGGAGGAGGCCCTGCTGGGCATGGAGATGTGTACCTCCCTGTCGCGGCCTGGCCCCTAATGCGCTTTCTTGAAACTCACCATGAACCACTCCTTCCACGGTCTGCAACTTGCGATTGAACTGGCTGAGCGCCAGCGTGACGAGCTGGCACAGGTGCTGGCGCGGGCACAACGCCAGGCGCAGATGGGGCAGCAGCAGTTGCAGCAGTTGCAAAGTTATGCCCAAGATACCGATGCTCGCTGGATACAGGGCCATCACACAGCCCTGTCGCCAGAGTTGATTCGGCACCATTACCAGTTTGTGGAGCGCTTGCAGCACGCCATGGGCATGCAGGATGGCGTGATTGCCAATCTGGCGCGGCAGGAGGCCCAATGTCGCGCTTCGCTGGTGCAGGCCGAGATGCGGGTGTCGGGTTTGAAGCAGGTGCTGGAGAAGCGCAAGTTGTCGCTGGCGGCCACCGAGCAGCGTCGCGAGCAGGGGCGTATGGATGAAATGGCTGCCATGGTGCACGCACGCAGGGTGGCAGCTGCCCATTTGGAGGACACACGATGACGATCGAAACAACTTCCGCCGGTCACGGCCTGGCCAAAACGCCCCCAACTGCTGCCGGCGGCAAAGGAAAGGGCGCGCCTGCACTTGCTGGCGACGCGTCGGGATTTTTCGCCATGCTAGGGGCCGCAGACGATGCGCTTACGGTGGCTGCGGATGCATCGGACTTATTGGGCGACGGCAGTGGTGCGTTGGCTGGGGGCGAGCCACAGGATGAGGATGCGCTAGCGTCTGCGACTGATGTAACGGCCTTGGCCGGCTGGGTATTGGGTGTGCCCGTGACCGCAGGGCAGGCTGCGCCAGCATCCGAGGAGCACGCGCCCTCTCAGCAAGGGGCTGCTTTTTTCGGTGTGAAGCGGCCCTCCTGGTCTGCATCGGGCGCGGAGAGTGCCGTTGCTCCCGGACTGTTGGCAGCGGGGCACAAGAGCGCCAAACCGGTCAGTACGGCAGACTTGCAGAAAGCGCAGGCCACCCCCCTGCCAGTCGCGCAGCCCGCCGGCGACGATACCGCGCAAGTACGGGTTGACATGGAGATGGTGCATCTGCAAGAGCTGGTGTCTACCGTGGGCATGGAAAACCGGGTCGTACCCGCCCCGGTCTCCGGCCAGGCGCCCATGGCAGAGCGCCGTCTGTGGGAACCGGTTGCCGGCAAGCCGGTGTCTGCGGATGCGGTGTACTTGCAACCCCAGTCCACATCTGCCCCCATGGGGATGGATGGTGTGGTGGCCACCCAAGCTAGTGGGTCGATCGAGTCTTATGTCGCGGAGCAGGTGACCTATTGGATTGCGCAGGATGTCCAGAATGCTGAACTCACGCTGGATGGCATGGGTTTGAGCCCGGTCGAAGTGAGTATCAGCATGCAGGGAAATGAAGCCCAGGTTTCCTTTAGAACGGATGAATTGCACGCACGGGATGCCATTGAGAAGGCCGCTGAGCAACTGAAGGATTCGCTACAACGTCAGGGGGTGGTGTTGACTGGCATGTCCGTTGGCACTTCGCACAGTGGTGAGGCATCGGGGCATGGGGGGGGGCGGCCACGCCAAGAAGGGCGGCAGGCAAGCATAGCGGTCCAGGTGCCAGTGCTTGCAGACAGTCCGGCGCGGCCCAAGATTCCCCAGGGCAGGGCATTGGATCTCTTCGTGTGAGTCTAGGTTTGTGTCAATAATGGCAGCGGTGGCTGAATATCCCACCTTATTCGTGCTTAGGTGGCCTGTGACTCCATCAATAATCCGACTACCGTTTTTAATGTAAGGATCCAACCGTGTCAGCAAAACCCGATGCCGCAGATGCCGCCAAGGCCCCCGCCAAGAGCAAAAAGATGCTGATCATCATCGTGGCTGCTGTGTTGGTGCTTGTGTTGGGCGGTGCCGCTGCCTTCTTTGTCATCAGCAAACAGCGTGCTGCCTCCGAAGATGGGGAGGAGGTCGCTCCCACAAAAGCAGCGGCCCACGCCGATCCCAAGGCCCCTCCCGCGTATTTGCCGCTGGATGCTATGGTGGTGAATCTGGCCGATCCTGGCGGTGAGCGAGTGGCGCAGATAGGCATTACTTTGGAGGTGATGGATGCCAAGTCGTCGGATTCTGTCAAGGCTTACCTGCCAACCATCCGCAGTGGCATTTTGATGTTGATCTCTCAGCGGACTGCAGAGGAGCTGCTCAAGGCAGAGGGCAAAGAAAAACTGGCCGCCGATATTTTGCAGGTTGCCTCCATCCCCTTTGGCGGGGGTGAAGATGCGCATGAAGAGGAAACTACATCCACCAAAAAGAAGAAAAGTAAACCCGCGCCGATTCAGTACCCTGTGGTCGGGGTGCTTTTCTCCAGTTTCATTGTGCAATAGGGGTGAACAGGACTGAACTATGAGTGAGTCGTTTCTTTCTCAAGAGGAAGTTGATGCGCTCCTGGAAGGCGTTACTGGCGAGAGCCAGAAGACGGTCGAGGAAGCTGCGGAGCACGGCGAAGTCCGCTCTTACAACATTTCTAGCCAGGAAAGAATCGTTCGTGGGCGCATGCCCACGATGGAAATCGTCAACGAGCGGTTTGCGCGTAACCTGCGCGTGGGTTTGTTTAACTTTATTCGCCGAAGCCCTGAAATTTCAGTAGGCCCGGTGGCGGTGCAGCGCTACAGCGCTTTTTTACGCGAATTGGCAGTTCCGACCAATTTCAATATTGTGGCCATCCGTCCGTTGCGGGGGAGTGGTTTGATCGTGTGTGAGCCGGCGTTGGTCTTCGGTGTGATCGACACCTTGTATGGCGGAATCGGAAAATTTCAGACCCGAATTGAAGGACGAGATTTTTCTGCGACAGAACAACGTGTCATCAATCGCTTGGTGGAAGTCATTACCACAGAATACAAAAAGGCTTGGAAGGGCATCTATCCGCTGGAGTTGGAGTACCAACGCAGCGAGATGCAGCCGCAGTTTGCCAACATCGCAACGCCCAGCGAAATTGTGATCTCGACCTCTTTTCAGTTGGAAATTGGGGATATCACAGGCGCAATTCATTTCAGTTTCCCGTATTCGACGTTGGAGCCTATTCGGGATGTGCTTTACTCATCCACCCAGGGGGACTCCATAGAGGTGGATCGCCGTTGGGTGAATGTGCTTACGCGGGAGATTCAAGCCGCAGAGGTCACGCTGGTGGCCGAGTTGGCGCGCGCGGATGCGACGGTGGAGCAATTGCTTGTCATGAAAAAAGGGGACTTCATTGAACTGAACCGTGAGCCACGCATCCAAGCAACGGTGGATGGTGTCCCTATCTTTGAGTGCCAATACGGCACTCACAATTCAAAGTACGCCATTCGCATAGAGAAAGCGCTGCGGGGCAACGACCAAAACTGGTTGGGAGAACGAAATGGCATCTGAAGAAAAACCCGAAGACACTGCTGCCGACGATGGCATGGCCGACTGGGCGGAGGCGCTGCTGGAGCAGAAAGCCACGGAGTCCGGGCCTGAGTCCGGTGGCCCTTTGTCTGGTGAGCCACCCAAACCGTTCAGTTCGGGCGGCGAGGGGCATGCCAACGACATCAATATGGTGTTGGATATCCCCGTGCAGCTTTCTGTAGAACTCGGGCGTACCAAGGTTCCCATCAAACACATCCTGCAGTTGGGCCAAGGGTCGGTGGTGGAGTTGGACGCATTGGCGGGCGAACCCATGGACGTCCTGGTCAACGGTTATCTGATCGCCCAAGGTGAAGTGGTGGTGGTGAACGACAAATTCGGCATCCGACTCACGGATGTGGTGACCCCCTCTGAGCGGTTGCGGCGCGTCAGCAAGAATTAGTCTGGATCGATATGACGCAGCAACTACTTTGGGTTGGCGCATTTTTGGCTGCTCTGGCTGCATTGCCATGGTTTTTGCGTTGGCTGCGTGGGCGCATGGCGTCTGGGGTGGTGGACGCAGGCCGGCAAAGTCGCTTTATTTCTGCAGTGGCGGTAGGCCCCAATCAAAGAGTGGTTACAGTTGAAGTCGGCCCAGATAACGCAAGGGTCTGGCTGACTTTGGGGGTGAGTGTGCAGTCCATTGCCTTGTTGCACACCGCACCAGTCAGCGCCGCCGTGTCCCGTGATGAGGACTCTGAGACGCTACCGCACCCGCGTGCTTGAGCAGTTCGCCTGAAATTTGAAAGAAACGATGTGCTTGGGACGCTTCGGTAATTGGATTCGCTTCGGTCTGGGTGTTGTGTGCCTTGGGGGGGCTGCCGTGGGATTTGCACAGACTCCTGGGCAACTGCCCTTGCTGGTCGGCACTGGCAGCGGAGGGATGAATTTTTCTGTTCCTATTCAGACCTTGCTGTTTTTTACCGCGCTGTCGTTCATCCCTGCGGTGTTATTGATGATGACAAGCTTCACGCGGATTGTGATTGTGCTTTCTCTATTGCGGCAAGCGCTGGGAACCCAATCCTCCCCGCCGAACCAGGTCATCATTGGACTCTCCTTGTTTCTCACCTTGTTCGTGATGGGGCCCACATTTGACCGGATGTATGCCGATGCGTACGAGCCCTACAGCCGAAGCGTCCTTTCGTTTGAGCAGGCGCTTGGCAAAGCGGAGCTGCCTTTGCGTGAGTTCATGGTCAAGCAAACGCGCCAATCTGATTTCTCCTTGTTCGCGAAGTTGGCCAAACTTGATGCCGGCGTGACGGCTGATACTGCGCCTCTGCGGGTGTTGGTTCCCGCTTTTGTGATCAGTGAGCTGAAATCGGCATTTCAAATCGGATTTATGATTTTCATCCCATTTCTCGTGATCGACATTGTGGTGGCCAGCGTGCTGATGTCTTTGGGGATGATGATGTTGTCACCGGTGCTGGTGGCCTTGCCCTTTAAGCTGATGCTGTTTGTGTTGGCCGACGGCTGGAATTTGCTGGTCGGCTCTCTGGCAGCAAGCTTTGTGACCTGAGGAGAGGGTATGAATGCGCAAACCGTTCTGACCATGGGGCAAGAGGCATTGTTGATGCTGCTGATGGTGTCCTCCCCCGTGTTAGGGGCCGCATTGTTGGTGGGCTTGCTGGTAAGCCTTTTTCAAGCAGTGACCCAGATTCATGAGGCCACCTTGGCCTTTGTGCCAAAGTTGGTGGCGGTGATTGCCGTGTTTGCCATTGCAGGGCCCTGGATGCTAACCATGTTGGTGGAGTACATCCGGCGGATGATTGAGGCCATTCCAGCTTCAGTGGTTTGAACGGCATGCCTGGAATTGCGTTTACGGAGGCGCAGATTCTGGCTTGGCTGTCGCCTTTGCTCTGGCCCTTTTTACGCGTCTTGGCTGTCTTTACCTCCGCGCCGGTCTTGTCGTCCAGGGCCGTGCCCATGCGCGTCAAAGTGGCGCTGGCTTTGTTTGTCGCGCTGGCTTGTCAAGCAACCATTCCTTCCTCCCTCAATTACAGCATCGCGTCGCCTGATGCCCTTGCGGTCGTGCTGCAGCAAGTTCTGATTGGCCTGTCGATTGGATTTGCCGTGCGCTTGGTGTTTGCTGCCATAGAGCTGGCTGGTGAGGTGGTCGGATTTCAAATGGGCTTGAATTTCGCATCCTTCTTTGACCCATCGATGAACTCTCAAAGCAGCGCTGTGGCTCGTTTTTTCGGGCAAATGGCAACGTTGCTGTTCGTGGTGCTCAACGGCCACATCATGGTGTTGCTGGCAGTCACCAAAAGTTTTGATGCGTTTCCTGTTAGTCCAAAGTTCTTGGAGTCTCTTGCTGCCATGCAACTTTACCGGCTGGGTACTGATTTGTTTGCCAGTGCACTGTGGATTGCGCTGCCCATGGTTGGCATGCTGCTGTTCACCAATTTGGCACTAGGTATTATTTCCCGCGTTGCACCGCAGATCAATATCTTCGCTGTGGGTTTCCCTGTGACTTTGGTGGTGGGGATCGTAGGGATTGCTGTGACGCTACCTGCATTGGATCAGCCGATGATTGCGTTGATGGAGAGGGCGATTGGCATCTTTTCAGGATCGTGATCGGGCTTAGACCAGTTCGTTTCGGATGGCGTACACCGCTAGCTCGGCGTTATTGCTGAGTCCCAGTTTCTCCAGTAGCCGTGCGCGGTATACGCTGACGGTCTTTGGGCTCAGCATCAGTTCCTCCGCAATGTCTGCCAAGCGTTTGCCAGAGGCAATTTTCAGCAAGGTTTGCAGTTCGCGCTCTGACAGGCGGGAATGAAGGGTTTCTGCATTGGGGTTGGATAGTTGCTCCACCAGCATTTCGGAAACGGATGGTGTGACGTATCGGCGTCCTTGGGCGACCGACCGGACGGCACCAACTAGTTCATCCGGATTTCCCGCTTTGTTCAAATACCCATAGGCCCCCGCTTTGAGGCTGCGGATGGCGTATTGGTCTTCCGAGAACATGGACACGATCAACACGCGGATATTGGGGTGGCTGTCTTGAATGGATGCCAAAACCTCCAGACCGCCTCGACCAGGCAAATTGAGGTCCAGTACCAAGACATCGCATGGACTATCGCGTAGGACGTCTTTCAGTTCAGCGTAGCTGCCCGACTCTCCCGTCACCTTCATATCCACATGCTCCGACAGGGTGTCGCGAATTCCACGGCGGATCATGGCATGGTCATCGCACAGTACAACGTGGATCATGACTTACTCTCTTCTGTAGGATGCGCGGGCCCATTCAATGGGACTGATAGCGTAATCGTCGTCCCATTGCGTGGCGTTGAACTGACGTCCAGCCATCCGCCGACCGACTTGGCGCGTTCGGCGAGTCCGCGTAACCCGTAAGAGTTTTGCTTTTGCAGTGCAGCTTTTTCCATGCCGGGCCCCCTATCCGCAATTTCTATGGTGAGTACGCCACCCAAATTAGAGATATCAATTCGCAGGTTGCTATCAATAGCGTATTTCGATGCATTGGTCAGTGCTTCTTGTGCCGTTCTATAGGCTGTCAACATGACGTCAGGTGTCAGTGTCATGGCCTCCGTGGCTGCGTTTACCTCCACGGTACACATGGTCCTTCGTTCAAACTCTCTTGCCAACCATTGAATCGAGGGAACGAGTCCTTGATCCAGGATGGCTGGGCGAAGATTTTTCATGATGCGTTGGCTGGCGTGCGCTGCGTGCTGGATCATGTCGCTGGCAGAGGCAATATGCTGCAAGCATCGCGTGTCTGTGGTGTGGCGTGCTAACCATCCCAAGTCTAGTCGGACGGCAGCGAGGGCTCCGCCAATGTCGTCATGCACCTCACGCGCTATGGATGCGCGTTCACGCTCGATGGCGGTTTGCAGATGCCCTGCCAGTTCAGAAATTCTTTGTTCGGAGAGTGCTAATTCCTGGTCGGTTTTCTTCTTTGCGGCCTTGATAGCTTGCAGATCCAGAGTCCTTTGGATGATCCTGGGCAATGCAGTGATCTCATCTTTATGCAAATAGTCACTAATACCAATGTGAATAGCCTCGACCGCTGCGGCTTCACCGATGGTGCCTGACAAAATAACGAAGGGGGTATCACTGTGGCGGTCGTCCAGGCAATTCCAGGCATCGATGGCAGTGAAGTCTCCAAGTCGGTAATCGGCAATGATCAACTGGTACTTCCCTTCGGCCATCGCTTTCTTGAACATGGGCAAGGTATCAACACGCACCAAATTAAACGGTGTCTCCGCCTTGGACAGGATCCTTGCTGCCAATTGATGGTCGAGCAACGAGTCCTCTAAGTGGAGGATGTTTACCGCTTTGGCGTTGCTTTTTGCGCTGAATGTTACCGATATCATGGTTCATTATGGTACCGGCGCCATTGGTGTTGAGCCTATGGTCATCACCCTGCGGCGCGTTCAGAATTTTCCTGAGCGGGTCAGATTCCTGATACGCTAGGTGCGTGGTTTGGTTTGGTGATTCACAAGGATGCCGCGGATTGGTATAAAGACAGGCAAAGAGGAAAAAAGACAATGGAACCTTCGTCGATTTCGCCTGCTGCTCCTGCTGTGCAACTGCCGGTTATGCTCGTTGCAGAGGTTCAAGATTCCCTATTGGTGGTCGTACATGATTTAACTCGCTTGGACGGCTTGCTGGCGCATACCATGGAGAACCTCATGGAGCGTTTTACAACCGCTAGTGCGAATCTTGCGTCACCTGCGCTTATGGAGTCCCAAGAGTTGGAATTGGTGCGGAGTACTCTGCGGGCAGCCGTCACTGAGTTGCAGTTCCAAGATATGGCTTCCCAACTGATTGTTCATACTTCCAAAATTTTGCAAGGTTGTGCGTATCGGCTGGCCTCAGAGTCCATGGGGACAGAGGACGGAGAGGCGGTTCCTTTTGTTGAGGAGGTGCCGGAGCGGCCGAATCCTGTGACCCAAGACGAAATGGATGCCGGATCCATTGAGCTTTTTTGATTTTCACCACATTTTTAACGGAATATTTCGGAGCCTTTCATGCCTTTAATCCTTGCTGTTGATGACTCGCCGTCTATGCGGAAAATGGTCTCCTTTACGTTGACTGGGGCTGGTTACCAAGTGGTTGAGGCCGTGGACGGGCAAGATGCCTATGAGAAGGCGCAGGCGCAGAGTTTCGATTTGGTGCTGACTGATCAGAACATGCCGCGTTTGGATGGTTTGGGTCTGACACGCAAATTGCGCGAGCATCCGCAATTCAAGACGGTCCCCATTTTGATGTTGACGACTGAGTCGAGCGACCTGATGAAGCAGGCCGGACGTGCCGCGGGAGCCACCGGATGGTTGGTGAAGCCATTTGATCCCGCGCGACTGCTCGATGTGATCAAAAAAGTAATTCGTTGAAATTCAAAAATTCAACCGGGACGCAGAAAACAGGAGATTCAGATGGCTGAAATGCATACCGAAGGTGGTGCTGGCGGAGATTTTGACTTAAGTCAGTTTTACCAAATCTTCTTTGAAGAGGCTGGAGAAAATCTGGATCAGATGGAGCACATGCTTCTGAATCTGAATCTGGAAACTGCCGATGACGAAGAGTTGAATGGAATTTTTCGGTGCGCACACTCCGTAAAAGGTGGGGCTGCAACATTCGGTTTTGCGGATGTAGCGGAGCTGACTCACCAAATGGAGTCTCTGCTAGATCGTTTGCGTCGCCACGAACTTCAACCCAATGCTGCGATGGTCGATGTGCTGTTGGAGTCCGCGGATACGTCCAGGGGCCTGCTTGCACGGCATCAGTCGGGTGGCGAGGGAGTTGCTCCTCCCACTGCTGATTTGGTTCGGCGCATCAGCGTGCTCGCTGCTGGCGGCGGTCCTGCTCCGACTCCTGTTGCGGCTGCGGTGGCTCCGGTTGTCGCGGCGGCCCCGCTCCCCGCGCCACCTAAACCCGCTGCGCGACCTGATGGCGTACGTGGGTTACAGATCAGCATTGGTCCACTCGATCGACCCGAGCAAGCGGATGCTATTCAAGAGCTGTTCAGAGATATCCCCGGCTTGGGAAGCATTAAGGCGGCCGTGAGCGATCGCTCTGGCGTGCGCGTCTTTGACGTGGATACCACGTCTAGTGATGAGGACTTGTTGGATTTGTTTGCCTTCCATGTTGCGCGAGAAAAAGTCGCAATTCTGGAGCAATCGACGGATCATGTTGAGCCCCCGGTTGTCCAGAGCGGGGGCATTGATCAGATTGGGTTTGGGTTTTTTGATGGTTCACCGGGTGCGCCGCAAACTCCATCCACAACAGAGGTTGTGGCTACCCCTGTAATGGAGCCTGCGCTAATTATTCCCAAAGCTACGCCGGGAAAGGTTGCTTCCGCGGCTGCGGCGTCCCAGCCTGAGGCCGCCACAATACGAGTCGCGATTAGCAAGGTTGATCAACTCATTAACTTGGTTGGTGAGTTGGTGATTACACAGGCCATGCTGGCGCAAAACAGCCGCGCGCTGGACCCCGCTGTGTATCAGCAACTATTGACTGGTTTGGCTGATTTGGATCGAAATACGCGGGATCTACAAGAGTCAGTCATGTCGATCCGAATGATTCCAATGTCCATTGTTTTCAGTCGTTTCCCGCGCATGCTGCGTGACTTGGCGGGAAAGCTCGGCAAGAAAGTCGATTTTGTAACCCAGGGCGAGGCGACCGAGTTGGATAAGGGCTTGGTCGAGAAAATTACGGATCCTTTGACCCACTTAGTCAGAAACAGCTGCGATCACGGCGTTGAGATGCCTGCAGATCGTATTGCGGCGGGGAAGTCAGAAACTGGAACCATCACTTTGTCCGCGTCACACCAAGGGGGCTCAATCGTTATTGAAGTCCGTGATGATGGTCGTGGTTTGTCGCGTCCGAAGATCCTGGCGAAAGCGCGAGAGCGAGGGTTGGATGTGTCCGATCAAATGTCAGATGCCGAAGTTTGGCAACTCATTTTCGCACCTGGTTTTTCCACTGCTGCGGTGGTTACGGACGTTTCTGGACGGGGGGTTGGGATGGATGTTGTGAAGCGCAACATTGCAGCCCTCAATGGCACAGTGGAGATTGACTCTGCTGAGGGCTATGGAATGAAGGTGTCTGTGCGTCTGCCTTTGACGTTGGCCATCATGGATGGAATGTCCGTCGGAGTTGGAGACGAAGTCTACATTTTGCCGCTGTCGTCGGTGGTGGAGTCGTTCCAGGTAAAGGCTGATGCCGTTAGTACGGTTGGGCAGGGCTCGCAGCTGGTGAAGGTGCGTGATGAATACATGCCAGTGATTGAGCTGGAGAAGGTTTTCCAGATCCCGCGCTTCGATTTCGAGCGCTCCAGTGACATCATGGTGGTTGTCGAGGCGGAGGGTATTCGAGTCGCCCTACTGGTGGACGAATTGCTTGGGCAGCAACAAGTTGTTGTCAAAAACCTAGAGTCGAATTATCGAAAGGTGCCGAATGTATCCGGTGCGACCATTTTGGGAGATGGCAAGGTTGCTTTGATCCTTGATACGGGGGCGTTGGTGAGACGCTCACGTCATTGATAAAAGCCTAAGGAGAAGACCATGGGAATGATGGAAAAGCTGAATGAGTTGACGGCCTCTGGCGCGAGGGAGTATTTGACCTTCAGGTTGGATCAAGAAGAGTACGGAATCGACATCCTGAAAGTCCAGGAAATTCGAGGGTATGAGCCGCCGACTCGGGTGGCTAACGCGCCAAACTTCATCAAGGGTGTCGTCAATTTGCGTGGAACTATTGTTCCCATCGTGGATATGCGGTTGAAGTTCAATTGTTCCAAGGCTGAATACAACTCTTTTACCGTCGTAATCGTGCTGAATTTGCGAAGCCGCATCGTAGGCATTGTGGTTGACTCGGTAAGTGATGTGATGGAGCTGCCTCCAGAGAATTTGAAGTCAGCGCCGGACATTGACAGTGTGATTGATAGTGCTGCTGTACTTGGGTTGGGGTCTGTTGGCGACAGAATGCTGATTCTTCTTGATATAGAGCGGCTAATGTCTGCTTCTGAGATGGGACTGGTCAGCGCGTCCGATTAGCCACTTGATCAAATCTTGGAGCGCATTCGCAACATGGCTTTGCCACCCACTCAAGCCGCCGGAGAGATGCAAGGTCGTGAATTCGCGTGGACTAACTCCGATTTCGACCATGTTCAAAAACTGATCTATCAGCGTGCCGGTATCAGCCTGCATGACGGCAAGCATGCAATGGTGTATAGCCGGTTATCGCGACGATTGCGGGATACTGGGCATAACAGTTTCAGAGAGTATTTGAGTTGGCTGGAGTCAACAGACGGGCCCGAATGGCAGGAGTTTGTTAATGCGCTGACCACTAACCTCACCTCTTTTTTTCGGGAGCATCACCATTTCGAAATCTTTTCAGATTTTTTGAAATCTCGTACGTCATCAACCGAGTGCAGGATTTGGTGTAGCGCAGCATCCACTGGCGAAGAGCCGTACTCAATCGCTATGACCGCATCAGAGGTGCTTGGTAAGTCGAAATTCTCATTACAAGCAAGTGACATTGATTCGAAGGTGCTGGCAACTGCCGCGCAGGGAGTCTATCGGCAGGAGGGGCTAAAAGGGGTTCCGGCCGAATTTGTGCGTAAGTATTTTTTGCGCGGAAAAGCGGGCAATGCCGGGTTGGTCAGAGTAAAGCCTGAGTTGCGTCATGCAATTGAGTTCTTGATCGTGAACCTCATCAAGGACGACTGGCCATTCCGAGAACCTTTTGATGCTGTCTTTTGTCGAAACGTGATGATTTATTTCGATAGTGCAACACAGAGGAGGGTGTTGGAGAAAATCCACCGCTTCATGAAGCCTGGCGCCTTGTTGTTCGTTGGACATGCTGAGAACTTCAGTGATTCGCGAGATCTTTTTGTTCTCAAAGGCAAAACTGTTTACGAACGTTGTAGGTGAGAGTCCCTCGGCAGATCAGAAACCAGAAACCGACTCAACTGTTTGGATAGCAACTTCAAATGATTTCAACTTCAAGTAGTTTCGTCTCGGGAGCTCTCAGAGGTGGCGCCGCTGCCCCGTCTACAAAGACATTGGCAAGCGGGCGTGTGTCTCGAATTGAGCATTTAAAAGCTCAACCACGCAAGCCTGGAGAGGCATCTTTCTTTTATGCCGATCATCACTTTCAATACGATGCTGTGAAAGTACTACCTGGTGAGTACTACGTTTCTAATGAAGATCTCGTGATCATGACGGTTCTGGGGTCTTGCATTGCCGCCTGCATTTGGGACGGAAAAGCGCGCACTGGCGGAATGAATCACTTCATGCTGCCCGATGGTGACGGAGCGGATGGCTCTGGGCGGTATGGTTCGTACGCAATGGAGTTGCTAATCAACGAAATGCTGAAATTGGGAGCCCGGCGGGAAACAATGCAGGCGAAGATTTTTGGCGGGGCGCAGGTGATGGCCGGCTTCACCACCATGAATGTCGGTGAGCGCAACACCAAATTTGTATTGGACTATCTTGCCACGGAGCGCATCCCTGTCGTGTCGCAGGATGTTTTGGATATCCACCCTCGCAAGGTTTGTTTCTTCCCGGTGACGGGGAAGGCTTTGGTGAAGCGCTTGGCACATTCGCATCCTGAGACCTTGGCTGTCGAGGAGCGGCGTGGCAATGCGGCTTCCGTTGCGAAGTCTACGCAGGGTGGCTCTGTAGATCTTTTTTGAGTTAGTAGTGATGAAGAAAATTCGTGTCGTTGTGGTGGATGACTCTGCCCTAGTGCGGAGTTTGTTGGCTGAGATCATCAATAAGCAGGCGGATATGCAGTGTGTCGGTGCGGCGAATGACCCGCTTGTCGCGCGCGAGATGATTCGTGAGTTGGACCCCGATGTCATCACACTTGATATCGAGATGCCGAAAATGGATGGCCTCGATTTTTTGGGGCGTTTGATGCGATTGCGCCCCATGCCGGTTGTTATGATCTCCACGCTCACAGAGCGTGGCGCTGAGGTCACAATGAAGGCGTTGGAGTTGGGCGCTGTGGATTTCGTGGCTAAACCGCGTATCGGTTTGGTAGACGGAATCAAGGAGCTTGCGACCAATATTGTTGACAAGATTCGGGTGGCTGCGGCGGCAAAAATCCAGAAAATTCCTCGCGTTGCTTCGCTTCCGGTGGGGGCTGAGCAGTTGTCGAATCTCAATAGCGCACCGATCGCTATTGGCCGCATCTCGACGGAGAAATTGATATTTATTGGTGCGTCAACTGGCGGCACCGAGGCAATCAAGGAGATCTTGATTCGATTGCCGGCCGACTCCCCTGGCGTGGTCATTACTCAGCACATGCCCCCTGGATTTACAACTAGCTTTGCTGCGCGCCTCAATGGGCTTTGTCAAATCACTGTGCAGGAGGCGATCAACGGCGCGCGTGTATTGCCTGGTCATGCCTATGTAGCCCCAGGCGGCAAGCAGTTTTGGGTTGAAAAGAGTGGGGCTAATTATGTGTGCGTGGTTGCAGATGGAGAGCTCGTTAATCGCCATCGACCTTCTGTCGAGGTTCTTTTCCGCTCGGCGGCAAAGGTGGCTGGTCGCAACGCCTTCGGAATCATGTTGACGGGTATGGGCAATGATGGTGCCAAAGCTATGAAAGAGATGAGGGATGCGGGTAGCTACAACTATGTGCAGGACGAGGCGAGTTGTATCGTATTTGGAATGCCGCGTGAGGCCATTTTGAATGGTGCCGCTGACGAGGTTCTTCCTTTGACTGACATCGCACCGGCTTTGCTTCAGCGCTTAAAAGGATCTTCAGATCGATATCGCGTGTAGATGGATTTCTTCTGCTACACTGCGCCCCCCGCTTATGAATGAGCGAAAAGATCAAACAAAAAAACTTTTGCTTGATTTGACAGGACTTCAAAAAGTGTGTCATAATTCAAGGCTTCGCTGATCACAGCAAGGCAAGCGAAACAAAGTAAAAAATGTT
>MGPB01000010.1 GCA_001795455.1 Curvibacter sp. GWA2_63_95 | reverse complement strand
CTAAAATTCGGTTTCGGTTTGGGTGATTAGCTCAGTTGGTAGAGCGTCTGCCTTACACGCAGAATGTCGGCGGTTCGAGCCCGTCATCACCCACCACCCACCCAGCAAAGGCGAACAGTGTGTTCGCCTTTTTTGTTGTTTACATGGAGAGTTAGTGCATGTTTGAATTTGTCCGCCGGAACACCAAGTTCATCGCGGCGCCATTGTTCTTGCTGATCATTGCCGCTTTTGTGTTGGTGGGGATTGACGGTTACAAAGGTGTCGCCTCCACGGGAGCCACCGTGGCCCAAGTCGGCAACACCAGCATTACCCAAGAAGAATGGGACTTCGCACACAAGAATGAAGTGGACCGCTTGCGTGCCTCCATTCCGAACCTGGATGCCAAGTTACTCGACTCTCCGGAGGCCCGTTATGCGACGCTTGAACGTTTGGTGCGTGAGCGGGTCATGGCTGCTGCTGTCAATGACGCGCATCTCACCACCTCGGATGCGCGCTTGGCCCGTGAGCTGCAGCAAAATCCGACAATCGCCGGTTTGCGCAAGCCCGATGGCTCGCTGGACATGGACCGTTACCGCCAGTTGGCAGCTAGTCAGGGCCTGACTCCGGAAGGTTTTGAAGCCCGTGTGCGCACGGATCTGTCGCTGATGCAGGTGGAGTCGGGTGTGACGTCCACTGCCTTTGCGTCCCATGCGCTGGCGGACATGGCCTTGAATGCTTTTTTTGAGCGACGCGAGGTGCAGATCACACGTTTCAGCCCTGCCGATTTCGCCAGCAAGGTCAGCCTGTCAGACGCAGATGTCGACGCCTTCTACCAAGCCAACCTTTCCCAGTACCAGTCGCCTGAATCCGCCACCGTTGAGTATGTGGTGTTGGACTTGGATGCGATCAAGAAATCGGTGGTGCTGAATGAGGCGGACCTCAAGTCGTACTTCGAACAGAATGCCAGCCGCCTGAGCGCCAAGGAAGAGCGTCGCGCCAGCCATATTCTGATCAATGCCCCCAAAGACATGCCTGCCGCCGACCGTGAAAAGGCCAAGGCGAAGGCACAGTCCCTCTTGGAGCAAGTCCGCAAAGCGCCTAACAGCTTTGCCGATCTGGCCAAGAAAAATTCGCAGGACACCGGTTCTGCGCCCAACGGCGGCGACCTGGATTTCTTTGCGCGTGGTGCGATGGTCAAACCCTTTGAGGACGCCGCTTTTGCCATGAGCAAAGGTGATGTCAGCGATGTCGTCGAATCTGATTTCGGTTTTCACATCATCAAGTTAACGGACGTCAAAGCTTCCAAACAACCCGTGTTTGAAGAAGCACGGGCGGGACTGGAGGCCGAGTTGCGTCTGCAGCAGGCTCAGCGCAAATTTGCCGAAGTGGCAGAAACCTTCACCAACGCGGTGTACGAACAATCGGACAGCCTGAAACCCGTGGCCGAACGCCTCAAGCTGGACGTTAAACAAGCCACCAATGTGCAACGTCTGCCTGCAGGCGATGCCAAAAGCGTGCTGGCCAATGAGAAATTGCTGGCTGCCATTTTTAGCGCCGATTCACTCGAAAAGAAACGCAATACCGAGGCGGTGGAAACTGGCCCCAACCAGTTGAGCGCAGCGCGTGTGGTGTCATACAGTCCCGCGGCTGCATTGCCCTTGTCCGTGGTACGCGCGCAGGTGCGTGAGCAACTGGTGGCGAGCCGTGCACAAGAGTTGGCCAAAAAAGAAGGTGTTGCCAAGCTGGAAGCATGGAAGGCAACGCCCGCATCCGCCAGCTTCCCCGCTGCCGTGACCGTATCGCGCGAAGCCAAGCAGCCCGTGCAGGGCCTGTTGCTGGATGCCGCCTTGCGTGCAGACCCCGCTAAGCTGCCTGTTACCCTGGGTGTGGATTTGGGACGTCAAGGCTATGCCATTGTGAAAGTCAACAAAGTGTTGCCACGCAATCCGGTCGCCGACGATGTGACCAAGCAAGAGCGCAATCAGTACGCCCAGTGGACCGCCAATGCGGAGAGCTTGGCCTACTACGCGGCCCTCAAAGAGCGCTTCAAGGTGCAAATCAAAGTGCCTGCACCCACAAGTTCTGCCCCGTCTGAGGCTCCATAAGGGTTTTATCGGGTTATAATTTCGGCTCTGCGGTGGCTGTAGCTCAGTTGGTAGAGTCCAGGATTGTGATTCCTGTTGTCGTGGGTTCGAGCCCCATCAGCCACCCCAAGGTATGTAAAAACCCTGTTTTCGCGAGGAAACAGGGTTTTTTTACGCCTGGTCGATTCCCTTGGCCTGCGTGCGCTTGAAGAAACTTTTTCTGCCATCCGATATCTCATCCACCTGACCCGGGTGCGCGCAGCGTTTGGTCGCTGCTGCAGCCACCGGGCAGTCGTTGGATGGAGAAAACACATGGTTGAAGACAGCATCTTTTTCAAGACGATTGATGCGGCCTTTCCGAACATCGGAAAGAAGATCAAGCTGTTCTGGGGGCACCCGGAATTTGTGGCGCTCATGCACGAGCTGCAGCACGACATGGGCGAGAGGCCGCGGGCCGGGTTTCCTGCAGAGGTGTTGATGGCCATTCATGAGTTGTCGAATGACCACGATGCAATTTACCCGCAGCTCGCCCGCAAGGATGCCAATCTCTGGCACCTTTGAGGCGCTTTGACGTACGCGGCCTAGTTCACCATTACCAGCTTGCCCATCACGCCGCGTGAGCCCATGTGGGCGTAGGCAGCCTTAAGCTCGGCCATGGGCATGGTGCGGTCGATGACCGGCTTGATCTTGCCTTGGCCGTACCACTGGGCCAATTCACCCATCATGGCGGCATTGGCCTTGGGTTCCTTCTTCGCAAAATCGCCCCAGAACACGCCGACGATGGATGCGCCTTTGAGCAATGCCAGGTTGAAGGGGAGCGCGGGAATGGGGCCGGACGCAAAGCCCACCACCAGGTAGCGGCCGCGCCAGGCGATGGAGCGGAAGGCTGGTTCAGCAAAGTCACCACCCACCGGGTCGTAAATCACGTCCGGGCCCTTGCCGTCGGTCAGGGACTTCAATGCTTCGCGCAAATTTTCTGTGCTGTAGTTGATCGTGGCGTCTGCACCAATGGATTTGCAGAGGTCGCATTTCTCTTGTGTGGAGGCCGCGGCAATTACCCTGGCTCCCATCGCCTTGGCAATCTGGATCGCGGAGGTGCCCACACCACCTGCGGCGCCCAGCACCAGCACCGTCTCACCGGCCTTGAGCTGTGCGCGGTCCACCAGCGCGTGGTACGACGTGGCGTAAATCATGATGAAGGCCGCGGCATCCACCATGGGGAATCCTGCGGGGAGCGGCATGCACAGGGCTGCAGGGGCGATGGTGTGGGTGCCAAAGCCGCCGGTACCGCTCAGGCAGGCCACGGATTGGCCGACTTTCAGATGGGTGACACCTTCGCCCACGGCTTGCACGATGCCCGCGTACTCCGAGCCTGGCACAAAGGGCAGGGCAGGTTTCATCTGGTATTTGTTTTGCACGATCAGGATGTCGGGAAAGTTCAGGCTGGCGGCTTTGATCTCCAGCAGCACCTCGCCGGCCTTGGGCTGCGGTGTAGGCAGCTCTTGCCAGGTCAGGGCGTCGATGCCGGTGGGGTTGTCGCATAACCAGGCGTGCATGGGGTGTCTCCAAAAAAGTTGGCAAATCATAGGTGGGGGCAGGCTTGAAAAATGTCTCTCGTGCGACCAGGTTTCACCCCCCCCACCTACAATGCCAGCACACTCTGCACTCCTATGAAAATCCTGATTTCCAACGACGACGGCTACCAGGCCCCCGGCATCGTGGCGCTGTATGAAGCACTCAAAGACATTGCCCAGGTGGAGGTGATTGCCCCCGAGCAAAACAACAGCGCCAAATCGAACGCGCTGACCCTGCATTCACCGCTCTATGTGCACCACGCGGCCAACGGCTTTCGCTACGTGAACGGCACCCCTGCCGACTGCGTGCACATTGCGCTCACCGGCCTGCTGGACTACCGGCCTGACTTGGTGGTGTCTGGCATCAACAACGGCGCCAATATGGGTGACGACACGATTTACTCCGGCACGGTGGGTGCGGCCATGGAAGGCTTTTTGTTCGGTATTCCGGCGATTGCCTTCTCTCAGGTCGAAAAAGACTGGGTGCACCTGACCTCGGCTGCCCAAAAGGCACGCGAGCTGGTGCTGTCCATGCAACAGCAGCAGCTCATCACCCCCAAGCCCTGGCTGCTTAACGTCAACATTCCCAACCTGCCGTTTGACGAGATTGGCAGTGTGAAGCTGTGTCGCCTGGGCAAGCGCCATGCAGCGGAAAAAGTCATTCAGCAGCAAAGCCCACGTGGCGAGACCATGTACTGGATCGGTGCGGCCGGCCCGGTGAAAGACGATGCCGATGGCACCGACTTCCATGCCACGGCGCAGGGCCATGTGGCCATCACACCGCTGAAGGTGGACCTGACCGACCACGACAATCTGGGCTACTGGGCGCAAACCGCATCCCGGTTGGCACCGCACCCTCCCGTCGCCGCATGAAGCCACGCCCGTCCTTTCCTGCCCGGCTTGACGCCACGCTGGCCAAAACGCGGCCCAATCCGCATGGCGCCGTGGTCAGCACTGCGGTGGCCGCGTCCAAGTCCGTGGCGCAGGCTGCGCTGGCCAAGCCCACGGTGGTGCCGACAGCGCGCGCCAAGGCCCCACTGCCTCACGCGCCCCACATGCCCCAGGGCCATGGCATGGACTCCCAAGCCGTGCGCCAGCGCATGGTGCAGAAGTTGGCCGGGCAGGGCGTGACCGACCCACTGGTGCTGGGTGCCATGGGCGCGATCGAGCGCCACCGGTTTGTGGACAGCGCGCTGGTCAACCAGGCCTACGAAGACACCAGCTTGCCGATTGGGTTGGGACAAACGATTTCCAAGCCCGGTGTGGTGTCGCGCATGATCGAGCTATTGCGCAATGGCGCCACCGGACGTGTGGGGCGTGTGCTGGAAATCGGTACGGGCTGCGGATACCAAGCCGCGGTGCTGAGCCTGGTGGCCGATGAGGTGTACAGCATCGAACGCCTGCGCGGCCTGCACGACAAGGCACGCGAGAATCTGCGCCATCTGCGCCTGCCCAATGTGCACCTGTTGTTTGGCGATGGCATGGCAGGCTACGCCAAGGGCGCGCCGTATGCCGGCATCATTGCCGCAGCCGGTGGCGAGGCGGTTCCCCAAGCCTGGGTGGACCAATTGGTCGTGGGGGGACGCCTGGTGGCACCGGTTGTCACAGGCGGGGGGACGCAGGCCTTGTTGGTGCTGGACAAGACCCCACAGGGCGTGCGCCAGACGCTTTTGGAGGCTGTGCATTTTGTCCCCCTAAAATCGGGCATTGCCTGAAGGGAATTAAACATATGTTTGGTGTGCGTCGTTTAGCGTTGGCCGGGGCTTGTGTGGCCGTGGTGGTCTTGTCCGGCTGTGGCTCTACGGCTGTCAACCGGGCACCGGTGGAAGACCGTGGCAGCTCCGCTGGCAAGGCCGGCACGGTGATTGACCCACGCACCCAGGCAGTGAAGCAGCCGCCGGGGTTCGAAAACGCGGGCAAGGCGGGTTACTACACCGTCAAGCCCGGCGACACCCTCATGCGCATTGGCCTGGAAACCGGCCAGGGCCACAAAGATATCGCGCGCTGGAATGCGCTGGATAATCCCGACAAGATTGAAGTGGGTCAGGTGTTGCGTGTGGTGCCGCCCGTCGCCGACACCGTGGCGGTGGCCAAACCCGTGGCAAGTTCGTCGGCTACGACCACCTCTCTGCCCGCCGCGGGTGCGGCGTCGGCACCCGCCAAAGCTGCGTCCACACCGGTGGCGGCCGCATCGGCACCCAGCACACCAGCGCCAGCGGCAGCCGCCTCTGGTGAGGATGAGCTGGCCTGGATCTGGCCCGGCAACGGCCCGGTGGTGGCGGGTTTTGACGAGGCAAAGAACAAAGGCCTGGACATTGGCGGCAACGCGGGCGACCCGGTGCTGGCGGCTGGCGAAGGCAAGGTGGTGTACGCCGGTGCTGGCCTGCGCGGTTATGGCAACCTGATCATCCTCAAGCACAACAACACTTACCTCACGGCCTATGCCCACAACCAGACCCTGCTGGTCAAGGAAGACCAGACGGTGAAGAAGGGCCAGAAGATTGCCGAGATGGGCAGCAGCGACGCCGACCGGGTGAAGCTGCACTTCGAGGTACGCCGGCAAGGCAAGCCAGTGGACCCGGCCAGGTACCTCCCCGCCAGATAGCAGGCCCCCATGAAAAAGCCCAGCCCCCCCGCCCCGGATGACGCTCCCGCCCGTCCGAATAACGCGGGAGGCAGTTGGGCATCCCATGTGCCTCCAGAGCGCATGGAATCTGCGCGAGAAGCTCCTGAAAATATAGCAAGTGCTGCTCCCGAGGGCTGGCCAGCAGAGCTGGCCCCGTCCGCTGCGGGCGAGGAAGTGGCCGATGCACTGGCGGTTTACCTGCGCGGCGTGCGGCGTACCGAACTGTTTACCCCCGAAGAAGAGTTTGCGGTGGCTACCCGCGCCCGTGCGGGTGACTTCGCGGCGCGGCAAAGCATGATCGAACACAACCTGCGCTTGGTGGTCAGCATTGCCAAGGGTTACAACGGGCGTGGTGTGCCCATGTCCGACCTGATCGAGGAGGGCAACCTCGGGTTGATGCACGCCATTGACAAGTTCGAACCCGAACGGGGATTCCGCTTCTCTACCTACGCCACGTGGTGGATACGCCAGTCGGTGGACCGGGCGCTCATGTACCAGGGCCGTGCCGTGCGCTTGCCGGTCAATGTGGTTCGCGAAGTGCAGCAGGTGTTGCGTGCCCGCCGGGCGCTGGAAAATGACGCGGCGCTCGTGGCGCAGCGACCCGAGGGTATCCGCGTGGAGGACATTGCTGCGCTGCTGGGCCGTGAGGCGCCCGATGTGGCCGATTTGCTGGCCATGTCCGAGGCGCCACGTTCGCTCGATGCGACGCTGGACCCGGGCGGCGAGGAGCATTCGCTGGGGGACAGTCTGGTGGATGAGCTGGCACTGGACCCGCAGGCGCAGGCCCATGCCCACGAGGTGGATGGGCTGCTGGAGGAGTGGATTGCCACACTGTCTCCGCGGGAGCGCGAAATTCTGGAGGGTCGCTTTGGCCTGCATGACCGTGAGCCTGAAACGCTGGACGTCATCAGTAGCCGGCTGGGCCTGACGCGTGAGCGTGTGCGCCAGGTGCAGAACGAGGCGCTGTTCAAGCTCAAAAGGCACCTGGCCCGCCGCGGCATCAAGCGCGAATTCCTGATGTAGCCCGTGGCCCCCACGCTCCGCCACTGCGTGGGGCGCTGCCCCCCCCCGAGGGGGCTAATTTCCCTCTTTCGGAGCTGGCCGCCAAGTGGTTCAGCACTTGGGGTGGCCCGGCGATACATTGCCCTCTCTCCGACCTGAGACAATTGGGGTATGAGCGACGTTATTTCTCCAGACACCCTGTCCCCGATCTCCCCCGACACTCCCACAGAACCCGCACTGCCTGAGGGCTGGTTGCGCGTCAAATCCCTGGACCTGGAAGCCCAGGGCGTGGCCCACCGGCCTGATGGCAAGGTGGTGTTCATTGACGGTGCGCTGCCGTTTGAGGTGGTCAGTGCCCAGATCCACCGCAGCAAAAGCAGTTTTGAGAAGGGCACGCTGACCGAGATTCACCAGGAATCGTCCCAGCGCGTGCGCCCGGCCTGCCCGCACTTCGGCCTGCACGAAGGCGCCTGCGGCGGCTGCAAGATGCAGCACCTGCATGTGAGTGCCCAGGTGGCGGTGAAGCAGCGTGTGCTGGAGGACAACCTGTGGCACATCGGCAAGGTCAAGCCCGACAACATTCTGCGCCCCATCGAAGGGCCGGCCTGGGGTTACCGCTACCGTGCGCGCCTGTCGGTACGCCACGTGCGCAAAAAAGGTGCGGTGCTGATTGGCTTCCATGAGCGCAAGAGCCGCTACGTGGCCGACATGAAGGAGTGCCATGTGCTGGCACCCCATGTGAGCGCCATGCTGGTGCCGTTGCGCCGCCTGATCGAGTCCATGGACGCGGTGGAGACGTTGGCACAGATTGAGCTGGCCATGGGGGATATGGCGCCTACCGCGGGTGCCAATGGCGGTGCGGGCGAGGTGATTGCCATGGTGCTGCGTCACCTGGAGCCTTTGTCAGAAGCTGACTTGAGCCGCTTGCGCGAATTTGCGGCGGCCAATCCTGGCTTGCAATGGTGGTTGCAGCCCAAGGGGCCGGAAACCATCCACCGCCTGGACGAACTGCCCGGCCACACCACGGGCCAACTGGCCTACCAGTTGCCCGACTTTGGCATCACCATGCCGTTTCGCCCCACGGACTTTACCCAGGTGAACCCGCATATCAACCGCGTGCTGGTGTCGCGTGCATTGGGTCTGTTGGCGGTGCAGAAGACCGAGCGTGTGATCGACTGGTTCTGCGGCTTGGGCAACTTCACGCTGCCGCTGGCTACCCAGGCGCGTGAGGTGCTGGGGGTGGAAGGGGCGGAGTCACTGGTGGCGCGTTCGCGCGAGAACCTGAAGCTCAATATGACTGCAGATTCTGAGTCAAATCGCACGCAAGCCCCTGCGAAACCTGCGCTGGCAGCTACCAAATTTGTAGCGCGCAACCTGTTCGAGATGACGCCTGAGCTGCTGATCGGTGATGGCGCTGCCGACAAGTGGCTGGTGGACCCGCCGCGCGAAGGTGCTTTCTCCCTGGTGCAGGCGCTGGCCGCTTTGCACCAACAGCCCGAGCTGCGCAAGGGCTGGACGCCGCCCCGGCGCATTGTCTACGTGAGCTGCAACCCCGCTACGTTGGCGCGTGACGCGGGAGTGCTGGTGACGGAAGCGGGCTACCGCTGTACCAAGGGCGGGGTGGTCAACATGTTCCCTCACACGGCGCACGTGGAGAGTATTGCGGTGTTTGAGCTGGCGGACTGAGCCGCCACACCACACAAACTATCGGGGAAAAGATCAGGACTTGCCGCTGGCTTTCGCGGTGGGCTTGGTCTTTTCTTCTTTGGTTTCGGTGACGATTTCTTCTTGCGGTGGGGGCGGCTTCAGGCCCGAGGGCGCAATGCCTTCGATCTTGTTGTCCCGCATGTATTGGTCCATGTCCTTCCAGCCCGCAAACACCGCGGCCTTGGAGGCTTTTTCATTCAGCGCATAGCAGTCTTCAATGCTGCGCAGGCCGTGGCGGCAGGCGCTGCCTATGGCTTTCGCATCGGCCTCACGCTGGGCCACGCGCGGATCCGCCAGCAGGGCCTCCAGGTCGCAGCCGGCCAGCAGCAGGGTGAGGGTGATGGGGAGTAAGCGCAAATACATGGGTGCAAAGAGTGGTCTAGGTCATTTATCGGCAGATTTTGCGCCTTATTGAGCGCACCATGCAAAAAGGCCCCGAAGGGCCTTGTGTGCAGGGGGTGTGCGGCGTTTAGTCGCGTTCACCACCGAAGATGCCCAGCAGGGCCAGCAGGCTCTGGAACACGTTGATGATGTCCAGGTACAGGGCCAGCGTAGCACTGATGTAGTTGGTTTCACCACCGTCAATGATCTGCTTGATGTCGTAGAGCATGTAGGCGCTGAAGATGCCGATGGCAGCCATGGACATGGCCATCATGCCGGCCGTGGAGCCGACAAAGGCGTTGATCACGCCACCCACCATCAACACGATCACGCCCACAAACAGCCACTTGCCCATGCCGGACAGGTCACGTTTGATAACGCTGGCCAGGCTGGCCATCACCAGAAACACACCCGCTGTGCCGCCAAACGCGGTGAGCACCAGCTCGGAGCCGTTGCGAAAGCCCAGCACCTGGCCAATCAGGCGCGACAGCATCAGACCCATGAAGAAGGTAAAGCCCAGCAGCACGGGCACGCCGGCCGCAGAGTTTTTGGTCTTTTCGATGGCGTAGATGAAGCCGAAGGCACCGGCCAAAAACACCACCATGCCCAGAATGCCGCCCAGCGACTGGGTGATGCCGGTGGCCACGCCCACCCAGGCGCCCAGCACGGTAGGCACCAGGCTCAGGGCCAGCAGCCAGTAAGTGTTGCGCAGCACTTTGTTGCGCTGTGCGGAAGATGCGCCATAGCCCAGGCTGTGGCCCATGGTGGTTATGCGATCAGTCATAGTCTTAGCTCCTTGTAACTGCAGTCTGCAGGTGCGGACATTCTAGGGATAAACAAGGTGCTCGCCGCATTTGGCCTTGTGATTGGCCGGGTTTTGTGCAGGGCTGTTCTTCGATGGCGATGGCCAATGCGCTTTCTGCAAACGGTATGCTTGGGGTTTCTCCCTATCCGCATCATTTCTACCTACAGGGTCTCGCCATGAAAACCAAATCCGTTCTCGAATTCTCCGACGTCAAAGCCATCGCCGCGGCTGCCGAAGCCGAGGCCCTCAAAAACAACTGGGCTGTGAGCATTGCTATCGTGGACGATGGTGGGCACCTGCTGTCTTTCCAGCGTCTGGATGGTGCTGCCCCCATCTCGGCACACATTGCGCCAGCCAAGGCCCACACCGCGGCCATGGGCCGCCGCGAAAGCAAGGTGTATGAGGACATGATCAACGGCGGCCGTGTGTCTTTCCTGAGCGCCCCCAACCTGGAAGGCATGTTGGAGGGGGGCGTGCCCATCCTGAAAGACGGCCAGTGCCTGGGCGCCGTGGGTGTGAGCGGAGTGAAGTCCAACGAAGACGCCCAGATCGCCAAGGCCGGCATTGCCGCCATCGGCTTGTAATGTCTGGCGTGTAGCAATCAATAGCTACAAAAATAATAGCTGCTAGCGCACGATGGACGTGGGCTAGCAGCTATTTTTATGCCTATTTGGTGAGAATCAACTTGCCTGAGCGGGTGCTCTGCAGGCGGTAACGCTGCCCGTTGTGCTCAATTTCAATGGCCTGGCGTGGACCGAGCAGAGCACTGGAGTGCAATACCTCTTGCGACGCTGCCATGGGTGGCGCTGCGGGCTCTGCGGGTGCAGACCCACCGGGGTGGCTGGGGGCGCTAGGCATACGAAAAACTCCGGCGGACCAGCTGCTGCCAACGCCGTTGGCGGTGCTTGTAAAAGCCCCAGGCAAACAGCCACACCAGAGGCGTAAGCCAGCCGGCCTGGATGTCCACCTGGTCGGTGTAGTCACAGCCCTGGTCCGCGGCCTGGATGAAGATGCGGTGGTCCCAGCGCGAGATCAGCGTGCCCGAGCCGTTGTCGCGCAACTCCACGGAGAAGTGGCCGTCGCGCTGCGAATGGTCCTGGCCCGAGATACGCACCATCTGCCGCCCTAGCGGAATACAACTCAGCAGGTGCATGGCGACCTCGTACTCCCGCGCCTCCCACCGCGCGGGCAGCTGCGGCGGGGTGATGGGCGTGAAGTGCACCAGCGGTTGCGCAATGTGCATGAGCAGGCGCGGCGTCTGCACCTCGTCAAAGCAGCGCTCTGCGGTGCAGTCCAAGCGGGTTTTCAGGGTCAGCAGCATGGGCGCCCTGCCTCAGGGTTTGGGTTCGGTGATAAAGCCGATCTTGCGCAGCCCGGCTACCTGGGCCGCCCCCATGGCTTGCGCCACAAACTCGTAACGCACAGCCTTGTCGCCGCGGATATGCAGCTCGGGCTGGGGCTCCTTGGCGGCCTCGGCCTGCAGCACGGCAGGCAGGGTGTCGGGTGCCACCGGGTTCTGGTTCAAAAAGTAGCCGCCCTGGGCGTCCACGCTGAGCTGGATGGTTTCGGGCTTGGTGTTCTGGGGCTGGCTGGTGGCGGTGGGAAGCTCCACGTTCACCGCGTGTTTCATCACTGGCACGGTGATGATGAAGATGATCAGCAGCACCAACATCACGTCCACCAGGGGCGTCATGTTGATCTCGTTCATCACCTCGGATTCACCGTCGGCGCTGGCGTCTTGCATTCCAAAAGACATACGCTGCCTTACGCCTTCTTCATGGCAACAACCTTGCCGTCTGCCTGGTGCTTGCCCACACGGGCACCGGTCACAAAGTAGGCGTGCAGGTCATGGGCAAAGCGGTTGAGCTTGGTCAGGATGGACTTGTTGCCGCGCACCAGCGCGTTGTAGCCCAGTACCGCAGGAATGGCCACCGCCAAGCCCAGTGCCGTCATGATCAGCGCCTCCCCGATGGGGCCTGCCACTTTGTCGATGGTGGCGGAGCCCGCAGCGCCAATGCCCATCAGTGCGTGGTAGATGCCCCAGACGGTGCCAAACAGGCCCACAAACGGCGCGGTGGAGCCGACCGAGGCGAGGACGGCCAGCCCGCTCTGAAAGCGTGCTGTGCTGTCGTCAATGCTGTTGCGCAGGGCGCGGCTGATCCAGTCGCTGATGTCCAGCGCGTCATGCAGCTGGGTTTGGGTGTTGCGGTGGTGGGCGGTGGCTTCTTGCCCAGCTTGGGCCAGTTGCACAAAGGGGTTGTCTTGCTGGGGGCCCAGGGCCTTCAGGCCGGTAGAAAAGTCTTCGCTGTGCCAAAACGTTTCGGTGCGCTGGCCGAGGGATTTGAACTTGAGAATGTCCAGCGCCTTGATGAGGATTACGATCCACGAGGCCAGGGACATGCCCAGCAACAACACAGCGACAGATTTGGTAACCCAGTCACCTTGGGTCCAGAGGGTGACGAGTCCGAGTTGCGATTCCATGTACTACTCCACTAAAAAGATTCAGAAAAATTACTGCAGTACCCAGTTCACGGGTACGTCAAACCACATGGCCTCGGGCACGCCACCGCGCTTGCCGGGCACGTAGCGCCATTTGAGAACGGTGTTCACCGCTGCCTGGTCTAGCCGCTCGAAGCCGCTAGACGTTTTCACGGAGGCCTGCGAGGCCTGCCCCTCTGTGCTGATATACACCCGTACCACCACCTTGCCCTGTTCCTGCAGACGCTTACTCAGGGCTGGGTAGGGCGGTTTGGGGTTGTTGAGGTAGTCCGCATCGCTGGAGGGCAATTCCACCTTGGGCGGAGCGGGTGGTGATGGGGGCGCGTTGGTAGCGCTGCCGGTGTTGGTGCTGGCAGCCGCCGCGGTCGGGGCTGCGGCAGAAGGAGCGGGTGCGTTGGCTGAAGGCGCAATCGCCAAGGGCGCAGGGACGGGCTGCTGGGCCACCGCGGGTGTTGGGGTTGGTGTCACGGGTTTGGGGGTAGGGGCCTTCACCTCAACCTTGGGTTGCGGCTGGGGCTTGGGTTGTGGCGCCGGCGGAGCAGGTGGCGCCATGATTTCCACCAGAATTTCGGCCGGCACCACGGCCTCGACCACCCGGCGCAGCAGGCCCGCTTGCATGGCCCACAGCACCGCCACGTGCAGGGCAATCACGCTGATAACAATAGTGGTATTGCGGCTCATGGCAGGAAGCGCGTAGGGGCGGGGCAAAGCGGAAGTGGACATTGTGGAGGAGGGGCGGCAGGGGGGACGGAGGGCTCAGGTGTCGGCCCACATGCGCAACATATTGTGGTAGACGCCAGTCAGCGCCGTGGTGTGGGCGTTATCGCCATGCTGCTGGCGTAGGGCCAGCAGGTTCATATCCAACTCGTACAGCATGCGGCGCTGCTCATCGCTGCGCACCAGGCTCTCAATCCAGAAAAAGCAGGCCAGGCGGTAGCCTCGGGTAACGGGTTTGACTTGGTGCAGGCTGGTGCCGGGGTACAGCACCGCGTGGCCGGCTGGCAACTTGACCGATTGCTCACCATAGGTGTCGGCAATGCAGAGTTCACCGCCGTCATAGTCCTCTGGGTCTGACAAGAAGATGGTGCACGACACATCGGTGCGCAGGCGCCCACTGCCGTCCGGCAGGTAGCGCACCGAGCCATCGATGTGGTTGCCGTAAAAGTTGCTGTCGCCGCCATACCGGTTCAGGCGGGGCGGAAACACCTTTTTGGGCAACGCTGCCGAAAAGAAGGTCGGGCTACGGTCCAGCCCGCGCAACACCATCGCGCGGATGGTGCGCGCTGTCTCGCAGTCGTGGTCCAGTTGCTCGTTGTTCTTGACCTGCCGCGCCAGCTCTCCAGTCCCCTTGCGGCCGTCCGCCCACGGCGCCGTGGCCAGCAGGGCTTGGGCCTGGGCAACTTCGTCGGCAGAAAGGATATTGGGTAGTTGGAGGAGCATGGCGTGAGGCGGGTTGTGCGGTAAGGTTCAGAACTTAATGTTCATCGTGGCTTGGATGTTCCGACCCGAGCCAGGGGTGTAGTGGCCGGTATACAGCGAGTCGGCGTAAAGTTTGTCCAATGCATTGGTGACATTGACCTTGAGAACATAACGCTCGCTGAACTTGTATTCGCCCATAAGGTCAAGCGTGGCGTAGCCGGGGGCCATGAATCCAGGATTGGTGGCAGGCGACTGTTCGCTGCGGAAATTTACACCTGCGCCCATGCGCAGTTCGGGGGTGAATTGGTAGGTCGTCCACACCGTGCCGCTATGAATGGGTGTAAGACCGGGACGTTCACCCTCGCGTGCACCGTTGCTGGTGGAGTTGGATTTGTCGATCATGGCATCCGGCATCCACATATAGGAGCCATAGACCTCCCACTTGGGTGTCAGGTAGCCAGTGACATCAATCTCCAGACCGGTTGTGTGGCGTGCTCCCGAAAGCAGGAACTGGGTTGCTGCGGAATCGGGGTCCGTGTTGCGTTCATTGAATTTTGTGGATTGAAAAATCGCAAAGCGGGCGGTGTAACGCTTATCCGCCGAGTCCAGTTTGGCGCCGAACTCAACGTTTCTGCTCTGCTCCGGCGGTGTGTTTGCACTGTTGGCGCTGTAAGAGTAGGTGTCAGCCGAAGTGTTGAACGAAGTACCCCACGAAAAGTGGTAAGAACTAAGCTCGTTGGGTTGGTATAGCGCTCCAACACGTTGACTCCAGTTGCCGATTGTTTGCTGGTAGGCGCCATTGAGCACGCCTGCTGCGCTGTAGGAGGCATAGTTGCCTCGCATACGGTCAAAGCGCAGGCCGCCAAGAAGCTTCCAATGTGGGGCCACTTGCATCAGATCTTGTGCATACAGGCCCAGGTTGTCGGCATTGAACGTATTGCTCAATCGGACGCTACGCGAATTTTCGTTTACCGATGCACCGTCGTCTGGAGTTCCAATAGAGGTGGTTGGTTTGGTGATGCTCGACAAAGCATAGACGTGCTTTGTTTCCGTGGAGACTTCCACGCCAGTGATGACTTCGTGCTTGAAGCCCAGCGCAGAAAACTTGGTGCTGTAGTCGCTTTGGGCATAGATCGAATCAAAGTCCTGGACCTTGGCCTGCTGCCCGCGGGTCAGCCTTGTCGCGTCGGAAAAATTAGACAAGGTCGTGGCGTTCTGGAAGCGAATGATTCCGGAGCGAAGATCTCGGGTGTACACACCTTTGCGGACTTGAGTCTTCAGTTCGCTGTCATCGTCAAATCGGTGTGTGTGAGCCAGGGTTCCAATATTTGCGACTCCGTCATTCCGGTCGCTGTCCAAACCATAAAAGCTGTTCGGGTTGATGGGTACCAGAGAGGTTTCTGACGCGGGGGCACCAGTGTAGTTGCGGATGAATGGGATGCCGTAGTTGATCCCATTATTGTTTTCCAGTGTAGACAGGCTCAGGGAAATCTCGTCTCTGGTACCGATGCCAAAGCGGTAATTGGCTGCCAAGCCGCGTTTGTCGATGGAACTTCCCGCCCCGTTATTGTCTGCGGTCGTGACCATGGCATTGATGCGCAGGCCTGCGTCCTCACCGGTATGGATGTTGAAGTCGCCTGTGACCCTGCGGTATTGGTAGCTGCCAAGCGTCGTGGTGATTTCGTGCTCGTTGATGGCACGCGCTTGTTTGCCGACCTGGTTGACTGCACCCCCTGTGGATCCCCGACCGAACAGCATGGAGGCAGAGCCGCGTAACAACTCGATACGGTCGTTGTTGAAGGTGTCACGGTCATAAAACGCGGGGTCACGCATGCCGTCCAAAAAGATGTCGCCGCTGGTGGCCAGCGAAAAGCCGCGTAGTCGGATGTCCTCTTCGCCACCTTCGGCAGCAAGGAATGTCACACCAGCCGTGTTGTGCAGTACGTCCTTCAGTGTGTCGAGATTTCGGTCATCCACCAGTTTTTCGGTAACCACCGTGATGGACTGCGGGATGTCGCGCAAGTCCTGCTTGCCTTTGCCGATCGTGGTGGTCGTGGCACGTACGGAATCCTTGCCTTGGGCTTCTTCCGCTTTTTCCGTGATGGTGACCGGTTTGAGGGATTTCACCTCCGCGTCATTGGCTTGCTGCGCCAGCGCACTGCCGGAACTGGCAAGCAGCATGGCGCCCAAGGGCAACAGTGGCGCGGTGTAAATGGGGGATGGGCGAGCGAAAGCAGGGGCAAGGTGTGGCATGGCGCGTAGTCTTCAGGGTAGAGGGCTGGCTGGCTATGTCATGGCTGCCGGACGGCGGCCAGGTGTGGCTTGCTGCTGTGGGTTAAAACCAAGTAAACAAGAAGCGTTCTTGTTTACTGTCAAAAAAAAGCGGTCGATTTACCGGGACATGGATACAGCAATTGGCATCCAGCTTTGCTGGGCGATGCTGGCTTGGGCATGGCATTTGTCGATCACATCACGGGCGCAATCTTCGCAGCGGCCACACTGGGTCGCAACGCCAAGTTCAAACTGGATGTCGTCAAATCCTTTGCCCTCGCTGGCGTGCAGAGCAATCTCTTTCTCGGACACGCGGCGGCAAACGCAAACAATCATGGCAAATCGGGGTAGCTGATATTGATGGATGAATTTTAAATGAGAATCTGTCTTATTTGTATTCTGTGTAAAGAAAAATGTCTGAAAAAATTTGATATGGGTCAATGGGGGCTGGCCGCTGGCATGAATTGCGACGTGCTTACGCGTGGGGTAGCAACGCGGCGTGGTTATCCCACGGCAGGGGAACCCCAAAGCGCTGTGGTTGCGGAGTGTGGCTCCGGTAGAGCAGGGCTGCCGTGCCGCCACCGACGATCCAGCGCCCACTATGGGCGGCCAGCGCGCCAGCACCCACCAGGGCCTGGGTGTGTAGCTCGTCTCCCGCAGCAGACCACGATGCCAGCCAACCGGCATGGGGGGCGCTGACCCAGAAGCGCCCCTCCGCCCAGCACACGTCACCTGCATACCCGTCCCAGGCGCTGGGTGCTTGACGGGTTTCCCAGTCCACTGTGCGCAGCTCCTCGCCTTTGAGCAAGGCCAGCGCGGGCGCGCGTTCACGGTCCAATGGCTGCGGGTGTTCTGCCTGTAGCGCAATGCCCAGCGTGCCGTCGGGCGCGAAGGCCAGGTGGCGCAAACTCAGATAGTGGTCGGCCAGACGGTACTGGGCTAGCACCTGGCCACTGGCCACATCCAGCCGCGTCAGGTTGGAATCCATGCGGCCAATGTTGAGCTTGCGGCGCCCGGTTTCGGGCAGGTTCAGGATGCCACCATTGGCCACCATCAGGGTGCCTGCGGGCTCCAGCAGCAGTGCGTGGGGGCCAATGCCGCCGCTGAGAAACTCGCGTATCTTTTCCAGCGTGTGCTGGTCACGCTCGGCAATCAGGCCTTGGCCGGTGTCGCCATCGGTCTCGGTGGTGAAAAAGGTGTTGCCGTTGGCGGACAGTGCTGCATGGCCACCGAGGTAGCGGTCGTCTTCCATGGTGTGCCACTGTAGGGCTTTGCCGCGCAGCGGGTCCATGCGCAGCAGGTATTCACCGGGGCGGCGGGCCAGCACCAGTGCTTGCAGCGGGGTGCCTTGCGTGCCGGGCACCAGCAGCAGTTGGTGCGCGCGTGCGGGCAGGGCGATGCCACGCGGCGTTTGCCCCGGCGTCCAGACACCGGCCCAGGATTGCTCGCCGCGCATCCAGGCGGTCAGCACGCGGGGGGCGTCCGGGGGGGGGGTGTGGCGGCCCAAGTGTGCATGCCGCTGCAAGCCACGCCCAGCACGGCGGCAGCTTGGCCCAGAAAGGCACGGCGAGAGGGCAACACAGTCATGCAGGCTCAGTCCCCATCGGCGTCGGTAAAGCCCATGGTGATGGTCAGCACGTCGCTGGCCAGGCCATTGGCCAGTGCTGAGGCCTGGGCCAGCGCGGCTTGTGCGGCGCGCACCGAGGCGGGGTTACCGGGTCGTGCGGACTGCACGGCACGCAGCATGGCCGCGCTGCGCTCTTGCAGGGCCAGGCCGTCGCGCAAGTGGCCGCGACCCAGCAGCAGGCTGTGGAGGCTGCCCGCCACTGGCCAACCCGGTGTGGCGGTTTGGGCGGCGGCCTGCGCGGCGGGTGAGCCGATCAGGAACGCCTGCAGGCCCTGGGCCTGGGCTTGCCAGCAGGCGGCGGTCTGGCCGCTCAGGCCGCGCACCCAGGGGGCGCTGTCTTTGCCACGGGTGTCTGGCACCATTTTTTTGATGCGCAATTGGTCCAGCCCGCCCACGGCTTGGCCAAACCATTCGCCGTACAGAGTCCAGGCGTCTTCCTCTTCCCGCTCGGTGTTGGCCAGTGTTTGGTAGCCAGTTTGCAGGGCATCGCTCTCGGCCAGCACCTGCTGGGCGAGCACGCTGGCGTAGGCGGCGGCGTGGCCGCTGCCGTCGGTCTTCCAGAGCAGCCACTCCAGCGCGGGCAGGCCGCGTGCCGTGGCGCCCACGGTGTCCAACTGCTGCACGCGGGTGACGCTGCCGCTTTCCAGCAAGCGCTGGATTTGGGCCGGGCGGGTGGGCCAGAAGTCGATGGCTCGCGCCGAGCGCCGCTCCAGCAGCGGCCCCACGGCCACCGCCGCCAGCCGCTCCCAGGCCAGCATGGTGGCCACCCACAGCGTGCGGTGCTGGGCCCAGGGCGCCTTGGCCTGCGCCAGAGACTGCGCCAGCGCCTGTGCGGCCTGCTGCAGGGCGGCGGCGCTGGGCTGCAGGTGCTGGGTCAGCAGGCCCTGCACCATCTGGCCCGCCGAGATGTAGGGTGCTGCCACCTTGGGGGTTGCTATGGTTTTAGTAGCTGCTTGCGCAATATCCACAAGGGCTAGAGCACTAAAAGGCATCGATTTTAGAAGTGCACGTCGTTTCACAAAGACTCCACAAAAGCGACCAGCGCTTGCCGGTCGCGGGCATTGAGTTGCAACACCTGCTGCCGGGCCGCCTGGGCTTCGCCGCCGTGCCACAAAACGGCCTCCAGTACGCCATTGGCCCGGCCGTCGTGCAGCAGGCGGCGGTGGCCGTTGACGTCATGCACCAGGCCCACGCCCCACAGCGGCGGGGTTTTCCACTGCTGGCCGTTGGCCGCGTAGTCGGGGCGACCATCGGCCAGGTCGGGGCCCATGTCGTGCAGCAGCAGGTCGGTGTAGGGCCAGATTTTCAGGCCCTGCACCTTGGGGCTGGACAGGCGCGGAAAGGGCGCCGCACCCGTGGTGTAGCTGGGCCGGTGGCAGGCGCTGCACTGGGCTTGGGCAAACAGGGCTTGGCCGCGCAGTACCTGCGCGTCATTCACATTGCGCCGCGCAGCCGGGGCCAGGGTGGCCTGGTAGAAGATCACGTCGCCCAGTGTGCGCTCGTCAATCTCGGGCGCCTTGCCCTGTGCGCCGCGCGGGGCAACCTGGCAGTCTTTTTGCGCAGGCATGCAGGCTTCGTCCGGGTGCTGGGCCGAGGTGATACCGATGTCACCCAGGAAGGCACCAGCCGTTTGGCTGGCCACACTGGCCTGGTTGGCCTTCCAGCCAAAGCGGCCGACACGCTTCGCCTGCGCAAAGTCATCCCACACGTGGTTGGGCTGGCCTTTGATGGGGCCGGGGCTGGCGGCCTGTAGCGACGCGTTGGCCAGGATGTCGGATTCGGGTATTGCTTCGAGCAGGCCCACGCCGGCCATTTGCGGCGCAATACGCGGGCTGATCATGGCCCCGGGCGCCAGTGGGCCATAGGCCAGATTCGTCAGGCTGTAGAGGGGTTTGCGCAAGGTGTAGCGGGTGCCGTCAGCAAATTGGCCGCGCAGGGACTGGTAACGGATGCGCACTTGACCCTCGGGCGCGACGCCCTGGATGGCTGCGTTGTTGAGCTGGTCGCCATAGACCGGGTCGGGCACCACACCGCCGTGGGCGCCGATGCCGGGAATGGACAGGCGCATGAGCAGTGCCACAGGCGGCTCGCTCAGGCGTTTGCGGAAATCGGGTGGTGCACCGCGGCCGTCTTGCACATGGCAGCCCCCACAGGAGCGGGCGATGAAGTGCGGGCCCAGGCCGTCGCGGGCGGTGGTGGAGGCGGGGGCTTCCACCCAATTGCGGCGGAAGAAGGAGTTGCCCACGGCAAAGCGGGAGCGCTCGTCGTCGTCCAGCGTGGGCAGGGGCATGGAAAAGGCGTTGCGCCCGGTGGCAAAGGCTGTCGCCTCTCCGGCCGTGAGTTCACCCTGAACGGCACCGGAGAGGTCTGCTTCGCCATGGCCCCATAGGGGCCACAGCAAACCCGCCATGGCGCCCGCCGCAGTCAGCGCCAGGCCGACTTTTTGACGGGTGCGCAACTTCATTTGGCTTGGGCCAGCTTGGTGATGCCCAAAGCGGCTGCGGCTTCGGTGATGTCCTTGGACTGCTGCACCAGGCTGTCAATCGTCTTCTGCACGCGGATACGGCCGGGGGCGTCTTTGGCGCCCACGATTTCGCGGTCAAACGGGGCCTGGATGGCGGTGGCGTTGGCCACGCTCTGGGCGATCTGCTTGCTCACCTTGTCGGCCAAGCCGGCATTTTTGGCGGCTACCAGGTCCTTGAGTGACGCGCCTTGCAGCGTGCTGCCGTCCAGGCGCTTGTAGCTGCCCAGCCAGACGTTCTCAATGCCTTGCGCATTGGTCACCACGTCGCGGTGGGTGTTGTCGGAGAAGCAAGAGTGTTCGTCTTCCTTGTCCTGGGTGTTCATGGCGACCTCCAGGCGTTCACCGGCCAGTTCGCCGCGCGATAGCGAGCCCATGCCCACGATCATTTTGCGCACCGACTGGATGCCACCTTGTTCAAACCTGGCGCGGTAGTTCTTGGCGCCGGGTGTCCAGGCTTTCACCAGAAAGCTGAGGTCGTCGATCAGCAGCTCGGTGGCGGTGACTAGGTAGGCGCGGCGGCGGTCGGCGTTTGCGGCCTTGCCGTCCACAAAGTCTTCGAACGATCGGCTGCCGGGGCCGGTGTCGCTCTGGTCCTGGCCCCACAGCGAGAACTCGATCGCGTGCCAGCCGGCTGCAATGTTTTCCTCACCACCACGTTCGTTGAGCTTGGCCAGGTTGGCCTTGGTGATCTTGACCTTGGGGTTGTTGACCAGGCCCGCCTTGGGCTTGCTGGTCACGCTGTCGATGTAGGACTCGTCCAGCGGCCAGGCGTTGATACGACCTTCGGGGCCGTTGTCGTCGTCAATCGGGCCACTGTAGAAGCGGAACACTTCGGTCTGGCCATAAAACTCGCGCGCGGCCAGCCAGGCTTTTTTTGCGTCTTCCAGGCCTTGGGCCGAAGGTGCGGCGGCAAAAGCGGTGATGGCCTTTTGCAGGGTCTGGGCACTGGTCAGCACGTCGCTGTAGTTGGCATGCACCAAGGTGGCGTAGTGCTGAACCACGGCTTTGGCATCGACAGATTGGGCCTGGGCCGGAAGTCCTGCTAGCAGGGCTGCGCCGAGCAGGGTGGCGGTGAGGAAGTGTCGCTTTTGCATGAACGTCTTTCTGGAAAATACAAAGAGGCTGCTGGGCAGAAGGCTGCGTGGCAGGAACGGGCCGTATGTTAATACAAATCGTTCTCATTTGTAGATCGAAAAAAGCGCCAGCTTGATCTGGCGCAAAAGCGAAGAGCGCAGGGGAGGGTTACGACAGCTCGCCCATCTGGCTCTGCAGGTAGTTTTGCAAGCCCACTTTGCCAATCAATTCGATCTGGGTTTCCAGAAAGTCGATGTGTTCTTCGGTGTCATCCAAGATTTTTTGCAGCAGGTCGCGTGACACATAGTCACGCACTGATTCGCAGTGGGCGATGCCGGCTTTGACAGTGGCCTGGGCGCCGACTTCGGCCTTCAGGTCGCATTCCAGTGCCTCAGGCACGTTTTCGCCGACCAGGATTTTGGCCAAGTCCTGCAGGTTGGGCAGACCGTCGAGCATGAAGATGCGGTCCATCAGCATGTCGGCGTGTTTCATTTCGCCAATCGACTCGGAGTATTCCTTTTTGGCGAGCTTCTCCAGGCCCCAGTGCTTGTACATGCGGTAGTGCAGGAAGTACTGGTTGATGGCGGTCAGCTCATTTTTGAGTTGGGCCTGTAGATGGCCAATGACTTGTGCGTCGCCTTTCATGGGGGGCTCCTTGTAGTGAAGGGGTAATTATCCCCAAGTGCCAGGATCCCAACGAATTCTCCCGCAGTGAATAACCCCCAAATAGAAACCATAAAAATATTGCAAATGAGAACGATTCGCATATACTAAATTCATTCGCAATGAATCAGACGCACTGATCAGCCCAGGAGAGACCATGCAAAGCATCCCGCAAGCCCACCCCAACGAGGAGTACACCCTGCCTTGTGCCGAAGCCCTGTTGGCCGGCACGATGGCGCTAATGACGGGCCACGTGCAGGCCTGCTGCGGTGCGCACCGCGAGGCCATGGTGGGCAAGATCGTCGCCAACCTGACTGCGCTGGCCGAAGACCCCTTGCTATCGCCCGGCTTCAAGACCTTGCTGTGGGCCCTGCGTCAACGCTGGCAGAGCCAGGGGCAGGGCGCCGCACTGGCGCAACTGCCAGCCACCGAGCGTAGCTTGTGGCACAGCAGCCCGGAGGCTGTGCAATGAGCTCTGCAGTGCAAGCCTTGCTGGAGGGGCACAGCCCGGCGGCCCGCCATGGCAAGCGCAGCACCTACCGCGCGATGTGCGCGTGTTGTGCACCCGAGCCGGCAGCCCACGACGGCAAGCCCCAACGCCAGGGCGCCAAGCGCCCGGTCTTGGCCTGGCGCACCCGCCTGGCGCTGCAGCAGACCGAGGCCGCAGGTCTGGAAACCCCTGCCGTATAAGCAAAAAATAGAGCCAAAAGTGCCACTAGCCCTTACAGATGCTGCGCAAGCAGCTATTAAAAACATAGCATTTGGAGGCCCGCCCATGCTGAAGAATCTGCCTAGCCCTGAGATCCATTGCCACCACGACCACGTGGCACCCCCGGCATCCGGCTCGCGCCGTCGGCGCCTGTGGGACCTGGACCACCATTGCCATTGCCCACTGGTGGGGGTGAGTTTGCCCATGGACACGCTGCGCCGTTTGGTGAACAAGGCGCTGGGCGGCAGTGCCGTGGCCAATGACTACGAGGTGCACGCTGGCGCCGTGTCGGAGTGCGCGCGCCGATGCAAGCTGTCAGAGTTGATGCAGGCCGAACTGGACGCGCGGTATGCCCGCGAAATACAAATTTTCAAAGCGGCCAAAAGCGCCCTGGCGGTGGCGGAGCTGTGGATCAAGTACCTGAAAGCCGGTGATGTGGCAGGCGCCTTTTGGGCGGCGCTGAGCCATCCGCGTTGTGATGTGCCGCTGCAGGAAGCCATGTGCAAAGACTTGCACATGTTTCAGCATCAGGCAGGTGCCGGGGTGCGTCTGGAGATCGCTCGCTTCAATGCACTGGCCGAAGAGAATGCAGTGCTTGGGCGCGAGCTGGGCAAGGTGCAGGAGCGCATCACCCGGGTGATGGCGCAGAAGACAGCGGATATGGAGCGCCTGCATGCCGAGCTGCTGCAGGCGCGCGCCGACGCGATTGCCAAAGACAGCCGTATCGCCTTCATGGCACAAGACCTGGAAACGCTGCAGGCCTCCATCCCGCAACTGGAGGACAAGCAGCGCCTGCAAAAGCGCGTGGACCAGATGGCCCAGCGCCAGCAGGAGCTGGAGGCGAGCAACGCGGACCTGCGCCGCCGGCTGGCTGTGGCAGAGCGCGCAGTTGCAGAGCGATCAGGCGTGGAGCGTTCTGTGGCTGAGTCGCCTGTCGTGCCAGATGTGCAGGCGGTGGTGGTGCAGCTGCACCAGAAGGTGGTGTTGTGCGTGGGCGGACGCAGCGGCAACATTGCCAACTACCGTGACGTGGTGGAGCGCGTGGGCGGCAAGTTTGCTCACCATGATGGTGGCGTGGAGGACAACGCCTCGGTGCTGGACGCGAACTTGGCCGCTGCGGATTTGGTGATATGCCAGACCGGCTGCATCAGCCACAACGCCTATTGGCGCGTCAAAGATTTTTGCAAACGCACGGGCAAACGCTGCGTGTTTGTGGAGAACCCCAGTGCGTCGTCGCTGGAGCGCGGCTTGGCCCAGATCACCTTGCCCAGGCCGGTAGCCGATGTGTTGGCGCCTGAGCTGCCGCGGTGAAATAAAGTGTCGGCAACAATGTAAATGCGAATACTTCTCAAGTAGAATAAGTTACTTAGAGTAGCAAGCCAAGCCAATCAAGGGCGTCTATCCAGGCGCCCTTGGCATGCCCAGCCAGCCAATGTGAAACAACCGTTTTTCCAATAGGTGGTGTATGGCAGGTATCCGTGTGTCCGGGCAGTTTTCGCTGACCCGGTTGTCCTTGTGTTTGGGCTTGGCGTTTGGCGGCAGCGGCGTGTGGGCCCAAGAGGCGCCAGTCACAGAGCGCCCGGTGGCGACGCTGAAGGAAGTGGTCGTCAGTGCCAGCCGTGTCGAGCAGGAGTTGGAGGAAGTGCCTGCCACTCTCACCGTGATTACGGCCGAAGACATTGCGCTGGAAAATCCCACCGATCTGGAGGAACTGCTGGCGAACGAAGTGGGTGTGTCGGTGCGCTCCCAGCCCAACCGTTCTTCGGGTGTGTTTTATGCCACCGGACGTGGTGGAAATGAGGGCGTGAATATCCGTGGCCTCGAGGGGGATCAGGTTCGCTTGCAGGTGGATGGCGTGAGCTTGCCCTCCACCTACGCCAGTGGCCCTTATGCGGCAGGCCGTGGTGACACGATCGACCCGGAAGGGTACAAGCGGGTTGAAATACTGCGTGGGGGCTCCAGCAGCCAGTTCGGTTCGGATGGATTGGCTGGAGCGGTCAGTTTTGTCACCAAGGAACCGGAGGACTTGCTCACCTTGGGCAAGCCCCAGCAATTCACCCTGAAATCCGCCTATGCATCGGTGGACAACTCGTTCCAGCTTGCGCCCAGTTTTGCGTTTGCGGGTGATGGCGTTAAAGGCATGGTGTTGGCGAGCATGCGGCGCAGCCACGAAACCGACAACATGGGCACCAACGATGCCGCCAACACCAGCCGTACCACGCCTAACCCGGCCAACAACCAGGTGGACTATGTATTGGCAAAACTGGTCTTGTCGCCCAGTGCTGCACACCAGGTCAAGCTGAGCGCAGAAACCATTCGGCGACAGAACAACACGGACATCAAGAGTTTCTTCGGTGATCCTTTCACCGTGGCCACGTTGACAGACGTGGATGTGCGCGAAGACATTTCCCGCGACCTGGTCAAGCTGGATTACCGTTATGCGCCCAGTGGTGCGTGGTTTGATGTGTTGAGCGTTGGGGTGTACGCACAGCAATCCAAAAACCTGCAGTACGGCTATGAGGCGCGTTCGACAGCCCCGCTGGTGCGCACGCGGGACACCAGCTATGGGGAAAGCACGCTGGGGGCAAATCTGCAAATGGAAACCAACCTTGGTGATCGCATCAAGCACCGATGGGTTTATGGCCTGGATACATCCGTCACCGACGTCACTTCGTTGAAAGAGGGATACAACAGCTCCGGCACCGCCTTTGTGCCCAACAAGAGCTTCCCGGATACCGACTACCGTGTGTTGGGTGCATTCATCCAGGATGAAATCAACTTGGGTTCTGTGAGTGTGACGCCTGGTTTGCGATACGACAGCTTCAAGCTCACTCCCAAGCCCGATGCCCTGTACCGGGTCAACAACTCGGCAACCCCATCGGAGTTGAGTGACTCTGCACTTTCTCCGCGCTTGGGTGCTGTGTGGAAGCTGGCGCCCATGGCCCAGTTGTTTGCGAACTACGCGCATGGCTTCCGGGCTCCCAAGGCGAGCCAGGTGAATGGTGGTGTCACCAACTTGACGGCCGCAGATCCTTACACATCAATTGGCAATCCGAACTTGAAATCAGAGACGAGTGACTCCGTGGAGTTGGGGTTGCGTGGCCATATTGCCGACACCAAAAATTCTTACAGCGTCTCCGTTTTTCACGGCAAGTACAAAGACTTTATTGCCAGCAATGTCAAGGTGACGGATAACGCGGCGCCCACGCCGGATGTGTACCAGTCCATCAACTTGAGCAAGGTCACCATCAGCGGCTTTGAGGCACGTGCCAACTGGGCGCTGACGAAGAACTGGAACGTGTCGGCGGCCTATGCCCACGCCGAAGGTGATTCAGAGAGCAATGGTGTGAGCACGCCTTTGGCCACCATTGATCCGGACAAGTTGATTGTGGGTTTGAGTTATGCCCATGGCACGCACTGGGGCTTGGCCACACAGATCACTGCGGTGGAGCGCAAGCTGCGCAACCCCGATACCACCAAGGTGACGCCAGGCGGTTACAGCGTGACTGACGTTTCAGCTTGGTACAACTTCAGCAAGGCAACCCGCTTGACTGCCGGCATCAACAACCTGTTCGATAAAAAGTATGTGGAATGGGCGGATGTGCGTGACCTGGCCGCTACCAGCACCATTGTGGATGCTTACACCCAGCCCGGCCGCAACTTCAAAGTGAGCTTGACCCACAGTTTCTAACGGTGAGGGCACCGTTTGCCGGAGGCGCTTTCGGGTGCTTCCGGTTTTTTTACTTCAAAGAACGCAATGACTGACTTGACGTGGTGGAAGGGCTGGCGCCCGCTGTTTTTCTGGCTGGTCCTGATGTTGGGTGGCTGGCTGTTGCCGTCTTTGGGTTTCGCCGCCTCCTTGTTGTTCGTAACGACTGGTCCCATCACGCCCGGCAAGTTCAAGGTCTTGTCAGAAGCCGCTGCCCCCTATGGTGTCAAGGTCGAGGCCAAGTTCATTGAAAAACTGGGTGTGGTCGATGCCCGCCTCTGGGCCGGGCATGACATGGTGTTGTTTGACGCGCCGCGCGACCATATCCAGGAGTCCATTGCAGCCAAGGTGAATGATGCGTTGCCTGCGTTGGCGCAGGCCAAAACACCGGTGTTGTGGCTGCACACCAGCAAGCCTCAATGGTCCCATCTGCCGGATGATCTGGCCAGGCGCTTGCATGCCTATTACGTGAATGGCGGGCGCGCCAACAGTGCCGGCTTTTTTGCAACCGTGGCGGCCCACTTTGCCAAGAAGCCCTGGAAGGGGATTGCTGCGCCACAGGTGTTTCCGGCAACCGCGATCTATCACCCCAAGGCTCCTTCGCTGGTGTTTGCCGACACGGCATCGTATCTGCGCTGGAAGGGCGCGCCCAAGGGCAAGCCGGTGATTGCCGTGGCCTTCCACCAGCAAGCCATTGCGGCCGAGCAGACCGGCATGATTGATGACTTCATTGCCCGCATAGAAGCTGCGGGCGCCGTGCCGCTGGCCTTCTATAGCCCGGTGATGGACAACGATGCCAACACGCGGGTGCTGGCGCCCGAGGGCAAGCCGCTTGCCGATGTGCTGATCACCACGCAGATCATGTTGAACCCTGAGGGGCGGCGCACCGAATTCGAGAAGCTGGGCATCCCGGTGATCCAGGCCATGGCCTACCGCAAGGGCAGTGCCGATGCCTGGTGGAATGACAACGCGGGCATTGCGCTGATGGACGTGCCGTTTTACCTGGCCCAGCCCGAGTACGCGGGAGTGCACGACATCATGGTGGCGGCAGCCACTGACAGCGACGACCAGTTGCGCGCGATTCCGGAACAAGCCGATGCGGTGGTGGGCAAGGCCCTGGGGCTGGCCCGCCTGGCACGTGCCACCAATGCTGACAAAAAAGTGGCCATCATGTTCTGGAACTACCCTGCGGGGGAAAAGAACCTGGGTGCTTCGTTCATGAACCTGCCCACCAGCTTGCACAGCACCTTGGCCGCCATGAAGGCCGAGGGTTACCGCACCGAGGCGATGGACGCGGCAGCACTGACGCGCAATCTGCAACGCCTGCTCACACCGTTTTACCGTCCGGGCAGCGTGGCGCAAGAGATGGAGGCGCTGGTGCGCGATGGCTTGGCCGAGTTGATGCCCTTGGCCACCTACAAACAATGGCTGGCCAGCCTGCCGGACGAGCGCCGTGAGGTCTGGTCGTCTGCCGTGGCACAGCCCGAGAAATCGGTATTTTGGGTGCGCCGCAATGGCGAGGCCTACTTTGCCATTCCGCGCCTCAAGTTGGGCAACGTGGTCATCATGCCGCAGCCCCCGCGTGGAGAACCGGTTGGCGGCGGCCTGTATGCCAAGGGCAAGGAGATTTACCACTCCACCACCGCAGCGCCACCGCACTCCTACATGGCCGGCTATTTGTGGACCCGCGCGCAGTTCAAGGCCGATGCCCTGATCCACTTTGGAACCCATGGCACGCAAGAGTGGTTGCCCGGCAAGGAGCGCGGCCTCTGGGTGCATGACTACCCGCTGATGGCGCTGGGCAATGTGCCCGTGATCTATCCCTACATCGTGGACAACATTGGCGAAGCCACGCAGACCAAGCGGCGTGGCCGCGCGGTCAACATCAGCCACCAGACGCCGCCGTTTGCGCCGGCCGGTCTGCATGCCGTGTTGACCAAGTTGCATGACGACCTGCACGCCTGGCTGGCCCAGGACCAGGGTGCGGTGAAGGAGCAACTGCGCCTGTCCATCACCGCCCAGGTGCGCAAGGAGCGCTTGGACCGGGATATGGCGTGGACACCCGAACGCATGGAGCGCGAGTTCCCCGTTTTTATCAATGCGCTGCACGATCACCTGCACGAACTTGCCCAAACGGCACAGCCCCTGGGCCTGCACACCTTTGGCCAGGGCTCAGATGAACAGGGCCGCCTCTACACCGTGCTGATGATGCTGGGCGCCCCGTTCTGGGAGGCCGCAGCCACGTTGGCCGATGGCGATGACTTGGAGGCCGACGAGGCCATCATTGCGGACTACGCCAAGATGACGCAAACCGCACCCTACAAGTTGCTGGTCAGGCATGCGGTGCAGGGCCAGCCCACCGACGGTTTGCCGCCCAAGCTCAAGGCCATGGTCGAACAGGGGCGTCGATGGGTCGCTGATCTGAAGGCAGACGGCGAAACCCGCAACCTCCTGGCCGCCCTGAGCGGCCGCTACATCCCCACGTCCTACGGCGGCGATCCGATCAAAAACCCTGACAGCCTGCCCACCGGGCGCAATCTGTATGGTTTTGACCCCTCCCGGGTACCCACCAAAGCCGCCTGGGAAGCCGGCAAGGAGGCGCTGGACAAGCTGGTGGCGGCGCACAAGCAAAAATCGGGCGTGACGCCTTCCAAGTTCACCTTTACGTTGTGGTCAGTAGAGACCATGCGCCATATGGGCATGCTGGAAGCCCAGGCGCTGTGGGCCATGGGGGCGGAGCCCGTCTGGGACGCCGGCGGCCGCGTGACCGACGTGAAGCTGGTACCGCGCAAGGACCTGGGCCGGCCACGCATTGACGTGGTGCTGTCGGCCACAGGCCTGTACCGCGACCACTTTCCCAACGTCATGAAACAGCTGGCGCGTGCTGCCCAACTGGCTTCGCAGGCGACGGCCGAATCCGACAACGTGGTGGCCAAGAATGCCAAAACCATCACCGGCCAACTGCAGGCCCAGGGCTGGCGCGCCGATGCGGCACAGCGCGCGGGTGAGACGCGCATTTTCTCGGGCGCCTCGGGCAACTACGGCTCCGGCCTGGACGACGCAGCCTTGGCCACCGACACCTGGAAAACCAAGGAGGAGGGCGATCGCAAGATGGCCGAGCTTTACCTGCGCAAGATGCAGTTTGCCTACGGGCCGGTAGAAGCTGATTGGGGCAAGAGCGGCGCCGACCTGGCGCGCGAGGCCGGGGGCAGCAGCGGGGGAGCAGGCTTGAATCTTTACGCCACCCACCTCAAGGGCACCCAGGCTGCGGTATTGGCCCGCAGCTCCAACCTTTACGGCATGCTCACCACCGACGACCCGTTCCAGTACCTGGGTGGTATTGCCACGGCGGTGCGGTATCTGGATGGCAAGGCGCCCGAGCTGTTTATTTCGAACCTGCGCGGTTCGGGTTCGGGCAAGGCCGAGGATGCGGCGGGTTTTCTGTCCAAAGAGCTGGCCACGCGCAACTTCCATCCCGGCTACATCCAGGGCCTGATGAAAGAGGGCTACGCGGGCACCCTGCAGATGCTGGATGGCATCAACAACTTCACCGGCTGGACCACGGTGGCGCGCGAGATTGTGCGGGATGACCAGTGGCAGGAATTTGCCGATGTGTATGTGCGTGACAAGCACCAGCTCGGCATGCGCCAGTACATGGAAAAGAACAACCCCCACGCGCTGGCCCAGATGATGGAGCGCATGCTGGAGATGGCCCGCCAGGGGTACTGGCAGGCGGATGCCGCCACCGTGGATGAACTCAAGGCGCGTTATACCGACCTGGCCCAACGGTTTGATGTGCGCACCAGCAACACCACCTTCCAGGAGTTTGTCGGTTTGTCAGGCTATGGTCTGGGCCAAGCGGTGGACGGCGCGGTGACCGCTGCAACCCCGGCATCCGCCCATCCGGCCACGGCGGCCCCGCCATCTGCGGCCCCCGCCGAAGCAAGGCCTTCGGAACCTTCTGCCCCTCCCCTGATTGAAGGCATGAAGCTGGAGAAAGTGAGCGAACCTGTGGTTCAGGCCTTGAGCACCATGCTCTTGTTGGCCATGGGTGTGTTGTTGATGACGCCGGCCATCGGGGCCTGGCGCCAATGGAGAAAAGCATGAAAACCCAACGATTGGCCAGGGCCTTGAACCTGTGTCTTGGCTTGTGCCTGGGCGGCACGGCAATGGCCCAGGTGCCCAGTCAGCCCACCCAGGGTCTGCAAGGCCGCATCTGGGACACGCGCACCCAGGCGTTTATCACCGAGTCCGTGTTGTACCAGCGTGCCGCGGCTGCCCGCTATGTGCTGCTGGGCGAAAAACACGACAGTGAGGCCCACCACGCGCGGCAGCTGGATGTGCTCCGGGGCCTGGCGGCCCTGGGCACCCAACCCGCGCTGGCCATGGAACAGCTGGATTCAGAACACCAAGACGCGCTGAGCCGCGCACAGTTGGCCGGGCAGACCGATGCAGAGGCGCTGGCCGATGCGGGCCAGCTCAACCGCAAGGGCTGGCGCTGGCCCATGTACAAGGATCTGATGGCCTTTGCCGCCCAGCGCCAGTGGCCATTGCGTGCGGCCAATCTGTCGCGTGCAGATGCCCGCAAGATCGCGCTTGGCGAAGTGACACCGGCTTTGCCTGCTGCCACGCCAGCGCAGCTGGCGGCATTGGAAAACGATGTGGTGCAAGGCCACTGCGGCCACCGGCCCGAGCCGGCACGCTTGGCTGGCATCGTGGCTGCACAACGCGCGCGTGACGCACGCATGGCCCAGGTGCTGGACGCCGTGGGTGGCCCCGTGGTGCTGATTGCCGGTGCGGGCCACGTACGCAGCGACCGCGCGGTGCCGCGCTACCTGGCCGCACCCGACAAAGCGCTGACCATTGCCCTGGTTGAAACGGTGTCGGGCAAAGCCGCGCCCGCTGATTACGACCACGCCGGCTTCGATGTGCTGTGGTTCACCGCACCCGGCGAGGTGCGCCCCGATCCCTGCGCCACTGCATTGCCAGGCCTGGCGGCACCTGCTGCTGTGGCGCCCGTTGCCCCTTCAACCCCGTCTCCCAATCCCAAGCCTTAAGGAAACCCCATGAGCCAAAGCTCGATGATCGAAATCTTCATGTACCAGGTGGGGCAGCTGTTCTTGCTGCCGGTGCTGACCCTGGTTGCCCTGCTGTTTGTGTATGCGCTGTATGTGCTGGGCTCTTTCACGGTGCAGGCACTGCAGCGTCGCAATCCCGCCAAGTTGGGCGGCTACCCCTTGATGCGTTATGTGGAAAGTCGCCCCGAAGCCACCGAAGACGAACTCGACCTGTTTGCCCACAAGTTGCTGGAGCCTGAACGTCTGGCCAGTCGTATCGCCCCCATGCTGGGCTTGGTGGGCACCATGATTCCCATGGGGCCCGCGCTCAAGTCGCTGTCGGATGGCAACCTGGCCCAAGTCTCCGGCAGCCTGACCGTGGCGTTCTCTGCGGTGATCCTGGCGCTGATTGCCGCCAGCATCACCTACTGGGTGGCCAACGTGCGCCGCCGCTGGCTGGCCGAAGAGCTGGTGACCCTGCAGCAAAGGAAGACAGCATGAGCGCCGCGCAGGGCCGCCCCAAGCAAGCTCGCATAGCAGTGCGCAGCGCGGAGGTTTTCCAATGAGCCTCAAGCTGTTGCACGAATCCGAGAGCGACGATCCCATCCTGTCGGTGGTGAACATCATTGACATTTTTCTGGTCATCATCGCCGCGCTGCTGATCACCGTGGCGCAAAACCCCATGCTCAATGCCTTCAGCAAGCAGGAGGTGACCGTGATTACCGATGCCGGCAAGCCCACCATGGAGATGATGGTGAAGAAGGGCGAGAAGATCGAGCGCTACAAGTCCAGCGGCCAGATCGGCCAGGGCGAGGGCGCCAAGGCCGGAACCGCCTACCGTATGAAGGATGGCGGCATTGTCTACGTGCCGGAATAGCCATTTACATATGAAATAGGCCTCTAGCCCCCGTGGAATATGCGCGGGTAGCTATGGAATTCATAGTGAATTGGGCGGGGCCACTTCAGTACACCAGCCGCTCCGGGTGGATCTCCTGCAGGATGGTGGTGGCGATCTCTTCGATGGACTTGGTGGTGGTGGACAACCAGCGGATGCCGGTGCGCCGCATCATGGCCTCGGCTTCGCTGACTTCCATGCGGCAGTTCTCCAGGGCGGCGTACTTGGAGTTGGGGCGTCGCTCGTTGCGAATCTCGCTCAGCCGCTCGGGCTGGATGGTCAGTCCAAAAATCTTGCCTTTGTGGGGCACCAGGGCCGGCGGCAGTTGGCGGCGCTCAAAGTCTTCGGGAATCAGCGGGTAGTTGGACGCCTTCAGGCCGTACTGCATGGCCAGGTACAGCGAGGTGGGCGTTTTGCCACTGCGGCTCACGCCCACCAGAATCACATCACTTTGCTCCAGGTCGCGGTTGCTCTGGCCGTCGTCGTGCGCCAGGGAGAAGTTGATCGCCTCGATGCGGTCCTGGTACTCCTTGCTTTTGCTGGCGTCGCTGAAACGGCCAATGCGGTGGTTGGACTTGATCTGCAGCTCGTTTTCCAGCGGGTGCACAAACATGCCAAACATGTCCAACAGCATGCCCTGGCAGCCTTCCTGAATCACTTTGAGCACTTCCATGTTCACCAGCGTGGTGAACACAATCGGTTTGTTGCCGTCCACCACCCCGGTGTGGTTGATCTGGCGCACGGCCTGGTGCGCCTTGTCGGCGGTGTCCACAAAGGGCAGGCGCACATGGCGCGCCTTCATCTCAAACTGGGCCAGGATGGCGTTGCCAAAGGTCTCGGCGGTGATTCCGGTGCCGTCGGAAATGAAAAATACGGTGCGTTGGGGCATGGTGGGTGGGTCCGGGTGTCAGTGAATTGCAAGCGCGCGCGGGTTTTCAGGTGTCTGGCGGGGGGCGCCTGCCACCTACAATCACCGCAATTTAGCGCATTTGGTAACCGCGTCGTAATTCCATAAGAGCAACAACAGAAAACGAACGGTCGTGCGTTTCGGCAGGCGGGTGATATTTCCCCGCGGGGCCATGTAAAGGTTTTAACTTCTGGAGCATTCCTATGTCTAATCTTTTCAACCCGACCGACCTGGTCGTCCCCTTCGAGCTGCTGCGCATGGCCGATGTGGAATCCGTGGGAGGCAAAAACGCCTCCCTGGGGGAGATGATTTCCCAACTGCCACAGGGCGTGAAGGTGCCCACTGGCTTTGCGACCACGGCGCACGCCTTCCGCCAGTTTCTGGCGCACGCGGGCCTGGCCGACAAGATCAGTGCCAAGCTCAAGGACCTGGACACCGAGGATGTACGCGCCCTGGCGCAGGTGGGCGCCGAGATTCGTGCCATGGTCGAGGCCCAGCCTTTCCCCGCGGACCTGGAGAAAGCCATCCGTGAGGCTTTTGTCACCCTGTCAGGCGCCAACGCACAAGCCAGTTTTGCCGTGCGCTCCTCCGCCACGGCCGAAGACTTGCCCGACGCCTCTTTTGCCGGCCAGCAGGAAACCTTCCTCAACGTGGTGGGCATCGAGGACGTGCTGCACAAGATGAAAGAGGTATTTGCCAGCCTCTACAACGACCGCGCGATCAGCTACCGCGTGCATAAGGGTTTTGCCCATGATGTGGTGGCGCTCTCGGCTGGCGTGCAGCGCATGGTGCGCTCCGACCTGGGCGCGGCCGGTGTGATGTTCACCATCGACACCGAGTCCGGCTTCGACCAGGTGGTGTTCATCACCTCCAGCTACGGCCTGGGCGAAACCGTGGTGCAGGGCGCGGTGAACCCTGACGAGTTTTACGTGCACAAGCCCATGCTCAAGGCCGGCAAGCGCGCGCTGATCCGCCGCAACCTGGGCTCCAAGTTGTTGCAAATGGTGTTTGCCAGCGCGGAGGAAAAGGCCGCCGGCGGCAAGCTGGTCAAGACGACGGATGTGCCCACTGAGCTGCGCAACCGCTACTCGCTGACCGATGCCGATGTGGAACAACTGGCCAAGTACGCGCTGGTGATCGAGGAACACTACGGCCGCCCCATGGACATCGAATGGGGCAAGGACGGCGTGGACGGCCAGCTCTACATCCTGCAGGCCCGTCCCGAGACAGTGAAGAGCCAGGCCGGCAACCAGGCTGAGTACCGCTACAAGCTCAAAGGCAAAGGCACCGTGCTGGTGGAAGGCCGTGCGATTGGCCAGAAGATCGGCACCGGCCCGGTGCGCATCGTGCACAACATCAACGAGATGGACACCGTGCAGGCGGGCGACATTCTGGTCACCGACATGACCGATCCCAACTGGGAGCCGGTGATGAAGCGCGCCAGCGCCATCGTCACCAACCGCGGTGGCCGTACCTGCCACGCTGCCATCATTGCGCGTGAACTCGGTATCCCGGCCGTGGTGGGCTGTGGCAACGCCACCGACCTGCTCAAGGACGGCATGCTGGTGACAGTGAGCTGCGCCGAAGGCGACACCGGCTTCATCTATGACGGCCTGCTGGAGACCGAGGTGTCCGAGGTGCAGCGCGGCGCCATGCCCGAGATCCCGGTCAAGATCATGATGAACGTGGGCAACCCCCAGCTGGCGTTTGACTTCTGCCAGTTGCCCAACCAGGGCGTGGGCCTGGCGCGCTTGGAGTTCATCATCAACAACAACATCGGTGTGCACCCCAAGGCCATCCTGGACTACCCCAACATCGACAGCGACCTGAAAAAGGCGGTCGAGTCCGTAGCCCGTGGCCATGCCTCGCCGCGGGCCTTCTACGTGGACCGTGTGGCCGAAGGCGTGGCCACCATTGCAGCAGCTTTCTGGCCCAAACCCGTGATCGTGCGCCTGTCAGACTTCAAGAGCAACGAGTACCGCAAGCTGATTGGTGGAAGCCGCTACGAGCCCGAGGAAGAGAACCCGATGCTGGGTTTCCGCGGCGCCGTGCGTTACACCAGCACCGAGTTCGGCGAGGCGTTTGCCATGGAATGCGAGGCCTTGAAGCGTGTGCGCAACGACATGGGGCTGACCAATGTGCAGGTGATGGTGCCTTTTGTCCGCACCCTGGGCCAGGCCAAGAAGGTTACCGAGTTGCTGGGGCGCCATGGCCTGCGCCGCGGCGAGGATGAACTCAAGCTGGTGATGATGTGCGAGATTCCGAGCAACGCCATCCTGGCGGACCAGTTCCTCGAATACTTCGACGGCTTCTCCATCGGCTCCAACGACCTGACCCAACTGACCCTGGGGCTGGACCGTGATTCGGGTCTGGAACTGCTGGCTACCGACTTTGACGAGCGTGACCCTGCGGTCAAGGCGCTCATCAGCTTGGCCATTGCGGCGTGCAAGCGCCAGGGCAAGTACATCGGCATCTGCGGCCAAGGCCCCAGCGATCACCCCGACTTTGCGCAGTGGCTGGAAGAGCAGGGCATCTCGTCCATCTCCTTGAACCCCGACTCGGTGGTTGCCACCTGGCAGCAGCTCGCCAGCAAATGACGGCCGTGGCAAGCCCACGCCGGTGGCACCTGCATGCAGGGCTGCTGGCGTTGTGGTTTGCCGTGTCGTTTGGCGTGGTCTTCTTCGCCAACGACCTGCAGCAGGAAGTCCTGGGTTGGCCGGTGGGTTTCTGGTTCGCGGCCCAGGGCGCTGTGCTGGCTTTTATTGCCATCGTGGTGGTGTTTGCCTGGCGGGTGAACCAGCGCAGCACCGAAACCCTGGGCTTTGACCCGGAGGCCTATCGCGGCTACGAGCGGCGTTTGCATCGCCGCTTCGGGTTGTATGTGCTGTTGGTCTTGTTGTTCATTTCCGCATTGGCCTGGGCCGAGAGCATGGGCTTGTCCAAGCCCTGGGTTGCCGGCATTTTCCTGTCGACCACGTTGGTGCTGTATGCCGTCATTGGCGTGATCGGACGCACCGCTGATGCGAATGAGTACTACGTGGCCGGACGCCGTGTGCCCGCCATATACAACGGCATGGCGACTGCTGCCGACTGGATGAGTGCAGCCTCTTTCATCAGCATGGCTGGTGGTCTTTACCTGCAGGGTTTTTCAGGGGCGGGGGGGCAGCCCGGCGGTCTGGCCTATGTGCTGGGTTGGACGGGGGGGTTCTGTCTGGTCGCGCTGCTGGTGGCACCCTATCTTCGGCGCATGAAGCTTTACACCGTGCCTGACTATTTCGCGGTGCGTTTTGGTGGGCGTTGGCCACGCATGCTCGCGGCCATGGCTGCGGTGTTGTGTTCGTTTACCTATGTGGTGGCCCAGATCTATGGGGTGGGGTTGATCACCTCGCGTCTCACCGGCGTGCATTTTGAAATCGGCATTCTGCTGGGCCTGGGGGGCGTGCTGGTGTGTTCGTTTTTGGGGGGCATGCGGGCGGTGACATGGACCCAGGTGACGCAGTACGTAATCATCATCCTGGCCTTTCTGATTCCGGTGTCCTGGCTGTCATACAAGCAGACCGGAAATCCTCTGGCCCCCCTGGCCTATGGCCAGCAACTGGGCAAGATTGCCGAGTTGGAGCGGCAGTTCAAGGTGTCCCCCGTCGAGCAAGAGGTGATTGGCATATACGCCCAACGCGCCCGCGATCTGGAGCGCAAGTTGCTCAACGTGGAAGAGGCTTTGCAACAGGAGCGTCAGGTACTACGCCAACAGTTGCGTGCCTTGGGGGACCAGAAGGCGGATGATGCCCGCGCCCAGCATTTGCGTCGTGAATTGGCTGCCTTGCCCAAAGATGCCAACGCGGCACGCGAGCGCTGGACCAAAGCGCTGGCCGACAATCTGGAACGTGCCCAACCCTTGGGCGGCATGCCGGCCCATACGCGGCCTTACGCGGGAAGTCCGGATGGCACCGCCCAGGAGCGAGCCGACTTTGATGGCGCCCGGGCCAATTTCCTGGCCCTGATGTTCTGCTTGATGGTGGGAACGGCTGGACTGCCGCATTTGCTCACGCGGTACTACACCACGCCCTCGGTGGCCGAGGCGCGGCGCTCGGTGGCGTGGTCCCTGGTGTTCATTGCCTTGCTGTATTTGTCGGCCCCGGCGCTGGCGGTCTTGGTCAAGTACGAGGTGATGGCGCACTTGGTGGGCCAGCCCATGGATGCGCTGCCCCACTGGATGGCCCAATGGGCGCGCGATCCCTCCCTGCTCATGGCCGTGGATGTCAATGGGGACCAAATATTGCAGTTTGCAGAGCTCAAGATCGGCCCGGACCTGGTGATGCTGGCCACCCCCGAGATTGGCGGCTTGCCGTATGTGGTGTCGGTGCTGGTGGCCGCCGGTGGCCTGGCAGCCGCGCTGTCGACGGCCGATGGACTTCTGCTCACCATCGGCAATGCGCTGGCCCACGATGTGTACTTTGAAGGCAACAGCAACAAGGCGCAGGCCATGCGTCGCGTCATGTGGTCCAAGTTCGCCTTGTTGGTGGTGGCTTTGGTGGCCGCCTACGCAGCGGCGCAACGACCTGCCGGCATTTTGTACCTGGTGTCCGCTTCCTTTTCCTTGGCGGGGGCTGCCTTTGTGCCCGCCATGGTGTTGGGCATTTTTTGGCCGGGCATGACCCGGTCGGGCGCCGTGGGCGGCATGCTGACCGGCTTGGGGGTCACGGTGTACTACATGGCCATCAATTTGCCGGTGGTGCGCCACACCCTGGGCTTGCAGGACGACGGACTGTGGTGGGGCATTCAGCCCATTTCGGCGGGCGTGTTTGGAGTTTCTGCGGGTTTTGTGGCTTGTGTGCTGTGCAGCTGGCTGGGTCGCCCCGACCCGGTGCCTGAGCGCGATTTGGCACCCCATCTGGGCTGAGCTATAATCATGGGCTTCGCCTTGCTGCACCCTGTTTAGACGCCGGGGGCAGCTTATCCAACCCAAGCCGCTAGGCAATGGGGAAATCCTCAAGGAGTATCAATGCGTCATTACGAAATCATCCTCATGATCCACCCGGATCAGAGCGAACAAGTTCCTGCCATGCTGGAGCGTTACAAGGGCATGATCACCGCTGGCGGTGGCAAGGTGCACCGTGTTGAAGACTGGGGCCGTCGTCAGATGGTGTACATGATCAACAAGCTGGCCAAGGCCCACTACCTGTGCGTCAACATCGAAGCCGACCAGGCCGTGATGTCCGAACTGGAACACGCGTTCAAGTTCAACGACGCTGTGTTGCGCCACCTCACCGTGCTGAAGAAAAAAGCCGAAACCGGTCCTTCTTCCATGATGAAGACCGTGGAACGTGAAGACGCACGCAAGGCCCAACAGGCCGAGTACCAAGCGTAAACACGTATTTGCCTGAGAAGGAGTGCAAACCAACTCACTGGTTTTAAGTGCCTGTATCGCAGAGGTTGAATCCATGCGTTACACGCCAGCCGGCATGCCCGCCCTGAATTTGCGGCTCGAACATGAGTCCCAAGTCTCTGAGGCAGGTGGTCAGCGAACCGTGAAGGTGGTGGTGAAAGCAGTGGCTTTCGGCACATTGGCAGAGCGGCTTGCAAAGCAGGCCATCGGCAGTGTCTGGAAGTTCAATGGTTTTCTTGCCAATGCACGCCAAGGCAAATCCCTCGTGTTTCACATTCAAGATTTTTTGCAAGACTAATTTTTAGGAGTCCATCATGCCCGGACCAAAACGTTTCAACAAAGACAAGCGCCCCAAGCGCAACACCCAATCGCTGCTGTTCAAGCGCAAGCGCTTTTGCCGCTTCACCGTGACTGGTGTGGAAGAGATTGACTACAAAGACATCGACACGCTGCGTGACTTCATTGCTGAAAACGGCAAGATCATTCCCGCACGCCTGACCGGCACCCGCGCAATTTTCCAGCGCCAACTGAACACCGCTATCAAGCGCGCTCGCTTCCTGGCGATGCTGCCTTACAGCGACCAGCACAAGATCTAAGGAGTCCCGACCATGCAAATTATTCTGCTCGACAAGGTCGTGAACCTCGGCAACCTGGGCGAAATCGTCAAGGTCAAAGATGGCTACGCACGCAACTTCCTGATCCCTTCTGGCCGTGCACGCCGCGCTACCGAATCTGCCAAGGCAGAGTTCGAAGCCAAGCGCGCTGAACTGGAAAAAGCAGCTGCTGCCAAGCTGGCTGAATGCCAGGCTCTGGGCGAAAAGCTCGGTGGCACCACCATCAAGCTGACCCAAAAGGCTGGCGTGGATGGCCGTTTGTTTGGTTCCGTGACCAACTACGACATCGCCGAAGAACTGGTGAAGGCCGGTTACAAGGTTGCCAAGGCCCAAGTGCGCATGCCCAACGGTCCCATCAAGATCGTTAGCGACAGCACGGTGAGCGTGGCTCTGCACACCGACGTGGTGGTGGACATCACCGTGTCCGTGTACGGCGAAACCGCTTAATTGCACCCAGAAGGCTGACCCGCGGTTGCGGGGCAGCCCTCTCCAAAAGCCGCCGGGGCTGGTCCCTTGCGGCTTTTGTGTTTTTGGGGGCGGACTTATCCTGAGCTTTGCACAGTTTGCCCACATCTTGCCCCCAGCTTTTGCTATCGACGTGCCCCTGCGGGCCGCTTAGGATGCAAGGTTCCAAGGAAATTCACCATGTCTGCCGTTTTGTCTGCCAGCGACGCTTTTGAGCCCGACCGCCAAATTGCCCAACTGCGTGTTCCACCACATTCCATCGAGGGAGAGTCCAGCGTGCTGGGTGGTCTGTTGTTGGACAACGAGGCCTGGGACCGGGTGGGCGATGTGGTGGTGGACACCGACTTTTACCGGTATGAGCACCGCCTGATTTACGCCTCGATCGGCACGCTCATCAACGGTAACAAGCCTGCCGACGTGATTACGGTGTTTGAGCATTTGCAAAGCCAGGGCAAGGCCGAAGACATTGGCGGGCTCACCTACCTGAATTCGCTGGCCCAGTATGTGCCCAGTGCCAGCAATATCCGCCGCTACGCCGAGATCGTGCGCGACCGCTCCATTCTGCGCAAACTGGTCAGCGCCAGCGACGAAATCGCCACCAATGCCTTCAACCCCAAGGGGCGGGCGGTGTCTGAGATCGTGGACGAATCCGAGCAGAAGATTTTCAACATCGGTGAGCAAGGCAAACGCAACAAGCAGGGCTTCCAGGGCATGGACACGCTGGTGGTCAACCTGTTGGACCGTGTGCAGGAGATGGCCGATAACCCCAACGACGTAACCGGGGTGCCCACGGGCTTTATCGACTTTGACCGCATGACGGCCGGTCTGCAGGCGGGTGACCTGATTGTGCTGGCCGCCCGTCCCTCCATGGGCAAGACCGCGCTGGCCATCAATATCGCAGAGCATGTGGCATTGAACGAAGGCCTGCCGGTTGCCATCTTCTCCATGGAAATGGGCGCCGCCCAGTTGGCGGTGCGTATCGTCGGTTCCATTGGCCGCATCGACCAGGGCCACTTGCGCACTGGCAAGCTCAGCGACGACGAATGGCCGCGTCTTTCTGAAGCGATCGAGAAGCTGCGCACCATTTCCTTGCACATCGACGAAAGCGCGGGTCTGAACTCCAGCGAGGTCCGGGCCAATGCACGCCGTCTGGCACGCCAATGCGGCCAGCTCGGCCTGATCGTTGTGGACTATTTGCAGCTCATGAGTGGCAGCAGCGGCGATGGTGAAAACCGTGCCACTGAGCTCGGTGAAATCTCCCGGGGCCTGAAGATGCTGGCGCGTGAACTCAAGTGCCCGGTGATTGCGCTCTCGCAGCTCAACCGCTCGGTGGAGCAACGCCCCGACAAACGCCCCATGATGAGTGACTTGCGCGAATCTGGCGCCATCGAGCAGGATGCGGACATCATCATGTTCATTTACCGCGATGAGTACTACACCAAGGACCAGTGCAAGGAGCCCGGCGTGGCTGAAGTCATCATTGCCAAACAGCGTAACGGCCCCACGGGCACGGTCAAGCTGGCCTTCATGAACCGCTTCACCAAGTTCGAAAACCTGGCCCATGGCGGCGGGGGCGACGACTACTGAGCACGCTCCGACGCCAACGACAAGGGCTGGATGCCAAATTGGCCTCCAGCCCTTGTCGTTATTGCGCGAGCAGCTATTAAATCAATAGCGTTCCAGTCCGTGGGACTTGGGGCACGTCACTGCGTGAGTGGTCTGCCCTACAAGTATTAGAGAACCTCACTCGCAAAGTCCGCCAGACGCGAACGTTCGCCGCGCGCCAGCGTGATGTGCCCGCCGTGTGGCCAACCCTTGAACTTATCCACCGCAAAGGTCAGGCCCGAGGAGCCTTCGGTCAGGTAGGGGGTGTCAATCTGCGCGAGGTTGCCCATGCAGATGATCTTGGTGCCAGGGCCCGCGCGTGTGATCAGGGTCTTCATCTGTTTGGGCGTCAGGTTTTGCGCTTCGTCGATGATCACGTACTTGTTGAGGAAGGTGCGCCCGCGCATGAAGTTCATGCTCTTGATCTTCACGCGGCTGCGGATCAACTCGTTGGTGGCAGCGCGGCCCCACTCGCCCGCACTGGTGTCGGTCTTGCCCAGGACTTCGAGGTTGTCGTCCAGCGCACCCATCCAGGGGCCCATCTTCTCTTCTTCGGTGCCTGGCAGGAAACCGATGTCCTCTCCCACGCTCACGGTGGCGCGGGTGACGATGATTTCGGTGTAGCGGCGGTCGTCCAGCACCTGGGTCAGGCCGGCGGCCAGGGCCATCAGGGTCTTGCCGGTGCCGGCGGTACCGGTCAGGGTCACAAAGTCGACTTCGGGGTCGGTCAGCAGGTTCATGGCGAAGTTCTGCTCGCGGTTACGGGTGGTAATGCCCCACACCGCATTCTTCAAGTGGTTGAAGTCCTTGAGCGTCTTGAGCACGGCGGTGGTGCCGCGAATTTCGGTCACGCGGGCATAGAGGCTGGGTTCGCCGGGTGATTCGAAATACACAAACTGGTTGATCATCATGCTCGGCACGACAGGGCCATCCACCTTGTAGAAGGTGTGGGGGCCTTGTTGCCAGCTTTCCACCGCCTGGCCGTGTGTGGCCCAAAAGTCGGAGGGCAGGGCGAGTGCGCCGGAGTACAGCAGATCGCCGTCTTCCAGCGTCTTGTCGTTCTGGTAGTCGTCCGTGGCCAGGCCCAGTGCGCGCGCTTTCACGCGCATGTTGATGTCCTTGGACACCAGCACCACCTCACGCGGCGCATAGTGCTGGCGCAAGGCTTCCACCACCCCCAGGATCTGGTTGTCGGCCTTGCCTTGAGGCAGGCTGGTGGGCAGGCTGTAGTTCAGCGGTTGGGTCTGAAACATCAGCTTGCCGCGCGCATCCTTGTGGCCGGTGCTGTCGAGCTGGAAGCCCGCTGTGATGTCGGCACCGGGGGTGCCGGCCAAGGCGTCGAGCGTGCGGCTGGTCTGGCGGGCATTGCGCGCCACTTCGGTCATGCCCTTTTTGTGCCCGTCCAGTTCCTCCAGCACGATCATGGGCAGGTAGATGTCGTGTTCCTCAAAGCGGAACAGGCACATCGGGTCGTGCATGAGTACGTTGGTGTCCAGCACAAACAACTTGGTGGGGCCGGTTCCGCCGGTCTTTTTGGCACGGCGTACGGGTGATACGGCGGTCTTGGCGGCGGGGGCGGCCAGCACAGGGGTACTGACTGGTACGTTGACGGGGGTGTGCGTCAAGGCAGCTGTTTGCGGCTTTTTGTTGGCTTCTGCCGCTACTGGCTTGCTGCGGGTGGCAGAGGCAGCGGGCGCCAGGGGTTCTGTCTGCGGGGCTTTGCGCTGGGGGCGCTGGGAGGCTCGTGCGGGTGCGTCAAAGTCTTTGGCGGTCAGGCGATCGGCGCGCTTGGACGGGGCAGTGGGCAATGGCATGGAGTGGGCTCGCAGAGAATGGAAAGTGAGAAACCGTAGCCGGAAAAACGAAAAAGCCGCCTTGAGCCAAGGCGGCTTTTTGTGAGAGCGCGGTTGCGACGTTCAACGGCATGAAACCATTATGCATGAGCCCCATGGCGGTCTTGTTTTGGTGGTGCACCAAAACAACAGTGAACGATCAGCCGGCTTTTTTGAGTGCTTTGACAGCCTTAAGCACATCATCCACGTGGCCGGGAACCTTGAGGCCGCGCCATTCTTCCTTGAGCACGCCATCGGCGCCTACCAGGAAGGTGCTGCGTTCAATGCCCTTGACCTTCTTGCCGTACATGATCTTGTTCTTGACCACACCGAACATGTGGCACATTTTTTCTTCGGTGTCGGCAATCAGTTCAAACGGCAGTTCCAACTTGGTCTTGAACTCGTCGTGCGACTTCATGTTGTCGCGGGAAACGCCGAACACCTCGGCGCCGGCTTTGACAAAATCTTTGTACTTGTCGCGGAATTGCATGGCTTCCGTGGTGCACCCGGGGGTGTTGTCCTTGGGGTAGAAGTACAGCACCATGGTTTTTCCGACATGGGTGGTGTTGCTCACCTTGATGCCGCCGGTGGCGTTGGCTTCAAATTCGGGTAGGGGTTTGTTGACAACGATCGCCATAGGGTATTTCAGTCTCGCGTGCTTGATGTGTCAGTCGTAGTGCGGGGCGCCAAACGTGACAGCAATTCGTCGCCCCAGACCGCAACCCGCGATTTTACTCTGAAATGCCTACCACCTCGCTACGAATTGCTGGTGGATCCCCTAGACCAGCAGAGCGGCGACTACCTTGCGGCCTTCGCCCGCCAGAAAGTTGTAGGTGCGGCATGCGGCGTGGGTGTCCATGGTTTCCACGCCAATGCGCCTGCCAAACAGGGCGGTCAGCCACTGGGGCGGCGGAAACTGGATGCGCGGGCCGCTGCCAAACAGCACCAGCTCGGGCTCCAGCGCTGCCAGTTCGTCAAAGTGACCGCCCAGCAAATCGGCAAAGCTGCTTGCGCCCCAGGGGCGGCACAGGCCCTGGCTGCTGACCAGGATGCTGGAGTGGTGTTGCTCGCCGTTCACGGCCACCCAGCCCGGTCCGTAGCCGGTGATGGACGGGCCTTGGGCCGCATCGGGGATGAATTTCATGGTGGGTTCGGGCCTGTAGGGGGTAGGAAGCGGTTTGCGCTGTGGCAACGCGGGTGTGGGCCCGTCGTTCTGTGGTCAAATTATTACTTTACCGCAGCGCACAAAAGTGGGCCTAGGACAGGACGTTTAGGACCGTATTTTCGATGGTTTGGGTTCTGAGACTGGCAGATAACCCGATC
>MGPB01000009.1 GCA_001795455.1 Curvibacter sp. GWA2_63_95 | reverse complement strand
GAGTGGTAGTTCAGTTGGTTAGAATACCGGCCTGTCACGCCGGGGGTCGCGGGTTCGAGTCCCGTCCACTCCGCCAAATTCAAAAAGCCGCTGCATCCACATGCAGCGGCTTTTTCTTTGGCTGCGTCACGCGATGTGGCCACAATGGCGGCATGCACAAACATTTTTCTGAAACCACGGGCCATCAGCGGCTGGTTTATGGTGCGTTGGCTGGCGGGGTAACGGCGTCGATGCCTTTGCCGGTGGCGACGCCCTCGCAAGCCTTGTTGGCCTGGACCGTGGGGGCCAGTACCTACCTGGTCTTGTCGTGGTGGCTGGCTGTGGCGTTTGACGCCAAACGCACGCGGGCCCGGGCCCAGGCGCAGGACCAGCCAGGCATGACCTTGTTCGTGTTGTTGCTGCTCTCGGTGTTTGCGAGTTTCACCGCCATTGCGTTGATGCTGCAACACGTCAAGGACCTCTCCGGCATGCAGCGCGCGGCGCATCTGGCCTTGAGCCTGTTGGCGCTGGCGGCATCGTGGTTGCTGATGCAAACCATCTTTGCCTTCCGTTACGCCCATGTGTACTACCAGGAAGAGCTGCGTGGGCAGCCCCACGGGGCGGGGCTGGATTTTCCGGGCAAGTTGTCGCCGGACTACTTTGACTTTTTGTACTACGCCCACGTGGTGGGCATGACCTCGCAGGTGTCGGACGTGGTGGTCACCTCGCGCCAGATGCGCCGGCTCACGTTGCTGCACAGCGTGAGCGCGTTTGGGTTCAATATGCTGGTGCTGGCCCTCTCCATCAACGTGATGGCGGGCGCGATCCAATAAGTCCGCTGGACAGGGCGGTGCCCAGCAAGATGATGGGGCCGCAGACCAGCATCCAGGGGGTGATGGTCTCACCCAACAGCAGCACGCCGTAGGTCACGCCGAACACCGGGATTGCGTAGGTCACCGTGAGCGCCTTGGCAGGGCCGCGGCGGTCAATCAGGCGGAAGAAGATGACGTAGGCCACACCGGTGCACAGCACGCCCAGTGCCAACAGGGCCAGCCAGGCTGCGGTGCTGACGGCGTGTGCCGGCCAGTACCAGAGCGTGAAGGGCAGCAGGCCCAGCGTGGCACCCACCTGGCTGCCGGTGGCCAGCACCATGGAGGGCACGCCAGCGAGAAAGCGGCGCGTGAAGCTGGCCGACACGCCGTAGAAGAAACAGGCCACCAGACAGGCCAACACGGCCCAGCCGGTAGATCCGGCACCGGCACTGGGTGTGAAGCTGGACTTGCTCCAGGCCAGCAAGGCCACCCCGAAAAAACCTACCAACAAACCCAGCACACGCAGTCCGTGGGGCCTGTCCTTGAGCCAGACCCAGGCCACCACGGCGCCAAACAGCGGCACCGTGGCGTTGAGGATGGACGACAGCCCGGTGGAGATGGACAGCAGCGCAAATGACAGACAGGCGAAGGGAATGGCTGAGTTGAGGATGCCCACCGTGAACACCAGCTTCCAGTGCTGGCGCAGCGCAGCTACCTGGCCCCGGTACCACAGGATGGGCAGCAAAAAGGCCGCGGCAATGCCCACCCGCATGCCCGCGGTGGGTAGCGCACCAAACTCCTTGGCGCCCATGCGCATGAACAAAAAGGACGAGCCCCAGATGGCGGCCAGCAAAACAAAGTCCAGCACCCAGGCGGGCGCAGGGGGCGCGGTTGGGGGGGCGGCAGGCGTGGCAGAAGACGAAGAGGTCACACGGGGCTTTCTAATTTGAGCAAGGCAATTTTGCGTTCCAAACCACCGGCGTACCCGGTCAGCGCCCCGTGGGCGCCCAACACGCGGTGGCAGGGCACGATGATGCTGATGGGGTTGCGCCCAACGGCGGCTCCCACGGCGCGCACCGCCGCGGGGTTGTGGATCTGTTGGCTGATGTGGCCATAGCTTACCGTGCCGCCCGAGGCAATGGTTTGCAGGCGGGCCCACACCGCTTGCTGGAAGGCGGTGCCACCGGACAGGTCCAGCGGCAGGTCGAAGTGCTGGCGTTGGCCGGCAAAGTATTCCTGCAATTGCTGGCCCGCCGCATGCAGCAGCGGGTGCTGGGCCTGCACCGGCCATGCATCGAAAGACGGCTGATGCTGCTGCCCATCAAACCAGGCACCGACCAGCGCCGTGTCGGTCGCGGCCAGTGTCATGGGGCCCAGCGGGGTGGCCAGGGTGGTGCGGACGGTGTGGGGTGAGAATTTCATATAAAAAGGCCTCCAGCCCTTATGCAATATGCGCGAGTAGCTATCAATTTAATAGTGACCAGGCGCGCACTGTGGCATAGCTGCGCCATGGGCGCCAGGCCTGCGAGGCGTGCTCGGCGGCCACCGCTGGGCGCGGCTGCTCGCGCACGCCCAGTGCCTTGTGCAGGGCCACGTCGCCGGCCGGAAAGGCGTCGGGCCAGCGCAATGCACGCATGGCGATGTAGTGCGCCGTCCAGGCACCGATGCCGGGCAGGGCTTGCAGGGCCTGCAACGTGGCAGGCACATCGGCACTGGCGTTGAGCGCCAGCTGTCCGTCCGCCACCGCGGCGGCCAGCGCGCGGATCGCCTGCTGGCGCTGGCGCACGATGCCAAGCTGGCCCAGGTCGTCGTCACTGGCGTGGCGCAACTGGGCCGCGCTTGGGAACAGATGGGTAAGGCCAGTGATGGGCGTGGCCAGGGGTGTGCCAAAGCGCTGTACCAGCCGCGCGCCCAGGGTGCGCGCGGCCTGCACCGTGATTTGCTGGCCCAACACGGCGCGCACCGCCAGCTCAAAACCATCCACCGTGCCCGGCACGCGCAGGCCCGCCCCCTCGGGAAAAGAGTCCTGCAGCACTGCGTGGATGGCATGCGGGTCAGCGTCCAGGTCCAGCAGACTGCGCACGCGCGCCATCACCAGCGGCAGGGCGGCGGCCAGTGATTCACTGACTGTGATCTGCACTTCACTGCGTGCGGGGCGCAGCTGCAGTTGCACCCAGCCCTGCAGCGTCTGTCCGGCCACGTCCAGCGCCAGCGTGCGGGCCAGGCGCAGCTGCGCCACGTCCACCACCTCCACGCCGGCCAGGCTGCGCTGGGCAAAAAATTGCAGCAGGGCCGCCTCATCCAGCGGCGGGCGGTAGGCGGCTTTGAGTTGCAGGCCGGTGCCGTGGCCCACGTGGCTGCCTGTGGCGCTGCGCAGCGCACGCGGCTGCAGGCGGTACTGGGCCACAAACACGGTGTTGAAGCGCCGCACGCTGGCAAAGCCGCTCAGTGCCGCCACCTGGGCAATCGGCAACTGCGTGTCGGTGAGCAACTGCTTGGCCGTCAGCAGGCGCCGGGTCTGCAGGTACTGCAGCGGCGAGACACCCCACAGCGCTTCAAAAATGCGGCGCAGGTGGCGCTCGCTCACGCCCAGGCGCGTGGCCACTTGGCCCATGCTGGGCGCGCCATCGCTCCACAACTGCGGGGCGTCCAGCAACTGGGCGGCTTGGCGCGCCAGGATGGCGGAGGCATCCTGGGTGGACCAGGCCTGCGCGCCCAGCGCCTGCAGCCCTGAGGGCGCCAGCTCGGGGCGGCAGCGCATGCAGGGCCGAAAGCCGGCCGCTTCGGCCTGCGAGGCCAGGGCAAAGAAACGGCAGTTCTCCTGCTTGGGCGTGCGCACCTTGCAGACTGGCCGGCAGTAGATGCCGGTGCTGGTCACGCCGGTGAAAAAGCGCCCGTCAAAGCGCGCATCGCGGGCCTTGAGGGCCAGGTACTGGCCCGCATGGTCGGCGGCAGAGGGCGGGGAGGGCGTGTGCATGGCGCTGATGATACGGAGCCACAGGCTCCGTATGCGCCGTTTTCGGACATGTGGCTGTGGCAAAAACGGGGAGGGCGCCGCCTACAATGTGCCGCCACAGACCCTGGCTTTCGCACAGGGCCACAGAGAGGACCGTACCGTGCAGCTTGCCCCCAGTATTTTCAAAGCCTATGACATCCGTGGCGTGGTGCCCAGCACCCTGACTGAAGACATTGCGCTCGGTCTGGGCCGCGCCTTTGGCACCGTGGCCATGGCCCAGGGTGAAACCACCGTGGCCGTGGGCCGCGATGGCCGTTTGAGCGGCCCCAGCCTGGCAGCAGCGCTGATGCGCGGCCTGCAGGAGGCCGGTGTGGCGGTGATCGACGTGGGCATGGTGACGACGCCGCTGCTCTACTTTGCGGCCCATACCCTGTGCCGCAGCGGTATCCAGGTCACGGGCAGCCACAACCCCCGCGACTACAACGGTTTCAAGATGGTGCTGGGCGGGCGGGCCATTTACGGCGCCGACATCCAGGCCCTGCGCACGCACTTGGAGCAGGAAAGCTGGGTGCTGCAGCCCGGTGGCTCCTGCCGCAGCGAGGATGTGCTGGCGGCCTATACCGCGCACATCGTGGGCGACATCCGGCTGGCACGGCCGTTGAAGATCGTGGTGGACAGTGGCAACGGCGTGGCCGGGGCCTCGGCACCGGCCATCCTGCGGGCCATTGGCTGCGAGGTGCAGGAACTGTTCAGCACGGTGGATGGCAACTTCCCCAACCACCACCCGGACCCGAGCAAGCCCGAGAACCTGCGCGACCTGATTGCCGCCTTGCAGGCCGGGGACGCCGAACTCGGTCTGGCCTTCGACGGCGACGGTGACCGCCTGGGCATCGTCACCCGCGATGGGCAGACCATTTACCCGGACCGCCAGATGATGCTGTTTGCCCGTGACGTGTTGTCGCGTGTGCCAGGCGGCACCATCGTGTTTGACGTGAAGTGCTCGCAGCAGTTGGCGCCCGCCATTGTGGCCGCCGGCGGCCAGCCCCTGATGTTCAAGACCGGCCATTCGTTGATCAAGGCCAAGATGCGAGAACTCGACGCGCCGTTGGGCGGCGAGATGAGCGGCCATATCTTCTTCAAGGAGCGCTGGTTCGGCTTTGACGACGGTACCTACGCGGGTTGCCGCCTGCTGGAAATTCTGAGCCGCTCGCCCGACATGGGCGCCGTGCTCCATGCCTTGCCCACCAGCTTTTCTACCCCCGAGCTCAATGTGGCATGTGCCGAAGGCCAGCCGCACGCACTGGTCGACCAGTTGGTGGCCCGGGCCCACTTTGCGGCTCCAGCGGTCGTCAACACCATTGATGGTCTGCGCGTCGATTGGCCCGATGGTTTTGGCCTGGTGCGTGCATCCAACACCACACCGGTGCTGGTGCTGCGTTTTGAAGGGCAGACCGAAGCTGCGCTGCAGCGCATCGAGGCGGACATGCTGGCCTTGTTGCGCAGCGTCAAGCCCGATGCCACGTTTGAAGAGGCTGCGCATTGAGCCAGACCGTTGCGGTCCAGCGCATCCTGATCGTCAAGCTCTCGTCGCTGGGCGATGTGGTGCACGCCATGCCCGCGGTACAAGACCTGCGCTGCGCCTATCCGCAGGCGCAGATCGACTGGGTGGTCGAGGCCGCATTTGCGCCGCTGGTGGCGCGCTGCGAGGGTGTACAGGGGGTCATTGCGTGTGAACTGCGGCGTTGGCGCAAGGCGCCGTTTTCCGCCTCCACGCGCCGTGAGTGGAAGGCGTTCAAAGCGCAGCTGCAGAGCCGCACCTACGACGCCATCATTGACCTGCAAGGCCTGAGCAAGTCGGCGCTGGTGTCCTGGCTGGCACGTACCACGCCACATGGCAAACGGTATGGCCTGGCCAACCGGACCGAGGGCTCGGGCTTTGAAGCCCCGGCGCGCTGGGTGGCCGATGTGGCGATTGACATTGAACCCCACGTGCATGCTGTGCAGCGCTCCCGCATTTTGTGTGCCGCCGCCTTGTGCTACGACCTGCAGGGCCCGGCATTGGCAGGCCTGCATGCCGGTGGCCTGGCCGCTGCAGCCCCCCTGCAAAGCGCTAGCAATGGCAACCCGTTTGCACCCAAAAAACCTGTGGTGGCGCTGGTACACGGTACATCGCGGGCCGACAAGGAATGGCCGAAGGCCGCGTGGGTGGCGCTGGGGCAGCGCCTCAACCATGCGGGCTTTGCCGTGGCACTGCCCCATGGCAATGCGGCCGAGAAGGCCACCAGCGAAGCGATTGCCGCGCAACTGGGCGATGCCTGGGTCTGGCCTGCCATGGCGTTGGACGCCATGACCGACACCCTGGCCCAGTGCGCCGGCGTGGTGGGCGTGGACAGCGGTGTGAGCCACATTGCCGTGGCGCTTGATTTGCCGCATGTGCAGATCTACAACTTCGACACCGCCTGGCGCACCGGACCCGAGGTACTGGCCGGCACCGACGCCGCCACGGCGCCCCGGCTGCCGCTGCGCCAGTGCAGCGTGTTTGGCCAGCCCCAGCCGACGGTGGACGCCGTGTGGGACGCTTGGGAAAGCCTGGCCACTCCGGTGCTGTGCCGATGATGCGCGCGCTGTATTCGCTGGCCGTCTGGCTGGCCCAGCCCTTGGTGCGCCGCAAGCTGCGCCGTCGCGCCGTAGCCGAGCCTTTGTATGGCGAGCACCTGGCGGAACGTTTTGGACACTACGCGCAGCCTGCCGCTGCGGCAGGCGCAGGCCCTCTGGTCTGGCTGCACGCGGTGTCGCTGGGTGAAACCCTGGCTGCGGCCACCTTGGTCACAGCCCTGCGCGCCCAACTGCCTGGCATGCGCCTGCTGCTCACCCACGGCACGGCCACCGGCCGTGCGGCAGGGGTTCGCCTGCTGCAGCCCGGGGATGTGCAGGTCTGGCAGCCTTGGGACACGGTGGGTGCCGTGCGCCGCTTTTTGGCCCACTTCCGCCCGCAGCTGGGCCTGCTCATGGAAACCGAACTCTGGCCCAACCTGGTGGCCGAGAGTGCGCACGCTGGCGTACCCTTGTGCCTGGTGAATGCGCGCCTGAGCGAGAAAAGCCTGCACCAGGCCCAGTGCCTGGCCTGGCTGGCACGTCCCACCTACCGTGGCCTGCACGCCGCGTGGGCGCAGAGCGAGGCCGATGCCCAGCGCCTGCGCCAATTGGGCGCGCCGGTGCGCGGAGTCATGGGCAACTTCAAATTCGACATGGCGCCCAACGCTGCGCAACTGGCGCAAGGCCGCGCCTGGCGCGGCGCCAACGCCCGCCCGGTGCTCATGTTCGCCAGCGCGCGCGAAGGCGAAGAGACCATGCTGATCGAGATTTTTAAGAGAAATAGGCCTCTAGCCACCGTGGATATTGCGCGAGCAGCTCCTGAAACCATAGCAAATGCGGTGCAGTGGCTGGTGGTGCCACGCCACCCGCAGCGCTTTGACGAGGTTGCCGCGCTGTTCACCGATGCGGGCTACACGGTGGCCCGCCGCAGCCAGTGGCACGCCGACGGCCCACAGGCTGCCGATATCTGGCTCGGTGATTCGTTGGGCGAGATGGCGCTGTACTTTGGCTTGGCCCATGCGGCCCTGCTGGGCGGCAGTTTTGCGCCCTTGGGCGGGCAAAACCTCATCGAAGCCGCTGCCTGTGGTGTGCCGGTGTTCATGGGGCCGCACACCTACAACTTTGCCGAGGCGGCGCAGCTGTCAGCGGACGTAGGGGCCGCATTTCCGTGTGCCGATTTGGCCGAGGCGGTGGACCGTGCCACGGCCATGTTGCACAAGCCGCAGGCGCTGGAGGTGGCCCAGCAAGCCGCCCTGGGTTTGGGCGCCGCCCACCGTGGTGCGGCGCAGCGCACGGCCCAGGCGCTGGCCGCCGTGCTGGCAGAAAAAAGGCCCTGACCCGGCAAGGTACAGGGCCCGGACGGGTTGGCGAAAACTCAGTTCGCCAACTGCCCATTGATGGGATTCAAATCCTCGGCCACCAGCGAGCCATTGGCCTGCTTGAGCTTCAAGCCCCCCACCAGCACGTCATACCGCGCCTTGGCCAGCTTGGCC
>MGPB01000008.1:277718-292261 GCA_001795455.1 Curvibacter sp. GWA2_63_95 | reverse complement strand
CATTCGTGGCAGTTTCCGCAGGGCGGCATTGACCGGGGCGAAACTCCCGAGCAGGCCATGTTCCGCGAATTGCACGAGGAAGTGGGGCTCCATCCGGAGCACGTGAGCATCGTCGCCCGTACCCGAGACTGGTTGCGCTACGAGGTGCCAGACCGGTACATCCGACGTGACGCACGCGGTCACTACAAAGGGCAAAAACAGATTTGGTATTTGCTCCAACTGGTAGGGCACGACTGGGATTTGAACCTGCGTGCCACCGACCATCCAGAGTTCGACGCATGGCGCTGGAATGACTACTGGGTCCCGCTGGACGCTGTGGTCGAGTTCAAGCGCGGCGTCTACGAAATGGCTCTGACCGAACTATCGCGCTATCTGCCCCGGCACGAACCGCGCAACCGCTTTTTGCGCCACAACCACCGTCCACACGGAGCCAGTGACACACTGCCCGAAGGGCCTGCCATGGGTGCACATATCGAGCTCCCCCCTGGCGCGTCGTTCGAGCCCGACCCTGGCACCAACCGACTTCCACACCATGAATAAGTTGAAGTACACAGCCGTGGCAACCGCACTGCTTGCCTGCACTCACTTTGCAGCCTGGGGACAGGTTGGCAATGGTCTGGACAACCTGGATTGGGTGGAGGACAAAGAACCCCCACCCCCTGCGTTTTCCAAGACCCGGACACTGCCGCTGGAGATGCCCAACTACGTGTCAGTGCGTGTGGGGATTGATCCTGCCACGGTGACGGTGGGCCAGGATGGCGTCGTGCGCTACGTTGCGGTCATGAGCAATGCCTCCGGCACGGTCAATGCTGTCTACGAAGGCATCCGCTGCGCCAGCGATCAGGTCAAAACGTATGCACGTGCCGGAACGTCCGGCGAGTGGTCGGTCATCCCTGAGCCCGCGTGGCGCGAGGTGAATGGCAACCAGCCGTCCAGGCATGCATTTGTGTTTGCGCGGCTCGCTGCTTGTGATGTGCGTGTGGCCAACCGGCAGGCCGATGTGATCAAAGCGCTCCAAACGCAGCAAAGGCCACGCAGCGCCACACCCAGTTTCGACTGATTGGCGCTGAATCAGCGGCTCAGCACCAGGTTGTCCCGGTGCAGCATTTCCGGCTCGGCGGCGTAGCCCAACAGGCGCTCAAACTCGCTGGAAGACTTGCGGCACAACAGGCGAGCCTCGGCGCTGGCGTAGTTGGCCAGCCCGCGGGCAATTTCTTGCCCCGCTTCATCGCGCACAGCAATTACGTCGCCACGCGAAAAATCGCCTTCCACCAGCACCATGCCAATGGGCAGCAGGCTCTTGCCTTCGTCACGCACCTTGGCGGCAGCGCCCGCATCCACCACCACCGCACCGCGCATCTGCAGATGGTCGGCCATCCACTGCTTGCGGGCCTGGTTCTTCTGGGTCTGAGCGATCAGCAATGTGCCGATGGCATCACCTTGGGTCAGGCGCACCAGCGCATCGACCTCGCGTCCCCATGCAATCACAGTGGAAGCACCCGAGCCCGCCGCACGCTTAGCCGCCAAAATCTTGGTCAACATGCCGCCCCGACCAATGCTGGAACCGGCGCCCCCCGCCATCAGCTCCAGTGCCGGGTCGCCGGCCTTGGCTTCATGCACAAATTTGGCTGCAGGGTCTTTGCGTGGATCCGCCGTGTAGAGGCCTTTTTGGTCCGTCAAAATCACCAGCGCATCGGCTTCCACCAGGTTGGCCACCAGCGCCCCCAGCGTGTCGTTGTCGCCAAATTTGATTTCGTCGTTGACCACCGTGTCGTTTTCGTTGATGACGGGCACCACCCCCAGTTTCAGCAGCGTCAGCAAGGTAGAGCGCGCGTTCAGGTAACGCTCGCGGTCCGCCAGGTCGGCATGCGTCAGCAGCACCTGGGCGCTGCCCAAACCATTGGCCCGCAACTTGGTTTCGTACATCTGGGCCAGGCCCATTTGTCCCACAGCTGCCGCAGCCTGCAGCTCATGCACCTCTTTGGGCCGTACCCCCCAGCCCAAGCGCTTCATGCCTTCGGCAATCGCTCCGCTGGAGACCATGATGACCTCGCGCCCATCCCGGATCAGGTGGGCCAACTGCCTGCACCACTCGCCAATCGCCTGTTCATCCAGCCCACGGCCTTCGTTGGTGACCAGACTGGACCCCACCTTGACCACCACACGCCGCGCATCGCGCAATACAGGGGAGCTGAACTTTTGAGTCATTTTGGCCTGTAGCCCTCGTATTTACTGCACAAGCAGCTATCAAATAAATAGCGTTTAAGAGGATGGCGTGTCGCTAGGATCCACTGCGCCAGACAGGAAGCGGGGGTCCACTTCCACATGCGGTTGCTCGGCCAACTGCTGGGCCTTGACGTGTTTGTAGATCTCTTTGATCAAGGGCTCGCAGCCCTCGCGCGTCAGCGCCGAAATCTCAAACACCGGTCCCTTGAACTTGTAGCGTTTGACAAAGTCCTTGATCAGCGCGGGGCGCTCATCTCCCGGCACCATGTCCAGCTTGTTCAGGACCAGCCAGCGCGGCTTTTTGTACAAGTTCTCGTCGTACTTCTTCAGCTCGTTGACGATGGCCTTGGCCTGCGCCACAGTGTCCACGCCTTCGTCAAACGGAGCCATGTCCACCACGTGCAACAGCAAGCGTGTGCGCTGCAAATGGCGCAAAAACTGGTGCCCCAGCCCGGCGCCTTCAGCCGCGCCTTCGATCAGACCCGGCAAATCCGCCACCACAAAACTTTGCTCCGGTCCCACGCGCACCACACCCAGGTTGGGGTGCAAGGTGGTAAACGGGTAGTCCGCAATGCGGGGGCGTGCGTTGGAAACCGCTGAAATGAAGGTGGACTTGCCCGCATTGGGCATGCCCAGCAGGCCCACATCGGCCAGCACCTTGAGTTCGAGCTTGAGGTTGCGCTTCTCACCTGGCCAGCCGGGTGTCTTTTGACGTGGCGCGCGGTTGATTGCGCTTTTGAAGCGCATATTGCCAAAGCCACCGTCACCGCCCTTGGCAATCGTGATCACCTCGCCCGGGGTCAGCAGCTCAAACAGCACTTCGCCAGTTTCAGCGTCCGTGATGATGGTGCCCACCGGCATTTTGAGGGTGATGTCGTCACCGGCCGCACCAAACATGTCGGAACCCATGCCGTGTTCGCCGCGCTTGGCGTCATAGCGGCGCGCAAAGCGGTAATCCACCAGCGTATTCAGGTTGGAGTCTGCCACGGCAAACACGTGGCCACCGCGGCCACCATCGCCCCCGTTGGGGCCACCGAATTCTTTGTACTTCTCGTGCCGGAAGGAGACGCAGCCCGCGCCACCGTCTCCCGCGGAGATATCAATGTAGGCTTCGTCAACAAACTTCATGGCATGTACCGAGGTTAGAAATGAAAAACCCCGCGCAGAGGGCGCAGGGTTTCTCGGGGGAGCATGGGCAGATTACGCTGCGGTCACGCTCACGGTGTGCTTGTTCATCGCACCCTTGACTGCGAACGACACGTGGCCGTCCACCAGTGCAAACAAGGTGTGGTCCACGCCGATACCGACGTTGTTGCCGGGGTGGAACTTGGTTCCACGTTGGCGAACGATGATAGAGCCAGCGCTGATCAACTCACCGCCAAAAGCCTTCACACCGAGCATTTTGGGCTTGGAATCGCGCCCGTTTCGCGTAGAGCCGCCGCCTTTTTTCTGTGCCATGACCTGTGCCCCTTATGCAGAAATCGCGCCGATTTGCAGTTCGGTGAACTGCTGGCGATGTCCTTGACGTTTCTGATAGTGCTTGCGACGACGCATTTTGAAAATGGTTACTTTGTCGTGCTTGCCGTGTGCCACTACCGTGACAGTAACTGTTGCGCCGGACACCAAGGGTGTGCCAACCTTCAGTTCTGCGCCGTTTCCGACTGCCAGAACCTGGTCGATCACGATCTCTTGGCCTACGTCCGCAGCAATCTGTTCTACTTTAATTTTTTCGCCAGCAGCAACGCGATATTGCTTGCCACCGGTTTTTATGACCGCGTACATGTTGACCTCTTCGACTAGGAAATCTGCAAATGAATTTTCGCAGAGCCTTGGAGTATACCATTTTGGATAAAAATGCAAAACCCCGTCCATCCAGCGCAAGGCGGGGGTCAGAGCGCATCCCTATAATCGCGCCATAACAAACCGGTTCATCGCCTTGCAAGTCACTACCTCCGGCTCATCGACGGGTCTTTCCATCGTCGAAAACGACATGCGCCAGGTCGACAAGGTCATCACCCAGAGGTTGGACTCTGGCGTCCCCTTGGTTGGCAGCGTTTCCCAGTACATCATCTCCGCGGGCGGCAAGCGCTTGCGGCCGGTGTTGCTGTTGCTGTGTTGCGGAGCGCTGGGCTACCAGGGCACACAACGCCACAACCTGGCCGCCGTGGTCGAATTCATTCACACCGCCACGCTGTTGCACGACGATGTAGTGGACGACTCGGCACTGCGCCGAGGCCACGCAACGGCCAATGCCAAATTCGGCAACCCTGCAAGCGTGCTGGTGGGGGACTTTTTGTACTCCCGCGCTTTCCAGATGATGGTGGAAGCCCAGAGCATGCGCATCATGGAAGTCTTGGCCGAAGCCACCAACGTGATTGCCGAAGGCGAAGTGCTGCAACTCATGAACATGCACAACGCCGCGCTGGACGAAGCTGGTTATCTGCAGGTCATCCGATCCAAAACTGCCAAACTCTTCGAAGCCAGCGCGCGCGTAGGCGCCATCCTCTCCCGTTCCACGCCAGACCAAGAAGAAGCTTGTGCCGAATACGGGCAAGCCCTTGGTACGGCATTCCAGGTGATTGATGACGTGCTGGACTACACCGGCGACGCCGCCGTCATGGGCAAAAACCTGGGCGACGACTTGCGTGAAGGCAAGACCACCCTGCCTTTGATTGCCGCCATGCAGCGTGGCACCGAGGCCGAACGCCTGACCATCCAGACCGCCATTGAAACAGGTGATGTCGCGATGCTGGAGCAAGTCATTGCCATCGTCAAAAAGACGGGGGCGCTGGGTGTAGCCCAAGCTGCCGCACATGCCGAAGCGCAACGCGCCATTGCAGCAGCAGAGCGTTTGCCTTCAGGCCCGCACACCAACAGCTTGGTACAATTGGCGACTCAATTGTTGGCGCGAAATCACTGATTGACGGCGCCAAGAATCACACTGTCGGGGTGTGGCCTAGTCCGGTAAGGCGCTTCGTTCGGGACGAAGAGATCGGAGGTTCGAATCCTCTCACCCCGACCAAACCCTCATCTTCCGTACACATCCTCAAAGCGAACAATATCGTCTTCGCCGAGGTAGCTGCCAGACTGCACTTCAATCATCTCCAAGGCCAGCTTGCCTGGGTTTTCCAACCGGTGGGTGGTTCCCAGAGGAATGTAGGTGGACTCGTTCTCTGACAACAAAAGTGTCTTGTCGCCCACCGTGACCTTGGCGGTACCGCTCACCACCACCCAATGTTCCGCGCGGTGGTGGTGCATTTGCAGCGACAAGGCGGCCCCGGGCTTCACAACAATGCGCTTCACCTGAAAGCGCTCACCGCTGTCAATGCTGTCGTACCAACCCCATGGACGAAACACCTTGCGGTGTGTCTGCCCCTCGCTGCGGCCCGCCTGTTTCAGGCGGTCCACAATCTTCTTCACATCCTGCGTCTTGTTTTTGTGGGCCACCAAAATGGCGTCGGCAGTCTCCACCACAATCAGGTCATCCACCCCCACGCACGCAATCAGTCGCCCCTCGGACAACGCCAGGGTATTGCGGCTGTCTTGCATCAGCACATCGCCCTGCGCCACATTGCCCTGTGCATCCTTGGGCAACACGTTCCACAGCGCCTCCCAGGCACCCACATCCGACCAGCCTGCCGACAGCGGAATCACCACGCCCACCGGCAGTGCGCTGGCCGCGCCCTGGTCTGCGGCAATGCGTTCCATCACCGCGTAGTCAATCGAGTCACTGGGGCACTGGCTGAACGCCTCTTTGCCCACGCGCACAAACTCCCCATCTTCACGCCCCTGCGCCCAGGCGGCCTGGCAGGCCGCGGCAATGTCTGCCCGGCAGACTTCCAGAGCAGCCAACCACACCGAGGCACGCACCATGAACAAGCCGCTGTTCCAGGAATACGTACCCTCGTCCAGGTAGGCTTGGGCAGTTTCCAAGTTGGGTTTCTCTACGAAGCGGGCAATGCGCTTGGCTCCCGTGGTGCCAAAGGCGTCGCCAGACTGGATATAGCCATAGCCGGTCTCGGGCGCGTCGGGGGTGATGCCAAAAGTCACCACAGCGCCCGCTTCCGCCAGCGCCGCGCCTTGGCGGACCACCGCCTGAAAGGCCTGCGTATCCACAATCACATGGTCAGCCGGCATCACCAGCAAGACTGGATCTGCTCCGTTTTTCATAGCTGCTCGCGCAGCAATGGTAAGGGCTGGAGCCGTATTTCTCCCTAAAGGCTCCAGCACCACGGTACCAGGCTTGCCCATCACCCGCAGTTGCTCCGCGATAACGAAACGGTATTCCTCGTTGCACACCACCAAGGGGGCGGCAAGCTCTACCCCGGCAATGCCCTCCACACGGCGCACCGTGGCCTGCAGCAAAGAATCCTCGCCAATCAGCGGCAGCAACTGCTTGGGGTATTTCTCGCGCGACAGTGGCCACAGGCGCGTACCGGAACCGCCAGACAAAACAACAGGTTGGATCAACATGGATGCAAACGAATAAGTAAAAAGAAGCGGCCCTCAGGCCCGCGCATCGCCCCAGCGGATCTGGGCAGTTTCATCGCCGTGGTACATCGTCTCGCCGTAGCGATCCACGCAGTAGTGGCGCGACACAATCATTTCGTTGAAGTGCATGTCGGCGGCAATGCGGGTGTACTCAAACAGGATGCTGCGCGTCACCTTCGCACGCGAGCGCACCACACTGCCGTGGCCAATCCATGCCGGGCCGGTGATGGTGGCGCCGGGCTCAATCAGCACGCTGGATCCAATATAAACCGGCCCCTGGATATTGACCTTGTCCCATGGAATATGGGTGTTGAGTCCCACCCAAACGCCGGGCCGCACCTCTTTGCCGGGCATGCGCAGGTACTCGATCTCCCCCTTCAGGACGCGCTGCAACACCGACCAATAGTCACTGACGCGGCCGATATCGAGCCAGTTGAACGGTCTGCTCTGCACGAAGAAGGGCTGCTTCTCCTCCACCAACTGCGGGAACAGTTGGGACCCGATGTCGTAAACCTTGTTCGGCGGAATCTTGTTCAGCACTTCCGGCTCAAAAATGTAGATGCCCGTGCTGGCCAGGGTTGATTTGGCTTCTTCGGGCTTGGGCTTCTCCTGGAAGGACTGGATACGCCCTTCCGCATCCGCCAACACCATGCCATAGGCCCGGGTGTCTTGCAGCGGCACTTCGGCAGCAACCACGCTTGCCAGTGCACCCTTGGCCTTGTGCTCCGCCAGCGCAGCGGTGATGTCCAGGTCAATCAAGGCATCGCCACACAACACCAAAGTGGTTTCATCAAAAAAACCGCTGAAATCTTGAATGCGGCGCATGCCCCCCGCAGACCCCATGGGCCGCGGCAGGATGTCCCCATGGTCACGCACCCCCTCGTAGGAGTAACCGATCTCGACACCCCAGCGGCTGCCATCGCCGAAATACTGCTCAATGCGCTGGTGGTGAAAGGCCACGTTCACCATGATCTCGGTAATGCCGTGGCGGGCCAAGTGCTCTATCAAATACTCCATGACCGGTTTGCCCAGAATTGGCACCATCGGCTTGGGCAAATCCTTCGTCAGGGGCCTTACACGCGTCCCCTGCCCTGCCGCCAAAATCATTCCTTTTGCCATCTCTTGTATCCCCGCTTGGTTTTAACTTGGGTTGCCGCCGAGGGCGCCAAACACCCTGTCACGGGCCGCTGGCGCAAACGCGGCGGCCATTTCCTGCAAAAAAACGGCCTGCAACTGGTGGCCCCGCGCCATGTCCCGGTCAATGTTGGACACCCGCACCAGCATGCCGTCCGGTATCAAGCCCTTTAGCCCCAGTGCAAACTGGGCCAGCTTCTGGTCGGTGCGCGACACCGTAACCCGGTCCCCCACCACCAGCCAGTAGGTAATGGGCTCAAAGCGGTTGCCCTGGTTGGACATCAGGTAGCGCACCGGCACATTTCGCCCCTCCAGACGCAGCTGCCCCGCAAAATTTTGGCTGATCTGGAACCCCTGTGCGGGGTAGCACACCTCTGGCAAGTGGGCACGGGTGGCATCACTCTGGTCGCCACCGTAGGCCACCGACAACATGATGCGCGCGCCCATTGAATTGATGTAGGTGCGCGTCAGGGTCTGGTTGTAAATGCTGTCCAGCAATGCCTGCGTAGCGGGCGAGGGCAGCACCATCGATGAGCGTGCATCAATGCGCCAATCGGCAAACGCTTTGGGGAAAATAAGCTCTAAATCCGGCTTGCCCAGGGTGTCGGACATATGCACCGTGGGCCGCATATAGCGGGCCACCGCCACCGAAGCCCCCGTCGCCGCCAACACCGCCAGCGCCCTGCGCCGTGCGGGGATCATGCGACCACCTCTTTGGCAGGTGCGTCTTTGAAGAACCAGCCCATCACATAGTCAGTGCCCAAGACCAGAATCAGCCCGACGATGAACAACACCATACCGGCAAAGCCATGCACAAAGCCCTGCCCGGCGGCGTCGCCAAAATGGTAGGTCACCAGCACCAGCACCATCACCCGCACCACATTGGCCCCAAAGGCAATGGGCACCACCAGCACGGCCAGCAACACATTGCGTGTGGCCGACTTGTATTGCATCAGGTTCATGTACAGCAGGCCCAGCGCCTCCAGAGTAAACATGGAGTTGAGCCCCGCACAAGCATCCGCCACCAATAACTGGTATTGGCCCACATTCAAGATCACCCCCACCCGACTCACCGGGTAGCCCACGTTGTAGAGCAGATTGGCAGCCACCACCGACACCGCTGATTTGAGTGGCCCGGTGACAGCCGCCACCAACGACTCAGGGAAAGGAGTCATGAAAACCAAAAAGAACAAAGGAAACCACACCAATCGCAGCGCAGCCCGTCCCCGGAAAAGCAGGATCAGCGCGGCCAGCACCCCAATCTGCGAGAGCACCGCCAACATCAAAAAAGACTGGGAGTAGCCCAACACATACATCAGCAGGCTGGGCACCAAAATGGCCCACGCCAAGCCGGGCTTTGGCTGGGCTACCAGCGCTGTAACCGCGTGGCGGTGCCGGAAGAAAAGCCAAACTGCCACCGCAAAAATGATGGGGCCATGCCCCTGCTCATCGGTGTTCCACACCGTACGGGACAGCTCCATGTAGCTGGGGATATACAGCGCCGCCAGCGCCAGCGCCAGCAGCCCCAAAACGACCGTGTCAGTCCCCTGCGGCAGCCAGCCCTGCTCTGCCTGTATGTGCGTATTTGCCATAGCGTGTTGTATTGGTATTGATGTGTGACAACGCCATTATCAACGCCCGATAGCCTGGTAGTCCAAACCTATGCCACGTACCAATTTAGGGTCATACAGGTTGCGGCCATCAAAAATAGTGGGCGTCTTGAGTGCCGCCTTGATAGCCTCAAAGTCCGGGCTACGGAACTCTTTCCACTCCGTCACAATCACCAGCGCATCGGCATTCTCCAGGGCGTGCATGGGGTTGGTGGCATAGCTCAGCCGCGACTCATTCGCATAAATGCGCTGTGCCTCGTGCATGGCCACCGGGTCGTAGGCGGTAACCGTGGCGCCCTGTGCCAACAACTCGTCCACCACCACGCGGCTTGCTGCCTCGCGCATATCGTCGGTGTTGGCCTTGAACGCCAAGCCCCACAGCGCGAAATGTTTGCCCGCCAGATTGGCGCCAAACTTGGCTTTGATTTTGTCGGTCAGCACACGCTTTTGCGCATCGTTGGCCACTTCTACGGCATGCAAGACCTTGAGGCCCAAACCTGCATCGTCTTGCGCCGTCTTGATGAGCGCCTTGACGTCTTTGGGAAAACAAGACCCACCGTAGCCGCATCCTGCGTACAAAAAGTCGTAGCCAATGCGGTTGTCGCTACCAATGCCCTTGCGCACATGCTCAATATCAGCCCCCAGCTTGTCCGCCAAGTTGGCCAGCTCGTTCATGAAGCTGATGCGGGTTGCCAACATGGCATTGGCGGCGTACTTGGTCAGCTCCGCACTCTTCACATCCATCACGATCAGGCGGTCGTGGTTGCGCTGCAGTGGCGTGTAAAGCGCACGCATGTACTGCACCGCTTGTTCGTCATCGCAGCCCACCACAATACGGTCGGGACGCATGAAGTCCTCTACGGCGGCACCTTCTTTCAGGAACTCGGGGTTGCTCACCACGCTAAACGGTGTGTCTACCCCGCGCTGGGCCAACTCTGCGGCCACCGCGGTTTTCACTTTGTCACCCGTGCCTACAGGCACTGTGCTCTTGTCTACCACTACCTTGTAATCCGTCATGTAGCGGCCAATGTTGCGGGCCGCAGCCACCACGTATTGCAAATCTGCCGAGCCATCCTCGTCGGGCGGGGTACCGACTGCAATGAACTGGATGGTGCCGTGGTGCACTGCCTTCTCCACATCGGTGGTGAAGTGCAAACGCCCAGCCGCCACATTGCGGCGCACCAGATCTTGCAAGCCTGGCTCGTAGATGGGAATACCACCGTCCAACAGGACCTGGATCTTGGAGGCGTCCACATCCAGGCACACCACATCGTTGCCCAGCTCCGCCAGGCAGGTGCCCGACACCAGGCCCACATAACCGGTGCCAATAACCGTAACTTTCATTCAAACTCCCTTTAACTGTTTCTGCGTATTTTGTGCGACAGGGCGCAATACTACTTGCAGAACCGTCACAGTGAATCGGGTAAGCTGGCCGCCACCCCAAGCCGACAGACCGTATGCAAGCCCCACATCCTAGCGCCCCTACGCACATCCCAAAAGACAGAGCACTGCACTGGATACTGGGACTCCCCTTTGACGCCGTTAGCCTGTCGGAGGCTGTACAAATCGTGCGCAATGCAGCACGCCAACGCACGCCGCTGTTTATCTCTACGCCCAACCTCAATTTTTTGATCGCCAGCCAGAAAGACCCCGCTTTCCGCGATTCGGTGATCCACAGCGACTTGAGCCTAGCAGATGGCATGCCCATCCTATGGCTGGCCAAGCTGTTGAAAGTTCCCATTCGCGAACGGGTAGCGGGGTCCACCTTGTTTGAGCAGCTGCGCTACAGCCCCCTGCAGCCCGAAGACAGGCCCCTGCGCGTATATTTTTTTGGCGGGCCAGACGGGGTGGCCGAAAAAGCCGCCAACGCCATCAACCAAGACCGCACAAGCATGCAATGCGTGGGCTACTGCGCCCCCGGCTTTGGCAACCTAGACGACATCAGCACGCCAGCCCTGCTGGCCCGCATCAATGCCAGCGAGGCGGACTTTGTGGTTGTGTCTTTGGGCGCCCAAAAAGGCCAAGCTTGGATTGAGCGCAACCGACCGCAACTAGCCGCCCCCATCATCAGCCACCTCGGCGCGGTGGTGAACTTTGTGGCAGGGAATGTGCAACGAGCACCCGTTTGGATGCAGCGGGTGGGCTTGGAATGGGTTTGGCGGATCAAAGAAGAGCCGAGCTTGTGGAAACGGTACTTCAATGACGGGGTAGACCTGCTCCACATAACAATCACACAAGTAATACCAGCTGCCTTGGCCCGCCCTCGTTCGCAAAGACAAAATGACAAGCACGAATAAACCCCCGATGCATTCAGCCGCGTATATCCCATCCCTGGATGGTTGGCGCGCTGTGGCAATATTGATTGTTCTTACCAGCCATCTTGGATTAGGACACATTGTCCCCGGCGGTTTGGGCGTGACAATATTCTTTTTCCTAAGTGGGTATCTCATAACCACACTGCTGATTCAAGAACATGAACGCACTGGAAGTATCTCTATTTCCAATTTTTATATCCGCCGTGCGCTGCGGCTTATGCCGCCTCTTGTGATAACCCTGGTTCTGATCTATGGTCTAACATTTTTAGGACTTACGCTAGGCAGCGTCAGCATCGCTGGCTTCACAGCACAACTCCTCTATTTTGCCAATTATTACTATTTATTTTTTGATGCTGGAAACACGACACCAGCGGGAACAGGCATATTTTGGTCGCTTGCTGTCGAAGAGCATTTCTACCTTATATTTCCATTTTTATTCAGCACACTATTTAGAAAACCCAGATATCGCACATTCTCAAGAGTTTTATTACTAACATGCGCATTAACCTTGGCATGGCGTTACATGCTAGTGGACATATGGGAAAACTCAGCGAGCAGAACATATTACGCAACGGATACGAGGATAGACTCCATTATCTTCGGCTGCTTGCTAGCATTGGAGAAAAATCCAGTGCTGGAACCGTGCGCCGCCCCATCGTTGCGGCTGAAAGATTACTCCATTGTCGCCATAGCTATCGCAGCACTTGCAGCCACATTGCTAATACGCAATCCAATATTTAGAGAGACCTTGCGCTACACGGTACAGGGCATCTCACTTGCCCCTCTATTTTATTACTCCATCCGTTTTGGCAAACATTGGCTCTTCTGGATATTGAACTCAAAACCGATGCAAAAAATAGGCATGTACTCGTACAGTATCTATCTCGTTCACTACATTGTCATTGAAAACATGCATACCCTAAAACTACCTGTCGCACTAAGTTTATTTACGACAGCAATCATCATAGGCATCTATGCATTTTTCATAGACAGATACATCGATACACCCTGCCTCCGTTGGCGGCGGAAATTTCGCCAAACTACTTTATGAAAATTCAATGCGACGAACACCATCGATCAAATAGTTCACATCAGGGATCAATCGCACCACGCACACGTACGGACGGTGTTTCTTTAATAGAAAAATCCCAAATGCTTCCAAAACTAGAATACTTATATGAGGCAGCATAAGCAACACTCGGAGCGAAATCCAAGGCCGAAGCCGGCGCATTGGCCGCCCAAGGCTTTATCGTTGAAATATCAGCGTCAGTAGTATTTCCACTTAAGTTAAAGTTAACTCCTGCAACACCGATAATGCCCCCCTGCGCCATCAACGTTGCGCCGCTTCCGTTACCTGCACCGTCTCGCGAATTTCCAACTGCATAAACCGCATTATTTTTAATGTAAACGTTACTCGCACTTCCTGCATTGGAAAAAGAAAATGCAGAAAATGAACTCGTCGCAGACACATCTGGCTTATAAATAGTATTGTTATAAATATACACCCCATTTGAAACAGGAGAGCCAGCGGCATTCCCCCCCAGACCCAACCCTATTGCATACGCATAATAGCTAGAAAACACATTATTTCGAACACTCAAATTTTCAGCAACTTGAAAATCGGCAGCATACAAATCTTTTGCTTTGACGTAATTACCTTCGACAATTACATCCCTCACACGCTCTGCATGCCCAACGCTTTGTGGTCCAGCATACAGCGCATACCCGCCTCTGAGGGAATTATCGATTATATTATTTGAAATTAAGACGTACTGAGTCCACAGCCCACTCCACGGCGTTGCCCCGGAGGTTGTTTTCCCTCGTACGCTAAGTGCATTTCTTGTTGGTCCAGCACGCTCAATTAAGTTATTGGAAATTACTGCCTTCTCAGTACCTTGAACACGAACAACATGGGTGGCCGGAGAATCACTAAACTTAGAGCCGAGTATTGAGAGATTATCAGTATTCTCTAAATACATTGCTATTCCACTCATACCTTGGCTGGAATCATACAAACCAGATATGCTCGAATCCTCTATGGTAAGACCCTCGACATAAGAGGATCCGATGCCTATAAAAACATCCGAAACCGATAAATTCGAAATCAGAATGTTGTCACCATAACTTACGGTTACTCCAGTTTTTGAATGCCCCTGAACCCCATTACCAACTATTTCCAATCCCATTATTCGCCAATCTGACGTCCTATTCAGATAAAAAGCGGTGGTATCCGAAACCAATATAACTTTGGGTTTAGTAGTCCCGGAACCATAGGCAGAAATAATGCCACCAGTCTGCGAAGAGGTAAGTGAGAAATGTCCATCACTATTCCAAACATCTCCTCGCTTCAAAAGTATTCGCTTATATGTGGTCGCCAAACCAGCAATTCCAGCCCAACTGGTAACCTGCTGCCCCGCCGCACCCACGGGACATCCCCCACCCCCACCCACAGGCATCCCAGTATTGGATACACATACAGTATTTAAAGTCGCGGGGTCAGACACCACCACTGTCATCGATTTGCTTACTTTAATATTCTTATCACTGCTCGCGGTGGCAGTTAGCGTGACGAGCCACGTTCCAGGCTTTTCAAAGATGTGTCCGGCAACTGGGCCATAGGCCACGTTCTTTTTTCTATTTGCAGAAGTCGCACCGTAAGCCCAATCAGGCACATCGGAGGTATCGCTGAACTCCCATTTATAGCTCAACTCATGAAAAGGGCGTGTGGTCAAAGCAGCATCAGCTGTAGTACCAATTGAGTTAAACG
>MGPB01000008.1:0-277710 GCA_001795455.1 Curvibacter sp. GWA2_63_95 | reverse complement strand
CCCCCACCACCGCCCCCACAAGCTGCAGTTACTGCGATCGAAGCCGCAGCCACTCCCCAGCGAACATATCGAACCAATGTGGATTGCGTAACCAAGGACATAGCGAACCTCATCGATCTGAGAAATGTGTAACCACCGTAGGGCCATCGCCCGAACGGTTCAAGAATACGTTAACCAAGCTCGCAAGCAAATGCATCAGCCTGTGCGCTGGTCGATTTCTTCCACCGCCCGTCGCTTCCCCACCCACAAAGCGCGCCACTGGTAAGCCTGCAAAAAGTGCCGGAACTCCAAGTCGTTGTAGCGAGGCTTACCCTGCAGCGCACTCTTCAACCAGCCCCACAGCATGTAGGCCGCGCCCAGTAGATACGGCTTCTCTGGAATTTTCTTGAGTGCACTGGCAAAAATGTATAAAAACCCAGTGCCCATGAAGTACTGGCCAAATCCATGCCGCATGCGCCCTGTATAAATGCTTTGTTGGCTTGAACCCATGGGTCGCAGGTGCACAAAACGCAGCTCAGGCTCATCCCAACTGCAAGCGATCAGGCCCATCATGCGGCAGCGGTGGCAGTCAATCCCGTCCCACATCACTTCGCGCACAAAGCCACCCATGGCCGCAAAGGCATTCACGCGATAGAACTTGGTCATGCCCAGGCTGGTTTCATCGCCATGCCCCTCATTCACCAGCCGCCCGCCCTGCTCCACATACGCCTTGCCACTGCACGTGGCAATCCGCGGGTTGGCGTGCATGCGCTCCATCAATATCTCAAAGTAGCGAGAGGGCAGGCGCAAGTCCAAATCCAGCTTGCAGACAAACTCAAATTCTTGGGGGTTGATGGTCTGGTAGCCCGCATAAAAGGCGTCTATCACCCCTGGCCCCACCGCACGGTGGCCCCGGTTTTGCCGCGTCACCACGGTAATCCAAGGGTGTTTGGCGGCGTATTCGGCCAGTATCTGCGGTGTCGCGTCGGTCGACCCATCGTCCACAATGATCCAGCGCGCGGGTAGCACCGACTGCGCCACCACCGTGTCCAGCGTCTGGCGCATGTAGTCTGCCTCGTCACGGCAGGGTGAAATCAACACATAGCCTTGGGCAGTTGTCATATGCGGACGTGTTCCATAAGTCGATCAATATTGGTAGCCTGCCCAAACTCCTGGCCCACGTAGGCTTGGGCTTGCGTGGCTAGGCGCTGGCGCAAAGCCTGGGACTGCATGAGCGTTTCTATTTGTTGAGCCAAGCTGGCGGCATCATTGGGCTCGGCCAGTAGCCCCGTTTGGTCATGCTGCACCAGTTCTGGCAAGCCAGAGAGGCGCGTGGACACCACCGGTACCCCCTGCGACATGGCCTCCATCAGCACAACCGGGATGCCGTCCATGTCGCCCTGGCTGTCTTGCTTGCAAGCCAGCACAAAGGCGTCGTGCCGCCGCATCCAGGCAGCCACTTCGTGGTGCGGCAGCGAACCAACAAACAAAATAGCCTCTAGCCCGCATAAACGCTGCGCGAGTAGCTTCATATTTGATAGCAAAGGGCCATCCCCCGCCAGGCTCAGTTGCACCGCCAGCCCCTTGTTGCGCAGCAGCGCTACCGCCGCAATCAGCACATCGAAGCCTTTTTTCTCCACCATGCGACCCAGCGATGCCAGCTTGAACACCGGGCCAGCCTCCCAGGTGGGGGGCGTAGCGGGTGGCGCGAAGCTCACCCCACAGCGCACCACCGCCAATCGGTCTGGCGCAATGCCCAGCCCCTGCAGGTAGCGGCGGTTGTAATCAGAGATGGTGAGCATGCGCTTGGCGCGCGCAGCCTTCTTCCTCAGCAAGATGCCGTCTTCAAAGATGTCATTGGCATGGGCCATGATGGTGAATGGCACCCTACACAAGGCAGAGGCATACATGGCAATCTGGCTGGGCACATGCGCAAAATGCACGTGTAAATGGGTGCACCCCTGCTGGCGCAACAACGCGGCCAGGCGGGCCCCCGCCAAAAACTGATAGGCCAGTTTCCAACTGGCAAGGCGCAGCGGGCCGCACTCCAACACATCGCTGACCAGCCAGCCCACTGCCTTGCCTACGCGCAGGCCAAAGCGGGGTAACTGCAACAGACCACCCAGCACCACGGCCAGGGGGCCGCCCGCATACAGGTGGGTCACCCGCACCGCCAGGGCTTGTTGGGCAGGCACCGGCTTGACGGGCTGGCGCACCGAAAAAGGCACTACGCGCACACCGCGGCGCTCCAGTGCCAGCAATTCTTCGTAGACAAAGGTCTCCGACAAGGCCGGCATGGCAGGGGAAAGGTAGGCCACGGTCAGGGGCAACGGGCTCATACCAGGGCCTTGATCAAACGTGCCGGAACACCGCCCACCAGGGTATGAGGCGCCACGTCATGGGTCACCACGCTGTTGGCGGCAATCACCGCGCCATCGCCAATGCGCACGCCCTTGAGGACAACGGCTCCGCGCCCGATCCAAACATTGCGGCCAACAACGATGGGGGCGCTGGTGTGCGGCTGCAAACGCATAGCTTGCCCAGCCTCGGTGCCATGGTTGGCATCGCGAATGCTGACGTATTCACCAACCAGGCAGTCGTCCCCGATGGAGATAGAGGCATAAGACACCAAAACACACCCTGCATTGATACGCACATGGTGCCCCAACGTGATGCGCCCACCGTTGGTGTCCAGAAACACTTCCCGCCCAAATCGGCACGATGTTCCCAGCTCCAATGCAATCCGTTTTGACAGGCGTACAGGCCCGTCAAACTGGGTACTCACCGGGATTTCACCCTCACTCCATGCACTCAGTTGAACAAGGTGCCACAGGCGTCGGCATGGCTGCACTACATAGCGTGCCCACCGGACCAAGGGAGCCAGCACATGCACCAAAGCGCCCAAGGCTGTATTCAGCGCACTCATACCAAGTCCTCATCCAATACGCTGCGCGCGAACAACTCCACCGCGATCATGGCTCCCAAGGTACGTGTGTGGTTTCCGCCACGCATATGCGACTGCCATAGGTTCTGCGCAGCCTGCGGGTTCCAGACGCCACGCTCTTGGGTCCGTGTGCCCAGCACCATGTCCTCAGCGGCAGACTGCCAGTCCGTACGCAACCACCCAGCAGGGTCTGCCACCTTCAAGTCCCTAAAAGCCTCCAGCCCTAACCGGGAGGCTAATTTGCCGACAACACGGTGCACGCCCATGGCCAGTACGTTGGCCTGAAATCCCCAGGCGGGTGGAATATTGGTGCGCTGCCAAGTGACCGAAGCCGCACGCGGCGCAGCGCGGCGCATAACTTCCAAGTAGAGCCGGTGTTTGAACTTGTGCTCTTGGCGAACAGCCGTCACGGCATCAATGAAGTCGTTGTCAAAAAACGGGGAATGCGACTCTACGGCGCTGCGCAGCAACATGGTCCCGGAGTTGGTGTTTCTGAAAACACGGTTTTCATACAGCCAATCGTTCACCCGTTCAATGGGCCTCGCCCCTTCGCGCAAAGCGATGGAGTCCACCCATCGCTGCCCTGCGGCCACCGGCGCACCGGGCACCCGCAAATGATCGACTTGTCGGTCTTCGTCTGCAGACACACGCCAACGCCAGATAGCTTGCCCCAGCTTACGGGCATCGTTTTGACCCAACCAGTCGTACTTCATGAAGTTGCCGCCCAGAATCGCGTCCCCTGCCAAGCCATTGAGCACCACATCACAATGGGATGCCAACAGCGGGATGAAAGGGAGCATGTGCATGCTTTCCACCCCAAAGCTGCCCGCAGTCAAGTCGACACCGGTGGGCCACAGCGGTGGAAATTCTGGTGGGCTCCAGTGCCGCACCGTATGCGGTGAGCCCACCACCTGGGCATAACGGCTCGCACACGCGATGTCGCGGCAACCGGGCAAGCCCCAGGTAAAACTAGGCACCCGCTCAGGGTGCGCACACAAATCCAAAATGATGCGCGAATCCAGGCCCCCACTCAGGGTGATGCCCAAGCGGGGCGATACGGCCTCCAGCCTGCGCACAGACACCGTCAAGCGCTGCGCCAATTCATCTGCAGTACGCGACAAAGTGCCTGCCGCAGCACCATCGTGCCGCATGGCCCAGTAACGGCGCTCAGAGGTCTGCAAAGCACCACCACCGTTTGTATCTACGGAGAAGATGGTTCCAGGCGGAAGAAGCTCCACTCCCTCCAACAAGGTATCGCGGTCAATCAGCTCGCCACTGCGCAGCAGCATGTCGACCGCAGCAAAGTTAAGTGCGCGCCTGGGCATGAAAGGCAGTAGGCACCTCATGTCGGTAGATGCCACCGCAACACCCGCGCCCTTGTACAAATACACGGGGTAGTGCCGATAACGGTCTGTCACCACACGCAAAGAGAAGGGCTCAGCTCCGATCACTACGGCACAAAAAGGGCCATTACAGTGGGCCGCTGCCACATCACTCCACACGTCTTGCGCCAAAATTTGTATGGCTTGCTGGCTGGCTTCCCCCGCGTCATCCACACACTGCCCCACCCAAGCAACATGCTTGCGCCCGGATTCAAACACCTTGCCACTGTACGGAAACTCCCCGCTATGGCGGTGCCAAGTCAAAACACCGCATGGTGCAAGCATGTGGCGCGACGCTGCAGCGCCTCCTCGAAGCGCAATGCGCTCTGCCTGCGCCCAACTTGCCGCCTCGGGCAATGTCCCATCAGGCGTCCACGCCACCAAGAATCCCGCCATGTACTTTTCCCCGTTAACGCTGCAACAGCCCCTTGACCTGCCCCACCACAACCGGGAGCCGAATAAACTGGCAATGCAAACCATACAGGCACGCCCCCAGCCATCCGCCAGAACGCTTGCGAACAGCCCGCGCTATCTTTACTGCACGCAACAGCAGCCACGCCGAAAGCGCCAGCAAACCGCCACCAACTCCGCCGACGATGGCCGAACCCAATACCAACATCACAGCCCAGACCAATGGCTCCATGAAGTTGCGCACCACTTCACGCAGCCACATTTTCTCGGGCAGGCGCCAATAGCGGGAAGCCACACGTGCGTAAGCCTTGCCAGTGGCCTCACCACGCTTCCAATACTGCTTGAAAGTCACCATCGCCAAATCGTGCAGCACCATGGGCTGATCCACACACACAATGCGATGTCCCTGCTGGCGAACGCGGTAGCACAAGTCTGGTTCTTCGCCCAATTGCAGTGCCTCGTCAAAAAAACCGTGCGCAGCAATCACTTCGCGGCGCCACATGGCATTGCCACCACACAGGCGGTGGTCTCCGGCGGGAATATGCCAGTCCAGGCCGCACACCCGCATATAAATACTTTGCTCCGGAAATGCCTCCACGCACTGGCCAAACGCGCAGGCAATGCCAGAGTTGGCTTCCAGCGCCTGCACTGCAGTTTCCAGCCACCCCACTTGCAGCACACTGTCTCCGTCAATCAGCTGCACATAGTCTCCACGCGCCTGCGCCAGCCCCATATTGCGCGCTTTGGCCGCAGAGGGCCGCTGCGTCTGCAAGCGCAACACTTGCACACCAGGCATAGCTTCCGCAATAGCCACACTCAGGTCTTTGGAGCCGCTGTCGACATAAAACACCTCCAGCTCACAATGGGCGGGACATGTATCGAACACAGCTTGCAGTGCGCTGCGCAAACGGGCTTCTTCGTTAAGCCCAATTACCACCACCGACAGGCGTAGCAGATTGGATGTGTTTGCCATACAGCTCATCGCGTCGCACGCGCACCCAAACGGGTACGGCGGCATAGCCCCAACAACAAACTGGCATGTTTCCAGGCATTGGCGACGCCTTGCCTGCCCTTACCTTTGAACAGCTGCTTGAGCGCATGCAATGCATCGGCACTCAAACTCAGACAGGTATCGGTCAACACACCCGCCAGACCATGGTTCTTGCGGAAGTACAGCAACTCACTCTCTACCTGCAGCGCCGACAACTGCCGCCCAGTTTGGGTTATTTCGCCACTGCTCTTGGCACTCTCCCCGCCCAGGTGCACCACCGTGGTGTGAGGATAAAACACCACATCCCACCCGGCTTGCTTGGCGGCAAAGCAATGGTCCACTTCTTCAAAGTACAAAAAGTAACGCGGATCAAACAGCCCGATCTGGTCAATTACCTCTTTGCGCACCAAGTAGTAGCAACCCACCACCCAGTCGCACGCGCGCACGCTGGCATGGTCCCAGGCCATATCGTCTACCAGGCGCACATTTTTGAACCACTTGTGCAAGCCTGTGCGTTGCAAAAACTGGTTGAGCGGCGTGGGAAAGTAGCGCGCGCAGGGCTGCAATTCGCCGTCACGCCCCTCCAGGCGCACGCCCAAGATCCCGCAACGTGGGTTGGCATCCATGTGCGCCACGGTTTTGACCAGGGTGTCCGGCGCCACAAATGCATCGGTGTTGAGCAACAGCACATAGCGCCCCTGCGCATGGGCCAACGCCTGGTTGTTGGCGCGGCCAAAACCTACATTGGTCTGGTTGACTATGAGTTTGTCTGCCGGGAAAAGCTCACGAATACGGGCAACCGAATCGTCTCTGGATGCGTTATCTACAAAAATGCACTCCAACGACAAGCCTTGGGCTGCATTCTTGACTTTGCTTACCGCTTCTTCGAGCAGATGTGCAGTGTTGTAACTGACGATGATGACTGAGACATCTACCACGGGTGGGCCTGATCTTGAGGTGTGACGGCAGCCATTATGATCGAAGCATGCAGAACCAACGAAGTGGCACATGACTGGCAAACGCACGCTCCGCGAACGCATCATTCACGCGGGGTTCTGGACACTAGGAGGCCACGCCAGCAGCCAAGTTTTGCGATTGATCAGCAACCTGTTAACAACACGGCTGCTGATGCCGGAGGCTTTTGGCATCATGGCGCTTGCCAACACCTTCGTGCTGGGGTTGGCTCTTTTTTCTGATGTAGGCCTGGGGCAAAGCGTCGTACGTAGTCACCGCAGCAATGAGTCTACCTTTATCAATACAGTTTGGACACTGCAAGTATTGCGAGGCTGCCTGATATGGATGTTCTGTCTGGGCTTGGCTGCAACAGTTTATGCACTAGCCGCACATGGCGTTTTTGCACTTGATAGCGTTTACGCGCACCCCATGCTTCCGGTGGTGCTAGCAGCTGTATCCATTAGCGCGGTAGTTGGCGGCTTTGAATCAACCAACATCGCAATAGCGAGCCGGACGCTGAACGTCAAAAAAATAACCCAAATTGAACTGTTGAGTCAGGGTGGTGCACTGGTAATCATGGTGACATGGGCTTATGTGGCCCAAAGTATTTGGGCCTTGGTTGTAGGGGCTATTGCTGCGGCAGCAATACGTACCACCCTCAGCCATACCATAGTCCCGGGCCCAAGAAACGCGTTTCATTGGGACAAAACTGCAGCCCGGGAAGTGTTTGGATTTGGCAAATGGATATTCTTGGGCTCCATCATGGGCTTTGTGGTGTCAAACGGGGACCGTATTATTCTGGGGGGCCTTACCAGTGCTGCATCTCTCGGGGTATTTTCACTTGCAGCTTTTTTGATGGGGGCCATTCAGCAAGTTTTCACCAAACTCGCTGGTAGTGTGGCATTCCCTACTTTCTGCGAAGTCATAAGAAATGACCGGGGCAAGCTCAAAGATGTCTATTACAAATTACGCCTCCCGGTAGATTTGGCAAGTCTGTTTGCCGCCGGATTTTTATTTTCTGCAGGGCAGATTATTGCCAATGTTTTATATGACAAGCGCTATTCAGAAGTGGGCGGCATATTGGAAATTATGAGCATTGGACTTCTGGAAATTCGCTATGGCATCGCAGGGCAATGCTTGCTTGCACTAGGTCAATCAAAAATTATCAGTTTTTTGATTGGAATGCGTTTGCCAATTGTCTTGCTTGCAACGCCACTCGCATATGCCAATTTTGGATTACATGGAGCAGCATGGATCACCGGCGGTAATGTGCTTGTAACAATTCCATTTTTACTATACTACACGCACAAGCACAGAATACTGAGTATAAAAAAGGAAATCCAAACACTGCCAATACTACTGCTTGGCTATGTCGCTGGGGAATTTGCAAGCAAAACCTATTTTTATATTTTCAAGCTTCATTGATGTCTACTACTACTCCAGCAGTTTCAGTTGTTATATGTATATACAACGGCGAAAAGTACTTGCGGCAAGCTGTCGACTCCGTCCTCAGTCAAAGTTTGACGAACTTTGAGCTACTGCTTATAGATGATGGAAGCTCTGATGGATCGCTTGATATGTTGCGACAGTATGCGCAAAAGGATAGCCGATGCAGAGTATTTACCGGAAAAAACCAAGGCGTGATTCATAGCCGTAATATGGGCAATCAGCAGGCACTCGCAGAGTACATCGCCGTTATGGATGCGGACGACATATGCATGCCAGAACGTCTGGAAACTCAGCTTCAATTTCTAAAGACACACCCAGATTACGTGGCTGTTGGCTCCCGAGTGCTACTTATAGATCCAGAAGGACGCCCGATCATGCCGTTCCTACTAGCCAGCACACATGAAGAAATCGATGCCATTCATATGGCAGGCCGAGGCGGTGCAATTATCAACCCTAGCACCATGATGCGAAAGTCTGCATTTATGCAAGTTGGGATGTATCGGGAAAATTCTCTGCATGCTGAGGACATGGACATGTTTTTGAGGTTAGCAGAAGTGGGGAAACTAGCCAACCTAACTAATACATTGCTGCATTACCGCCAGCACCCAGGCAGCATTGGCTACAAACATGCAAAAACACAGCAAGCTTCAGCAGCGCAAGTTGCAAAAGCCGCATATTCAAGGCGAGGCGTACCGCATGAATCAATAGTTCCAGCGACTTTGCCCGAGGTAGAACAACCCTTGCCTGAAGACATTCATACCAAATGGGCTTGGTGGGCACTCCACGCCGGCAATATCTCCACAGCCAGACGCCACGGCTTTCAAGCTTTACGGATGCGGCCTTTCAGGGCATCCAACCTTCGTCTTCTCTTTTGCCTGCTGCGCGGCCACTGACCCATATGACCAACTCCCCTACCCTAGCGGGCTCAAGCTGTTTGGTCTTGGGTGCACGCGGCTTTATTGGCTCGCACCTGACTGACGCGTTGCTGGCAGCGGGCGCCCATGTGCGCGCCTTTGACCGGCCAGGCATACAAGCCGTAAAAGGGGTTCCAGACGACAAGCGCCCCGGCCTCACCAGCCTGGAAGGTGATTTGGTGAGTACCAAGGACATCGATGTGGCGCTGGAGGGTGTGGACGTGTGTTACCACTTGGTGTCTACCACACTCCCCAAAACATCAAACCTGGATCCTGCTTACGACATCGAAACCAACCTTCTGGGCACCCTTCGCCTATTAGATGCTGCAGTGCGCCACAAGGTAAAGCGTGTGGTGTTTACATCCTCTGGCGGCACGGTGTACGGCAACCCCTGCCACACGCCTATTGCAGAGAACCACCCGACCGAACCCACCTGCTCCTACGGGATCATGAAGCTGGCGATTGAGAAGTATTTGGCGCTGTATCAGCAGCTGCATGGCCTGCAACATACGGTGCTAAGGTTGGCCAACCCCTATGGGGAACGCCAACGCATCGAAGCGAGCCAGGGTGCCATTGCCGTGTTTTTGGGGCGGGCCTTGCGGGATGAAGGCATCGAGATTTGGGGGGACGGATCAGTGGTCCGCGATTACTTGCACATATCAGATGTAGTGCGTGCGCTGCTAGCAGCCGCTACGCCAGGCTCTGCCAACCAGGTTTTTAATATTGGATCGGGACAGGGCAGCTCACTCAACACGCTGCTGTCTACGATTCGCGATGTGACTGGCAAAGATTTGAAAGTGGGATACCAGCCAGGCAGAGGCTTTGATGTGCCGGTGAACGTGCTGGATGTAACCCGTGCTGCGAAGCAACTGGGGTGGAGGCCGCAAACCGATTTGCACACCGGCATTTCCCAGACTTGGCAATGGATACAACAGGAATACGGACGCCGCGCATGAACAAAAGACTAGATAAAGCCCGCAACGCATGGACTTATCTGAGGGAACATGGGCCCAAGGAATTTTTAAATCGGCTGCGGTTTGGCCCGCCACGCGACCTAGCTAAGCAATACGGTTACACACTGCTCGCACCGTACCCACGCCACCCGCAAACAGACAAAGTTGCAACCAACACCATCAATTGGTTTTTATCCGGTTTTTCAGCGACAAGCGGTGGGCACATCAACATCATGCGTTTTGTGCAAGGGCTGGAGACCTTGGGTTACGAATGCAGAATCGTGTTTAGTGAAGGACAGTGGATGGGTGCCCCTGAAGCTGTGCGCCAGAGCATGGTGCAAGCATTTGGTCCTATGAACGCAAAGGTGTATCTGGATGCCCAAACTGCCCCGCCCGCCTATGCATGCATAGCCACAGGCTTTGATACGGCGTATTACGTGCGCGCCTTTGCCTCAGCGCACAAACGGTTTTACTTTGTGCAGGACTATGAGCCTTGGTTCTCAGCACCAGGCAGTGAATTCATCTTCGCTGAAAATACCTACCGCTTTGGTTTTATTGGCCTAACCGCCGGTCATTGGCTGGCCAGCAAACTGCACACAGAATTTGGAATGGAGACACATCCATTTGCCTTCTCTTACGATGCCAAGCTCTATCAGCCACTGCCACGGCAACACAAAGCAACCAAGCGCATTTTCTTTTATGCGCGCCCAGAAACCGAACGCAGGGCTTTTGAGCTGGGTGTTTTGGCATTGCACTGCCTACACCAGTTGCACCCCGCCATAGAGGTGGTATTTGCCGGCGGCAATTTGGAGCGTCAAAAATTTTCGTTTCCGCACCAAATCTGCGGAAAGCTCAAGGTTAGTGAGCTTGGAGCACTCTACAACAGCTGCGATGCAGCCTTGGTACTGTCGATGACCAACCTATCGCTCTTGCCATTGGAACTGATGGCCTGTGGCACACCCGTGGTGAGTAATACAGGCCCCTGGGCAGAATGGCAACTGAATGAAAGCAATTCCAAACTAGCCGAACCAAGCCCACAAGCATTGGCTACTGCGCTAGCGGAAGTCATTAGCAGCCCTGCAGAATGGGCCCGCTTACATCTCGCTGGCTTGAACACTGTCATGAAAAGCTCTTGGGACGCAGAGACGCTTAAAGTAGCAGGTGCTTTGGCACACCACGGCTGCACTGCATCGGCGGCCTAATGAGCCAGTTGCATACCTCTGACTATTTCGCTAACTGAATACCAACCCGCTTCAATAGGCGCTTCAATCTTGCCTTCAAAGGCCAGAGTATTTCCATCGTGTAGAAATCGCTCAAGGCTTCCGAGTAAAGCCCTTTGGTACTAACTCCGTTGAGCTTGAAAAGCTTGTGCAATTGTTTTGCATAAGGGAACGGCGCCTCATTGGAGGCGAAATGCATCATGCACGGCTCGACAGGAAGGCCCGAATAGTTCGCGATCATGCGACATTTCCCCACGGTTGCATCCATTTGCAAGGTACCGGGAACCGCCGTCAAATGACGAGAGAAAAAACCGTCTCCCGGTGCAGGCGCCAAATTCAAGATTGTCATAACAATATCCATGACATCTTCATCGGCATAAGGGATATTGCCTGCATACTCTGCATGATTTTGAGTAACATGCCGGGCCAGATCAAATACTTCTTGGCACGCGGGTTTAGTAAAAAATGCATGCCCTGCCCCGTCAATGACCACTAGCTTATCCTTGCCAATTTTGGCAAGAACGCGCTGCCGGTCCAAACCAAAACTACTAAAACCATCTACCATATACCCGCCAATAGCAGTATAGGACTGATGGCCCCAGCTATCGGTGACTGGACGTAGATCTTTGAAAAGCAAAACATCAGAATCGAAAAAGAAAGTATTCTCAAATGGCGAGTACTTATCTAGATGCACCTTATGTTCAAATCCCCGAAGGCTGCCGTTCTCTAGAACCACGTGATCAAAGTAGGGTTTCAGTAGTTCGCCTACTTTAGCTGAACACGCAACAGCAAGAGGCACGCCAGGATTGGAAACACGTGCGGATAATGCCAACCCGATTGCCTTGCGGTAATCATTGGGAGTAGCTAAGGTAAGAATTCCAAATTCCATGGCAATCAACGTATATTAAATACAGCAAGGCGCATCGCAAGCCACTGGCGTAACGAAGCACGCTTCATTTCTGTAAATTGAGAAACAAAGTAACAAAACAAGGGGACACCAATAGCACAAGTAAAGAACCAAAACAAAGTGTGCCTTGCATCAGCCACGAAATGCAATACCAAATAAATCAATGGCAAATGCATGAGGTAAAGCGTGAAAGAAATATTCGCACCACCTTTAAAGAAGGCAACAGCACCAATCGGAAATTTAAATGGAATGAATCTTGCCGCATACAAGTTGATAGCGACCAATGCAGCAGTCACATAGTCGATCAAAAAATCTGCCGAAAACTCCAAACGGTCTTTTCTGTTTTCAATTAACACATCCATCCAAGCGCGAGTGGATGGGCCAAAACCTGTTTTATTGAGCAGCACCAACACGACAACTGGAAGTACAAACCCCACCACCACAGCGACCGTCGGCGAAAGCACCAGGCGATCCCTCCAGCGGTAGGCGTAGACGCCCAAGAGCCAACATGGCAGCAACAGCAAAACCTTGGGGCCAGCCACGAGGCCAACGATCAATAGTCCGGCATATCGCCACAGCGATTTAGCGAATACAGCAACACCAAACAGAGCGTAATACAGGACTTCGTAGCACAACGACCAATAAGGCTGGTTGTACACAACCCATCTCTCCACACTCCAAGATTGCCCAAGGAATAAAAGATTGATAGCACTGCTTGACAATACATCCATTGCAGACAGGCTTCTCGCACTATCCTGCATAGTCCATTGGATGACAAAAGCGACCAAAGCAGAAAAAATCAAAGTAGGCACCGCGACCGAGTAGACACGTGCAGCGCGATCCAAAAAATAGTCTTGCCAACCAGTCGATTTCTTGCGGTCTACGGTCGCAGCAATGACATACCCCGAGAGCACAAAAAACAAGATAACAGCGTCATGACCATGATTTGGAATTTTCTCCAAAATACCAGGCAAACCGATTTTATAGTTTCTTAAATGAAACAGGAAAACATAATATGCAGCCAATATACGCAACCCATCCATATAAGTGGAAAAATGTCTAGGGACGGGCTGCCTCTGTTTCATAGCATCTCATTAGGGTTATTTATTAACTGGAAAAAGCTCTTGATTTCTTACCATTAAAGAATAAGCAATACACACACCCCCTAAGAGCCAATACAAGACAGGTATCATCAAAATACTACTCACCGTATATATCATGAACATGATGCCTAACATCGTACCCAGGAGTGCTTGGCCTAAAATCCTCTCATCTGCACCCTTTGCATGACGCAGCGCAAAAAAAACTCTATAGGTACAGGCCCAGAAATACCCCACAAACAAAACCAAGCCAACGAGCCCACCGGACAATGCAATAGCAATATAAGAATTTACCAAATCAACTATTCCACCATTAGCACCAGCACGCATGGATTCCATTTCTTCAGTATTCAAATAGTCTGAAGAACCAAACCACAAGTTATTTTGTATTACATGCAGTGAATTCTCAAATAAATCCTGACGATACGTTACGGTTTCAGCATCTACCGAGCCAACGAATGGCAAGTAATTAATAAATTTCGCCCCATAAGGCGTCAATAGAAATATTAAACTGGGTATGAATGCCAATACACCCAGTTTCAGCAGACGCTGAAGTGGCGCAGGTTCAAGAAATATAAAGACCAAAAACATGAGTGCAGCACCCACCCAAGGGCCACGGGACACCGGTGCAAATAAACCAGCACACAGTAGCAAACCTATAGCCCAAGTGAGGCTTCTTTGTTGTTGGATGTGTTTTTTGGCTTGGTACCAATACAAACCCAATGCGACAGCCATGGTGTAACCCAGCACAATAGCCTGCCCCGAACTGGCCAGAGCGCGCAAACTCTCTCCACGGCGGAGATAGCCGCCATAACCCCAAAAAATATCGAAGCTGGGAGCGAGGGTTGAATACAAAAGCCAACCCTTGGCGAACTCTAAAATAGCGATACTGGCTGCAATACAGGATGCAATTAACAGGGCTTGGATTGCATCAGCAAAATCATTCAGCGTGCGAAAGTATCGACTCGCCACGTAATAAGGCAACAACACATCTAAACATTGCGTGAAAGCAACCCGGGCGAAGTTGGTAATAGTGGTATTGAAAAAAACCAGGACCAAAGAATAGACAACATACCCAATGATGAACTTATCGGGCCAAACACTTCCTAAGGGAGCCGTATCTTTGGCTCTGCGTATTTTTAAATACAAAGGCACAAAGATAACGAACAAAATCAAATGGAAATAATTAATGTCAAAGAGGTAGTTAACGATGCCTGCACCCGGTATTTGCTTTTGAAACAACGGTACCGCATACAAAACAAAGAAACTTAGGGCCAAGGGATTCTTGTCTTGCTTTGCGGCACGATTCAAAACAAACGCAGCGATTGCAGCAAATATCCAGAAATTTGGACTTAGGAATGCAGCGCAAGTAATCAAATACCAAGCGGTGATACGCGGCTGCAATACCTTGGGGTCCAAACCCAAAGGTTGGGCGTATTTTTTCGCAAAATAGAAAATGCCGGTGGCCAAAAAGAGCACCACCAGCAACGACCGCAGAAATTCCGGCATGGATTCGCGTCTACGCAGGCTTAGGGCGCGACATCAACAAGTGGAGGGTCGTTCAGCACGGAGCCCACTACATTGATATTGGAGCGCTTGAGTTCACCCATCATGTCTTTGAAGGCGGAGAGTTTGGTGCTGTTCGCCCGCGCAACGGCCAAGGCGGCACCGGCTTTGTCTGCCACGATCATGGCATCGGCCCCCGCAGAAACTGAGGTGGTGTCGATGATGACGATGTCGTAGGTTTTGCCAGCCCACTCAAACAGCTCGGTGAGGTTGTCGCGGTTGAGCAACTCCAGCGGGTTGGGCGGGATAGGGCCTGCGGGCAGCACGTCCAGATTGGGGATGAAGCCAATGCTGTGCAGCGCGCTGGCCACTGCAGCGCGGCCGGCCAGCAGGCTGGAGAAGCCCAACTGGTTGTTAAGCTGGAACAAGACATGCTGGCGGGGAGTGCGCATGTCGGTGTCAATCAACAAGGTGCGCTCGCCCATTTGGGCAAATACGATGGCGAGATTGGCGGCCAAGTAGCTGCCGCCCTCTGTCCTGCCCGCCCCCACTACGGCCAACATGGCGTGGCCTTGGGCTTTGTCGAACCAACGGAGTTTCAGCTGACTGCGAATGGCACGCAGTTGGTCTACCTCGTGGCTAAAGGGCATGTAGGCGGCCACCAACTCGGGGTTGGTAACCTTGCCGCTGGAGCGTGGCAAATAGGCGTATTCGTACTGGTACGAGAGGGCGTAGCGGATGTCACCTTCGCTGATGAGGCCCATCATGATGGCAGCCTCACCGAAGCGGATTTTCTTCTCGCGCTGCAAGGCCATGACGCGCAAGGCGTCATCTTCGCTGATGATGCCCGCCTCTACCAGGATGGTGCCAATGGAACGCTTGTTTTTTGCTTTGGCTACAGAGGTGTCCAAACCGTTGAGGTCGATGTCAACATCTTCCGGAAAAAGCGAGGAGTTGCGAAATTTGGATTCACTCATGACAGTCCTGCCAGTCGGCTTGATGTCGCCATTTCTTTGCGCAGTTTGCGCTTGGTGAAGAATTTGCGGAATAGCGCCCAGCGCTCTGACAGGCTGTACGCATCGCCACGCCGCTCGATGATGCCGAGCACCGGGATGTCGTCGATCATGATGTCTTCCACTACGCGCACTTTGCGGCTGAGTAGCTCCAGGCCCATGGCCGCGGCAAACGCGGCACCCAAGGCCCCCAACAATGTGCCCGCAATGTATTTGGGAATGTTGGGTTTCGAAGGTGCGGATGGCTCGATGGCCGGGCTGAGGATGGAGACGTTGGCTTGGTCAGTTTGTTTTTCCAGGTTGAGCTGGTTGCTGCGTTGCAATACCGAGTCATAAATGCGTTTGGCGGCCTCTACGTCTTGGGCCAACACGGCCACTTGGTCGCGTTCGGCACGGAGTGAGAGGACGCGCTCTTTCTGGGCATCGATGGCGGCGCGCAGTTCGCTCTCGCGCAGGCCCGCGGTGGTTTTGGCAACGCGTGTGCTGCCGGAGACGCGACCAATTTCCTTGGACAACTGCTGCTTGAGTTCGTCTACTTGTGCTGCCAACTGCACGCGCTGGGGATGGTTGGGACCCAAGTTCACGCTAAGTTCGGTCAGCTTGTTTTCGGCACGGCTAAGCTCTGCACGCAGGCCTTGCACGACAGGGCTGGCTTGAACGTCTGGCGAGAGTTCATCACTCGCTGTTTTTTGGCGGCTGCTGATGCCCATGTTTTCTCCCTGCAGGGCAACAAGCTGGGCCAAGAGTGCGTCGAGGCGCTGGCCTTCGATGTCGGCACGTTGGTCATTACCGACAATGCCTTTTTCGCGCTGGTACTCGGAGAGTTTGGCTTGTGAGGACTCTACGTTGTCGCGGAGGGTTTTCAGGCGGTCTTCAAACCAGTCCGCATATTGGCGCACAGGCTCCACGCGCAGGTCGATGACGAGATCGAGGTAGGCCTGTGCGTAGGTGTTGACCACACCAGTCACGAATTTGGGGTCACCCCCCTCAAACGTGAGGCGGATAACGTTGCTACCGCGCAGGGGCTCTGCCAGGAGGCCACGGCGCAGGATGTTGGCGTAGTGGTTTTCCAGCGGGACTTTGCCTTGCGTGGCGTTTTTCCACTGGTCTACAAGGCTGGGGGTATCTGCAATGCGCAAGCGCTTGACTACGCCAATAGCCACCCGTTCACTCTGCAGAATGGCGATTTGGGTTGCGATGTAGTTGCCACCTCCTGCGGCAGTGCCAGCAATGGGATCGACGCGAGAGTCGACCAGCAAGTCGGTGGTGGCCTGGTAAGCCTTGGGGGTTGTCCAGGTGTAGGCACCACCGGCAATGGCCACCACGACAAATGCCAAGGCAGCAATGTACCGGTGGGCAAAGACGATAAGAAAGATTTGCTTGGGCGTCATGGCGTGTTCACTTAAAACAGGCTTTCGCGCACAAAGATCACATCGTCAGGTTGCACCATGTCAGTTAGCGACGGGGTGAGTTCCGTTACCTTGCCGTCCAGGCTGTGGCGGTGCACACGCAAGCCTTTTTCGGTGCCGCGCGCGGTGGGGCCACCGGCGCTTGCAAGCGCCTGCAGGAAGGTCATGTTGCGCTCAACGCGGAATGAGCCAGAGCGTTGGGCCTCACCGTAAATGTAGTAGACGGGGGCACGACTCACGTATACGGTGTCACCCGGAGCCATGACGAGGTTGTTGCCAGCCGTGCCTTGGAGGTAGATGGAGAGCAGGTCGACTTCTTGGCGGAAGGGGCGCCCGTCACGTTGACCAGTCACCACGACGGTGTCGGCCCCGCCCTGCGCAACCCCCCCCGCCAATGCCAACACATCAGACAGACGGGTTTGAATGTACTCCAGGGGGTGCAGGCCAGGCTTGAGCACGGCGCCCATGATGGCGAGCTGTTTGCGGCGGGATTGAACCTGGCTCACATTGATCTGGGGCTGCTGCATGTAGCCCCCGTTCTTTAGCGCAGTGGCAATGAGCTTTTCGGCATTGGGGACGGTTAAACCCGCCAAGCGCACGGAACCGATGAGCGGAAAGGTGATGTCACCAGACTCCTGAATACGGGTTTCCAGCGTGAGATCCGGATTTTGGAAGACCTGGATGCGCACGGTGTCACCAGCACCAAGCTTGTCATCAAAGACCTGGTCTTGGGCTTGGCTAAGCCCGGAGCACAACACTGCGCCGAGGCAGAGTGTGCGGAGAATCATTTGGAGTGTCATTTGAGTCCCTTCAAGCCTTTTTCTAGGTTGGCTGCGTTGGGGCTCGCCGGCTCCGCTTGCCCAGCCTGACTACGCGCGTCATCACGTGCCTTGGCACGTGCTTCTTGCTCTGCTTGGGCAGCGGCTTGTTCTTCAGCCTTGAGCTTGGCAGTCGCATCTGCGGTGGCTTTTGCATCGGCAGCGGCTTTGGCTTTGGCCTCTGCTGCGGCGTCAGCCTCTGCTTTGGCCTTTGTCTTGAGGGCGGCCTCGCCACCTGCAAATTCGCCAAAGTATTCAATCTTGGCCTTGCTCTTCATGTCAGCCCTGGCTGCCTTGATGGCCTCCCCGCCCCGTTGATTGGTGAGGAACACATTGATGGCTGGCAAAGCCTGCGCCTCGGATACGGGTTGAAGCTGCGAACCGGCAACTCGCATGACAAGGAAATTGTCTTTGCTTTCCACAAATGCAATTTGGCCGTCTTTCAGGGCATGCAGCTTGGGCAAAATCTCGAGGGGCAGTTGTTCGGCAGAGCGGGTTCCAGAGTTTGGTGCGAAGTTGATATTGCGCTCTTTCAGCCAGGCGGCGATTTCTTCCATGCTTTTGGCAGACGCAACGCGGGCACGCACTTGGTCCAGGTTGGGTGTGGCTTTACTCAGTGTGATTTCTTGCAGGTTGTAGATCCGGCGTTGGCTGAACAATGCAGGATTGTCAGCGTAGTATTTTTTGGCTTCTTCTTCGGTGGGTTTGGCTTGTGCAGATGCAATTTGCTCTAGCGCAGCGCGGGCAAGGATTTCGCGCTTGGCGGTTTCTATGGCTGCAACGATTTCAGGCTCACGATCCAGCTTTTTGCTGAGTGCCATATTGATGGCCAATTGCTGGTCCACCAGGCTCCCCAGGATTTCCGCCTTTGCCAATGGAAGTGTTTCCTGGGTAACGCCACGTGCCTTACCCAATAGTGCATTCACTTGGTGAACCGAGATTTCCTCTCCGTCCACAGAAGCGACCACCTGCGTGCTGGTGACTTCTTTTTTGCCGCAACCCGCAATGGCAAGGACAACCGCGCTGGCAATGATGAGAGTGGCAAAAGAACGTTTGTTGGTGCGTTGCTGGAACATATTTATTACCTACCCTTAAAAACTAAAAAGCGAACTGCGCGGCCAACGTGAGTTGCCGAGCTACGTAATCGGTATTGGCGATGTTGCTTTGGCGAGTGGACTCGGCGAAGGTCACGCTCAGTGTGGCCTGCTTGCGTGGCTGCCAAGTGTAAGAAACAGAGGTGTCATGGAGGTAGTCCAATCTGTTGGTGGGCATGCCGGTGGGGTTGCCTTGGTCTAACCTCTGTGCATGGCGGTACTGGAGGCGCAAAGACGATTCAGGAGAAATTTGCCACATGGGCGATAGTGTGAAACTGTCGGTCTGGGCGTGGGTCGTGCCATTGGTTTGGTAGCTGGAGAGATCGCGCTGCCAACTGGCCTGCAAAGAAGTCTTGCCTGACATACGCCACTCAACGCTCAGGCCACCAGCAAAGCCGCTGTAGTCAAACTGGGGGGTGGGTCCGTAGCGCTGCTGGCTGTGGTTGAGTCGGGCACCCACGTTGGTTTTCCCGCTTGGGGTCCACTGTGCAGTGAGGTTGTGTGAGGTGCTGGTGTAGTCGGTGTTGCTCACACCACGGCCTTGCTGCAATGCGTAAGCCAGCGTTGTTCCAGGGGCGGCCTCATAGCGCAGGCCGATATTGGCGCCAGTGGAGCGATTGTCGGATTGGCCAACCAAGGCTCTCTCATTAATGGAGCTGTTGTCAGACAGGCCAGTGGTCAACTGCCAAGGGCCACGCAACCCATAGGCGAGGGAGAGTTCCGTGCTTTGCGTCTTGTTTTTATTGCGCAAATTGGGGTTCACACTGTCTGTGGTCGCGTTGAGGGTTTCAGTGCGCGTACTACGAAGGTTGCCAGTCAAGCGGGGTGTCAAACTCCAGCGCCACGCTGCGCTGTAGTTTTGGCCTATGTAGTCGAAACTGCTATTGGTTTGGTACTGGTTACCTGTGAGGCTTGCGTCCAAATCAAATTGCTGAAGGCCATAAGGCAATGCAACGTTGATGCCCGTGCTTTGGGTTGTCACCCGTTCAGACACTGCAGAGGCCCCGCTGGTGCGGAAAAAGTTATCGGAGTTCAACACGCTGAGGCCTGCACGCAGTGTCACCACGTCCTGGGCTTGCGCCCACAGAGAGGGCACCACGGCCAAAAGAAATACACCTGACCCTAGGCGTAGTGGGTGCGAGCTCATGGAGATGGATTACAGACTGGCGTCGAGGGCGCTGTGGGTTGGGGACGTCAGCGCTTGGCGAAGACGCTTAGCTGTGAGTTTGACGACCATGAGCAAAAACTTGTTGCCCAGTCGGGGATGGTCGGCCAACAAGGCGTTGAGACTTTGCGACGAGAGGACCGCAAAATCGCTGGGCTCGGTGGTCACACAGCTTGCAATGCGGGTCTCACCGTCAAACAAGGAGATTTCACCGATGACTTCACCGGGCGAGAGCTCATGCACAACGGTGTCGACACCGTTGAGGTTTTTGACGATAGCGGCTTTACCCGTAATCAGAAAAGCCAAGAAGTCTCCAGCGTCACCAGCACGAATAACAGTGGATTGGCGCGGAACACCATAGACCTCTAAATAATTGCTTAAGAGTGCTGTTTCCTGGCGGCTGAAGTCATCAAACAGGTGCTGTGGCTGCACGGCGTCAATAAATTCATTAACAAAATCGCTAACAGTACCCAAGGCCTCTGACTCGGGTTGCAGCTCTATGAAATTCGACGTCGTATTGGTCAAGTCTCCAGCTCCTCGTATGCACCAGAGTGCTCGTATATTTTTCGAATTATGCGATTGCTTTGAACCGCTTCACAATAGTCCATACGGGCTAAGTAAAACTAGTAGGCCTGCTGGTCTTTTGCAACTAATCGTATGGTGCGCAAAATAATGTAGAGATCCAAGCGCAGGGTCCAGTTCCGCAAATAATCCAAGTCGTAATCAATGCGGCCCTGCATTTTTTCCAGGGTATCGGTCTCACCACGGTAGCCGTTCACTTGGGCCCAGCCGGTAATGCCCGGTTTGACTTTGTGGCGCACCATATAGCCCTTGATGAGTTTGCGGTACATCTCGTTGTGTGCAACCGCGTGGGGGCGCGGTCCGACAATGCTCATCCGCCCTTGCAAGACGTTGATGAACTGTGGCAACTCATCGATAGAGGTTTTGCGCAAAATAGCGCCAAGAGGCGTGATACGGCTGTCGTTTTTGGTGGCCTGCTGCACTTTGGCGCCGTCTTCGGTGACCGTCATGGAGCGGAATTTGTAGACCACAATTTCCTTGCCGTCCAAACCGTAGCGCCGCTGCCGAAAGACGACAGGGCCGGGTGAGGTTAATTTCACGGCCAGCGCAACACCCATCAAAACGGGAGAAATCAGAAGAAGGATGAGCGAAGCCAAGACAATGTCGCTCAAGCGCTTGATGACACCACTGGAACCTGTGAACGGTGTTTCACAAACAGATATCACCGGCATGCCGCACACGGAACCGGTTCGCCCCTGAATCAGGTCTGTGATGAACATGTCTGGGACGAAAAATATGGACGCCGTTGTGTCTTTCAACTCATCGAGTACTTGCAAAATGCGCGGCTGCGAGGCCATGGGCAGCGAGAGATAGATCAGCTGGATGTTGTGATTACGCACATACGCAGGCAGCTCTTTTAAACGCCCAATCATGCGGTAGTCAGTGGAAGCATCGAGCCGTTTGAGATCCCGGTCATCGAAGAACCCAGCGAATTCGATTCGGGAGTACGGTGTGTCTTCCACGCGGCTGGCCAGTGCAACCCCCTGATCGTTCATACCCACAATGATGGCCCGCCTAGGTGGCCCCTGCAATTGCACAAGGTAGGGGGCGCAAAAACGCAACATGGCGTGACCGACGAGTTGACTCAGAGGTGCCAAGCCGAGCCAAGCCCATAGCGCAGGGTGTGAAAACTCTTTGAGGTACCCGGTGGCGATGCCCGTCAGGAGGAGCAGGGCTGCAGTCCAGATCCAGCTGAGAAATACATCGCCCAAAAGCTGCCACCACGAAGAGTTGAGCCTAGGCGTACCGGGAAAGGTGACTGCGAACACCAATACGGAAAGGATGAGATACGAGGCAGGGAGCGCGCCTTCAAAATAAATCGCAGCTCCCCACAGGGAAAGAACCAGACACAGTGGCTCCAACCCGGCTTCGAAGGCACTGAGCAAGTTGTCTTTTCCCAGAGGGCCGGGCTCGTGGCGCGCAGACAAAACTGCGGCGGGCTTGCTTGCCTCAGGCATTTTGAGACAATTTGCGTGCCGCGTCGGATGGGGTGTAATGCCGTTTGAAATTTGACACTGCCTGGGCGCGATTGAAAACGTCCAGTTTTTTGAAAATGCGTTGCATATGGTTCTTGATGGTGAAAGAGCTCACATTTAGTATGCTACCAATTTCACCATTGGTTTTCCCCATCGCAACCCATTTCATAATTTCAGCCTCCCGATCACTGAGGGGGCCGTTGTCAGACACCACAGGCAGCTCTACCTCAGCAACCGCCGGATTTGCATATTGATTGGGCAGCAACTCGACTTGCCTTAACGTGGAGTCGATATAGGGCAAAAGAATCCTTACCGCATTGGATTCATTGCGCCTGCGTTTGGGAAATTTGCTGAAAAACACATACAGGCAGTCGTGGCGACCACGCTGGTCATTTATGCCATGCACCAATGAAGAGCGCATGGAGGACATAGCTTCTGCAATAGGGCCCTGCATAGCAACGCTTTCCCAGGTGAAGCCGTCTTCGTTCACATTGATGGTGAAAGGGGCCCTGTCTTGCGTAATCCACCGGTCAAACAAACCCGTGAGCAGCGGCGCAATGGATTCGGCCACCGCGCTCTCAGACCGCACGCCAGGCATGGATGAAACTACATCGTAATGAATCAAGCCCAGGTGAAAGTCTCCCCAGGCAGCAATCAGAATATCGTGGGGAAGGTACTGCTGCAAGCTGCCTTGCAGCCATTTCATCAGATCGATGTGCCGACGCACGCTCAAAATCTCATTCACCAGTGCGGAAAACTGGCTGAAGTCCTCTTCGGTGGGAGTACTGACATCTCGAGAGAGCAACGGCATGGGAAAACGATCACCAATAGGGAGTGAGCCACAAATGGTAGCGATTTTTTGTGACACTGCCATCCCCCAAACGGGTGATATGAACAGAAACAGTGCACGTCTTTTGGCATAAAAAAAGGCTTGCCGGTACAGGCAAGCCTTTTTGGGATCGAAAACCGGAAATTAAGCGGTTTTGCCTTTGTTGCGACGGCGTGCAATAGCACCCATCAGGCCCAAACCGGCCAGCATCATGGCGTAGGTCTCTGCTTCTGGAACCGCAGTAACGCTCACCAGAGTGAAGTCAGACTGGCTAGTGCAAGTGGCACCAGCTTTGCAAATGCCAGGCAGCGCAGAGAAGGCGATCGATGTCACTTTTTGGTTGCCGAAGGGGTTGGTGACAGACCAAACACCACCCTTGCCCAGATCAGCCAAAGCCAGGTTGGTAACCACACCAGCGGCATTGGTCCAAGTGGCCACCGTGGAGCTGATGGCAGTCAGCACAAAAGTGCCGAAAGAGCTGTCTGCATACTGAACCTTAACTTCCGCTTGCTCTTCAACGTCGCCGTACTCTGGGCCGTCAAAGAACAGGCCCAATGTGAATTGGGAAATTCCGTAAGCTTGATTCAGCGTACCAACAATGCTTTCTTTGCTGTCCACTTCACCATTGATGCCGCCAGCGACACCAACGCCTTGGTAACCGCCCATGGCGGGAGCAAAGGCAAAAGCACCGGGGGTTGCGCCAGCAGAGTAGGCGGCGAAAGTACCCATCAAGGTGGGCTGCGTGGCTGCACCAGAGGTGAAAGAAGTGCCTTGGACGGTGACATCCGCAAATGCACTCAAGGATGCAGCTGACAATGCAGCTGCGGTCAAAAGTTTGGCAAATTTCATTGTGTATCCCTGTGAGTTGAAGAACGATGGCGCTTACTACTTACTACAGCCGGAGCCCGACCTTGGAAGATAGTTTGCCGCGGCACCCCTGAACCAACAATAGTCCGTTTGGACTAATTGGTTCAATGGCAGCTCTACAAGGGGGAGAAACCCGAATTGGTGACATCGCAGACACACTGTTGTGCAGCCGTTTGTATTCGTGTGCCCTGCTATATTCTGCGCGATCGTTTGCGTACATGAACCCGAGGGAAAGACACCCATGACCATCTTGGTAACCGGCGGCGCCGGCTTTATTGGCAGCAATTTCGTACTGGACTGGCTGGCCCGGTCCGATGAAACCGTGGTCAACCTCGACAAACTGACCTACGCCGGCAACCTGGAGAACCTGGCCAGCCTGGATGGGGATGCGCGCCATGTGTTTGTGCAGGGCGACTTTGGCGATGCGGCGCTGGTCAACCAGCTGCTGGCCGAGCACCAGCCCCGAGCCGTCCTCAACTTTGCCGCCGAGAGCCATGTGGACCGCTCCATCCACGGACCAGAGGACTTCATTCAGACCAATATCGTGGGCACCTTCCACCTGCTGGAGTGCGTGCGGGCCTACTTTGGTGGCCTGCAAGCCGATGCCAAGGCTGCGTTCCGGTTTCTGCATGTATCCACCGACGAGGTATACGGCTCCCTGGCCAAAACCGACCCGGCCTTCTCTGAGACCAACAAGTACGAGCCGAACAGCCCCTACAGCGCCAGCAAGGCCGCCAGCGACCACCTCGTGCGTGCCTACCACCATACCTACGGCCTACCGGTGCTGACCACTAACTGCAGCAACAACTACGGACCCTTCCACTTCCCCGAGAAGCTGATTCCGCTGATGATCGTGAACGCGCAGGCGGGCAAACCACTGCCGGTGTATGGCGACGGCCAGCAGGTGCGCGACTGGCTGTATGTGAAGGACCACTGCAGCGCCATCCGCCGCGTGCTGGAAGCCGGCGCCGTGGGCGAAACCTACAACGTGGGCGGCTGGAACGAGAAGCCGAACCTGGACATCGTCCATACCGTGTGTGCGCTGCTGGACGAGCTGAAGCCCCGCGCCGACGGCAAGCCCTACCAAGAACAAATTACCTATGTGACCGACCGCCCGGGCCACGACCGCCGCTACGCGATTGACGCGCGCAAGATTGAGCAGCAGTTGGGCTGGAAGCCGGCCGAGACCTTCGAGACCGGCATCCGCAAAACGGTACAGTGGTACCTGGACAACCCGGCTTGGGTGAGCAATGTGCTGAGCGGTGGCTACCGCGACTGGGTGAACAAGCAGTACGGCAGCGCCGACAAGGCAGCGGCATGAAGATTTTGCTGCTAGGCCGCGGTGGCCAGGTGGGCTGGGAGCTGCAGCGCTCTTTGAGCGTTCTGGGCGAGGTGGTGGCGCTGGACTTTGACGCCGCACACAACCCCGACGGACTGTGCGGCGACTTTACCGATTTGGCCGGGCTGGAGCGCAGCGTGTTGCAGGTGCAGCCCGACGTGATCGTGAACGCCGCTGCCCACACGGCGGTGGACAAGGCCGAGAGCGAGCCGGAACTTGCACGAACAATTAATGCTCTAGCCCCAGCCACGCTTGCGCAAGCAGCTACCAAAATAGGAGCATGGCTGGTGCACTACAGCACCGACTATGTATTTGACGGCAGTGGCTCCGCCCCCTGGAAGGAGACCGATGCCACCGGCCCGCTGAGCGTGTATGGCCAGACCAAACTGGAAGGTGAACAGGCGGTGGCCCGCACCCCCAAGCACCTGATTTTGCGCACGAGCTGGGTCTACGCCACACGCGGCGGCAACTTTGCCAAAACCATGCTGCGTCTGGCCGGCGAGCGCGAGGCGCTGACGGTGATCAACGACCAATTCGGCGCCCCCACGTCGGCCGAGCTGCTGGCCGATGTGACGGCCCATGCACTGCGGCAGCTGCAGGGCCAGCCAGAGCTGGCCGGGTTGTACCACTGCATTGCCAGCGGAGAGACCACCTGGCATGGTTACGCGCAGTTTGTGTTGGGCCAGGCACAGGCCTTGGGCCTGCCGCTCAAGGCGGGCCCCGCGCAAGTGGCCCCCACGCCCACCAGCAGCTACCCCACGCCGGCCAAGCGCCCGCTCAATTCGCGGCTGGACACGGGTAAGCTGCAAGCAGCCTTTGGCCTGACGCTACCGCACTGGCAGGTGGGCGTGGCCCGCATGCTGACCGAAATTTCAGGGAAATAACCATGACAACCAACGCGAGCGCCAAGCAGCGCAAGGGCATCATTCTGGCGGGCGGCTCCGGTACACGCCTGTACCCCGCCACCCAGGCGGTGAGCAAACAACTGCTGCCGATCTACGACAAGCCCATGATTTATTACCCGCTGAGTGTGTTGCTGCTGGCGGGCATCAAGGAGGTGCTGGTGATCAGCACCCCACAAGATACGCCACGTTTCGAGCAACTGTTGGGCGATGGCTCGCAGTGGGGCATCCGCATCGAATACGCCGTGCAGCCCTCCCCCGATGGCCTGGCGCAGGCGTTTTTGATTGGGGAGGCATTTCTTGGCGGTGCGCCCAGTGCGCTGGTGCTGGGCGACAATATTTTTTACGGCCATGACTTTGCGGGCCTGCTGGAAAGTGCGACCGAACAAACCACAGGCGCCACGGTATTTGCCTATGCCGTGAATGACCCTGAACGTTATGGCGTGGTGGAATTCAATGCCGAGGGCCGCGCGATCAGCCTGGAAGAAAAACCCAAGACTCCCAAGTCACGCTATGCGGTGACTGGCTTGTACTTCTACGACGACCAAGTTGTGGAACTTGCAAAACAAGTCAAGCCATCCGCGCGTGGCGAGCTGGAGATTACAGACTTGAACCGCCTATACCTCGAACGCGGCGAACTGGATGTGCAGACCATGGGCCGTGGCTACGCCTGGCTGGACACGGGCACACACGAGTCCATGCTGGAAGCCAGCCAGTTCATTTACACCATTGAAAACCGCCAAGGCCTCAAAGTAGCCGCACCCGAGGAGATTGCTTGGCGCAGTGGCTGGATTGACGATGCCCAACTGCAAAAGCTGGCCCAACCACTGGCCAAGTCGGGCTATGGGCAGTACCTGTTGCGTCTGCTCAAGGACAAGGTGTATTAATGAAAGTCACGCCCACCGCCATTGCCGATGTGCTGTTAATCGAACCCAAGGTGTTTGGGGACGAACGCGGTTTTTTCTTTGAGAGTTTTAACGAGCGGGTGTTTCGGGAAGTTACGGGGGTGACCCTGCCCTTTGTGCAGGATAACCACTCCAAATCGGCCCGAGGTGTGCTGCGGGGCCTGCATTACCAAACCCGGCAGGCCCAGGGCAAGTTGGTGCGAGTGGTAGCGGGTGAGGTGTTTGATGTGGCAGTAGACATCCGGCGCGACTCGCCCACCTATGGTCAATGGGTGGGGGAGATTTTGTCTGGAGACAACAAACGCCAACTTTGGGTGCCCCCTGGGCTGGCGCATGGTTTTCTGGTGCTGTCGGAGTCGGCAGAGTTTTTGTACAAAACGACCGACTATTACGCCCCGGCCTATGAGCGCTGCATCGCCTGGAATGACCCGTATTTGGCCATCGATTGGCCTACCTTGGGCACGGCCCCCCAGCTATCCGCCAAGGATGCGGTAGGCATCGCCTTCAGCGACGCTTGCGCGCAGTAGCGACGGCGACGTCCCTGCCCACCTTCGGCAGCGGAGGTGGGGAATATGCGACGCACAAAGGGGGAAATTTGGCCTCCAAGCCCCCTACAAGCGCACCAATGCGTCTGGCTTCGTATATCCTAGTTGGCTATGGCTGTAGCTGACTCTGTTAACCGCGACACCACCACGGTGGCCCTGCCCGGTATTGGACGCGCCTTGGTGGCTGCTGGAAAGCTGCCGCAAAAGGCGGCTGAAGACCTTTACCGCAAGGCTATGGGCGGAAAAACCAGCTTTATGGCGGAATTGGTAGGGTCCGGGGCTGTGTCCTCCGCCGACTTGGCCCACACGCTATCAGCTGCCTTCGCAGCTCCGCTGGTGGACCTGGACGCGGTAGACCCCCAGCGACTGCCCAAGGGGCTGCTTGACCCCAAAATTTGCACCGACTTCCGCGTGCTGGTGCTCAGTAAACGCGGCAACCGCCTGATCATCGCTACGGCAGACCCTTCCGACCAGGCCGCCGCCGAACGCATCAAGTTCTCGACCCAAATGGGGTTTGACTGGGTGATTGCCGAGTTTGACAAGCTCTCCAAATTGGTAGATGCCAACACCACCACCGCTGCTGAAGCGATGGAAGACATCATTGGTGGGGATTTCGAGTTTGATGAAAGCGCAACAGAAGTTGCCACAGAGACGAGCGCGACCACAGCAGAGGTGGAAGACGCCCCGGTGGTGCGGTTTTTGCACAAGATGCTGATGGACGCCTTCAGCATGCGGGCCTCTGATTTGCATTTTGAGCCCTACGAACACACCTACCGCGTGCGTTTTCGGATTGACGGTGAGCTACGCGAAATTGCCAGCCCACCCATCGCCATCAAGGACAAGCTGGCCTCGCGGATCAAGGTGATTTCGCGCATGGACATTTCCGAGAAACGGGTACCGCAAGACGGACGCATGAAGCTCAAGGTAGGCGCAGACCGCGTGATCGATTTCCGCGTCAGCACCCTGCCCACGCTGTTTGGCGAAAAGATTGTGATCCGGATCTTGGACCCGAGTAGCGCCAAACTGGGTATTGACGCGCTGGGCTACGAAGCAGAAGAAAAAGAACGGCTGGTCAAGGCCATTGGACGTCCCTACGGCATGATTCTGGTCACCGGCCCCACGGGCTCCGGCAAAACCGTGTCGCTGTACACCTGCCTGAACATGCTGAATCAGCCTGGCGTCAACATCGCCACGGCGGAAGACCCGTCCGAAATCAACTTGCCGGGTGTGAACCAGGTGAATGTGAATGAAAAAGCGGGACTGACCTTTGCGGCAGCGTTGAAATCCTTTTTGCGCCAGGACCCGGACATCATCATGGTCGGCGAAATTCGCGACTTGGAGACGGCGGACATTTCCATCAAGGCGGCGCAGACCGGACACTTGGTGCTGTCGACGTTGCACACCAATGACGCCCCCACCACGCTCACCCGCATGCGCAACATGGGCATCCAGCCCTTCAACATTGCGTCCAGCGTGATTTTGATCACTGCGCAGCGCTTGGCGCGCCGCTTGTGTCTGAACTGCAAGCAACCGGTGGATGTACCGAAAGCCGCTCTGCAGGATGCTGGCTTCAAAGAGCAGGATCTGGACGGCAGTTGGAAGCCTTATAGGGCGGTAGGTTGCTCGATGTGTAACAACGGTTACAAAGGGCGTGTTGGTATTTACCAAGTGATGCCCATTAGCGACGAAATTCAGCGCATCATCTTGCGGGACGGCAGCGCCATGGATATTGCAGCGCAATCCGAGGCTGAAGGCGTACGCTCATTGCGCCAGGCTGGCCTGCACAAGGTAAAACTCGGGCTGACTTCGTTGGAAGAAGTGTTGGCCGTCACCAACGAATAAAAGGCAACCCAGGGGACCCTATGGCAACAGCAAAGTCTGCGGACAACAAAGACGCAGTTTTCGAGTGGGAAGGCAAAGACCGCAATGGCAAGCAGGTGCGAGGTGAAATCCGCGCCGTGGGCGAAAACCAGGTCAAGTCGTCACTGCGCCGCCAAGGGGTAACACCCACCAAGATCAAAAAACGCCGCATGCGTTCGGGCAAGAGCATCAAGCCCAAGGACATGGCGATCTTCACGCGCCAACTGGCCACCATGATGAAAGCCGGTGTGCCACTGCTGCAAGCCTTTGACATTGTGGGTCGGGGCAATCCCAACCCCAGCGTCACCAAGCTGCTCAATGACATCCGCCAGGATGTAGAGACAGGCACTTCGCTGAGCACCGCTTTCCGCAAGTACCCACTTTACTTTGACAACCTGTACTGCAACCTGGTAGAAGCTGGCGAGTCGGCCGGTATTCTGGACCAACTGCTGGACCGCTTGGCGGTCTACATGGAAAAAACAGAGGCCATCAAGTCGAAGATCAAGTCAGCCCTGATGTACCCCATCGCCGTGCTGGTGGTGGCGTTTGTGGTGGTGTCGGTGATCATGATTTTTGTGATCCCCTCGTTCAAGCAGGTGTTCTCGTCGTTTGGTGGTGAACTGCCAGCCCCCACACTGATCGTGATTGCCATGAGTGAGTTTTTTATTGACTACTGGTGGTTGATCTTCGGTGGCATCGGCGGCGGCTTGTACTTCTTCATGCAAGCCTGGCGGCGCAACGAGAAAGTCCAAGCGTTCATGGACCGCCTCATGCTCAAACTGCCCATCTTTGGTGTGATGGTTGACAAAAGCTGTGTGGCTCGCTGGACCCGCACTCTCTCCACGATGTTTGCTGCGGGCGTACCTTTGGTGGAAGCCCTTGATTCTGTGGGAGGTGCATCGGGCAATATCGTCTACCAAACAGCCACCCAAAGAATCCAGCAGGAAGTATCAACCGGTACCGCTTTGACCGCCGCCATGACCAACGTGAATCTGTTCCCCAGCATGGTGCTACAGATGTGCGCCATTGGTGAAGAGTCTGGCTCTATCGATCACATGCTGGGCAAGGCAGCCGACTTCTTTGAAGCCGAAGTCGATGATATGGTGGCCGGCATCTCCAGCCTGATGGAGCCCATCATCATCGTGGTACTGGGCACCATCATCGGCGGTATTGTGGTATCCATGTACCTGCCAATCTTCAAGCTGGGACAAGTGGTTTGATGCTCACGGATGTGCAGTGGCTGGACGCCAGCCTGGTGGGCGTGCTGGGTTTGCTGATTGGCAGTTTTCTCAACGTGGTGGTACATCGGCTTCCCAAAATGATGGAGCGGCAGTGGGCGGCAGAGTGCGCCGGGCATTCCGACAAGGAAACTGCCGCTAGCGAGCCCTTCAATCTGATGGTGCCGCGCTCACGCTGCCCGCACTGTGAGCACCAGATTCGGTGGTTTGAAAATATTCCCGTTGTCAGTTATGCCGTGCTGGGTGGCAAATGTGCGGCCTGCAAAGCCCCGATCAGCGTGCGCTACCCCTTGGTCGAGCTGGCCACAGGAGCCCTGTTTTTCTGGTGCGCCTGGCAATGGGGCGCTACTGCAACCGGGCTCGCCTGGTGCGCATTCTCGGCCTTGCTGCTGGGCATGGCGCTGATCGACTGGGACACCACCTTGCTACCCGACGACATGACTTTGCCGCTGATGTGGCTGGGTCTGGTGGCTGCGGCGATGCAGTGGACTCCTGTGACTTTGTCCACCGCCTTCTGGGGCACTGTGGCGGGTTATGGGTCGCTGTGGTCCATTTACTGGGTATTCAAGCTGGTAACGGGCAAAGAAGGCATGGGCTATGGCGATTTCAAGCTGTTTGCCGCGCTGGGAGCCTGGTTTGGCTGGCCTTTGCTGATTCCCATCATCCTGATTGCGTCGGTGATTGGTGCCATTGTGGGCATTGGCATGAAATTCACCAGCGGTCTGCGCGAAGGTGGCTATGTGCCATTCGGTCCATTCCTGGCTGGTGCTGGCTTTGCAGCCCTGCTGCTCGGCCCGATGACGCTGCGCCAACTGGTGGGTATTTAGTCCCATGGCGGCTGCCTTGCGCTTGGGCCTGACCGGTGGCATAGGCAGCGGAAAAAGCACAGTTGCCACGCGACTGGAGACCCTGGGCGCAGCGCTGATAGATGCTGATGTATTGGCGCGCGCCACGACCGCACCGGGCGGCGCAGCCATCCCGCAGATAGAAGAAACTTTTGGGTCAGGTTTGTTGACCGCCCAAGGTGCCTTGGACCGCGACAAGATGCGCCAACGGGCCTTCACCGACACGTCCGCACGCGCGCGGCTTGAGGCCATCATCCACCCTTTGGTTGGCTTGGCCATGGAGCATGTTGCCGCGCAGGCGGAGGCAGCAGGAGCACGTTGCCTGGTCTTCGATATTCCCCTGCTGGTCGAGTCGGGGCATTGGCGCAAGCGCCTGCACCGGGTGCTGGTAGTGGACTGCAGCAGCGACACCCAAATCCAGCGGGTGATGCAACGCAATGGCCTGTCACGCATCGAAGTTCAAAACATCATGGACGCGCAAGCCAGCCGCGCTCAGCGCCTGCAGGCGGCCGATGCCGTCGTGTTCAATGATGACATCGGACTGGACGAACTAGCTCTGCAAGTACAGCAAATTGGGCGACAGTTCGGGCTATGATTCGCCGACCGGAAAATACAGCGTGATCCTCTACGAATACCCCTTCAACGAACGCATTCGCACCTATTTGCGACTTGAACATCTGTTTCTGCGTTTGGCAGAGTTGATGGCCCGTTCCGAACCACTGGATCACCACTTTGCGTTGGCTACCATTTTTGAAGTCATGGACGTGGGCGCGCGTGCTGATTTGAAATCGGACGTTCTCAAAGATTTGGACAAGCAAAAACAAATCCTCAACGGCTACCGCGGCAACCCAGCCATTGCCGAAGCCGTGCTCGACAAGGTCATTTCCCAGTTGGACCACTGCTTCACATCCCTGAACGGGCTGACCGGCAAAGCCGGCCAAGCGCTGACGGAAAACGACTGGCTCATGAGCATCCGCAGCCGTGTGGGCATTCCCGGCGGCACCTGCGAATTTGACCTGCCGGCCTACTACGCCTGGCAGCATCGCAGTGTAGAAGCCCGCCAGCAAGACCTGCAGCGCTGGGCCTCCACACTGGCCCCCTTGGCGGAATCCATCCACCTGCTGCTGAAGATGCTGCGTGACTCTGGTGCGCCCCAAAAAGTGGTGGCTGTAGGTGGGCAATTCCAGCAAAACCTGCCACAGGGCAGAACTTTTCAATTATTGCGGCTGGCCCTGGACCCGGCACAGCAAGTGATCCCCGAAATCAGCGGCAACCGCCTGATGGTGTCCATCCGCCTGATGTGCCACGCCGACGACGACCGCCTGCACGCCAGCGGCGAAGACGGGGCTTTTGAGCTGACCCTGTGCTCCTGAGCCGGCGGGGAGTTTTATATGGCTGAGCCCATTTCTCAAAAGATCGTGACCTGCCCGCAATGCGGCGGCGACAGCGTCTACGCACCCAGCAATGTGTACCGTCCGTTTTGCAGTGAGCGCTGTAAAAATCTGGATCTGGGTGCCTGGGCCAGTGAGTCATTCCGCGTGCCTACCGAGGCCCCGCCTGACGACCAGGTATTTGGCGACGCCAAGCTGCAATAACCCTGCGGTGTCAGCCCAGCACCTGAAATAAAGGCCAAATAGGCCTCTAGCCCTCTAGGAGCCTGCGCCAGCAGCTATGAAATGTGTAGCACCCTGGTGCGCACGCTCGGTGGCAAACCAGTCCAGCACTGGCACAGTGCCTGGCAATACCGGTTGCACTTGCACGGGCAACTGCTCCCAGGAATAGGTCTGCGCCTCCCGCATCTGCAATTCACCTGACCAGGCAGACACCTTGCAGAAGTGCAGTCGCACCAAGGCATGCGGATAGTCGACCAGTTCCACTTTCCAGGGCGTTGCAGCGCCGATGGTGATCCCGATTTCTTCGTGCAGCTCACGGCGCAGGGCCTGCTCCACCGTCTCTCCGGCCTCCAACTTGCCGCCAGGAAACTCCCAATACCCCGCATACGCCTTGCCAGCAGGACGAGATGTCAGCAAAAAAGCACCGTCACCACGGACCAAGACGCCCACGGCCACCTCCACAACCTGACGGTCGGGACCTCCATCACGTGCGGCACCTGGGTCAGCAATCAGAGGCCCGCTCATACGGGGTCACGCCCCGCAAAGTCCTTGGCGAACTGGTAGGCCACACGGCCACTGCGTGAGCCGCGCTCCAGCGCCCACAACAAGGCTTGCGCACGAGCAGCCCCAATGCACTCGGTGGCAATGCCCAAAGCGCTGAGCCACTGGGCCACGATGGCCAGGTATTCGTCCTGGCTAAAGGGATAGAAGCTCACCCACAAGCCAAAGCGTTCGGACAACGAGATCTTCTCTTCCACCCCCTCACCCGGGTGCACTTCGCCGTCTTCCGTATGTTTGTACGTCAGGTTCTCCGACATGTATTCGGGCAACAGGTGGCGACGGTTACTGGTGGCATAGATCAGCACGTTGGGCGTGGCTGCAGCCACGGAGCCATCGAGTACCGACTTGAGTGCCTTGTAACCCGCCTCGCCTTCGTCAAAGCTCAGGTCGTCGCAGAACACAATGAACTTCTCAGGCCGCTGGGCTACCAGTTCCACAATGTCAGTCAGGTCAACCAGGTCAGCCTTGTCCACCTCGATCAAACGCAAGCCCTGGGCCGCATAGGTATGCAGGCAGGCGCGAATCAGGGACGACTTGCCGGTACCCCGTGCCCCCGTCAGCAACACGTTGTTGGCCGTGGCACCGCGTACAAACTGGGCGGTGTTGCGCTGGATTTTCTCTTTCTGGTCGTCAATCTCTTTGAGATCGTCCAAGGACATGGCGCCTACATGCTGCACAGGGGTGATCACACCTTGACCGGAGCGGCGACGGCGGTAGCGAAAGGCAATGGATGCATCCCAGTCCGGCTGCTCCACACCGTGCGGCAAGGAGGCTTCCACCCGGGCCATGAACAATTCTGCACGTGCCAGAAAACTGGCCAACTCTTTGGACAGGGTGTCGGTCATGGCGCGTCGCTCAAGAGCGGTAGTCGGCGTTGATGGTCACGTAGTCGTGGCTGAAATCGCAGGTCCACACGGTTTCGGTGGCTGGGCCTCGGCCCAACCCCACCCGCACGGTGATTTCGCTTTGCTTCATCACACGCTGGCCGTCTTCTTCGCGGTAGCTGGGATTGCGTCCCCCACACGTTGCCACATGCACATCGTCCAGATGCAACTCGATACCCGTCTGGTCCAAATCGTCAATGCCGGCATAGCCGACAGCTGCCAGAATGCGGCCCAGATTGGGGTCGCTGGCATAAAACGCGGTCTTGACCAGGGGCGAATGTGCGATGGCGTAGGCCACCTTGCGGCACTCTTCGGCCGTGCGGCCACCATCGACCTGCACAGTGATGAACTTGGTGGCGCCCTCGCCGTCGCGTACGATGGCCTGCGCCAACTGGCGTGCTACCCCCAGCATGGCGGACTTGAGCGCCTGGCCATCGGCAGACTGCAGTGACGTAATTTCGGGGTTGCCCGCCTTGTTGCTGGCAATCACCACCAGAGAGTCATTGGTCGAGGTATCTCCGTCCACCGTCACGCGATTAAACGAACCTTCGGCCAGCGCCAAGGAAAGTTCGCGCATCACGGCTTGGTTCACGCAGGCGTCGGTGGCGATAAAGCCCAGCATGGTGGCCATGTTGGGGCGGATCATGCCCGCACCCTTGCTGATACCGCTGATGCTGATCTGCTTGCCGCCAATGGTGACCTGCGCGCCGTAAGCCTTGGGCTGCGTATCAGTGGTCATGATGCCTTCAGCCGCCTTCAGCCAGTGGTCCGGCCGTGCATCCGCAATGGCAGCATCCAGCCCGGCTTCGATGCGGTCGATCGGCAGCGGCTCCATGATCACGCCGGTGGAGAACGGCAACACCTGCTGCGCATCAATCCCCAGCTTGCTGGCCAAGGCCACGCAGGTGCTCTGAGCACGGGCCAAGCCGTCCGCGCCCGTGCCCGCATTGGCGTTGCCGGTGTTGATCAGCAGTGCACGCATGGACCGGCCAGAGGCCAGATGCTCGCGACACAACTGCACCGGGGCTGCACAAAAGCGGTTGGAGGTGAAGACGCCCGACACGCTGGCTCCTGCGTCCAGCAAGACCACGGTCAGGTCTTTGCGACCCACCTTGCGTACACCCGCCTCGGTCACGCCAATGCGGACACCAGCGATGGGAAACAGGCTCGCCACATCGGGCAGGGGAAGGTTCACAGGCATGGAATTACTCTCAGGTCAATTGGCCGTGGCAGTGTTTGTATTTCTTGCCACTGCCACACGGGCAGGGCTCATTGCGCCCCACACGCGCTACGTCACTGGCACTGGGTTTCACGGTGGAGTCATCCACTGTGGTTTGCACTTCACCCGTTTCAGTGGGGGCGCTGTAAGTCACGTTGGCAATGCTCTCGCCGCGGACTTCCATGGCGTCTGCCGCTTGCTCCAGTTGCTCGTTAGACTGGATCTTGACCGTCATCAACACCTTGGTGACGTCGTTCTTCACCGAATCCAGCAACTGGCCAAACAGCTCAAAGGCTTCGCGCTTGTACTCTTGCTTGGGCTGCTTCTGGGCGTAGCCACGCAAGTGGATGCCCTGGCGCAGATAGTCCAAAGCACTCAGGTGATCGCGCCAGTGGCTGTCAATGCTTTGCAGCAGCACCATGCGCTCAAACTGGGTGAAGTTTTCGGCCCCCACCAAGTCCACCTTGGCCTGAAAGGCCGCGTTGGCGGCAGTGACCACGGTGGACACAACTTCTTCGTCCGTAATGGAACTAGCGTCAGACACCTGCTTTTGCAGGTTAAGGCTGATCTGCCAATCGTCAGTCAGAGCTTTCTGCAGCGTGGGCACGTCCCACTGCTCTTCTACCGACTCTGCAGGCACGTATTGGCGCACCAAGTCCTCAAAGGCGCCTTCGCGCAGCGAAGTAATCTGGGCACCCAAGTCCTGCGCATCCAAAATCGCATTGCGCTGCTGGTAAATCACCTTGCGCTGGTCGTTGGACACGTCGTCGTACTCCAACAACTGCTTGCGCATGTCAAAGTTGCGCGCTTCCACTTTGCGCTGGGCACTTTCGATGCTGCGCGTGACGATACCGGCTTCGATAGCTTCACCATCGGGCATCTTCAGGCGGTCCATGATGGACTTCACACGATCGCCGGCGAAAATCCGCATCAGGGAATCGTCCAGGCTCAGGTAAAAACGCGAAGAGCCAGGGTCGCCTTGGCGGCCCGAGCGGCCTCGTAGCTGGTTGTCGATACGACGGGACTCGTGGCGCTCTGTGGCAATGATGCGCAAACCGCCCAGGGCTTTGATAGCCTCGTGGTCCTGCGTCCACTGTGCACGCACAGCCTTGGTCTTTTCTTCCTTGGCGGCGGCATCCAATGACGCATCAGATTCGACCTCTTGCAAGGCTTTCTCGATGTTGCCACCCAGCACAATGTCGGTACCACGACCGGCCATATTGGTGGCAATGGTGATCATCTTGGCACGCCCCGCTTGGGCGACGATGTCCGCTTCGCGCGCATGCTGCTTGGCGTTCAGCACCTGGTGCGGGAGCTTTTCCTTCTCCAGCAGTTGGGCAATGATTTCGGAATTTTCAATCGACGTGGTGCCCACCAGCACGGGCTGGCCGCGCTCGTAACATTCACGAATGTCCTTGATAGCGGCTTCGTACTTTTCACGCGTGGTTTTGTACACACGGTCCAACTGGTCGTCGCGCAGGCTCTTGCGATTGGGCGGAATCACCACCGTTTCCAGCCCGTAGATTTCCTGAAACTCATAGGCTTCGGTATCTGCCGTACCGGTCATGCCGGCCAGCTTGCCGTACAAGCGGAAGTAGTTCTGGAATGTGATGGAGGCCAGGGTCTGGTTTTCCGCCTGGATCTGCACACCTTCTTTGGCTTCCACGGCCTGGTGCAGGCCATCGCTCCAGCGGCGGCCGGTCATCAAGCGCCCTGTGAACTCGTCGACGATGACGATTTCGCCCTGCTGCACCACATAGTGTTGATCGCGGTGGTACAGGTGGTTGGCCCGCAACGCGGCATACAGGTGGTGCATCAGCGTGATGTTGGCCGGGTCGTACAGGGACGAACCTGCGGGAATCAGGCCCAGTTCGGCAAAAATCTGTTCGGCCGATTCGTGGCCCTGTTCGGTCAGGAAGACCTGGTGGCTTTTTTCGTCCAGCGTGAAGTCGCCCGGCTTGGTCACACCCTCACCCGTGCGCGGGTCGGCTTCGCCCTCTTGCTTCACCAGCTTGGGAATAGCCTTGTTGATGGCAATGTACAGGTCGGTGTGGTCTTCCGCCTGGCCGCTGATGATGAGCGGCGTGCGCGCCTCGTCAATCAGGATGGAATCGACCTCGTCGACGATGGCGTAGTTCAGGCCACGTTGCACGCGGTCCGCCACCTCATAGACCATGTTGTCGCGCAGGTAGTCAAAGCCGTATTCGTTGTTGGTGCCGTAGGTGATGTCGGCACGGTAAGCCGCCTGCTTGTCTTCCCGCGGAGCCTGCGGCAGGTTGATGCCGACGGTCAGGCCCAGAAAGTTGTACAGGCGCCCCATCCACTTGGCATCACGGCTGGCCAAGTAATCGTTCACGGTGACCACGTGCACGCCCTTGCCACTCAGGGCATTCAGGTACACCGGCAGCGTCGCAGTCAAGGTCTTACCCTCTCCCGTGCGCATTTCCGAAATCTTGCCGTTGTGCAAAGACATGCCACCCAGCAACTGCACATCAAAATGGCGCATTTTCATGACACGCTTGGAGCCTTCGCGCACCACGGCAAACGCTTCCGGCAGGATGGCGTCCAGCGCCTCACCCTTGGCAATGCGATCCTTGAACTCCTGAGTCTTGGCGCGCAGACCGTCGTCCGTCAACTGCTCGAACTGCGGCTCCAGCGCATTGATCCGCGCCACGACGGAGCGATATTGCTTGAGCAAGCGGTCATTGCGACTGCCAAAGATTTTGGTAAGGATATTGATGGCCATGCATGCAAGACTGGCCTGCCCCCACCATGGGTAACAGATCAGCGCAGTCCTTTTTCTCGTCTGGGTGAAATGGGGGCATTCAGATGGAAGACAAGCGCATACGCGTCAGCCCCACCACAAATACCAAACCGCCCATTTTAGCGTTGCGTATCGGCCGCTTTGGATTGCGTCACTTGGGCAACAGGAAGATTGCGACCGGCATTCAGAAACTTCTGGGGATCCTGGGGCACACCCTGCACCAGCACCTCAAAGTGCAGGTGGGGCCCGGTGGAGCGCCCAGAGGTTCCGACTTCGGCAATCTTCTGGCCGCGCTTGATCAAATCGCCCTTTTTCACCAGCACTTTGGAGGCATGTGCATAGCGGGTGATCAGGTTGTTGCCATGGTCCACTTCAATCATGTTGCCGTATTGAAAATGGAACTCTTGGGTGACCACCATGCCACCAGCAGCCGAATAAATCGGTTTTCCGGTTTCTGCCGGAAAATCCAGGCCCGTATGCAGGGCGGACCGACCGGTAATGGGATCAATGCGCCAGCCAAACACCGAGCCCAGGTTAGCATCCTGCACCGGGGTTTGCGTCGGCACCATCATTTTCTTGATTTTTTGCTCGAACAGACGCGACTCCATGACAGTCATGGCATCAGCCCGCTGGCCGACCAACACATCCAGCGCATCCAAGCCCGCATCGAGTTCCTGCAAGGTGAGCGGTCTACCTTCGACCAAAAGCCCTCCCTGGCCCGGCTTGACCTTGATATCGGCAGGGTTGATGCCCGCCAGGCCAGACACCCGCTCGCCCAGCGACTCCAGCTGCAGCAATTTGGCTTGCATCTCGCCCAGCTTCTTGGCCAACACTTCGATGTTTTCGCGCAGGTAACGGTCACGCTGGGCAAATTCATCTTTGACCACCAGGCGCACCAAGGAGCCAATAATGGGCCACCCTTCACGTGCACCTTTGAGAAACACCCAGTGGTAGAGGCCCGCTGACACCAGCATCAACGCCATGGACAGCGCCAGCAGCGACAGCAGAAGTTTGGCTCCGCTCAAATGGAAAGCCCGGCTCTTGGCCATCCAGGCATCCGTGATAATCACTTGCATATTCCAACACCCTCTTCATGCAACCCCTGATCCGCAATCACCGTGCCGTTTCTGCCTTGCAAGCCAGCCGGGAATCGCCAGCTTTGGCGCGACTCAGTGACCTGGCAACAGAATCTTCTGCTCGGCTCAAAAGCCTGGAATCTGTGATTCCGCGCACCTTGCGGATGGCGATCCAGGCGGGACCTATTGACGGAAGCGAATGGTGCCTGCTACTGGACAACAATGCGGTTGCGGCAAAACTGCGCCAACTGCTTCCCGCCATGCAAGCGCACTTGCGCTCCAAAGGCTGGGAGGTTAACTCAATTCGTTTAAAGGTCCAAGTGTCGCCGCCAAGCAGGAACTAAGCTGTGGCGGGAGTGGGGGATGGTGCCGCTTGTCGGATTCGAACTGACGACCTACCGCTTACAAGGCGGTTGCTCTACCAACTGAGCTAAAGCGGCACGGGCCGAATTCTACACCAAGCATGAAGCCCGATTGGGCAGAAAGCCGTCTATTTCACTCGCGTCAGTGCTGGCCGTCCACCGCCCGAAGGGCGTGGGGTGTCTGGGCCGGCATCTTCAGAGTTGCGCACAGGCGCCAACACCGCAGGCTTGGGTTCCGGCAACGGGGGCTGGGGCGCCGCGGTATCGGGGGCCGCAGTCACGGGAAAAGCCATGCCCTGCCCGTTCTCGCGCGCATAAATGGCGAGGACGCGGTGCACCGGCACCATGATGTCCCGCGCCACGCCACCAAAGCGGCCCTTGAACTCGATGAATTCATTGCCCAATTGCAGTGCACTGGTCGCGTCGAAGCTGACGTTCAACACGATCTCACCATCTTTGACGTATTCGTGCGGGACCCGCACCGAATCGTCGACCTGCACGGCAATAAAGGGCGTGAAGCCATTGTCCGTACACCACTCGTACAAGGCACGAATGAGGTACGGGCGTGTGGACTGGGCGTTGTCGGCATCCATCATGGCTGTACCGCGCGGCTTACTTGCGCATGACCTTTTCGGATGGCGTCAGCGCCTCAATGTAGGCGGGACGCGAGAAGATGCGCTCGGCATACTTGAGCAGCGGTGCAGCATTCTTGCTGAGGTCAATGCCGTAGTAGTCCAAGCGCCAGAGCAGCGGAGCGATAGCCACGTCCAGCATGGAGAAGTTTTCACCCAACATGTACTTGTTCTTGAGGAACACGGGGGCCAACTGGGTCAGGCGGTCGCGGATATGGGCACGGGCCTTGTCCAGTGCCTTCTCATTGCCCTTGGAGGCACGGGCTTCCAGGGTAGACACGTGCACGAACAGTTCTTTTTCGAAGTTCAGCAAAAACAGGCGCACACGGGCGCGGTCCACGGGGTCACCGGGCATCAATTGAGGATGCGGGAAACGCTCATCGATGTACTCATTGATGATGTTCGACTCGTACAGGATCAGGTCGCGCTCGACCAGAATGGGCACTTGACCATAGGGGTTCATCACACTGATGTCTTCGGGCTTGTTGTACAAGTCCACATCGCGAATTTCGAAGTCCATGCCTTTCTCAAACAACACGAAACGGCAACGGTGAGAAAAGGGGCAGGTTGTTCCTGAATACAGCACCATCATGGCAAGAGACTCCTAAAAAATGAAAAAGAGTGGGTCGCCTTGGCAAACCCACTCTGACACCATCAGCTCAGGCCAACTGGGCCCATGCGACAGCGCGCGAACTTACTTGACGTCTTTCCAGAACGCCGCATTCAGGCGCCACGCAAACAGCGTGAGCACCGACAGGAACAACAAGACCCAGACACCCACGCGCACGCGAGTATTTTGTGCGGGCTCACCCATCCATTGCAGGTAATTCACGAGGTCACCAATGGCTTGGTCGTACTGGGCTGGTGTCATGGTCCCGGGAGTAATTTGCTTCCAGCCCTTGAACACATGCACTTCGTGACCGTGCTCCTCGCGGGATTCGTACTGGGGTTCGCGCTTGCCTTGCAGCTCCCACAACACATGGGGCATACCTACACTGGGGAACACCAGGTTGTTCCAGCCCGTGGCCTTGGTTTCGTCGGGGTAATAGGTGCGCAGATAGGTGTACAGATAGTCTGCACCAGAGCCCCCAGCGCCCGCGCGCGAACGCGCAATCACGGTCAGGTCAGGCGGATTGGCACCAAACCAGTCCTTGGCCTGCTTGGGATCAATCGCGGCCTTCATGGTTTCACCAACTTTTTCGGTGGTGAACAACAGGTTGTCCTTGATTTGCTGGTCGGTCAGGCCAATGTCTTTGAGCCGGTTGAAGCGCATGAATGCCGCCGAGTGGCAGTTCAGGCAGTAGTTCACAAACAGCTTGGCGCCATTTTGCAAAGACACCAAGTCGTTGGTCTTGACAGGTGCCTTGTCCAGAGCGATGCCACCACCCGATGCGTGGGCACCGGCGACAAAGCCCAGGGCTGCCACGATGGAAATAAGAATTTTTTTCATGTCAGTCGTCTCCGGCTCTCAGTGGGCCGCAAAGTTCACACGCGCAGGGACCTGCTTGGACTCACCCAAGGTGCTCCACCAAGGCATCAGCAAGAAGAAGCCGAAGTAGAACAAGGTACCCACTTGCGACACGCGCTCACCAATCGGAGACGGTGGCTGCACACCCAAGTACGCCAGAACCACAAAATTGATCACAAAGATGCCGTACAGGTACTTGTGCCAGTCAGGGCGATAGCGGATGGACTTGACCGGGCTGTAGTCCAGCCAGGGCAGGAAAAACAGGATGACCACAGCGCCGCCCATCACCACCACGCCCCAGAACTTGGCGTCGATATTGAGCATGAGCACTGTTGCGACAACAGCTGCACCAGCGAGCACGCCCTTGAAGATCGCGGGCATCTTGAACTTGAAGATGCTGAACGCTGCAGCGCCCAAAACGCAAGCAATCAGCGCGTACATCATCTCGCTGGTGATGGCACGCAACATGGAGTAGAACGGCGTGAAGTACCAGACCGGCGCAATGTGGGCGGGCGTCTTCAGCGGGTCAGCCGGGATGAAGTTGTTGTACTCCAAGAAGTAGCCACCCATCTCGGGCGCGAAGAAGATGATGGCGGTAAAGACCATCAAGAACACGCTGACACCAAAGATGTCGTGCACGGTGTAGTAGGGGTGGAAAGGCACACCATCCAGAGGGTGGCCGGCTGCATCGCGGGGGGCGTTGGGGCCCTTGATTTCGATGCCATCAGGGTTGTTGGAGCCCACATCGTGCAGCGCCAGCAAGTGCGCCACCACCAGACCCAGCAGGACCAAAGGCACGGCAATCACGTGGAAGCTGAAGAAGCGGTTCAGGGTGGCATCACCCACCACGAAGTCGCCACGGATCAGCAACGCCAGGTCAGGCCCAACCAGGGGCACAGCGGCAAACAGGTTCACGATCACCTGGGCGCCCCAGTAGGACATCTGGCCCCAAGGCAACAGATAGCCCATGAAGGCTTCGGCCATCAGGCACAGGAAGATGGCGCAGCCAAAGATCCAGACCAGTTCGCGCGGCTTGCGGTAGCTGCCGTAGATGAGGCCACGGAACATGTGCAGGTAGACCACCACAAAAAAGGCAGACGCACCCGTGGAGTGCATGTAGCGGATCAGCCAACCCCATGGCACGTCGCGCATGATGTACTCAACCGAGCCAAAGGCCAGGGCGGCATCGGGCTTGTAGTGCATGACCAGGAAAATGCCGGTCACGATCTGGATCACCAGCACCAACAGGGCCAGCGAGCCGAAGATGTACCAGAAGTTGAAGTTTTTCGGAGCGTAGTACTCCGACATGTGCACCTTGTAGGCGTCAAAGGCGGTGGGGAAGCGGTTTTCGAACCAGTTCGTCACCTTTTCGCCAGCCGAGGCGTTGGGGGAGATTTCCTTGAAAGTCGCCATGTTGTTCTTCCTCAGGCTTTCTTGTCTTCGCCGATCAGCAGCTTGCTGTCAGACAGGTACATGTGCGGCGGCACTTCGAGGTTGTCCGGTGCGGGCTTGTTCCTGAACACGCGGCCTGCCATGTCGAAGGTGGACCCGTGGCAAGGGCACAAGAAACCGCCCTTCCAGTCGTCGGGCAGCGAGGGCTGGGCGCCGAGCTGGAACTTGTCGGACGGCGAACATCCCAGGTGCGAGCAGATGCCCACGGCCACAAAGAATTCTGGTTTGATGGAGCGCGCCTCGTTGCGGGCGTACTCGGGCGTCAACTCATCGGGCTTGCGCTCCGACTTGGGATCGGCCAGCAGTCCTTCAATACCCGCCAGCGCGGCCACCTGCTCCGGCGTGCGGCGCACGATCCAGACGGGCTTGCCACGCCATTCCACAGTGACTTTTTCACCGGGCTTGAGTTCACCAATGTCCACCTCCACGGCGGCGCCGGCGGCCTTGGCGCGCTCGGAGGGCTGAAATGTGCTCACAAAAGGGATGGCGGTTGCGACACCGCCCACTGCACCAGCACAGCCGGAAGCAATCAACCAAGTCCGTTTGCTGGCGTCGATCTTTTTGGTGTCGACAGGGGTTTCACTCATGAGAATCCTCAATGAACATCGCTAGTAGGGGTAAGCCGGGATTGTAGCTGACGGCAGTGGGGGCATTCAACGCGCCAGTTGACGCTGCTGGTCTGGTTTACCCCTGCTTTGTCGGTAATACTCGGCGTCTTTCAACCACTATGGAGCAACAAGCGATGGGAATGATTCAAGAATTCAAGGATTTTGCGGTCAAGGGCAATGTGATTGACCTGGCTGTGGGTGTGATCATTGGTGGCGCGTTTGGCAAGATCGTGGACTCTGTCGTCGGCGACCTGATCATGCCGCTGGTGGGTGCCGTGATTGGCAAGCTGGACTTTTCCAGCCTGTTTGTGGTGCTGGGCGCCGTGCCGCCAGGCACCGACACCACACTGGCGGGCCTGAAGAAAGCCGGCATTCCCGTGTTTGCCTACGGCAGCTTCATCACCGTGGCCGTGAACTTTGCAATTTTGGCCTTCATCATTTTCCTGATGGTCAAGCAAATCAACCGCCTGAAGAAGGAAGCCCCTGTGGCCGCCCCCGCCCCTGCGGTGACGCCCGAAGACGTGCTCTTGCTGCGCGAGATTCGCGACAGCCTCAAGAAGTAAAGCTGCCCATCGCGACTTGCTATTATTTTAATAGCTAGTCGCGCAGCCTCCAAGCGGGCCAGCACCCGATTTGGCTTGAAATTATGTCAATGACAGCTGGTGCGCCATACGCAGGGCGGCCAGCAGGCTGGACGGGTCGGCGCGGCCCGTACCGGCAATGTCGAATGCCGTGCCGTGGTCCGGGCTGGTGCGGACCAGGGGCAAGCCCAGCGTCACGTTCACCCCCTGCTCCACACCCAGGTACTTCACGGGGATCAGCCCCTGGTCGTGGTACATGGCCACCACCACATCGAACTCCCCCGGGTGCGCCGCCGTGTTGCGGGCGCGCATGAATACCGTGTCGGGCGCAATCGGGCCGTAGACCTGGCAGCCCCGGGCCCGTGCCGCCTCGATGGCCGGAAGTACCGTGTCCAGTTCTTCGCGGCCGAACAGGCCGCCCTCGCCCGCGTGCGGGTTCACGCCCGCCACCGCAATGCGCGGTGCGCGGCCCAGCGTGCGCAACAGCGCGGCATGGGTGATCAAAATCGTTTGCAACACGTTGTCTGTGGTGACGGCAGCCAGCGCATCGCGCAGCGAGACATGGATGCTGACCAACACGGTGCGCAACTCGTCGTTGGCCAGCATCATGCGCACGGGCATCGCGTCCACCGCCACGCGGGCATGGCGCGCCGCGGCGGCCTGCAGCATTTCGGTATGGCCGGGGTAGGCGTCGTAGGGAGCGCCCGCCGCGGACAAGGCCTCCTTGTGCAAGGGTGCGGTCACCAGCGCGGCAATCTCACCACGCAAGGCCGCATCGGCAGCCCACAACACGCAGCGCCCCGCAAACTCACCAGCCGCGCGACTCACCTGGCCCCAGGCCACGGGCGGCAGCGCCTCACCCACTTGCAGCACGGGCAGACAACGCGGGGGCAATTGCGCCACCTCGGCCGGCGTAGCGATCTGCACCACGGGCAGCGGCACCGCGCCCTGCACCACGGCCAGCGCGCGGCGCATGGCCTGCACATCACCGGCGACAAAACAGTGACGCAGCATCTCTGGCTCGCGCAAAAAGGACTGGGCAATGATTTCGGGGCCAATACCGGCGGCATCGCCCAGGGTGATGGCAATGGGGAGAACAGGGGGAGTCATGCAGGGTTTTCGATGTCAATGAAGGTATGGGCCAAGCCCAGCTGGGCAGCCACGTGGGCAGCGACCGCAGGGGCGCCGTAACGCTCGCTGGCGTGGTGACCGCAGGCGATGTAGGCCACGCCACATTCGCGGGCGTAGTGGGCCTGGGGTTCGGAAATTTCGCCGGTGATGAACACGTCCGCCCCAGCGGCAATCGCGTCTTCAAAGTAACCTTGGGCGCCGCCTGTGCACCAGGCGATGCGGCGCAGCGGCCGCGTACCACCGGGCACCAGGGTCACGGCGCGGCCCAGCGTGGCCTGGACATGGTCCGCCAGCGCCTGCGCGCTGTTCAGGGCTGCGGGTGCAGCGCCCACGAAGCCCAACTGCTGCTCGCCAAAACGGGCGTCCGCCACCAGCCCCAGCACCCGGCCGAGCTGCGCGTTGTTGCCCAGCTCAGGGTGGGCGTCCAGTGGCAGGTGGTAGGCAATCAGGCTAATGTTGTGCGCCAGCAGCAGGCCCAGGCGCTGGCGCATCCAGCCGGTTACGCGACCGTCCTGGCCACGCCAGAACAGACCGTGGTGCACCAGGATGGCATCGGCCTGGGCCGCCACCGCCGCCTCGATCAGTGCGAGGCTCGCCGTCACGCCCGACACCAGGGTATGCACCTCGGCACGGCCTTCCACCTGCAAGCCGTTGGGGCCATAGTCTTTGAAACGCTCGGGCTGCAGCAGCGTGTCCAGGGCGGATACCAGGGTGGTGCGGTCGGTCATGGGAAGAAAGTGTGCTCAGGAAAGGATTGTCGTTGAGGTGGACGGTGGCGACTGGGGCTGCAGGTCACTGTCGCAGCCCTGCCCGGCGGCCACCCAGCGCCGGGCCAGGCGGGCCAGCGCGGCGGCAGGTACGGGCGCCAGCCACTGCAAGGCGCGCGGCAGGGCCGCCTGCACCACGGCCCGCGGTTCCGTGATGGCACCGCAGCGGTACTGTGCCTGCAGCCCATCCCAGCGCAGCGCCTGGCAGGCCCCACGCCTGCGGCGCGACAGCACCATGCCGACCGGGCACGGCTGGGCCAGGCAACACACACCGCAGCCATTGCAAGGCGCACCTTCGGGCGGCTTGGGCGGTGCAGCGGGGTGAATGTAGATGGTTTGCATGGGGCAACAGCGCGGTGTTGCACTGTAACGCGCAGGCCCATGCCGCCTACAATTTGCCCTGTGCAGCACGCCTGTGTGCCGCCACTGTTGGAAATCCCGATGAAACGATTTTGGTTGCTGTTTTCCCAAACTACCACGGTGCTGCTTGCCGCCTACTTTGTGGTGGCCACCCTCAAGCCCCAGTGGCTGGGCCACGGTGCCAGCACGGTAGACGGTGCAATCGCGCTGCTCCAAGCCCCGCCCTCGCAGCCCGGTGAGATCCCGCCCGGCAGCTACCGGCTGGCCGCGCAAAAGGCCTCGGCCGCCGTGGTGAGCATCAACACCAGCAAGGTGGCGGCCAAAAACCCCAATGCCAACGACCCATGGTTCAAGTTCTTCTATGGGGACCAGGGCAACGAGCCCCAGGGAGGACTGGGCAGCGGTGTGATCGTCAGCCCCAGCGGCTACATCCTGACCAACAACCACGTGATCGAAGAGGCCGACGAGATCGAGGTCATCTTGAACGACAGCCGCCGCGTGGCCGCCAAGGTGATTGGGACCGACCCCGACAGCGACCTGGCCGTGCTGAAGATTGAACTCGACAAGCTGCCCGCCATTGTGCTGGGCAACTCCGACAGCCTGCAGGTGGGCGACCAGGTGCTGGCCATTGGCAACCCCTTTGGCGTGGGCCAGACCGTGACCAGCGGCATTGTGAGCGCACTGGGGCGCAACCAGCTGGGCATCAACACCTTTGAAAACTTCATCCAGACCGACGCGGCCATCAACCCCGGCAACTCGGGCGGCGCGCTGGTCGACACCAACGGCAACCTGCTGGGCATCAACACCGCGATCTACTCGCGCTCGGGCGGCAGCATGGGCATTGGCTTTGCCATCCCCGTGACCACCGCCAAGATGGTGCTGGACGGCATTGTGAAAGACGGCCAGGTCACCCGCGGCTGGATTGGCGTGGAACCCAACGACCTCTCCCCCGAACTGGCGGAAACTTTTGATGTGATGGCCAAGGAAGGGGTGATCATCACCGGCGTGCTGCAGAACGGCCCCGCTGCGCAAGCCGGTGTGCGGCCGGGCGATGTGATTGTGAGCATCGCCGACAAGCCCATTGGTGACGTGACCCAGTTGCTGTCGGTGGTGGCCTCCCTCAAGCCCGGCAGCGCGGCGCCCTTCACCATTGAACGCAAGAACCAGAAGCTGGAACTGAGCGTCACCCCCGGCGTGCGGCCCAAGCCCAAGGCGGCAGCGCGTTAACCCCCGGCACCACATTGCGGCACAAAAAAAGGCGACCCTCGGGTCGCCTTTTTGCTATGGTTTCAGGAGCTGCTTGCGCAATAAGTACGGGGGCTAGAGGCCAATTTGGCCAAAAAATCAGCCTAGGATGCGTCGCCAGTCTGCGCTTCGTCGGAAGGTGCCTGGGTGTGCTTGATGAAGATCTGCGCCGCCCAGATACCGATCTCGTACAAGATGCACATGGGAATGGCCAGCGCCAGCTGGGACACCACATCGGGCGGCGTGACGATGGCCGCCACCACAAAGGCCAGCACGATGAAATAGCTGCGGAAGGCCTTGAGCTTCTCGATGCTGACGATGCCCATGCGCGCCAGCACGATCACCACAATCGGCACCTCAAACGCCAGGCCGAAGGCCAGGAACATGGAGAGCACGAAGTCCAGGTAAGACTCAATATCGGGCGTGGCGGCAATGCTTTGCGGTGCAAAACTCTGGATGAACCTGAACACCTGCCCGAACACAAAGAAGTAGCAAAACGCCACCCCCACAAAAAACAGCACGGTGCTGGAAATCACCAGGGGCAACACCAGCTTCTTCTCGTGGTTATAGAGACCGGGCGCCACGAAGGCCCAAACCTGCCACAGCACCACCGGCAAGGCCAGCAAAAATGCCGTCATCAGCATGATCTTGAGTGGCACCAAAAATGGAGAGATGACCGAGGTGGCAATCAGCTTGCCACCGGCCGGCAAAGTGGAGACCAGCGGCGCAGCCAGAATGTCATACAGCGCAGCCGGGCCGGGGTACAGCGCCAGCACGGCCAGGGCTACCCCCACGGCGATGGCGGCTTTGACCAGGCGGTCGCGCAGCTCCATCAGGTGCTGGACAAAAGGTTGCTCGGTGCCGGCAAGCTCGTCTTGCGGATTGTTGTCTGATGCCATGGGGAAGGTAGGTGGTGCCGCTCAGCGCACGCGCGGCGGACGGAAGCGCGCCACGCGGGCCGCTCCCGACTGCGCCTTGGTACGCACGCCGTTGCGGGCCTTGTACCACTGGGGCATGGCGCCTTGCTTGAGGCGCCAGTTTTTGTTGGGGTGTTTGTAGGCGGGTGGCTCAGGCTCCAGCGCAGCATCGGTCGCATCCGACCAGGACTTCTCAAAGTCGCTGGCCTGCGTCTGGATGGAGTTTTCCACGTCACGCGCGGCCCCCTCCACGGTTTCGCGCATTTTCTTGAGCTCGTCCAGCTCCATGGAGCGGTTGACTTCGGCCTTCACGTCGGCCACGTAGCGCTGCGCCTTGCCCAGCAAGGCACCTACGGTGCGGGCCACTTTGGGCAGCTTTTCGGGCCCGATGACGATCAATGCCACCGCGCCGATCAGCGCCATCTTTGCTATGCCGAGGTCAATCACGCAGTGCTATCGCTTTAGTTCTTTTGCTTGGCTTCCACGTCGATCGTGGTCTTTTCAGCGGCGTTGGCCACTTGCTGCGCAGGCGCTGCGGGCTTGTCGTCGGCGGCTGGGGTGGAACCATCCTTCATGCCATCCTTGAAACCCTTGACCGCACCACCGAGGTCGGAGCCGATGTTCTTGAGCTTCTTGGTGCCGAACACCATGACCACGATCAGCAGAACAATCAACCAGTGCCAAATAGAAAATGAACCCATGATTTACTCCTAACGATTAAGTGAATTCTAGTCGGCGTGTGTAACCACCATTTTCCTTAGGGCCGCCCCAAGGAAAATTAGCCCCTTCGGGGGGCAACGCCCCGCGCAGCGGTGGAGCGTGGGGACCACACGTCAGCCGCGCAACCAAGGGCGTGGGCCACCCATCACATGGAAGTGCAGGTGGTGCACTTCCTGCCCACCTTCTGCCCCGGTGTTGGTCACCAGCCGGTAGCCACCATCCGGGTAGGGGTTGCAGCCCTGCTCCATCGCCAGCTTGGGCACCAGGGCCATCATGTGGCCCATCAGCGCCGCATGCTCGGGGCCAACCTGCGCCATGCTGGGAATGTGGGCCTTGGGGATGAGCAAAAAATGCACCGGTGCCCAGGGGTTGATGTCGTGGAAGGCATAGACCTGCTCATCCTCGTACACCGCCTTGGACGGGATCTGCTTGGCAATGATCTTGCAAAAGATGCAGTTGGCATCATGGCCTGGCGTGTGAACACTCATGCGCCGATCTCCTGGCCTTTGTTCATGGCGATAAAGCCGGTGACGATGCGGTACAGAAACCACACCGAGATGACAGCCCAGGCCAGGGCGCCAGGGAAATACAGCAGCAGGAACAGCGGCAAGGTCACCAGATAGAGCAAGCCGGCAATCACCACCGAACGGATGCGCCAGCGAAAGTGCGAGGCGTGCCAAGTGCCCACCGCGTCATCACGCTTGACCATGTCCAGAATCAGCGCCACCAGCAGCAAGGTCACGCCAAACTGGCCGCCCGGGATAAAGGCGCTGACCGCCACGATCAGGTGCAGCACATAGCTGATGGTGCCAATGGTGTTGAGTGACTGCAGCTTTTCCAGGCTGGGCACTTCGGCGGGGGTGGTGAAATCCTGGCTCATACGCACTCCTTTTCAGTGGGAATCGGCTTTGGGCTCGGCCTCGCGCGCAAGCACTTTGCGCAGGGCTTTTTCTTCCAGGCCACTGGTGCCCACGCGGCGCTCCAACTCGGCAATCACATCGGCGGGTGACAGACCGTAGTGCGACAGCGCCACCATGCAGTGGAACCAGAGATCGGCCATTTCGTAGACGATTTTGCTGGCCTCACCACCATGGTCGGCATCTTTGGCGGCCATCACCACCTCGGTGGCTTCCTCGCCAATTTTCTTCAAAAATGCGTCGGGCCCCTTGTGCAGCAGGCGGGACACATAGCTTGCGTCCGGGTTGCCGCCGTTGGCGACCTTGCGGCTTTCAATCACGGCAGCCAGAGCGGCCAGGGAGTCTTGGGAGATGGACATCTTGATCAGTTGGGGACAGAGCCAAAGATCTGTCCCGCAAGGTTAGGGGTTAGTTGGAGACAACGCGAAGGATCTGTCCCGCAAAATATTATTTATAGATGGATTCGGGGTCTTTCAAGACCGGGTCTACCGATTTCCACACGCCATTCTCCAGCACGCTGAAGAAACAGCTGTGACGGCCCGTGTGGCAGGCGATGCCCGGCTCGTGGCCCAGCTGGGTCACCTTGAGCAAAATCACATCGCTGTCGCAGTCCATGCGGATTTCGTGCACGGTTTGCACGTGGCCAGACTCTTCACCCTTGTACCAAAGCTTGTCGCGCGAACGGCTGAAGTACACAGCCCGGCCCAGCTCCACGGTCTTTTGCAGGGCTTCGCGGTTCATCCAGGCAAACATCAACACGTCGTTGGTGCCCTGCTCCTGCGCAATCACCGGCACCAGGCCCTTGGAGTCCCAGCGGATGTGTTTGAGCCAGCTCACGGGCGGGGTGGGGGTGGGTTCCATTTGCTATTTAATTTATAGCTGCTCGCGCAGCATTGATAAGGGCTAGAGACCCAAAAGGCTTAAATTCTGACAGGAATGCCGCGCTCGGCCATACGCGCCTTGGCCTGGCCCACGGTGTACTCACCGTAGTGGAAGATGCTGGCGGCCAGCACCGCGTCCGCCCCACCCTGCTGCACGCCGTCGGCCAGGTGGTCCAGATTGCCCACGCCGCCAGACGCGATGACCGGCACGCTGATGGCGTCGGCCACAGCCCGGGTCAGCGCCAGGTCAAAGCCGCTCTTGGTGCCGTCGCGGTCCATGCTGGTGAGCAAAATCTCGCCAGCCCCACGGCGCGCCATCTCGGTGGCCCAGGCCACGGCGTCCAAGCCGGTGTTTTTGCGGCCACCGTGGCTGTAGACGTCCCAACCGGCACCGCGGATGGCGGCGTCTGCGTCGGAGCGGCGCTTGGCGTCGATGGCCACCACGATGGCCTGCGAACCGTACTTCATGGAGGCGTCTTCAATCACCTGCGGATTGGCCAATGCTGCCGAGTTGAAACTCACCTTGTCGGCACCCGCATTGAGCAGGCGGCGCACGTCTTCCACGACGCGCACACCGCCACCCACGGTCAGCGGGATGAAGACCTGGCTGGCCACGGCTTCGATGATGTGCAGGATCAGGTCGCGCCCATCGCTGGTGGCGGTGATGTCGAGAAAAGTGAGTTCGTCGGCGCCCTGGTCGTTGTAACGGGCGGCAATTTCCACCGGGTCACCTGCGTCGCGCAGCTCTACGAAATTGACACCCTTCACGACGCGACCACCGGTCACGTCCAGGCAAGGAATGATGCGTTTGGCTAACATGCGCCCCCACGGTCGCTCACTGCGTGTAGCTTCCTGCCCCCCAAGGGGGCCGCGTTTTGCCTTGGGGCGGCCCGGCGGCAAAACCTATCAACCATTCAGCTCATCCGCGCGCTCTTGCGCCTTGGCGAAGTCCAGGTCGCCGCTGTAGATGGCGCGGCCGCAGATCACACCTTCCACGCCTTCGTCTTCCACCGCGCACAGGGCTTCGATGTCGGCCATGTTGGACAGGCCACCCGACGCAATCACGGGAATGGTCAGGGCTTGGGCCAGCTTGACGGTGGCGTCGATGTTGATGCCCGAGAGCATGCCGTCGCGGCCGATGTCGGTGTAGATGATGCCTTCGACGCCATAGTCCTCAAACTTCTTGCCCAGGTCCACCACGTCGTGGCGGGTGAGCTTGCTCCAGCCGTCGGTGGCGACTTTGCCATCGCGCGCGTCCAGGCCCACGATGATGTGGCCGCCAAAGGCGGTGCAGGCATCTTGCAGGAAGCCGGGGTTCTTGACCGCGGCGGTACCGATGATGACGTAGCGCAGGCCGGCGTCCAGGTAGCGCTCAATCGTGTCCAGGTCGCGGATGCCGCCGCCCAGCTGCACGTCAATCTCGTTGCCCACTTCCTTGAGGATCTTGCGGATCGCCATCTCGTTTTTGGGATGGCCGGCAAAGGCACCGTTCAGATCGACCAGGTGCAGGCGCCGTGCGCCCTTGTCCACCCAGCTGCGGGCCATGACCGCGGGGTCTTCGCCAAACGTGGTGGATTGGTCCATATCGCCTTGTTTGAGGCGTACACAGTGGCCGTCTTTGAGGTCAATCGCAGGAATTAAAAGCATGGTGCTTCAGGGTTGGAGGAAAAAGAGAGTCGCGTTGCCAGATGCAGAGGTGCGGCAAGGATAAAGATTCAGGGATTCCAGTGCAGGAAGTTGCGGTAGAGGGACAAACCGTGCTCGGCGCTTTTTTCGGGGTGGAACTGGGTGGCGAAAATATTATCGCGTGCAATGGCCGCCGAGAAGCGCTGGCCGTAGTCCGTCTCGCCTACGCTGTGGCGCGCATCAGACGGTTGGGCGTAGTAGCTGTGTACAAAGTAGAAGTAGCTGCCGTCCGGCACCTCGCCCCAGACGGGGTGGCGCGGCACACCCCCGTGGCTGGTTTGCCAGACCTGGTTCCAGCCCATTTGGGGGACTTTGTAGCGGCTGCCGTCGGGCTGGGTTTGCCCCGCCAGTTCAAACTTGACCACTTTGCCAGGAATCAGGCCCAGGCTGGCGGTGTTCTGCTCGTCGCTGTGGTCCAGCAGCATCTGCATGCCCACACACACGCCCATCAGCGGCTTGTGCGCGGCAGCGTGCATCACGGCGTCGAACATGCCGGAGTCGTGCAGCTCGCGCATGCAGTCGCGCATGGCGCCCTGGCCCGGCAGTACCACGCGTTCGGCGTCCATCACCTCTTGCGCGGTGCGGGCCCAGACCACCTCCACGCCCGCATCGGCGGCCACATGCATCACCGCCTGGGTGACGGAACGCAGGTTTCCCATGCCGTAATCAACGACCGCGACCTTTTTCATGCTGCTTTCTTCATGCTACGGTTTTAATAGCTGCTTGCGCATATTCCACGTGGGCTAGAGGCGCATTTGACTTAAATTTTAGAGCGAACCCTTGGTGGAGGGAATCACCCCCAGCGCGCGTGGGTCCAGCTCCACCGCGGCGCGCAGCGCGCGGGCAAAGGCCTTGAACACGGTCTCGGCCTGGTGGTGCGCGTTTTCGCCTTTCAGGTTGTCGATGTGCAGCGTTACAAAGGCGTGGTTCACAAAGCCCTGGAAGAACTCGTGGGTGAGTTGGGTGTCAAACGCACCGATCATGCCGCTCTTGAAGGGCACGTTGAGTTCCAGACCGGGGCGCCCCGAGAAGTCGATCACCACGCGGCTCAGGGCCTCGTCCAGCGGCACGTAGGCATGGCCGTAGCGGCGAATGCCCTTCTTGTCGCCCACGGCCTGGTGGAAGGCCTGGCCCAGCGTGATGCCCACGTCTTCCACCGTGTGGTGGCCGTCGATGTGCAGGTCACCGTCGGCTTCGATCTCCAGGTCGATCAGGCCGTGGCGGGCGATCTGGTCGAGCATGTGGTCGAAGAAGCCGATGCCGGTGCGCAGATGGGCCTGGCCGGTGCCATCCAGGTTCACACGCACGCGGATCTTGGTCTCGGCGGTGTTGCGCGAGACTTCGGCAATGCGGGGGGCGGCCACGGCGGGCACTTCGGTCAAAGGGTAGTTGGTACTCATAAGATTTCCTGCAAGGCCTTCAGCAATTGGGTGTTTTCCTCGGCGGTGCCGACGGTCAGCCGCAAGCAGTGGGCCAGCAATGGGTGCATTTTAGAAACGTTCTTGACCAGAACGCCGCGCGCTTTCAGGCCATCGAACACTTTTTGCGCAGGATCGCCCTCCCCGGCAAAGCGCACCAGCACCATATTGGCATCGCTGTCCCAGGCCTTGACGCCGGGCAGCGCCCGCAATGCGCCCAAAAGCGTAGCGCGCTGCGCACAGATGTCGCGGGCTTGGCGCCCAAAAGCCTCCTGGTGCTCCAGCGCAAACAGTGCGCACTCGTAATTCAGTACGCTGATGTTGTAGGGCGGGCGTACCTTGTCCACCTGGGCGATGAGTGCCTGGGGGCCCACCATGTAGCCAATGCGCACACCGGCCAGGCCGAACTTGCTCATGGTGCGCATCAGCAGCACATGGGCGTTGGCAGCCGGGTTTGCGCGGATCACATCCAGATAGGTGCGGCTGGAAAACGGCTGGTAGGCCTCGTCAATGGCCACAATGCTGCCCGCGGCCCGGGCCGCAGCCACCACCTGCACCATATCGGCCTCGGCCCACAAGTTGGCCGTGGGGTTGTTGGGGTAGGCCAGGTAGACGATGGCGGGCTGCGTCTCGGCGATGGCCTGCACCATGGCCGGCACGTCCAGCGCAAAGTCAGCCGTGAGCGGTACGCCCACAAAATCCAGCCCTTGCAACTGCGCGCTCATGGCGTACATCACAAAACCCGGCAGCGGCGCCAGGATGGCGGGCTTGGCTTGGCCAGGCGCCACCGGCACGTCGCAGGCCATGGCCAGCAGGCTGATCAGCTCATCCGAGCCATTGCCCAGCATGATGTCAAAACCTTCGGGCATGCCCGCGTAGGCGGCCAGCGCCTGGCGCAGGTCGTTCACGCGGCCATCGGGGTAGCGATTCAGCGCCAGCGCGCCCAGGCGGCGGCCCAATGCCTCTTGCAACTCCACAGGCAGGCGGTGCGGGTTCTCCATGGCATCGAGCTTGACCATGCCCTTGGAGTCCTGGATGGCGTAGGCGTGCATGCCCAACACGTCCTGGCGGATGCGGCGCTGGATCAGCGCACTCACGGTGCTGTCGGTGGAGGTGGTAGTCGTCATGCGGAGACTTTCAAAGCGAAGAACTAGTCGGCCAGCGCCACATCGGCGGGCGTGGCGTGCAAAGGGCTGAGGATGGTGACGCCATCGATCTGCTGGCCATGCTGCAGGTCCAGCGACAACACATGGGTGGCACCACTTTGTGCGGCGGCGGCCACGATGAGCGCATCCCAGTACGGCAGGCCAAAACGGGCCTCCACGCCCCAGGCGGTTTCCACCGTCTGGTGGTCAATCTGCCAGGGTTGCCAGAGCTGGTAGCGGCGCAGTTTGGCTCGCGCATCCCCCTGCGGCATGGCGAAGTGCTGGGTGGCGCCCACGTAATAGGCATTCAGCACCTGCGTACTGATGCGCCCGGCGCGGCGCGCCCACAGCGCCTGCAGCCAGTCGCGCACGCGGGACTGTTGGCCCGCATCAAACGCATCGTCGGCCGCCAACAGCACGTTGGTATCCACAAAGACGACGGCACCCGAGGTATCCAGCGGACTAGCCATTTTGGGTACTCCGCTGCGGATAAGGCCTGCCGCCCGAACTGAACGAGGAGGTGTCGGCCACCCAGTCGCGCTGGGCACGGGCGTAGGCGTCGTCATGCTGCATCTTGTCGGTCAGCATCTCGCCTACCAAGCGCGACACACTGGTGTTGCGCCGTGCGGCCTCGATGCGCACCCACTCCAGCGTGGCGTCCTCGACGGTGATGGTGACGTTTTTCATCTTGGCACCAGTTTACACGAATTTCGTGCTGCACGAAATTCGTGTAAATTTTCAGAACCCTCATGGACCGGTTGCCACCCCGCTGCCGCGCGGTGATACCGCTGAGCCCCAGGCTTAGTGCAAGGCTGCCACCTTCTGCTCCCACTGCCATGCATGGCGCACGATGGTGGCCAGATCGGCGTATTGGGGTTGCCAGCCCAGGCGTTCACGGGCTTGGGTGGCATCGGCCACCAGACGGGCCGGGTCTCCCGCTCGGCGGGGGCCGTCCACCACGGGGATGGGCTGGCCGGTGATGGCGCGGGCGGTGTCAATCACTTCTTGTACCGAAAAGCCACTGCCGTTGCCCAGGTTGTAGGCTTGGCTGCCCCGGCCCGCCAGCAGGGACTGGATGGCCAGCCAATGCGCTTCGCACAGGTCCTGGATGTGGATGTAGTCGCGGATGCAGGTGCCATCGGGGGTGTCGTAGTCGCGGCCAAACACGTGGATGTGCGGGCGGCGCCCCGAGGCGGCTTGCAGTACCAAGGGAATGAGATGGGTCTCGGGTTCGTGGCGCTCACCCAGCTGGCCCTCGGGGTCGGCACCGGCGGCGTTGAAGTAACGCAGCACCACCGACTGCAAACCGTAGGCCACTTCGTAATCGCGCAGGACCTGTTCCACCATGAATTTGGTGCGGCCGTAGGGGTTGATGGGCTGCTGGGGATGGGCCTCGTCGATCGGCACATACTGCGGCTCGCCAAAGGTGGCCGCCGTGGAGGAAAAGATGAAGCGCTGAACCCCAGCTGCACGCATGGCGTCCAGCAGGATGAGGGTGTTGGTGACGTTGTTGTCGTAGTACTTGGCGGGCTCTTTGACCGACTCCCCCACCTGGATGAAGGAGGCGAAATGCATCACCACATCAAACTGGCCACGGGCGAACAGCGCGTCGAGCAAGGGGCGGTCGGCAATATCGCCCTGCACCAGCTCACCACTGAGCACCGCATCGCGGTGGCCGGCACTCAGGTTGTCCAGCGTGGTGACGGTGCACCCCAGTTGCCCCAGCCGCTTGACCATGTGCGAGCCGATATAGCCCGCACCGCCCACTACCAATACTTTGAGTGCCATCTTGTGTATTCCCTGATGCGTGAAACGGCTCCGTGCGGAGCCCACGGCGCATTGTAGAAAGCTCTAGCAGGCGTAGACCGTGGTCAGCGCGTTGGTCAGCACCAGTTGCACCGGAAAATCGGCCTCGTAGACGTCGGCATTGCGCTTGAGTTCGGTGGTGTAGAGCCCCTTGGCCATGTGAGGCTCCAACTTGCGGCCGTTGAGGCAAATGCTTGGCGAAGCGCCTTGGCGCACGGCCTGGTTGTGGGCCTCTACGGCACCTTCCATGACGCCGACCAGATAGTAGTCGGTGTAGGTGCTGCCTAGTTTCTCGGTCTTTTCCAGTGCCCGCATTTCGCGGATGGTCATGGCCTGGGCCGTGGAGGTCACGGCGGCACACAGGGCAAACAGGGCAGCCGCGTCCCGCAGCGTGGAGAGGATGTGGGGGGTGTGAAGTGTTGGGCGCATAGGGCTTGGTCGTCCTGATGCCCCCATTCTTACTTCAATCGCATTTCCGCCGCACGCGCGTGGGCTTGCAGGCCTTCGCCATGCGCCAGCACGCTGGCAATCTGTCCCAGCGCCTGCGCACCCTGCTCGCTCACCTCGATGAGGCTGCTGCGCTTCTGGAAGTCGTACACCCCCAGCGGACTGCTGAAACGCGCGGTGCCGCTGGTGGGCAACACGTGGTTGGGGCCAGCGCAGTAGTCGCCCAGGCTCTCAGACGTATAGGCGCCCAGGAAGATGGCACCAGCGTGCTTGAGCAACGGCTCCCACTTATGCGGGGCGTTGCTGGAGACTTCCAGGTGCTCGGGCGCAATGCGGTTGCTGATCTCACAGGCTTCTTCCATGCTACGCGTATGGATCAGCGCACCGCGGCCGGTGAGGCTCTTGGCAATGATCTCGGCCCGCGGCATCTCGTTCAACAAACGGTTGATGCTCTCTTGCACTTGGGCGATGTAGGCCGCGTCGGGGCACAACAAAATGCTCTGCGCCAATTCGTCGTGTTCGGCCTGGCTGAACAAGTCCATGGCCACCCAGTCGGGCGGCGTCGTGCCGTCGGCCAGCACCAGGATTTCGCTGGGGCCGGCAATCATGTCGATGCCCACAGTACCAAACACGCGGCGTTTGGCGGCGGCCACGTAAGCGTTGCCGGGGCCGGTGATCTTGTGCACGGCGGGAATGCTCTGCGTGCCATAGGCTAGCGCGGCCACGGCCTGCGCACCGCCGATGGTGAACGCGCGCGTGACCCCAGCCACGTAGGCGGCGGCCAGCACCAAAGCATTCTTCTCGCCCTTGGGGGTGGGCACCACCATGATGATTTCGCCCACACCGGCCACATGCGCAGGGATAGCGTTCATCAACACGCTGCTTGGGTAGGCCGCCTTGCCGCCGGGCACGTAGATGCCCACGCGGTCCAGCGGGGTGACCTTCTGACCCAAGAGCGTGCCGTCTTCGTCGCGGTAACTCCAGCTCTCACCGGAGGCTTTCTTTTGCGCCTCGTGGTAGCTGCGCACACGTTTGGCAGCGGCTTCCAGGGCGGTGCGCTGGTCTGCGGGAATACTGTCGAACGCGGCTTTCAGCTCGGCCTGGGTCAGCTCCAGCGACGGCATGTCGGTCGCTGTCAGGCCATCAAAGCGCGCCGTGTACTCCAGCACGGCCACATCGCCGCGGGCCTGCACATCGGCCAGGATGTCGGCCACGCGCTGCTCGATGGCCGCATCGGTATCGGCAGACCAGTGCAGACGTGCCTTGAAGTCAGCATCAAAAGTGGCACTGGCGCTTGATAGATATGCGGGAGCAGCTACAAAAGTCATAGCAATTTCAAATCGGGTTACTGGCCCACCGCGCCGGCAAAGGCGTCGATGATCTTGCGGATGGGTTCTTGTTTGAGCTTGAGCGCGGCCTGGTTCACAACCAGGCGCGAGCTGATATCCATGATGCGTTCCACCTCGACCAGGTGGTTGGCCTTGAGCGTGTTGCCGGTGGACACCAGATCGACGATGGCATCGGCCAGGCCCACCAAGGGAGCCAGCTCCATGCTGCCGTAGAGCTTGATCAGGTCCACGTGCACGCCCTTGCTGGCGAAGAACTCGCGCGCAATCGCCACGTATTTGGTGGCGACCTTGAGGCGCGAGCCCTGCTTGACGGCGGACGCGTAATCAAAGTCGGCACGCACGGCCACGCTGATGCGGCACTTGGCAATCTGCAGGTCCAGCGGCTGGTACAGGCCCTGGCTGCCGTGCTCCAGCAGCGTGTCCTTGCCGGTGATGCCGAGGTCGGCCCCGCCGTACTGCACGTAGGTGGGCACGTCGGTGGCGCGCACAACCAGCACGCGCACATTGGGCTGGTTGGTGTCCAGAATCAGCTTGCGCGATTTTTCCGGGTCGTCCAGCACCTCGATACCAGCAGCTTTGAGCAGCGGCACGGTTTCTTCAAAGATGCGGCCTTTGGACAGGGCAAGGGTGATCATTTCAGTAGCCATTACGAGATTCTTTCAATGTCTGCGCCAATGCCGCGCAGCTTGGCTTCCATTTGGTCGTAGCCGCGGTCCAGGTGGTAAATGCGGTCCACCATGGTCTCGCCATCGGCCACCAGGCCGGCGATCACCAGGCTGGCCGAGGCACGCAGGTCCGTGGCCATGACCGTGGCGCCAGAAAGGCGCTCCACGCCCTCGATCACCGCCACCTTGCCATCGGTCTGGATGTGCGCGCCCAGGCGCACCAGCTCGTTGACGTGCATGAAGCGGTTCTCGAAGATCGTTTCGGTGACCTTGCTGGCCCCCTGCGCAATGGCATTGAGCGCCATGAACTGGGCCTGCATGTCGGTCGGGAAACCGGGGTATTCGGTGGTGCGAAAGCTCTGTGCCTTCAGGCGACCTTGCGATTGCACGCGGATGCCACCGGCTATGGCCTCCACCGTGGCGCCGGCGTCGCGCAGCTTGTCGATCACGGCGTCCAGGTGGTCGGCACGGCCATGCTTCAAGATGACATCCCCCCCCGTAGCCGCCACGGCGCACAAAAAGGTGCCAGTCTCGATGCGGTCCGCCACCACCTGGTGGGTGCAGCCATGCAGCTTTTCCACGCCCTGGATGCGGATGCGGCTGGTGCCGTGCCCTTCAATCTGGGCGCCCATCTTGATGAGCATTTCGGCCAGGTCGGGAATCTCGGGTTCCTGGGCGGCGTTTTCCAGAATGGTTTCACCCTCGGCCAGCGCGGCGGCCATCAGGAAGTTCTCGGTGCCGGTCACGGTCACCATGTCGGTGGCAATACGTGCACCCTTCAAGCGGGTGCGGCCCTTGGGCAGCTTGGCGATCATGTAGCCATGCTCGACCACAATCTCGGCACCCATGGCGGTCAGGCCCTTCAAATGCTGATCCACCGGGCGCGACCCGATGGCGCAGCCACCGGGCAATGACACCGTGGCCTCACCAAAGCGCGCCAGCAGCGGGCCCAACGCCAGCACCGAGGCGCGCATGGTTTTCACCAGTTCGTAGGGCGCTTCGGGCGTGCTCAGCGGGCCGGCATTGATGTGCACCGCACCATCCGCCCCCTGCTCGACTTGGACCCCCATGTTGCGAATCAGCGTAAGCATGGTGGACACGTCTTGCAAGCGCGGCACATTCAGCAGCGTCACCGGCTCGGCGGTCAGCAAGGTGGCGCATAGCTCGGGCAGGGCAGCATTTTTGGCGCCGGAAATCAGCACCTCGCCCTGCAAGGTGTTGCCACCGCGGATCAGGAGTTTGTCCATGCGGAGTCTTTTACGCGGATTGCGCGGCCCATTCGGCCGGCGTGTAGGTTTTCATCGACAGGGCGTGCACTTCGTCGGTCTGCATGCGGCTGCCCAGCGTGGCGTAGACCTGCTGGTGGCGCTGAATCAGGCGTTTGCCCTCAAACGCGGTGGACACGATGGTGGCGTACCAGTGGCGGCCATCGCCTTCGAGTGTGCAGTGGTCGCAGGCAATGCCCGCGGTGATGAGGGCTTGGAGTTGGTCAGCGGTCATAAAAAATCAGGAACGGATCTTGTAGCCAGTGCGCAGCAGGTGCACAGCAATGGCACTCACCACGGCCAGCGCAATGCCGACGATGCCCAGGCTGAGCCAGGGCGACACATCGCTCTGGCCGAAGAAGCCGTAGCGGAAGCCGTCGATCATGTAGAAGAAGGGGTTGAGGTGGCTCACGCTTTGCCAGAAGCTGGGCAGCGAGTGGATGGAATAGAACACGCCGCTCAAGAACGTCATGGGCATGATGATGAAGTTCTGGAAGGCCGCGAGCTGGTCAAACTTCTCAGCCCACAGACCGGCAATCAGGCCCAGCGTGCCCAGCAGGGCCGCGCCCAACAAGGCAAAGGCCAAAATCCACAGCGGTGCGACAAAGTGGATGGGCGTGAAAAACACCGTGACCAACATCACACCAGCCCCCACCACCAGCCCGCGCGCAATGCTGGAGCCCACATAGGCGAAAAACCAGCTCCAGTGCGACAGCGGCGTGAGCAACAAAAACACGAGATTGCCCATGATCTTGCTCTGGATCAGCGACGAGGAGCTGTTGGCAAACGCGTTTTGCAGCACACTCATCATCACCAGACCCGGCACCAGAAACGCGGTGTAGCTGATGGTGTCGTAGACCTTCACATGGTCACCCAAAGCATGGCCGAAGATCATCAGGTACAGCAGGGCCGTGAGCACGGGTGCGGCCACAGTCTGGAAACTCACTTTCCAGAAACGCAGCACTTCCTTGTACAACAGGGTTTGCCAGCCGTTCATGCGCCCACCTCCTCGGAATTACCCATGACATCGAGGAAGACATCCTCCAGGTCCGCCTTGCGAATTTCCACGTCTTCCACCGTCACGCCAGCCTGGCGCACGGCAGCCAAATACTGTTCAATCTCCAGCGCGTTGTTGGCAGGCAGTTGGACGATACGGCCGGTAATACGTGCCCGCGCGGCCAGTTCGATGGGCAAGGAATCCCCGGTCTTGAAACGCAGCACATTGCTGCTGGCGGCCTTGAGCAGGTCGCTGGTCTTGTCCAGCGCCACGATACGACCAGTTTTGAGCATGGCAATGCGACCACACAGGGCCTCGGCCTCTTCCAGGTAGTGGGTGGTCAGCAATACCGTGCTGCCCTGTTTGTTGAGGTTGGCCACAAACTGCCACAAGGTCTGGCGCAGTTCCACATCCACGCCGGCCGTGGGTTCGTCCAGCACGATGACCGGTGGCTTGTGCACCAAGGCCTGCGCCACCAGCACGCGGCGTTTCATGCCGCCAGAGAGCTGGCGCATATTGGCATTCGCCTTATCCGTGAGGCCCAGTCCTTCGAGCAGTTCGTCCACCCAGGCGTCGTTGTTTTTCACACCGAAGTAGCCGGACTGGATGCGCAGCATTTCGCGCACATTGAAGAAGGGGTCGAACACCAGCTCTTGCGGCACCACACCGAGCTTGCGACGGGCGTTGGCGTAGTCAGTCTGGACATCGCTGCCCAGCACCTGCACGCTGCCGCTACTGGCACGGGTGAGCCCGGCCAGGATGCTGATCATGGTGGTTTTACCCGCCCCATTGGGACCAAGCAGGCCGAAAAATTCGCCCTCTTCGATCTGGAGGCTGACCCCGTCCAGGGCCTTGAAGGTAGTGCCTTTGGGGCCTTTGGGCGAGGCGTAGGCTTTGGAGACGGATTGGAATGAGATTGCGGGCATGGGAACCCGCGATTTTACGCGGACGGGCTCAAGCCGCGGTCAGCAGGCCATCAATCCCGTACAAGGTGGCCAGATCGCGCAGGCGTTGGGGCAGGCTGCGTACGGCAAATTGTTTGCCAATGCGCGCACATTCGCGGCGCAGCTCCAGCAACACCGCCAGCGCCGACGAGTCAAAACGCTGCAAAGCGGCACCGTCCACCACAATGGTCTGGGGCTCGGCCTGCAGGCCCGAACGCAGCGCTGCCAGGCAGTCGTGCGCCACGTCTTGCGTCAAGGTGGAGGGGAGGTTCAGCACATCAGCCTTTCTTGGCGTTGGCCTTGTTCTGCTCGGTCAGGGAGTCAATCAGTCCGTCAATGCCCTTGGCATTGATTTGTTGCGCAAACTGGCTGCGGTAGGTTTCCACCAGCCACACCCCCAGCACATTGAGGTTGTAAATCTTCCAGCCGGCACCTATGCCCGGCGTTTTTTCCAGTCGGTAGTCCAGCTGGATCGAATCGCCCCGCCCTTTGACCTCGGTGCGTACCACCACCTCTTTGTCCTCGGGCGCGGCGCGCAGGGGCTTCATGGCGATGGTCTGGTCACTCACCTGGGCCAGCGCGCCCGCATAGGTGCGCACCAGCAGGGTTTTGAATTCGTCCTGCAGGCGCTTTTGTTGTTCGGGCGTGGCCTGGCGCCAGCCCGGTCCGACAGCCGAGGCGGTCATGCGTTGGAAGTTCACATTGGGCATGATGCGGGTGTCCACCAGTGTCACCACTCGGCCCATGTCACCAGCACGAATCGCCTTGTCGGCCTTGATGGTGTCGAGGACATCCACCGAGAGACGCTTGATCAGGGCGTCGGGCGCCTCATCCTCGGCGTGGACGGCTGGCGAAAATGCCATGGTGCCGAGTGCCATCACAGCTGCCAGGGCAGCCACCATGTGTCGCTTGTTCAAAATCATGCGCTAGTCTCCATGCGTGCAATTATCCACAGACCGGGTCTGCCCTGCAGGCAACTGCAGATGCCCCTCTAAGGCTCGGTGCCTTCCTCGGGGGGCGGATCACCATCGTAGTCATCATTGCGCTGGCGCTGCAAATAGGCATCCCGGGTGAAGGAGTAGCGATCCAATGCAGCACCATCCACCACATCACCCGCCCGCAGATACCGCGCACGGGTGTCCACCACATTGGTCAGTGTCAGCGCAGTGCGTGTCGCTTCGTCCGGAATGTGCGTGACCAAGCTGCCCTGCTGATCCACAGGCAGAGCCGCGACCTCTCGCAAGGTGGCAGGTCCCAACAAGGGCAGCACCAGATAGGGCCCGGGGCTCACGCCCCAGCGCCCCAGGGTCAAACCGAAATTGGCAGGATGCCGGTCAATCGACAAATCGCTGGCCACATCGATGAGCCCGCCTAATCCGATGGTGCTGTTCACCATGACCCGGCCAATGCTGTCGCCCATCTCCTGGCCGCGCAACTGCAAGCCATTGTTCAGCGCCGACCAGACGTCTTCCAGGTTGTTGAAGAAATTGCCCACGCCTTTGCGTGCCCACTCGGGCAGTGTCGCCTGGTAGGCCCTGGCTGTGGGTTTGAGAACCACACGATCCAGGCCATCGTTGAAGCTAAAGACGCTCCGGTTGAACGACTCCAGAGGGTCGCGTGCATCCGGCGCAGCCACAGTGGCACAACCTTGCAGAACCAGCATGGCCAGCCCCAGCACACACCCGGTCGCCCACCGCACCACGCGGAGCAGGGACACGGCAGGTAACATTCCAGAACGGCTCATTTGCCCTCTTTTTCGCTGCCGGTCCCATCAGCCGCTTTGCTGTACAGGAACTGGCTGATCAGGTTTTCCAACACCACCGCAGACTGTGTGGTGCCGATGCTGTCGCCTGCTGCCAAGTTGGCCGCATCGGCGCCCGCCTCGATGCCAATGTATTGCTCTCCGAGCAAGCCGCTGGTCAAAATTTTGAGGGAGCTGTCTTTGGGGAAGGCAAAACGTTTGTCCATGGACAACACCACCTTGGCCTGGAAACTCTTGTCGTCAAACGTGATGGACTCCACCCGCCCTACGACCACGCCAGCGCTTTTGACCGCGGCCTTGGGTTTCAAGCCACCAATGTTGTCGAACTTGGCGCTGACCGCATAGCCGCGCTCGAAATTCAGCGACAGCAGGTTGGCCGACTGCAGGGCCAGAAACAGCAGGGCTGCCGCGCCCAGCAGCACAAACATACCTACCCACACATCTTTGCCGGAACGTTGCATTGGTTATCCCCTAAATACTGAACATCATGGCGGTCAGGACAAAGTCCAGACCCAACACGGTCAACGACGCTACCACCACAGTGCGCGTGGTGGCATGGGCCACGCCCTCGGGCGTGGGCTGGGCCTCGTAGCCTTGCAGCAGCGCAATAAAGCTCACCGCAAAGCCGAACACCGCGCTCTTGAGTACGCCGTTGCCCACATCCAGCCACACATCCACCCCGCCCTGCATCTGGCTCCAGAAGGACCCAGCGTCAATGCCAATCATCACCACACCCACGACCCAACCACCAATGATGCCCACGGCGCTGAACACGGCGGCCAGCAAGGGCATGGCAATCACAGCACCCCAGAAGCGTGGCGCCAGAATGCGCTGCACCGGGTCCACGGCCATCATCTCCATGGCACTGAGCTGTTCGCCGGCTTTCATGAGGCCGATCTCTGCGGTAAGTGACGTACCGGCACGGCCCGCGAACAGCAAGGCCGTGATCACCGGACCGAGTTCGCGCACCAGACTCAAGGCCACCAACAGGCCCAAGGCCTCGGACGAACCATAACGCTGCAGCGTGTAGTAGCCCTGCAGGCCCAGCACAAAGCCCACAAAGATGCCGGACACCGCAATGATGGCCAGTGAATAGTTGCCCATGAAATGGATCTGGTCGCGCACCAGGCCAAAGCGGCGCAGCGCCGATGGCAACGAGGCCAGCAGGCGCAGGAACAGGCGCGCACCATAACCCAGGTCGGCCAGCTTGGCACGGGCGGCAAAACCAACGTCGGCGGGGCGGTACCAGCTCATCGTCCGGCTCCCACCGAGAAATCGGCTTCCACGCTGGCCGCTGGATAGTGAAAACGCACCGGCCCTTCGGGCTCGGCATTCACAAACTGGTGTACCAGCGGGTCGGTGCTGTGGCGCACTTCGTCGGGTGTGCCCTGGGCAGCAATCTTGCCGTTGGCCAGGATGATGACCTTGTCAGCGATGTGGAAGGTTTCCTCCAGGTCGTGCGAAACAATCACGCTGGTCAGGCCCATGGTGTCGTTGAGCTGGCGGATCAGGCGGGCGGCGGTGCCCAGGGAAATCGGGTCCAGCCCGGCAAAGGGTTCGTCGTACATCACCAGCTCCGGGTCCAGCGCGATGGCACGGGCCAAGGCCACGCGACGGGCCATGCCACCCGAGATCTCAGAGGGCATGAGGTCACGCGCGCCACGCAGCCCCACAGCGTTGAGCTTCATAAGCACAATGTCGCGCACCAAGGCCGGGGACAGCGACGTGTGCTCGCGCAGCGGGAAGGCCACGTTGTCGAACACGCTGAGGTCGGTGAACAGGGCACCGAACTGGAACAACATGCCCATGCGGCGCCGGGCGGCGTACAGCTGCTGCGCGTTGGCCTGGCCCATGTCCAGCACATCCTGACCCTGCTGCGCACCATGCAGCAGCAGCTTGCCCTTTTGCGCCCGGTACTGGCCGCCAATCAGACGCAGCACCGTGGTCTTGCCACCGCCGGAGGCGCCCATCAGTGCGGTGACCTTGCCACGCGGGATGGACAGGGTGACGCCGTCCAGGATCAGGCGTTCGCCGTAACCAAAGGACAGGTCCTGGAGTTCAACAAGAGGGGCAGTGAATGGGTCGGCCATAGAAGTAACAAGGCCGGGAAGTACCCGGCCTTGGAATCATAAGGGATTACCCGAGATTACCGGGGCAAGTCGCTAAAGCCCATCAGGAACTCATCCACCGAGCGCGCAGCCTGGCGGCCTTCCCGGATCGCCCACACCACCAGACTCTGGCCGCGACGCATGTCGCCCGCCGCGAAGACCTTGGCCACGTTGGTGGCGTAGCCACCGATGAACTCGGTGCTGGCCTTGGCATTGCCACGGGCGTCCTTGTCCACGCCGAACACGTCCAGAATGGTCGCCACGGGGTTCACAAAGCCCATGGCCAGCAGCACCAGGTCGGCCTTCAGCACTTTTTCGGTACCGGGCACGTCGACCAGCTTGCCGTCCTTGAACTCGACCTGCACGGTCTTCAGGCCGGTGACTTTGCCTTTTTCGCCGATGAACTCCTTGGTCGAAATGGAGAACACGCGCTCGCAACCTTCTTCGTGGCTGGAGCTGGTGCGCAGCTTCAGCGGCCAGTAGGGCCAGGTCATGGGGCGGTTTTCTTCTTCGGGCGGCTGGGGCATCACCTCGAACTGGGTCACGCTAACCGCACCGTGGCGGTTGCTGGTGCCCACGCAATCAGAGCCGGTGTCGCCACCGCCAATGACGATGACATGCTTGCCATCGGCACGCAACTGGCCCTTGAGCTTGTCGCCCGCGTTGACCTTGTTCTGCTGGGGCAGGAATTCCATGGCGAAATGGATACCATCCAGGTCGCGGCCGGGCACGGGCAGGTCGCGCGATTGCTCGGAGCCGCCGGTCAACAGCACGGCGTCAAAGTCTTTCTTCAGTTGGTCGGCAGAAATGGTTTCCTTGGCCCAGTTGGTGACCTTGGAGTCCTTGGGCATATCACCCACCAGCACGCTGGTGCGGATGGTTACCCCTTCGGCCACCAGTTGCTCAGCACGGCGGTCGATGTGGGACTTTTCCATCTTGAAGTCGGGAATGCCGTAGCGCAGCAGGCCACCGATGCGGTCGTTCTTCTCGAACAGCGTCACGTCGTGGCCGGCACGGGCCAGCTGCTGGGCCGCGGCCATGCCGGCTGGGCCGGAACCGACCACCGCCACCTTCTTGCCGGTCTTGACCTTGGCGGGCTGGGGTTGGACCCAGCCTTCAGACCAGGCGCGGTCGATGATGGCGTGCTCGATGGACTTGATGCCCACGGCGTCGTCATTCACGTTCAGCGTGCAGGCGGCCTCGCAGGGTGCGGGGCAGATGCGGCCGGTGAACTCGGGGAAGTTGTTGGTGCTGTGCAGCGTATCGATCGCCGCTTTCCAGTTGCCGGTGTAAACCAGGTCGTTGAAGTCTGGAATGATGTTGTTGACCGGGCAGCCGTTGTTGCAAAACGGCGTGCCGCAGTCCATGCAGCGCGCGGCCTGCTTGTTGGCCTGCGCATCGTCCAGACCCACCACAAATTCCTTGTAGTGCTTCAGACGCTCGGTGACGGGTTTGTAGCCCTCTTCGAGGCGCTCAAACTCCATGAAGCCAGTGACTTTTCCCATGATGATTCTCTCTATTCAGTTGGGGACAGAGCAGATTTGTTTCACAAATGCTGGTCTGTCCCGCAAGGTCATTATTTAGCTGGAGCTGCTTCTTTTTTTGTAGCTGCTGGCGCAGATTTGACGGGAGCCTTGGCCACTTTGCGTGCATGAATCTCGCCCAGAGCACGCTTGTACTCATTGGGGAAGACCTTGACGAACTTGGCGCGGGAGGCATCCCAGTTGTCCAGCAACTCGCGGGCACGCTTGCTGCCGGTCCAGCGGTTGTGGTCTTCCAGCAGCTTCTTGAGCTGGGCTTCATCACTCTCGCCACGGTGCCACACGGCCTTGTCGATGCTGGCCTCCTGCTCCTTGCTGGTCAGCACCTTTTCAAGGCTCACCATCGCGGTGTTGCAGCGCTTGGCAAACTGGCCGTCTTCGTCGTACACATAGGCAATGCCGCCGCTCATGCCGGCTGCAAAGTTGCGACCGGTCTTGCCCAGCACGGCGACGGTTCCGCCGGTCATGTATTCGCAACCGTGGTCGCCGGTTCCTTCCACCACCGCAGTCGCACCCGACAGGCGAACGGCGAAACGTTCGCCACCCACGCCGCTGAAGAAAGCTTCACCGGTGGTGGCGCCGTACATGACGGTGTTGCCCACAATGGTGTTGCGGATCGCCTCGCCACGGAAGTCGATGCTCGGGCGCACCACCACGCGACCACCGGACAGCCCCTTGCCGGTGTAGTCGTTGGCATCGCCAATCAGGTACAGCGTGATGCCCTTGGCCAGGAAGGCGCCAAAGGACTGGCCGCCCGTGCCTTCGAGCTGGATACGGATGGTGTCGTCCGGCAAGCCCTCAGGGTGCACCTTGGTCACCGCGCCCGAAAGCATGGCGCCCACGGAGCGGTTCACGTTGCGGGCCACTTCCATGAACTGCACGCGTTCGCCCTTGTCGATGGCGGCGCGGCTCTTGGCGATCAGCACGTTGTCCAGGGCTTTTTCCAGACCGTGGTCTTGCGTCAGCGTCTGGAAGCGGGGCACATCGGCCGGCACTTGGGGCTGCGCAAACAGGCGGGCAAAGTCCAGGCCCTGGGCCTTCCAGTGTTCAATGCCCTTGCGGGTGTCCAGCAGGTCGGAGCGGCCAATCAGGTCGTCGAACTTGCGGATACCGAGCTGGGCCATGATCTGGCGCACTTCTTCGGCGATGAAGAAGAAGTAGTTCACCACATGCTCGGGCTTGCCCGAGAACTTGGCGCGCAGCACGGGGTCTTGCGTGGCCACACCCACGGGGCAGGTGTTGAGGTGGCACTTGCGCATCATGATGCAGCCTTCCACCACCAGCGGCGCGGTGGCGAAGCCGAATTCATCCGCACCCAGCAGGGCACCAATGGCGACGTCACGGCCGGTCTTCATCTGGCCATCGGCCTGCACGCGGATCCGGCTGCGCAGACGGTTCAGCACCAGGGTCTGCTGGGTTTCGGCCAGACCGATTTCCCACGGGCTGCCGCAATGCTTGATGGACGACCAGGGCGAGGCACCGGTGCCGCCGTCGTGGCCTGCGATCACCACGTGGTCGGCCTTGCACTTGGCAACGCCTGCAGCAATGGTGCCCACACCAATTTCAGACACCAGTTTCACGCTGATGCCGGAGTGCGGTGCCACGTTCTTCAGGTCGTGGATCAGCTGGGCCAAATCTTCAATCGAGTAGATGTCGTGGTGCGGCGGGGGCGAGATCAGGCCCACACCGGGCACGCTGTGGCGCAGGCGACCGATGTAGTCGGACACCTTGCCACCGGGCAGCTGGCCGCCTTCGCCAGGCTTGGCACCCTGGGCCATCTTGATCTGGATCTGGTCGGCACTGTTCAGGTACTCGGCCGTCACACCGAAGCGGCCGGACGCGACTTGCTTGATGCGCGAGCGCAAGCTGTCACCGGCGTTCATGGGGATGTCGACTTCCACCACGTCTTTGCCGATGATGTCGGCCATGGTCTGGCCTTGCTTGATCGGGATGCCCTTGAGCTCTTGGCGGTAGCGTGCGGGGTCTTCACCGCCCTCACCCGTATTGCTCTTGCCGCCAATGCGGTTCATGGCCACGGCCAGCGTGGCGTGGGCTTCGGTGGAAATCGAACCCAGCGACATGGCGCCCGTGGCAAAGCGCTTGACGATTTCCTTGGCACTTTCCACTTCGTCCACAGGAATGGCCTTGGCAGGATCGATCTTAAACTCGAACAGGCCACGCAGCGTCAGGTGGCGCTTGCTCTGGTCGTTGATGATCTGCGCATATTCCTTGTACGTGTTCCAGTTGTTGGCACGGGTGGAGTGCTGCAACTTGGCAATCGCGTCCGGCGTCCACATGTGCTCTTCGCCGCGCACACGCCAAGCGTATTCACCACCGGCTTCCAACGCGTTGGCCAGCACGGGGCTGTCGCCAAAGGCCAGCTTGTGCATGCGGATGGACTCCTCGGCGATCTCGAAGACGCCGATGCCTTCCACACGGCTGGGCGTGCGGGTGAAGTACTTGTCAATGGTCTCGGTGTTCAGGCCAATGGCTTCGAACAGCTGGGCACCGCAGTACGACATGTAGGTGGACACGCCCATCTTGGACATGATCTTGGACAGACCCTTGCCAATTGCCTTGATGTAGTTGTAGATGGCCTTGTCTGCACTCAAGTCGCCCGGCAAATCCTTGTGAATGCTCTGCAGGGTTTCCATGGCCAGGTAGGGGTGCACAGCTTCGGCGCCATAGCCGGCCAACACGGCGAAGTGGTGCACTTCGCGCGCGGTACCGGTTTCCACCACCAAACCGGCAGTCGTGCGCAGACCTTCACGCACCAGGTGCTGGTGGATGGCCGACAGGGCCAACAACGCGGGAATCGCCACCTGGTTGGGGCTGATGCCACGGTCGCTGATGATCAGGATGTTCTTGCCACCCTTGATGGCGTCCACAGCTTCCGCGCACAGCGAAGCCAGCTTGGCTTCCACGCCTTCGTGGCCCCAGGCCAGCGGGTAGGTGATGTCCAGCGTCTGGCTGCGGAATTTGCCCTGGGTGTGCTGCTCGATGTTGCGAACCTTGGCCATGTCGGCGAAGTCCAGGATCGGCTGCGCCACTTCGAGGCGCATGGGCGGGTTGACCTGGTTGATGTCGAGCAGGTTGGGCTTGGGGCCGATGAAAGACACCAGCGACATCACGATCGCTTCGCGAATCGGGTCGATCGGCGGGTTGGTCACCTGCGCGAACAGCTGCTTGAAGTAGCTGTACAGCGGCTTGTTTTTGTCAGACAACACCGCCAAGGGGCTGTCGTTGCCCATAGAGCCGATGGCCTCTTCCCCGGCCGTCGCCATGGGGGCGATCAGGAACTTCAGGTCTTCCTGTGTGAAGCCAAAGGCTTGCTGGCGGTCCAGCAGACTGACCTGGTCGGTGATGCGCTTGGGCTCCACGCCGGCAACCACAGCAGACAAGGCCTTGTCCGTGCGACGCTCATCAAACACCACGTCGTCCAGCTTGATGCGCAGGTTCTCGATCCACTGCTTGTAAGGTTTGCTGTTGGCGAGGCTGGCTTTCAATTCCTCGTCGTCAATCATGCGGCCCTGTTCCAGGTCGATCAGGAACATCTTGCCGGGCTGCAGGCGCCATTTGCGCACGATCTTGTTCTCGGGCACGGGCAGCACACCGGACTCGGAGCCCATGATGACCAAATCGTCATCGGTGATGCAGTACCGCGAAGGACGCAGGCCGTTGCGGTCCAGCGTGGCGCCAATCTGGCGGCCGTCGGTGAACACGATGGAGGCCGGACCATCCCAAGGTTCCATCATGGCGGCGTGGTATTCATAGAAGGCCTTGCGGCGCTCGTCCATGGTGGTGTGCTGCTCCCAGGGTTCTGGGATCATCATCATCACGGCCTGGCTGATCGGGTAACCCGCCATGGTCAGCAGTTCCAGGCAGTTGTCGAACGTGGCGGTATCGGACTGGTCAGCAAAGCTGATGGGGTAGAGCTTCTGCAGGTCCGCTGCCAACACGGGCGAGGACATCACGCCTTCGCGCGCCTTCATCCAGTTGTAGTTGCCTTTGACGGTGTTGATTTCTCCGTTGTGCGCGACATAACGGTAGGGGTGGGCCAGGGGCCACTCGGGGAAGGTGTTGGTGGAGAATCGCTGGTGCACCAAACCCAGTGCAGACACGCAACGCGCATCTTCCAAATCCTTGAAATACACGCCGACCTGGTCGGCCAGCAACAGGCCCTTGTAGACCACGGTGCGGCTGGACATGCTGGGGACGTAGTATTCCTTGCTGTGCTTGAGCCCCAGGGCCTGGATGTTGGCACTAGCGGTCTTGCGGATCACGTACAGCTTGCGCTCCAGCGCATCTTGAACGATCACGTCGTTGCCACGGCCAATGAAGACTTGGCGCAGGATGGGCTCTTTGGCGCGCACAGTGGGCGACATGGGCATGTCGCGGTTCACGGGCACATCGCGCCACCCCAGGAGCACCTGGCCTTCGGCCTTGATGGCGCGCTCCATCTCTTGCTCACAGGCCAAACGGGAAGCGTGCTCCTTGGGCAAGAAGATCATGCCAACGCCGTACTCGCCTTGGGGCGGCAAGTTCACGCCTTGGACCGCCATTTCTTCCCGGTACAGCGCATCTGGCAACTGAATCAAGATGCCAGCCCCGTCCCCCATCAAAGCATCGGCGCCGACAGCACCCCGGTGGTCCAGGTTTTCAAGGATCTTGAGTGCGTTCTTGACAATGTCGTGGCTCTTTTCGCCGCGAATATGGGCCACAAAACCCACGCCGCACGCATCGTGCTCGTTGGCGGAAGAATACAAACCGTGGTCTTTGAGGTGTTGGATTTCGGCTGCCGTGGTCATGGCGCACTCCTGAAAATTACAGTGGAAGCGGAGGATACTGCAATGCAACAAAAGTGCCAAACACTTTAAATGGGGTCAGATTCTTATTATTTGTTGAATATTTTCATCAAGAATTAATTAGGGACGCATCAAAATTGATAGCTACTCACGCAATAAGGACAATGGCTAGAGGCTTATTTCACTCTGAAATGGTGGACTTTGGAGGTCGGCCTGGTGCGCTTTTTCTCAAGCGGCGCGGGGTCTCTTTCTGCAAAGCATTCAGAAATTCCGACTCACCCAAGGCCCAACCATGTAGCGCTGCCTCGGTCAGCGCCGACTGCTGCACAGATGTGAGGCCAGCTTGCACCAATTGGGCATAAGCGGCTTCCCTGGCAAACGGCGTATTGCCAAGGCTCCAAACCAGAGGATGGGGAGTCAGCAACTTGTCGGCGCGTATCCCCGCGTAGTGCGCATAGCTGGACCAGGCATAGTCGGCAGCGTTCGTCACCAGGCCCGCACGCACCGGGTTGAGGTCGATGTAGGCCATGCAGGCCAACAGGTAGCGCTCGGACTCGATCAGGGTGGACTTGTAGCGCCCTTCCCACAGGGTGCCGGTGCGCTGGTGACGATCATTGAAGTAGCGCACATAACTGCGCCCCAAGGTCTGCATCATTTTGGGCAGCGCCTCGTCTGTGGGGGGCGTGGCCAGCAGATGGAAATGGTTGTCCATGAGCACGAAGGCATGGACAGCCACCTGGTGGCGCTGGGCAGAAGCTGCCAGCACGTCCTTCAGGGTCTGAAAGTCTGTGCGGTCCAGGCAAATGGACTGGCGGTTGTTGCCACGCTGGATGACGTGGTGCGGGTGTGCCGCCAGGGTCAATCGGGGAAGACGTGCCATCCCCCGAGTTTGCCTGAAACCCCGTCAGAGGCCCGCGGCCTCAAAGGCGGGTTTGGGGGATCTGGTACTGGGGTGTACCCATCAGGTCAATGCCGCAGGACAGGGCCTCCAGCCAGTCCAGCAATTGGCCAATCGCCTCACCCTTGAGCGGAGCCCCATGCTGGGGGACGATCATGGCGATGTCCAGCTCACGCACCATGCGCACCCACAGACGCAAAATCTTGTTGCTGACCATGTAGCGGCGGTGGAAGGCCTCCATGCCTGGGGGCATGGGGGTCAGGGAAGTGATGAACTGCTGCGCCTCCTGTCCACTGACGAGGGAGACTCCCAAATCGCCCGAAAACAGGATTTTGCTGACCGGGTCGTAGAACTGAAAGTTGCCTTCGGAATGCAGGAAGTGGGCGGGCAGCAACCAGAGATCCGCCTTGCCGTAGCGCAGGCGCCCCCCCTCATCGGGGATGGCAATGATGCGATCCTCGGTTTTGCCGATCTTGCAGAAGTGGGGGGCAAAGCGCGCCCAGAGTTTGGAAATCACCAACTTGGCCTGGGTAGAGGTCATCCACCGGTCCAAGGAGGCAATGATGTCAGGGTCGGCGTGGGAGGCGAGGATGTAGTCAAGCTGCTGCGGCGCAATGTACTTGCGCATGGTCAGGTTCAGCTCGTTGTAGGTCATGTTGCCACCGGGATCGAGGATGACTCCCTCGCCATGGTTGACAAGCAGGAACTGGTTGGCCTGCACCGCCTCGGCCTCGTCGGAGACCAGATCCGTAAACATCACGCAGCAGTGATGGGCATCTTTGTAAAGCTCGATTGGCATGCAGGGGACCCCAAAGACAATGAGCGCTTCATTGCGCTCATTGGGGCCCATTGTGGAGCGGTAACTCCTGGGCAGTATTGATCTAAGTCAGGTTACTTGGGCGCTTTGGTCACCCGCACCTTGCCGCCCGTGGTGACAATGACCACCGCGTCGCCAGCGGCCAAGGTCTCACCCGCTTTGGCCTGGACAATCGCCCGGCGGTCACCGCCCTTGAGTTGCACCAATATTTCTACGGCCTCCTCCTTGGTCGAAAACCGCTCTATGGCATTGCCCGCAGCGGCACCCGCGACCCCAGCCAACACGCCCAGGACCTGGGCTTCACGCTGAACCCCGCTGCCGCCATAACCGCCAATGGCACCCACCACACCACCGACAGCCGCACCAACACCTGATTGGGAACCGTCCACCACCACGTTGCGCACGGAAAGGACGGTGCCATCTTGCACTTGGGCCATGCGCTGGGCATCACCGCGCTGAATCACATCGGGGCTGCTGCTGGCACATGCGGCCAAGGCCAAGACAATTGCGGCCGAAGTCGCCAATTTCACAAATCTCTGCATACAAAACTCCTGTTTCTCAATGGAGAACCCCATTGCCTGGCCTCTTTAACGGCTCAGCGCGACGCGAGGTTGTCTTGCACATTGTCTTCCGGCAATGTAAACCGTGTGTCAAGCAGGGCCTGCAGGCCAAATTCTTCCAGAATGGCGCGCAGGCGCTGGGCGGAGGCCCGTTTGCGCTGGCCGGTGTAACGGGCCAGGATGAGCTCATTCTTCATGCTGTGCTCCCAGCCCACCAGCTCAGTCACAGTGACCTGGTAGCCATGGGCCTCCAGGTACAGGCAGCGCAACACATTGGTGATCTGGCTGCCCATTTCACGGGTGTGCAGCGGATGGCGCCAAAGCTCGGCCAGCGGCGTGCGGGTGAGCGACAAGGCCTTGCTTTGGCTCAGATGGCGGGCCACCTCTGCCTGGCAACAGGGCACCAACACAAAAGCGCGGGCTTTTTTCTGCAGCCCAAAGGCGATGGCATCGTCAGTGGCTGTGTCGCAGGCGTGCAATGCGGTTACTACGTCGAAGGTGGGCGGCAAGTCGGCGGACTGGGTTGATTCGGCCACGCTGGTGTTGAGAAAACTCATGCGCCCAAAGCCCAGCTGCTGCGCCAGGGCCTGCGACTTTTGCACCAGTTCCGCTCGCGTTTCGATGCCGTACAGGTGGCTGGCCGGCAGGTTCTTGAAGAACAGGTCGTACAGGATGAAGCCCAGGTAGGACTTGCCGGCCCCATGGTCGGCCAGGGTCAGCGTGCCGGTGCTGCTGGGTGGCAACTCCAGCATGAGCTTTTCGATGAACTGGTAGAGGTGGTAAACCTGCTTGAGCTTGCGGCGCGAGTCCTGGTTGAGTTTGCCCTCGCGCGTCAGGATGTGCAGTTCTTGCAACAACAGGATGGATTGACCCGGGCGCACTTCGTCGGCCAGAGGATGGGCCGCGGGTGCCTGTGCGGGCTTGGCGCCCTGCTTGCGCAGCGCTTTGTTCATGGTGATTCCTTGGTGTGCATGCCCAAAGCCGCCCAGCCTGCATGCCCCAGGTGCTCCAGTGTTTCGATGTTTTTATCGAAAATGGATTCAGCATTGGGAAAGGCCTGGACTGCCCGGTCAATGCTCGCCTCTCGCAGCAAATGCAGGGTGGGAAACGGGGCGCGGTTGGTGTAATTGCTGATGTCGTCCGGTTCGCTGTCGGCAAACTGAAACCGGGGATGGAAACTGGCGATCTGCAACACCCCGTCAAGCTTGGCTTTGCGCAACACCCGGTCGGCCTGGTCCAGAAAATCATTGAAATCCAGAAAATCAGGCCAGGCATGGGGCGCCATCAGCAAGGTGGTGTCACGCAACTCCGGGTCAGCCCCCGCCAGGTCAAGCAACTCGGTACGCAGCAAGGCCAGACACTCCTGGGCATCGTTACCCGGGTAGACCACGTAGCGGATCTGCCCCTTGACATGCACCGCCTTGGCAAAGGGGCAGAGGTTCAGGCCGATCACGGCGCGCTCCAACCATTGCTGCATGGCGGCGATGACATTCGCTGCGTCGGGGGTGGGGAGCTCGGAGGGCGTCTGCATCAGTGTCTCTTCGGCCAGTCTTCAAGCCGCAAACAGGCGCTGGCCTGTCAGGCGCTCATGCTCGCGCAAGGCAAACCGATCGGTCATGCCTGCAATGTAGTCAGCAACCCCACGCTGCACACTGGCATCGTGCAGGCGGCGCAGAGGGGCCTGCGCGCCCAGACGGACAGCAGCTTCGTTCTGCATTTGCGTGGGGGCATCGCAATAGGCCACGAACAAATCGGCAATGACTTGCTTGGCCTGTGTCATGGTCTGCATGACCTGGGGGTGGCGGTACAGATGCTTGAACAGGAAGGCTTTCATTACACGCGACTGGGCACGCATGTCTGCACTGAAACACACCAAGGCCTCCGGGTGCTGGCGCACGGTAGCCACAGACATCGGCCGGGCCGCATCCAGAGCGGCCTGGGTGGCATTCATCAGATCGTAGACCTGCGCGCTCAACATCAGGCGGATGGATTCGTACAACCAGCGGCGCGCCTGCTGTGCATGGCCCAGATCGGGATGCTCTGCCAGTGCAGACTGGCTGAATCTGGCGAAGAGCGGAATGTCCTGCAACTGCTCTAGTGTCAGCAGACCGGAACGCACGCCATCGTCAATATCGTGGGCGTTATAGGCTATCTCGTCGGCCAGGTTGCAGAGCTGTGCCTCCAGGTTGGGCTGGGCCTTGTCCAGAAAGCGGCGCCCCACTCCCCCGCCACCGTCGGCATAGGCCGGCTCCAGCGCTTCGATCGCCTCAGCATTGCGGCGTGAGCAGTGTTTGAGAATGCCCTCGCGCGCCTCAAAACTGAGGTTGAGTCCATCGAACTGCGGATACCGCTCCTCCAGCCAGTCCACCACCCGCAGGCTTTGCAAGTTGTGTTCAAAGCCGCCATAGGGCTCCATGCATTCGTTCAGCGCATCTTGCCCCGCATGGCCAAACGGGGTATGCCCCAGGTCGTGAGCCAGTGCAATGGTCTCTACCAGGTCTTCACTCAGCCCCAAGGTTCGCGCCATGGAGCGCCCCAGTTGGGCCACTTCCAGCGAATGCGTCAGCCGCGTACGGAACAAATCGCCCTCATGGTTAATGAACACCTGCGTCTTGTAGACCAACCGCCGAAACGCCGTCGAGTGCACGATGCGGTCACGGTCACGCTGAAACGCGGTGCGTGTGGGCGCATCGGGCTGGGCAAAGCGGCGCCCGCGTGACTGCGCCGGGTCGCAGGCGTAGGGGCGCAAGGTTTCAGGCATAAATAGGGCTCAAGAGCTTATGGAATAAGCGCGAATAGCTGCTAAATTAATAGCAAATTAACGGCAGCAATGGTCAATGACTTCACGCACCAGCGCATCGGGAGCACCACGCACGGCAGCGCGCGCGGGCCCGTCAATCACCACAAAGCGGATATCCCCGGCCTCCGACTTTTTGTCCAAGCGCATCAGTGCGAGGTAACGGCCCGCATTGTCGGACGCATCCAGTTGTGGGCCTTGGGTCGGCAAGCCGGCTTGGGCAATCAACCGTGTCAGACGATCGACAACATTCGCGTCCACCAAGCCCAGACGCTGGGACAGGTGGGCGGCCATCACCATGCCACAGCCTACGGCCTCGCCGTGCAACCATTCTCCATAGCCCAAACCGGCTTCAATGGCATGGCCAAACGTATGGCCGAAATTCAGGATGGCACGCAACCCGGCTTCCCGCTCGTCCTGCCCAACCACCCAGGCCTTGATCTCACAGCTGCGCTGCACGGCATAGGCCAAGGCTTGGGGATCGCGCGCCAACAGGGCATCGAGGTTGGCTTCAATCCAGTCGAGAAACTGCAGATCGGCGATGGGCCCGTATTTGATGACCTCTGCCAAGCCCGCACTCAGTTCTCGCGCGGGCAAGGTCTTGAGCGTGTCAATGTCGCACACCACCATTTGCGGCTGGTAGAAGGCGCCAATCATGTTTTTGCCCAGCGGGTGGTTGATGCCGGTCTTGCCGCCCACCGAAGAATCCACCTGCGCCAGCAAGGTGGTGGGCACCTGCACAAAGGGCACGCCGCGCATGTAGCTGGCAGCGGCGAAGCCGGTCATGTCACCCACCACACCTCCACCCAAGGCGAACAGAATGGTCTTGCGATCGCAGCCCTTGCCCAAGAGGGCATCAAATATCTGGTTCAGCGTCTGCCAATGCTTGTGGCTTTCTCCGTCAGGCAACACCACCAGCTCCACCGCGGAATAGTGCCCTGCCAAGGCGGAGACCAGTGCGTCAGCATACAAAGGAGATACCGTGGTATTGGTCACCACCACGGCATGGGCGGCCTTGGGAAGATTGGCGTAGCTGGCAGCGTGGCCCAAAAGACCCGTACCAATGTGGATTGGGTAGCTACGCTCCCCAAGATCGATGGGAACTGTGGAAAAAGTAGGCGTCATCATCCCCCGAGTTTAGAGGCTGGGCGCAAGACGCAGGCTCGCATCGTCCCACAAGAGCACATCAGGCCGCAGGCAAACGCCCTGATAGCTCCAACTGCATGACCACCATATTGACCAGGGTGGCCACGGAAGGACGTCCAGTCTCCAGGACAAAGTGAGCAGTTTCACGGTAAAGAGGGTCTCGTACCGCGAACAAATCCCGCATCCGGGCCAAGGGATCCGCCACTTGCAGAAGCGGGCGGCTCACGTCATGGCGCAAGCGCTTGAACAACTCTTCGGGGGTCGATTTGAGATACACCACATGGCTGCGGCCACGGAGATGCTCCCGGTTGGCAGGACGCAACACCGCACCGCCACCAGTGGAGATGACCGAAGTCACCCCCTGGGTCAAGCCATCGAGCACCTCCTGCTCGATGTCCCGAAACTTGGCTTCACCCTCACGGTCGAAAAACTCACGGATGGAACAACCGAGGCGGGATTCGATGGCATGGTCAGAATCGACGAAAGGAAGGCGAAGCCTGCGCGCAAGCTGCCTTCCTACCGTGGTTTTACCTGAGCCGGGCAGACCGACCAGGCTGATACTCAACGACAAGACACGTCCACCCAACCAACTCCAAACTTAACGGGCAATAGCCTTGTCAGACAGGACTTTGGGGGTGATGAAAACCAGCATTTCACGCTTGGTGATGGACTTGGCCCGGTTGCGGAACAAAACCCCCAACCCGGGCAAATCACCAAAGAAGGGAACCTTGGTCTCGTTCTCGGTCTGGTCTTCGGTAAAGATGCCACCGATCACCACAGTTCCGCCGTTCTCCACCAAAACCTGGGTCTGGATGTGTTTGGTGTCAATCGCAAAACCTGCCGGCGTGGACTGCCCCACCGTGTCCTTGGTCACATCCAGCGTCAAGATGATATTGCCTTCGGGCGTGATTTGCGGCAACACCTCCAACTTCAAGTTGGCTTTGCGGAAGGCAATCGACGTCGCACCACTGGAAGAGGCGACCTGGTAAGGCAGTTCCGTGCCTTGCTCAATCAATGCCTTGATCTGGTCTGCGGTCACAACCCGAGGACTAGACACCACCTTGCCCTTGCCGTCGGCCTCCAGTGCAGAGATTTCCAGATTCAAGAAACGGTCGGCACCGGCACCGAAGATAGATACCGCAAAAGTCCCAGGGCTGCTGGAACCGAGAGCGCCTGTAGAAGGTAAATTGACGAAGTTGCCTGAGGTGGTGGCCGCGGAGCCAACAACGTAACTGGATCCCAAGGCGATGCCAGGACGGTCGGCAGTCGCTGCCGCAGTGCCCCCACCACCCAACTTGACACCCAAAGACTTGCCGAAGCTGTCTGATGCCTCCACGATACGCGCTTCAATCAGCACCTGGCGAACGGCAATGTCAATCTTTGCGATCAACTGCTGCACCTGTTCAAGCTTGCTTGGGATATCGGTCACAAACAACTGGTTGGTGCGGTTCTCATAGATCACACTGCCACGACTGCTCAAAATCCGGCTGGGCGTTACACCTTGGCCAGGGCCAGAGCCCGCAGCGACCAGGCCCGCAGCGATATCCGAGGCCTTGCCGTAGTTGATTTGGAATGCCTGGGTCCGCAAAGGCTCCAGATTCTGCACAGCGACCACGGACTCCAAGTCCAGCTTTTCTTTCGCAGCAATTTCATCTTTGGGCGCAACCCACAGTACATTGCCGCTCTTGCGCAAGCCCAAACCTTTGGCCTGCAGAATGATATCCAGCGCCTGGTCCCAAGGCACATCTTGCAAACGGAGTGTCACAGAACCTGACACCGAATCCGATGTGACGATATTGAAATTGGTGAAGTCAGCAATAACTTGCAACAGACTCCGCACTTCAATATTCTGGAAATTCAGAGACAATTTTTGGCCGTTGTAACCAACCCCTTGGGTCAGCTTCTTGGGGTCCACCTTGATTTCTTTGATCTCCACCACAAACTGCTCGTCGCTCTGATAAGCGCTGTGCTCCCATTGGCCCTGCGGCTCAATCACCATCCGAACGCGATCCCCCGATTGCACAGAGGTAACCGACTTCACTGGAGTGCCAAAATCACTCACATCCAGCTTGCGGCGAAGCCCTTCGGGCAAGGTGGACTTCATGAAATCGACCACCAAGGTCTGGCCTTGCTGGCGAATATCCACACCAACCTGGTTGTTGGGCAAAGTCACCACCACCCTGCCAGCGCCATCAGCGGTGCGACGGAAATCCAGATCCTTCAGAGGCGCACTATCCCGGTTACGGTTCTCTGCAAAATTGGTGATCGAAGCCGGTCCGCTCGCAACCACGGGCTCCAATGCCACCAGCAGCGATTTGCCTTGGATTTCGGCCTTATAGGCCGCAGGCTGCTTCAAATTCAATACCACGCGAGTACGCTCCCCAGCCTGTACTACGCTGACCGAACGCAAATTGCCTTGGTTAATCTCGACAGTAGAACGTCCCATGGCATTGGAAACCCCTGGAAAGTCCAGTGCAATGCGGGCAGGAGATTGAATGGCAAACCCGGTCGGCAACGCCGTAAGCGCTTGAGAAAGGTCAATTTTGACAACCTCGCTCCCGCCTTGCATGGAACCGGTCACGGCTTCGATCACGGGCTGCGCGTACGCCAGTCCACACAAAGACAATAGAAAGGCCGCACAAACTCTCTTGTACATTCGCAGTTCTCGCATAAGCATAGGAATCATCATTTCGACCTCTCTTGCAACGACAGGGTTGCAGCGCGTTCAATCCACTCGCCAACGGCGTCTTGCACAATCTCACGCAAAGTGACTTCGGTCTCATCGATTTTCATGACGCGCCCATAGTTGGGTCCCAGGTAGTTGCCTACTTTGACCTGGTACAACAAGCTGTCAACCTTGACCAAGGCTATGGGCTGGCCGGCCTTCACAATGCTGCCAACCAATGACATGGTGTCCAAAGGAAACGCCTCTAGAGGCTCTTTGCGGCGCGCCAACTCGGGTGCTACCAGAGCCGCATTCGACACCGTTTGTGCCGAATCCCGCTTCAAGGCTTGCGTCAATTTTTGATTGCTAAAAGGCTCCATCGCCGCCAAATTTGCATAGGGTGCGGGAACAAACTGCTTGGGTTCGGGGATGGGCGCAACTTTGGGACGCGCTTGGTTGCGTTCACTTACCATCCATTGCCGAATGTCGTCTTCGCTGGATGAACCACAACCCGCAGTCAACACAGACATGGCCAAGAAAGAAACGCCCCACCATACTCGCTGGCTCATTTCTTCGCTCCAGTCACTTTTCTTTGCGCGTTGACTTCGTCTACATCCAAGTACCGGAAAGTCTTGGCAGTAGCGTCCAAAATCAAAGTTCCTTCCCCTCGGGGCCCCACCGTCAAATTATTCAGGGTGACGATACGCGACAAATGTGCGATGTCAGAGGCGAATGCTCCGATGTCATGGTAACGGCCCGCCACACGCAGCGTGATCGGCAATTCTGCGTAGTACTCTTTCACTGCAACTTGGCCTGGTCGGAAAAGCTCGAACTGCAAGCTGCGGCCCAAACCTGCTTGGTTGATATCCGACAGCAAAGCGTCCATCTCCGCCTTGCTCGGCAATTGCTTCTCCAGTTGGGTCACGTACTGTTGGACTTGCTCACGCTGCTTGCGCAGTGCATCGAGATTCACCGCTTTGACAAGTTTCTTTTTGTAGTCTTCGCGCAGTACCAGCTCCTTGTCCTGCTCCAGTTTCAGTGCTTCCTCCGACCCACTGAGCCATACAAACCAGAGCAAGACAACTACGGCCAAGCTGGTAAAAACAAACAGTGCATACTGAGGAATCGATGGCCACAGGGAAGGATCCTTGGGATCAAGGTCACGAAACTGGCCTGTCAGCTTTTCCTGCAAAGCGGCAAAGTTAAACGAAGAAGTAGTTTTAGCCATATGCAGAACCTAGGGTTTGGCTGGCACAGCCACCACCGCAGAAGCGGACTGCGCTGGACTGGATGCCGCATCAGCGGCCATCTTGGCTGCATTTTTTTCTGCTTCACTGGCCCGCACCAAGCGCACCTTGATGACGAAATTAGCGACGCGTTTTTGCTCTTTGGCGGAGATCGATGCAGTTCCAGAGACAATTTCAATCAACTCCGGCTTGGAGAACCAAGGGGTGTTATTGGCTAAATTACGCAACAACTCCGAAACCCGCTCATTGGACTGTGCAACACCGGTCAAGGTGACAGACTGGTCCACTTGGGTCATCTTGTTGACATACACCCCGTCAGGCAGCTGATTAACCAATTCCGTCAGTAAATGCACCGGCAAATTGCGGTCAGATTGCAAATCTTCTACCGCTTGTTGGCGGGCCCGCAACGCGGAGATCTCGGACTCCAGCGTGGCAATGTCCTTGATCTGCGCTTCCAGTTTTTTAATTTCTGTGTCCAACAACGCGTTGTTGGACTGCTGCGAGCTGATCGCTGCCTGGTACCAAAGAAAAATAGAGCCCGCAATGATCCCCCCGAGCAAAGCGGACGCCCCAAGTGAAACATTGAATAAGTCACGGCGGCGCTTACGCGCGGCCTCCCGGTGGGGCAGTAGGTTGATCAAAATCACTGCGCAAACCTCCGCAAGGCCAACCCGCACGAGGTCAGATACGACGGTGCCTCTCGTGTCATGCGTTTGAGCCGGACACCATCACCAATCTCCATGCCATCAAATGGGTTCAGCAGACTGCAAGGGAAGGTGGTGTGCTGGGTCACGGCATTTGTCAGACCCGGCAATGCGGCGGATCCCCCCGCAAGCATGATGTAGTCCACTTTGTTGTGGGGCGTACTGGTGAAGAAGAATTGCAAAGCACGCCCCAACTCCTGCACCATGGTGTCGATGAAAGGCTTAAGTACCGCGGACTCATAGTCCTCCGGGAGCTCCCCGCTGCGTTTTTTACTCTCCGCTTCTTCTTGGGAGAACCCGTATTGCCGCACAATCAATTGCGTCAGCTGCGCGCCACCGAAGGCCTGGTCCCGGTCATACAGCACTTCGTCATCGCGCATAACTTGCATGCTGGTCGTTAGTGCGCCGATTTCAAACAACGCAACGATCAGGCCACGACCTTCGTTCGGTAGGTTTTCAATCAAGCGCGCCGCCGCCAAGCGCGATGCATAGGACTCCACGTCCACAATCACGGGCGTGAGCCCTGCAGCTTCGGCCAAGCCTTGCACATCTTGCACCTTCTCCCGGCGCGAAGCCGCGATGAGGACTTCGATATCGCCTGTCGATGCCGCGCTGGGCCCGATCACGCAAAAATCCAAACTAACTTCGTCGAGTGGAAAGGGGATGTACTGGTTGGCCTCAGACTCCACCTGCAACTCCAGGTCCTGATCCGTCATGCCGCCCGGCAGAATTATCTTTTTGGTAATGACTGCTGATGGGGGTAACGCCATCGCTACCTGTTTTGTTTTTGTGCCGCTTTTTTTGACCAGTCGCCGCACCGCTTCCGCCACTTCGTCGAATTTTTCGATGTTGCCATCGGAAATCCAACCCCGCTCCAGCGGCTCGATGGCACAACGCTCCAGGACCAGATTGCCCGCTTTGTCACGCCCAAGCTCCACCAGCTTGACGCTGGACGAACTGATGTCCAGCCCCAGCATGGGCGCGGGCTGTCGACTGAATAACGACCCCAATGAGATCAAAACGGTCCCCTGAAACAAACCGACAACAGGCCGGCAAAACTTAAGAAATCACTTGAATGCTAGCAGCAAGATCATTGAGCGGCAAAGGTTTTTTGCCATTTTGCTTTGCAGCAACGTTGCCAAAAGCAGACGTTTTGTTACGCAAAGTAAGCGGCTGGTGATTTTCGGATGCCGTCCATGTCAAGTCTGCTCCACTATGCTCAAGAATCCTCGCTCTCACCTCCCGCGTGCCTTCACGCCGAATTTTTATAATCGCCCGTGCCGTCACTCTAACCCTGTATGTCCGCCTCCAAGCCCAAATCTTCGCCATCGTCTGGTCCCATGCACTGGGCATTGCGCATCCTGTTGTGGCTGGCAGGCCTAGGCTTGGCTGGCGCATTCTCGATCCTCGCCATGGTGGCGCTCGCCTTGGCCATGGCCTTCCCCAACTTGCCGGATATCTCAGACCTATCGGACTACCGCCCCAAGCTACCCCTGCGTGTTTTTTCAGCAGACGGGGACCTGATTGGCGAATTCGGCGAAGAACGCCGCAATCTCACACCCATCAAGGACATCCCCAGGGTCATGACCAACGCCATCCTGGCCATAGAGGACGCACGCTTCTATGAGCATGGCGGGGTGGACTATGTAGGGGTGATTCGTGCTGGACTGGCCAACGTCGGCCGCGTCAAAAGCCAAGGCGCGTCCACCATCACCATGCAGGTGGCGCGCAATGTCTATCTGTCGTCCGAAAAAACTTTCACCCGGAAAATTTACGAAATCCTGCTGACTTTCAAGTTGGAGCACTTTCTCAGCAAAGACCAGATTCTGGAAATCTACATGAACCAGATCTACTTGGGCAACCGCGCCTACGGCTTTGCTGCAGCGTCTGAAACCTATTTCGGCAAACCCCTCAAGGACATCACGATCGCGGAAGCGGCCATGTTGGCGGGCCTGCCAAAAGCTCCATCGGCCTACAACCCGGTCGTCAACCCCAAGCGCGCCCGTTCACGGCAACTCCACATCATTGACCGGATGCTGGAGAACAACTTCATCACAGAAGAACAGGCAGAGGCTGCCAAGGCGGAGCCACTGAAGATCAAAAACAACGCAGCGACCAACCCCATCCACGCCGAATATGTGGCGGAAATGGTGCGTCAACTGGTGTACGCACAATATGGCGAAGAGACATATACCCGGGGTCTGGACGTCCAGACCACCCTGCGCACACAAGACCAGATCGCTGCGTATAAAGCCTTGCGGCGCGGCATCATGGATTTTGAGCGGCGCCAGGTCTACCGCGGCCCCGAGAAATTTATCAGTCTGCCCACCAATGCTCAGGAACTGGAAGATGCGATCGACGAGGCACTGGACGATCATCCTGACAATGGTGATGTGATGTCTGCAGTCGTTCTGGAGGCGACCCCCAAGCTGGTCAAGGCGATTCGCCAAAATGCCGAAATCGTGGAAATCACCGGGGATGGACTCAAGCCCGCGCAATCAGGGTTGTCGGAAAAAGCCCCGCCCAACACCAAGATACGCCGCGGAGCCGTGATCCGTGTGGCCAAGACCGCCAAAGGTGGCTGGGAAATGACGCAGTTACCGGAAGTGGAGGGTGCTTTTATCGCCTTGGATCCACGGGATGGCTCCATCAAAGCTTTGGTGGGCGGTTTTGACTTTGCCAAGAACAAATTCAACCATGTCATCCAGGCCCAACGCCAGCCGGGCTCCAGTTTCAAGCCCTTTATCTACTCTGCGGCCCTGGAAAAGGGATTCACACCGGCCACCGTTGTCAACGATGCACCGCTGTTCTTCAGTGCAGGCGTCACGGGCGGGCAGCCTTGGGAGCCCAAGAACTACGATGGAACTTTCGAAGGCCCAATGACCTTGCGGCGCGGCCTGGCCAAATCAAAAAACATGATATCCATCCGGGTTCTGCAGTCTGTGGGCACTGACTATGCCCAGCAGTGGATCGGAAAGTTTGGTTTTGAGCCCGAAAAACACCCCGCTTACCTCACGATGGCCCTGGGCGCTGGCACCGTAACGCCCATGCAAATGGCCACCGGGTACGCGGTATTTGCCAACGGCGGTTATCGTATCAACCCCTGGGTCATTTCCAAGGTTAGCGAACAGCGGGGCAAAGTGCTGGTGGAGTCCTCAGCCCCCATCCTTGAAGAAACCGAGCGGGCGATCGAACCACGTAATGCCTTCATCATGTCCAGCCTGCTACAGGAAGTTACCCGCTCCGGCACAGCCGCGCGCGCGCAGGCCACACTGAAACGCCCTGACTTGTACGGGAAAACCGGCACCACCAACGACTCCATGGACGCCTGGTTTGCCGGCTATCAGCCCACACTGGCGGCAGTCACCTGGATTGGCTACGACACCCCACGCAAGCTGGGCGACCGTGAAACCGGCGGAGGTTTGAGCTTGCCAGTCTGGATCAGCTTCATGGAAACCGCACTCAAGAACGTACCCGTCAGCGAAATTGCGGTGCCTGAAGGTGTCGTACATCAAGGGGGGGAGTGGTACTACGAAGAATTCGCCAAAGGCTCGGGAATCTCCTCCTTGGGCTTGGGAGACGCCCCCGAAGCCGAAACCATTCCGATGCCGGCCGCAGAGGAGAAGAAAAAAATACTCGACCTTTTCACCCAGTGATCACGCCCGAAACGGCAATGCCATGCCAGCTTGCTGGCTGGCGTTGGTGGTCAATGCCTGAAAAAACTCCCCTTGCCCTTTGCTGTCCTCCCACAGCCCGTTCACCCAGCGGTAGTGGTACCCACCCGACTTGGCCGCCATCCACACCTCGTGCAGCGGTTTTTGCAGGTTGATGATGATCTGGCTGCGGTTGGGAAAGGTCAGGGTCACCATGCCACCCACGCGCTGGTTGTCGATGTCAGCATCCGAGTCATCGTTGATCCGATCGCAGCACACCTCCACCGCTTTGAGCAGCGCCTCTGCGCGGTCCATAAATTCTTGGTCGGTCATTACAATTTCACTATGTTGAAAGCAGCCCAAATTCTAGTCAGGCCACTTGCCCTTGCCCTCAGTGTGCTCACTGTGGCCGCTTGCGGCCAGACCGGCTCGTTGTATTTGCCGGCCAAACCCGCCTCCCGCAACGCAGTGGCCACGCCGGCCCTCACCTCCGCGACACCCGCCGAAGCCACCCCTCCGAACACCACCCCATGAGCCACCCTACTCTGCCCGGACAACCTTTCGTTCACTACGCCCAAGGGCAACTGCATGTCGAGGACTGCGCGGTCAACGCGCTCGCTGCACAACATGGCACCCCCTTGTTTGTCTACTCCAAAGCCGCCATGCTGGCGGCCCTCGCGGCGTACCAGAAGGGCTTTGCCGGCCGTAACGCGCAGATCTGCTACGCCATGAAAGCCAACTCTTCGCTGGCCGTTTTGCAGCTGTTCGCGAAGGCGGGCTGCGGCTTTGACATTGTGTCCGGTGGCGAACTGGCCCGGGTGCTGGCCGCCGGCGGCGATGCCGGAAAAATCATTTTTTCAGGCGTGGGCAAGACACGTGCAGAGATGCACGAGGCCCTGCTGGTCGGCATTGGCTGCTTCAACGTGGAGAGCGAGGCCGAGATCGACGTGCTCAACCAAGTTGCCATGGCGGCCGGCCGCAAGGCGCCCATCAGCATCCGTGTGAACCCCAACGTAGACCCCAAGACCCACCCCTACATTTCCACTGGACTCAAGGGCAACAAGTTCGGCATTGCGCACGAACGCACGCTGGCCACCTACCAACGCGCCGCTGGGCTGCCCGGCCTGCAGGTGGTCGGCATCGACTGCCACATCGGCTCACAGATCACAGAAGAAACACCCTACTTGGACGCGATGGACCGTATGCTGGACCTGGTCGAATCTATCGAGGCGGCCGGCATCCCCATTGAGCACATCGACTTTGGTGGCGGCCTGGGCATCAACTACAACGGCGACACGCCCCCCACCGCCGATGCCCTGTGGACCAAGCTGCTGGCCAAGCTGGATGCGCGCGGCTTTGGCCAGCGCAAGCTGATGATCGAACCCGGTCGCTCCCTGGTGGGCAACGCCGGCTTGTGCGTCACCGAAGTGCTCTACCTCAAACCCGGTGAGCAAAAGAACTTCTGCATTGTGGATGCCGCCATGAACGACCTGCCGCGCCCCGCCATGTACCAAGCGTTTCACAGCATCGTGCCGCTGCACGCCAGCCCTACCGTGCCAGACAGCGCGGTCTATGACGTGGTGGGCCCGGTGTGCGAAAGCGGCGACTGGATTGGCCACGACCGCCTCCTGCAGGTGCAGGCCGGTGATCGTCTGGCTGTGCTGTCAGCGGGTGCCTACTGCATGAGCATGTCCAGCAACTACAACTCCCGTCCCAAGGCCGCCGAAGTCCTGGTGGACGGTGGACAGGCTCACCTGATCCGCCAGCGCGACAGCTTGGCTGACCAGCTACGCGGCGAGTTGCTGCTCTAATTTGCTATAAAAGCAGGAGCTGTTCGCGCAATATCCACGGGCGCTAAAGCCACTTTTTGTTCAAAAATCGACGCAGTCGCCACCCCAGCAAGAGGGCCAGGATCAGCGCGTACACAAGCACCTCGGCAAAGTCGTTCTTGCCGGCGCGCATCCAGAAGAAATGCAGCAGTGCCAACCCGGCCACCACATAGACGGCCCGGTGCAGCACCTGCCAGCGCCTGGCCCCCATTGCCTTGATCACGCGGTTGAACGAGGTAGCCGCCAGGACCAGCAGCAAGGCCAGCGCGGTGAAACCCACCAGGATAAAGGGTCGCTTGCCAATGTCCTTGGCGATATCGCCCAGGTCCAACCCCATGTCAAACCAGCTGTACGACAGCATATGCAGCACCGCATAAGCGAAGGTCCATAACCCCAACATGCGCCGCAGCCGCGCCAAGGCGGGCCAACTAGCCATGGTGCGCAAGGGCGTGACGGTCAACACGACACACAGCATGCGCAGCGTCCAATCCCCAGTGGCGCGCACCAGAGCCTCGGCGGGATTGGCCCCCAGGCGGTCGGCAAACGCAGCAAAAACCAACCAGCACAGAGGCAGTGCAGCCAACAAAAATGCCCCTGGCTTGGCCGCACGATGGGCCAGCCAGGCATTCACGGAGGCCATCGAATCAGTAGAACTTCTTGAGGTCCATGCCGGCGTACAACTGCCCCACCTGGGCCTCGTAGCCGTTGAACATCAGTGTCTTGCGCTTCTTGGCAAACAGGCCGTCTTCGCCGATGCGGCGCTCGGTGGCCTGACTCCAGCGCGGGTGGTCCACATTGGGGTTCACATTGGAATAGAAGCCATACTCGTTGGCAGCCGCTTTGTTCCAGGCGGTACCCGGCTGCTTCTCGGTGAAGCGGATCTTGACGATGCTCTTGCCGCTCTTGAAACCGTACTTCCACGGCACCACCAGACGCACGGGCGCACCGTTCTGCTTGGGCAGCACTTCGCCATACATGCCAAAACTCAACAGCGTCAGCGGGTGCAGGGCCTCGTCCAGGCGCAGACCCTCGGTGTAGGGCCAGTCCAGAATGCGGGAACCCACGAAGGGCATGGTCTTGGGGTCGGTCAGGGTCACAAACTCTACATACTTGGCGCTGCCCAGGGGCTCCACCCTCTTGATCAGTTCGGCCAGCGAATAGCCCACCCAGGGAATGACCATGGACCAACCCTCTACACAACGCAGGCGGTAGAGACGCTCCTCCATGGGGCTGAGCTTGAGCAGGTCTTCGAGCGCAAAACGACTCGGCTTCTTGACCAAGCCCTCCACCTCCACCGACCAGGGATCGGTCTTCAGCGTGTGCGCATTGACCGCAGGATCCGCCTTGTCGGTACCGAACTCGTAATAGTTGTTGTAGCTGCTGGCGTCCTTGTAGGTGGTCACCTTCTCCATGGCCATGGCACCTGCCACCGTGGACGCCTTCGATGGCAAGGCAGCCAACTTGCCGGGCGCAGCCCCCCAGACTGCGCTTTGCGCCATCGCGTCCCGCGCAGCCCACTGCGCCATGCCCACACCAGCTACGCCCGTGGCCAAGTGCTTGAGCAAACGGCGACGTTCTTCGTAAACCCCAGGCGACGTGATCTCGCTGGCCAGGGGGTGGTGAAAGCCAGAGTTAACGGTTTTGATCAGCATGGGGACTCCTTGTGTAGGCATTGGTCGTCCGACCATGCGGTTTCTTACAAAGTTCCGTAGCTGTGCAATCCGCTCAGGAACATGTTGACGCCAATGAACGCAAAGGTGGTCACCGCCAGCCCCGCCAACGCCCACCAGGCCGCCACGTTACCCCGCAAACCTTTCATGAGGCGCATGTGCAGCCAAGCTGCGTAGTTGAGCCAGACAATCAGCGCCCAGGTTTCCTTGGGGTCCCAGCTCCAGTAGCCGCCCCAGGCCTCGGCCGCCCACAACGCACCCAGCACCGTGGCAATGGTGAAGAAGGCAAAGCCCACAGCAATGGACTTGTACATGACATCGTCCAAGATCTCGAAGCTGGGCAGCTTGGCCGCAATCTGCTTGCGTCCCAGCAAAATACCGGCCACCACCAGCGCCGAGATGCCGAAGTACACCGCCCAGTAGTCGCTCATGCCTCCGCTGGCAGACCGGCGGAACACCATGGGTTCAAAGCACAGCACGATGCCCAGCAGCCACAGCGGCGCCAGCTTGTACCAGCGGGTCTCCGTGGCCTGCTGCTTGATGAGGTAGGCAAAGGCCACCATCGCGGCCAGCGCAAAAGTGCCATAGCCAATGAAGTTGGCCGGCACGTGCAGCTTCATCCACCAGCTCTTGAGCGCGGGCACCAGTGGCTGGATTTCATGCGCCTGGCGTACTACGGTGTACCAGAGCAAAAATCCCACAGCAGCACTGATGACCAGCATGACAAATGCCCCCAGGGCACGGGTCTTGTATTGCGCTTCAAAGTACAGATAGAAAGCCGCCGTCATCCAGCAAAACAGCACGAACACTTCGTACAGGTTGCTCACCGGGATGTGTCCGATGTCGGCGCCCAACAAGTAACTCTCGTACCAACGCACCATGGTGCCAGTCAGCGCCATGGTGACGGCCACCCACACTAGGCGCGAAGCCACCAGCTCCATGCCGTCGGCGCGGCCCTTGGCAAACACGCCAATCCAGTAGAACACCGTGGCCATGAAAAACAACATGCTCATCCACAAAATGGCCGACTGGCTGGACAGGAAATATTTGAGCCAGAACACGGTCTCTGCGCGGTCCAGCGCGCCCTCGTAGGAGAACACAGCCATCAGCGACAAGCCAGCCACCACAAGCATCAGAGTTTGCAGAGGACGCCAGAACCAGCCCAACCAAATGACAGAGGGAATGGCCGCCAGGAGAATGCCCTTTTCATACACATCCATGCTGTCGGCATAGCGCATGAAGGCGAACAACCCACCCGCAATTACCAGCACGGCAAACAACCAGTCAAACCAGGTGCGACGGGCAAAGTAGCCCACGTTCAAGCTGATGGCATCGGCGGAGGCCTGACCCAGTGTCTCGCTTCGGGTACCGGAAACTGCGTTCATATCTCTTATTCCTTCCAAGCTAACAAGCGTGCTTTGAGGTGTTCAAACTCTTTGTCACTATCCATGGTCCTGCGGTTTGTGGAAAACGCCATGGACACCTGGGATGTCACACCGTCTGACTCCGGGACCAACCATACCCACACACGGCGTTCACGGACATACAGCATGGCAAACACCCCAATAATCAGCAAGGCACAGCCCAGGTAAACCACCGTTTTTCCGGGCGCGCGCGCCACCTGAAACACGCTGGCCTGCACCTGTGTGAAATCCGCCAGTGTCAGCACCAGTGGTGCCGGGTACAAAGGCACATCGCTCAGTGCCAATACCGCCTGTGTCATGAATGCCTGTCCGCGGGCATCAGTGGCAAAAGCAGGCAAACCCGCTTGCTCACGCGCCACCTGCTCCAGCTCGAACAAAACACCATTCAGAATCCGCACCAGCACCTCACCTGCTTTGCTGCGCTCTGCTGCGGGCACATTCGCCTCAATAAAGTCCGATATGGCCTGCAAGCCCGCCACGGCGGGAGTCTGCCCCCCCACGGGAACCCCTGCAAATAAAGCCAGCGCACGCGCTGCCGATGCACTCAGCTGGGCAGACAACTCGGGGCGTTTTCCATCCACCGCCTTCGTGGCATACCGCTGCACCGCCTTGTCGCGCATGGAGGGGTTCGCCAGCGCTTGGCTCAAGCGCATGAAATCGTCCATGGAGCCTTTTTCATCCGCCGGCACCCGGATGTAGCGGAAGGTGTCGGCCGGCGTCTCCCGCATGCCCAGCAGGAACACCGGCACTCCCTCGCCCATGTCCACCGGCAGCATGTAGTTGTGGTACTCCCGCGCCTGTCCTGCGCCATCGCGCAACTTGTAGGTCACGCTGGGACCCACATTGCGCAGGTTTTTTTGTTCTTTGGTCTTGTTGGCAGCCCCCATTTGTGCATTCACGGCATCGCGCAAGTCCACTTTACGGACATCGATACCTTCGGCCGGATTGCCTCCAAAATTTTCAACGTTGATCACCCGCAGGCCGGTGTACTCCACCGTCAATTGATCTCCCGGAGCACCCGCCTGGTTGGTCAACTGCGAAGAGCCACCGACCACTCCCGTTAATTCGAAGGGCTGGGTACGCCCGGTCAGCGATTGCGCACGCAGGCGCAAGCTGGAGCCGCCATCATCAAAACTGCTTTGGAATATCTCGATACCCCGATGCTTGACGGGATGGTTGACCTCGGTGCGCGCTTCAATTTTCTCGCCCGTCACCTTGTCGTGGATGACGATGTCGCTGGCAAACAATTTGGGCATGCCCGTGGAGTAATACTCCACAATGAATTTTTTGAGCTCAATGGCAAAGGGCAAATCCTGCAGCAGTACGCCATCGGATTGGTTCAAGATGGCAGTGCTGGACTGCGTCCCCTCCGCTACCAGCAAATTCCCCCGGAACGTCGGGTTGCGCTCACTCAGACGGTGTTGTTGCGGCACATCCGCAATCAGCCCCCCCCCTTTGTACACCTGCTTGCCATTGAACAGCATCTGTGCCCGGACGATCAGGTCCCCGTCGAGCAAGCCCCCCAAACACACCAAAACGATGGCGCTGTGGGCTGCGATGTAGCCCAATTTGTTGGCGGCACCGGCTTTCGCTGCCACCATCCACCCAGCACCTTGCCCAGTTTCACGGCGCTGCAGCTTGACCCGCCACCCACCACTCACCAGCAAATTACCAATGCGATGGGCTGCTGGCTCGGCGGCCTCTGCCAACTGCACCTGCGCACGCTGTCCAAACGCCTGCAAACTCTGCTCACGGATGTTTTCCTTGTATGAGCGGAGGTCCGCCAAAATTTTGGGCGTATTACGCGCCACACACAAAGACGTACTGGTCACCAAAAACGCCAGAATCAGCAGAAACCACCAAGCACTGTAGACGCTGTAGAGGCTGGCCATACCAAACACCTCAGTCCAGAAAGGTCCAAACTGGTTGACGTAGTTGTTCAGAGGCTCATGCTGCTTGAGCACGGTTCCAATGATGGATGCAATGCAGATCACCGTGAGCAGCGAAATGGCAAAACGCATGGACGACAGCAACTCGACCGCAGAGCGCCAAGCCTGCGAACCCGTTTTTAACGCCAAGCCTTGGGTGGAAACTGTCATGGGTGGCTGTAAATCTCAAAAAAAAAGGCAGGCCATCGTGGGATGGTCCCGCCTGTTGGTGTGGTCGCGATGCGATTGGTTCCGCAGAACCCGTTTCGTACCGTTAAATAGAACTTAACGCAGGCCAGCGATGTAATCCGCCACGGCCTTGATTTCGCGATCATTCATCTTGGCAGCCACCTGGCCCATCTGCAAACTGTTCTTGCGCACGCCATCACGGAAGGCGACCAACTGCGCCACCGAATAGTCAGCATGCTGGCCGCTCAGGCGTGGGTACTGGGACGGAATGCCTGCACCATTGGGGCTGTGGCAGCCTGCACAGGCCGGCACTTGACGATCGGCAATGCCACCGCGGTAAATCCGCTCGCCCAGGGACACCAGTGTCTTGTCCTTGGCAAAACCGGCCTTGGCTTTTTGTGAAGTCAGCCAGTAGGCAATATTTTTCATGTCCGTATCGCTCAGGGTGGAGGCAAAACCCTTCATCACCGCGTTGTTGCGCTTGTCCGACTTGAACTCCTGCAACTGTTTGACCAGGTATTCGGGGTGTTGCTGCGACAGCTTGGGGTAAGCAGGCGATCCCGCATTGCCATCTGCCCCATGGCAGGCAGCACAGACTGCGGTGTAGCTGGCCTCACCCTTCACCAAATCAGGTTTGGCGACTTTGGCGGCCTCTGGCTTGACGTCTTCTGCGAAAGAAGGCGCAGAGAAGGCCGCGAACGAGGCAGCGAGGAGCAAGTGTGCAATCAACTTCATAGGAATGTCGTGTCTGGTGAGCAAAACAGCGCCATTCTACAATGCGGCTCTGGGTTTACCTTCACATTCAATGACCAATACACCAAACCCACGCGCCACAAGCGCCACAAACACCCCCGCGCCCACCGCTGAAAAATCGGCCGGGACCGTGGCCATGGGCTGGTTACACACCGCCCGCTTTCTCACAACGGCGCCCCAACTGCATTTTTTACCTGAGCTCGATGTCCCGGAAATTGCCTTCGTGGGGCGCTCCAACGCCGGCAAATCCACCTGCATCAATATCCTGACGCAGCAGAAGCAGCTCGCCTTTGCCTCCAAGAAGCCAGGCCGAACCCAGCACATCAACCTGTTCGCCTTGGGCAAGCAAGGGCAAACCGATGCCGTGCTGACCGACTTGCCGGGTTATGGTTACGCAGCCGTGCCCAAGCAAGACAAAATCCGTTGGCAACAAGTCATGGCCAACTACTTGGTCACACGCAAAAACCTGCACGCCATTGTGCTGATGTGCGACCCGCGCCATGGCATGACCGAGCTGGACGAAATCCTGCTCGATGTGATCCGTCCCCGGGTGCAGGAAGGTCTGAAATTTCTGATCATCCTGACCAAGGCCGACAAGCTCACCCGCAGCGAACAGGCCAAGGTCTTGTCCATTACCAAGCTGCAGGCGGGCGGTGGCGAGGTCATGCTGTTTTCGGCCCCCAAGCGCCAAGGCATTGAAGATGTCGCCAAGCTGCTCTGGAAATGGGCCCACCCCAAAGGGGCTGCCAACACCGCAGACACTGCACCTGAACCTCAATAAGGGGGCGCTTCGCCGTTCGGGCGGTCTTTGAACCGCTTGTGGACCCAGTAATACTGGGATGGCATGGTATCGATGTAAGACTGCAACTCCCGGTTCATTCGCCGGGTGTCTGCCTCCAGATCTGCCGTGGGGAAGTCTTGCCAAGGGGGTAACACCTCGATGCTGTAGCCTTGTGGCGTGATGCGGGTGACTACCGGAACAACCTGGGCACGCCCCAATTTTGCAAACCGCGAAAGCGAGGGGACCGTAGCGGCAGACACGCCGTAAAAAGGCACGAAAAGCGACTCGGAGGGGTCGAAATTCATGTCCGGCAAGAGGTACAACGGTTCGCCACGGCGTACCGCCGCCACGATAGGTTTGGCGCCATCCAGGCGCGCCACCATTTCTGGCTGCCCAAAACGCAGCCGCCCCGCCAGCACCCAAGCATCCACCGCAGGATTGAGTTGAGGCGAATAAATCGTCGCAAACCGCCGCGGCATTTGCTGGGTCAGTGCCGTCCAGGCAGCATCCAGCCCCATGAAGTGAGGCGCAAACAAGACTGTGGGGGTATCACCAGCCATTGCATCCAGCGCACCACCCAGCTGCAAGCGTGCTTGCACCACCGATGGTGGCGCATGCCAAAGCCATCCCCGGTCCAGCCAAGACTGGGCAAAATGCACAAAGGTCAGAAAACATTGCCGCCTGCGCTCGGCCTGGGTCCAAGCCGGAAAACACAAAGCCAAATTGGTCTGCACCACACGCCGCCGGGAAGGAACCAGGGCGTACAACACACCGCCCAACACCCAGCCCAAGCCACGCAAAAGTGGCAGAGGCAACGCCCCAAGCAGCACCAACAGTTTCAACATCCAGCGACTCATCGTGATTCTGCCGTAGCTATCTCAGGGAGTCGCACGTGGCGCCTTGTACCGGGCATAACCCCAAAGGTACTGCGTCGGGCATTGGCGAATCAGCGCCTCCATCGCAGCGTTGATCTGGCTAGCGGCCTCGGCCAAATCGGGTGACAAAGGCGCACTCAAAGGCTGGACATGCACGGTATACCCCCGTCCCCAAGGCAGGCGCTGGCCCCAAGCCAGCAACACAGTGGCCCCGCTTTGGGCTGCCAATCGGGCAGACAAAGTCATGGTGTACGCATTTTGTCCAAAAAATGGGGCCCACACGCCTTGCGATTGCGGCGGCACCTGGTCTGGCAAAAGTCCCACGCAATGGCCCGCCTTGAGCGCCTTGAGCATTTGTTTCACTCCGGCCAGGGTGGTGGGCGCGGTCTCCATGCCCGGCCGGGCACGGCTTTGCGTGACCAAGGGCGCCAACCAGGCCTGCCTGGGAGGCCGAAACAACACGGTCATCGGCCGACCATGCAGGCCAAACGCCTCGGCGTAGGCCTGGGCTGTGATCTCAAAACACCCCAAATGGGGCGTCAAAAACACCACACCGCGGCCACTTTGCAGCGCGGATTCAACATGACCACGCCCCTGCCATTGCACCGTTACCGGTGCCCCCAACCACAAACGCGGCAGCTCGGCCACCAACATGCCGGATTGCCCCACCGCTGCGCGCCGCTGCGCTGCAGTCAAGCCCGCCTGGTGCGCATTGGCGACAAAGCGCTGGCGGTAGGTGGGAGACAGCAGAAAAGCCAACCACCCCAATCCCCAGCCCAAGCCGTGCAATAGCCACAAAGGCAGGTGGGACAGCAATTTGAAAACCAGGAACATGGGTGGGCTAAAATCGGCAGCGTCGCTGAGTTATAGAACTACTTGCAGGGCGACGCACACAGTGGTTTGCCTCCCAAGGCCCGCCATTGTGCCTTGTCAAAACTTTGACGAATCTGCTAAAGCGTTCGCTGTAAGCTCCAAAGCCCAAGCAACGCGACTTGACGTTAATTTTGGAGACCCAGTTATGGCGAACGATTTTCTCTTTACCTCCGAGTCTGTGTCTGAAGGCCACCCCGACAAAGTCGCCGACCAGATTTCTGACGCGATCCTGGACGCGATTTTCAAGCAGGACCCCAAGTCCCGCGTGGCAGCCGAAACCCTGACTAATACCGGTCTTGTGGTGCTGGCCGGTGAAATCACCACCAACGCACATGTCGACTACATCCAGGTGGCACGTGACACCATCAAACGCATCGGCTACGACAACACCGAATACGGCATCGACTACAAGGGTTGCGCCGTGCTGGTCGCGTACGACAAACAGTCCAACGACATCGCACAGGGCGTGGACCATGCGTCCGACGACCACCTGAACACCGGCGCCGGTGACCAGGGCCTGATGTTTGGCTACGCCTGCGACGAAACGCCCGAGCTGATGCCCGCCCCCATCTACTACGCCCACCGCCTGATGGAGCGCCAGGCCCAGTTGCGCAAGGATGGCCGTCTACCTTTCCTGCGCCCCGACGCCAAGAGCCAGGTGACCATGCGCTATGTGGACGGCAAGCCCCACAGCATTGACACCGTGGTGCTGTCCACCCAGCACAGCCCCGACCAGTCGGAGACCCAACACAAGATGAAGGCCTCGTTCACCGAAGCCATCATTGAAGAAATCATCAAGCCCGTGCTGCCCAAGGAATGGCTGCAAAACACCAAGTACCTGATCAACCCCACAGGCCGCTTTGTGGTGGGTGGCCCGCAAGGTGACTGCGGCCTGACCGGTCGCAAGATCATTGTGGACACCTACGGTGGCGCCTGCCCGCACGGTGGTGGTGCCTTCTCCGGCAAAGACCCGTCCAAGGTGGACCGTTCCGCTGCCTATGCTGCACGCTACGTGGCCAAAAACGTGGTGGCTGCAGGCCTGGCCAAGCAGTGCCAGGTACAAGTGGCCTACGCGATTGGTGTGGCCAAGCCCATGAACATCACGGTCTACACGGAAGGCACGGGCGTCATCCCCGACGACAAGCTGTCGGCCATCGTGGCCGAGGTGTTTGACCTGCGTCCCAAGGGCATCATCCAGATGCTGGACCTGCTGCGCCCGATCTACGAAAAGACTGCGGCCTACGGCCACTTCGGTCGCGAAGAACCTGAGTTCACTTGGGAGCGCACCGACAAGACTGCCGCCCTGCGTGCAGCCGCCGGTCTGTAATACAGACCAACGCCAGCGGCGCAAGCCTGCGCCGCTGGCACAATGCCAACCCGATGAAACTCCAAACACAACGATTCATAGACCGCTGGGTTGGCCAAGTGCTGTGTGGTGCGGTGTCGGCTTGGGTGCGCTTCACCGGGCTATGGACTGCGCCTGCCACCGTGGATACCAAGGCCAAGAATATTCTGGTTATCCTGCTCTCCGAAATGGGCAGCATCGTGTTGGCAGGCCCCATGTTTGCGGAGTTGCGCCGCAAATACCCGCAAGCGGCCATCCACATCCTGCAGCTCAAGAAAAACCAGGAAGTCTCCAAACTCCTGCAACTGACCCAGCCTGAGAACATGCACACGCTGGACGACAGTTCTGGCGGCGCGCTGATCGGCGACATCCTCAAGGTCAGCTTGGCCATGCGCAAGCTGGGTCTGGACGCGGTGATCGACTGCGAACTGTTCTCGCGCGTCAGCGCCCTGCTCTCCTTCAGCACCGGTGCGCCGGTGCGTGTGGGCTTTACCCCGCACACCCAGGAAGGCCTGTACCGCGGCAGTTTCATCAACCACGCGATTCCCTACAACCCCTACCAGCACATCAGCAAACAGTTCCTGTCGCTGGTGGACGCGATGGAATCTGCAGGCAGCGCACCGCGCAACAAGGCCGCACCAATCCGCGTGGTGCCCACAGAGACAGAGCTTTCCGTCAAGTTCAGCCCGACCGAACTGGAGGCCTACCGCGCCAAGGTCCAAAGCGACCACCCAGTCACCATCGATCATCCACTCGTACTGATGTACGCGGGCGGTGGCATATTGCCTGAACGCGCCTGGCCCGCCGCGCACTACGCACGGGTGGCACAGGGCCTGTGTGCCGCGGGTTTTGCCGTGGGGCTGATCGGCCTGAAAGACGACGCACAGCTGGCCAAGGATTTGAAGGCCCAGGTGGGCAGCGAAGCCTGCCTGGATTTGACCGGCTACACCAAGAGCATCCGCGAACTGCTGATGCTGTTCCACGCGTCCGAGCTGCTCATCACCAACGACGGCGGCCCCGGCCACTTTGCCACGGTCACCCCCATTCAGACCATGGTGTTTTTTGGTCCGGAGACCGGCAAGCTGTACGGCCCGCTGGGCACGCGCAACACCGTGCTGGAAAGTGGCATTGCCTGTTCGCCCTGCCTGTCCGCCTACAACCACCGCCTGACCTTTTGCGACGGTGACAACCAGTGCCTCAAACGTATTGCCCCTGACCCGGTGCTGGACCAAGCCTTGGCCTACCTGAGAACCCGCACCGAGGCAGCCAGCGTATGAGCGGCGTGAACGGACTGCAACGCGCCGTGTTGTGGGCGCTGGGCCTGCTGGAGCGTTACCGCTTCATCAAATTCGGCATCGTGGGCGCCAGCGGCGTGGTGGTGAATCTGACCGTGCTGCACCTGGGCCACGAATACCTGTTCAACGCCATTGAGGCTGGGTACAAAAAGCCGTACCTCTCTCTGGCCCTGGCCATCGCACTGGCCACCCTCAACAACTTCACCTGGAACCGGCTCTGGACCTGGGCCGACCGGGTGAAAACGCTGGAAGCCGGTGAGATGCAACCCGTGAGCCTGCGCCTGCTGGGCATGGAGTTTGGCCAGTATGTCACCGCATCGGCCTTTGGCAGCGGCTTGCAGTACGTGCTCACGCTGCTGCTGTCGGGCAGCATGGACTACCGCGTGGCCAACATCATCGCCATCATCGCGGCCAGCGTGAGCAACTTTTTGGCCAACGACCGCTGGACCTTCAAGCGCCCGAAAGAGTGAGCGACACCCATGGGGTCAAGTTTCAAGCGTTTTGAGCCACTAGCCCGCACCGACATTGCGTGGATAGCTCTTGTTTTTATAGCATCAATCCTCTACCTGCTGGGCTTGGGCGGCCCCTACGCCCCCACCAATGGCGACGAGATGGTCTACATCCATATCGCCCGCATGACGGCCGAGAGCGGCCACTGGCTGCCGCTGCAGTCGGAGCTGCTGGGCACGCGCAACACCAAGCCGCCCCTGCTGATCTGGCAGGCCATGGTGGCCGGTGGCTGGGGCCAGAGCTGGGACCTGTTCGCGCTACGCCTGCCCAGCATTGCCTACACCTTTGCCACCACCGCCCTGCTGGCCTTCTTTGCGCACCGCATGGCGGCCACGCCCGGCAAGCTGCGTGCCGCATGTATTGCCGCGGCGCTGTACCTGCTGTTTTTCTCCACGTTCCGTTACGGGCGCGTCTACCTCACCTCAGCGCCCGAAACCTTTTGGCTGGCGCTGCCCATGTGGTGGGTGTTGTGGCTGCGCGTACGCAACAAGGCCTTGGACCCGCCCCCTGCACTGGGCTGGCTGGCCTATACCCTGTTTGGCGCCGCCATGGGTTTGGGTGCGGCCTACAAATCGTTTGCCCTGGTGGCGCCGGCTGCGGCGGCACTGTGGTGCGCCGTGCTGCTGAGTGAACCATTTGCCTGGCGCACCACGCTGCGCACCACCGTGGGCGTGGCCTGGAGCACGCTGCTGGGGGTGGGCATTTTTGCGCTGTGGTTTGTGCTGGACCCCGACCCGGCTGCCGTGTGGCAAGAGTTTGTGGTGGCCGAGAACGCCGGCAAGATGTCCAACACCATGGGGTACTGGCAAGCCGCGCTGTCAGGCCCCTACCCCATGTGGACGCAGTTGCTGGCCTACCCCGAGAACGCGGGCCTGCTCGCCTTCATGGCCTTGGGCTTTTGTGCACTGGTGTTGTGGCGCGGTGTGCGCCGCGAGAGTTATGCGCAACTCACGCCTGCGCTGTGGGTGCTGCTGGCCTGGCTGCTGGTGTGGCTAGTGGTGTTCACCATTCCCAGCCAACGCTCGGCGCGCTACGTCATTCCGGCCATGCCGGCGCTGGCCATTGCCATGGCGCTGGTGTGGGACCGGCTGCCCCGCGTCTGGTTCTGGGTCACGCTACTGGTGTGCGCCCCGGCACTGGTGATGCTGGCCCGCATTGGCTGGGTGATGGGCAGCATGGGGATTGCCAACACGGCGGAATTTGCTACGACTTTGATAGCTGCTTGCGCAGGATTGGTGGGTGTTACAGGCGGTTTTATCTACAAACCATGGGTACGCAATGCAACCCTGGTGGCTTGCCTGGCGGTGTATGGCTGCTTTGGACTCATGGTGGCGCCACTCTCCAAGCCCGCAGCGGACTACAGCCCCACCGTGCAAGCACAGATGCAGGGCCAACGGGTGGTTGTGCCCAATGGATTCACCGGCCAGTACGAGCGTTTTCACTTTGTGCTGCCTGGTGCGCGCATCACGCCGTACGACGCCGAAGGCCGCAACACCGGAGCGCTGTACCCCGACATGCCCGCCAAGGAACGGCTGGACAAACTGTTGGCGGAGTTCGATGCCGTGGTCTGGCTGCAAGAAGACCTGAACGAAGCCCCCAGCTGCCTGCCGCACTGCACGCTGGTGGCCCAACGCTGGCATGTGAAGAGCCGCCACAAGAGCGGCGAGGTGACGCTGGATAACCTGTGGCAACCGCAGGAGTGGTTGTTCCGCCGCGAATGGCTGTTGGTGCGCACGCCTTAGCCGCAACCAGCGCTTCATTTCACTCCTGATTTAGGAGCTGCTTACGCAGCATCCGCGAGGGCTAGAGGCCTAAAAGGCTTAAAAATCAGTACTGCAGCGTCGCCACGGCCCGCAGCTCTTCGGGGGTGGTGCTGGGCAAGCCAAAGTACTCCAGGTAGGCCGGAATCTGCTCGAACAGCATGTCAGACCCCACCTGCACCTTGCAGCCACGTGCCATGGCCGCAGCCAGAAAAGCCGTGGTCTCGGTCTTCATGACCACCTCACCCACAAACGTGGTGGCGGCCAGGCGCGTCACATCCAGCGGCATCGCGTCGCCCTCGTTCATGCCCAGCGGCGTGGCATTCACCACCAGGTCAAAACCCACCGGGTCGGTGGAGCCGGTCAAGACCTCGAGCTGCGGATAGTGCTGGCGCAGGCGGGCAGCCAGACCATCAGCTGCAGTCGCGTTGACATCAAACACCGCCAGGGCAGACAGTCCCTCGGCCGCCAGCGAGGCCGCAATGGCGCAGCCCACACCGCCACTGCCCACCACCAGGGCGCGTGCGCCCTGCAGCTTCAGGCCCTTGCGCAGCACGCCGCGCACAAAACCGGCACCGTCAAACATGTCGCCTTGCAGCTGCCCATGGGGGCCCAGGCGTACGGCGTTGCACGCGCCCGCAATGGCGGCGGTGGGCGACAGCTCGTCCACCAACTCGGTAGTGGGCACCTTGTGCGGCATGGTGATCAGCGCGCCGCGGATGTTGGTGAGCGTGAACACGCTGCGCAAAAATGCGGCGTAGTCCGGGCTCTGGCAACCCATGGGCACCACCACCACATTGGCCCCGGCTTTTTCAAACCAGGGGTTGTAAATCATGGGTGCCTTGAAGGCGTGCGTGGGGAAGCCAATGTGGGCAATGACTTCGGTGTTGCCGTTGATGATCATGCTTGCACGGCCTTGGCAGCCTTGGCCGCGTTGACACCGGCGCGCAGGGCCAGCAAATAGCTGTCCGCGCCAAAGCCGGCAATCTGGCCTTTGACGATGTCGGCAAACACCGACTTGTGGCGGAATTCCTCGCGCGCGTGGATGTTGGACATGTGCAGCTCCACCACCGGGCAGGTCAGGATGGAAATGGCATCGCGGATGCCGTAGCTGTAGTGCGTCCAGGCACCGGCATTGATCAGCACCGCGTCCACCCCCTCGGTAAAGGCCTGGTGGATGCGCTCACACATGGCGCTTTCGCTGTTGGTCTGAAAAGCCTGCACCTCGGCACCCAGCTCGCGGCCCAGCGCGTGCAGGCTGGCATTGATCTCGTCCAGCGTGATGGTGCCGTACTGCGCGGGGTCGCGCTTGCCGAACATATTGTGGTTAATGCCGTGCAGCATCAGGACTTTCATACAACCTCGGAAAGACAAAGAGAATCAGCGGCCCTGCGCGGCCACCGGGCCGCGCAGGGGACGGCGCTTACTTGCGGATCTTGGCCAGCTCGGCCTGCACTTCTGCCACGGTGGCTTCGCCCACGTTGGCGCTGTACTTGGCCACCACGGGCTTCATCTTGTCGCGCAGCTTGGCCAGTTCAGCAGGTGAGAACTCGCTCACGGTCATGCCACCCTTTTTGAGGCCGTCCACCGCGGCTGCGGCTTGGGCGCGGGACTGTTCGCGCTGGTACTTGGTCGCGTCGTCCGATGCTTCGTCAATCAGCTTCTTCTCGGCCGCGTTCAAGGTGTCCCAGAACTTCTTGCTGATGATCACCGACTGGGGGTTGTACTGGTGGTTGGTCAGCGTGACGTACTTCTGCACCTCGTACAGCTTGTTGGCGTTGATCACGGTCAGGGGGTTTTCCTGGCCGTCAATCGCCTTCTGCTCCAGCGCGGCGTACAACTCGGGGAAGGGCAGCGGTGTGGGGTTGGCGCCCAGAGCCTTCACCCAGTCCACGTTGATGGGGTTGGGGATCACGCGCAGCTTCAGGCCTTCGATGTCATCCACCTTGAGGATGGGGCGCTTGCTGTTGGTGATGTTGCGAAAGCCCAGCTCCCAGTACGACAGGCCCACAATACCGCGCTCTTCCAGCTTGGCATGCAGCTTCTTGCCCACCGGGCCGTCCACCAGTGCGTCGGCCTCTTGGGAAGAGCTGATCAGGAAGGGGAAGTCGAAAATCGCCAGCTCTTTGGCCACGCTGGCCAGAATGCCGGTGTTGAGCACCACCATCTCCAGCGTGCCGCCCTGCACGGCCGACACATTGGCCTGGTCACCGCCCAACACACCGCCGGGGAACAGGTTGACCTTGATCTTGCCGCCCGACTTCTTGCTCACGTTTTCGGCAAAACGCTCCATGCCCAGCACCATGGGGTGGCCCTTGGGGTTTTGGGTGGCGAACTTGATCGTGTGTTCACGGATCTCTTGCGCCTGGGCAACACCCAAGGTGGCGAGGACAGCGGCTGCGGCAATGGCTTTGAGGACTGAACGCTTCATGACTTGTCTCCTGAAATTGTGGGAACCGAAAGCGGCTGTACGCAATACAAAAAGCCTGCCGGACGTGGCGTACCCAAGCACGCCCGGCTGCCGTTAACCATCAATAGAACCAGCGGGCCGGCACCATCACCAGCTGCGGGAAGGCCACCATCAAGAACATGATGGCGAACTGCGCAAACATGAAGGGCAGAACCCCTTTGGTCACCTCGTCCATGCCCACCTTGCCCACACCGGCCACCGCGTTCAGCACCGTGCCCACGGGCGGCGTGATCAGGCCGATGGCGTTGTTGATGATGAACATCACACCGAAGTACACCGGGTCGATGCCCGCGGCCTTGACCACCGGCATCAACACCGGCGTCAGCAGCAAAATCGTGGGCGTCATGTCCAGTGCCGTGCCCACCACGATGGTGAGAATCATGATGGCCAGCATCAAGAGGCGCGGGCTGTCCAGCAGGGGTTGCAGCAACTCCACCACCTGGCCGGGCAGGTTGGCCACGGTGATCATCCAGGCCGACACCATGGCCGCCGCCACCAGAAACATCACCACCGCGCTGGTCTTGGCCGCAGCCACAAACAAGGGCACCAGCTTGCTGAAATTGAGTTCGCGGTAGACCACGGTGGACACAAACAGCGAATACACCGCTGCCACCACGGCCGCCTCGGTGGGGGTGAACACCCCAAACTTCAGGCCGAACACGATGATGAAGGGCAGCACCAGCGCCCAGGTCGCCAGGCGCATGGCCTCCAGCACCTCAGCCGCACTCTTGCGCGGTGGCGGCACCACCATTTCCTTGCGCACCAGCCACCACCAGGTGGCCACCAGCGACAGGGCCAGCCACACACCCGGGAAGATGCCGGCCATGAACAGCTTGGAAATCGACACGTTGGCCGCCACGCCAAAGATCACAAAGCCGATGCTGGGCGGAATGATGGGCGCGATGATGCCGGCCGACGCAATCAGCCCGGCCGAACGGGCGCGGTCGTGGCCGGCCGCCACCATCATGGGCAGGAGCAATGCAGTCAGCGCGGCCGCGTCGGCCACCGCAGAACCCGACAGCGACGCCATGATCACGGCCGCCACAATCGTCACATAACCCAGGCCGCCCTTGATGTGCCCCACCAGCGCCATGGCGAAGTTCACGATGCGGCGCGACAGACCGCCCGCGTTCATGATCTCGCCCGCCAGCATGAAGAAGGGCACTGCCAGCAGCGGAAAGCTGTTGGCCCCTTCGATCACGTTCTGCGCCAGGATCTGCGCATCAAACATGTTCATCTGCCACATCAGTGCCGCACCACACAGCAGCAGGGCAAAGGCAATCGGCACCCCCAGCGCCATGGCTGCCAACAACGAACCCAGAAAAATTGCAATCGTCATCTCAGTCGCTCCGGGCTCAGTTGCGGGAAGGGGAATGGCCACCAGAGTCACCGCCATGCGGTGCTTCTTCGGACTCCTGGATCAGCACCAGGTGTGCGTCATCCACCTGGCCGCTGAGCAGACGCCACAGGTCCGTCAGCACAATGGGCGCGCCCAGTACGGCAAACACCACCCCCGAGGCATAGAAAATGCCCATGGACACTTCCATCACCGGGCTGGTGGACTCCTTGTTGATGAGGTACTGGTCGTAAGAACCTTTGGCCACCAACCACAGGCAAAACAACATGAGCACGAGGGACAGCGCCATGCATACCTTCTTGCCAGTGGCGCCCAAGCGGCCCACCAGCATGTCGGTGCCCAGGTGGGCTTTTTCATGCAGGGCGACCACAGCCCCCATGAAGGTGACCCACACAAACAACCAGCGCGACAGTTCTTCAGACAGGGTGAAACCCGAGTTGAACGCATAGCGCATCACCACATTGCCAAACACCAGCACCACCATCAGCGCCAGTGCTGCGGCAATCAGGTAGCCCAGCAACTTGCAGTACCCATTGATAAATTTGTTGACCACGCAACGCTCCAGATTTCGTACGTTTGTTAATGTACGAACTAGTTAGTTTTAAGAGATGCGGGTTTTCCCTAGATCTATCGCGCATAGCCGGGAAAGCTGTTATGCCGAAAGTGAATTGCTTGCACGCCCCCTGCGCGCGAGGCGCGCCATGCCTGCGGGATTACTTGCGCACGAAGCGCACCACCATCTCGGTGATGCTGGCACGGCGGGCGTCGGACTGCGCGTTCTGCACCTTGTCCTTGAAGATCAGCCCGAAGGTGTGGCGGTTGGAGACGTTGAAAAACGCCAGCGCCGAGATCGACGCGTGGATGTCCACCGGGTCCAGCCCCGGGCGGAACACGCCCTGCTGCACGCCCCGGTCATAGAGCTGGCGAATCGCCTGAATGGCCGGCACATTGAGCTGCTGGATGGTCTTGCTCTGCGCCAGGTAGCTGCCCTGCTCGATGTTTTCGTTCATCACCAGGCGGATGAAATCCTCGTTGTCCGCATGCCGGTCGAAGGTGAACTCCACCAGTCGGCGCAAGGCCGCCTCGGGCTCCATGTCCTCCAGGTGCAACTGCCCCTCAATCTGGCGCATGCGCCGGTACGACTCTTCCAGCACCGCCACGTACAGCCCCTCTTTGCTGCCGTAGTAGTAATAAATCATGCGCTTGCTGGTGTGGGTGGCCTCGGCAATCGCATCGATGCGCGCACCACTCAGCCCCTTGGCCGCGAACTCTTTGGTCGCCATCGCCAGAATGCCAGCCATCGTGCGCGCCGGGTCGTTGGTGCGCGAGGGCGCAGCCACCGGCTTGGCTGGGGACGAGGTGCTTCCCGCGGAATGTACTGACTGGTTCATTTCGTGAGTATAGAAGGCCAAAAGCCCCCTGCCTGCACGCCCCCTACCACCAGCATGGCACGCTTCGTAGATGTGACGTTCACAGAAAAGACGGTGTTTGCCCGCTCAGACCATGACCGTGCCCCGGATGCTGGCGTGTTGCCTGTAAGCGTGGTGCGCTGAATCTGGCGCACCCCAAACAAAAAGGGCCAGCCCCATCGGGTTGGCCCTTTTTTTGTGCCTACGACGCCTGCGCCAGCTCCACCACTGCGCGCAGCCCCATGGTGTACGAGCGCCAGCCCAGCCCCTGGATCGTCGCCTTCACCGCGGGCGAGATGATGGAGTGTGACCGCCAGGGCTCACGCGCCGCGATGTTCGACATGTGAATTTCCAGCACAGGAAACGGCATCGCCTTGATCGCGTCGTGCAGTGGCACGCCGTGCTGGGTGAGCCCAGCCGGATTCAGCAAGGCCCCCTGCACCGTGTCGATGCGCTCGTGCAGCTTGTCGATCAGCGTGCCTTCGTGGTTGGACTGCAGGATCTCCAGTTCCACCCCCAACTCCGCAGCCAGGGCCTGGAGTTTGGCGTTGATCTCGGCCAACGTGGTGGTGCCATAGATATGGGGTTCACGCCGCCCAAACAGGTTGAGATTGGGGCCGTGCAAGATGAGGAATTTCATGGTATTCACAGCTTGGAGACCCGTTCCAGTTCGGCTTTGAACAGGGCCACAGTCGCCGGGTCGTAGGCAGCGGAGAACTTGTCGTAGACAGGACGCACATCGGCACGCATGCGGTCCAGTTCGGCGGGCGGAATGTCGTTGTAGATCATGCCCTTGGCCTTCAACTCGCCCAAGGCCTTGCTGGAAACCTCGCGGCTCACCGTGCGCTGCCAGTTCTGGGCTTCAGTGGCGGCGTCTTGCAGCAGCTTCTGCTCCACCGGTGAGAGACGGTCCCAGAAGCGCTTGCTGATCTGGATGGGATTGGTCGCGTAAACGTGGTTGGTGCCGCTCACGTACTTCTGTACTTCATAGAGCTTGCTCGACTCAATCACTGCAAAAGGATTCTCCTGGCCATCGACGGCTTTGCTTTCGAGCGCGCCATACAGTTCGGCAAAGGCCAAGGGCACCGGGTTGGCCTTGAACGTCTTGAAGGTTTCCAGGAACACCGGGTTCGGGATCACGCGCAGCTTCAGGCCCTCCAGATCCGACCCTTTCATGATGGGCCGCTTGCTGTTGGTGACATTGCGAAAGCCCAGGTCGAAGAATCCCAGCACGAGCAGCCCTTTCTCCGGCAGCTTGGCAGCCAGGGCCTTGCCCAGGGGACCGTCGACCAAGGCATCAGCCTGCTTGGCATTGGCAAAAAGAAAAGGAAAGTCGAGCAGGCCGAATTCCTTGACGATGCCGTTCAGGGAGGTGGTCGATGCCACCAGCATCTCCTGCACGCCGCCTTGCAGCGCTGACTGCTGCTGCAGCTCGTTGCCAAGCTGGGAAGCCGCGAACTCCTGCACCTTGATTTTTCCGCCGCTCTTGGCCGCCACGATTTCGGCGAACTTGCGCACGCCCAGGCTGGTCGGATGACCGGCATTGTTCAAGTGGCCGAACTTGATGGTGCGTTCCTGGATGTCCTGGGCCTGGACGCCAAAGCTGGTGATGGCCAAAGCCAGGGCGCTAAGGCCCAGCACGAAAGATCTGCGCATGGTGTGTCTCCTGGGGTGTCTGGTCGGGATCTGAAAGGTCGCCCCGCTCCTGCCGACTATTATTCGGACCCAATGAGAAATACTTTCCAAATTGGAAAATCATTTCTCAATATAAAAAGGAAACTTCCATGAGTACCGCGCTGGTCCGGGGTCTGCAGATCCTGGAACACATGGCCGCCCACCCCGACGGCTTCCCCCTGGCGCAACTGGCCAGCGAGCTGGACATTCCCCTGAGCGCCTGCCACCGCCTGCTGGCCGACCTGCAGCAGCGCGGCTATGTGCGGCAAGCGCGGGCGCATGGCGACTACCTGCTCACCACCAAGCTGGCCTCGCTGGGCCTGGGCTACCTCAGCAATGTGGGCATGGTCGATGTGGCCGAGCCCCTGCTGGACCGGCTGGCCCAGACCTCGGGCGAATTGGTGCGCCTGTCCCTGGTGGATGGTGAGCGCCTGACCTGGGTGGCCAAGTCCCAGGGGATGCGCAAGGGCCTTCGCTACGACCCCGATATGGGCATGGACGCCCGCCTCTCCTGCACCGCGTCCGGCCATGCCTGGCTGCTCACCATGAGCGACGAGCGCGCGATGGAGATGGTGTCCCGCCAGGGCTTTGGTGCGCCGGAGGACTACGGCCCGCGCGCGCCCACTACCGTAAAGGCGCTACTGGGCTACCTGCATGCCGCACGTGTGCGCGGCTACGCCATGATCGACGAGGTGTTTGCCCCCGGCATGACCGCCATGGCCGCACCGGTCTACCGGCGCAAGGAGGCGATTGGGGTCATCAGCATTGCCGGGCCCAAGCTGCGGCTCACGCTGGAACGCATGCACACGCTGGCAGAGCCGCTGCTGGCCACCGCCGCCGAGCTGGGGCCCATCAGCAACGCGTCCGCCATGTTTGGCGGGCCACCGCTGGGCAAGGGCTGACGCCAGTGGTGTTCAACCCCAGAGCACTGAACGCATGGAGATGGAGGCGGACTGGAAGCCCGTGTTGAAGAAACGCGGCATCTCGCTGGATCGGGCCGCACCCGCGGCATAGAGCAGCGGCAAGTAGTGGTCGTGTGAGGGATGCGCTTGCTGAGCCACAGCACCCAGCGACAAAAAGTTTTGCAGCGCGTCCAGTTGCCCCTTCTTGATCTGGTTTTGCACCACCGCATCAAACTCCTGCGCCCAGTCGTAGGCTTCGTTTGGCGCCGTGTCCTGGCGTGTGGCGCGCAGGTTGTGCACGATGTTGCCACTGCCCACGATCAGCACCCCGCGCTCGCGCAGCGCCTGCAGTTGTTTGCCCAGCGCGTAGTGCTCAGCGGGTGCGCGGCTGTAGTCCATGCTGAGCTGCAACACCGGAATGTCGGCCTTGGGAAACATGGGCTTGAGCACCGACCAGGTGCCATGGTCAAAGCCCCACTGCGCATCCACTCCCAAGGGCGTGCCGTTGGCGGGCGACTTGAGCGTGCTGGCCAGGCTGCGCGCCACCGCGGGTGCACCGGGTGCGGGGTACTGCTGGTCAAACAGCGCTTGTGGAAAACCACCAAAGTCGTGAATCGTTTTGGGCTGCGCCACTCCCGTGAGCTGCCAGCCCGGTGTGAGCCAGTGCGCAGAGATGCACAGAATCAGCTGCGGCCGCACGCCACGCGCCAGCAACTCCACCCCCATGGCCTGCCAGCTGCGCCGCCAGGCGTTGTCCTCGATCGCATTCATGGGGCTGCCATGCCCCACAAACAGCACCGGCAAACGCGGCGAGGGCTTGAGCGCCTGCAGCAGCGGCTGGCTGGCGGCGCTGGCCAGCGGGGTGGTGATCAGGCTGGGGAGTGTGGCCAGGGCGGCCAGGGTGGTTCTGCGGTGCATGGCAAGGTGGAGTGATGCCAGCACACGAAGTTCCCGCGGTAGGTGCAGGTTCCGCCAAGGCACCCAACCGGGTCAGCGTCCAAATTTATGGTCTTTTTGAGCTCTAACCCCCGTGGGTGCTGCGCCAACAGCTATCAAATCAAGAGCGCCTCAGCACACCCCGCAGCAGATACCCATGCAGCCCCAGCCAGAGCCAGGGATCCAGCACGGCGTCCCACACGTTGCCGGTGGGCAGGCGCAGCAGCACAAACAGCAGCACAGCCAGTGGCGCCAGCCAAGTGCTCACACGCTGGGCGGCACCGGCCTGCAAGAGGGGCAGCAGAGAGAGCAAGGCCACCACGGCCAAAGCGAGTGCATCAAAGCCCAACCCATACAGCGCCACGGGCAGTTGGGCCAGGGTGTCGAGCAACAAGAGCCAGCCCACCACCAGGGCAACCAGCACCCAAGCAGTCATGGGTTTGCCAGGGCGCGTCATCACGGGTGCCCTCCGCAGCGCTCCCCCGCCCCACCAGGCACACAGCAGCACCAGCAGCACGCTGGGTGCCTGGAAGGCCAGGCCCAGCCAGTACGCGGGTGACACCTCGCCGGGCAGCAGCGCCCACAGCGCCACCAGCACCGGCACGCCCCACACCACGCCGCGGTGCCGGGTAAGGCGGCTGACAAGCACCAGCACCAAGGCAGCCAACACCACGGCCCAGCCCAGTGGCAGCCAAACCTGCATCAGCCACAGTGGCGGCAAAGCGGGCGCGCTCATGGCTGGCCTCCCACTGCAAAGCGCTGCCAGGACAAGGTGGCCCGGTCCACGGTGTAGCTGATCCACAGGGCGTCATCGGCCCAGGCCAGCGCAGGGTAAGAAAACTCGGCGTCTTCCGCTCCCTTTGCCAGCGTTTGCTGCAGTGTCCACTGCAGGCCATCGGCGCTGCGGCTCAGGTCCAACCTGGCGCGGCCCTCGGGGGTGGGGTTGTGGGCCAGCAGCATCTGCTGCGGCCCCAGCGCAAAACCGGCCACGGCGGCGTCGGGGTTGCCCAAGGGCAGGTCCGGCAGATCGGTCCAATGTGCGCCACCATCGTCGGTGCGTGCCGCCGTCACCTTGCCACCGTGCCGCTCATCGCGCATCAGCGCCACCCACTGTGTCGGGCTCTGCGGCAGGATGCTGGGCTGCAGGTTGTGGGTGCGGTTGGACATGCGGGTCAAACCCACAAATTCTCCACTCGCATCCAGCCGCACCGCAGCGGGGTACTTCAGGCCCAGCTCAAAGTGCACCGGCAGCACCGCACCACCGTCTTGCAGGGGCAGCATGGCGTTGCGCACCAAAAAACTGGTGTTCCACAACCACGACAAGGGCAACACACGCACCGGCGCAAACGCCAGCTCCGCCAAGTCCTGCGAGGCACTGCTTTGCTGCAAATGCAGTACCCGGCTGGCGGCCCAGCCGCCCCAGCCCGTGGCCACCACAAACAGGTGCATGCGGCCCTGCGCATCCGTCCACGCCACCGGGTTGCCCAAGCGGCGCAGGCCATGGCCCAGCAAATCGCCCATTTGGTGGCGGTTCACCACAAAGCGTGGCGGCAGCCAGGCCTGGGTGGCGCGGTCCCATTGGCTGGCGGCAATCTGCACCAGCGGGCCACTCTCGCGCTCGCCCGAAAACCAGAACAGGCTCAGGGCTGCGGCGTGCCCGGCCGGCATGGGCAGCAGGCTGCTGGCGTGGGCAGCGGCGGTGCCGGCTGGCATGGGCACATCGCCCCCGGCCACGCGCTGCAGTTGCACCGCCTGCACCGGCTGGCCGCCCACGGCAATGGCCGGCATCTGCGCCAGCGCGGGTGCGGCCGCTGGCGGCCGCACGGCATGGTCTGCGCCCAGCAGCACGGCCAGGCTGGCCAGCACCAGGGCCACACGCCCCCCGGGATGGGCCAAAAGAGAAGACAAGAACATGCGTCGATCTTAGTGGGGTGCCACAGGGGCTCTGGCGCCATGGCTGCAAAAAACTGCCAAGGCGGGGACAATGCGGGGCATGAAAACCCTGCTCTCCATCGCCCCCCTGAGTTTCCCCTGGCAGACCCTGGACCCCTTCCTGTTCTGCGTGCACCACAACGACGCCTACCCGGCGGGCAACACGCAGATGGCGCCCAACCCGGCGCTGCTGGCCGGCCGCAACATTGGCCAGGACTTTGCGGGTAAGGACGGCTGGAGCATGTACCACGGCGAGACCGTGCCCGGTTTTCCCTCGCACCCGCACCGGGGGTTTGAAACGGTCACCATCGTGCGCAACGGCCGCATCGACCACTCCGACTCACTGGGCGCCACCGCCCGCTTTGGCGGTGGCGATGTGCAGTGGCTCACGGCCGGCAAAGGCATCGTGCACTGCGAGATGTTTCCGCTCTTACACACCGATGCCCCCAACCCCACCGAGCTGTTCCAAATCTGGGTCAACCTGCCGGCCAAACACAAAATGGCCGAGCCCCACTTCACCATGTTCTGGCACGAAGACATTCCCCGCATCACTGCCACCGATGCGCAAGGCAAGACCACCGACGTGGTGTGTATTGCCGGCACGCTGGAAGGCAAAAAGGCCCTGCCCCCGCCACCCGACTCCTGGGCCAGCGAGCCCGGCAGCGACCTGGGCATCTACACCGTCAAACTCAGCCCCGGCGCGCAGTGGACGCTGCCCGCCGCCGCCAGCGCCGCCACGCGGCGCATCCTGTATTTCTTCAAGGGTGGGGCACTCACCGTGGCGGGTGAACCGGTGCCAGTCAAATCCGTGATGGAAGTACAGGCCGACCATGACTGCAGTTTCGTCAACGGCGATGCCGAGAGTGAACTGCTGGTGCTGCAGGCCCGCCCGATTGGCGAGCCGGTGGCGCAATACGGTCCGTTTGTGATGAACACCCAGCAAGAGATTCACCAGGCCTTTGCCGACTACCGCCGCACCGAGTTTGGCGGCTGGCCCTGGGGCGCCAATGACCCGGTGCACCCACGCGACAAGGGCCGCTTTGCCAAGCATGCGGATGGAAAAATAGAAGAGCGTTAACCCCCACGCTCCGCCGCTGCGCGGGTCGCTGCCCCCCCCCAAGGGGGCGTATTCAGCTGGGGGCGGACCGGCGCTGAGACCTAGCCCTTCTTCGCGTTCACCCCCAACGCATCCACCAGCCCCGCCATCGCGGCACCCGCCTCGGTGCCCAAGCCGTGCAAGCCCTGCTGCACGGTGGTCTGGTTGGTGGCGGGCTGGTTCTGGCTGACCTTCCATTTGCCGGCCAGGCTGTCGATGGGAATTTCAATGCCCACCACCGCCGCAATCATGCGGTCGGTGTAGTCGCGCGGGGCGTCGTCCACGGCCCAAGGGCGCACCATGCCCGCCTCCTGCTGGCCCGTCAGCTCCGCCATCTGCGCACGGATCCAGGCCGCATCGTCATGCACCCGCAGCAGGCCCTTGGCATGCACCACCGCGTAGTTCCACGTGGGCACCACCTTGCCGTGTTCGGCCTTGCTGGCATACCAGCCGGGGCTGATGTAATGCTGCGGGCCCTGGAAGATGACCAGCACCGGTGTCGCCAGATCGGTTTCGCGCCACAGCGGATTGGCACGCGCCACATGGCCCACCAGCGTAGGGCGGGCCACGCCCTCGGTGCGCAACAGCAGCGGGATGTGGTTGGCCTCCAACCCCTGCGCCGTCAGCGTCACCAGGGTCGCCAGGGGGTGGCTGCGCACCAAGGCGTGTAGCACCTCGGCGCGGGTTTCCTCAAAGTGGCTGGGCTGGTACATACGGCACCCGGCTACTGACTGGCCAGGTTGAGCTCGGCCTGCGGCTTGGCCTCCGCCGCAGCGCCGCCGGTTTTCACTGCGCCCAAAAACAGGCGCTCGGCACTCACCTGTTTCGCAGCCAGGTAGTCCTTGACCACCACGCCACGCTGGAGCGCCAGCTCGCGGGCAGCCTCGTCGTTGACGGTGATGTTGGCCAGCAACAGGGCCTCCATGTCAGGCACCTCGATGTCCTTGGTGAGGCCTACCAGGTTGCGCGGCTTGGTGATGTCGGCGCGGCGGTAGACCGCGCGCAGCAGCACCGGCATTTCCTCGGCGCTGTAGCTGGCCACGGCCGCCGCGTCTTGCCCCTGCGCGGTGGCGCGACGGCGTTTCTCGGCCAGCAGCAGGCCCTTGAGGCGTTCGCGCTTGATGGCTTCGCGCTCGGCCTCTACATTGGCCGTGCCTTGCACGGTCAAGCGCAGGCCGGGGCGGTCCACCAGCGCCTTGGCGACCTTGTCCAACCCGGCCTTGGCCGGGTCGGTCAGCACACTGCTACCGGGTGCAAAAGCCACAGTGCTCAACTCTGCACTGCCGCCGCCACCGAAGGCATTGGCCAGCAGACTAAAGGGGGCGGTGATGGCCTTGGCTACCAGGTTGGTGATGACTTTCCAGATCACCGGACCAATGCGGAACTGCGGATCGTTGAGCGAGCCGCTGATCGGCAGGTCCAGGTCAATCACGCCATTGCGGTCGGCCAGCAGGGCCACCGCCAGCTTGACGGGCAGGCTATTGGGTGCGCCGTCCACCTTGTCGCCAAAGGTCAGCTGGTTCAGCACCAGTTTGTTGGTGGCGGTGAGCTGGCCATCGGGTTGCACGGTGTAGCGCACATCCAGGCTGAGCTTGCCGCGCTCGATGCCATAACCCGCGTACTTGACCGCATAGGGTGAGAGCGGCGACAGCTCCAGGTCGCGCACCTTGCCCGCAATGTCCAGCGCCAAAGGCTTGGCCAGCGGGTTGAGCTTGCCGGTGATATCCAGCGACGCGGTGCCTTCGGCCCGCCCACGCAGCTCCAGGTCGGCCAGCTGCACCACGCCGTTGGAGGGCTGGCTGGAGAACTGGCTGAGCTTGCCGGTCAGGTCGCTCAGGTTGGCGGTGTAGTTGGGCTGGATGAAACGGTCGGAAAACAGCACCCGACCGTTGACCAGGCTGATAGGGCCCATGGTGATGACGGCGTCGGGCCCGGCGCTGGCACTCGCGGCTGCGGATGCAGCAGGTGCCGGGGCCGATGCTGCGGCACCGGGTGGCGTGCTGGCGGCCGCCTCGGCCTGGGCCGGGGTTTTGCTCAGGTCCTGCAGGTTCAGGCGGCCATTGGGGTTGACGATAAGACGGGCGTAAAAGTCGGACAGCGCCGCCTCGCGCACGTTCACCCGCGTGGCGGCACCGGGCACCATGGCCAGGTCGATGCCGGGCACGTTGAGCGACTTCCAGCTCAGCAGCTCCTCGGCAAAACTGCCGGCCGCGCCTTGCACGGTGTTGGCACGGAAGTCTTCCAGCTGTGCATCACCCTTGAGGGCGACCTCCGGCCCCTTGGCCGTGCTGGCAAAACGCAGCTGGCCCTTGAAGCTGGCATCGGCCCGCAGCACATCCAGGTTCACCTGGCTGGCCACGTAGGGCGCGAGCGCATGCGCCGGCAGCTCCAGCAACTCCACGGCGCCCTGGGCTTGCACCGGGTCCCAGGCCACGGTGCCTTGGTACCGCAGACTGCCAGCTTCGGCCTGGCCCGACTTCACGCGGGCGCTCAGCGTCACCGGCACTGGCTTCTTGCCATCCAGCGCGGCACCCTTGGCCTGCAGGTTGAGGGCTGAAATATCCAGCCGCACCGGGCGCGCGTTCACGCGGTCGGTGAACTGCACAGCAGCGTTTTGCAGCTGCAGCTCGCCCAGCGCCACTTTCCAGGGCGCTGCGGGGGGCGCGGTTGCAGCCGGGGTAGCGGCGGCAGGGGGCGCAGCGCCTTGGGCTGCTTTCAGCCAGCGCTCAAACATCCATGTCCCATCCGTCTCGCGGCGCACGCCGCTGCTGGCACCGGCCAGCAGCAGCTTGCCCACGCGGGCAGTCCGAGCCGCCAGGTCCACCTGGGCATCGCTCACTTCGAGCAGTTTGAACTTGGGCAGGTCCTGGGAGCTGGGGCCCTGAGAGTTGCGCGTATTGCCCGTGGTGGCAGCGGCCGCCATGGCCTTGCTGGCCACCAGGCCCGCGTCGCGCACGGCCAGTTGTTTCACCGTGGCCTGCAGCTTGTCACCGGCCCAGGTGGCACCCAGTTCGGCGTCCAGCACGCCGCGCACCGTGGGCTGCAGCCATGCGGCCAGGTAGGGGTCGGCCAGTGCCAGGGCCAGGCCATTGACGGTGGCTTGGGCGCTGCCTTGCTGGTCGGTCCCCTCTGCCTGCAGTGTCAGGCGCGCGCTGGTCTTGCCCGCGGGCAGGTTGGCGCTGGCCTCGGCGCGCACCGCCTGGTCCATGGGCCAGTGCAGGCCCTGGGCCGTGAGCTCCAGCTCGGTCAGCGCCAGCTTGGCCGGGGTTTGTTGGTCCTGCCAGTCCACCTGACCACCCCGCAGCGCCAGGCGCTCCAGCGCCAAGGCCCACGGTTTGGTGGCAGCTGGCGTTTCAGTGCCTTTTTTGCCTGTAGCCCCCGTGGTGTCTGCGCGAACAGCTCCTGTTTTAGGAGCGTCTTTGGCTGCCCCTGTGCTGGCAAGCGCCAGATTGAGGCGGCCATTGCGCGCGCGCAGCACCTGCAAGCGCGGGTTGCTGATCTCCACCGCACCCAGCTTCACCTGCTGCTCCAGCGGGCGCACATCGGCCAGCTCGGTGCGCACCGCGTCCACCGACAGCAAGGGCGCGCCTGTGGCATCCGCCACGGCCAGTTGGCTCACGGTGACCACGCCCGACAATGTGACGGCGGTTTGCGGTTGCTGCACAAAACCGATCTTGAGTTCTGCATCCACCACCGCGCTTTGCGGCTGCACAGGCAGGCCTGCCGGCAGGTAGGGCAGATAGGGCTTGAGGTCCAACTGGCTGATCTTCAGCTGCGCCTCGCCCTGGCGGGTTTGGGCAAACGGCGTGCCCTGGGCCGCGGTATCAAAGGCACTGCCATTGAGCACAAAGGCCAGCCGTGGCGCCACCAGCACATCACGTTTGGAATCAAAGTTGCTGAGAAAGGGCACGCTGAGCTGCAGCTCGCGCAGCGTGTGCTGGCGCGGCTGGCCTTGCAGCGCTTGGTCGATGTAGTCCACGCTGCCGCCACTGAGGGTGACGTTGTAGACCGCAAAGCGCAGCGGATCTCCTGCAGGCGCGTCCGAAGGTGCCTGCAGGCGCTGCACGATGTCGTCGATGTCGTACTGCCCCTTGCCCGTGTGGGTGAGGTACAGCGTGGGCGTCTCCACGGCCACCGCGTCCACCACGGGCGCCAGACGCAACAGCGACTGCAGCTCGGCGTCTACATAGACCCGGGCCACGCTGAACTGCGGGCCACTGCCGTCGGCCTTGGCCACGGCCAGCTCGCGCACCGTGAGCTCCAGCGACCAGGGCGCAAACTCGATGGCACCGATGGTGACCACACGGCCCAGCAACGCCGACAACCGGGTTTGCGCCTGGCTTTTGGCAATGGACGGCACCAGCGCCCAGGCCAGCCCCCATAGCAACACCAGCGCACCCAGCGCATAGGCCAGGCGGCGCAACCAGATCAGGACTCGGGGGGACAGTGGTGTCGTCATAGCAAGGGCAAGGAATAAGGACGTCAGTACCGCGCCGGGCGGCGCACAGCAGTGATGGTAACGGCGCAACTTGAGCCGTGCACGCCCCAAAGGTCCGAGCGGCTAGCAACACGGCCGTTGACCTGCATCAAGCTCCTGGGCTGGCGTGCGTGGGAAGCTCTCGCACAATTACCGGAGACACGCCATGCCCCGTAGCAGCCTGCAAACCATCAAAGACGAACACGCCGCCCTGGCCGCCATGCTGCAGTCACTGCTGCTGATGCTGGACCGTGGCCCCGGTGACGAACCCGAACGATTTTTTGACGTGCTGCGCGCCATGCTCTTCTACATTGACGAGTTCCCCGAGCGCCTGCACCACCCCAAGGAGTCGGACCTGCTGTTTCCGCGCGTGGTGCGCCTGGCGCCCCAGACCCTGGAGGCCATCACCCAGCTGGAAAAAGACCACGCCCGCAGCGAGGCCGCCGTGCGCGAATTGCAGCACCTGCTGCTGGCCTGGGAACTGCTGGGGGAAAGCCGCCACGCGGCGTTTGACACCGCCGTACGCCGCTATGTAGCCGCCTACCTGACCCACATGAAGCTGGAAGAAACCGCCATCCTGCCCGTGGCCCAAGCGGTGCTCAGCGATGCCGACTGGGCCGAACTGGACGCAGCCTTCGCCAACAACTGCGACCCATTGACCGGCCAGCACCCACGCGACCCGGCCTTCGATCGCCTGTTCACCCGCATCGTGATGCGTGCGCCCGCACCCATTGGTGTGGGCGAGGGCTGAGAGCGCAGCCAAGCCCCCCGGCTCAGCGCGCCAGCTTGAGCGCCAGCACCTGCTGGGCGACACAGCGCCCCTGTACCTTGCCCCCCTCGATACCGCTGCGGAAGTGGATGCCCGCGTACATGCGCGAGATGGCCGCTTCGTCTGCCGCCACCTTGAAGCTGGCAAAGGTGCGCGGGCCCCAGCCGCGGTCGTTGTGGGTGTTGTCGGTAAACGGCTGGTTGGCGCCAAACACCTGCTCCAGCACTCCGGCCGCCGCGCTGGACTGCACCGAGTGGCCTGAGGGGTATTCCGGGAACGGTGGCGTGTGCATCAGGGTAGGCACCCAGTTGCTGTCGATCACCAGTTGCACATAGGTCACCGGGCGCAGCAGGTTGGCGGTGTACTTGGTTTTCCAGCCCGCAATAAAGGCGTCGGCCATGGCCAGGTTCAGGCGCACCATGGTGTGGGCGGCCTTGGCCAGGTCGGCCTTTTGCACTTTGAGCAGGTCGTTGGCTATGTAGGCCCAGTGGCCCGCAGGCGTGGGGGTCTTGAGTGGGTCATCCGCCCAGTACAGCGACACCTGGCGTTGCTCTTGGGTGGCCTTGTTGCTCACCTGGTAGACCTCTTGGGCCTCTTTGTAAAACGCCGAACCCGGGCTCTCAGAGTACGGGGGATGCGGCGGTGCGGCGCAGCTGCTGCTGGTCTTCAATACAAACGGCCGCACCTCGCCCCACCAGGGCAAGAGCGCCTGCGCAAACGCGGGCGGTGTGGCCGACCACTGGCCTTCGCCACTCGGGGGCACGTAATTTTTCTGGCTGCGGCGCAGCGGGCCCCAGGCCTCGTGGCCGCCATCGGTGCGGGCCCAGGTCATGATGGCCATGGCCATGAGCTTGCCAAAAGTCTCCGAGCGGTTGGTGATCTCCGGCGTGACCGTGTTGGGGTCGAAGTCCTGGCTGTACTTGAGTGGCAGGCTGCGCTCCAGCAGGTCGATGCGCGCCTTGTTTTCGGCGCTGGCCGTGGGGAACATCATGCGCGTCATCGTCGCCATGGAGGCATTGGCCACCGTGGGCCAGTGCAGCACTTCGTCGGGCTGGGCCCAGGGCAGCGACTGCAGCTCGTTGAGCTGGCCCGCCAGGCTTTGGTGCTGCGGCATGCCGGGCACCACCGACTCGTACAGCGTGAGCCCCAGGTAGGCCAAGGCGCGCGAGGCTACGGGCGGGCTGTAGCCCGGTGTCTGCTGGGTCAGCAGCAAGGCCAGGTTGAACCACTCGGTGGCAACACTGGCACTGAAAGCGCTGGCGGGGCGCGCGGCGGGCGCCGCCTGCTGGGCTTGCACAGGCAAGAGCGCGCTGGTCCAGGCAAAGACGCCTGCCAGGCACAGCGAGAACAATCGGGTTTTCATGGGGCTTTCCAGTTCACAAGGCCCTGGGGGCTGAGGGTGTAGAAGGCATCTGCCTTGGCGGGCATCCAGTCGCTCCAGCCGCCGTGCGGCCACCCCACGCGCAGCTGTGCCGTGGTGGCGTTGCCCAGACCAAAGTGCATCCAGCCCAGGTGGCCACTGGCATGGCCGCCGCCCACGGTGAGCTCCTGGCGGATCACGCGGGCCGCATCACCCTCGCCCAGCTTCACCTCCACCCAGGCGCCCACGGCATCACGGTTGCCCGTGGGCTGCTGCAAACGCAGTTGCAGCCAGTGGCCCGCAGGCGCCGCCGTAGTCTGGCGCCACAGCTGGGCCTTGTCCCAGCGGTTCACCACCAGCACGTCCAGCAGGCCATCACCATTCAGGTCCGCCACCATGCCACCGCGCCCGCGCTTGAAGCTGGCCAGCCCGGCCTGGCTGCCCGCTTCCACAAAATTGCCATCGGCTTTTTGCAGCAGCAGGTTGTTGGGGTCCAGCGTCGCAAAGTCGGGCATGGTGGACACATTGCCCTTGACCACAAACAGGTCGGTCAGACCGTCGTTGTTCAGGTCGGCAAACTGGGCGTGCCAGGCGGTGCTGGGGTGCACATCACCGCCCACATAGGGCCGGTGGGCGGTCACACCGCGTTTGAAAGCAATGTCGGTAAAGCGCGGCTGGGTCGCTCCGGCCTCCAGCGTCTGCAGCTTGTTGTCGGACATGCTGGTCAAAAACACCTCGGGGTAACCATCACCATTGAGGTCGTGGCTGGCAATGCCCATGCCCCAGATCTGCAGCGGCTTCCAGCCCTGCGCGGCGGTGTAAAGCGCGGGGGCGCCGCCTGCGGGGAGCTGCCACAACTGCTCTTCACCGCCCTTGTAGTACTCGCGGTCATTGCTCACCCGCAGCGCCGCCGTGCCCGAGCGGTTCCAGTCCGAAAACAACATGGACAACGCGCAGTGGCCGGGCACCAAAGGCGTGGCAGGCTGGTAGCCGCCGCCCTCCTTGGGGCGCAGCAGCAGGCCCGGCGTGCAGCTGCCCCAGGGGAACTCGGGCTTGCTGCGGTCGGTGTACGTGCCAATGGCCAGCGTGGGCCAGGTTTGGCCTTGCTCCCAGGTGGCGGCAAAGGCGGTGTGCCAGCCGTTGCCGGTGCGGATCGTCCAGGCGTCGTTGGCCTTCTCGAACTTGCACTGACCCAAACCTTTGAACACCTGCACCTCACCCACCCGCAGCACCACCAGGTCGGTCTGGCCGTCGCCGTCAATGTCCAGCGGGTAGACGCCCACGGCATTGGTCAGCTCCAGGCCGGAACGTTCTTCTTGCAATTTGAGCGCACCGCCACGCGTGCTGCGGTTGCGGTAGAACTTGGCTTTGTTCACGCCTGCGGTCACGTACACCTCGGGCAGGCCATCGGTGTCGCAATCGAAGGTGGCCACGCCACCGCCCACCATGTACTCGCCCTCGCCTTCAAAGCGGCTTTGCAGGCCGGCGGTGTCGGTTTCTTCGGCAAAACGGGGCGTGGCAGGCACCGGCGCATCGGCCGCCCAGGCGCCAGACGCCAGCCCCAGGCCAGCCACCACGCTGCGCACGGCGGGCCGGGAAATCCAATCCAGAGGGTGCACGTGGCAATCCTTTGTGAAAAATGAAAGAACCCGGCGATCTTATTAAGTTCGATGATTAAACTATGTCGGGTTTGTCCCTATACGCTTTCGTTTCAAGCCTTTCCATAATTAGTTTGTCGTCCTTACTAAATGCACCGTGTTGCATTTATGGCAGCACGATGGCTCTGAAGAGTCTTTCCAAAACCATAGGCCTGACACAGGCCAATCCACCGGAGACATTGATGAAACTGAAGACAACCCTGACTGCCCTGGCCCTGAGCCTGGCTGCTGCTGGCGCCTTTGCCCAAGTGGTGGGCGTGAGCTGGTCCAACTTCCAGGAAGAGCGCTGGAAGACTGACGAAGCCGCCATCAAGGCCCAACTGGCCAAAGACGGCGCCAGCTACATCAGCGCAGACGCTGGTGGCTCCCCCGAAAAGCAATTGGCCGACATCGACAGCCTGATCTCCAAGGGAGCCAAGGCCCTGATCATTCTGGCCATGGACAAGGACGCCATCCTGCCCGCCGTGAACAAGGCCAACCAGCAAAAAATTCCCGTGGTCGCCTATGACCGCCTGATCGAAGCCCCCGGCGTGTTCTACATCACCTTCGACAACGTGGAAGTGGGCCGCATGCAGGCACGCGCCATTCTGGAAGCCAAGCCCAAGGGCAACTACGTGATGATCAAGGGCTCGCCTACCGACCCCAATGCCAACTTCCTGCGCGGTGGCCAGCAAGAAGTGATTGACGCCGCCGTGAAGAAGGGCGACATCAAGATCGTGGGCGAGGAATATACCGACGGCTGGAAGCCCGAAGTCGCCCAGAAGAACATGGAACAGATCATCACCAAGACCGGCGGCAAGATTGACGCCGTGGTCGCCTCCAACGACGGTACCGCCGGTGGTGTGGTGGCTGCGTTGACCGCCAAGGGCATCAAGGGCATTCCAGTCTCCGGCCAGGACGGTGACCACGCTGCGCTGAACCGCGTGGCGCTGGGCAGCCAGACCGTGTCGGTGTGGAAAGACGCCCGTGATCTGGGCCGTGACGCCGCTGCCGCTGCCGTGACGCTGGCCAAGGGCCAGAAAGTGGCTGCAGCCCAAACCTGGAACGGTGGCGAGAAGAAAGTGTCTCTGCAAGCCCAGTTCTTGAAGCCCGTGCCTGTCACGGCCAAGAACCTGGACTTGGTGGTCAAGGCCGGCTGGATCAAGAAGGCTGACCTGTGCAAAGGCGTAGACGCCGCCAAAGGCCCAGCCGCTTGCAAATGAAGCACCCCCTGAGCCGCTGCGCGGTCCCCCCCTCAAGGGGGGCGCACCCAGCGGCCTGGCAAAGCCAGTTCCACGGGTGCCCTGAGTGGATACCCATCGCGCCGACTACGGCACGGTAGAGAACTGAAGAGCCCTCCAACCGCGGGCTGGCATCAGCCCGCGGTTTTTTTATGTCTTGCGGAGAACGCATGTGAATCCCGTTTTGAATTCCCTGAAGCAGGCGGCCATTGATTGGCGCCTGGTGATGATGGGCACCGTGCTGGCAGCGATTGCCCTCGTGTTCAACGTCCTGTCCGGCGGACTCTTCATGTCCCCCGAGAATTTGTACAACATTGCCCAGCAAACGGCCGTGGTCGGCGTGGTCGCCACCGTGGTGGTGCTGGTCATCGTGGCGCGCCACATCGACCTCTCCGTGGGCTCGGTCATGGGTTTTGTGGGCGTGCTGATTGCCACCCTGATGTACACCGCCGGCTGGCACTGGGTCGAGGCCTCGCTGGCCGGCCTGGCCGTGGCGATTGCCGTGTCGCTGTACCAGGGCGCACTGACCGCCATGCTGGGAGTGCCCTCGTTTGTGGTGACCCTGGGCGGCCTGATGTCCTTCCGCGGTGCGGCCTTTTTGGTGGCCGACGGCAAGACCCAACCCGTGAACGACCAGTTCTTCCAGCGCCTGGGCGGTGGTTTTGATGGCGCCATTGGTGTCACCGCCAGCTGGGTGCTGGCCGGCGTGATTGTGCTGGCCCTCGCGCTCCAGATGTGGGCCAAGCGCCGCGCCAAGGCCTCGTATGACGTGCCCAACAACCCGCTGTGGCTGGATTCCGCCATCGTGCTGGTGCCCGTAGCCATCGTGCTGGGTTTTGTCACCGCCATGAACAACTACCAGATCATGAACAAGGACGCCCCGCAGGGCATCCCAATCCCGGTGCTGATCTGGGCTGCCGTGGCGCTGGTGCTGTCCTTCATCGTGCACCGCACCCGGTTTGGCCGCTACGTGTTCGCCATGGGCGGCAACCCCGAGGCCGCCGCGCTGGTGGGCATTCCGGTGCGCAAGGTCACGCTCATGTTGTTTGCGCTGATGGGGGTGCTCATCACCATCGCTGCCATGGTGTCCATTGCCCGCTTGAACGCAGGCACCAACTCGCTGGGCACCAGCATGGAGCTGTATGTGATTGCGGCGGCCGTGATTGGTGGCACCGCGCTGGCCGGTGGCAGTGGTTCCATTTTGGGATCGGTGCTGGGTGCACTGATCATGCAAAGTATCGACAGCGGCATGCTGCTGCTGGATGTATCCATTGGGGTGCGCTACGTGATCATCGGCCAGGTGCTGATTGCTGCGGTGGTGTTTGATGTGGTTTATCGCCGTATGACAGGAGACACCGTATGAGCGCGGGCAGTACAAAGCAGGCGCTGGTGGAAATGCGCAACATTGGCAAGTCCTTTGGCGGTGTGCACGCCGTGGACGATGTCAGCATCAACCTCTACCCCGGCGAAGTGGTAGCCCTGCTGGGCCACAACGGCGCGGGCAAGTCCACCCTCATGAAGATGCTGGCCGGCGCTTACCCCATCGACAGCGGCGAGGTGCTGATCAATGGCGAGAAGGCCCACATCCGCACCCCCGTGGATGCGCAGCGTAGCGGCATCGAATCGATCTACCAGACCCTGGCCCTGGCCGACAACCTGGACGCGGTGGCCAACCTGTTCTTGGGCCGCGAGCTGCTCACGCGCTGGAACACGCTGGACGACCACCGCATGGATGCAGACGCCCGCAAGGTGTTTCACCGCCTGAACAAGAACTTCAAAAACGTGCGCACACCGGTGCGCCGCCTCTCGGGCGGACAGCGCCAGGTGGTGGCCATTTCGCGTGCCATCTATTTCAACGCCAAGATCCTCATCATGGACGAACCCACGGCCGCCCTGGGCCCTGAGGAAACCGCAATGGTGGGCAACCTGGTGAAGCAACTCAAGGCCGAAGGCGTGGGCATTTTCCTGATTACCCACGACATGCCGGACGTGTTTGGCCTGAGCGACCGCCTCTCGGTGATGAAAAACGGCAAATTAGTAGGTACATATCGCACGGCAGACGTGGTGGAGGACGAAGTTCTTGGCATGATCATCGCTGGCAAACAACCTGAAGGAAAAGCACAGACGCACACCCTGTAGCTCTGTGCAATTCACCCGCGACACCATGAAAACCACCGGCGACCAGCAGCTAGTCAAACGTATCAACCGCAGCGTGCTGCTGCGGCTGTTGCGTGCGCAACCGGGGCTTTCCCGGGCGCAACTCGCCAGTGGCAGCGGGCTGACCAAGTCCACCGTCAGCCTGCTGGTGCGCGAGCTGATTGACGAAGGCTGGGTCGCCGAGACCGACGTCACCGCCGTCCAAGGCCTGGGCCGCCCGTCTACCCCGCTGCATCTCGATGGCCGCACGCGCGGACTGATAGGCATTGAAGTGGCGGTGGAGGCACTGCGCGTGGTGGGCGTGTCGCTCACCGGGCAGGTGCTATGCGCCGCAGAAGAAGCCCTGGTCGGCACCCAACCCGAAGAAGTGTGCCGCCAGGCCGCCCGATTGGTCGCCCGGACCTACGGCCAGCTGCAGCAGCGCAGCATTGCCCTGACGGGCGTGGGCGTGGGCCTGCCCGGTGCCTTTGACGAGGCCACCGGCATGCTGCGTTTTGCGCCCAACCTGGGTTGGCGCAACGTGGACTTTTTGCCCATGATCACCCGGGCACTGGCCCAGGCCCAACTGCCCGAGGTGCAAGTACATGTGCAAAACGAAGCCGACACCGCAGCCCTGAGCGAATACGAGTTCGCCGATGGCGACGCCAGCGACTCCCTGATCTTTGTGACCTGCGGCGCCGGCGTGGGTGCGGGCATTGTGATCAACGACCGCCTGTTCACCGGCAAACAAGGCATGGCCGGTGAAATCGGCCACAGCACCCTGCAGATTGACGGGCCACTGTGCTCGTGCGGCCGCAAGGGCTGTGCCGAGACATTTTTTGGCGCGCGCACGCTGGCCAAGTTGCCCGACCCGGCCCAAGGAGGCCGCTACCTGGGCGTGGTGCTGCAAAACCTCTGGACCACCTTCAACCCCAGCACGCTGGTGGTGGGCGGCCCCTCGTGCGACACCTACCCCGGCATCGTCCAGGTCGCCCAAGACACCCTGCAAACCTACGCCGATGCGGCCGGCATGGCGCCCCCGCACATGCGGGCCGCGCGCTACGGGCTGCTGGCCTCTGCCGTGGGTGCTGCCGCCCTGGTGCTGCACCACGAATTGCGCCCCATGCACACCCGCATGTCGGCACCTCCACTCCCGGCGGCAGACGCCCCGGACGAATCTCTTTCCATGACAACAGGCACCACGGTTTAACTATGTTTTTAGGTATTGATATCGGCACCTCAGAAGTCAAAGCACTTCTGCTCTCGGACGATCACCGCATCATCGGCTCGGCTGGCACCCCCCTGACGGTGCAGCGCCCCCACCCCGGTCACAGCGAGCAGGCCCCGGCCGACTGGTGGGCCGCCACCCAAAGCGCCCTGCTCAAGCTCCAGGCCGCCCACCCTGCCGAATACGCGGCGGCCCGTGCCATCGGCCTGTCGGGCCAAATGCACGGCGCCGTGCTGCTGGACGCGCAAGACCGCGTGCTGCGCCCCGCCATTTTGTGGAACGACACCCGCTGCGCCGCCGAGTGCGCCGAGATGATGGCCGAGCTACCCACGCTGACCGCCCTGGCCGGCACGCTGGCCATGCCCGGCTTTACCGCGCCCAAGCTGCGCTGGGTGGCCAAACACGAGCCCGAAGTCTTCCAACAAGTGGCCAAAGTGCTGCTGCCCAAAGACTACGTGCGCCTGATGCTCACTGGCGAATACGCCTGCGACATGTCCGACGCCAGCGGCACCCTGTGGCTGGACGTGCAACAACGCGACTGGTCGGACGCGCTGCTGGCGCTGACCGACCTGAACCGCAGCCACATGCCCCGTCTGGTGGAAGGCAGTGCACCCGGCGGTTATCTGAAAGCCGATGTGGCCCAGGCCTTGGGCCTGAACGCTGGCATCGTGGTGGCCGGTGGCGCGGGCGACAACGCGGCCAGCGCCGTGGGCATGGGCGCGGTAGACAGCGGCCAGGGCTTTTTGTCGCTGGGTACCAGCGGCGTGCTGTTCGTCGTCACACCCAGCTACCAGCCCAACGCGGCCAGCGCCACGCATGCGTTTTGCCACGCCGTGCCCGGCCGCTGGCACCAGATGAGCGTGATGCTGTCTGCCGCCAGCAGCCTGCAGTGGGTGACCGACCTGCTGGGCGCACCCAACGCCGGTGTGGTGGCCGAAAAAGCCGCCGCACTGAGCGCGGCACAGCGCGCCGCATCGCCCCTGTTTTTGCCCTACCTGGGCGGCGAGCGCACCCCGCACAACGATGCCAATGTGCGCGGCAGCTTCCACCAACTGAGCTTTGACACCGACGCCGCCCGCTTGGGCTACGCGGTGATTGAAGGCGTGACCTTCGGCCTGAAAGACGGCCTGGCCGCGCTCAACGCCGCTGGCAGCAGCGTGCACCGTTTGTCGCTGGTCGGCGGCGGCGCGCGCAGCAGCTTCTGGGCCCAACAACTGGCCAGCGCGCTGAACGTAGACATCGTGACCCACGGCAGCTCTGCAGTGGGCGGGGCTCTGGGCGCCGCCCGCCTGGGCTGGCTGGCCACCGGCGCCGACGCTGCCGCCGTGTGCCTGACACCTGAAGTCGATGCCACCTACCACCCCGACGCCGCCGAACAAGCCCTGCTGATGGACCGCTACGCGACCTTCCGCAGCCTGTACCGCACCGTGTAATCCACCCATTTCTGGCGCATAGCCAGCTTTATTTAGTTCGACCAAGCAACAAATTAACCGCAGAGGAAACCATGAGCTCTTACTTTTCTACCGTCTCCCCCATCGCCTATGAAGGCCCGACTTCCGACAACCCACTGTCCTTCAAGTGGTATGACAAAGACCGCATCGTGCTGGGCAAGCGCATGGAAGAGCAGCTGCGTTTTGCCGTCTGCTACTGGCACAGCTTCTGCTGGAATGGCCTGGACCCGTTTGGCGGCGACACCTTCCAGCGCCCCTGGCAGCACATGGCCGACCCCATGGCTGCGGCCAAGGCCAAGGCCGATGTGGCGTTCGAATTCTTTAGCAAGCTGGGCGCGCCCTACTACTGCTTCCACGACCGTGACATCGCCCCCGAAGGCGCCACCCCGCGTGAAAGCGTGAACAACTTCCGCGAGATGGTGGACGTGCTGGGCAACAAGCAGGCCGCCACCGGCATGAAACTGCTGTGGGGCACCGCCAACCTGTTCAGCCACCGCCGCTTCATGTCGGGCGCGGCCACCAACCCCAACCCCGAGATCTTTGCACTGGGCGCGCTGCAGGTGAAAGAAGCCATGGACGCCACGCTGAAACTGGGCGGTGCCAACTACGTGCTGTGGGGCGGCCGCGAAGGCTACGAAACCCTGCTCAACACCCGCATCGGCCACGAGCTGGACCAGATGGGCCGCTTCCTGAACATGGTGGTGGAGTACAAACACAAGATTGGCTTCCAAGGCACCATCTTGCTCGAACCCAAGCCGCGCGAGCCATCCAAACACCAGTACGACTTTGACAGCGCCACGGTCTACGGCTTCCTGTGCCGCTACGGCCTGGAAAAGGAAATCAAGGTCAACATCGAAGCCAACCACGCCACCCTGGCCGGCCACAGCTTCGAGCACGAGATTGCTACTGCGGTCGACCTGGGCATCTTCGGCTCCATCGACATGAACCGCGGCGACATGCAATGCGCGTGGGACACCGACCAGTTCCCCAACAGCATCCCCGAGACTGCGCTGGCCATGTACACCATCCTGCAAGGTGGCGGCTTCGTCAACGGCGGTGTGAACTTCGACGCCAAGGTGCGCCGCCAGTCCATCGACCCCGAAGACATGTTCCACGGCCACATTGGCGGCATGGACGTGACCGCCCGCGCGCTACTGATCGCCGAGAAGATGATCACCGACGGCAAGCTGGCCAAGCTGGTGGACGACCGCTATGCGGGCTGGAATGCTGCGTTTGGCAAGAACGTGCTGGACGGCAAGATGAGCCTGGAGGCCGTGGCCGCCCACGTGGTGGACCGCAACACCGACACCATGCCCGTGTCGGGCCGGCAGGAGCATCTGGAGAACTTGCTGAACAGCTATATCTGAGTTGCTTCGCTAAGCACCACAAAGACAAAGGCCCCGCAGGTAATTGCCTGCGGGGCCTTTTTGCTTGGAACGCATGACTCTCCAGGGGTTCGAGGGGTGCTTTGGGCCACTTGTCGTCGGCATCGACACCGCCGTCGGTGGGCTGGCCGGATATATTCCTGTAAAAGGTACAAGAACCCACTCACGCGCCATGTCCGTTTACAGCCACGCGAGCAAAGCCCGAGAATGGGTCAAGCGCAGCAAAAAGCTGATGGCCTGGGCGCTTACCGCCGACGAGCGCAAGGCCACCTACATCGGCACATTGCGTCTGGACCAAAAGGGTCTGGCTTGCCACTGCGTATGCCCCGCCTGTGGCGGTACCCTGCAGGCTGTCAATGCAGGAAAACTACCCAACGAGATCATTGAAGGCGAGAACCTTCGGCCACATTTTCGCCACGACAACGGACAGCAAAAAGATGCCTGTCTGATCAAAATGTCCCAAATCGTGGCGCTGCAGTTACTGCTGCGGGAAAAAACCATCGTGCTCCCAGAGCACACCCGCAACTTCACATCCAAGGGCGCCAGTGGTCAGATCTACACTGGGACAGCCTCCCGGCCTTCCGTCTCCGTGCCGATTTCCGCAATCCATTGGGTCGATGAACACGAGGCCAAGATCACCCTGCCCGATGGCAGAGTAGTGTGGCTGCGCCTTTATGGTTCACCAGCCAGGGGCAACGCCGCGAGCGGCGACGCCATCATCACCATCAAGGTGGACGATCCCGAGGTGGCCAATTGGAGCCAGGACAAGATCCTGGAGCACGTACAGCTCACAGGCGAGTGGCTGTGCTGGGACAAACACCCTGACGATGACCAGCTGCACGAACAGGCACATCAGGACGCGGACAACCAGGCGAAGCACTGGTGCGACTACCTTCCCGAGGACCTGGACTTGCCCGAAGGGCTCACCCCGGCCCAGCGCTCCGAAGGTGTGCTGCACTGGCTAATCAAAGGCATTTTGGGGCAGGCCCACAGCATATCTACACCAGGTTACGAGGACACTTTGCGCGGCTGGATGCCCGACAACACGTATAAGACGCAGAAGATCTACTTGCATCCGGCCCATTACCGCATCAGCAACGTACGCATGGAACAGAGATTGCAGCGGGTGATACCCGATGTAATCTGTACGGTATCGCTGGGCGCAGCCCCCCCAATGGATCTGATGGTCGAAGTTGCCGTCACCCACCGCGTAGATGACGAAAAGCTCCTGCGTATCCGAGAGCTTGGAATCGCCTGCCTGCAAATCGATACCAAACGTCTCAGCAAAGGCGGGCGCATCACCATTCAAGAGCTGCGCTCCATGGTCTTGCACGAAACCGACAACAAGCAGTGGCTGTTTCATCCGGCCATCGAGCGATCCCGCAACGACGCTGTGCAGCAGCTTGCGAATAAGAGCATCGCCATCCAGCGCCAGCTGGAACTCCAACGAGCCCGTCAGCATTGGATTGAATCGCTCAATGACACCCAGCTCCTGAGGGAATACCTCATGTTGCTGCGCCAACTTTGGGCTGGCAAGGACGTACAAAACTCGCAGGGGCAGGCGTTCTCTACCCAAGAGTTAATCCCAACGCTGGAGCAGCGCGGCTTCAAGCGCCTTGATATTGAGGACGTATCCGGCCCCAAAGGACTTTTGTGGATGCTGGAGCTGATCGTGCGTCCCAACGAAACTATCCGCGCCGTTGATCTGTTTGAGCTGGCCATGAGCAGCGGGCCTGTGCTGCAGTCCTACGTGACAGTACTGGGTACCGCAATCGCGGAGTACGGCGCATTCATGACCGAGCAAGAAGAAGAGCGCATGAGGGCCATGCGCCAAACTATCAAGCAATCCCTGCATGAGGGCGATTTGAAATACGCACGCATGACACACCTGGACACAGCGCTCATCGCTCTGTACCCGCGTCTGCAAAAACGACTGAGCTCCAACAAGGGTACTAGGGAACAGGCGACCAAAGTCCGTTATGAAAAGCAGGCCCAGGAACGAGAGCAGCGAATGCTCCGAGAGCAACAAGCGCAAATCGAGAATGAGAAAGAACGGAACCATCAGCAACTGCAAGACGGATTGAACGGTGTAGACGCTATGTATGAGTGGCTACCGCAGTCAGGCGGGAACCACAATCTGTTCGCGGCCACCGAGTTGGTCAACCAGAAACTGCAACGCAATCACCCTATCCTGTCCACCGCATGGCGAAGGATCTTGCAGTCAGCATGGCAAGCACGGGACGCACAGATGGCGCTTTCGGAGTGGCTCAAGGCGCAAAGCCCCAAGACAGCATTGGACCTCTCAGTACGACTTGAACTGTTGCAAGTGGCCTTGCTGATCAAAAGGCGGCACTCTCTTCAACTGCTGGTGGGGAGGCGAGGGCGTCCGCGACTATAAAGTTGCACAACACTTGGGAGATACCCGCGCCAGGGTGATCAAAAGTTTGGAGTGGCCGATAGCCAGACAACTATTAAGTGACGGGGCAACCCAAGAGCTGTCGCTTTAGCTGGCCATCAGTTGTTGGAATGATGGTCAGTAACTTCCGGTATATGCACCCCAAACGGCTGAACCTGAATGACTGGTTTGCAGCAGCCAATTGGGCAAGCAGTAGTTCCGCTCCTGGTCGATTACTGCGACTGGCCGGCTCCAGTCGGCGGCAGCCACCAAGAACCTGCCGGTGCACCCGCTGGAAAGCGGCGATGTTTCGGCATGGCCAACAGGTGGATGCGCAGGCACCGTTACAGCTTGACGTTGGTGCGAAGCAGCGCTGTTCTCAACTCGCGGCTGGCCGGTTTTGAAACATCCACGCCTTGCACCGCCAGGTCGAACTGTGAGCCTGGTTTGAAGCTGGTTGGCAGTATCTTCTTTACGGGATTCGTAGTGGGGTATTTGCCATCAGCAGGACACATGCGAACGGAAAACCCGAATTCGTCGAGTACACCTTTCGCGTACAACTCCGCCAATTGCTGAAACGACACGAATGTTGACCGTCTCACTTCTTTACCCCCTGGCTCACTGATGCCACGGACGATCTCAAATTTGCCAAGTGAGTCGCGTTGGGTATTCGTGAAGGGATGCAGCACCAACGTCACACGAGGTCCGCCCTTTACGGGTGTCAGCGTGTGCTCTACGGCGATATCCGTTAACAGCATGTCGTTTTCCTTGTAATTCCATAAGCCACCGCGGGTCCGAGCGCACCGGTCTCCATCCACCCCACGCCCCCGCTCGCATTGTCTCTAACCCAGCCACCGGGGAGCCGATGCCCCTGCGATGCGAAGTGTTGAACGTGGGCAACCCGCATCGTGCGGGGACGGACTTTAACTGAACGGCGGCACAAGACAGCCGCCCATCGCCAGGCGACAGGTCGCTCTGGGTCGTTTGCGAACACGGGGTGCCAAGCAACACGCCATTTATGCATCAAATAGGCCTCTGGCGCCCGTGGAATATGCGCAAGTAGCTATTTTTTTAATAGCAAAACAACCATCACCGCGGCAACCACTGCGGTGAACCCCATTAACGCGGCACTGGCCGTAGCCGTCATGGCGCCGCCCGCCACCACCGGCCCCACCACCGCACTCAGGGAGTAGGCGATGGAGAGGCTGCTCACGTTCCAGGCCATGTCGGGCGTGGGGGTTTTGGTGGCGGCGATCAGCGCCAGCGTGAGGAAAGCCGTGATGAGCCCACCCAGCACAAACATGGTGGCGTAGGCCACGGGCACGCCGGGCAACAGGGCCAGCAAGGCTGCGGCCACCACCGTGCCGGCCGCAGCAATGGCGCCAGCCGCGCGCATGCCCCAGTGGTCGGCCATCCAGCCCACGGGGTATTGCAGGAGCAGGCCCCCCAGCCCAAAACTGGTCAGCAGGTGGGCAATGTTTTGTGCGTCAAAACCGCGATCCCCCGCGAAGACGGCGAACAGGCCGACCACGGCGGATTCCAGCATGCCGCCGCACAGCGCGATCAGCAGCCCCTGTCGGAAGATGCGGTGCGGCCACGCCGCGCGGGCGGACTGCGGCCAGCTGTTCACGTGGTGGGCCTCTTCAGCAGGCGGGGTGCGGGCGAATGCCAGCGGCAACAGGGCCGACACGGTAAAACCCACGCCCACCCACAAGAGGGTGTGGCCCTGCACGCCCACCCAGGCGGCAATGGCCGGGGCCACCACGGGGGCGGCGGCAATCAGCGTTTCATGAAAACCCACCAGGCGCCCGCGCGCATGGGCGGGGGCAATGCGGTACAGCCAGGGCTCCAGCCCCACCCAGCGCAGGCCCATGCCCAGACCGGCCAACAGGCCACATGCCAGGTACGCGGGCCAGGGCAGAGACGCAACAGGCACCCAGGCAATGCCCAGCAGCGCCACCACCGAGCAGGCCAGGCCCGCCACCACCACGGTGCGCGCGCCCCAGTGGCGGCTCAGCCAAGGCGCCAGGCCCAGGCCGGGCATTTGCCCCATCCACAACGACGCCGCAAAAAAACCCAGCTGCGCCGCGCTGAGGCCCTGCAGCGCCAGCCACACCGGCACCATGACATAGACGATGCCGAACTGCCCGATCTGGGCCAAGGTGGACACGGTGTTGAGTGCGGTGATGGTGCGCCAGTCGTAGGCGGGGGATGCGGAGGTGGAACTGGACATGGAACAAAACACAGGAGGCGGGGTGGGAGTCTATCCGGCCGGCAAACCCGAGTCAGCGCACCCATCTTTCGATCACAAGAGAGCATTTTCACTCGTCAATGCAGGTAATTCGCATATTTGTGATCACAAATATAAAGCTCCGCACTAGAATTTGGCCATCTCCACTCCCGGCCACACCCATGTCCACCCCCAGCACCATCGAAGCTTTTTTGACCCAGCACCGCATCCACGAGGTGGAGTGCGTCATCCCCGACATGACGGGCATTGCGCGCGGCAAGATCCTGCCGCGCGACCTGTTTTTGGCAGCGGGCGAAATGCGCATTCCCAAAAGCGTGCTGCTGAACACCGTGAATGGCCAGCAGCCGGACAACGGCCCCTATGTGGGCGACACCGACCCCGACATGGTGTGCCTGCCCGATGTGAGCACCGTGCGTGTGGTGCCCTGGGCTGCCGAGCCGGTGGCGGTGGTGATCCACGACTGCCAGGAGTGGGACGGCAGCCCGGTGCAAATCTCGCCGCGCGGCGTGCTGCGCCGGGTGCTCAAACTGTATGAGGCGCGAGGCTGGACGCCGGTGGTGGCGCCCGAGATGGAGTTCTACCTGGTGGCGCGCCAGCAGAACCCGCACGAGCCGCTGCAGCCGCCGCTGGGCCGCTCCGGCAAGCCCGAGGCGGGGCGGCAGAGTTATTCCATCGACGCGGTCAACGACTTCGACCCCTTCTTCATGGAGCTGTCCAGCTTTTGCCAGCAGCACAACCTGGGCGTGGAGACGCTGATCCACGAGGCCGGCCCCGGCCAGATGGAGATCAACTTCAGCCACGGCAATGCGCTGGACCTGGCGGACCGGGTGTTTTTGTTCAAGCGCACCGTGCGCGAGACAGCGCTGCGCCACGGCATTTTTGCCACCTTCATGGCCAAGCCCATGGAGCAGGAGCCGGGCAGCGCCATGCACATCCACCAGAGCATTCTGGATGCCAAGGGCCACAACATCTTCAGCCTGCCCGATGGCTCGGCCAGCCCGCTGTTTGGCCAGTGCATTGCGGGGCTGCAGGCCTACATTCCGCAGCTGATGCCCATGTTTGCACCGTATGTGAACTCATACCGGCGGCTCTCGCCCTTTATGTCGGCGCCCATCAATGTGCGCTGGGGGCATGACAACCGCACCTGCGGCATCCGCATTCCCAAGTCCAGCCCCGCCAACCGGCGGATAGAAAACCGGGTGCCCGGCGTGGACGTGAACCCCTACCTCGCCATGGCGGCCACGCTGGCCTGCTGCTACCTGGGCATGACCCAGGGCCTGACACCCAGCGCCCCCACCACCGACAGCGCCTGGAACGTGAGCCACGAGCTACCCCGCCACCTGGAAGACGCCATTGCCTCCATGCGCAGCTGCGAGCCCATGCGCGAGGTGCTGGGCGCCGGTTTTGTGGACGCCTTTTGCGCCGTGAAAGAGCTGGAGTACGCCACCTACAACCGCGTGATCAGCTCGTGGGAGCGCGAACACCTGCTGTTGCTGGTGTAAACGGGGGCCGTGCCATGACACCGACTTTTCGCCACCTGGACCCGCAACGCCTGGCCGCCGTGCGCGAGCGCGAGCGCGCTGCCTACGCGGCCGCCAACCCCGCATCCCACGCCCTCTCAAAACGGGCTGCCCAGCACCTGATGTTTGGTGTGCCCCTGCACTGGATGAGCGACTGGTCCACCCCCTTCCCGCTGCACCTGGCGCACGCGCAGGGCGCATGCCTCACGGATGCCGATGGCCACCGCTATGCGGACTTTTGCCTGGGCGACACGGGCGCCATGTTTGGCCACAGCCCGCCGGCCGTGGCACGCGCCATTGCCACACAAGGGGCACAAGGCATTACCACCATGCTGCCCGGCGAAGACGGCGTGTGGGTGGCCGAGGAGCTGGCCCGCCGCTTCGGCCTGCCGGTGTGGCAGTTTGCGCTGTCGGCGTCGGACGCCAACCGCTTTGCCATCCGCTGGGCACGCGCGCTCACTGGGCGCACGCAGGTGCTGATCTTCAATGGCTGCTACCACGGCACGGTGGACGACGTATTTGTGGACCTGGTGGATGGCCAGCCCCGTACGCGCGACAGCCTGCTGGGCCAGGTGGCAGACATCACCCGCACCACGCGCAGCGTGGAGTTCAACGACCTGGTGGCGCTGGAGGCTGCGCTGGCCGACGGCCAGGTGGCCTGCCTGCTGGCCGAGCCGGCCATGACCAACATTGGCATGGTGCTGCCCGAGCCCGGCTTTTGGGAAGCCGCACAGGCCCTGTGCCGCCGCTACGGCACGCTGCTGCTGATCGACGAGACGCACACCATCAGCACCGGGCCCGGCGGCTACACCCGCGCCCACGGCCTGCAGCCGGACCTGCTGGTGCTAGGCAAGCCGGTGGCTGGTGGCGTGCCGTGTGCGGTGTATGGCTTTAGCGCTGACGCAGCAGCCCGCGCCGAGGCTGCCAAGCGCAAGGCCCCGCCCGGCCACAGCGGCATAGGCACCACGCTCACCGCCAACCTGCTGACCATGGCCGCCATGCGTGCCAACCTGGCTGAGGTGATGACGGAGGCGGCCTACGCCCACATGTTCACGCTGGCTACACGCTTGGCGGATGGCCTGCGCGCCCTGATAACGCGCCACAGCCTGGGCTGGTGTGTGACACAAATCGGCGCGCGCACCGAGTTCCAGTTCACACCCACGCCGCCACGCAATGGCAGCGAGGCGGACGCCATCCTCAACCCCGCGCTGGAGCAGAACATCCACCTCTACCTGCTGAACAGGGGCCTGGTGATTACGCCCTTTCACAACATGATGTTGGTGTGCCCCGACACCACGGCCGACGATGTGGACCGGCTGGTGGCCGCCATGGATAGTTTTGTGGTGGACACTATCGCCCCATGAGCGAAACCCCCACCAGCACCGACCAGGACCGCGTCTACACCACCCTGCGGCAATGGATCACCGTGGGCCGCTTTCTGCCCGGCGAGCGGCTCAAGATCCGCAACGTGGCGGCCGACATGGGCGTGGGCCAGATGCCGGTACGCGCCGCCTTGCAGCGACTGGCCGCCGAGGGCGCCCTCCTCAACGTGCCCAACGCCGGGGTCACTGTGCCCCGCCTCTCGCTGCCGGAGTTTGATGACCTGCTGCAGATGCGCATGCTGCTGGAGGGCGAAGCCGCCGAGCGCGGCTGCCTGCGGCTGGATGCCACGCAGATTGCCACCCTGCAAGGCTGGAGCGCCGACATGGCCGCCGCCTTGCAAGCCGGCGACGCCAAGCGCTACCTGGACATCAACGAAGACTTCCATGTGCTGCTCTACAAGGCAGCGGGCTCACCCCTGCTGTTTCAGCTGATCGACACCCTGTGGCTGCGCGCTGGCCCCATCTCCAACCGCCTGTTTGACACCCCCGCAGCCAGCGCCGTGCTCAACGACGCCCACGACGACCTGGTGCAAGCCCTGCTGCAACGCGACAGCGCCGCCGTGCGCCGCGCGGTAGAGCGCGACATCTTTGTAGCCGGCCAGTTTTTGCGGGCTGCCTGCGGCGAGCGTAAACGGAAATGAAGCTCGACGGCTGGCTGCTTCCGCGCCTCAATTTGCTATCAAATCAGTAGCTCCTTGCGCAATAGCTGCGGGGTCCATCGACCCATTAGCAGGCTAAAGCGGCCGGCAGGTTGAACGGAGTGACCACCTCGACATTGGAGCGCTGGGCGGTGTGCGTTCCGGGCAGTGCACCCTGGGCCTGCATGAACTGCAGGCAGGCCATGTGCAAGTCGTGGTGCAGGTCATGGTGCAAGACAGCGGACAGGCGCCCCGACGCCAGCAGCGCGAGGTTGTCCTCGTCCAGATCGTGGCCAATGAAGGGGCGGCAGGGCCGGCCAGCCTTGTCGAAGGCGGCGAGTATGGCGGCATTCGCGCCCCCCACCGAATACGCCGCGGCAACGGCAGGCTGCCCGGCCAGCAGGCGCCCCACGGCTGCCACGGTGGGGCCGTGCAGGCCCTGGCCCGCGTCCAGCACATGCACCTTGCAAGACGGCCTGCTGTGCGCCAGCGCCTCGGCAAAGGCGTGGATGCGCGCCTCTTCCCCCTGAAATCGTTGCCCGCTGCTGGACACCAGCACATCCACCGGGCCCGCGCCCAGCCACTGGTGCATCAGGTACGCCGCTGTCTGGCCGGCGCTGCGGTTGTCCAGGCCCACGTAGCTGTGCGGGTGGGCCGTCTGCACATCGGTCACAAGCGTCACCACCGGGATGCCGCGGGACTGCAGACGCTCCACCGCCTGCGCAATCGCCGGTACATCGGGCGCCTTGAGCAGCACGCCGTGGCTGCCCCGGCGGGCAATGCAGTCCAGCACGGCCACCATGTCGGGCACACGCATGGTTTCGGCAAGATGGTCCCGCGCCCGGAAGACGGCGGGCTGCGTGCGGCGCATGGCCAGACCCAGGGCGTCGCGCACGATGCGGCTGAAGCGCACCGGCGCCTCCATCACCAGATCGATCAGGAAGCGCCGGCCCTTGAGGCCCAGCTGTTGCTGCTGGCGCTGCAACTCGGCGTGGGCTTGCTCGACACGGCGCTGGGTACTCGGGTGCACACCGGGCCTGCGGTGCAGCACCCGGTCCACCGTGGCCAGGCTCACGCCCGCCTGCAGCGCGAGCTCTTTCATTGCAAAGGTGTGGGCCATGGCGCTCCTGGGTTTTCGGGCCGCACGGCAGGCCCGGTACAGCGGCCGATTGTGCGTGGTTTCGTGCTTCTTTCTGAGGTGTTTTTGAGGTGTTTTTGGGCCCAGAAGAACGCACCCCGAACCTACACTGCGTCCACCCTCTGGATCGGAAACCCCATGGCACATACCCCCCACCCACGCCGGCTGCGCGCGCAGGATGCACAGCTCGCAGACCTGCACGCCCTGCTGCAAACTCCCACCACGCCCAACGACTGCCCGCTGGCCACGGCCGTGACACAGGGCGTGCCGGTGTACGACTGCCAGGCCCAGCGTACCCGACTGGCGCAGGATGCCGCCCAGCGCGACACGCTGCTGCAGGAATGGGCCTGGGTGTGGGAAGACGGGCCGGGCATTCTGGTGCTGCAAGGCGCCGTGGCGGACCAGGGCGTGTTGGATGCGGTGACGGCGTGCTTCTTTGACCTGATCGCCCAAGAGCGCATCCACGGCAGCGGGGGCGACCACTTCGCAAAACCCGGCGCGAACGACCGTATTTGGAACGCACTCGAAAAGCTGTGCCTGCTGGACCCCGCCCTCTTTGCCCGCTACTACGCCAACGACATGATCGCCCTGGCCAGCGAGGCCTGGCTGGGCCCGGCCTATCAAGTCACCTCGCAAGTCAATAACGTGCGCCCCGGCGGCGGCGCACAAACGCCCCACCGCGACTATCACCTGGGCTTTTGCACCGCTGCGCAGGCCGAACGCTACCCGGCGCATGTGCACCGCCTCTCACCCCTGCTGACCCTGCAAGGTGCCGTAGCGCATGTGGACATGCCGCTGGAGAGCGGGCCCACGCTCTACCTTCCGCACTCGCACAAGTACCGCCACGGCTACCTCGTGGCCGACAACCCGGCGTTCAAAGACTACTTTGCCGCGCACCGGGTGCAACTGCCGCTGCGCAAGGGGGATGCGGTGTTCTTCAACCCCGCGCTGCTGCACGCGGCGGGGGACAACCGCTCGGCCGGCATCCAGCGCATGGCCAATTTGCTGCAGGTGTCGTCAGCCTTCGGGCGGACCATGGAGTCGGTGGACCGCGACCGCATGACACGCGCCCTTTACCCCCACCTGCAAAGCCTGCTGCGCAGCGGCGCGCTGGACACTGCGGGCGCCCACCACGCCATCGCCGCCAGCAGCGAGGGCTACGCCTTCCCCACCAACCTGGACCGCGACCCGCCCCTGGGTGGACTGGCCCCCGAGAGCCCACAGGCCTGGGTGCGCCGCGCGCTGCAAGAAGGCTGGAGCCCCGAGCAACTGGCTGCCCAGCTGGACGGGCTAGCCCTCAAGCGCCTGACCTGAGCGCCCCCGCCTGCACCGGCGGGAGCCACCAACAAAAAGACCGGCTTAAAGCCGGTCTTTTTGCTATGGTTTTAGTAGCTGCTTGCGCACATTCCGTGTTCACTAGAGGCCACTTTGATGCTTCAATTACTTGGCGGTCGGCATCACAAACTCGGCGCCCTTGCCAATGCTTTCGGGCCAGCGCTGCATGATGGACTTTTGCTTGGTGTAGAAGCGCACGCCCTCTTCGCCGTAGGCGTGCATGTCACCAAACAGGCTCTTCTTCCAGCCACCAAAGCCGTGCCAGGCCATGGGCACCGGAATCGGCACGTTGATGCCCACCATGCCCACCTGCACGCGGCGGCTGAACTCGCGCGCCACATTGCCGTCGCGGGTGAAGCAGGCCACGCCGTTGCCGAACTCGTGGTCGTTGATGAGCTGCAGCGCCTTGGCAAAGTCGGGCACACGCACGCAGGCCAGCACGGGGCCGAAGATTTCTTCCTTGTAGATGCGCATCTCGGGGGTCACGTGGTCGAACAGCGTGCCGCCCAGCCAGAAGCCATCGCCACAGCCTTCACCGGCCTGTGTGCCGTCAAAACCGCGACCATCGGCCAGCAGCTTCGCGCCTTCTTGCACGCCGAGGTCGATGTAGCCGCTGATGCGGGCATGCGCGGCTTGGGTGACGATGGGGCCCATTTCTGCCGCGAGGTTGGTGCCGTTGAGCACCTTGAGCGTCTTGGTGCGCGCAAGCAACTTGGGGATGACCTTGTCCGCCACATCACCCACCAGCACCGCCACGCTGATGGCCATGCAGCGCTCGCCGGCGGAGCCGTAGCCCGCGCCAATGAGCGCGTCCACCACCTGGTCCACATCTGCATCGGGCATGACCACCATGTGGTTCTTGGCGCCGCCCAGGGCCTGCACACGCTTGCCGTGGTGGGCGCCGGTCTCGTAGATGTAGTTGGCAATGGGCGTGGAGCCCACAAAGCTCACGGCCTTCACATCGGGGTGCACCAGCAGTGCGTCCACGGCTTCTTTGTCGCCCTGCACGACGTTGAACACACCATCGGGCAGGCCGGCTTGCTTGAGCAGGTCAGCCATGAAGAGACTGGCGGACGGGTCGATCGGGCTGGGCTTGAGCACAAAGGTGTTGCCCGCCGCGATGGCCACCGGAAACATCCACATGGGCACCATGACCGGGAAGTTGAACGGCGTGATGCCAGCCACCACACCCAGCGGCTGGCGCAGGGTCCAGTTGTCGATGCCGGTGGAGACCTGGTCGGTGAAGTCGCCCTTGAGCAGCTGGGGGATGCCACAAGCGAATTCGACAATGTCGATGCCGCGGGACACCTCGCCCTGCGCATCGGTGAACACCTTGCCGTGCTCGGCGGTGATCATGCGGGCCAGCGCGTCTTTGTGCTCGTTCAACAACTGCAGGAAGTTGAACAGGATGCGCGCGCGGCGGATGGGTGGCGTGTCGGCCCACTTGGGAAAAGCGGCCTGGGCTGCAGCCACGGCGGCATCGACCTCAGCCGCATTGGCCAGGGCCACCGAGCCGGTGACCTGGCCAGTGGCGGGGTTGAAAACATTCTGGGCGCGCCCGCTGGTGCCAGGGGTGACCCGGCCGTGGATGTAGTGGGCGATGGAGGTAACTTGGGACATGCAGTGTGTTTCTAAAAAAGGTTCAGGTGCTGGCGGCAGGGGCCAGCATCCATTCGTGGGCGGGGTCGTTCTTGAAGACCCAGAAGCGGTTGGGGCCCGCCATCACGTTCAGGTAGTACGAGTCATACCCGTGCGGTGCCACCACCGGGTGGTAGCCCTTGGGCACCATGACCACGTCGTGGTTCTCCACGGCGCAAGCCTCGTCGATGCTGCGGTCGTCGGTGTAGACGCGCTGGAAGGCAAAGCCCTGTGGCGGGTTGAGGCGGTGGTAGTAGGTTTCTTCCAGCAAGGTTTCCACGGGCGGCTGCTCTACATCGTGCTTGTGGGGCGGGTAGCTGCTGCTGTGGCTGGCAGGCGTCATCACCTCCACCACCAGCAGGTGGGCGGCAGTGGGGTCGTCGTGCGGCAGGATGTCGCACACGTAGCGGGTGTTGGTGCCCTTGCCGCGCACGCTGCGGCGCATGGTGGCGGGGTCGAGCACACGCACGGCGCGGTCTTTGGCATCGCTAGGTGCGGTGCACAGGCCAACTTCAGCGTTGCGCACGGCGCGCAGCGTCACCGTCTTGCCGGCAGGCACATAGACGGCGGCGGGCGACTTTTCATCAAACACGCTGTCGCGGGTGCCGAGGTTGGCATAGGTGGTGCCGTCCACCGTCACATCCACAGAGCCGGTGAGCACCACCACACATAGTTCGCGTGCGCCGGTAGCGACTGTTTCGATAGCACCGGCTTCCAGGCGCACTGCGCGGAAGCCCACGTGTGTCCAGCCTGCGCGCTCGGGGGTGACGTTGACAATCTCGCGGCCCGTGGGCGCGGCTTTGGCTAAGAGGGGGCTGACCATGGTGATGTCCTTTGCAAATCAGGCCAGGCTTTTGACCAGGCCGCTCAGGGTCTCAAACCCCTTCTTCGCATACTGGTAGCTGGGAGCCACGGCCGGGTCTTGCTCGGCCTCCACCACCAGCCAGCCTTCATAACCGGCATCGCGCAGCACCTGCAGGGCTGCGGCGTAGTCAATGCTGCCGTCGCCGGGCACGGTGAAGGTGCCATTGAGCACACCGCTCAAAAAGCTCCAGCCGTCATTGCGGGCCTGGGCAATGACGGGGGTGCGCACGTCTTTGCAGTGCACATGCACCACACGCTTGACGTGCTTTTTGAGCAGAGCCACCGGGTCGGCCGCGCCACCGAAGTAGGCGTGGCCGGTGTCGTACAACAAGAACACTTTGGCCGGGTCGGTGAGGGTCATCAGCTTGTCGATATCGGCCGGGGACTCCACATAGGCACCCATGTGGTGGTGGTAAGCCAATTTGATACCGTAGGTTTGGAGCAGGTGTTCGCCGAATGCATTCAAGCGCTCGGCATACCCTTGCCAGAGTGCCTCGCTGGCGAATTGGGGGCGCTTGCTCACGGGCGTGTCCATCTGGCCCTGCACGGTGCCTGCGCATTCGCCGTAGACCACCACGTTCACACCGTTGTACTGCAGCTTGCCCATGTGTGCCTTGCAGCGCTCGATCTCGGCGGCTACTGCGTCAGCATTGCTTTGGCCGGGTGCCACTTCGGCCAGAAAGCCGGAGTACCAGCCGGACACGCAGGCCAGGCCGTACTCGTCTAGCTTGGCTTTCAGCGCGGGGCCCTCTTTGGGAAATTTGTTGCCCAGCTCAAAGCCGACGTAGCCGATTTCCTTGCCTTCGCGCAGTGCGGTTTCCAGCGGCGTTTCGCCGCCGAGCGAGGGCATGTCGTCGTTGAACCAGGAGATGGGGTTGATGCCGATGCGGACGTTCCAGGTCATAGGGGTGGTCTTCCTTTCAGGGATTGATGGATCAGTTTTGGGCAAGAAACTTGTGAAGATTGGAGGGTGTCACCAGCTCAAAGGGGACGTCCACAAAGCGGGGGACGGACTGTTTCCGAATCAGCCGCAAGGCGGTGTGCACGGCACCGGCCCCTTGGCCGGCTGCATGCTGCCGCACAGATACTTTGAGTTCGCCAGCTTTCATGGAGGCCAGTGCATCCGGGGTGGCGTCGATGCCCGCCACCACAAAGTCGGGCGTCCAAACTCTGTTTGCCTTGAGCGCTTCGATGGCACCCAGCGCCATTTCATCGTTGTTCGCCACGATGGCGTCAATACGCTTGCCGGTATGGGCTGCGGAGGCCATCAGGTTGAACATAATGAGACGCGCCCGCTCACGGCTCCAGCCGCCCAGGCGCTTGTCCAAGATGCGAATGCCGCTGCAAGCCGACCGCGCGAGCACGTCTTCAATGTCCTGCGTGCGGGTCCGGGCCGCCTCGTTGGAGAGGCTTCCCATCAGCACCACGATCTGGCCACGGCCTTTCAGGAGGCGGCATACCTCTTCGGTTTGCAGTGTTCCTGACACTTTTTCATCCGACGCCACGACCGCTACATCCGGTGGCAACTGCTCGAAGTCAATCGGCTTGCGGTTCACGTACACCAGCGGAATGCGGGCCTGGCTGACCATTTGCGTAATCACACGGGTGGCCTCGGTGTCGACCGGTACCACCACAATGGCATCTACGCGCTGGGCTACCAGTTGGCGAATCTGGTCGAGCTGGACCATTTTGCTGCCCTTGGCATCTTCGAGTTGCACCGAGGCTCCCGTGGCTTTGGCGGCCTCGGTGACCCCGTCACGCAGCAGCGAAAGAAAGGCGTCTTGCTCCGAAAGGGCAAAACCAATCTTCTGTGCGTGGACAGACAGCGGCATCAACAAAATGCCCGCCGCAACCAGTGCGCCGGCCAGAACACTTCTCATGCAAAGCATCCAGCGGCCCTCAGATACGCTGCTGCGCTTGGGCATGGAGATAGTTGGCATGGGCTTCGCGCACCTCCGCACGGCTGGACACCTCCGGGATCGCCACCTCCCACCAGCAACCACCGTCGGTAATACGGGTGTGGGTGGTGTCAATCACGATCACCTGGGTGCGCTGGGCCTGGCGGGCCTTGACCATTGCGGCCTTGAGCTCAGTTACATCCTTGACATGCACTGCATGGGCGCCCATGGCGCGAGCGTGCATCGCGAAGTCGATGGTGCTGCGCTCGCCGCCCTCGGGCACACAGTCATCGAGCATGTTGTTGAAGCCGGGACTGCCAGTTTTAATCTGCAGGCGCTCGATACAGCCATAGCCGCGATTGTCCAGAATCACCACAATAATCTTCTGGCCCAGCAGCACGGAGGTAGCCAGCTCGGAGTTGGCCATCATGTACGAGCCATCGCCCACCAAGACGATGGACTCCTGCTCGGGCCGCGCCATCTTGACGCCCAGGCCGCCGGCCACTTCGTAGCCCATGCAGGAATAGCCGTATTCCATGTGGTAGTTACCCGGCAGGCTGGCGCGCCAGAGCTTGTGCAGTTCGGCGGGCAGCGTGCCGGCAGCGCACAGGGCCACGTCGCGGGTTCCGCTGTCCAGACCCAGCTCAATGGCCGAGTCGCGCACGGCGCCGATCACTTCGGCGTCGTAAGGCAGCATGTCTTTGGGAACATTGGTGGTCAGTTCGCTGATACGGGCATTGGCCACTGCAGCTTGCTGTTGGGCGCGTGCCGTCCAGGCGACATCGGCCGCCCAGCCAGCCAAGCCAGTTTCCAGCTGGCCCAAGCCCACGCGGGCATCGGCCACTAGGGCGGTCCCGCTCCACTTGCCAGCGTCATAGGGTTGCACGTTCAGGCTAAGCAACTTGGCTTGCGGGAACAGAGCGTGCGAACCGGTAGTGAAGTCTTGCAGGCGGGTACCTACCGCAAACACCACATCGGCCTCGCGCGCCATGTCGTTGGCCCAAGACACGCCGTCCACACCGATGGCACCGAGGTTCAGCGGGTGGTCCCAAGGCAGGCTGCTCTTGCCGCCGTGGGACTCAACCACGGGTACGCCGTGCGCATCGGCAAAGGCACGCAGTTCGGCCCAGGCCTGGCTATAGAGCACACCGCCACCGGCCACGATCAAGGGGCGTTTGGCGGTGCGGAGCAGAGCTACTGCGCTGGCTAGCTCGCGCGCATCTGCGGGCGGGCGTCGGAAGCGCAGCACTTCGGGAGTCAAAAAGTCTTCGGGGCAATCAAAAGCCATAGCCTGCACGTCTTGCGGCAGCGAGAGGCAGGCCGGACCGCAATTGGCCGGGTCCGTCATCATCTGGATGGCGCGGGGCAAGGCAGTCAGGATGTGCTCAGGGCGAGTCAGGCGGTCAAAGTAGCGCGTGACGGGGCGGAAGCAGTCGCTGGCGCTGACATCACCCTGGCCGAAGCTCTCGATCTGCTGCAGCACCGGATCGGGGCGGCGGGTGGCGAACACGTCACCGGGCAAAAGCAGCACTGGCAGACGGTTCACATGCGCCACTGCGGCGGCGGTGACCATGTTGGTTGCGCCCGGACCAATGCTGGTGCTGACGGCCATGATGCGCTGGCGAAACTGGGCCTTGGCAAAGGCGATGGCCGCATGCGCCATGGTCTGCTCGTTGTGGGCACGGTAGGTGGTGAGCTTGTCGCGTTCGGCGACGAGGGCCTCGCCCATGCCAGCCACGTTGCCGTGACCGAAGATGGTGAAGACACCACCGCAATAAGGCTGGATGCTGCCGTCGTGCATTTCTACGCGCAAGGCGGCCAGGTGTTTCACCAGCGCCTGGGATAAGGTGAGTCGTTGGGTTGTTGTCATGGTGGAAGTTGTACCGAAAGTTCAAGCAACGGCACGCACCATGGTGCGGCGATTGCGCCAGGCATCGACCAGGATGGTGAAGTTACGGGCCACTTCTGCCACAAAGGCATCGTCGGACAGATCACCGCGCAACCAACGCAGTGAGGCGTCCGCCCACAAACTGCGGCCGACCATAAAGCCTTTGACGACCGGGTTGGTGGCGTTGCGGAAGCTGTCCACGAGGTGAGCGATGGGCTGATTCAGGCCCAGGATCACTGCGCCACGGCAATGCGGGTCGCGCTCAGCCAGCAAGGCTTCCAGCGCCACCCAGCCTTGGGGCTGCATGGGCGCCAGCTTCCACCACTCGGGCTTCACGCCCAGGTTGTAGAAGCGCTTCACAGAGCGCAGCACGACGTCGTCCTCAGTGCCAGCCAGGGTCAGGGCCTTGGGGGAGATGATTTCCAACAGCAGCTCGTTGCCGCTCTCACGGGTGGCTTCCCACAGCTCCAGCACTTTTTGCTCTTGCTCAATGCGCAGTTCATACGCGTCATCAGGGTGGTAGTGCACAAGACACTTGACCACTTGTTCGGTAGGCCAGTGGATCAAGGCACTGCCAATAGAGCGAGTGCCATCAAAGCGCAGAGGGCGTGAACCAGGCAACTCCACCGGGCGGCCCACCCACCATCCACGGCCTGTAGCGGCTGCAAGAGCGTCAGAGCCATACGCGCCCCCGTCAATCAGTACACCCGTGTGGTCTTGTAACTGGCGATCGGCTTCGACGCGCTCGGCTACGCGTACCAGCAATTTCTTGAGGGCAGGAATACGTGCCTCGTCGGCCCCGGCTTCGCGAGCCAGATCCAGGAACTGGCTGCGGTGATCAAACGCAATCACACACAGCTCATTCCATTCTTTGCGGTTCGGTGTCACGCGGTGCAGATGGGCCAACTGGGCGTCGGCATCCACCTTGGGGTTACGGCTGCCGCTGAACCAGTGCGCCAACTCTTCAGGTGTAGGCATGGCAGCAGAGCATGCATGGCGGGACACCACAATCGCACCGCAGGCATTGGCCATGCGGGTAGCCCCTGTCCAATCTTTGCCCTGCAGCAAACCGGTCATCAGGCCGGATAAAAAGGCATCGCCCGCGCCCAGCACATTGAGTACTTCGACGCGCTCACCTTTGTACGTCGGCGCAGCATCAATATCGCCCGGCACCGCACCTTCAATCACACAGCAACCCAAGGCACCACGTTTGACCACCAGCGTAGCGGACGTCAAGGCACGCACGGCGCGCAGGCTGGCCACGATGTCATTGGCCACGCCACCGGCGATGAAGAACTCCTCTTCGGTACCGACCAGAAGATCGAACTCGGGCAACACCTCCTGCAACTGCCGGGTGACGTTGGCATCGGCCACATAGCGGTTTTCGCCTGCCCCGCGGCTTGTCAGACCCCACAGCACCGGGCGGTAGTCGATATCCAGAACCCGCACGACACCATGCTTGCGGGCATAGCCCAGCGCGGTCAACGCGGCGGCACGGGTGCCTGGGGTGGACAAGTGGGTGCCGGTGATGGCCAGTGCACGGCACTGGGCCAGATACGACTCCTGGATTTGCACGGCATCAAGGGCCATGTCCGCGCAATTTTCACGCATAAACAGCAGCGGGAAGGTGTCGCGATCTTTCAAGCCCAGCAGCACCTGCCCCGTCAAACGCTCGGGGTCGATCTGGATCTGGCTGACATCGCAGCCTTCATTCTCCAGGGTTTCGATCAAAAAGCGCCCCATCTGCTCATTGCCCACGCGGGACAACATGCCGCTGCGCAAGCCCAAACGCGCCACGCCGAAAGCCAGATTGGCGGAGCTGCCACCGAGGTACATCGCCATGCTGCGCGCATCTTCAAGGCGGCTACCGAACTGCTGCGCGTAAAGGTCAACCGCCAAGCGGCCCAGGCATGCCAGGTCAATGGGGCGGCCAGAAGGAAATTTGAGGGTACTCATCGGGTACGGGGTCCAAAGGACATGTTAATGACTCGCGGAAGCTGCGCGAAACAGCAACGTCAATAGCGCAGGCGCTTTTACCGTTTCGGTGACTGTAAAGTATAAAGAAATAAATTTCGCTAGGTGTAAGTACTTAGAAATAATTTTCGTTTTTTAATTACATTTCTCCCCGTGGCAAGGAAATGTCCTGAGTACGACCAAGCCCGACAACGATTGACATTCCGTCAACCGTTAATAAAACCCAGTTAGGAGATACATCAACATGAAAAAGCTTTTGATTGCAGCAGCCGTCTCTTCCGCCGCCTTGGTATCCCCCATGGCAGCACACGCACAAAAAGTCGGTCTGGCCATGTCTGGGCTGGACACCTTCCTGACCATTTTGAAAAACGGCACCATGGAAGCCGGTAAAAAAGCAGGTGCCACCGTGCAAGTGGAAGACGCTGGCAACGACGTGGGCAAGCAGCTCAGCCAAATTCAAAACATGATTGCGCAAAAGTACGATGCGATCATCGTGAACCCAGTGGACACCGATGCCTCTCCCAAGATCACGAAGATGGTGACTGAGGCTGGCATCCCCTTGGTATACGTGAACCGCAAGCCTGTCGACTTTGAAAAGCTGCCCAAGGGCGTAGCATTTGTGGCCTCTGACGAAAAAGTGTCCGGCACGCTGCAAACCCAGGAAGTCTGCCGTTTGCTGAAGGGCAAAGGCCAAGTTCTGGTGTTGATGGGCGAACTGTCTAACGAAGCAGCCCGTACCCGCACCAAGGACATCGAAGAAGTGATTGCCACCAAAGAATGCAGTGGCATCAAGATTGTGGATAAACGCGAAGGCGCCTGGGATCGTACAAAGGGCCAGGACATCACTACCAACTGGTTGTCTTCTGGCGTGAAGTTTGACGCCATCATCGCCAACAACGACGAAATGGCCATCGGCGCGATCAACGCACTGAAGGCTGCCAAGAAGTGGACACCCGCCAGCATCGTGGCTGGTATCGACGCCACCCCTGACGCATTGGCGTCCATGAAGGCCGGCGACTTGAAAGTGACTGTGTTCCAGAACGCGGCCGGTCAAGGCTCTGGCGCCGTCGAAGCAGCTATCAAGTTGATTAAAAAGCAACCGGTGGAGCGCTTCGTGAACATTCCTTTCGAATTGGTCACACCTGCTAACCTGAGCAAGTACTCCGGCAAAAACTAATCCGATTGCCACCGCATGCAATGCAACCCGATGGGTTGCATTGCTGTTTGCTTTCAACATGAGAAATCAGGATGTCTGACACTTCCACTCTGGATGCACCCGCACAGCCGATACAGGGCGCCGGTGAGCCACCTCTTTTAGAAATCCTCGGTATTCGCAAAGGATTCCCTGGGGTCATTGCGCTGGACGGCGTTGGCTTCAAGCTGCGTGCGGGCACAGTGCACGCATTGATGGGTGAAAACGGAGCCGGCAAATCCACGCTAATGAAGATCATTGCCGGTATCTACATACCGGACCAAGGGGAAATCAGCCTCAAAGGCCAACGCATTACGCTCAAGTCCCCTATTGATGCGCTGAACAAGGGCATCGCCATGATCCATCAGGAGTTAAACCTGATGCCACAGATGACGGTGGGTGAAAACGTATGGATCACACGCGAACCCAAAAATGCTTTCGGTTTTGTAGACCATGCAACGCTGTACAAGCAGACAGCCGAACTTTTCAAAACACTGAATATTGATATTGACCCAAAGGCAGAGGTTCAAACCCTTTCTGTTGCCAACCGCCAGATGGTGGAAATTGCCAAGGCGGTCTCCTATAACTCTGACGTGCTCATCATGGATGAGCCCACCTCTGCGTTGACCGAAAAAGAAGTGGCCCATCTGTTTTCCATCATCCGCAAGCTGCGGTCCCAAGGTAAAGGCATCATCTATATCACCCACAAGATGAATGAACTTTTCGAGATTGCCGATGAGTTCTCTGTGTTCCGCGATGGCAAATACATTGCCACCAAACTCTCCACCGAGGTAACCCGCGACGACATCATCAAGATGATGGTGGGACGTGAGATCACCCAGATGTTCCCAAAACAGGACGTGCCGATTGGCGAGGTAGTGCTGTCCATCAAGAACTTGACTTTGAATGGCGTTTTCAAAAACGTGAATTTTGATGTGCGTGCCGGCGAAATTGTCGGCATGGCAGGACTGGTGGGTTCCGGCCGATCTAACGTCGCCGAAACGCTGTTCGGCGTGACACCTGCGAACGGTGGAACCATCACGATCAACGGCAAAGAAGAGCACATCAATACACCGGCCAAGGCGATGCAGTGCGGCATGGCCTTTTTAACCGAAGACCGCAAAGAAACCGGTTGCTTTTTGGCCTTGAATATTCAGGAAAACATGGACAGTGCAGTGCTAAACAGCCGTTATGTGTCCAACGGATTTGTGCAGCATAAGCAACTGAACGAAGACTGCATCGCCATGGCCAAGCGCTTGCGGGTCAAAACGCCAGACATGAACGAAATCATTCAAAACCTGTCAGGTGGCAACCAGCAAAAAGTGCTGGTGGGCCGTTGGTTGCTAACGAACCCGAAGATTCTGATTCTGGATGAACCAACCCGTGGCATCGACGTGGGCGCCAAGGCCGAGATTCACCGTCTGGTGTCTGAGCTGGCAGGCCAAGGCGTTGCCATTCTCATGATTTCTTCAGAAATGCCAGAAGTGCTCGGCATGAGTGACCGCATTGTCGTGATGCACGAAGGCACTGTCACTGGCATTCTGGACCGCAAAGATGCAGATCAGGTGTCCATCATGGACCTGGCTGCCAAGTAATTCACCGAAAGACGCAACCATGACTACTTCCACCGTCTCTGCATCACCTGTGATGGGCAGCAAGCCCAAATTCAAGCTTCCACCGGAAGCCAGCATCTTGATGGTGCTGATCGGCATCAGTTTGTTTTTCGAAGCGCTGGGCTGGTACATCAACAGTCAGAGTTTTATCTTCAATCTGGAGCGACTGCAGATCATCATCTTGCAGATGTCGGTCATCGGCATCATCGCCGTTGGCGTCAACATGGTCATCATTACCAGTGGTACAGATTTATCTTCGGGTTCCGTAGTGGCGGCAACCGCAGTTGTATCGGCCAGTTTGGCGCAGGTATCTGACTTTCCCCGGGCCATTTTTCCGGCGTTGACGGATTTACCCTTGATCTGGCCCATTCTCGCGGGGATGACGACCGGCCTTTTGATCGGCATGCTTAATGGCTCCTTGGTGGCCTATGCAGCGATTCCACCCTTCATCGTCACGCTAGGCACCATGGTGGCAGCACGCGGTTTTGCCAAGTGGTTCACTGGTGGTATGCCAGTGTCCATGTTGACCGATGATTTCGCATGGATCGGTTCCGGCGCCAACCCCGTGTATATCTTTTTGATCATTGCCGTCATCTTCCATATCGTCTTGCGCTACACCCGATTTGGAAAATTCACCTACGCCATCGGCGCCAACCGCCAGGCTGCACTGGTGTCCGGCATCAACGTGAACCGTCACCTCCTCTGGATTTACGCCATTGCTGGCCTGCTCAGCGGCATTGCCGGTAGCGTGACTGCAGCGCGCGCCATCTCCGGCCAGTCCGGCATGGGTGTGATGTACGAGTTGGATGCAATTGCCGCAGTGGTGATTGGTGGCACGTCACTTGTGGGTGGCGTTGGCCGCGTAACCGGCACCGTGATCGGCGTGCTGATTCTGGGTGTGATGATGTCTGGCTTTACTTTCATCCGCATCGACGCCTATTACCAGGAGATGGTGAAGGGCGCCATCATCGTGATTGCGGTGATTGCCGACAAATATCGCAACAAGAAGCGCGGCCGCTAACTCCAACCCGCTGTCGATCTCATGGCCACCTTCGGGTGGCCTTTTTCATGCCTGTTACTGGAACATGGTTTGGTTGGACTGCGCCTGATCAGACGTTATCGGATGTATACAACTCAAAGGGCAATACAAAGGGCTGGCCAAAGGCCACAGGCTGACCCGGTTCCAACGCACGCAACAGCACCGATATGGCCGTATCAGCCACCGGACCTACGGGGGTCTGGATCACAAGATCGATCACATTGTCAATCAACGCCAGCCGGTGCTCAGGGGTGAGGCCGTGGGCTACCACCACAATGTCACGGCCCGCGCCCTCCTCGCGCAGTGCCCGCACGATGCCGCGCATGGCACCGCCTCCGGTGTCATACAGGCCCACCAACTGAGGGTGACGGGCCAGCAGGCCCAGGGTGGCTTCATAGCCCAGCTGTTCATCCTCCAGGTTTACTTGGGCCTCCAGCACGCGCAGCCCCTGGGCTTGCTCGCGCAGCGCAGCACGGAACGCCATTTCGCTGATTTCCTGCCCCAGATAGCGGTGACTGCCAATGAACACCGCCACATCGCCGTCGCTGCGCGCAAGGCGGCGCACGGCCCAGGCGGCCATGCGCCCACGCTGCCGGTCGTTGATGCTGACACAGCCCAGGCGCAGCGGCGAACTTAAGTCGCTGAGCAGCGCCAGACAGGGATGGCCTTCTTCGTGCAGCTGTTCCACCGCAGCGTTGACATGCGGATGGTCCAACGCCACCACGCCCAGTGCATCGCAGCGCCGTCCCAATTCCAACAGTTTCTCGCCAATGATTCCCGGATCCAGGTCATCTACGAACTCAATCACCGCCGTACCACGCCCGTCAGTCTGGCGTGCAACAGCATCGCGCAAGGCCTGTGCAAATGATTGGTAGAAGGGCGAAGAGCGCTTTTGCAGACAAAACCCCAAGCGCCGCCGGCCCCCACGCGCGGGCAAGCGCTGCCGCATCACGTGCACTGCGTGGTAGCCCAGCCGGTCCGCGGCCTCAATCACGCGCAAAGCCGTACCCTCGCGCACGGGTAAACGGCTGTTGAGCACGCGATCCACCGTGGCAGTGCTCACGCCTGCCGCTTCCGCAATGGCTTGGATGGTGATCTTGGGTTTCATACGTATTCCTGCCAGTAATGCAAGTTTCCATAACTTAATTTTGATAGGTTTTGATGCAGTTTGACATCTCCATATTGGAAATATTTTTCAAATCATGGACATTAGTGGAAACCAACAAGGAGGCTATTTTTCATGACCACCGCGAGACCTGATACCGCCGCTGCCGCACCGCTCCGATCCACCGATGATTACCGCCTGATCGGTGGAGCCAGCGAACGTGCCGAGGCCGCTGGCCTGGTGAACGCGCAGTGGTACCAATGCCCGGTGCCACGCACCGAACTCAAGGCGCTGATGAAACGCGACGATGCTCACGCCTTGCGCGACACGGCCTTGTGGTACGCGCTGCTTCTGGGTGCCTGCGCGCTGTTTGTGATGGGCTGGACGGCGGGTTGGAGCACCTGGGCGCTGGTGACCGCCTATTGGCTGTACGCCACGCTGTACAGCAGCCCTTCAGACAGTCGCTGGCATGAATGTAGCCATGGCACCGCATTCAAAACTCGCTGGATGAACGATGCGCTGTACCAGCTCGCGTCCTTCCAGCTCACCCGCCGCCCCACCCGCTGGCGCTGGAGCCACGCGCGCCACCACACCGACACGCTGGTGACCGGCCGGGACCCGGAATTCAACGTCACGCTGCCGCCGGATATTTCAGCCCTGCTACTGAACTTCTTCGCTATTAGGAATGTGCCGAGCGAGTTATGGGCGGCCGTGCGCCACGCATTCGGCTACATCAGCGCGGAAGAGAAAACCTACATCCCCGAGATGGCGTGGGCATCCGCTATTCGTACCTCGCGCATGTGGATACTGGCCTACACGCTCATCATTGCGACAGCCGTGGCTATGCAAAGTTGGTTGCCGGTGTTGCTGTTGGGTCCTTTGCCCAGCATGGCCGGGGCTTGGCTCATGCACATGTTGGGGCTGACGCAGCACGCCGGCTTACCGGAAAACGTGCTGGACCACCGAATCAACAGTCGCACCATCCTGATGGGGCCGGTGCTGCGCTTTCTTTACTGGAACATGAACTACCACGTGGAGCACCATATGTTCCCGCTGGTGCCTTACCACGCGCTGCCGAAGCTGCACGCGTTGATGAAAGACAACTGCCCTCCGCCCTACACCAGCACACCACAGGCGTTGGCGGAGATCCTGCCCGCCATCTGGCACCAGCGCAGAGACCACACATTCCACATTGCGCGGCCACTGCCTGCGCGTTCTTGATAGTCACAAAAACAACCCGGAGATACCCATGACCGACTGGATTGATGTGTGCGAGTTCGACGCGATTGACGATGAAGACGTGCGTCGCTTTGACCACGCCGACAAGACATACGCCATTTACCGCTACGAAGACAAGGTTTACGCCACCGACGGACTGTGCACGCATGAAAAAATCCACTTGGGCGATGGCCTAGTGATGGAGCACGTCATTGAATGCCCCAAGCACAACGGCCGCTTTGACATTCGCGACGGACGTGCCTTGGGCGCACCGGTGTGCGTGAACCTGCGCACTTGGCCAGCCCGCGTGCACGAAGGCCGGGTGCAACTCCAGCCCGAAGAAAGCTAAGCCCATGCAGGCCTCACTTTCTGCCGGTATGGTCATCGTCGGAGCAGGCCACTGTGGTGGTCGTGCGGCCCAGGCACTGCGCGAAGCCGGGTGGGCCGGCCCGATCCATCTGGTCGGCATGGAGCACCATGCGCCCTATGAACGCCCGCCGCTGTCCAAAGAACTGTTGACCGGTGAAAAAACGGCAGAAGACTGCCAGCTACGCAGCGTGCAAACCATGATTGATGACGACATACACCTTCACACGCAGCGTGTGTCCTCCATCGACACTGTCGCTCACTGCATCGCGCTGGCCAACGGAGAGGTACTGCCTTATTACCGGCTGCTGCTGGCCACCGGCGGTGGCGCACGCTGCCTGGACATTCCCGGCGCTGAGTTGCCCGAAGTGCTCACACTGCGCACCGTGGACGACGCTTTGCTGCTCGCACAGCGACTGGGTGAAGGTAGACGCTTGCTGGTCATTGGCGGCGGCTTCATCGGCCTGGAGGTTGCCGCTTCTGCGCGACGCACCGGCATGGCGGTGACGCTGCTAGAAGGCGCAAGCCGCTTGCTTGGCCGCACCGTGCCCGCGGATGTGGCCGCGTCAGTACACGCGCTGCATCAGGCCCGAGGGGTGGACGTTCGACTGGACATGCTACCCACAGCAATCGCGCCCCACTCCCCCTGCGGTGTGCGAGTGCACCTGAGGGATGGAAGTCACATAGACACAGATACGGTCATAGTGGGCATCGGCATGAAGCCAGCCACCGAATTGGCGCGAGCGGCGGGCCTTGCCGTGGCACAAGGCATCCTCGTGGATGCCCACTTGCGCACCAGCGCACCCGATGTGTTCGCTGCGGGAGACGTGGCGGAGTTCCCAGGCCCCTTGTCGGGTCAGCCAATGCGACAGGAGACCTGGTTCAATGCCGAAACGCAAGCCCGGGTTGCCGCGCGCAATATGCTCTGCGACCAGACAGATGTGATGGAGCGTGTGCAGCAAGCGCCTTGGTTCTGGAGCGACCAGTACGACCATCAGCTGCAAGTGTGCGGCGAACCCGCCTTGGGCACGCACACCGTAAAGCGCGAACTGGGAGAAGGCATGCACATCACTTTTCACCTGGACGAGCAGAACCGTGCAGTGGGTATGAGCGCTTGGGGTGTGACACAGAAATGTCTCAAAGACTTCAAACTCGCACGCATGCTGGTGGAGCGGCGGGTTCACGCCCACCCAGAAGAGCTGCGCGATCCAGCCGTAAAACTTAAAGCATTGGTATCAGGCATGGCGGTGGCAACATGACTCCCTCTAAAGCACTGCCCATCGGCATCAATTTGGATGGTGTGCTGATCCACGACGGCCTGCCTAGCCCCGACACGCCTACCCGCTTGCGCTGGGTGCGCGACGCCGGTGTCTTTGACTACATCGAAAAGAACATTGATCCGGATGAAGATTTTTCACCCTACCGCTACTGGATTGCCGAACACGGCATACCCGTCGGCGTGTTCGGTGGCATCTTTTGCGCAGGCCGTGATGAGGCCTTAATGCGCTGGGGCATGCGCACCGGTGGCGAACTGGGCGCACGGCTGTTCAACATCCAGCTGTTCGCGCGCCACGCTGATGGTCACGAACTCAGTGACCGCGAGGTGGCTGACTGGTTTCTCGATGCGATGGAACACGGCGCCACTGCGGGCTGCCTGCCTGCAATGGAAGTGCATGTCGACATGTGGAGCGAGCGCTTTCATCGTGTGGAGGCGGTAGGCGAGCTGCTGGCGCGATCAAACGTGTCACTGCGCCTGACACTGGACCACTCGCACTTGGTGTTCAAGATCGACACCCCGGAAGAGCTACTAGCCAGCGGCCTGCAAAACGCTGCGGATGGCGGGCGGGCGCAGCTGGCGCCCGGGTTGCCTGGCACGCTCTACCGCCAGTGGCTGGCACGTGGCTGGGTGGTGCATGCGCACACACGCAGCGTGGCAACCGGCCTACCGGGCAACGCTGCCATGCAACGCAGTAACGGCCGACCAGGTCGCGCGATTCAATACCCCTTTATCGAACCCGCACCAGGAAGCTTTCACCGCAATTGGGAGGTGCAGGCACTCACCACCTGGAAGACCGCGGTGAACGAAATGCTGGACTGGATGAAGGCGCACCCCACTCACGCGCCCCAGCAAATCAGCTGTGAGTTCATTCCCTTCCCGGATTACGGCGGTGGTGGGCGTTACGACATCTGGCAAAACAACATCGCCTGCGCACGGTGGCTGCAGGAAGAATGGCAACGGTGCTGATCGAATGTGGTGATTCAACGGTTTTTGCAAGCGAAAAGGCCAGCTCACGCTGGCCTTTTCCATCAGACGTCAGACAAACTCAGGCAGCGACCTGTTCGCGAATCCAGCCGATGCTATCGGCCAGCGCAGCTTGCGGGTCGGCCAACTCCTGCACTTCGGTAGCAAAGGGCTCGAAGCTGAACGGGCCCTTGTAACCTGCAGCCTGCAAGGCACGAATCTGGGGGATGTTGCCCAGGCGGTCACGCTTGTCCACCAGCACGCGGTGGGCGTCGAGCATTTTGTCCACAGACACGTCCGCATCAACCACGCCGGAAATATGCACCAAACCGGTCCATTCAGGAAAGAACTCGGTCTCACTGGCCAGGTGGTGGTGGAAGGTGTCGTGCACCAACTTGAACAAGCCTTCGCCGCCCGCTTCCTTGATGGCTGCGATCGCATCGGCCTTGCGGCGTAGGGACGACACAGGGAAACCCAGTGGCTCCACCAAACCGGTGATGCCGCGCGATTCCAGGATCGGCTTGATCGCCTTGAGTGCGGTCACTACATCGGCTTGTGACACGGGGGTGCCATCATTGAGCGGGCACATGACCAGGGCTTTGGCGCCGGATGCGGCGGCATAGTCGGCCAGCTTCTCGGTCTGGGCACGGCGCTCATCGTTCCACACGTTGAAGGGATACAACGCGTTGATAGACAAGAGGTTCACTCCGGCAGTAGCCGCCGCTGCTTTCACGTCAGCCGGCGCCAAGGTGCCAACCACATTGGGGGTGTCGTTGCGGATTTCTACATCGGTCACGCCGAGGGCGCGGGCCATGGCGAAAAACTCTGCGGGAGATTGGCGGGGGGCCAGGATATGGCTCAAAGAAAAACGCATAGTGTTCTTTCAGATAGAGAGATTGATTTACGCGTACAGCGCAGGACGGGTAGGCAGTTCAATGGCGACGGGCTGGCCGTTGCTCTCTTGCGCCTGCACGCAGGCGTCGGAGGTGACTGCGGCGGCATAGCCATCCCAGGCACTCGGGCCGGTGGCGCCACCTTGGGAGGCCGCGCCGATAAAGTCCTTCAACTCCACGTCGTAGCTGGCCACAAAGCGGTCTTTCCAATCAGTGAGAATGGTGCTCTGCCGCTTGGCGCCCAGGCGCATGTCCACCGTCATCGGCTCGGGCAACTTGGCAGTACCTTCTTCGCCCACCACTTCGCACTGGATGTCGTAGCCGTAGGCGCAGTTGACGAAGATTTCCACATTGATCAGTACGCCCTTCTGGGTCTCCAGCACCACGACCTGTGGATCGCGCAGCTTGGTGTGACTGCGGGCCGCGTTGCGGGGGTAGAGCACGCGGGCGGACACGTAGTCGTCGTTCAGCAACCAGCGGAACACATCGATCTCATGGATCATGGTGTCGTGGATGGCCATGGGCGTCACATACGCCTCTGGAACGGCGGGGTTGCGGTGAGCGGCGTGCACCAGGATAGGCGCACCAGTATGGTTTTCCACAGCGTGCTTGAGCGCCACATAGCCAGCGTCGTAGCGGCGCATGAAACCGACCTGCACCAAGCGCTTGCCGAACTTCACTTCAGCATCGACGATGCGACGCGCCCCCTCAGCGGTAGTAGCCAGTGGTTTCTCGCAGAAAACAGGTTTGCCAGCGGCTATGGCGGCCAACACATAGGGCTCGTGGGTTGCGCCCCAAGAGGTCACCAATACCGCTTGCACTTCGGGTGCTGCAATCAGGGCTTCACCGGTGTCGTACAACTTGGTGTTGGGTGCGAGGTCTTTGCGAACTGCTTCGGCGCTAGCCGCGTTCACGTCAGACAAGGCCACCACTTCGGCGCCCGCGAGCACTTGTTGAATGCGACGTGTGTGGTCGCGGCCGATCATGCCGGTTCCGATGACACCAATTTTCAAAGTCATGAAATATCTCCTGAGGGTTGTTACTTGTTGGAAAACTTGTCGATATAGCGCTGCATCTCGCTGCGCATAAAGCGGCTGGAGTCCTCAGCACGCTCCTCCCACGCAAACACGCATGAAGACATCACGCCATCAAACTTCACCTCCGCCAGCGTCTTGAAGAACACATCCCAGTCAATCTCGCCCTGGCCCATGTCCAAGTGCTGGTGCACCCGTATCTGGTTGGAGCCCGGGGGATTGACGATGTAGCGCAGCTGGCTGCTCTTCTTGTGGTTAAAGGTATCTGCCACCCGCACATGGGCGAGTACCGGGGCGGTTTCCTTGATCAGCGCCGCCATGTCGTCGCCGTAGTAAAAGGTGTGGGGGGCGATGTAGGACAGCTTCAAAGCCTTGGAGCCGATGTTCTTCACCATGTCCGCCGCTGGCTGCATGGTCTCTATCCAGTCTTCCGGATGAGGTTCTACCGACAGCGTGATGCCTTCGCGCTCAAAGATGGGTAGCAACTCATCCATGGAGCGGAACCAGGCGGCTTCGCACATCTCCTTGGTGTTGGCACCGGGACGCTCCCCTACCGAGCGCTCCGGAGACGAGCCCCGGCCAAACTCGGACACCATCAAGGGGCAATCCATCTCAATGGCTACCTCAATAGCCTTCTTCCAGCAACGCATGGCCCATTGGCGCTCGTCTTCAAACGGGCTGGCCCAGCGGTACATGGGTTGCAGGCTGGCAAGCCCTACGCCGGAGGCTTTCATGGCGGCCTTGAAGCCGCCCATACGCTCTTTAGTGGCGCGGGGCATGACCCACCAGTCCAGAAAGTCTGAGCGGGGAGAGAGTTCGATCTGGTCATAGCCCAGGGCAGCTACTGCGGCGGGCAGATCGTTCAGGCTCAGGTGCCGGATCATGTACGGGTCTAAGGCTATCTTCATCTTTGTCTCCTGGTCGTATCGCGGCTGCCAACGCAGCACGGCCTGCGCAATGTAGGTTCCCGCTCCCGAAAATACTGCGCAATAATTGACGATAAATCGTCAATTTATGGTTAACCCTAGTCGCAAAAAAAAGACCGCACGCTTCACCGAAATTGCCGCACTGGCGGGAGTGAGCATTGCCACCGTAGACCGGGTGCTCAACGAGCGCGACACCGCATCGGTCAAGACGCGGGAGAAAGTGGTGCAGGCTGCGCGCCAGTTAGGTGTGCCACGGGTGTTGCCCGAAACCCGGCATGGTTTGATACACATCGACATCGTGCTGCCAGACAACCCCTCGCCCTTCTTCCAACGTCTGAACCAGGCCATGCAGCGGGGCGTGGCCATGCTCGACAAACGGCTGGTCGTCCACCGCGTGACAACACCGGAGGAAGACGAGGCTGCGCTGGTGCGCGCCATCGGGCCTCGACGCTACAAACGCCAGGCCCTGATCGTGGCCGCGCCGGACACGCCAGCGGTGCGCCAGGCGCTGCAGCAGGCGCGTGCCAACGGAGAGCACGTGGCCATGGTGGTCACCCGCGTGAACCATGTGCCGCAGGCCGACTATGTGGGCATCGACAATCATGCCGCCGGCCGCACCGCAGGCTACCTGTTGGGGCGTTTGTGCCATCGCGAAGGCCGCATCCTCACCCTCTCCAGCCGGTTGGACTACCTGGGCCACATCGAACGAAGCGAAGGCTGCCGAGAGGTCCTGGCCGCGCAATTCCCCCACCTGCGCTGGGATAAAGATGTGGCCGAGACGCACGATGACCCGGACCGCTGCTACCTCGCACTCAAAAAGGCCCTGCAAGGCCAACACGACGTCGTGGGCCTCTACAACACGGGCGCTGGCTCACCGGGTATCCATGCGGCGTTGCAACGCTTCGCCCACGACAAAGTCTGCTGGATTACCCACGAGATTTCCGATGACCACCGCCAATACCTGCAACAAGGCGTTCTGGACGTGGTAATCGACCAGGATCCGGACACCCAGGCCATCCGCGCCCTCCAGCACGTGCTGGTCGCGCTGGGCATGGCCCCCTCTTCTACCAACCAACTGGGAAAAGCCGGAGAATTTCGCCTCTACTTCACTGAAAACATGGGGAATCAGTCTTATCTCACCTGAAAAAACATATGCCGCCTGCGGGAACACCCTTCCTAAGAAGAACGTCTTTTTCAATCAAAATACGAGAAGAAATAGTTTTCCAGGGCGACTACTGCCCTAAAACTCACGAAAGATTCAGGACATGGCATCCAAGGGCAACGAGAAGACCCCGGTCGATCAGTTCATCGCACGCATTACTGCGGAGTACGACACGCTGAGCAAACAACTCAAAATTATTGCCAAGTATGTGGAGCAGCACCGCGACCACATCGGCATTGAAGGTATCCAGCAACTGGCGGCCAACTGCCAGGTGCAGCCCTCGGCGGTGGTGCGCTTTGCCAAGCACTTCGGCTTCTCCGGTTTCTCGGAGATGCAACTTGTCTTCCGCGAGGGTTTGACGCGCCAGTTGGCGCCCAGCCGCAACTACCGCGCACGCATCCGCGACATCATCGACTCTGGCGCCGGCAGTCTCTCAAGCGTAGAAATTGCACGCGAGTTTTTGGCTGGCAGCCAGGCTGCCATGCACGAGCTGGAGGCAAATCTGGACGAGGCCACCTTTAAAAAAGCCGTGGACATGCTGCGCAAGACCGACTGCATCTGGATCGCCGCGTCACGTCGCTCTTTCCCTATTGCCGTCTACCTGGACTACGCGCTGCAGCACACCGACAAGCGTGTGTGCCTGATGTCGGCCTTGGGTAATATGCATCTGGGGCAGATGCGCTCAGTGCGCACGGGCGATGTGATACTGGCCATTTCGTTTGCACCCTATGCGGAAGAAACACTGGCCGCCGTAGCGCTGGCACAAGAACGGGGTGCGCGCGTGATCGCCATCACCGACAGCCGCATGAGCCCACTGGCCAAAGACGCTGAGGCCGTGCTGATCGTGCAGGACAACTCGACCTTCGGCTTCAGGGCCTTAACCAGTACCATGGGCCTGGCACAAAGCCTGTTCATTTCCCTGGCCTATGCGCTGGAGCTGCCTTACCGCCCAACCTCGACCCCGGCACAAGCCTAAAACTGGTAGATAAATTAATATTTCATTATTAATTTAATTTGGAAAAATATTTCCAATAGCGGCAATTTTTCGTATAGTCCTGTCTTCGCGTCGCGCGCGACGAGATATTCCATAAACATACGGAGACAGGAACTTTCATGAAGCACGTTGCAGTGTTCGGCGCTGGTCGTATTGGCCGCATTCACGCCACCAACCTTGCCGCCCAATCGGGCGTGCAACTCAAGTACATCTGCGATGCCATGCCCGCTACTGCTGCAGACCTGGCGCAGACTCTGGGTGCCCAGGTGGCAGACATTGGCACCGTGTTCGCGGACAAGAGTATCGACGCCGTTGCCATCTGCTCGCCCACTACCACGCACAGCGACCTGATCGCACGCGCAGCGGCTGCCGGCAAACACATCTTCTGCGAAAAACCGGTGGACTTGTCCGTGCAACGCGCTGAGGCGGTGGCAAAGGCGGTCTCAGTTGCCGGCGTGGCCTGCATGATCGGCTTCCAGCGCCGTTTCGACCCCACCTTCAACGAGGCCAAAATCCGCCTGGACCGCGGTGACATCGGCAACCCCGAAATGCTGGTCATCACCAGCCGCGACCCCGGTGCGCCCCCGGTGGAGTACATCCAGCAGTCCGGCGGCATCTTCCGCGACATGCTGATCCACGACTTCGATGTGTTCCGCTGGATTCTGTGTGGCGATGGCGACAAGGCGGCCTGGCTCAGCGCCACCGGCTCCTGCCTGACCGACCCCGCCATTGGCAAAGCCGGCGACTTTGACTGCACGGCCGTCACCATCAAGACCGTCAAGGGCCGCCTGTGCCAGATCAACACCACGCGCCGCGCCGCCTACGGCTACGACCAGCGCTTTGAGGTGATTGGCTCTGCGGGCATGCTGCAGTGTGGCAACCACCGCCCCAGCGAAGTGACCCAGGCCACGGCACAAGGCACCTCGCAGGACAACCCTGAAGCCTTCTTCCTGCAGCGCTACGCCGCGGCCTACCGCCTGGAGATCGAGCACTTCTTCACCCAGTTGCAAAACGGCGGCAGCTTCCGCACCACGGTGCAGGACGGCGTGGACGCGCAAATCCTGGCCGATGCCGCCGCCCAAAGCGCTGCCACCAACCAGATCATCACCTTCTAAGGCGCGCCATGACATCCTCTTTGCGGATCGGTATCGTCGGCCTCGGCCGCCTGGGCCAACGCCACGCACAAGCCCTGGCCTTCAGCACCCGCAACTGCACCCTCACCGCCGCCTGCAGCCCGGTCGAAGCCGAGCGTGTGTATGCCACCGAGCAGCTCGGCATCACCCAGGTCTACTCCCGTTATGAAGACCTGCTGGCCAGCCCCGATGTGGACGCTGTGGTGCTGGTCACCCCCACCTCTTTGCATGCCGACCAGGCCATTGCGGCCTTGCAAGCCGGCAAACATGTGTTTGTGGAAAAGCCCCTGGCCCTGAACGTGCCCGATTGCGCGCGCGTATTGGCAGAGGCGGCCAAGCACCCGGCACTGGTGGCCATGGTGGGCTTTGTGCGCCGCTTTGACCCCAGCTACCGTGCGGCCCAGGCCAGCATTGAGGCAGGCGAGATCGGACGCCCGTTCATCGTGCGCTCGCAGACCTGCGACCAGAATGACCCCGACGGCTTCTTTGTGCGCTTTGCGCCCACCTCGGGCGGCATCTTCATGGACTGCAGCGTGCACGACATCGATTTGGCACGCTGGATGCTGGGCCGCCCCAAGGCCCTGCGCGCCTACGCCACCGGCACCATCGCCCTGCACCCCGGTCTGGCGGAGTTTGGTGATGTGGACAACGGCCTGGCCATTGTGGACTTTGAGGGCGGTGCCAAGGCCGTCTTCTACGCCTCGCGCACCATGGCCCACGGCCATGAAACCCACACGGAGGTCATTGGCACCGCCGGCAAGCTGCTGGTGGGCGAGCACGCTGCCCGCGACCGTGTGGTGAAGAGCGATGCCCACGGTGTGCGCCATGCCGTGCTGAAGGACTTCTACGAGCGTTTCGAGGCAGCATTTGCGGCCGAGATGGCCGAGTTCGTGGCCGCTTGCCGCGGCGAGCGCGCGCTCACGCTCACGCTGTCCGACGCGCTGGAGGCCACGCGCATTGGGTTGGCGGTGACCGAGTCACTCCAGACCGGCCTGCCGGTCGCCATCACGCAGGGCTGAGCCAGCCCCGCAGGCATCCCCCCTGCGTGCGGGGGGTTTTGGGCGCCCGCCATTTGGTGGGCGCGGTTGTGGACGCTAGCATGGAGGCCACCATGTTTTGGGGGACGCCCATGCACCTGCCTTGCTACGGTCTGCACCGCCTGCTGCTGGCGGCAGCCATGGCCCTGCCCTGGCAGGCGGGCGCTGAAACACGCGACTCCAGCTGGGGCCTGTATGTGGGCAAGTACCACGATGCAGAGCCCGCCGGCGCCATCGCAGGCACGGCCCACTACACAGAGCACTACATGCTGGCCCTCACGGGCAGCACCACCTTGTGGAAATCGCAGGACTGGCCGATTGCGCTGGAGCTGGACGGCATGGTTGGCCAGCAATGGGGCCAGGCCAGCCTGACCGAAGTGGCAGTGGCCCCCGCCATTCGCTGGAGCGGTTTTCCGTGGCGCGATGTGCTGCGCACCGACCTGCGGCTGGCACCGCTGGGCATCTCGTACACCAGCGAGGTGGGGCCCATGGAGCGCGGCGCCAATGGGCAGGGCACGCGCACACTGAACTTCCTCTTCATCGAAGCCGCGTTCTCCCGGCCACACACCCCCGAGCATGAATTTTTTGTGCGCCTGCACCACCGCTGCGCCATCTACGACCTGCTCAACAGCCATGGCGCCAATGGCGAGGACTTTTTGAGTTTCGGCCTGCGTTTCAAGTTTTAGGGCCGCTTGGCCCGGGGATTCAGTGGAAATCCCGGCTGGTGGTGGCCAGGTCGCCCAGCAGGTGGGTCAGGTCTACCAGGTATTTGGCCACCACATGGCGCACCTGGCCGCCGCTCTCGTCATCGCGCTGCCACACGCCATACACCGCCATCAGCCGTGCGCGGTAAGCCACATCGCGCCAGCGTTCGTGCACGCTCTTCCACACAATCACATTCACGCTACCGGTCTCGTCCTCCAGCGTCACAAAAATCACACCCTTGGCGGTCTGCGGCCGCTGGCGCGCCGTGACGATGCCGCAGGCGCGGACCAGACGGCCACTGGGGTAGTCGCGCATCTGCGCGGCCGTCAGCAGCTTCTGTTTTGATAGCTGCTCCCGCAATAGCAGCAAGGGGTGGGAGCGTAAAGTAAGCCCAACTGCAGCGTAATCAAACGTCACCTCCTCGCCCTCGCCCGCGGCGGGCAGCACCAGGTCGTCTTCGTCAATCGGCACGCCTCGCAGCAGCGCGGGGGCGGGCAAGAGCGCCGAGGCGTCCCACACCTGCTGGCGGCGGTGGCCGCTGAGCGACTGCAGCGCATCGGCACTGGCCAGGGCCTTGAGGTCCCCCGCGTCGAGCTGGCAGCGCAGCGCCAGGTCTTGGGTGCTGGCAAAAGGTGCGAGCAGGCGCTGCCCGGTGATGCGCGTGGCAACGGCCTGGGTGAGGCCGCTGACCAGCCGCAGGCCCAACCGGACTGCAGGCCCTTCGACAAACACAGGGCGAGCGGAGATCGCCTCCAGGGTGCAATCCCAGTCGCTGTGCATCACATCCACCGCATGCACCACCACACCATGGCGCTGGGCGTCCTGCACCAGCTGCGCGGGGCCGTAGAAACCCAGTGGCTGGCTGTTGAGCAAGGCGGCCAGAAAACACGCGGGTTCGTGCCACTTGAGGTAGCTGCTGATGTAGACCAGCAGCGCGAAACTGGCCGCGTGGCTCTCGGGGAAGCCGTATTCGCCAAAGCCCTCCATCTGCTTGAAGATGGCCTCGGCAAAGTCCAGCGGGTAACCGCGCTCCACCATGCCACCCACCAGCCGGTCGTGGTACTGGCTCACATTGCCATGGCGCTTCCACGCGGCCATGGAGCGGCGCAGCGCATCGGCCTCGCCCGGTGTGAAGCCGGCCGCCAGCACGGCAATCTGCATCACCTGCTCCTGAAAGATGGGCACACCGTGCGTGCGCTTCAGCGCCTTGTGCAAGGCGGGGTAAGGCGACTTGGCGGCCTCGGGGTCTTTGCGCGCCTTCAGGTACGGGTGCACCATGCCCCCCTGGATGGGCCCGGGCCGCACGATGGCCACCTCCACCACCAGATCGTAGTAACAGCGGGGCTGCAGACGCGGCAACATGCTCATCTGCGCCCGGCTCTCAATCTGGAACACGCCCACCGTATCGGCCGCGCAAATCATGTCGTAGGTGGCCACGTCGTCCCGCGGAATGTCCTGCATGCGCAGCGGTTGCAGCAGGCCGCGCCGCTGCGCCACCATCTCCAGACAGCGGCGGATGGCGCTGAGCATGCCCAGGGCCAACACGTCCACCTTCATCAGGCCCACGGCGCTCAGGTCGTCCTTGTCCCACTGGATGATGGAGCGCTCTGGCATGGCCGCGTTTTCTACCGGCACCAGGCGGGTGAGCGGCCCCTGCGTCAGTACAAAACCGCCCACGTGCTGGCTCAGGTGGCGCGGGAAGCCCTGCAGCACAGTGCTGAGCTCCAGCCACAGCTGTAGACGGCGCTCGGAGGGAAGTGCACCGCCACCCGCCCACCCGGGAGTCTGGGCGGCAGGGCGCTCAGCGGAGGTCAAGGAGGAGCCCGCACTGCGGGCGGGGGACACGGAGCTGGGCGCCCTGCCGTCCAGGCTCCCAGCGCCCGTGGAATATGTGCCAGCAGCTACTTTTTCAATAGCATCCTGTAGCCGCCCGGCCAATACCTCGCGGCTGTACATGCCAGGGTGCTCTTTGGCCATGGCGGTGATCAACACTTCGGGAATCTCCAACGCGCGCCCCACATCGCGCAACGCGCTGCGCGGGCGGTAGCTGATGACGGTTGCCGCAATGGCGGCACGCTCGCGGCCGTATTTGGCGTAGATGTACTGGATCACCTCCTCGCGGCGCTGGTGCTCAAAGTCCACGTCGATATCGGGCGGCTCGTTGCGTTCGCGGCTGATGAAACGCTCGAACAGCAGCGAGGTCTCATGCGGGTTGGCCTCGGTGATGTGCAGGCAGTAGCAGACCACCGAGTTGGCCGCCGAGCCGCGCCCCTGGCACAGGATGTGTTCGCGCCGCGCAAAGCGCACGATGTCGTGCACCGTGAGGAAATACATCTCAAAGCGCAACTCCACGATCAGCGCCATCTCATGCTCCACGCGCGCACGGATGTCCTGCGGCACGCCCGCCGGGTAGCGCTCACTAGCCCCCTCCTCCACATAATGGCGCAGGGTCTGCGCCGCCGTCTGGCCTGGCAGCACCGCCTCCAGCGGGTAGTGGTAACGCAGCTCGTCCAGGCTGAAGGTGCAGCGCTGCGCTGCGGTCAGCGTGTTCGCCAGCCAGTCCGGCGGGAACAGCGCCGCCAGCCGCGCCCGCGAGCGCAGGTGCCCCTCGGCATTGGCCTGCAGCGCAAAGCCACAGGCCGACACGGGCTGGCCCAGGCGCACGGCGGTCAGCACATCGTGCAGCGGCTTGCGCGAACGTACATGCATGCACACCTGGCCTGTGGCCAGCACCGGCAAGCCGCTCAGGGCCGAGAGCTGCTGCACCCGCACGCGCTGCAGCACATCCCCCACCACCAGCCCGGCACTGGCCATCAGCCAACAATTGGGGCCAAATAGGCCCCTAGCCCTTATGGATATTGCGCAAGCAGCTTCTATATTGATAGCAAACTGGAACTGCAGCAGCACCTCACAATCCTGCAGCGCGGCCCAGTTCGCCTCGTGCCAGGCCGCACGGTATTCGCCCTTGGGGGCCGCCATGCGCGCGGCGGTGATGAACTCACACAGCTGGCCCCAGCCCGCCAAGTTATGCGGCAAGGCCACCAGCGTGAAGTGGCCTCCGTCAGGTAGCGCCACCACAAACTCGGCCCCTGGCAACAGGGGCAGTCCCAGACGCTTGGCCTCCACGTGCGCACGCACCACCCCCGCTACCGAACATTCATCCGTCACGGCCAGCGCACGGTAGTCCAGTGCATGGGCGCGCTGCACCAGCTCTTCGGGCTGGGAGGCACCGCGCTGGAAGCTGAAAGAGGAAAGGCAGTGCAGTTCAGCGTAATCTGGAGGCATGGTGGCGCACTCCCATCATCAGGGTCTGGAATTATGGCAAATAACTGGTTATATATACAGTTTTATGGCCATAAAAACACTAACATTCCCTTACACTTCGCCCATGCAACTGCCTTCGCTGCCCGCCATTCCCATCACGGCTGCCCTGCGTGCGGACATTGAGTCCCTGCTCGGCGCCGAGGAGTCCCTGTCCGAGTTCGTGCTCACCGCCGTACTGGAGAGCCTGGAGCGCCGCCGCCATGCCGCCGCCCAGCGCGCCGACACCACCCACCGCCTCCCCGCCCCCCACAGCAGCCCCTTGCGTGTGCTGGTGGTGGACGACGACGATTTCAGCCACACCGTGCTGCGCGAAATGCTGCTGAGCCTGGGCGTAGCCGAGGTGCACACGGCGCGCGACGGCAGCACCGGCGCCGAGGTACTGGCCCAGATGCCACATGCCCCGGATTTTTTGATTTGCGACATGGTCATGCCACACACCGATGGCCTCGATTTCCTGGGCCACCTGGCCAAGGTGCAATACCGCGGCGGCGTGATCCTGCTCAGCGGCGGCGACAGCCTGATGCTGTCGATTGCCGCCGAAGTGGCGGTGTCCGACGGCCTGCGCGTGCTGGGCTCGTTTGCCAAGCCGCTACAGCGCGACGACCTGGCCGACGTATTGGGTCTGACGCCTTAGGCACCCCTGAAAATGGGGGCCATTTCTGTGACTTTTTCCACACCCGGCGGGCTCTGCCACAGCCTCCAGCCCCGGGTTTAGTCCGTTCGGACTATTTACACTCGCCCGCCCGCCATCAACAATCTGTCCAAGATTTGGTATTGGCTAATTAAGGGAAGAAACAAGATGAACCGCAAGAACCTGGGCCGTGTCGCCCGCATCGCTCTGGCCGCAGCAGCCTTGACAGGTGCCCAGTTTGCAGCAGCTGAAGTGGTCGCCGGGGATGCCATCAAGCTGAGCACCAGCCCCAAAGGTACCTTGGCTGGCGCTTTTTCAGCCATAGAAGTCAGCAGCGTGAATGGCTCCAGCCTGTCGGGTGAAAATTCGTTCTACACCTTCTGCCTGGAAAAATTCGAAACATTCACACCGGGAAACACGCTGTACGTCAAAAACGTGAGCAACGCGACCCAAAACGCGAATTCCAGCTACTACAGCGCCAACAACGGCGCTTCTGGCGGCAATGCCTACAGCGATCCCCTGAGCCTGAAGACCGAATGGCTGTTTAGCTACTTCAACACAAACACCAGCTTCAAGACGAGCATCCTGTCGAGCGACTCCAAAGCGAACTCCTTCCAGACTGCCGTGTGGTACCTGGAAAAAGAACTGGTGGGCAGCAGCCTGTACAGCTACGACACCTATGCCAAGCAGTTGGTACAAATGGCCTCGACGGCCGTCAACAATGGCTGGACTGATGTGGGCAACCAAGTCCGTGTTTTGAATCTGTACAAGGACAAAAACTACACCCAGTACGCCCAGGACCAGTTGTACTTCGTGTCGGCTGTCCCCGAACCCGAAACCTATGCCCTGATGCTGGCGGGTCTGGGCTTGGTGGGTGCGGTGGCTCGCCGCCGCAAGGCCAAGGCTGCTGCGACCTGAGCTACCCCGCGGTATCCCGACTCTCCTCCACACAGGCCCTTCGGGGCCTTTGTCGTTTCTGGTGCTGTCCCGTGCGTTACCGTCGCGCACCAGCGCCCGGCCCACGGCCGCCTAAGATGGCCGTTTGGCTTGGAGTTGGCGAATGAACATGCGTTTTGACAACAAGGTAGTGCTGGTCACCGGCGGTGGCGGTGGCATCGGGCGAGCCAGTGCGCTGGCCTTTGCCCGCGCGGGAGCCAAGGTGGCGGTGACGGACCGTGATGTACCGGCTGGCGAGGAGACGGCTGCCCAGGTGCGCGCCCTGGGTGCCGAGGCCCTGTTTGTGGCGGCCGACGTGGTGCTGGCCACGCAGGTGCAAGCCATGGTGGCTCAGGTGGTGGCGCACTTTGGCCGGCTGGACTGTGCTTTCAACAACGCGGGTATCGAAGAGGAGCATATGCGCCTGGCCGACTGCGAAGAAGCCACGTTTGACCGCATTCTGGGCGTCAACGTGAAGGGCGTCTGGCTGTGCATGAAGTACCAGATCCAGCAGATGCTGGCCCAGGGCGGCGGCAGCATCGTCAACACGGCCTCGGTGGCAGGCCTGATCGGCGCGCCCAAGATGTCGGCCTATGCAGCCAGCAAACACGCCGTCGTCGGCCTGACCAAATCAGCCGCTGCCGAATATGGACGCAAGGGCATCCGCGTCAACGCGGTGTGCCCCGGCGTGATCCGCACCGTGATGTTTGAGCGCGCCGTGGCGGCCGACCCCAAGGTGGGCCCGGCGGTGGCCGGCATCCACCCGATTGGCCGCATTGGCGAAGCCGACGAGGTGGCCGCCGCCGTGTTGTGGCTCAGCTCCGATGCGGCCAGTTTTGTGACCGGCCTGGCCCACACGGTGGACGGCGGGATGACCTCGGTCTGACGACGCTTTACGCCCGGCCGGTGCGGCGGCGCAACCACGCCACGATGGCTGGGCCGTACATGATCATGGCCAGCGCGCCGCCAATCAGCGGCAGCGCCAGGAACACCCAGCCGGTGAGCATTTCTTTGCCAATCAGCACGCCGACCAGCAGCGCCACGGCGGGGTTCACAAACGAGTAGCTGCCAGCCACGGCGGCCGTGGTGTTTTGCAGCAACCAGAGGTAGGCGTTGAGCGCGATCAGCGTGCCAAACACCAGCAGGTACCACCAGGCCAGCCAGGCTTCCTGCGTGACGTTGCTGAGTGCACCCTGCGGTTCGATCAACGACGCAGCGACCACCCCCATCAGTCCACCGGCCAACCACTCGGTGGCCGAAGCCATGGCCGGACCCGGCAGGTCCAGCTTGCGGGACGCGTAGGAGCCCACGCTCCAGCACAGCGGTGCACCAAAAGCGGCCAGCGCGCCCAGCCAACTGGCCGAGAAATCGCCTTCCATCGCCAGCAGCAGGGCACCGCCCACCCCCAGCACCAGGCCAATCCAGCTCGTCATGGGCACGCGTTCGCCGCCCAGGCGCGTCCAAAGCGCCAGCCACATGGGCATGGTCGTCACCACCGTCGCCATGAGGCCTGAACCAATGCCGTGCTGCTGCGCAAACACCACCAGGTTCATGGCACCAAACACCATCAGCCCGCCCACCACAGCCGCGTTGCGCCACTGGCGCCAGCTGGGCAACTTCTCGCCGCGCCACAGGGCCCAGGCCAGCATGATCACGCCGGCCAGCGTGAAGCGGGTGGCATTCATCCACAGCGGGGGGAAGCTGTGCACCGCAATGCCGATGGCAAAGTAGGTGGTGCCCCAGACGATGTAGACCAGCCACAGCGCCACCATGAGGCGCCAAAAAGGAGACAAACGCCAGCCTTGCTGAATATTGAGTGCCGAATTCATGATTAGTCCGTAAAATTTACGGCAATCAGCGCCGCATGGCGTGATAATACCGAAAAACACGCCCAATGCAAGCAAATATTCAGACAGACACCATCGACGCCAAAATTCTTACGGCCTTGGGGGAAGATGGCCGTCGTTCTTACGCCGAGGTGGGCGCTGAAGTCGGCCTGTCCACCGCCGCGGTGCACGAGCGGGTGAAGAAGATGCTGGAGCGTGGCGTGATCCGCCGTTTCTCCATCAGCGTGGATCCGCTCACCGTGGGGCTGAACTTCACCGCCTTTGTGGCCATCCGCAACGACGGTGGCGCGCACTGCCGCGACATTTCGGCACGCATGCGCGAGGTGAGTGCCGTGCAAGAACTGCACAGCGTGGCCGGTGAGTACGACCTGCTAGCCAAGGTGCGCACGGCCCATGCACGCGACCTGGAGGCCGTGCTGCTGCAGATCAAGGCGATTCCCGGCGTGGCCCGCACCACCAGCACGGTGGTGCTGAACACCGAGTTTGAAGACCAGCCCCTTCGACTCAACGACTAATCGAAGAGGGTAATGAGCCCCCTTGTGGGGCTGAAGGCTGCGGCTCCAAAGCCACCTGCGTGGCTTTGGACAGCCTGAAGAGCCCTAGCCTCTGGCTGGGCCCGATCAGCGACCCGCTCACGCATCTGCTGTCGCAGATGCACTCACGTTGTGGCAATACGCCCGGCACGGCCTGTTGGCCGTGCGTGGGCGGAGCGTGGGGGCCCAAAATCACACCAGCCACTGCTGCATATCCACCGTGGTGCGCTGACCCACACTGCCCGCGTGGGCGGCCAGCCACTGCAGACCGCGCTGCAGGCCCTGGTCATGCAGCAGGTTCAAAAAAGGCGCATGGGCCAGCATCTTGGTCTCGTTGCGCTGCAGGCTCTCCAGGTTGCTGGAGTCAATCATGTGGAAACGCACGCTCTGCAAACGCTGCTCCAGCGGGCCCTGGTGCTGGGTGATGTGGGCCGCATCCTGCACACGGGCAAACATCTGCATCTCGCGCATGAAGTGGGCCTTGAAGCCCAGCTCCTCCATGCGCGCCTCAATCTCGTCCTTGGTATGTGGTGTGCCTTCGCGCTTCAGCGGGGCCAGCAGCACCAGCAGCACATCGCCCGCTGCGCAGTCGTAAAACAGCGGGAATACCGCGGGGTTGGCTGCAAAGCCACCGTCCCAGTAGGGCTCACCCTCAATCTCCACCGTGTGGTGGATCTTGGGCAGGCAGGCCGAGGCCAGCAGCATGTCCAGCGTCAGCTCGTGCTCGCGAAACAGGCGCAGCTTGCCGGTGTTGACCTGGGTGGCGCCCACAAACAGCTTGAACGGGCTCTCAGCGCGCAGGCGCTCAAAGTCGATCTGGCGCTTGAGCAGGCTGCGCAGCGGGTTGATGGCCAGCGGGTTCAGCTCGGCGGGGGAAAAGAACCCCGCCCACTGCGCCAGCATCTTGGTGGCGGGGGACAGGCTGATGGCATCCCCCCCGCCCGTGGTCAGCATGCCCCAGGGCAGCTGCTGGCTCACTTCGGTCCAAAACTGGGCCAGGGCTTCGCGCGCACCGTCGCGCCCCCCAGTCATCCAGCCCTGCGCCATCACCACCGCGTTCATGGCACCGGCACTGCTGCCGCTGATGCCTTCAAACTGCATGCGCGGGTCTTGCAGCAGCGCGTCCAGCACGCCCCAGGTGAAGGCCCCATGCGCACCGCCGCCTTGCAGGGCCAGGTTGATCCGGGTGGGAGACGGGGGCTTGAGGCGCGTGCGCCACAGACGCCTGAACAAACGGCTGCCAACCGATGGCAGCAGGCGACGGGCAGAGGTGGGGAGGTCGATCACAGGAGTCCTTTCGGTGCACAAGAGGACATGCAGTGCGGACCAGTATAGGGTTATCCCTTAATTCCCCCACCCCAGGGGACAAAGACTAGGCCGTACCGCTTTGCCGCGTCTGGCGGAACTTCTGCTCCAGCTCGTGGCGCAATGCTTTGCGCATCTGCGCCGCTTCAAAGCGGCGTACCTCATCGGGCGTCTCGGGCTGCAGCGCGGGCACCGGCGCGGCCTTGCCGTGGTCATCTACCGCCACCATGGTGAAGAAGCAGCTGTTCACATGGCGCACCTCCTGGGAGCGTATGTTTTCGGCAATCACCTTGATGCCGATTTCCATGGACGACTTGCCGGTGTAGTTGACGCTGGCCAGAAAGGTCACCAGCTCGCCCACGTGGATGGCCTGCAGGAACAGCACCCGGTCCACACTGAGCGTGACCACGTAGCGCGAGGCATAGCGGCTGGCGCAGGCATAGGCTACCTGGTCGAGCAACTTGAGGATGGCGCCGCCGTGCACATTGCCGGAGAAATTGGCCATGTCGGGCGACATGAGCACGGTCATGCTGAGTTGGTGGGTGGGCAGGTTCATGGGCACGAGTGTAAAAGAGCCACCCTGGCGGGCTATATTGCACCCATGCACGCCCCCTTGTTTGACGCCAGCGTCCCCGTGTTCCACCGCTACCTGCAGCAGTTGCAAGGACTGTTGCGCCAAGCCCAGCACCATCTCGCCCGGAACGGCCTGCCCGAAGCCGCGCTGCTGCAGGCCCGCCTGGCGCCCGACATGTTGCCGCTGGCGGTGCAGGTGGAGGTGGCGGTGAACTTTGTGTTCCGCGCCTGCGCGCCGCTGACGGGGCGTGGGCTGACGCCTTTTGGCGAGCATCACCACAGCCTGGCGGCCTTGCAGGCCCGCATCGCCCAGGGGCTGGAGTTTCTGGACACCCTCACCCCCGCCGACTTTGCCGATGCAGCGCTGCGCAAAATCACCGACACAGCCGGTGAAACCGCGGTTACGCTAGATGGCCTTGTCTTTTTGCAGCAGTACGCGCTGCCCAACTTCTTCTTTCACACCAGTATGGTTTATGCGATCTTGCGACACCACGGCGTTCCCCTGAGCAAAGGCGACTTTGACGGCTGGCACCTCTACCGCAATGGGCAGACGCGTTGATGCGCCGCCTGTGTACCTTGGCGCTGGTCGGCGCCATGTCTGCTGCCTGGGCGGACGAGGCGCCTGAGGCCCCCACCACCTCAGCACTCTGGCTCAACCTGGGCGCCCTGACCTACCACCCCAACCAAAGCCAGGGCTACAACGAGAACAACAGCGGTCTGGGCCTGGAGTACCGGTTCAAGCCCGACACCTCGGTGATGGTGGGCAGCTTCTACAACAGCGTGTACCGCGACACCCAGTACGCTGCGGTGAACTGGCAGCCCATCGCGCTGGGCGACTGGAAGCTGGGATTAGCCATGGGTGTGATGAATGGCTACCCCGCCGTGGAAAACGGCGGCTACTTTGTGGCGGCCTTGCCCATGGCCAGCTACGAAGGCAAGCGCTTTGGCGTCAACCTCAGCCTCATCCCCAGCGTCGCCCAGATCGACGGTGCGCTGGTGGTACAGGTGAAGTTCCGCCTGTTCTAGCCGGCTCACGCGTACAGCCCGTGCAGGTACCACGGCGCATCCTGCGCCGATGGCCCGCCCTCGCCACCCAGCCGCTCGCGAAACACCCACACCAGCCCCGCCTGCGGGCTGCGGGCGATGTAGTAATCACGCAGCACCGGCGCCCCTTCCAACCAGCCCGCCTCCAGCCGCTGCGGCCCCACCAGCAGCGCCAGTGGCCCCTGGTACTGCGGGCAGTGGTCACGCACCGGCAGGCGCTGCGGGCTGGATAACAACCAAGTGGGCCAACCTCCGGCCTGGGGGTGCAGTTCATGGTCTTTCAGGCCTCTAGCCCCCGTGGATATTGCGCGAGCAGCTCCTGATTTAATAGCGTTTTGTGGCGCCATATCGGCACACCATGGTGCCCAGCGCTGCATCTGCTCGGGCCGGTGGTCGGCCAACGGGCGGACACACTGCACCTGCGCGGCGCCCAGGCGCGCGGCCAGGCGCTCCAGCGTCTGGTGCAGGCTGTCGCCCTTGCGCACCTCGTCGGGCAACAGGCTGTGGCTCTCGCCCGCCAGCGGCGAGGTTTGCAGGCTGCGCAGGCGCAGGTAGAGCACGGGTGCAGGCAGCGTGACGCGCGCCAGCTGCTCGCCCAGAATGCGCTGCAAATGCGCCATGTCTTGCGTGGCCTGGGCGGTGCGCAGCTCCAGCCGGCCCTGCTGGCCGCCCGTGTGGTGGGCGTCCACATGCAGCGTGTTGGCGCGGCGCGCGTCCAAGTCCCACAACAGCTCCAGCGCCAGCACGCCGCGCTGGCGCGCGCGCAGCCACACCAGCAGCTGCGCCAGCAGGCGGCGCGCGCCAAACAGCAGCGCCGGGGCCGACTCCACGCTGGCGGCCAGCTCCAGCGGCGCGTCAAACACCTCGGGTAGCGTGAGCCAGGGGTAGACCTCGGGGCGCTGGCCCCAGGCACGGTCCAGCGCGTCCACCAGCTCGGCGCCAAAGCGGCGCACCAGCCCGCCACGCGGTAGCGCACGCAGCTGGCCCCAGGTGCGCACGCCCAGGCGCGCCAACGTGGGCAGATGCGGCCGGGCGGCGGCCAGCACATGCGCCGACAGCGCCTCGGGCGCCACCTCTCGGCCGCCCCACAGCCGCCCCAACGCTATCAAAGACGTAGCGCCTTGCGCAGTTTCCACGGGTGCTAGAGGCTGATTTGGCTTAAAAATTTGCTGCAACAAGGCGCTGCGCCCGCCAAACAGGCGCTCGCTGCCCGACACTTCCAGCACCAGCGCGTCCTCCACCCGCGCCACCAGCGGCGTGAAGCGCAGCGCCCACCAGGCCAGCGCGGTGTGCACATCGGCCAGGGTGGGTTCGGTGGGTGACAACGCATCAGGCGTGGGTCGCAGTGCGATCCAGTGCATGGGTACCCTCCGCCGCCAGCAGCACGGCCAAGCGGGCCGCGCGCGCCTGCAGCTGCAAGGGCTGCGCCAGCGGTGGCCCACGGCGCTTGACGATGTGCACCGCCAGTGCATCCGTGCGCGGACTCTGCGCCGGTGGCTGCGGCTGCAGTACCAGGCGCAGGGCGGCGGGCGAAGCATCGGCCTGCAGTGCAACCGGGCGCATCACAAACAGCAGCTTGTGGTGCTCGGCAGCGGCCATTTGCAGGCGACGCAGTTGGTCACTGCGCGCCTGCGGCAGCCAAGCCAGCACGGCGTCGACCTCGGCACAGCGCAGCAGCTGCTCGGTCGCCCAAAGCCGGCCGTCTTGGGCCGTGCCCGCTGCTCCCCCCACACCAACAGCCAGCAGGCGGCTGGCGCGCAAGCCCTGCGCCGCCAGGGCCGGTGCAAACGGCAGGTAGGGCGCGCCCACCAGCACCACCGGCCCCTGCCCGCAGCGTGCCAGCGCGGGCAGCAGCAGCCGCCATTCGCTGTGCACGCCGGTAGGTTGCAGCAGCTCCACCAGCGCCCCCACCGGCCAGCCGCCGCCGGGCAATTGCGCGTCCAACAGCGCATCACCCGTGGGCTGCACCACCTGCGGGCTGCTGGCCAGCGCGTGCGCGTGCCAGACATCGGCGTGGATGTCTTGCGGGTCCGGCGAACCGGCGCTGATGCGCGCAAGGCTAGTCATGGCAAGGGTTTTAGCTTGTAACTGTATTTATACACAGTATATGGAAAACGCCTCTGCTATCAAAATCAAGAACAGGCTTGCAAGCCCCGGCAAGGGCTGCCATGGCACGGGCTTTTTGGGGCTTTGCTAGAGTGGCCCGCATGACCACCCTGCCCGCTTTCTGCACCCCCGTCCCGCTGGACAAAGCCTACCGCCTGCTCAACCACGGCCCCACCGTGCTGGTGTCATCCGCCCATGCGGGCGAGCACAACGTCATGGCCGCCGCCTGGTCCATGCCACTGGACTTCAGCCCGCCCAAGGTGACGGTGGTGATCGACAAGGCCACGCGCACGCGGGCACTGGTGGAAGACAGTGGCTGGTTTGCACTCAACGTACCGGCCCGCGGGCTGGCCCAGGCCACGCTGGGGGTGGGCAGTGACAGTGCGGCCACCATGCCTGACAAGCTGCAACACCACGGCATCCAGACCTTTGCCGTGGAAGACAGCGAACTGCCGCTGGTGCAAGGCTGCGTGGGCTGGCTGCTGTGCAAACTGGTGCCCGAGCCACACAACCAGCAAACCTACGACCTGTTCATCGGCGAGGTGACCCAAGCCTGGGCCGACCGCCGCGTGTTCGTCAACGGACACTGGGAGTTTGACAAGGCGCCGGATGCGCTGCGGACCTTGCACTATGTGGCGGGTGGGCAGTTTTTTGTGATTGGGGAAGGGGTGAAGGTGGGAGCATAGTGGTGCCATCGCCCCTTCGCGATGAATGCACGTTGGCGGTTGCTCAAGGCCTCCGGTAACTCACCTGCTGCTTCGCCCAGTAAGTCGACTTGAGGCTATCCAGCCGCACAGTCCCGCCCGTAGAGGGCGCGTGCACGAACCGCCCTTCCCCCACATAAATGCCCGCATGCGTGGCACGCCCGTTTTGCGCAAAGACGACCAGGTCCCCCGTGCGCAGGCTCGGCGCGGGAATGCTGGCGCCCCAATCGATCAGGCCCGCCGTAGAGCGCGGTGCCACCACACTCGCGCGCTGTTTGTAGACGTAACCAATGAGGCCGCTGCAATCGAAGCCGCTGGCCGGCGTGTTGCCGCCATAACGGTACGGCGTGCCCACCAAACCAATGGCCATGACGGTGACGTCGTTGGCTTGTTCCAGCGTCAGGCGTCCAGCGGGCTGGGATGCTGCCACCGGCGGTGCCGATGCCTGCGGCACTGAAGAGCAGCCGGTCAGGACGACCAGCACACCTGCCACCAGCGCCGTGCCAATCGGTGACCTCACACGCCCCACCCATCGCATCGCTGCGCCGTTCACAAGCCGTCCACCTTCTGCCCGATCTCGGGCCAGCGCCGACGGATAAACACCCAGGAGCACAGGCCCAGGCACATCATCAGCACCGATGAAGCGGCCAGTGCCACGGTGGAGTGCATGACCAGCGGCGAGATGACACCGGCCACCAGGCCGTTGGCCGTGGAGCCCACAAACATCTGCAGGCTGGACGCCATGCCGCGGCGGTCGGGGTGTAGGTCCAGCACCAGCAGCGTCACCACCGGCACCATCATGGCCCAGCCGAACGCGAAGATGGCGATGGGGAACAGGGCCCAGCTCACGTGGGCCTTGAAGACGAGGTTGGCGGCCAGATTGAGCAGGCCGATGACAAGCATGATGAGGAAGCCATTGCGGATCTGGCGCTTGGGGCTGACCTTGCCGGCCACACGGCCGCTGACAAAGGCGCCGCCCATGATGCCGCTGATGGTGAGCACAAAGAACCAGAAGAACTGCTGGGGCTGCAGGCCCAGGTGGTCGCCCAGAAACACGGGCGCGCTCAACACATACAAAAACATGCCGTTGAACGGAATGCCGCTGGCCAGCGCCAAGAGCACAAAACGCGGGTCAGAACCCAGCTTCCAGTAACCGGCCATGAGATTTTTGGCATGGAAGTGCTGGCGGTCGGCTGGCCGCAGGGTCTCGGGCAGCAAGAAGTAGTTGGCCACCCACAGCGCTACCCCCACGCCGGTCAGGAACCAGAAGATGCCGTGCCAGCTGGCGTGCACCAGCAACCAGCCGCCCACCATGGGCGCAATGGCCGGCGCCACACCAAAGAAGATGGTGACCTGGCTCATGACCTTTTGCGCCTGGGAGGGCGGGAACACATCACGAATGACGGCGCGCGACACCACAATGCCCGCGCCGGTGGACAGGCCCTGCATGGCGCGGAAGAAGATGAGCTGCCCGATGCTCTGCGCCAGTGCGCAGCCAATGGAGGCGATGGTGAACGCCGCCAGCCCCCACAGCACCACGGGGCGGCGGCCAAAGCTGTCCGAAAACGAGCCGTGGAACAGCGCCATGAAGGCAAAGCCAAACAGGTAGGCCGACAGCGTTTGCTGCATCTGCACCGGCGTGGCGCCCAGCGACTGGCTGATGCCGGCAAAGGCAGGGATGTAGGTGTCAATGGAGAATGGACCCAACATGCCCAAAAGGGCCAGCAGGATGGAAAACGCCCATTGCGGGGCGCGCCAGAGTTTGAGGGCGTCGGGATTCATGGAAGAGAAATGGGGCAGTGCAACTGTCTATTGAAACACGGACAACGCGGGCAAGTGCCCTTGCCGATCAAGACTGCAACAGGCACGCGGTTTTGCAGGTTATGCTTTATTTGCTCATCAAACTAAAGGGGGCGTGGTGAAGTTGTTCATTGCTTGTGTGTTGGGACTGCTATTGGGCTCCGGTGCAGGGGCTGCGGACATTGCCGTGTTCAGCGGTGACGGATCGCCCCCCAAGATGTATGTGCAAGCGGGCAAGAGCCGCGGCATCCTGATCGATATCCTGCAATACGCCGACCAACAGTTGCATAACGACAGCCTGCACCTGGCGCTCTACCCCTGGGCCCGCGCCTACCTGCAAGCCTCGTCGGGGGACGGCGGCATTCTGGGTTTGTCGTGGACACGGCGCAGGGACGAACTGTTCGATTATTCGGACCCGCTGTTTTTTGACGAAGTGGTGGTGGTGGTGCGCAAAGGGAACGAGTTTCCGTTCAGGACGCTGAGCGATTTGCGCGGCAAACGCGTGGGCATTGTGCGGGACGCCAGTTATGGCGAAGCCTTTGAGAAAGCCCGCGACGCGGGCGTGTTTGTGGTGGATGGCGACAACGGTGCCAGTAACCGCCTGCACAAGCTGAAGGCCGGGCGCATAGACTGCGCGCTATTCAATGTGGGCAAGGCGGGGTTTGAAGAGACATTGCGCATCCACAAAGAATTTTTGCCCTTCAAAAACGCGCTGGTGGTGCTGCCCGTTTCCCTGCGCAGCGACCCCAATTTTCTGGCCTTTCCCAAAAGCATGCAGATGAAGCCCTGGTTGGCCGAGTTCAACCAAGTCATCAAAAAAGGGTATGCACGCGGCGACATTCCCAAAATCATTGCGCAAAACCTTGGCTCGTAAACCGGGCCACGCCAACCTGGCCCCAGGGTCCGAAAAGGCGGCATACTGTGCAGAGAGCCCTGTGCTCGCGTTGGAATGCACGCGAAGGAAATGCCATGAAAAAAATCCTCAGTGCCCTGTTGGGGTTGCTACTGGCCAGTACGGCGTGGAGCTTGGAGCTCACCGTCTTTGGCGGCGACAACTCTCCCCCCAAGATGTACCTGCAAGATGGCAAAAGCCGCGGCATCCTGATCGACATCCTGCAGTACGCCGACCAAGAACTGGCCACCGACGAACTGCGCATCGAGCTGTACCCCTGGGCCCGCGCTTACCGCTATGCCAATGGCGGTGTGGGCGGCATCGTCGGCCTGTCATGGACCCAAGAGCGCTCCACCCTGTTTGACTACTCGGACCCGGTGTATGTGGACGATGTGGTGATTGTGGTGCGCAAGGACAAGCAGTTCAGCTTCAAGGAACTGGCAGACCTGCAAGGCAAACGCGTGGGCTTGGGACGCGGCGGTAGCTACGGCGAGGCCTTTGAAAAAGCACGCGAGGCCGGCCTGTTTGTGGTGGACGGCGACGGTGGTGCCACCGACCGCATCAACAAACTGGTGCTTGGCCGCCTGGACTGCGCACTGTTTAACGCCGGCAAGGCCGGGTTTGAAGAACTGCTGCGCAGCAACAAGGCACTGGAAGGGCTGCGTGACACACTGGTGGTGCTGCCTGTCCCCCTGCGCAGCGACCCGAACTTTTTGGCGTTTCCTAAAAGCATGCAGATGAAACTCTGGCTGGCCACGTTCAACCAGATCATCAAACGAGGCTATGCGCGCGGTGACATCCCCAAGCTCATCGCGCAGAACTTCGGCCCGTAACTGGCGCTACGCCACCGCACCTCTGCCACACCCGTCTGAAATCCCGCGCCGACGCGAAGCCGCAGGCTTGCGCCAGCCGTTCCTGCGACAGCAGGGGGTTGTGCACCAGCATTTCTTGCGCCCGCGCAATGCGTAACTGTTGCTGGTAGGCCACCACACTGATTCCCGTGTGCAGCGCGAACAGGCGGCTCAGGTGGCGGGCACTCACACAGGCCACAGCCGCCAGGTCTTCCAGCGTCCAGCTGCGTTCGGGCGCGCGCGCCACCGCGTCTTGGGCACGGTGCACCGCGGGGTGCATATGGTTGCGATACGCCAACCAGGGGGAGACTTGCGGGTCGTGCGCGCCACGGCGCTGGTACATGACCAGGCGGCGTGCCACGCGGGCGGCCAACTCGGGGCCCGCAGCCTGCTCCACGATGTACAGCGCGAGGTCAATACCGGTGGTAATGCCCGCACTGGTGAGCACGCGGCCGTCGTCCACAAAAATGCGGTCCATCGCCACCTGGGCCGTGGGGGCGCAAGCCTGCAGGTCCGCAATGAGGGTGTGGTGGGTGGTGCAGTGCCGACCATCCAGACAACCGGCCTGCGCCAATAACAAAGCACCGGAGCAGATGCTGGCCAGCCGCGTGTCGCCCTGCGGCGCCGTCTTGAGCCACTGCACTACGGTCCGTGCCGCATCGGTGGCATAGTCCACCTCCTCATTGCTGTTGCCCACCACCAGCACCAGGCTGCGTGGCGGCAGTTGTGCGGGCAAGGGCTCCAGGCCCGACAGGCCCGTGCCCAACGAGGTGTGGATGGCTGCCTGCGGTCCGCAGGTGTGCAGCGCAAGCGGTGCCCCCATGTCACGCGCCATGCGCAGCGCCTCGGCCGGACCTGCGTAGTCCAGCATCAGCACATTGGGCGTGAGCACCAGGTAAATGGAAAGTGTCAGGTCTTCCATGCCAACTCCTTGATGCGGGCGAACAATGGAGCACCAAACACATTCACCAGCAGGCCCGCCATCAGCAAGGCACCACCCGCAAAGTGGATGAGGCGCAGCGCCTCGCCAAACACCAGCCAGCCCGTACTCAGGCCAACAATGGGCACCAGCAACGTGAACGGCGCCACACGGTTGGTGGGGTAGCGCGACATCAGGTGCGTCCACAAGCCGTAGCCCAACAGGGTGGCGGCCCACGCCAGGTAGGCAATGGCGCCCACGGCCGCCAGGTCGATGTGTTGCAGGGCTTGCAGCATGGCGTCTGGCCCCTCCAGCCAGGCTGAGAGGCCCAAAAACGGCAACGGCGGCACCAGGCTGGCCCAGACCACAAAGGCCAGCTGGTTCATGGGGCCGTAGCGCCCCACCGCGCGGGTGACGATGTTGCCGCAGGCCCACATGACCGCGGCCGCCATGGTGAGCAGAAAGCCCAACAAGGGCATGGAAACGCCATTGGCCGAGCCGCTGGCGCTGCCAATCAGCACCAGCCCCACAGCGGCCAGCAACAGTCCCGCCATCTGGTTGGCCTGCCAGCGCTCCTTCAGCCACCAAGCCGCCAGCAGCAGCGTGAAGAAGGACTGCGACTGCAGCACCAGCGAAGCCAGGCCGGACGGCATGCCCACGTGGATGGCGCTGAACAGAAACGCAAACTGCCCCACCGAAATGGTGAGGCCGTAGGCGAGATACAGGCGCAGCGGCACCTTGGGCGGCTTGAGAAACAGCAGCGCCGGAAACGCCGCCAGCATGAAACGCAAGGCGCCCAGCAACAAGGGCGGGATGCCCACCACCCCCACCTTGATGACGGCAAAGTTGACACCCCAGACCAGAATGACCAGCAGCGCCAGCGCCAGGTCTTTGGGCCGCATGGGAAGGCTGGCGTTCATGCGCCCACCGATGCGGGCTGGGACGGCATCACACAGCCCTGGGGCTTGAACACACGCTCGGCGGACGGCGGGTTGTTGGCCAACTTGCCCGCCGGGCGCACGGGGCGGCGCACCAGTTCGCCACCGCAGTTCGGGCACGTGCCCTGCAGGTGGGTGTCGGCGCAATCCGCACAAAACGTGCATTCAAACGAGCAGATGCGGGCATTCAGGGCCGCCGGTGGCAGGTCCACATTGCAGCACTCACAGTTGGGGCGCAGTTGCAGCATGGAGATCTCCTTATTGCTTCGATGAAGGGACCAGACCGGCCAGGCAGGTGTCCACATCGACGATACGCGCAAAGCGGTCTGCCAACACCAGCTCGGTGCGCGTGGTGATCTCTTCCGCGCTGAAGGTGCGACCGCTGCCAGCGTGTGTCATGGGAAAGGTCAGCGTGGCTTCGGACACAAAGTCCACGTCGTAACCCAAGTCCGAACCCACACGCGCCGTGGTTTCGCAGCACTGCTCGGTGCGGATGCCGCTGATCAGGAGTTTGGTCACGCCCTGGCGGCGCAGCCACAGGTCCAGCCCGGTGTCGGTAAACGCGTTGTGCGTGTGTTTGTCGAAACGCACCGCCGGGGCACCCGGCAACCACGGCAAAGGCTTGACAAAACCAGACTCGGGCAAGAAAGGCCCCGCACGCCCCACATGGTAGATGTGCACCACCGGCACACCCGCCGCGCGGGCACCGGCGTCCAGCTTCAGCAAGGCTTGCTGAAACGGTGCGTGGATGCCTTCTGGCCAAAAAGGCATTTGGGCGAAGGACTCCTGCACATCGATGACGATGAGGGCGGCTTTGGGGGACGAGGGCTTGGTCATGGGGTTCTCGGTGCGATGAAAGATGCCTTCATGCTAACGGAGTGCCCCAGGCACCGTAAGCACCGGCGCAGACCACAAGAGGACAAAAAATGCCAAGTTTTGCGGTTAAAAAACCTAGGGTAAATACTGTAAAACCGCGTTTTTGCAGGGAAATAGTCGCCCAAAGCTCTCTACTGCCGCCAAATCACCAGACAATGCTGCAAACATTTTTAAAACAGGAGACAAATCCATGGCCCAAGCCAAACTCATCCTCGACTACGTCTACGACCACGAAACCCGGCTGGCCGATCAGGTCTACCTGACCCAGCCCACCGGCGGCGGGCAGGTCAAGGACTACACCTGGCGCCAGGTGATGGACGAGTCACGCCGCATGGCCGCACACCTGAAGGCACAAAACCTGGCACCCGGCGCGCGCATCGCCATCCTGTCCAAGAACTGTGCCCACTTCATCATGGCGGAGCTGGCCATCTGGCTGGCGGGTGGTACCACCGTGGCCATCTTCCCGACCGAGACTGCCGACACCGTGCGCTACGTGCTGGACCACAGCGAGGCCAGCCTGCTGTTTGTGGGCAAGCTCGACACCTTTGACCAGCAGTTGCCCGGCATTCCAGACGCACTGCCCCGCATTGCCTTCCCCTTGGCGCCCAAAAACAGCTACGAGAGCTGGGACGCCGTGGTCGCCCGCACCCAGCCGCTGCAGGGCAAAGTGGCCCGTGACGCCAAAGACATTGGCATCCTGATGTACACCTCTGGCTCCACCGGCCAGCCCAAGGGCGTGATGCACAGTTTCGAGCGCATCACCGCAGCGGCCGAGGGCATTAGCCACGACACCAAGTCGCGCATCGGGGCGGACGTGAAAAACCGCATGCTGTCCTACTTGCCGCTGGCGCACGTGTTTGAGCGCGCCTGGGTGGAAAGCGCATCGCTGGTGGATGGCAACACCCACCTGTTCTTCGCCGAGTCGCTGGACACCTTTGTGCAGGACCTGAACCGCGCCAAGCCGATCACCTTTATCTCGGTGCCGCGCCTTTGGCTCAAATTCCAGCAAGGCGTGTTTGCCAAGATGCCCCCCAAGAAGCTGGACCGCCTGCTGAGCATCCCCATCCTGGGCAAGATCGTCGGGCGCAAGGTGCTCAAGGGCCTGGGCCTGGACCACGCGCTGCTGGCGGGCAGTGGCTCGGCGCCCATCCCGTCCGAGCTGATTGCCTGGTACCGCCGCCTGGGGCTTAACCTCATCGAGGGCTACGCCATGACGGAGGACTTTGCCTACTCGCACAACTCCACCGCCAAGGTGAACGCCCCCGGCTGCGTGGGCGTGCCGCTCAAGGGTGTGGAAGTCCGCATCAGTGAAGAAGGCGAAGTGCTGATCAAGTCGCCCGGCCAGTTTGTGGGCTACTACAAGCGGCCCGACCTGGACGCCGAGGTGTTCACCGAAGACGGCTTCTTCCGCACCGGCGACAAGGGCGAGCGCCGCGCCGACGGACTGCTGCGCCTGACCGGCCGAGTGAAAGAGCTGTTCAAAACCTCCAAGGGCAAGTACGTGGCACCCGCGCCCATCGAGAACCGCATCAACGCCTGCCCGCTGATCGAGCTGAGCATGGTCTCTGGCGTGGGCCACCCCTCAGCCTACGCCATGGTGGTGCTGGCCGAAACCGTGCGCCCCACGGTCAAAGACCCGGCCGTCAAGGCCCAGATCACCGCCGACCTGACCCAGTTGCTCAAGGATGTGAACTCCGAACTGGCCGACTACGAGAAGCTGCAGATGCTGGTGATCGCCCCCGAACCCTGGTCGATCGAAAACGGCTTCCTGACGCCCACCATGAAGATCCGCCGCAACCGCATCGAGGCGGCCGTGGAACCCCAGTTGGACCGTTGGTACAGCGGCAAGGGCACGGTGCAGTGGGCCTGAGACCCCACCACTGTGTTTCAAACAGGGGCTTCGGCCCCTTTTTTTATGCCCTAAACGCGGGGCAGCAGGGCTTTACACAACTTCATCCGATTCCTATTGGGGTCATTGAACTTCTCTTTAGCACTCAACTCAGACGAGTGCTAATATAAAGACTGAACACAAGGAGGTTCTGCATGTCCACACTGCTCGCTATGCCCCAAACTGCCCTGGCCCCGGCCAATCCGTGGTCGCTGGTGCCGCCACTGGGGAATCTGGACGCCTATATTTCTGCCGCCAACCGCCTGCCCATGCTCACGCTGGAAGAAGAGCAGGAGTTTGCGCGCAAGTTCAAGAATGACAATGACCTTGAAGCTGCCGGTAAGTTAGTGCTCTCTCACTTGCGCCTGGTCGTGTCTGTGTCGCGCCAATACCTGGGTTACGGCCTGCCCCACGGGGACCTGATCCAGGAGGGCAATGTGGGCCTGATGAAGGCCGTCAAGCGCTTCGACCCCGACCAGGGTGTGCGCCTGGTGAGCTACGCGCTGCACTGGATCAAGGCCGAAATCCACGAATACATCCTGAAGAACTGGCGCATGGTCAAGGTGGCCACCACCAAGGCGCAGCGCAAGCTGTTCTTCAACCTGCGTTCCATGAAGCAGCGCTTCAAGGGCGAAGATGCCGCTGCCGACCTGGACACCCACCGCGACACGCTGAACCCTGCGCAGGTGGACGCCATGGCCCGCGAGCTGAATGTGAAGCGCGAGGAAGTGCTGGAAATGGAAACCCGCCTCTCGGGTGGCGACGTGCTGCTGGACCCGAGCCCCTCCGACGACGGCGAAGACGCGTTTGGCCCCATCGCCTACCTGACTGACACCAACCACGAACCCGTGGCCATGATTGAGGCACGCCAGCGCGATGTGCTGGCCACCGATGGCATTGCCACCGCACTGGCCAGCCTGGACGACCGCAGCCGCCGCATCGTGGAAGAGCGCTGGCTCAAGGTGAACGACGACAACAGCGGCGGCATGACGCTGCACGACCTGGCCGCCGAATACGGCGTGAGCGCCGAGCGCATCCGCCAGATCGAGGTGGCGGCCATGAAGAAGATGAAGACTGCGCTGGCCGCCTACGCCTGAGCCCACGCCAAGCGCTGCGGCGCTTGCGCGACAATGCCCCTGCTGGCCCGCCCGCAGGGGCTTTTTTATTCTGGAGACATACCACCATGCAACGCCGCGCGCTCACCCTTGCTACACTTTCCATAGCTGCTTGCGCACTATCCACGGGGGCTATGGCCCAAAAAGCACCTCAAACCGCGGCCTGGCCGAGCAAACCGCTACGCATCATCGTGGGCTTTCCGGGCGGGTCGTCGCCCGACCTGACGGCACGGGCGTTTGCCGAGCCTCTGTCCAAGGCCCTGGGCCAGCCGGTGATTGTGGAAAACAAGGTGGGCGCGGCCGGCAACATCGCTGCCGATTACGTGGCCAAGGCCACGGACAACCACACCATCGGCCTGATGATCAACGGCAACATGACGATTGCCAAGCTGCTGAATCCCAAGCTGAGCTACGACCCGCTCAAGGATTTGCAGCCCCTGAGCCTGCTGGGCGTGTCGCCCCTGGTGCTGACGGCGCCGGCCAATGCCCCCGGCAACAATGCCAGCGAGTTTTTGCAGGCCGCACGCGCGGCCGGTGACCGCTGGAACTACGGCACCCCCGGCATGGGCACTGTGGGTCACCTGGGCATGGAGTTGTTCAAGTCGCAGGCCAAGATGGCCCCGGTGCATGTGCCCTACCCCGGCTACCCGCAAGTGGCCACCGCCATGATTGCCGGTGACTTGCATCTGAGCCTGCTGCCCCCGGCGCTGGCCAACGCCCAAATCAAGGCCGGCAAGCTCAAGGCGATTGGCGTGACGGCCAGCGTGCGCAGCCCGCTGGCGCCCGAGATTCCCAGCCTGTCCGAAGCCGGTGTGAAGAACTTCAACCTGGAGATCTGGAACGCCGTGGCCGCCCCCAACAGCCTGCCACCAGCAGCAGCGGCCCAACTGGCCAGGCTGTTCAGCGAGATTGCGCGCAGCCCGGAGATGCGCCAGAAGATGTTCCAGCAAGGCTGGACGGTGGTGGGCACCACGGCCGAAGGCCTGCGCCTGCGCGTGAAGTCCGACACGGCCCTGCTGGGCGGCATCATCGCCAGCCAGGGCATCAAGATCGACTGAAGTACGCGACAGCAGCTATCAAAACAGGAGCTGCTCACGCATATTCCACGGGCGCCAGAGCCCGTTTTTATCTAAATCCGCTCAGGAGCTGCTTTTGAGCAGCTGGGCGATGTCGGACGCCAGCACCTTGGCACCACTACCGTAACGCGTGAACAGGCGCAGATTGCCTTGCGGGTCGTAGATGTAGCTGCCCGCGGAGTGGTCCATGGTGTAGCTGGTGGGGGTCTTGCCTTCCACCTTTTTGTAATAGACCTTGTAGTCCTTGGCCAAGGCCGCGAGCTTGTCGGGCGTGGTGCTAAGGGCCAGGAAGGTGGGGTCGAAGTTGCCCATATAGGCTTTGAGCACCGGTGCCGTGTCGCGCTCCGGGTCCACCGTGACAAACAGGCCCTGCAGGCGGTCGCCATCTTTGCCCAGCAGTTGCTTGACCTCGGCCAGCTCGGCCATGGAGGTGGGGCACACATCGGGGCACTGGGTGAAGCCGAAGAACATCACCACCACCTTGCCCTTGAAGTCGGTCAGGTGGCGCACCTGGCCGTTGTGGTCGGTCAGCTCGAAGTCCTTGGCGTAGTTGGCGCCCGTCACGTCCACCGAGGCGAACGAGGGCTTTTGCTCCGAACATGCAGTCAAAACAGCCATGGAGCCCATGGCCATTGCGCCAATAGCTATCGATTTAAGAGCAAAACGTTTGTGCATGGCAGATCTCACAAGAGGTAGTGGTCCACCAGCAGTGCGGCAAACAGCACACTCAGGTGGATGAGGGAGAAGCGGAAGGTGGCGCGCGCCAGCTCGTCCGAGTAGTTGCGCAGCAGGCGCACGGCGTACCAGCAAAAGCCGGCGCTCAAGCCCAGCGCCACCACCAGGTAGGGCCAGGAGCTCATGCCATAGACAAACGGGAACACACAGGCCGCCGCCAGGATGATGGTGTAGAGCAAGATCTGCAGGCGTGTGAACTCGCTGCCGTGGGTGACCGGCAGCATGGGCAGGCCGGACTTGCGGTAGTCTTCCACCCGGTAGAGCGCCAGCGCCCAGAAGTGGGGCGGCGTCCACAGGAAGATGATGAGAAACAAAATCAGCGCTTCGGGGCCCACATCACCGGTCATGGAGGCCCAGCCCAGCACCGGGGGCATGGCGCCAGAGGCACCGCCAATGACAATGTTTTGCGGCGTGAGCGGCTTGAGGATCACGGTGTAGATGACCGCATAGCCGACAAAGGTGGCAAAGGTCAGCCACATGGTGAGCGGGTTGACCCAGACATACAGAATGGCAGAGCCCACCGCGCACAGCAAAGCCGAGAAGATCAGGGTTTGCGTGTCGCTGAGCTCACCGCGCGCGGTCGGGCGCCAGGCGGTGCGCTTCATCTTGGCGTCTATGCCTTTTTCGACAATGCAGTTGAAGGCCGCCGCCGCACCCGCCACCAGGTAGATGCCCGCGCAGGCGATGGCAGCCAGTCCAATTTGCGCCAAGCTGGGCACACCCGGCACCGCCAGCACCATGCCGATCAAGGCACAAAAGACGATGAGCTGAATCACCCGGGGCTTGGTCAGCGCGTGAAATTGGCGCAGCACCGAGGGCTTGTCCATAGAAGCGTTCGCAGTCATTCCGTTTTTCCATTCAAGGGGGGCTGGCCCGCCAGGGACAAGGTCCACACCAGGGACACCAGCATGGCCCCCGCGCCCCCCGTGTGCAACACGGCCGCCAGCAACGGCCAGTCCAGCACCACATTGCTCAGGCCTGTGGCCACTTGCAACAACAACAATCCGCCCAGCCAGCGCGCAGGTGCGCGCAAAGCGGGCACCGCACGCAGGCGCCACGCCAGGCGGGCCAATAGCAGCACGGTGACCAGCGCCAACAGGCGGTGGGCAAAGTGAATGGCAGTAAGTGCCTGGAAGCTGATGTGCCCGCCATCCTGGCCCACGCCCAAGGGCCGCCAGAGCTCCAGTGCGCCACCAAAGTCCATGGCCGGCCACCAGCTGCCTTGGCACATGGGGAATTCCGTACACGCCAACACCGCGTAGTTGGTGCTGACCCAGGCGCCCGACGCGGCCTGCAACACCAGCATGGTCAGGGCAGCCACCGCCCACGGCTTGACCCATGACGGCACCACCGCTGCCATGCCGCCGTTGCGCACCACCTGCACGGTCAACAATGCCAGCAACAGGTAGGCCCCCAAGAGATGCAGGCTCACGATGGCCGGAAACAGCCTCATGGTCACCGTGAGGGCACCAAACGCGCCCTGCACACACACCCAAACCAAGGTGAAGGTGGGCAGCCAAGGGCTCACACGCGGTTGCTGCAGATAACTCTTGCGGCCCAGCCAGGCCGACACCGCCAGCACCAGAATCAAGCCTCCCACACCGGTCGCCAGGTAACGGTGCACCATCTCCACCCAAGCCTTGCCGTGGGTCACAGGGCCGGTGGGCATGGCGGCTTGCGCCGTGGCAATGGCCTCTTTGGCGCCCAAGGGGCTGGCGCTGCCGTAGCAGCCCGGCCAGTCGGGGCAGCCCAAACCACTGTCGGTCAGACGGGTAAAGGCGCCGAACAGCACCAGGTCAAAGGTCAAAAACAGGGTCACCACGGTGAGCGCCTGGTAGCGGCCCATGGGGCTGGTGCGCCGGTGGCGCAGCAACACCCAGAGCAGCGGCACGGCAGTCAGCACCCCGCCCACCAGGAGCAGGCGCAAGACGGGAGACAGGTCGTACAAGGCTGGCGACATGGTGTGCAGGAATGCGGGCTTAGCGCCCGGCCTTGTCCCAGAAAGCAGCGGCGCGCATCAGCCGGTCCAGATCCCGCTTGGCCTTGAGCGCACCCTCGGGGTCCAGCTTGGGCGGGAAGCGCAGCATCAAGTTGCCAATCGGGTCGACGACATACAGGTGGTCCGGCAAGGCCGCGCCTTCTTGGGCCACCAGCCAAGCGCTGAGGTCCGCGGATGGCACCCGGATCACGGTGGCGTCTTTGAGCGCAGGCAGAAGGGCTTCGGCCACGGGTTGGGTGTCGTTGATGAGCCAGACCCAATCCAAGCGGTCTTTTTCCTTGCCCAAGCTCTCGCGCAGTTGGCGCTGCAGGTACAGGCGCTGGCCGCATTCGGCATCACAGTCGGCACCTGCCACGCTCACAAACAACCACTGGCCCTTCAGGCTGCGCAGATTCACAGGCTTGCCGTCCAGTGCAGTGCCCACCACATCGGGCAGAGGGCGCTGGGGGTCAATCAGCGTGCCAAAGTTGCGCCGTCCTTCAGGCCGCACCACGTAATAGGTGAAGTAAGAAGCGATCACCGGCGCGGCACACACCAGCATCACCATCAGCATCTTCCAGCGGCCCAGGCGAGTGCGCGCTCCAGCACTGGCCAAGCCCTGGTCTGGCACCGGCATGGAGTGCACGGTCAGGCCCAGAGGGTGGTCGTCATTCGGGTTGGCGCGAGACATGGGAATCCTTGGAAACAAATAAAAGTGGACGGAGCTGAAACCATACGTACAGCGCCACGATCAGGGCCGCCAGGGCAAACCACTGCGCCGCATAGCCGTAGTGCTTGTCAACGCCCAGGTTGATTTCGGGCCACTCTCGCAAGAGACCTTCATTGGCAGCACCCGTCTGCACCACGCTCAGGTCTTGCAAAAGCGGCAGGCCCGTCTCCTCCTGGAATTGGGCCAAGTCGAGATTTTGCCGGATTGCACCGACAGAAGATGGACCCGGCTCGTAAAGCTTGGACGGAGGCGGGGCCATACGCCCTTCCACAAACACCAGCTCTTTCGGCGTCTGCACCATCGGCAGTGCGGTGCGGTTCTCAAAATTGCGCGGCGCCCAGCCACGCTGCACCAGCACGACGGATGGGCTATCAGCCAGTTGCAGCGGTGTCAGTACAAAAAAACCGACGCGACCCTGCATTTGCCGATTGTCCAAATACACCGTACGCTCAGCTAGCCAACGGCCCTGCAGGCGCACCGTACGGTGCACCAACGCATCACGCCGGGTCGCCTGGAGAATATCGCTGGCGGTCAGCGCGGCCTTGCTGCCCTCGGTTCGGATGGACTGGGCAAGGGCTTCTTTCTGCGCGGCACGGTCTAGCTGCCAGCGCCCCAGCGACACGGCCAACGCCACCGCAGCGACCGCAGCCATTCCCACCACCACACGACGCCAACGCAGACTCACGGGATAATCCCCTGCATGACCCTACTCGTCGCCATTGCATTCCTCGCCATCCTGGCCAGCCTGGGTACCGCCCTGTTCTTCATGTTGCGTGGCGGCCAGGCCCAAAGCAGCAAGTCCCGCGGCATGGCCAAGGCACTGGCTTTGCGCGTTGGCTTTTCCATCCTGTTGTTTGTGTGCATCTTGTTGGCCTGGAAGTTGGGCTATATCCACCCCACGGGCATTCCGCAAGGCAGTTGAACCACTGCCCAGTGGCGAGAGGTAAACCTCCCCATTAAAAAAGGCACCGCAAGCGGTGCCTTTTTGAAGAGGCGCAAACGCTTGGCTTAGAGCCAGTACACCAACACGTACAAGCCCAACCACACCACGTCCACAAAGTGCCAGTACCAGGCTGCGCCTTCGAAACCGAAGTGACGCTCAGAGGTGAAGTGGCCCTTTTGCAGGCGCAAGGTGATGAACAAGAGCATCAGCATGCCCACCAGCACGTGGAAACCGTGGAAACCGGTCAACATGTAGAAAGTGGAGCCGAACACACCCGAGCTCAGTTTGAGGTTGTAGGCGGTGTACGCGTGGTAATACTCGTAGCCTTGCACAAGCAGGAAGGTCACACCCAGCAATACCGTGGCCCACATGAAGGCGATGGTCTTGCTGCGATTGCCGTCCACCAGCGCATGGTGTGCGATGGTCAAGGTAACACCAGAAGTCAACAACAAAGCCGTGTTGATGGTAGGCAGCCAAAAGGGGCCCATGGTGGTGAAAGGTTCCACAATGCCAGCTGGTGAGGCTGTCACACCGGCGGCCAAACTGGGCCATACCGCTTTGAAGTCGGGCCACAGCAAAGCGTTTTCCAGGCTGCCCAAGGCAGGCACCGAGTGCGAACGGGCCCACCACAAAGCGGTGAAGAAGGCACCGAAGAACATCACTTCAGAGAAGATGAACCAGCTCATGCTCCAGCGGAACGAGAGGTCGATCTTGCGACCATACTGACCGCCTTCGCTCTCGGCAATGGCGTCACCAAACCATTGGTACAACACCGCCAGCCACCAGACCAAGCCCAAGGCCAAAGAGTACTTGCCCCAATCCGCGCCATTGATCCACTGGCCTGCGCCCAGAATCACAAAAAACAGTCCGGCTGCCGCCATGACTGGGTGACGCGAAGGGCCGGGTACAAAGTAGTACGGCGTTCCGCCATGTGTTGTTGAACTCATTTTTGCTCCATTCCTTCTCTAATCCAAATCTCTGAAAGCTGCCGCTTCACCACTCAGGCGGCGACAACCCATTTCGCCAAACTGATCAAACCTACCACCAGCAACACGGCGGCAACCAAGCCCACCAGCACCACGTGCATGGGATTCACCTTGGCGAGGTCATCGCGGTACCCCTTGTTGCTGCGAATGCCCAAAAAGGACCATGCCACCAATTTGACGCTACGCACAAACGACGCCTTGTCCTGGTCTTGACCGGGTACCTGGGATGCCATCAGGAGCCTGCACTTTCTGCGGATGCTGGTTTCACACTGGCGACCGGTGCCGCAGGTGTTTTGCCACCCACCTCAAAGAAGGTGTACGACAGCGTGATAGTGCTGACGTCCTTGGACAGCTTGGGGTCAATCACAAAGACCACGGGCCACGACTTCTTCTCACCGGGCTCCAGCGTGTACTGGTTGAAACAAAAACATTCCAGCTTATTGAAATGCGCAGACGCTTGCATCGGTGCATAGCTCGGAATCGCTTGCGCTGACATGCGACGGTTCTGCACGTTCTGGAATTCATACACCACCGTGGTCAACTCACCCGGATGCACCTGCAAAGAACGCTGTGCGGGCTTGAATTCCCATGGGCCGCGGGCATTGGCATCAAATTCCACGGTAATGGTGCGGCTGGTATCCACTTGCGTGTTGCTGACCTGCCCCTTCTGACCGGTCAGCACCTGCTCACCCAAGGCCAGGATGTTGATGCCAGTCATTTCGCAAATGGTTTTGTAAATGGGCACCAGCGCGTAGCCGAATGCGAACATGCCAACGGTAATCACCGCCAGCTTGCCCAACATGCGGGAGTTCTCGCGCTTGAATCCCATACTCATTTGCCCAGCAATACCAAACGTGCCATGAAGCCGATGAAAAAGATCGCCGCGACCGAGGCCAGAATCAGCCCCAGGCGTGTATTTGCTTTCTTTTGCTCTGGCGTGGCCATTAACCAATCACCTTGGTTGCAGTGGCGTCCAGCTTGGGTGGGTTTTCAAATGTGTGGAAAGGTGCGGGCGAGGGAACTTCCCACTCCAGACCTTCAGCAGCTTCCCAGGGTTTCTGGGGCGCTTTTTCTCCCTTGCCCATCATGGCAGGCAACACCACCCACACAAAGAAGTAGACCTGCGCCAAGCCGAAGGCAAATGCGCCCACTGTGGCCACAGCATTGAAATCTGCGAACTGCATGGGGTAATCAGCATAACGACGGGGCATGCCGGCCAGACCCAGGAAGTGCATGGGGAAGAAAGTCACGTTGAACGCGATCAGCGACCACCAGAAGTGAATCTTGCCGCGGGTTTCGCTGATCATCACGCCAGTCCACTTGGGTGCCCAGTAGTAGAACCCGGCAAACATGGCATACAGCGAGCCGGCCACCAGCACATAGTGGAAGTGGGCCACCACGTAGTAGGTGTCCTGCAGCTGGATGTCGATGGGCGCCATAGCCAAGATCAGGCCGGTGAAACCACCCATGGTGAACACAAAGATGAAGCCCACAGCAAACAGCATGGGGGTTTCAAATGTCATGGAGCCTTGCCACATAGTGGCAATCCAGTTGAAGATCTTCACAGCGGTAGGCACGGCGATCAGCATCGTGGCGTACATGAAGAACAACTGGCCAGTCACCGGCATACCGGTGGTGAACATGTGGTGGGCCCACACGATGAAGGACAGGATGGCGATCGAGGAAGTGGCATACACCATGGAGGCATAACCGAACAGCTTCTTGCGTGCGAAGGCGGGAACAATCTGGCTGACGATGCCGAAGGCCGGCAAGATCATGATGTAGACCTCAGGGTGACCGAAGAACCAGAAAATGTGCTGGTACATCACCGGGTCGCCACCACCAGCGGGGTTGAAGAAGCTGGTACCGAAGTGACGGTCGGTCAGCGTCATGGTGATAGCACCAGCCAACACGGGCATCACGGCAATCAGCAGGTACGCGGTGATCAGCCAGGTCCAGCAGAACATGGGCATCTTCATCAGCGTCATGCCGGGGGCGCGCATGTTGAGGATGGTCACGATGATGTTGATCGAACCCATGATGGAAGAAGCACCCAGAATGTGCATGGCAAAAATGCCGGCATCCATGGAGGGGCCCATCTGCAAGGTCAAGGGCGCATAGAGCGTCCAACCGGCAGCGGGTGCGCCACCAGGCATGAAGAACGAAGAGACCAGCATCAAAGCCGCAGGAATCATCAGCCAGAAGCTGAAGTTGTTCATGCGGGCAAAGGCCATGTCGGAGGCGCCGATTTGCAACGGGATCATCCAGTTGGCGAAGCCCACGAAGCCCGGCATGATGGCGCCGAACACCATGATCAGACCGTGCATGGTGGTCAGCGAGTTGAAGAGCTCAGGGTTCACCAGTTGCAAACCGGGCTGGAAGAGCTCTGCCCGGATCAGCAAGGCCAGAATGCCGCCGATGATCAGCATCGTGAAGCTGAACAGCAGGTACAGGGTACCGATGTCCTTGTGGTTGGTCGCAAACACCCAGCGCTGCCAGCCCGTGGGGGCGTGGTGGTGGTCGTCATGGGCGTGGTCGTGATGGTCTAGTACGGCGCTCATTCTGCTGTCCTTCTCAATTCTCTTCGTTCAGTCTGGGGAACATTACTTGCGCAATGCCAACACGTCGGCCGGCTGCACCAGTTGACCCGTCTTGTTAGACCAGTTGTTCTTGGTGTAGCTGATAACTGCCGCGATGTCGGTGTCGCTCAAGGCCTTCCACGAAGGCATGGCACCGTTGTTCTGGCCATTCAGCAGAACCGCGATTTGTTTGTTCTTGTCAGCATCGAGCACCACAGCAGCACCGTCCAGGGGCTTAATGGCGCCGGCGCCCTTCCCGTTGGCCTGGTGGCAGGCGGCACAGTTTTGTGCGTAGACTTTTTCACCGCGCTTGGAAATGTCATCCAAAGTCCATACCTTGCTGGGGTCATCCAGCTTGGCGGCCATTTTCTTCTGCTCGGCAGACACCCAGGCAGAGTAATCTTCAGCGGACAGCACCTTCACGTGGATGGGCATGTAGGCGTGTTCTTTGCCGCACAGTTCGGCGCACTGACCGTAGTAGTCACCCACTTTTTCAGCACGAAACCAGGTGTCGCGCACAAAGCCGGGGATCGCATCTTGTTTGATACCAAAGGCTGGCACCATGAAAGCGTGGATCACATCGTTGGCAGTGGTAATGATGCGGACCTTCTTGTCCACAGGCACCACCAGAGGGTTGTCGACCTTGAGCAGGTAGTTGTCGATCGACTCACCCTTCTTGGGGCCGCCGGCGTCAGACATGGCGCGCTGGTCGCTGTCCAATGTGGAGACAAAACCAATGCCTTCGCCTTCACCCTTGAGGTAGTCATAGCCCCACTTCCACTGCATGCCGGTAGCCTTGATGGTCAGGTCGGCGTTGGTGGTGTCTTTCATGGCCACCACCACCTTGGTGGCGGGCAAGGCCATCAGGATCACGATGACAAAGGGAACGATGGTCCAGATGATTTCCACCGTCACCGACTCATGGAAGGTGGCGGCCTTGTAGCCCTGCGACTTGCGATGTTTCCAGATGGAATAAAACATCACCGAGAACACGGCAACAAAAATAACAGAACACACAATCAGCATGAACCAATGCAACCACTGTTGCTCTTGCGCGATCTTGGTCACCGCAGGTGCCAGATTCAATTGATTCACGGCAGGCCCGCCAGGCAAATCATTGACAGCATGTGCCAAGCTCAATGCCGCTGTGCCCACCCACGCGCCCACCGCCAGCAAGGGGGTAGCCAGTTTGTTCAATATGCTCTTCATCGTGTTCACTTTTCTAAGCCCCAAAATTACCAAATACGCAGCAGCTGGGCACGGCCATTCAGGCTGAACGCAGCGCGAGTCGGATTTCTTTGGCAAGCAGCGGACGCAGCTCTGGCCTGATAAACCGACCTACCCGAATCGTTTTGCCACGCCCCGACAACTCGATCAACGACCCGTTGCCTGACCGTGGCTCCACCCTTACCCATTCCCGCGAAAATTCGGCGCGCTCCAGCCTGCCGGCACTTTCCAACTCCACCAACAATTGGCCATCCCGCAAGGAGATGTGCTCACCATCAGCGGCATGCCGGGCGTACACCAAAAACGCAAACCCCACCGCAAGCAGTTCGAGGGTTGCAAAGGGGATCACCAACGTAGCACCCTGGAACCAGAAAAACATTCCGATTCCCAGCGACACCACACACAGTGATACATACAGCCAGACCAGTTGCCAAGGCGTAACGGAACAGTTGCGCCGCAAAAACCACTGAACGTGCCGCCCTTGTACCGTCGCAAAGCGAAAAACCAAATTCGTCATGCGGCTTGCCCGAAAAGACCCGGCTCTTACCGAACCGGGACGAGACTGCAGGGGGAAATGCCCGTACCTTTTATTCCTAGCATTGTAGTCGAGACATCTTGTTGATCCGCCTCAAAAAAGCAAACCGCCAACCCCGGGTAATCGCTTAGACGCCGCCCCTGGAGCCATTCGGACCGTGCTTGAGAACCGCTCTCATTTGCTCCAGCGATACCATGGTTTCAGCCTGCACATTCAGACGCGGCGCTGGCTTGAAGGCGTGGCCATAGACCACCTCAAAGGTGAGCTGCAAACGCCCATCCCCCGCAGGCGAGGCGAGGCCCTCGACAAGGGCGCCATGCAAGCGCGCCAACCAGGCCCGGGAACGCAAACCCGCGAAGCGCTGGGGGTGCAGGTTGCGCCCCAGGCCGCGCAACTCTGCAAGCAGGCTTTGCGGAGAGGAGTAGGTCAATGTGATGCGCTCCATGTCCATCACCGGCTCTGCAAAGCCGGCATGCACCAGCATATCGCCCCAGTCGTGCATGTCGGTGAATTCATGGCCCGCCGCAGGCCAGCCCATGCGGGCGTACACGGCACGCAACTCGCGCAGCGTGTCCGGCCCCAGGCACGAGAACATCGCAAAACCCTCTACCGCAATCAGCCGATGCCACTCGGCAATCAGAGCCTCGGGGTCGGCAGCGGTGTGTAGCGCCATATTGGCCCAGATCATCTGCACCGGCTGCGGGGGCACCTCGAACTGGACCGCCGCCCCCCGCCAGCCACTCGGCTTCCACCAGGGTTTTGCTATCAAATTACGAGCTGCTTGCGCACGCTCAGCGGTGCTTTCAAGCACAAAACAGGTGGATTCCGGGTAGCGCTGGCTGACCAGCCCCTGGGCCTGCAGGCCACCCCGCAATGCCCCCCAGTGCACCCACTGGCGCGGCTTTTGGACGATCCATTGCAAACGCTCTTCCATGCGGCGTGCCACCTCTTCATGCAACCAAGGCGACTCCAGCTGTTTCGGTGCCAAGGTGGCCCAGCGGGTAGCGGCAACGGGGTCGATGGTGGGGGGACGCTGGGTGCTCATGGGGTGGGTGCGGAAAGCGCTGGCGAGTATATTGCCTGCATGTTCCGCCAGCTGCTTCAGGGGGTATCGCGGCACCTGCCCAGCCGGTGCGCCGTGTGCCACGCTTGGCCGACGCATGCCGTCTGTGAGGACTGTGTGGCCCAGTTCGCGCAGCCGGTGCACCGCTGCGAAACCTGTGCCCTGCCCCTGCCCGCCGGCATGCCGCGCTGCGGTGCCTGCATCACCGCACCACCGCTATGGGATGCCGCGTTGGCGGCCGCACCCTACGACTACCCTTGGTCCGGTCTGGTCGTGGAATTCAAATTTCAGCAACACCCCGCGTGGGCTCGCACCCTGGCCACGCTGATGCGCAGCGCCCCGTGGGTGGAACCCGCTCTGGAGGCTGCGCACCTGGTGCTGCCACTGCCCCTGTCGGCCCAGCGCCTGCAGTCCCGGGGTTTTAACCAAGCCCTGGAACTGGCGCGCCACTTGGCGCCCGGCAAGGTGAATACCGAACTGCTGCTGCGTGTGCGCGACACACCACCCCAGAGCAGCTTGCCACGCCACGAACGCCTGCGCAGTGTGCAAGGCGCGTTTGCGGTAGAACCCCTGCGTAGCAAGGAACTGCAGGGGCGGCGCGTGGCACTGGTCGACGATGTCATGACCAGCGGCGCTTCGCTGCATGCGGCCAGCACCGCTCTGCGCACCGCAGGAGCGGCGCACATCACGGTGCTGGTATTCGCCCGAACGGAATAAAAAGGGGGCCACGGCCGCGCGACAATAGCGGCCATGTTCCATATCGTTTTGGTCGAACCCGAGATCCCGCCCAACACGGGCAACGTCATCCGCCTGGCGGCCAACACAGGCTGCACGCTGCACCTGGTGGAGCCGCTGGGGTTTTCAATGGACGACAAACACATGCGCCGCGCCGGGCTGGATTACCACGAGTACGCGGCGCTCAAGCGCCATGCCAACTGGCAAGCGTTTCTGGATACCGAGCAACCCGCCATCGATCGCATGTTCACGCTGACCACACGTGGCACACGCAGCCCTTACGCAGTGGCGTTCCAGCCGGGCGACTGGCTGGTGTTTGGCTCAGAGACCAAGGGTATTTCGGACACGGTGCGCGCCGCGTTTGACGCCCAGCGCAGTCTGCGCCTGCCCATGTTGCCCGGGCAGCGTAGTCTGAACTTGTCGAACGCGGTCGCTGTGACCGTCTTTGAGGCCTGGCGGCAAAACGGTTTCGGAGAATAAAGCCCCCACGCTCCGCCGCGTCGCGGGTCGCTGGCCCCCAGGGGGGACTAACCCACCTTGGGGCGGCCCGGCGGTGGGGTTGCCTCCTAGCGCGTTAAGGGTACTGGCGCACCAGCGATTCGGCCACACAGACCGGTTTGGGCGAGCCCTCACGCTCAATCGTCACTTCCCAGGTTTGCTGGCGGCCACCGTTGTCGATGGGGTCGCTGGCCAACAGCGTGAGCTGCGCGCGCAGGCGGCTATTCACCGGCACCGGGGCAATAAAGCGCACCTTGTTGAGCCCGTAATTCACGCCCATGCGCACCTCGGTCACCGTGATGGCGCTTTCGAAGAACTGCGGAATCAGCGACAGCGTCAGAAACCCGTGCGCAATGGGCGCACCAAACGGGCCCGCCTTGGCACGCTCCACATCCACGTGGATCCACTGGTGGTCGCCCGTGGCCTGGGCGAACAGGTTGATGTGCTCCTGGGTAACGGTGACCCACGCGCTGGTGGCCACATGTTGGCCCACCAGGGCGGAGAGTTCGGCAAGGGTGGCAAAGGTTGTCATGCCGTCCACTGTAGCCAGCCGCAACGCTGCGGCATGTCCGCCGGGTGACAAACCGGTCCGGTCGCTACTTCGCGTCCAGCCACTGGCAGACCGGTTGCCACTGCGCCAGATCGCGCTCTACCCGCCCCGGCGCCACGTCAAACACCGTGAGGCCGCGCGCGGCGAGCTGGATGTAGTTTTGTGTGTCGCGCACAAAGCCCAGCACCGGCAAGCCCAGGCTGTCGACAAAGGTGTGCAACTGGTCGGCTGCGCGGGTGCGTTCATCCACGCGCATACCCACGATACCAATCTGCGTCTTGGCGGTGTGAGCGCTATCGGCCAGCTCGTCCAAAAAGGCGCGGGTGGCAAAGATGTCGAACACACTGGGCTGCAGTGGTACCACCACCTTGTCGGCGAGTTTGAGTACCTCTTTCAGGCGCTTGCCATGCAGGCCGGCCGGGGTGTCCAGCACCACGTGGGTGGTGCCCTTGGGCGGTTTGGCAATCTGGTCATCACCCACGTCCCAGCTGCGGATGGGCCGGGCCGCAGCAGGCCGCAAGGTGAGCCAGAGCCGCGAGGACTGCTGCCGGTCGGCATCCCCCAGCATGACGGCATGCCCCTGGGAGGCAAAGTAGCCCGCAATCTGGGTAGCCAGGGTGGACTTACCCACTCCGCCTTTGGGATTGGCGACAACAACCACGGGCATACACGACTCCTTGGAGGGTGGAACTGCGCTATGTTATCGGCATGGACACCGAACACCAAGCACCGCCCGCCACGCCAGCCAAACCCGTGTACGTGGTCGCCGCCCACCCCAACTGGCGCGAATCCCGTGTCAACCGGCGCCTGCTGCAGGCCGCCCTTGCCACCGAAAGCACAGAAGTCTGCGACTTGTATGCGCGTTATCCGGACTACAGCATCCGCGTCCCGACCGAGCAGGCCCAGCTGCAGGACGCCCAATTGATTGTGCTGTTGCACCCGGTGCAGTGGTACTCCATGCCCGCGCTGCTCAAGCTCTGGGTGGACGAAGTGCTCACCCATGGCTGGGCCTACGGCGGCGGCAAGGCGCTGCAGGGCAAGGACCTGTGGCTGGTGGCCACCACCGGCGGGCCCGAGGGCTCCTACCACCCGCAAGGCTACAACCGCTATTTTTTCGACGCCTTTTTGCCCCCCTACGAACAGACCGCGGCCCTCTGCGGCATGCGTTTTTTGCCGCCCCTGGTGCTGCACGGCGCACACCGGGTGGACAGCGCCGAGGTGGACACCCATGTGGCCATGTTTGCCGAACGCCTGGCCAGCTACCCGCAGTGGCCCGAACTGGACGACATGGAAAGCTGCCCGGCCTGTGTGGTGCCCGACACCGACCGGCCCGCGCACGAAACCGTGGGGGACCAACACTGATGGAACACGCACCGACCTGGCTGATCAACAGCTTCATCTATTTGAGTGCGGCGGTGATTGCCGTGCCACTGTCCAAGGCCGTGGGCCTGGGCTCCATCATTGGTTACCTGGCGGCCGGCATTGCCATTGGCCCCTGGGGCCTGGGCCTGGTGACCAATGTGGAAGACATCCTGCACTTTGCCGAGTTTGGTGTGGTGCTGATGCTGTTCCTGGTCGGCCTGGAGCTGGAGCCCAAACGCCTGTGGAACCTGCGCCGCTCCATCTTTGGCTGGGGCGCCGCCCAGGTGCTGGGCTGCGCGCTGCTGTTGGCGCTGGTGGCCGTGGCCTGCGGCGTGGGCTGGCGCCTGGCCGTGGTGGCTGCGCTGGGTCTGGCCTTGTCGAGCACCGCGATTGCGCTGCAGGTGATGGGCGAGCGCAACCTGCTGCCCACCCGCAGCGGGCAGGCGGCGTTTTCCATCCTGCTGTTCCAGGACGTGGCCGCCATCCCCATCCTGGCGCTGCTGCCGTTGCTGGGCGTGGTTTCAGCAACAAATGAGGCCTCAGCGCCCATGGAATATGCGCAAGCAGCTATCAAAATAATAGCAGTCATTGCCGGTATTGTGCTGGGTGGGCGCCTGCTGATCCGACCGCTGCTGCGCTGGATTGCGCGCTCGAAGACGCCCGAAATCTTCACCGCCGCAGCGCTGCTGCTGGTGGTGGGTATCTCGGCGCTGATGTTGCTGGTGGGTCTGAGCATGGCGCTGGGGGCCTTTTTGGCCGGCGTGCTGCTGGCCGAGAGTGAATACCGGCGCGAGCTGGAGACCGACATCGAGCCCTTCAAGGGGCTGCTGCTGGGCCTGTTCTTCATCGCCGTGGGCATGAGCATCGACTTTGGCGTGTTGCTGGCGTCGCCCGGCATCATGGCGCTCGTGGTGCTGGGCTTTCTGGCCATCAAGGGGGCCGTGATTTACGCGTTGGCACGCCACATCCAGCTGCCCTTCCAAGAGCGGCCGGTGTTCACGCTGCTGCTGGCGCAGGGCGGCGAGTTTGCGTTTGTCGTATTCCAGGCCGCCGCCGGGGCGCATGTGTTTCCGGCCGAGACTGCCTCGCTGCTGATTGGCGCAGTGGCCGTGTCCATGCTGCTGAGTCCGCTGATTCTGGTGGCGGTAGACCGGCTGCTGCTGCCGCGCTATGCCAACTGTGGGGTGCCCACGCTGGAAGAGATTTCCGAGCAACAGGATGCGCCCATCGTCATCGCTGGCTTTGGCCGCTACGGCCAGATCATTGGCCGCCTGCTGACCGCCCAAGGTATTGCCACCACCGTGCTGGACCACGACGCCGAGATGATCGAAGTGGCGCGCAACATTGGCTACCGGGTGTTCTACGGCGACGCCACCCGCCTGGACCTGCTGCGCACCGCGGGCGCCGCCACGGCCAAGGTGCTGGTGGTGGCCGTGGACGATGTGGAGCAATCGCTGGAGATTGTGGATCTGGCGCAGGCGCACTTTCCGCAGCTGCAGATCGTGGCGCGCGCGCGCGACGTGACGCACTGGAACCAGCTGCGCGAACGCGGCGTGATGCGGGTGGAGCGCGAGCTGTTCGAGTCCAGCCTGCGCAGCGCACGCAGTGTGTTGGAGCTGCTGGGCCACGAACCCCACGCGGCCCGCCAGACGACCATGCGCTTTCGCCAGCACAACCTAGAGCTGTTTGAGAAACTGCACCCGCACTACAAGGACAGCTCCAAGCTGATCGCCGTGATCAAGCAGGGCCGCCAACAGCTGGAAGAGCAAATGGCACAAGAGCGCGCGGAACAAGCCCAGCGCCGCCCCCACGGCTGGGACCCATGAGGCACCAGAATCACTCTTTTGGGGGATGGCGCCCCTTGGCCCAGGTCGGTAGCATCGCTGCAGATTATTTCTGGGAGACAAGTTTTGCGAAATTACTGCACCGCACGCCGGACCGTGTGCCTTCTGGCCAGCCTGCTGGCCATCGCCACCACCAGCCAAGCCCAAGTGGCGTACGACCAGATTGAGGTCGGCACCACCCTCACGGCAAGCGGCATTGCCCTGGGCCTGTTTAGCAAACCCATCCCGCTGCCCGAAGGGAACTGGGCGGTCGTCAACCGCAGCGTGGTGGAACTCCCCCTGACCGGCGGACGCAGTGACAGCCCCAGCAGCACCCCACGCGTGTCACTCACCCTGCGTCGGCTGGACCGGGGGGACAGCCCCCTGTTTGCCATGGTGGTGCACTTCACCCCGAATTCGATTCCCATCAACTGGGGCAACCGCCCTTGCACCACCGACGATCCGCTCGGCCTGGTCGACAACTTCAACGTCAATGCCAACGCCATGCTCTATGCCTGCGCACGCAGCAATGCGCTGTACAACCTGCGCCAGATCGTCAAGGACGCGCCCACCGGGCCGGACAACTGGTTCAAGGCCTACCTCTCTGGCCTGGCCCCCCACGCCGACGAGCTGCCCAACAGCGCCGTGGCGGTCGATATCAACAGCAACAAGTTTCGCGGCAAGGCCATGAACATCACCTTTTTGCTGCGGGCCGATGCCAATGCCGATGTGAACCCGGCCTACCGCCAACACTTGCAAACCTGGATGCACGACACCGGCCTGCGCTGGATGAAGGTCGTCAACAACGACGCCACCGACCTGCCCGGTCCCGCTACCTACTGGGCCTCCAAGTAAGCCTGCACGCGGGGCACAGCGTCAGACCAGGCCGTCCCACAGCAGCTTCACGCCCGTCAAAAACATGCCGGCGTAGAGGAAGCGGTAAAACAACACCTGGCTGATGCGCCGCGCCAGGCGCACCCCGATCCACACGCCGACAGGCGCCAAAGGCAGCAGCACCAGGCTGGTGGCCATGTTGCGCATATCCAGCAGGCCCAGCACCCCATAGGGAATCCACTTGCTCAGGTTCACCACAAAGAAGAAAAACGCCATGGTGGCGGTGAACTTGAGGGGGCTGAGCTTGAGCGGGATCACATAGGCGTTGATGGGCGGGCCGCCCGCGTGGGCGATGAAGCTGGTAAAGGCCATGGTGGCGGTGAACTTGAGGGGGCTGAGCTTGAGCGGGATCACATAGGCGTTGATGGGCGGGCCGCCCGCGTGGGCGATGAAGCTGGTAAAGCCCGAGGTGGCGGTGAGAATGGCACCCAGCCAGCGCGGCGGTGGTGCGCTGTCGGGTTTGGGTGGAAACAGCAAGCGCTGCGCCAGAAACAACAGCGTGAAGCCCCCCACCATGGCCGCCACGGTATGCGCGTTGAGCACCTTGAACAGCAGCGCACCTACGGCAATACCGACCAGGCCGCAGGGAATCAAAAACTTCAGCAGCTTGAGGTCAAAGTCCTTGCGAAACGCCGCCATGCCCAGCACGTCCATGAGAAACAGCACCGGCATCAGGATGGCTGCAGCCTCTGGCACGCTCACCGCCAGCGCCATCATGGGTACGGCCAGCGAGCCAAAGCCCGCACCAAAGCCGCTTTTGCTAATGCCCAGCAGCAGCACGGCAGGAATGGTGACGGCATAAAAAAACGGATCGGTGATCAGCGGAAATGTCATGCGTGGAAATGTACGCGCTCCCGCGCCTCCCACGGCCCTGGCAGGCACGTGCTAACCTTGGCGCCATGTTCAGCCCCTCCCAAGAAGACGTACGTCGATTTTTTTGCTCCACTTACGCCAAGGCCCGCACGGGTGTTGCGCTGGAAGCTATCGAAACCATAGCATCCCAGTGGATGGACGAGCACCCCGAGTACGCCGCCGACTTTGCCGATGTGGACACCGCACTGGCCACCATGTACGAGGCCACCGAGGGTCGCACCAACCCGTTCTTGCACCTGAGCATGCACCTCTCCATCAGCGAGCAGTGCAGCATCGACCAGCCACGCGGCATCCGCCAGGCGGTGGAGCTGCTCACCCACAAGCGCAACTCACTGCACCAAGCCCACCACGAGGCCATGGAATGTTTGGGCACCATGTTGTGGGAAAGCCAGCGTGCCGGTCGGCCACCCGACGGCAATGCCTACATCGCCTGCGTGCAGCGGCACGCCACCAAAGACTGATCAGGCTTTGGGGCCGACCGCGTCGGTCAGCTCCCAGCTGAATGGCGCCATGACGCCCGTGTGCAGTCGCGCCCACACGCAGGGCAAACCATGCACAAAAAAAGCCGCTCAAGAGCGGCTTTTTACGGGGGCGGTGCCTTGCTTAGCGGAAACGGCTTTGCGGCACCACCTTGAGTTCGCTCGGCAGCTTGCCCAGGTAGTTGGACAGCTCCTTGAGCTCCGCATTGGTGAACTGCTTGGCCACGCCACCCATGATGGCGTTACCACGGCCCACCTGGGCGTTGCCTTCCACCTTGTAGGCCTTCAGGGCCACAAACAGGTAATCGCTGTGCTGGCCGGCGATTTTGGGGTAGGTGGGATCAATGGGCTTGCTGAAGGAATCGCCATGGCAGGAGGCACAGGCACCCTTGGTCAGCAAGGCGTTCACCTTCTCGGAACCCTCGGGCGCCTTGGCCAAAGCCTGGGCACCTTCCACGGCACCACTGGCTTCGTAGTAGGCGGCCAGGTCAGCGATGTCCTGATCGGTTAACGAAGCAGCGATACCACGCATGGAGGCATGTTTGCGGTCGCCGGTTTTGTAGGCGTTCAGGGCGGAGGCAATGTATTTGCCGCCTTGGCCGGAGATCTTGGGGACCTTGTGGATTTCTGGGAAGCTGGCTTGGTAGCCCACGATGCCGTGGCAGCCAATGCACATGGCGTTCTTCTTTTCACCAGCCTTGATGTCGCCTTGGACGCCCTCGGCATGGGCAGCGAAAACGGTCACAGAGGCGACAAGCGCAACAGACAGGGACAAGAGGAATTTGTTCATTTTGCGGGGACAATCCAGACGGTGATTGATATAAATCAGCACGCCGATTATATCGACCACCACCCGTGCCCTTGGCAGGCTTTTTTTCTGCCTCCTTGGGTCCGACCACCTTTGCCCTGCCCGCCCACGCCATGAAATTCCACGGAACCAAGAACTACGTCGCCACCCAGGACCTGATGCTGTCGGTCAACGCAGCCATCACGCTGCAGCGCCCGCTGCTGGTGAAGGGCGAACCCGGCACCGGCAAAACCATGCTGGCCGAAGAGGTGGCGGCGGCGCTGGACATGCCCCTGCTGCAGTGGCACATCAAATCCACCACCAAGGCACAGCAAGGCCTGTATGAATATGACGCCGTGAGTCGTCTGCGCGACTCGCAGCTGTCCGACATCGATGGTGGCGAGCGAGTCAAGGACATCCAGAACTACATCGTCAAGGGCGTGCTGTGGCAAGCCTTCACCGCAGACAAGCCGGTGGCGCTGCTGATCGACGAAATCGACAAGGCCGACATTGAATTCCCCAATGACCTGCTGCGCGAGATCGACCGCATGGAGTTTTATTGCTACGAGACGCGCGAACTCATCAAAGCCAAGCACCGTCCGCTGGTGTTCATTACCTCCAACAACGAAAAGGAGCTGCCCGACGCTTTCCTGCGCCGCTGCTTCTTCCACTACATCAAGTTCCCCGATGCCACCACCATGCAAAGCATCGTGGACGTGCACTTCCCCGGCCTCAAGAAAGAGCTGGTCAGCGCCGCGATGAAGACCTTCTTTGACGTGCGCAATCTGCCTGGCCTCAAGAAGAAGCCCTCGACCAGCGAACTGTTGGACTGGCTCAAACTGCTGATGGCCGAAGACATCCCCGCCGAAGCGCTGCAAAGCAAAGACGACAAAATGGCCGTGCCACCCCTGGTAGGCGCGCTGCTGAAAAACGAGCAGGACACCACGCTGTTCGAGAAACTGATGTTCATGCAACGCCACAACCGCTGAGCCACACCCGATGAAAAATAATCCAATGATCGAAGGCGTGTCTGACGCCGTGGGCTTTGTGGGCGGAGCGCTGCTCGGCTTCTGGGCCGGCCGCCTGATGGGGCTGGATGTGTTTGCCCCCGGCTACGGCGGCGCCAGCATTGGCGGCATTGTGCTGGTGGGCCTGGGCGGTGGCTTGGGCCTGCAACTGGCCCGCCGCTGGCACAACCGCAACCAAGACAAGAAGGACTGAGCCCATGGCATTTGTCGAACCCGTCACCCTCAGTGCCCGCGGCGTCAAGCTGGTACCGCTGAGCCTGGAGCATGAAGCCGGCCTGCGCGCTGCCGCTGCCGATGGCGAACTCTGGACCCTGCGCATCACCTCGGTGCCCGAACCCGCGCAGACCCGCAAGTACATTGAAGACGCGCTGGCCATGCGCGAGGCGGGCAACCGCTTTGCCTTCGCCGTGACTGATGAAGCCACCGGCCGCGTGCTGGGCTGCAGCAGCTACCACGACATCGTGCCTGCACTGAAACGCGTGGAGATCGGCTGGACCTGGTATGGCAAAAGCAGCCAGCGCAGCCACGTCAACACCACCGCCAAGCTGCTGCTCCTGACCCACGCCTTCGAGACGCTGGGCTGCCATGTGGTCGGCTGGCGCACCGACAACTTCAACTTCGCCTCCCAAGCCGCCATCGAGCGCCTGGGCGCCAAGAAAGATGGCGTGATCCGCGGCCACGCGCTGCGCCGCGACGGCACCATCCGCGACACCGTGATGTACAGCATGCGCAGCGGCGAATGGCCCGAGGCCAAGGCGCAGCTGCTGTATTTGCTGGACAAGCCGCGCACCTGACGCGCCAGGAACACACCATGCTGCTGGACTTCTTCTACACCCTGCGCTCCGCCAAGCTACCGGTCTCGGTCAAGGAATACCTGACCCTGCTGGAGGCCTTGCAAAAAGGCGTGGTGGGGCCCAAGACGCCGCAGCCCGAGGATGCATCTGAACCCACGGGTTACACGATGGACGACTTCTACTACCTGAGCCGCACCACGCTGGTGAAGGACGAGAAGCACTACGACAAGTTCGACCGCGCCTTTGCCGCCTACTTCAAGGGCATGGAGATGGTGGCGGACTTCACCAAAGAAATCCCGGCCGACTGGCTGCGCAAGAACCTGGAGAAATTCCTCACACCCGAAGAGCAGGCCAAGCTGCAGAAAATGGGCTGGGACGAGCTCATGGAGACACTCAAAAAACGTCTGGAAGAGCAGAAGGAACGCCACGAGGGTGGCAACAAATGGATAGGCACGGGTGGCACCTCCCCGTTTGGCGCTTATGGCCAGAACCCGCAGGGCATTCGCATCGGGCAGGACAAGGGGCGCAACAAAAGCGCCGTGAAGGTCTGGGACCAGCGCGCCTACAAGGACTACGACGACACCCAGGAGCTGGGCACGCGCAACATCAAGGTGGCGCTGCGCCGCCTGCGCAAATTTGCGCGCGAGGGGCATGAGGACGAGCTGGACCTGGACGCCACCATCGCCAAGACAGCGGCCAACGCGGGCTTCCTGGACATCAGGATGCGGCCCGAACGCCACAACAACGTCAAGGTGCTGTTGCTGATGGACGTGGGCGGCACCATGGACGAGCACATTGCACGCGTGGAAGAGCTGTTCAGCGCGGCCAAGGCCGAGTTCAAGCACCTGGAGTTTTACTACTTCCACAACTGCGTGTACGACTACATGTGGAAGAACAACCGCCGCCGCTTTGCCGAGAAGTTCGAAACCTGGGACATCATCCGCAAGTACAACAAGGACTACAAGCTGATCTTTGTGGGCGACGCGACCATGAGCCCCTACGAGATCTTGCAGCCCGGCGGCAGCGTGGAATACAACAACGCAGAGGCCGGCGCCGAATGGCTGCAGCGCCTGTTGCACGCCTTCCCCAAGTTCGCCTGGATCAACCCCGAGCCCCAGGGCGTGTGGCAGTACCGCCAGAGCATCAGCGTGATCCAGGAGATCGTGGGCCACAAGATGTACCCGCTCACCCTCAAGGGCCTGGAAGAGGCCATGCGGCATCTGACCAAGTAATGTCCTTGCGGGACAGACCTTCAGCTCTGTCCCCAACCGATCAGAAGCGCGCCCTTACAATCCCCGCTCGCTGGTCTCCGTAGTTCAATGGATAGAACGGTCCCCTCCTAAGGGACAGATACAGGTTCGATTCCTGTCGGGGGCACCAGCCTCTTCAAATCACTATCAATATAGTAGCTGCTCGCGCAGTATCCACGCGGGCTACAGCCCTATTTGACTCTCAAACCTTGCTGCGCAAGGTCCTGCTCAGCATCACCACCGGAATCAGCCCCACCAGCACCAGCGCCAGGCTGGGCACGGCGGCTTCGCCCAGGCGCTCGTCGCGGGCCAGCTGGTAGGCCACCACGGCCAGCGTGTCGCTGTTGAAGGGGCGCAGCACCAATGTGGCGGGCAGCTCTTTCATCACATCCACAAACACCAGCAGCGCCGCAGCTGCGGTGGAGCGGCGCAGCAGCGGCCAGTGCACGCGTACCAAAGTGCCGACATCGCTGGTGCCCAGCATGCGGGCGGCATCGTCCATGCTGGCGGGAATGCGCGCGTAACCGCTCTGCAGGGACTGCAGTGCCACCGCACAAAAACGCACCAGGTAGGCCCACACAATGCCCAGCGCGGTGGCGGTGACAAAGTAGCCCACCTGCCACTCGGGCTGCCAGGCCTGCACCCAACCCACCGGCAGCAGCAGGCCCACCACCACCACCGCACCGGGAATGGCGTAGCCCAAGCCCGCCAGTTGGGCTGCCACACGCGGCCCCCAGTGGCTGCTGCGCCGCGCGCTATAGGCCAACGCCAACGCAATGCCCACCGCCAGCACACTGGTGATGCCGGCCAGACGCACGCTGTTCAGTGCCCATTCGCCAAAGCGGCCCCAAGGGAGTTCGTTTTGCTCCACCCACAGCGGGCGCAGCATAAAGACCACGGGCAACACAAAACCCATGAGGATGGGCAGTGCACACACCAGCCAGGCCCACGCGGCGCGGTGCCCCGCCAGTGGCACCGGCTGTGCGTCGCTAGCGTTGGCGCGCCCGCCCTTCCCCGAGGCAAAGCGCATGCGCGCCTGGGCACGTTGCTCCAGCCACAGCAGCAAAGCCACCAGCGCCAGCAGCAGCGTGGCCAGCTGGGCCGCGGCAATGCGGTTGTCCATGGCGAGCCATGCCTTGTAGATGCCAGCGGTAAAGGTCTGGATGCCAAAGTAGCTGGAGACGCCAAAGTCCGCCAGCACCTCCATCAGCGCCAGCGCCACACCGGCAGCCACTGCGGGGCGCGCCAGCGGCAGTGCCACCACCGCCATGCGCCGCCCCAGGCCGGCGCCCATAAGGCGGGCCGCTTCCATCAAGTGGCTGGCCCGCTCGGACAAGGCCGTGCGCGCCAGCAGGTACACATAGGGATAGAGCACAAAGGTGAACACCCACGCGGCGCCCGCAACGCTGCGTACCTCGGGGAACACCCGCCCCTCCACCTGCAGCCAGGCACGTACGCTGGTTTGCAGCGGGCCGCTGAACTGCAGAAAGTCGGTGTAGGCGTAGGCCACCACATAGGCCGGCATGGCCAGCGGCAGCAACAGCGCCCACTCAAACACGCGCCGCCCCGGAAAATCGAACAGCGTGACGGCTGCCGCCGTGCCCAAGCCCACCAGCACCACACCCAGCCCCACCATCAGGCACAGCTGCACGGTGGTCCAGGCGTATTCGGGCAGCACGGTGTGCGCCATTTCCTGCACGATTTGCAGCGACTGCGTACCCGACTCGCCCCAAGGCAGCCAGGCGCCAAACACGGCCACCACGGGCAGCAACAGCGCCACAAAAAACACGACCAAGGGGAGGCGCGTGAGGCGCGAGAAAGACATAAGCGAGGTGGGGATTACAGGCAGGTGGATGGGCACTAAATGAGAATTGTAAGCATCTACAATGCCTGCATGTTTTTAGAAGTCTCTCACCTGCAGGTGCATTACCCAGGCCGGGCCCAGGCGGCGGTACAAAACGCGTCATTGGGCCTGCGCACGGGAGACATTGGCGTACTGATCGGCCCCTCCGGTTGCGGCAAAACCACCCTGCTGCGCGCGGTGGCAGGGCTGGAGCCCGCCAGTGGCGGACACATCCGCCTGGGGGGCGCACTGGTCAGTTCGGCCCAGAGCAACATGCCGGCGCAGGAGCGCCGCATTGGCATGGTGTTCCAGGACTACGCGCTGTTTCCCCACCTGGATGTGGCCCGCAACGTGGGCTTTGGCATCCACCAGTTGCCAGCGGCCGAGCGCACCGCCCGTGTGGCGGAAGTGCTGGAATGGGTGGGCCTGTCGGGCCAGGAACAGCGTTACCCGCACGAGTTGTCAGGCGGGCAACAGCAGCGTGTGGCGCTGGCCCGCGCATTGGCGCCGCGCCCCCAGTTGCTGCTGCTGGACGAGCCGTTTTCCAACCTGGACGTGGACCTGCGCGAGCGCCTGGCGCACGAGGTGCGGGGCATCCTCAAGACGGCGGGTGCCACGGCGCTGTTTGTCACCCACGACCAGATGGAGGCCTTTGCGATTGGCGACATGATTGGCGTGATGCATGAAGGCACGCTGCACCAGTGGGACGACGCCTACACGCTCTACCACCGCCCGGCCACCCGGTTTGTGGCCGACTTCATTGGCCACGGGGTGTTCGCCCCCGCCACCATCGCCATGGAACAAGGCGCACCGGTGGTGCACACGCCGCTGGGGCAACTGCAAGACGTGAGCGAGTGCCCGCTACCCAGCGCCTACCCGCAGGGCGAATGTGATGTGCTGCTGCGGGCCGATGACATCGTGCACGACGACGACGCCCCGGTGAAGGCCGAGATTGTGCGCAAGTCGTTCCGGGGGTCCGAGTTTTTATACACCTTGCGCTTGCGCAGCGGGCTCACGGTGATGGCCCATGTGCCCAGCCACCACGACCACAAGCTGGGCGAATGGATTGGCATTCGCCCGCAGGTGGACCATGTGGTGACGTTCAGCCGACTGGCGGCCTGAGCTCGGCACGCAAGTCCACCACGGCCTGGTGCAGGTCTGCCGCCCAGGTGCGGCGGTCGCGCCCTTCTGGCAACTGCACATCGCCAAAGCTCACCACGGCCTGCAGGCCATCCGTCTTGAGCGTGCGCCAGAGGGAATCGAGCAAGCTGTCGTCACCGATGTAGCAAGGGGCGAAGCTGTGTTGCCCGGTGGGGCTGTCGCAAAAATGCAGGCCCACAGGCTGCACAGGTGCCTGGGCCGCTATGGCGGCTTGCAACATGTTGGCGTGGAAAGGCCGCACCGTGGTGCCATCCCCCGTGGTGCCCTCGGGGAACACCGCCAACACATCGCCCGCACCCAGGCGCTCAGCCATGTGGTGCACCACGCGCATGGCGTCTCGGCGCGACTCGCGCTCGATGTACAGCGTGCCCGCACCATTGGCCAGCGTGCCGACGATGGGCCAGTGCTGTACCGAGGCCTTGGAGATAAAACGGCAGTGGCGTGCTGCGTGCATGACCACAATGTCCAGCCAGGAGATGTGGTTGGCCACCAGCAACACCGGACCGACTGCCGGAGGTTGGCCATTCACTATCAATTTGATAGCTAGTCGCGCAAGCATTTCGCGGGCCCAGCCCTGAACTTGTGCATCACGCTCAGGCTGCTGCAAACGGGGAAACACCCAGCGGATGCGCCAGGCGCCCACCAGCACATGGATCAGCACGCGCCACAAACGCCAGCAAGCCTGAAGGCGGGCCATGGGTTCAGGCCGTGAAAGCGACACGCCCGGCCACGACCGTGGCGCGCACGCGGCCCGGCAGCTCGTAACCGCTGAATGGGGTGTGGCGGCCCTGGCTGCGCAGACCTGCAGGCTGCACCACCCACGTAGCCTGCGGGTCGAACACACACACATCGGCCACGCCCCCCACCACCAGCCGACCCAAGCTGTCTGCCAAGGCACCAGGCGCCTGGCCCAGCACCTGCGCAGGCCGACTGCTGACCACGGCCAGCGCCTGGTCCAGACCCAGCCGACTTTCTTGGGCCCATTTGAGCGACAAACTCAGCAGCAGCTCCAGGCCTGTGGCCCCGGGTTCTGCCTCGGCAAATGGAAGGGTCTTGGCGTCGTCATCCACCGGCGTGTGGTCGGAGACCAGTGCATCGACAGTGCCGTCAACCAGACCGGCACGCAGGGCATCGCGGTCGCGCTGCTGGCGCAGTGGTGGGTTCAGGCGCATGCGGCTGTCAAAGTAGCCCATGTCGACATCGCTCAGGTTCAGCGAGTTGATGCTCACATCACAGGTGATGGGCAGGCCCTCGGCCTTGGCCTGGCGCACCAGCTCCACACCAGCCGCACTGCTGATGCGGCACAGGTGCACCCGTGCCCGGGTGGAGCGCACCAGCTCGAAGATGGTGTGCAGGGCAATGGTCTCCGCCGCCACGGGCACGCCGGAGAGGCCCATGCGCGTAGCCAGTGGCCCGCTGGCCGCCACGCCCTTGCCCAAGTGGTATTCCTGTGGGCGCAGCCACACGCTGTAGCCGAAACTGCTGGCGTACTGCAGCGCACGCTGGGTGACCTGGGTGTTGACCAATGGCACTTCGGCCTGGCCAAAGCCTACGCAGCCAGCTTCGGCCAGTTGTTGCAGGGGTGACAGCACTTCGCCAGCCAGCGCACGCGTGAGCGCGCCCAGCGGCAGCACGCGCGGGCCACCCTGAATCTGGGTGCGGTAATGCAGCATGTCCACCAGCCCCGCTTCATCGAGCACAGGCGCTGTGTCGGGCGGGCACACCAGTGTGGTCACCCCCCCTGCCGCGGCGGCAGCACGTTCGCTGCTCAATTGACCAGGCTTGGGCTGACCCGATTCACGCAAGCGGGCACACAGGTCCACCAGACCCGGGGCCACCACCAGCCCGTGGGCTGCAATGGTCTGGTCCGCAGCAAAACCGGCGGGGGCATCGCCCATGGCAAGAATGCGGCCATCGGCAATGGCCAGGTCGGCGATGCGGTCGATACCGCTGGCAGGGTCCAGGACGCGTCCGCCTTGAATCAACAGGTTCATTTTCATTCCTCTCTCAGCGCGGATCGGCGTCATTGCCAGCCACAATGCTCATCACCGCCATGCGCACGGCAATCCCAAAGGTCACCTGCGGCAGGATCACGCTTTGCGGCCCGTCCACCACCGCAGAGTCAATCTCCACGCCGCGGTTGATGGGGCCGGGGTGCATGACGATGGCATCCGGTTTGGCCAGTTGCAGCTTCTCGGGCGTGAGGCCAAAGCTCTTGAAATACTCTTGCGTAGATGGCAGCAGAGCGCCGCTCATGCGCTCGTTCTGCAGGCGCAGCATGATGACCACGTCGCAGTCCTTGATGCCCTCCTCCAGCGTGTGGCAGACGCGAACTCCCATGGCAGACAGGTCGGACGGCACCAGCGTCTTGGGGCCCACCACGCGCACCTCGGCGGCACCCAGTGTGGTGAGGGCGTGGATATCAGATCGCGCCACCCGCGAGTGCAGCACATCTCCCACGATGGCCACCGTGAGGTTGGAAAAGTCTTTCTTGTAGTGCCGGATGGTGTACATGTCCAGCAAGCCCTGCGTGGGGTGGGCGTGGCGGCCATCGCCCGCATTGATCACGTGCACATGGGGTGCCACGTGCTGCGCGATCAGGTAAGGCGCGCCCGATTCGCTGTGGCGCACCACAAACATGTCGGCGGCCATGGCGGAGAGGTTGGCGATGGTGTCGAGCAGGGACTCCCCCTTGCTGGCACTGGAGCGCGCGATGTCGAGGTTGATGACGTCGGCGCTGAGGCGTGTGGCGGCAATCTCGAAGGTGGTGCGGGTGCGGGTACTGTTCTCAAAAAACAGGTTGAACACGCTCTTGCCACGCAAGAGCGGCACCTTCTTCACTTCGCGGTCGTTGACCGACACAAAATTGGAAGCGGTGTCCAGGATGTGGGTCAGGATGCTCTTGGGCAGGCCTTCGACCGACAGCAGGTGCACCAGTTCACCGTGTTTGTTGAGTTGGGGGTTGCGTTTGTAGAGCATGTCAGGCTTCCTGTACATCGAAAGAAAACCCGCCCGTGTCACTGCGCGCCAGCGCGAGCGACTGTGTGGGTGCCAGGCTCACACGCGCCGCGGCAAAGTCGGGCTGGATGGGCAGCTGTCGGCCACCACGGTCCACCAGCACCGCCAGTTGCACCGACGCGGGGCGGCCAAAGTCAAACAGTTCGTTGATGACCGCGCGCAAGGTGCGGCCGGTGTAAAGAACATCGTCCAGCAGCAAGATCTGCGCTCCATTCACATCAAACGGCAGCTGCGTCTGCCCCCCCGACGACAGGCCGCGCTGGGCAAAATCATCGCGGTGCATGGCCGACGAAATGGTGCCAGCCTTGCCCGGCAGCTTCAGGTCGGCCTGCAGGCGCTCGGCCAACCAGGCGCCACCCGAGGTAATGCCTACCAGGCGGGTGTCGGCATTGCACAACTGCTGCACGCCACGCAGCAACTCGCGGTACAACGCCTCTGCATCTAAAGCCAGGATACTCACGTCAAACTCCTCAAAAACTGTTCCAGGATGATGCAGGCCGAGGCCGCATCAGCATCTTTGGCACCCGAGCTGATGGCTTCGGTGGTGCTGTAGCGTTCGTCCACTTCAAACACCGGCAGACCGAAGCGGCCGCTGAGTTGGCGACCAAATTTTTGGGCGCGCGTGGTGTTCTCATGCGGTGCGCCATCGGGATGGTAGGGCACCCCAATCACAATGGCATCCGGTTGCCACTCCTTGAGTTTGGCGGCTACGCCGTCAAACCGAGCCTTGCCCTCGGCATGGATGGAGCCCTGCGGCTGCGCGGTCTTCAGCAGTCGGTTGCCCACCGCAACACCCGTGCGCTTCAGCCCAAAATCAAAAGCAATAAACGTTGTCAGCTGGGCTGGCACAGGCGCCGCCGATACGCTCATGCGTGCCCCGCTTGGGTGGAAATCATCCAGGCCTGCAGGCCAAGCAAGGAAAGCGCCTTGTCATAGCGTTGGTCCACGGGTGTATCAAAAATAATGGTCTGGTCGGCATCCACCGTGATCCAGCTGTTTTCGCCGAGTTCAGTCTCCAGCTGTCCACCGGCCCAGGCCGAGTACCCCAGTGACACCAGCACCCGACGCGGCCCCGACCCACTGGCGATGGCTTCGAGAACATCCTTGGAAGTGGTCATTTCCAGTCCGCCGGGAATGGTCATGGTGGAGGCGTAGAGGGAGGACTTGTTGTCTTCCGCCTCCGTGATGGTGCTCCCCTCATGCAAGACAAAACCGCGTTCGGTTTGCACCGGCCCCCCCTGGAACACGCGGTGGGCTTGCAAATCGCTACGCTCCATCGGCAGATCAATCTTGTCAAACAGGGCTTTGAGGTCCATGTCTGCCGGTTTGTTGATCACCAGACCCAGAGCGCCTTTGCTGTTGTGCTCACAGACATACACCACACTTTTGGAGAAAAGGGCATCCTCCAATCCGGGCATTGCAATCAAAAAATGGTTGGTGAGATTGATGGGTGCAGAATCGCCGGACATACATTGATTTTAACGGGTGGCATGCACGCACACTACGCATCTGGCCTGGCCTGGTTTCGCCGGGATCTGCGCACACACGACAATACGGCGCTGAACACCGCCCTGCAGCAATGCGAGCGGGTGTACTGCGTTTTTGTCTTTGACACGGATATTTTGGCGTCTCTGCCCCGCCAAGACCGACGGGTAGAGTTCATCCGCGAATCGCTGGTCGAAGTGGATGCCCAGTTGCGGGCCATGAGTGCCCAAGCACAAGCGGGGCTGATTGTTTTGCATGGGCGGGCAGAAGAAGAAATACCAAAACTGGTGCAGGCATTGGGTGTGCAGGCGGTTTTTGCGGGCCGGGACTACGAACCACAGGCGATCGCCCGGGACGAGGCGGTCGCGCAGGCACTGGTGAACGTGGGAAAAACGCTGAAACTTCACAAAGACCATGTCGTTTTTGAAACACGCGAAGTGCTCACCCAAATGGGCAAACCCTATGCTGTGTTTACGCCTTATCTGCGGGCCTGGCTGGCACGCCTGGCACTCCATCCGGCACCGGAGGTTTCACTCTCATCGCCCCACCGCCTGGCGCCACGCCCCGAGGCCTACCAAACACCGGTTCCCAGCTTGGCAGACATAGGCTTTGCGCGCAGCAACCTGCAAGCGCTGCGCATTCCGACCGGCGAGTCTGGAGCCCAAAGCCTGCTGACCGATTTTGCAACGCGCATGGACCGCTACGACCAGACCCGCAACTTCCCGGCCGTCAAAGGACCGAGTTACCTGGGCGTGCATTTGCGGTTTGGCACGGTGTCGACGCGGCAGCTGGTGCGCTTGGCCTACCCTCGCCACCTGCGGGGGGACGAAGGTGCATCCACCTGGCTCGGAGAACTGGTGTGGCGCGATTTCTACGCGCAAATTCTGGCCAACTTTCCGCATGTGGCCACGTCAGCGTTCAAACCCGAGTACGACCGGATTGCTTGGGAAGAAGGCGCACACGCGGAGGCATTGTTTGCGGCCTGGCGCACCGGCCAGACTGGCTACCCTTTGGTGGACGCTGCGATGGCCCAACTCAACCAGACCGGTTATATGCACAACCGCCTGCGCATGGTGACCGGCAGCTTTTTGGTCAAACACTTGGGGCTGGATTGGCGTTGGGGCGAACGTTACTTTGCCCAAACGCTCAATGACTTTGACTTGTCAGCCAACAATGGCGGGTGGCAGTGGGTCAGCTCCAGCGGCTGTGATGCACAACCCTACTTTCGGATTTTTAACCCAATTGCACAGAGCGAGAAGTTTGATGCTCAGGGCAAATTCATCCAGCGCTACCTGCCACAGCTCGCCAAGCTAAGCCCCAAGGCGCTGCATGCCCCTTGGCTCGCCAAGCCTCTGGAACTGACAGCGGCCAACCTCACCTTGGGCAAAGACTACCCTCTGCCCGTGGTGGACCATGCCAAGGCCCGTGCGCGCACCCTGCTGCGCTACGGCGTGGTAAAAAAGCTGGTTTAAGCTTCCATCACGTCGGCGCAGTAGCTGCGCACCAAGCCCAGCAGCTCGTCCTCTGAGTAGGGCTTACCCAGATAGTGGTCCACACCCAACTCACGTGCATGCTCGCGATGCTTCTCCGCAATGCGCGAGGTAATCATGATGATGGGCACGGCACGGGTGCGCTCGTCTGCACGGATGTTGCGCGCCAAGTCGAAACCATCCATACGCGGCATTTCAATGTCGGACAGAATGACCGCGGGGACCTCTTCCTGCAAACGCTCCAGCGCTTGCAGGCCGTCGTTGGCCAGAGCCACACGATAACCCTCACGTTTGAGCAAGCGTTGGGTCACGCGACGTACCGTGATCGAATCGTCCACCACCAACACGAGTGGTAGTTGGCTGGCTGGCTCGACCACCTTGGGAGCCAAGGCTGTCGTATCCGCGAGCAAGCCCGCGTTGTCGCCAGAAGCGCCCAGCGCGCGGGCCAGATCACCATACACGGCAGCCAGGGCCACCGGGTTGTAAATCAGAACCACCGCACCAGAGGCCAACACCGACATGCCAGCTAAACCGGGCAAACGTGCCAACTGGGGGCCCAGGTTTTTCACCACGACTTCGCGGTTGCCCAGCACTTCGTCCACATGCAAAGCCAGGCGTTGCCCTGCGCTTCGGAACACGGCCACCGGCAGGGTCTTGCTCAGGGGTTCGTGGCTGCGCGCCGACACCTGCAACAAGGCACCGGCCCAGAAGAACGGCAGTGCCTGGCCTGCCATGTCAAACGACTGGTCCGCATACGCTTGCTCCAGTTGCGCAGCAGGTACACGCAGCACCGTCTCCATGATGTTGGCAGGCACCCCGATGGTGAACTCGCCCATACGCAAAATCACCACTTGTGTGACCGCAGTAGTCAGCGGCAACACCAGTTTGAAGGTGGTCCCTTTATCGGGTTCGGTTTGGGTTTCTATGCGGCCACCCAGAGCATTCACTTCGGAGCGCACCACATCCATTCCGATACCGCGACCGGCCAATTCGGTAATCTGTTCCGCCGTCGAAAATCCGGGCATGAAGATCAGGTTGGCGGCATCGCTGTCGCTAAGTTCCGCGTCGGCGCCAATCACACCATTGGCAATCGCCTTGGCGCGAATACGGTCCAAATGCAAGCCGCCACCGTCATCACTAAAAGACACCGAAACGTCATTGCTTTCCTGCAACACATGGATGACGATGTTGCCCGCAGCCGGTTTGCCAGCGGAAACGCGCGCGTCAGCCGCTTCGATACCGTGGGCCACGGCATTGCGCAGCAGGTGTTCAAACGCGGGCGCCATGCGGTCCAGCACGCCACGGTCCATCTCGATGGAGCCACCGGTAATGTCCAACTTCACCTGCTTGCCAGAGTCCTTGGCAGCTTGCCGTACCACACCATACAGCCGGTCTGAAATGCCTTCAAACTCAACCATGCGGGTGCGCAGCAAGTCACGCTGCAGCTCACGCGCCTGGCGGCCCTGAGCGATCAAATCGTCTTCCGTACCTTCCACCGAGCGCTGCAAATTGCGCTGCACCGTGGCCACATCGTTCACCGACTCGGCCATCATGCGGGTCAATTCCTGCACACGGGTAAAGCGGTCAAACTCCAAGGGATCAAACGCCTGCGCGGAGTCTTTGGTTTGCGCCAAGCGCGACTGCATTTGCGACTCCGCCTGTAGCTCCACGTCGCGGAGCTGCTGGCGCAGTCGATCCAAGTTGCCACCCAGCTCGCCCAAGGATGAGCGTAATTGGTTCAGGCGCGCATCCATGCGCGAGCGGGTGATCATGACCTCGCCAGCCTGATTCACCAAACGGTCCAGCAATTGCGATCGCACGCGCACCGACTGATTGGCACTGCTGCGCGGCATCACAACCTGGGGTGCATGCACCACCGGGCGGGCACTCAAGGGCGTCACAGCCGCCGCCGCGCGGGCGTCAGACGTAGCAACAGGTGCCGCTTCGGCAGGCACCACTACTTCGTCGTGATCTGCGGGGGATTGGCCCAGCGACGCAAACACGGCTTGCAGCGAGTCAAAACGGGTCAGCAAAGGTTCCAGCTGCACGGCTTGCAGGGCTTCGGTGCCAATCTGCTCGATGGATGACTCCATGCGGTGGGCCATTTCGCCCAGCCGCATCGCACCCGCCAATCGGGCACTGCCTTTGAGGGTGTGCAGCAAGCGCAGGATTTCGTTGCGAGCTCCCAAGTGCTCCGGCTGTGCGACCCACTGGCGCAAGGCGGTACCCAGTTGGGGCATCAGCTCTGCCGCCTCTTCTTCAAAAATCGGCAAAAGGTCATCGTCCAGATGGTCCTCTGCATCAATGTCATCGTCTTGGGCATCCGCAATCGTCAGGGGTGCAGCAACCGCCATCGCTGCTGCTGCAAGCTCCGGCTCGGCTTCCAGCACAGGCGCCGTGGGCAGGCTGTCCTCAAACTCGGAGATGGGGGCATCGATCCCGTCCAGTGGTGCCGGATCCATCGAAGGCGCGGGGAACTCTGTCTCGGTGATCGTTTGCAATTCGGCCAACACGCGTGCATCAGCCTCTTTGAGGAAGCCCGCAGCAAATTGATGCAACAGGCGGCGGATATCTTCTGCAGCATCGTTGAACACCGCGGCTTGGTCGGGGGTACCCTGGCGGTGCAATTGCACATGCTGCAAAGCCTGTTCGAGCGCACGGGCCATATCTGACAGCGCGGCAAAGCCGACCGTGGCAGAGCTACCCAACAGGGAGTGCGCCAACGCGATCACCGAATCTGGCAAGGTCTTGGGCAACTCCATGGCCCATTCACTGAGTTCGGTCTGCAAACGCCGCGACCATTCATCGGCTTCGTTGAGGTAGACGTTGTACAGCGGGATGCTCAAACGCAAAGGACCTATGACCTTCATACCCTCATCCGGGTCCAGCAAAGGTGTCTCAGCCATCAAGGCAGGCGCGTCATTGGCCGCCTCGACCCCGGACATGGCCACCATCTCCATCAGCGCTGACGGTGCAGCGACGTCCACACGGGGCACAGCGGCGGGTTCGAGTTCTGGTGGCGTTTCCTGGCTATCGGCAATCACGGTGTCCGGGGCTTCTTCTTGCGGAGCTTGCGTACCCAGATCCCCAAAATCAAAATCGCCCAAGTCAACTTCGTCGACTTCCGTGGCACGGGGTACCTCGGCCGCAGGACCTACAGCGTCAAGGGCCTGCGTGCTCTCAAAGTTGAACATTTGGGTGGATGCGAAATCCACCGGCGCAGGCGCGGCGGCAACCTCCAAATCCAAATCATCGAACATCTGCGTGGAGGCAAAATCAACCGCGGCGTGGGGCTCTTCCGCCACAACAGGGGCGTCCTCCATGACCGCAACAGCGGGAGGTTCTTCCATCTCTGGCAAAGCCAGAGATGCCGCGACCAAGGCCTCACCAGGCACCTGCAAGGGCAGGTACCGTCCATCCAGGCGAAGTGCGTCCGCTGTCTTGCGGAAGTCCTGCGTATTCCAGGGCGTATCGGCGTGCGCAGCAATGTCCTCCACCCAGCGCTCAAAGGCCCGCATGGCCTGCTCCGACACGGACATCAACGCATCACTGGCGGGACGCTGTTCCGCCAGAGAGGTGTTGAGCAATTGCTCGAAAGACCAAGCCGCCTCGCCAAAATCGTTGAGCCCCACCATGCGGGAACTGCCTTTGAGCGTATGAAACGCTCGGCGCAAAGTTGTCTGGTCTGCCAGATTGGTTGGCTCTGCGCGCAAGGCCTGCAGCGCAGACAGGCCATTCTGAACAACATCACGCGCTTCTTCCAAAAAGATATCGCGCAATTCCGTGTCGTCGTCGGCATCCGGATCCACTGTAGGCGCCAACACAGGGGCAGCACTGGGTACCGGTGCAGGTACCGATACGGGCTGCGGAGCCACGGCCATTTGCAAAGCAGCCAAGTCGTCCTGCATCGCATCGTCTGCGATCGCAGGTGCCTCTGCCTGCGCTTGCACCTCGGCCCGCTCCCGCCCCATCAAGGGACGGAACTCACCCAAATCCTCGTCGTACACAAACAAGGTCTTCGCAAGCGAACGCTGGTAACTCAGCATATCGATCAAGAAGCCCATCGCCCCCAGGCTGTTGCCAACCTTTTCAAAAATGCCGGTGCGTGCACTGGCCTCGTCAATGTCATCGACGAGAAACTGCTCTACGCTGGAGCGCATGCGCAATGCAGCGATAGAGGGCTGGTCCAGCCCGAGCACTGAAAATACACCGCGCATCTGGGCCAACTGGCTCGGCACCTCGCGCAGAGGAGCCTTGTCTTGCGGGTTGCGGAAGAATTGGTCCAGCGACTTTTCCACCTCGCCCAAGGTCGTACGCAACTCGTCCACTACGCTGCCCATGGTCTGGCGATCACTCACGCGACGGTAGAGTTCTTCCATCCACGATTCCAGTGGCTCAGGCTCACCACCCGAGGTCACATGGGCCAAGCGCTGTGCCAAACGTGCACTGCGTTCTGCCATCTGGCTGTCGGTCGGGTCCAAATCTTCGTAAGCGGCTTCCAAATACAAAACGGAGGTTGCCACCTCCATCGCTACCGCCGGTGCAGGTGCGGCACCCGTCCGAATGGTGAGTTCAATGGCGCGCACCAAGGCCTTGCCCAATTCACCGCTTTCGGCATGCATTTTTGTGACCGTCTCAGCCACAGCGGCAAACTGCTCCCCCGCCACTTTGAGCCGGTTGGTATCACCACCGGCCAAAGCAGACCACGTCTCCGCGGCCGCCGCAATACGCTTGCGGGCAAGGACCAGAAGCGCGGGGTCAAAACGGCCAAATTGCTCAGTTTCGTAGTCCACAGGTTTGCTGCGGGCCAGCCCATAGGCGGTCTTCACGGCATGCAAAACTGGTGCAGCGACACTCGGCGATGGCACAGCCAGCGAGCAGAAAAAAACCAAATCTTGCGCAAGCCGATCAGAAATCGCAGTGTCGCCCTTGGCAAGACTGACGTACTGCTGCAGGATGCGCGAGGCGGCGCGCTTGCTGTAGATGTCCCCTGCCAGCAAACCCAATGCGGTGCTTTCGAAATACGCAGCACAGACCATCCAGAACGTGCGGGACTCCATGTCCGCACAGCCTGCTGCCAAACCCACGCTGAGGTCCTGCAAGCGACGGGCCGACTTGACGTCCGCGTATTTGACCAAGCGCAACACACCTTGGTCCATCTCCCGACGCACATCTGCACCATACGCTAACGGCTGCACAGAGGCTGGCACCGGTACTGGCAACCAACGCCACTCGGGTGGCCACAGATCCGCTGGGTGGATGCGATCGGCACCCGCCAGCTCCTGCAAAGCCCTGTACTGTGGGAACAAGGCAACCGACGACGCCGTTTTGCCCCTGAGAACGCCGTCCAGGTACTCGGTCAGGGCAAAACTCGCCCGTTCCATGCAATTCGCGGCGTCATCGCTGCACAACTCCGGACGCTGCACAAATTTTTGCGCCAACGACTCCATGGAGCGGAGAATTTTGGCGGGAGCAACCAGCCCCACCATCTCCAAAGCACCCACCGCTTGGTGCAGTTGCTGACGTGCAATGCGCAAGTGGCTGGCATCCAGTTCCGTCAAATCGGAACCCCGAGCCAACTCGGCGTCGCGTACAAACCGGCGCATCGCCTTGGTCGCGCCATCCAAAGACTTGCGCAGCTCGTCCAACACCCAAGCCAAGGGGCCCAGATCGCTGACCGCTAGTTCGTTGTCGCCGGGAGCGGCTGTGTTCGATGACATGGGTTCAGGCTCTCCTGGATCTCACGGGGCTGGGGGAATGCGGGACACGAAGGTCAGGCAATCTTGAATCGGGACACCGACTGGCGCAGCTCTTCTGCCATGCGAGATAGTTCACGCACTTGGTTGGCCGTGGCGCGGGTACCTTCCCCGGTCTGCTCGGTCACCGCAAAAATGTGCTGGATGTTGTCTGCCACCACGTTCGCCAGTCCGGCTTCGCGGGAGGCAGAGTTCGAGATCTGTTCAATCAGATCGGCCACGCGGCGTGACACGCGGTCAATTTCCGTCAGCGCAGTACCCGCGTTATCGGACAGCTTGGCTCCTTCCACCACACCTTGGGTAGAACGCTCCATAGCGCCGATGGCATCTTGCGTATCCGTCTGAATGGCCTTCACCAGCGCAGCGATCTGGCGCGTCGCATCGGCAGATCGCTCCGCCAAACGCTGCACTTCTTCCGCCACCACCGAGAAGCCACGACCGGCTTCACCAGCGGACGCGGCCTGAATGGCTGCGTTCAAGGCCAGCACGTTGGTCTGTTCGGTAATGTCAGAAATCAGCTCGGTAATTTCACCAATCTCTTGCGAAGACTCACCCAGACGCTTGATGCGCTTGGAGGTTTCCTGGATCTGGTCGCGGATGGAGTTCATACCACCGATCGCGTTCTGCACGGCCTGCAGGCCGGATTCCGCCGCTTGCAAGGACTGGCGGGCTACCGCAGCAGACTCTTGCGCCTGGGCAGACACTTCGTTGATTCGACCGGCCATATCCACAACGGACTTACCCGTTTCACGAATCTCGTGCAACTGCTCATTGGAAGCTGCGAGCAGCTCGGTAGATGTCGCATCCACATCGGCCGTCGTCTGGGCCACGCGGGCCGCCGTGTTTTGCACGTTGGATACCAGGGAGCGCAACTCTTCCACCGTGTAGTTCACCGAGTCGGCAATAGCGCCGGTGATGTCTTCGGTCACCGTGGCTTCTTGGGTCAAATCTCCCTCAGCCACTGTCTGCAGTTCGTTCATCAAACGCAAAATGGCGGCCTGGTTAGCGTCATTCACCCGTTTGGCTTCATGCTCTTGGCGCTCGGCTTCCAGTCGCTGGTCTTCGGCCAATACTTGGCGCTTGCGACTGTCTTGCAGCTGCACATACGACAGACCGCCCGCACACAACAGCGCAAAGGCCGCGGCCGCCACCATGATGGCCAAGGAGCCGCCACTGATACCTGCTTGGCTGGACAGTTTGGACTGCAGTTCTTCCAGGTTGCGACGCAAAGGTTCGCTGTCCGCAATGATGGCGCCCTGCGCTTCACGCGCAGACACCAGGCCCTGCAAGTTGCCCAAAATGGCACCGGCTTGCACGCGGGTCTCTTCATACATCTTGATCAGCGCTTCCAGCTGCTCACGGGTCGCCGGGTCTTTGGTCGCCGTCAAGCGCAACTCGGTGCTACCGGACAGCAGTGCTTCGGAAATTTCCTTGAAGGTGTTCAAGTCCTTGCCCAGCAAAAACACAGCTTCTGGGCTCACGCCTTCGGCGGTCAAGAATTCGTTGGAAGACTTGCCAATACGCTGGGTCAGCATCACCAACTGGCCCACCGCGGAGATCTCCACCGCTGGGGCGTTCTGTTGCAACTTCAGCGATGCCACCGTCTCCGCAATTTCAAGCAAATCGGAGGACTGGCGGTTGATCAGGCGCAGCGCGGAGCCAATTTGCGTCAGCATCTTCTGCTGCCCCATCACGGCCTTGGCGTTTTTCTCGGCGCGTTCGACCAGGGGAATCACTTTGCTGAGCTCAGGGGCATACTCTTCGTCCAGGGGGTTGATGCGCATCTCGGCATCTCCTGCCTGCAAACCGCGGGTGGACTTCGCCAAAATGCCTGCACTTTCCGACACATCGGGAAAGGCCTGGGCACTACCCACCACCGCCTGCGACACCGACTTCGCCAATCGTTGCGACTGCATCAGGGACTGGCCTGTAGCTCCCAATTGCTGCGCCACGCGGTCCGATTGACTCAGCACAATGAACACCACCACCGCCAGCACCAACAAAGCCCCCGCCAACAAGAACGACAAGGTCCGCTGGTGCTGCGATACCGTTCGGCGCCCCAATCCGGGAACCGAAACCAGGTCCCCTTCGTCGATGACCGGTTCGCCGCTCACCACCCCAGGCGCCACGGGGGGCTGCAGGGGCGCATTCTGCGACTCTTGCAAGGTCTCTTGCCCCACAGCATCCACAGTCGCATCGGGCATGGCCAGACTCAGGCGCGAATCCAACTCGGACTCCTGCTGCTTTTTGGAGAACAGGTTTTTCAATTGATCGACAACAGACATGATGGGACCTTACTGGTGGTACTTAAGCGCTGATGCTCAAAAACTGGGGGGTTTGGGAGAGGGTACGCAAATTGATCTCTTGCCACTGCTCGCCCGTGGCATCGAAAAATTGGTTGCCAAAGTAGATCGGCGCGTCGGCGGGCGCGGGCTTGGAGGAGACAAAAGCATCCGCTCCACGCAGGCCGGACAAGGTATCCACCTGTAGCGCGCAGTTCACCTCCAACAGGGCGTTGAGCGTGACCACACTGGGCTCGGCCACTGCCGGCTCTTGCCGCGCACCACCGCCGCTGATCGCGATAAACCCGGCCAAATCGACAACCCCAAACAAACCGCCACGGATGTTGACGACGCCCCGGAACCAGTCCAGGGAATACGGCACGGCCTGCAACTGCGTCAAGGGAACGATTTCACCCGACTGTCCTAAAGGAAACAGATAGTTGCTGCCCCCCGCACGAACAGCAAGCCACGCAACGGACATACCCTCGGCACGGGCCGCCTGCAGGCGACTGGCCAAGCGGGCTTGGAGCTCTCGGAGTGCTTCTCTGTTGGCCATGGATTACGCGGATCAGTCCAAAGCCTTGATTTTTGCGAACAGCTCCGACGCATCAACGGGCTTGGTGATGTAGTCCTTGGCACCCTGGCGCATCCCCCACACGCGGTCAGTCTCCAGGCTCTTGCTGGTGCACATGATGATCGGGATCTCGGAATACTCGGGTGTGCGGTTGATGGCGCGGGTGAGCTGGAAACCATTCTGGCCGGGCATCACCACGTCCATCAGAATCAAATGGGGCTTCTCTTCCGACAGGCGCTTGAAGGCCTCATCGGCATTCTCGGCAGAACGCACGGTGAAACCATTCTTCTGCAGCAACTCCGTCAAAAACATCAGCTCGGTTTTTGAGTCATCAACGATCAATACTTTGGTGATAGCCATCACATAGCTCCTTGCAATACAGCGCCAAACTGCTGCACGGCCTGCAACAACTGGTCTTTGGTAAAGGGTTTGGTCAAGTAATCCTGGGCGCCGACCATGCGGCCGCGCGCCTTGTCAAATACGCCGTCCTTGGAGGACAGCATGACCACAGGAACCCCGGAAAACTTGGTGTTTCGTTTGATGATGGCGCAAGTCTGGTATCCGTCCAGACGGGGCATCAGGATGTCGCAAAAAATCAGGTGCGGCTGGTAGTCATTGACCTTGGCCAGCGCATCAAACCCATCCTCGGCCAGCATGACCTCGTGCCCACCCTGCTTGAGAAAAATCTCCGCACTACGCCGTATGGTGTTGCTGTCGTCAATAACCAGAACTTTGAAGGTAGGTGCTGTGATGCTCAAGGTGCTTTGCTCCAGTACTAGCGTGGACGGTCAGGATAGGTTAAATCCGCACCAGCGATGCAGCATCAGATCTGCACCATTTCGAAATCTTCTTTGCGTGCACCGCACTCGGGGCAAGTCCAGTTCATGGGCACATCAGCCCACAGAGTGCCCGGCGCGATGCCGTGATCCGGCGCGCCGGTGGCCTCGTCATAAATCCAACCGCAAATCAAGCACATCCAAGTTTTAGTATCGGTCACAGCTTAAGGGGCCTTCGAATAGAATGCAACGATTGTATAGAGCAGCTCTTGCGAAAATGCGGGCCGCCCGCTGAAAGTTCGCCATTCTGCCTGATGACAAACCCCAATACAGGCCCCCCGATGTCGGCAACTCCCTCCCCCGCTCCCGAAGAAGAAATTGACGATGACGGCCCCTCGGCTTGCGTCATGGCCTTCAACGCCAACGACCCCAGCGGCGGCGGCGGCACCTCTGCAGACCTCAGCGCCATTGCCTCCGTAGGCGCCCACGCGCTGCCCGTGGTAACCGGCGTCTACGCCCGCGACACCTCAGAGATCGTGGACCACTTCCCTCTGGACGACGAGGCCGTGACCGAGCAGGCCCGGGTGATTCTGGAAGACGTACCCGCCCAGGTTTTCAAGGTCGGTTTTGTTGGCACCCCCGAGAACCTGAGCGCGATTGCCGAGCTGGCTTCGGACTACGCCGACGTGCCGCTGGTGGCCTACATGCCCGACCTGTCGTGGTGGCAGGACGACCAGATCGACCTCTACCAGGACGCTTGCACAGAGTTACTTTTGCCACAAACCACAGTGTTGGTTGGAAACCACAGCACACTCGCACGCTGGCTCCTGCCGGACTGGAGTTCCGACAAAAGCCCCAGCGCGCGCGACATCGCCATAGCGGCCAATGCTTTTGGCGTGCCTTACACCTTGGTCACCGGCATTCCGCTACCCGACCAATTCATCGACAACGTACTGGCCTCCCCCACCGCGGTCTTGTGCAGCGAGAAGTTCGAGCGTTTCGAGGCCGTGTTCACGGGTGCTGGTGACACCTTGTCCGCAGCGCTGGCCGCGTTGATCGCCAGTGGCACCGAACTGACCGAGGCAGTGACCGAAGCACTGAGTTACCTGGACCGCTGCCTGGAGAGCGGCTTTCGCCCCGGCATGGGCCAGGTGATCCCCGATCGCCTGTTCTGGGCCCATCCCGAATCCGACGACGAAGACACGCCCGACGATGTGGACTTCGACCTCCCTCCGCACGCCACACGCCACTGACCTCTCTTTGCCCCTCCTATGTCCATCGACCGTAACCAAGACCTCTTCGAGCGCGCCAAGCGCGTCATTCCCGGTGGCGTGAACTCGCCCGTCCGTGCCTTCAAGGCCGTGGGCGGCACACCCCGCTTTGTGCAGCGCGCCCAAGGCGCCTACTTCTGGGACGCGAATGGCAAGCGCCATATTGACTACATCGGCTCCTGGGGGCCCATGATCCTGGGCCATGGCCATCCCGCCGTATTGGAGGCTGTGCAAAAGGCCGCACTGGACGGTTTCTCGTTTGGTGCCCCGACCGAACGTGAAGTGGAACTGGCCGAAGCCATTCTGGAGCGCGTGCCCAGCATGGACATGGTGCGCCTGGTCAGCAGCGGCACCGAAGCCGGCATGAGTGCCATCCGCCTGGCACGCGGCGCCACCGGCCGCAGCAAGATTCTGAAGTTCGAAGGCTGTTACCACGGCCATGCCGATGCGCTCTTGGTCAAGGCCGGCTCGGGTCTCGCCACCTTTGGCAACCCCACCAGCGCCGGTGTGCCGCCCGAAGTGGTGCAACACACTCTGGTGCTGGAGTACAACAACATCCCGCAATTGGAAGAGGCCTTTGCACTGCACGGCAAGGAACTGGCCTGCCTGATGATCGAGCCGATTGCCGGCAACATGAACTTTGTGCGCGCCAGCGTGCCATTCATGAAGCGCTGCCGCGAGCTGTGCACCCAGTACGGCGCGCTGTTTGTATTTGACGAGGTGATGACCGGCCTGCGTGTGGCCCTGGGCAGCGCACAAAGCGTGTACGCCCGCAGCATCCCCGGCTTCGCGCCCGACATGACGGTGCTGGGCAAGGTGATTGGCGGCGGCATGCCGCTGGCCGCCTTCGGTGGCAAGCGTGCCGTGATGGAACAGCTCGCACCCTTGGGTCCGGTGTACCAGGCTGGCACCCTGTCCGGCAACCCCGTGGCCACCGCTTGCGGCTTGGCCACCCTGAAGGAAATCGGCAAACCCGGCTTCTACGAAGCCCTGGGCCGCAAGACCCAAAGCCTGATCAATGGTCTGCAGGCCGAGGCCGACAAGGCCGGCGTGGACTTCTGTGGCGACAGCGAAGGGGGCATGTTCGGCTTCTTCCTGTTCAAGGAATTGCCCCAGAACTACGCCAAGGTCATGACCACCGACAACGCGCGCTTCAACACCCTGTTCCACGGCCTGCTGGACCGCGGCGTCTACATCGCCCCGGCGCTGTACGAAGCCGGCTTCATGAGCGCGGCACACACCGATGCCGACATTGCAGAGACCGTAGCGGCAGCGGGTGAGGTATTCAAGTTGCTATCAAAATAGAAGCTGCTTGCGCAGCATCTACGGGGGCTAGAGGCCAATTTGGCATCTAGCCCTTGTTTTTTGGAGGGCCTGCACCGTGCCCGCCCCCTCACTCGCCGACGTAGTTCTCGGGGAAGAAGTGGCGCTCGATCAGCTCGATCAGGATGTGCAGCACCTTGATGTGCAGCTCCTGCACCCGGTCGGCGTAGGTGCCACCCGGGGTGCAGATATACACATCACTCAGGGGCTCCAGCTTGTCGCTTCGCTTGCCGCTCAAGATGATGACCGTCATGCCCAGCGCCTTGGCGGCCTCGGCCGCCTTGATCACGTTTTTACTGGTGCCGCTGGTGCTCAGGGCGACCAAGCAATCGCCCGGGCGGCCATGGCCTTCAATGTAGCGGGCGAACACCTGCTCATAGCCGTGGTCGTTGCCCACACAGGTCAGGTGGCCTGCATCGCTGATGGCGGTGGCACCCAAGGCCTTGCGGTCTTTGCGGTAACGGCCGGTCAACTCTTCGGCGAAGTGCATGGCGTCACACATGGAGCCGCCGTTGCCGCAGGAGTACACGCGGCCGTGGCGCTCAAAGGTAGCGATCAACAACTGTGCAGCTTGCTCCACAGAAGCCAGCGCGGCCGGGTTGGCCAGCAAGGCGGTCAGTGCGGAATGCGCCTCTTGCAGGCTCGATTCGATATGGTGTTTCATGCAGCGATTATTCCCGGTCGTGGCGAAACCGTGCGGTAACCACGGTTTTGGCCGTCCGGCGCGTCAATCGACCCGCGCACCCGTGGCCTTGACCACCTTCTCGTACTTGGCGCGTTCGGCCTTCATCAGCGCATCAAAGGCCGCTGGCGTGCTTGGCGTGGGCTCCGCCAGCAGCGTGGCAAAGCGGGCCTTGGTCTCGGGCGCCTGCAGGGCCGCCACAAAGGCCTGGTTGAGTTGCGCAATGCGCTCCTTGGACGTGGCGGCCGGGGCCACCAGCCCCCACCAAGTGTCAATGCCGAAGCCCTTCAGTGTTTCCGCCATGGCGGGCACATCCGGCAGGGCGCTGCTGCGCGTCAGCGAGGTGACGGCCAGGGCCTTGAGCTTGCCGGAACGGATGTTGGGTGCAGCATTGGCCAGGTTGTCCAGGTTGAAATCGACCTGGCCGCTCAACAAAGCCATCTGGGCCGGGTTGCCGCCGTTGTAGGGGATGTGCAGCGCAAAGATACCCGCTTCCTTCTTGAACATCTCACCCGCCAGGTGGCCGGCACTGCCATTGCCGCCGCTGCCGTAATTGAGCTTGGCAGGGTTCGCCTTGGCATAGGCAATCAGGTCCGCCAGGGTGTGGATATGCAGGCGCTGCGCGGCCTCGGCGTTCATCACCAGCACATTGGGCACCCGCACCATTTGCGTGATGGCCGCAAAGTCGGTGGCGGCTTTGTAGGGCATCTTGGCAAACAACCAGGGATTCACCGCATGGGTGGCCGTGGCCGCAATGCCGATGGTGTAACCATCCGGCGCGGCCTTGGCAATCGCATCCGCACCGATGTTGCCGCCGGCGCCGGGGCGGTTGTCCACCACCACCGTGCCCAGGCTGTCTTTCACGCGTTCGGCCAGCACACGGGCCGTGATGTCCAGTGGACCACCGGGTGCGTAGGGCACGATCAGGCGGATGGGTTTGTCGGACGCTTGCGCCCAGACCGTGGATACCGCCAACAGTAGCGACGCACCGGCCGCGAGGGATCGGAAAGCCAGCATGGACAGCTTTCTGCTTAGTGGCGGAAGTGGCGCACGCCGCTGAAGACCATGGACACGCCACGCTCGTTGGCCGCATCAATGACTTCCTGGTCGCGCATGGAGCCGCCGGGCTGGATCACGCAGGTGGCGCCTTGGTCCACCACCACATCCAGGCCGTCGCGGAAGGGGAAGAAGGCATCGCTGGCCACCACGGTGCCTGCCAGGGACAGGTTCGCGTGGCCGGCTTTGATGCTGGCGATACGCGCGGAATCCAGACGGCTCATCTGGCCAGCGCCCACGCCCATGGTCATGCCGCCCTTGCAGAAGACGATGGCGTTGGATTTGACGTACTTGGCCACGGTCCAGGCGAACAGCAGGTCATTCAATTCTTCGGCGGTGGGTTGTTTGGTGGTCACCACCTTCAGGTCAGACAAGGCCAGCTCATGGTTGTCGGCCGTTTGCAGCAGGATGCCGGAGCCGATGCGCTTCATGTCCATGAGGTTGCGACCCTGGTCCCAGGCGGTGCTGCCACCCTTGGGCAGATCGATTTGCAGAATGCGCACGTTCACCTTGGTCTTGAAGACTTCCAGGGCTGCGGGTGTGAAGCTGGGGGCCATCAGCACTTCGACAAACTGCTTGGAGATTTGCTGGGCACCGGCTTCGTCCAACTCGCAGTTCAGCGCGATGATGCCGCCGAAGGCGCTGGTGGGGTCGGTCTGGAAGGCCTTGCTGTAGGCCTCCAGCGCGTGGGCCCCTACGGCCACGCCGCAGGGGTTGGCGTGTTTGACGATGACACAGGCCGGGGTGGTGAAGCTCTTCACGCATTCCCAGGCCGCATCGGCATCGGCAATATTGTTGTAGCTCAGTTCCTTGCCCTGCAACTGCTTGGCAGTGACCAGCGAGCCGGGGGCGGGGTGCAGGTCGCGGTACAGCGCGGCCTGCTGGTGGCTGTTTTCGCCGTAGCGCAGGTCTTGCACCTTGACGAAGCGGCCGTTGCTCTGGCCGGGGAACAGGTCCAGCGCAGGCGCCTTGTCACCGGCGGGCACTGCGTCACCGATCTGGATCGCGGACAGGTAATCACTGATCGCGCCGTCGTACTGGCTGATGCGGTTGAACGCGGCAATCGACAGGCCCAGCTTGGTCTTGTCACTCACCTTTCCACTGGCTTTCAGCTCGGCGATCACGGTGTCGTATTGGGCCGCGTCGGTCAGCACCGCCACATCCTTCCAGTTCTTGGCCGCACTGCGCACCATGGCGGGACCGCCGATGTCGATGTTCTCGATCGCGTCTTCCAGCGTGCAGCCGGCCTTGGCCACGGTCGCTTCAAACGGGTACAGGTTCACCACCAGAAAATCGATGGTGTTGATCTGGTGCTCCGCCAGCGCCGCCATGTGTGCGGGAAAGTCGCGGCGCGCCAGCAGGCCACCGTGCACGCGCGGGTGCAGGGTCTTCACGCGGCCATCCAGCATTTCTGGGAAGCCGGTCATCTCTGCCACCTCGGTCACGGGCAGGCCTTTTTCGGCCAGCAGTTTGGCGGTGCCGCCGGTGGACAGGAGCTTGACGCCCTGGGCGTGCAGGGCTTGGGCGAGTTCGACGATGCCGGTCTTGTCAGAGACGGACAGCAGTGCGGTTTGGGTTGCGTTCATGGTGCGGGAGTGAAGTTAAAAGCAAAAAGAAATTCACCAGCCCCGCGCCATGGCGGGGCCGGGCAGCGAGGGTTAGGAGAGCAGCTTGTGCTCGACCAGTTTTTTACGCAGGGTGTTGCGGTTCAGGCCCAACCACTGGGCGGCTTTGGATTGGTTGTGGTCGGCCTGGGCCATCACCACCTCGAGCAGCGGCTTCTCCACCGCGCGCACCAGCATGTCGTACATGCCATCGGGTTCAGTACCGCCCAGGTCGGCGAAATACACCTCCAAGCTCGCGCGCACGCACTCATCAATGTGCTTCTTGCTCATGCTGCCAATTCCATCATGTCATGTCCCCTAGCCAAGTCGGACGCTGGTTCCCGGCGCGGGATGCGGTCCATTTTTTCGTTCAATTGATCCAAATAATCTTCCACCGCGGCCACCTGCGCGGCGCTGTCTTCCAGCAGGTTCATGCGCTGGCGGAAGTCTTCACCCCCCGGCAATTCGCGCAGGTACCAGCCAATGTGCTTGCGCGCCGAGCGCACGCCGATAAATTCGTCATACAAGCTGTAGTGGTCGTACAGATGCTCCACCAGCAGGCGTTTGACTTCACTCACCAGGGGTGGTGCAAGGTGCGTGCCAGTGGCCAGGTAGTGCGCCACTTCACGAAAAATCCAGGGATAACCTTGGGCGGCACGGCCAATCATGATGGCGTCGGCGCCGGTGGCCTGCAGTACCGCACGCGCCTTTTCGGGGCTGGTGATGTCGCCATTGGCCACCACCGGAATTTTGAGTGCGGCTTTGACGGCGGCAATGGTGTCGTACTCGGCGGCGCCCTTGTAGCCCTGCTCGCGTGTGCGACCATGCACCGTCACCATCTGCACGCCCGCCGCCTCGGCCGCGCGTGCCAGCTTCACGGCATTTTTCTCGGCTTGGCACCAGCCGGTGCGCATCTTCAGCGTGACGGGCACATTGCGCGGCGCACAGGCTTGCACCACGGCCTCCACAATTTCAATCGCCAGCTGCTCGTCCTGCATCAAGGCCGAGCCGGCCCACTTGTTGCACACCTTCTTGGCCGGGCAACCCATGTTGATGTCGATGATCTGCGCGCCGCGATCGATGTTGTAAGCCGCGGCCTCAGCCATCATGGCGGCTTCGGTGCCCGCAATCTGCACGGCAATCGGACCGGGCTCACCTGCGTGGTTGGCGCGGCGCGAGGTCTTGAGTGTGTTCCACAAATCCTTGCGCGAGGTCACCATTTCGCTCACCGCATACCCTGCCCCCAGGCGCTTGCACAGCTGCCGGAAGGGGCGATCGGTCACCCCCGCCATGGGTGCGACAAAGAGGTGATTCGCCAACGCGAACGGACCGATGTGCATGGACTGTGTGTGAAACGGGGGTGGCTTAAAAAGACAAGGGCCCCAGGACGTTGGGGCCGGCCTGCATTCTAACTGCCCAAAATTTCAGCAATTGAAATTCGCCTGCTGCAGCGCAGCGAATCAGCGGACTCCCTATACTGCGCTCGCCATGGACACCTGGATCCCCACCCTCCTGAAATTGCTTGCACTGCCCGAGTACAGCCTGGGCACGGTGTTTGTGGTGTCCTTCATCTCGGCCACGCTGTTGCCCATGGGCTCGGAGCCTCTGGTGTTTGGGCTGGTACAGCTCAACCCCGCGTTGTTCTGGCCCGTCGTGCTGGTGGCCACGGTGGGCAACACCCTGGGCGGTGCCGTGAGCTGGTGGATGGGCTATGGCGCACACCGCGTGGCCGACCGCTATGGCCATTCGGCCCACCACCTGCGTGCGCTCGAATGGCTGCGCAGCCTGGGCCCCAAGGCCTGCCTGCTGGCCTGGCTGCCGCTGGTCGGTGATCCGCTGTGCGCGGTGGCGGGCTGGCTTAAGTTGCCGTTCTGGCCCTGTGTGGCCTATATGGCGCTGGGCAAGTTGGCGCGCTACGTGCTCATGACGGCGGCCATGACCGGGCTTGCCACGTTGTGGTGAACAACCTGTGCATCACATTGCTATCAATATAGGAGTCGCTTGCACAGTATTGACGGGGCTAGCGCACCAAAACAATGGAAGTTCCAAGCACCGTAAGGGCTGCCCCCCACCAGGCGCCCTGCGCAGGTGCACGCCCCAGGTGCCACCACAGCAGCGGCAACACCAGCACCGGTGATACCGACGACAGGATGCCCACCATACCCACGTCGCCATAACGCAGGGCCAGCAGAATCAGGCTCATGCCCAAGCCCATGCCGATCATGCCGCTCAAGGCCACCCAGGCCAACACGCGGGCAGAGAGTGCGTTCTGCGTACGCGCCACCCCCGCGCCCGCCCACAGCAAACCCAAATGCGCCACGCAGGTCACGCCCACACGCACCACGGTGGCGGTCACCGGGTCCACGCCCGACGCCATCACCGGCTTGGCCATCAGAGACCCCAGCGCCTGGCACAGTGCGGCCAGCAGACCCAGCGCCACGCCCAAGGGCCAATGGCCCCGCGTGACTTCCAGCGCATGGGATTCGTTCTTGTGCGCCCCCAGCGCCACGGCCATCATCACGCCGCCCACCACCAAAGCGCCGCCCAACAAGGCCTGCACCCCCATGCGTTCATCGAGGATCACAAAGCCCAGCAAGGCGCTGAAACAAGCGTGGGTGGCAAACAGCACCCCCGTGCGGCGCGGGCCCAAGCGGTTCATGGAGGCAAACAAGGCGGTGTCGCCGACAAAAATGCCGATCAAGCCACTGACGGCGAGTACGCCAAAAGATGCCCACGACAGCGTCGCCCAGCCCCCGCTGAATACGACCACCGGCAGCAACATGAGGAACACCAGCCCCATGCGCCAGCGCGTAAAAGCAAACGCGCCCAGATGGCGCGCTTGTGGGGCTGACAGCAGCCCGGTGACGGCCCAGCAGGCCGCAGCCCCCAGGGCCAGCCAGTCGTAGGACAGGGTCACAGTGGTAAAGAGGGGCTCAGGAGCTGAACAGGAAGTTCATCACGTCGCCATCCTTGACGACATAGTCCTTGCCTTCGGCGCGCATCTTGCCCGCGTCTTTGGCGCCCTGCTCGCCCTTGAAGGCGATGAAGTCGTCAAACGCGATGGTCTGGGCGCGGATGTAGCCCTTCTCGAAGTCGGTGTGGATGACGCCGGCCGCCTGCGGGCCCGTGTCGCCCACATGGATGGTCCAGGCGCGCACTTCTTTCACACCTGCGGTGAAATAGGTTTGCAGACCCAGCAGGCTGTACGCAGAGCGGATCAGGCGGTTCAGGCCGGGCTCGGACTGGCCCAGTTCCTGGAGAAACTCCAGACGGTCAGCATCGTCCATCTCGGAGAGCTCGGCCTCCATCTTGGCGCAAATGGCCACCACGGGGGCCCCCTGGGCCTCGGCAAAAGCCGTCAAGCGGTCCAGCAGCGGGTTGTTCTCGAAGCCGTCTTCGGACACGTTGGCCACAAACATGGCGGGCTTGGCGGTGATCAGGAAAAACTGCTTCAAAAGCGGCAGCTCTTCTTTGGTGAAGTCCAGTGTGCGCACCGGCTTGGCTTCGTTCAACGCAGCCTGGCATTTCTCCAGGATGGTCACCAGTTTGACGGATTCCTTGTCGCCCGAGCGCGCCAGCTTGGTCACGCGATGCAGGGCTTTTTCCACCGCGCCCAGGTCGGCCAGGCACAGTTCGGTCTGAATCACCTCGATGTCGGCAATCGGGTCCACCTTGCCGGCCACGTGGATCACGTTGTCGTCTTCAAAGCAGCGCACCACGTTGATGGTGGCATCGGTCTCGCGGATGTGGGCCAAAAACTTGTTGCCCAGGCCTTCACCGGTGCTCGCCCCGGCCACCAAACCCGCAATGTCCACGAATTCCACGATCGCCGGCACGATGCGCTCGGGCGTGATGATTTCGGCCAGCTGCTGCAGGCGCGGATCCGGCACCTCGACCACCCCCACATTGGGCTCGATGGTGCAAAACGGGTAGTTTTCTGCAGCAATGCCGGCCTTGGTCAAGGCGTTAAAAAGGGTACTTTTGCCCACATTGGGCAGGCCTACAATGCCACACTTCAAACTCATAACAAACCTCTAAAAACTGGGTGCCAAGTGTATGCCATACCCGCTTTTGCGCTTGATGCTGGCCTGGGCAGCAGCCTTGGGGCTGGGTTGGGCGCCGGTCTGGGCCGGCACACCGACCATGCCGCAGCCCCTGGTGCTGGGCGACGGTAACACCCGTCTGGAACTGGCGGGGCAGGTACCGGCCTGGCTGGAAAGCGGCAGCCGCGCCAGCGTTGAAGAAGTCGCCAACACCCCACAAGCCTTCACCCCGGCAGAGGCCTTGACCCGCCACGCCCTGTACAGCGGCAACACCCTGTGGCTGCATTTGCGCATCGTGCGTGCGGCCGGCAACACCGCGCAGTGGACCCTGAATGTGCCCGCACCGTATGTGGATTCGGTCACGCTCTACCAGCGCCCCGATGGCAAAACCTGGACCGCACAGACCGCGGGGGACACCCTGGCGCAAGCCCATTGGAGCCAGCGCGGCCTCTACCCCGAATTCACCCTGGACCTGCCCAGCGGCGCGCCGCAGGATGTGTACCTGCGGGTGCGCAACTTCAAACCCCTGAGCCTGCCGGTGCGCTTGGCCGCCACCCCCTTGCGCGAAAGCCAGCGCCAACTGGAGAGCGTAGGTCTGGGCCTAGTCATTGGCACCCTGCTCACCCTGGTTGCACTCTCGGTCCTTCGCCACCACGAGCACCAGAACCCCCTCGATCTGAGCGCTGCTTGGTACGGACTCTTGGTTGCCATGTCGGTCGCACAGGTCAATGGTGTGCTCAACGCCTTGCTGTGGACTGCCTGGCCCACCTGGGCCGACTATGCCAATAGCATCCTGCCACTGGTGACTGTGGGCACCTCGTTGCTGTTTGTGCGCAAGCTGTATGCGCTGTCCACCCACTTCCACCGGTATGACAAGCCCCTGGTGCTGATCGCCTGGGGCACCCTGGGCGCGGTAGTGGGCTACGTGCTGCTGGGGCGCGACATCGCCGACCACTTGGGCACCGCCGCCTTGCTGGCAGCCACCACCGTCGGTCTGCTGGTCACCGTGATGAGCTGGCGCGGAGGCTCGGTCATTGGCACTTGGCTGATGCTGGCCTACGTGCCGCAGTGTGTGTGCCTGATGTGGCTGATGGCCGAGGCCTTTGGCCTGGTCCCCCCCCAGTGGGAGATACGTTACTTCATGTCCCTGAGCGTGGCGCTCTCTGTCCCCACGCTCATGTACGCCCTGAGCCGCGCCACCCACGACCGCAAGGAAGTGGCCCTGCGTGCCGACCAGTTGCCCACCCAGGACGCCCTGACCGGACTGCTGACCGCGCAGGCCTTTCAAAGCCATGTGGAAGCAGCCTACCAACGTGCCATTGACACCCGTGAACCGGTGGCCCTGGTGCTGGTCAGTGTGATTAATCTGGAGCGCATCCGCACCACCATGGGCGACACCACAGCCGAGCAATGCATGCTGCGCGCGGTGATCAAGTTGCACCGCATCCTGCGCGATGTGGACCCGGCGGCGCGCATGGGGGCCGAGCGTTTTGCCATGGTGCTCGAAGGCGTGAATTCGCGCCAGGCGCTGACGGAACGCCTGGTCAAATTGGTGGCCTCGGGCCTGATCCCGCTGCAGGGACTGGAACCCGAGGTGACCCTGCAATTCCAGGCCGCCTGTGTGCTGCTGCATGACAACCCGGTACCGCCCGAGCGGGTGCTGGAGAATTTATCCGGCGTACTGGCCGGCATTTCACCGCGTACGCGGCGCCCGATACGCTTCCTGGAGCCCGAGCCCACCTTGGCCGCGCCACTGGCCTTCGCCCCGGAGCTTGCATGAGCAGTACCACCACGCTGTGCCGCTGGCTGGTCCGGTGCGGGATCCTGTGTGGGCTGGTAGCAGGGATGGTGGCGCAGGCCGACACCCCCATCCCGCTGGAAGGCTCCCATACCAGCGTGCAAATTGGCGGCACGCTGGCGGTGCTGATGGAAAACGAACCCAGCATTGGCATTGGCGGCATCAGCAAACAAGCACCGGACAGTTTTACGCCACAAGCTGCCGAGCAGCAGTTTGCCCTGCGTGACGGGAACACCCTGTGGATTCGCCTGCCCCTGCAACGTGCCGCCGACGCACCCGCCGACTGGACGCTGCACCTGCCGCTGCCCTACCTGGACTACGCCGCGCTTTACCAGCCCAAGGGCAAGGGCGGCTGGGACAAGCAGTTGGCGGGAGACACCACAGCGGTCGCGCAATGGGACCACCCCTCGCTCTATCCGGACTTCACCATCACCATCCCCGAGCCGGGCGTACACGAGGTCTACCTGGAGGTGCGCAACTTCAAACCGGCCATGTTGCCGCTGCGCCTGTCCACCAAAAACGTGCGCGACCGGCAGCAGGAACTGGAGAACCTGGGCCTGGGCACCCTGATGGGCATGTTGTTCATGCTGATTGGGGTGTGCGGCATCCACTACCTGCAAAGCCGCAGCACCGTGGATGGCTGGTACACCGGTTACGCCGTGCTGGTGACCGTAGTGACGACCAATGCCACCGGACTTTCGGGCATGTGGCTGTGGCCCACGTCCCCGCTGTGGTCCAACTATGCGCACATGGCCCTGCCCGTGTTGGGGGTGGGCGGCACCCTGCTGTTTGTGCGCCACCTGTCATCGCTGGACGTGGGCTACCCGCGCCTGGCCAAGATACTGTATGCCTGCGGCCTGGCGTCCATGCCGATTGCCTTGCTCACCGCGGCCATCGACCGGCAAACGGCCGACTACTTCAATTCGGTCTACCTGACCGCGGGCCCCATCCTCACCGTCGTGTGCACCGCGCTGACCTGGCGACGCGGCTATGCCGTGAGCAAATGGCTGTTTATGGCCTATGCGCCGCAGGCCCTAGCGGTGCTGGCACTCGTGGCGCAGATGTGGCACCTGATACCCGACTGGTGGCAGACCCGTTATGTGCTGGTGCTGGCCATCGCCATCACAGTGCCCTTGCTGCAGCAGGCACTGCACACCCGTATCCGCGAACGGCGCGAGGCCGAGGAGCGCGCCAAGGCCCTCCCCACCCAGGACGCCCTGACCGGCTTGCTGACAGCGCCGCTGCTCCAGCAACAGGTGGAGTACGCCCTGGCCCGGGCACGGCATGCCGGCGAGCCCTCTGCCATCGTGCTGGTGGACGTGGTGAATTTCAAATACCTGCGCGATTCGTATGGCGATGCAGTGGCCGAGCAGTGTCTGCTGCGTGCCGCCGTCAAGTTGCACCGTGTGCTGCGCGATGTGGACCCGGCGGGCCGCCTGGACAGCGCACGCTTTGGCCTGGTGCTGGACGGTGTATTTGACCGCCAGACCCTGACTGAACGGATGGTGCGGCTGATCGCCTCGGGCTTGATCCCGCTGCCCGGGCTCAAGCCTGAGGTGACGTTGCAGTTTCATGTGGCCTGCGTGATGCTCAGCGAGGTCCTCCCCGAGCCCTCCAGCATTCTGGAAGAGCTTGGCAATCTGCTCGAAGGCATCTCGCCGCGCACGCGCCGTCCCATCCGTTTTCTGGAGGCGCCGCAAACCCAGCCCCTCCCCTCGAGGCACTCCACGCACGGAGCCAGCAGCGAGCTGCCGACTCAGCCGAACGCGTAGTTTCCCTGCACCGCCTGGCCCACACGCAGCACCGTGCCCGCGCCGTGGGTCACGATGGCATTCATGCCAAAGGTGATAGCTCCGTTCACCCGTGCATCCTGGCGGTAGGCCTGCAGTGCGTCACCCACGCCAGGGTGGCTCTCTGCGGTGGCCGGGTCGATATTGGGAATCGGGCAGCGTGCGCAGGGTTTGACCAACTGCAAGCCCGCCACGGCGGTGCCGTCCTCCAGCACCTCCAGCGGGCCCAGGTGGTCTTCATCGTGCGGCAGCAGGCCACTGAGCACCACATTCGGCCGAAAGCGCGCCATGCCCACCGCCGGGTGGTCCATCGCTGCCAATCGGGTGTTGAGTTCATCCATGGCGCTGTCGGTGGTCACCAGCACCGGGTAGCCGTCGGCAAACTGGGTGCTGGCGGCTAGGCCGCCAGTCCACTTGGTGCTGCAGGCGCGCCGGGCCGCCGGGTCAAAGCACACCAGCCGTTGCGCGGGGGCTCCCAGAAACGCCTGCAACCATTGGGCCGCCTCGGGGCCCGTGTCGAGCGCATCCACCACGTCATCCCACACCTGCACCTGCAGCGTCGCGCCGCGGGCCTGCAGCGGCACGCGCAACTCCGGCATGCCAGGCGCCCGCAGCAGCAAACTGTCGGCCTCGATCTGCGGGCGAACCAGCGCCATGCGCGCGCATTCGCGCTGGCTGACAAACAGGCCGTCTGTGTCCACCACCATCCAGTGGCGGTCCCACTGCAGGCCGGTCTCCAGCAACACGGCTTCCGCAACGGCCACACCGGCGCAGGACTTCACGGGGTAAATCATCAACTGGGCAATCTGCCCCTGTACATCGCTGGCACCTTCGCTCATCGGGGTCTTCCTGTTGCGGTCAAATGGGCATGGTACCCGGCCTCCTACAATGGCCGCATGGCTTCTTCTTACGACATTGGCATCCGCGGCGCAGGCATCGTGGGGCGCACGCTGGCCCTGCATCTGGCCGCCAAACGGCTGCGCGTGGCGCTCTACGCGGCACCCTCCACCCCCGCAGAATCCGATGTGCGCGCCTATGCGCTGAACCAGCCCGCGCGTGCGCTGCTCGAAGGGGTGCGCTGCTGGCCCGACACCGCGCGGGCCACACCGGTGCTGCGCATGGAAGTGCACGGCGACGAGGGCGGCGAAGTGGCGTTTGACGCCGCGCTGCAAGGCACCGACGCACTGAACTGGATCGTGGACGTGCCCGCGCTGGAGGCCCAACTGGCCGAGGCGGTGCGCTTTCAGCCTCTCATTGAAGTGGTGGACACCCCGCCCCAGGCCACCCTCACCGTGGTGTGCGAAGGCCGGGCCAGCCGCACGCGCGAAGAGCTGGGCGTGGACTTTGACGTGACCCCCTACGGCCAATGGGCGCTGGCCGCCCGCGTGACCTGCGCCCAGGGCCACGGCCAGGTGGCGCGGCAGTGGTTCTCGCAGGGCGAGATCCTGGCCTTTTTGCCCATGGGCGGACCCGGTGGGAACTTATGCGCCGTGGTGTGGTCAGTCTCTCCAGACCGGGCCAGCGCCCTGCAAGCCGCCTCCGACATGGAATTTACCGATGCCCTGCAAGCTGCCAGCCACGATGCCCTGGGCGCCGTAACGCTGGAGAGCGCGCGCAAGGTGTGGCCGCTGCAACATGCGCTGGCCCGCCGCTGGAGCGGCCAGTCCAACACCGGCGCCTGGGTGCTGGCGGGCGACGCCGCCCACAACGTGCACCCGCTGGCCGGCCAGGGCCTGAACCTGGGCCTGGGTGATGTGGCCGAGCTGGTGCGCGTGCTGGACACCCGCCCCTACTGGCGCAGCGTGGCCGACCCCAAATTGTTGCGCGCCTTTGAGCGTGCGCGCAAAGCCGACTTTGCGCTGGTGGGCGGCACGGGCGATGCCCTGCAGCAGCTGTTTGCCCACCCCCACGCCGCCGCAGCCAGCCTGCGCAACTGGGGCATGCAAGGCTTCAATGCCAGCGGCCTGCTCAAACACTGGGTGGCACGGCGTGCCATGGGCACCCCTTCTTAATTTTCTGTTCCTTCCCCACGAGACCTCGCCTGTGAAACTCTCCATTCCTTTTCTGGCCGCCGCACTGGTGCTAGGTAGCGCTGGCAGCCTGCACGCGCAAGAAGCGGCCATCCGCGCCAACATCGGCAAACGCATTCCGCAGCTCAAAGACATTGACGAAGTGCGCAAGACCGCCATTCCCGGCATTTACGAGATCCGCGTGAACGGCGCTGAGGTGTATTACACCGACGCCACAGGCGACCACCTGTTTCAGGGCAATCTGTTCGCGACCAAGGGCAAGGAGCTGCGCAACCTGACCGAAGAGCGCATCAACAAGCTCACCGCCGTGAAGTTCGAGAGCCTGCCCTTCAAGGACGCCTTCACCATCGTGCGTGGCAACGGCCAGCGCAAGATCGCGGTGTTTGAAGACCCCAACTGCGGCTACTGCAAACGCTTCGAGCGCGACCTGCAGAAGGTGGACAACGTCACCATCTACATGTTCCTCTACCCCATCCTGGGTGCGGACTCCACCGAGAAGTCCAAGGCCATCTGGTGCGCCAAAGACAAGGCCACCGCCTGGCAAGACTGGATGCTGCGCGACCAGCCGGCTCCCACGGCGGCGGCCATGTGTGACGTGAGCCCGCTGGCACGCAATGTTGAGTTTGGCAAAACCTACCGCATCAACGGCACCCCCACCCTGATCTTCCAGGACGGCAACCGCGTGCCCGGCGCCATTGACGCACCGCAGATCGAGAAGCACCTGGCCACCGCCAAGGGCTGACCCCCCTGCGCGAACCACTCCTTTTTTCATAGCTGCTCGCGCATATTCCACGCGGGCTAGAGGCCAATTTGACATGAAATCTCGCACCACCGCCACCACCGCTGCCCCCGTGCACTACCAGGTGGAGGTGCTGGATGTGCACGCCCACCTGTTCCGGGTCACCCTCACGGTGCCCATGCCTGCCGCCGCGCAAACCCTGCGCCTGCCGGTGTGGATTCCGGGCAGCTACCTGGTGCGCGAATTTGCCAAACACCTGCAAAAGCTGGAGGCCCGCCAAGCCGGCAAACGGGTGGCCGTCCAGCAGCAAGACAAGGCCACCTGGGAAGTGACATGCACCCCCGGCACCCCGCTAGAAGTGCATTACGAGGTGTATGCGTTTGACAACTCGGTGCGCACCGCCTGGCTGGACGCGACGCGCGGCTTTTTCAACGGCACCAGCCTGTGCCTGCAAGTGCCAGAGCAAGCGCAGGCCCCGCACACGCTGGCGCTGGTGGCCAGCGACGCGCTCAAAGGCTGGAGCGTAGCCACCGGGCTGGAGCCGGTGCGTGTGACCAAGGCTGGTTTTGGCCTGTACCGCGCCGACACCTACGACACCCTGGTGGACTGCCCGGTGGAGATGGGGCCGTTCTGGAGCGGCAGCTTCGTGGCCTGCGGCATTCCACACCGCTTTGTGGTGGCAGGTGCGCCGCCCAGCTTTGACGGTGCCCAGCTGCTGGCCGACACACAGGCGATTTGCGAGGCCGAACTGCGCTTCTGGCATGGTGATGCGGTCGGCGCGGATATCAAAAAAGTGAGCAACTCGCGCAAGAAGGACGGGGGCCAGAGCCCGATTCCGTTCAAAAACTACGTCTTCATGCTGAACGCCGTGCACGATGGCTACGGCGGCCTGGAACACAAAAACTCCACCGCCCTGATCTGCAACCGCAAAGACCTGCCCCGCCAGCCGCGCAGCACACTGGCCCCCACCACACACAAGCAGCCCGAGGGCTACACCACGCTCCTCGGTCTGATCAGCCACGAATACTTCCACACCTGGAACGTCAAACGCCTGCGCCCGGCCGAGCTGGCCACCTATGACTACACCCAGGAAAACTACACGCAGCTGCTGTGGTTCTTTGAGGGCTTCACCAGCTACTACGACGACCTGCTGCTGCGCCGCGCCAAGCGCATCGACAACGCCACCTACCTCAAGCTGCTGACCAAGACCATCAACCAGGTGAACCAGACGCCGGGCCGGCTGGTGCAAAGCGTGGCGCAAAGCAGCTTTGACGCCTGGGTGAAGTACTACCGCCAGGACGAAAACACCGCCAACGCCACGGTGAGCTACTACACCAAGGGCTCGCTGGTCGGCCTGTGCCTGGACCTGACGCTGCGCGCCGAGGGCAAGACCACGCTGGACGCCGTGATGCGTGGTCTGTGGACCCGCTGCGAAGGCGGCCCCATGGCCGAGGCCGACTTGCTGGCCGTGTTGCAGGCACAGACTGGCCGCAGCTACGCCAAAGACATCGCGCACTGGGTGCACAGCACCAAGGAACTGCCCGTGGCCGAGCTGCTGGAGCAACACGGCGTGCAGGTGAACCGCGAGCCCGACCAGGTGGCGCAGCAGCTGGGCCTGCGGGTCAAGGAAAACGGCGGCCTGTTCATCCAGCAAGTGCTGCGCGGCGGCGTGGCCGAGAAAGCCGGCTTTGCCGCCGGCGACGAATGGATTGCGGTGCAGGCGGAGGGCAAGGGCGAAGGCGACCCCTGGCGCATGCAGGCACTGGACGACCTGACGCTCTACACCGGCAAGGCCAAAAAAGTCAGCGCCCTCGTATCACGCGACAAACGCTTGACGACCTTGACACTGACCATGCCCACCCCCAGCACCGCCGTGCGCCTGTCCATCCGCGATGCGGCCGCCGTCGGCAAGTGGCTGGACGGCGCATCCGGTATTGCCTGAACGACGACCAACACGCACCGCACGCCGAAGCGGGTGGGGCCGGGGCCCGATTTTCCGGCCAGCAGGACGGCATGAGGGCCCCGGCCCCACCCGCTTCGGCGCACCCACCCTGCAGGCGCAAGAAAAGCTAACTCCCCCTGAATTTGGGAAGCCGTTTCTCGCGGAAAGCGCGTACCCCTTCCACATAGTCATCGGTACGCCCCATGGCACTTTGCGCATCCCGCTCGGCATCCAGCTGCTGGTGCAAAGTGCGCGCAGCCCCATCCCGCAGCAAGTGCCGCGTGGCCACCAGCGCCTGCGTGGGCATGGCGGCCAGACGCTGCGCCATCTCCAGAGCCGCCGCTACGCAGTCATCGGCCACGTCCCAAATCAGCCCCCACTCCTTGGCCTGCGCCGCCATCAGCTTGTCACCCGTCATGGCCAGCGCCAGCGCGCGCGGCATGCCCAGGCGCTGCGGCAAAAACCAGGTGCTGCCCGCATCAGGAATCAACCCGATCTTGCTGAAGGCTTGAATGAAGCTGGCGCCGGGCGCCGCAATGGCAATGTCACACGCCAGCGCAAACGACATGCCCGCCCCAGCCGCCACGCCATTCACCGCCACCACCGTGGGCATGCGCAGCGCCTGCAGGCGCCGCGTGGTGGGGTTGAAGGCCTGTTCGATACTGACCCCGGGATCGGGCCGCCCTTCAGGGTGGGCGTCGGGTCCCAGCTCGCCGGTGTTGAGGTCGGCTCCCGCGCAAAAGCCACGCCCCGCACCCGTGAGCACCACGGCGCGAATGGCCGGGTTGGCTTCGGCCCGGTCCAGCGCGGCCCACAGCGCATGGTGCATCTCGCGGGTGAAGGCGTTGAGGGCCGCCGGACGGTTCAGCGTGAGCAGGGCCACACCGCCCTGTTCGGCGTAAAGAACCAAAGTTTCCGAGGTGGTGGTCGTACCGGTGTCAGTCATGTGCAAACCCTCTTCGCTATAGTGCCAAGACGCAAAAATCTGGAGACCCCATCATGAGCTACGAATGCATCACCACCCGTATCGAAGGCGACAAGGTCGCCATCATTACGCTGAACCGCCCCAAGGCGCTGAATGCGCTGAACGACCAGCTCATGGACGAGCTGGGCGCTGCGCTCAAGGGCTTTGACGCCGACCCGGCAATCGGCTGCATCGTGCTCACCGGCAGCGAAAAGGCCTTTGCCGCGGGCGCCGACATCACCGTGATGGCCAAGTTCAGCTTTGCCGACGCCTACAAGGGCGACTTCATCACCCGCAACTGGGAAACCATTCGCTCCATCCGCAAACCGGTGATTGCCGCAGTCAGCGGCTTTGCCCTGGGCGGCGGCTGCGAGCTGGCCATGATGTGCGACTTCATCATCGCCGCCGACAACGCCAAATTCGGCCAGCCCGAAATCAAGCTGGGCATCATCCCCGGCGCAGGTGGCACGCAGCGCCTGCCGCGCGCCGTGGGCAAGGCCAAGGCCATGGACATGGCGCTGACCGGCCGCATGATGGATGCCGCCGAGGCCGAACGCGCCGGCTTGGTGAGCCGCGTGGTGCCGCTGGACACGCTGCAAGACGAAGCATTGGGCGCCGCGCTGCAGATTTGCGCGTTCTCGCAAATCGCCACGATGGCCGCCAAAGAAGCCGTGAACCGGGCGTTTGAAGGCACCTTGGCCGACGGCATTGTGTTTGAACGCCGCCTGTTCCACGCGCTGTTTGCCACCGCCGACCAGAAGGAAGGCATGGACGCCTTCGTCAACAAGCGCGCTGCCCACTTTACCCACCAATAATTTTTGGTCTATAATTCTGGGCTTCGGTCGTATAGCTCAGTTGGTTAGAGCGCAGCATTCATAATGCTGATGTCGGTGGTTCAAGTCCACCTACGACCACCATATTAAAAACCCGCAATTGTTCACACTTTGCGGGTTTTTTCATGGTCGCGGCTATCCCGCACCAGGGTCGGGCCGCAGTGGGCACCTACAATTTCTGAAAACGATGCCAACGGCGTCGCCAGCCAAACGCGGCTGGGCCTACAAGAAAGAAGAACCCCAGGTGTGGAATCCCGAACATGTGGCCGAAACGGCCACCCAAGTCCTTGTTGAGTACCTCGGCGTTGCCGCACGGTTTGTGGTCGACGACGCTATGGACGCGACCACGGCCAGTGATGGCCTGCCGCAGGCCAGCGAAGAAGTCCATCTCCGCTCGTTTCTGATCAACCTCGTCCAGCAGCTGCCCGCCGGACTGCCCAATGAACGCATCCGCCAGACCATTCTGGAGCAGTGCAGCCGCAAGGCGCCCCCCGTCACCCCACTTCAAAAGTAAGCCATGAACAAAACAACATCTATCAACCGCAACCTGATGGTGGGCCTGATCGCCATCATCGTGTTCTTTGTCCTGCAGGCCGCTGGCGTGCTGACCATGGGCCGCTACACCGAACGCGAGGTGGTGGAGGTGGCGCGCCGGAACACCGTGGCCCAGGTGGACCTGGCCGATTTGTCGACCATGGCGCAGCAGATTCGCCGGTACGAAAAAGAGTACTTCATCTACGTGAACAACGCAGACAAGCGCGCCCAGTACCAAAAGGAATGGACCGGTACGATGGAGAAAATCACTGCACTGCTGGGGCGCATGCGCGCCAACACCAGCAACGCCCTGAGCGGGGACGACGTGGTCCGCGTGGGCCAGTGGGCCACGGCAGGGGAGTTTTATGCGGCTGAAATGGCCAAAGTATTTGCCGAGGTGAATGCCCGCGCCAGCAAGATGCAGGAAGAAGTCGCTACGGCCCAGGCCACCGAACCACAAGCCGCCAGCCTCAAGGGCGCCAAAGCCAAGGAAACCGCGCCCGCAGTGGAGAGCACGCGCATGCTGTTGACCGAAGAAGCCAACGACCTGATCAAGGCGGGCAAGGACCGCTTTTCTGCCGATCTGATCAAAGGCGTGGCCGAAACCTTTGCCCAGAAGAGCCAGGCCACGCTGGCGCTGACCACGGTGACCAACGAAGGGTTCAGCAAAATGATCTACGGCGTGATGGCGACCGTGCTGATTGGCATTGGCATCGGTGTGTACTTGCTGATCAGCCTGCCCAAAAGTGTGACCGAACCGATCCGCAACCTGACGGACATGGTCGACGCCCTGAGCCGCGGTGAGCCGACAAAACCGGTTGCAAGCATCAAGGTACAGGAGTTCAAGAACCTGTCTGCAGCCGTGGAGCGCATGCGCATTGCGCAAGAACTGATGCTGCAGCGCCTGCAAAAGTCCCGTTGAAGGGCGGGCCCGGTAAAATCGGGCCCTTCTTTCATTCACAGCCTCTGGATACACACCATGAACCGCTGCATTCGCGCCTTGGGCGCACTCTCCTTGCTGGCCGCCCTGCCCCTGGGCGGCATGGCGCAGACCAGCCCCACCACCCAACAGCTGACCGATAGCACCGGCACGGCAGTGGTGGCGGTACGGTCCTTCCCCCCCAAAGCCCTGCGCGGCACGCTGCAGGTGGTGGCACCGCCCGAGGTGCTGCTGGACAACAAGGTGGCGCGCCTCTCGCCCGGCGCCCGCGTCCGTGGGGCCAATGGCATGCTGGCCATGTCGTCTTCCCTGGTGGGCCAGACCTTGCCCGTGGTGTACATCCTTGAGCCCCAGGGCATGCTGCACGAGGTGTGGGTGCTGACCGAGGTGGAAGCCAAGCTCTTGCCCACCGCACCCGCCTACTCCACGCAGTAGGCGCCGCTGGCACCGCACCACTTTTAGAGCCTTTTGGGCCTCTAGCCCTCGCCAATATTGCGCGAGCAGCTCCTATATTCATAGCATTTTTCTCGGGGTGTCCCATGTCCAAAAAAGTCTTTATCAAAACCTTCGGCTGCCAAATGAACGAGTACGACTCGGACAAGATGGCCGACGTGCTGGGTGCAGCCCAAGGCTACGAGCCCACCGACGATGTGGAGCAGGCCGACCTGATCCTGTTCAACACCTGCTCGGTGCGCGAAAAAGCGCAGGAGAAAGTGTTTTCCGATCTGGGCCGCATCAAGCACCTGAAGGCCAAGGGCGTGCAGATCGGCGTGGGCGGCTGCGTGGCCAGCCAGGAAGGTGCCGAGATCATCAAACGCGCGCCCTATGTGGACGTGGTGTTCGGCCCGCAAACCCTGCACCGCCTGCCCGAGCTGCTGAACGCCCGCAAGGCGCTGGACAAGCCCCAGGTGGACATCAGCTTTCCCGAGATTGAAAAGTTTGACCACCTGCCGCCCGCCAAGGTGGACGGTGCCAGCGCCTTTGTGAGCATCATGGAAGGTTGCAGCAAATACTGCAGCTACTGCGTGGTGCCCTACACCCGCGGCGAGGAAGTGAACCGCCCGTTTGAAGATGTGCTGGTGGAAATTGCCGGCCTGGCCGACCAGGGCGTGAAAGAGGTGAACCTGCTGGGCCAGAACGTGAATGCCTGGCGCGCGCCCATGACCGAAGGCGGCGAGATGGCCGACTTTGCGACGCTGCTGGAGTACGTGTCCGACATCCCCGGCATTGAGCGCATCCGCTACACCACCAGCCACCCCAACGAGTTCACGCCCAGCCTGATTGCGGCCTACGAGAAGCTGCCCAAGCTGGTGAGCCACCTGCACCTGCCGGTGCAACACGGCAGCGACAAGATCCTCATGGCCATGAAGCGTGGCTACACCGCCATGGAATACAAAAGCACCATCCGCAAGCTGCGCGCCATCCGGCCCGATATGTCGATCAGCTCCGACTTCATCGTCGGCTTCCCCGGCGAGACAGACGAAGACCACGCCAAGATGATGAAGCTCATCCACGACGTGGGCTTTGACAACAGCTTCAGCTTCATCTTCAGCCCGCGCCCCGGCACCCCTGCGGCCAACCTGCACGACGAGACACCGCACGAGGTGAAGCTGGCCCGCCTGCAGGAGCTGCAAGCGGCCATCAACGCCAACATTGCCACCATCAGCACCCAGCGCCTGGGCACGGTGCAGCGCATCCTGGTGGAAGGCGCCAGCAAGCGCGACAACGGTGAACTGATGGGCCGGACCGAGTGCAACCGCGTGGTCAACTTTGCCGGCCACCCGCGCCTGGTGGGCCAGTTGGTGGATGTAACGATTACTGAGACCCGCAGCTACACCTTGCGCGGTGAAGTGCTGACGGTGGAACACGCCGCCTGACCCGCTTGGTGCCTGGTACGGAGGGCTCCTGCGGGAGCCCTTTTTACGGGAGATTTGCCCCAAGTCAAGAAAATACCAAGGGTAAACCCGTAAGCCAATCGTAAGATGGCGGGCTTGCGGAGCGCCTGGCGCCCGCCCCCTCAGACTCCCGGAGTTTTTTGACATGCCATCGGCCCCCCGCATCCAACATCCCGCCTACCAGGCCAAGCTCATGTCGGCCGAGGCCGCCGCCGCCCTCATCCCCGCAGGGGCCAATGTGGGCATGAGCGGCTTCACCGGCTCCGGCCACCCCAAGGCGGTGCCACAGGCACTGGCCCAGCGCATGGAACAGTTGCACGCGGCGGGCGAAGACTTCCAGATCGGCCTGTGGACCGGCGCCTCCACCGCCCCCGAGCTGGACGGTGCGCTGGCCAAAGCGCACGGCGTCTCCATGCGACTGCCCTACCAGTCGGACCCCACGGTGCGCAAGCAGATCAACGCAGGGCAGATGCAGTACACCGACATCCACCTCTCGCACGTGGCGCAGCTGGCGTGGTTTGGTTTTTTGGGGCCGCTCAAGGTGGCGGTGGTAGAAGTGGCGGGCATCCTGCCGGACGGGCGGCTGATTCCCTCGTCCTCGGTGGGCAACAACAAGACCTGGCTGGACCTGGCCGACCACATCATTCTGGAAGTGAACAGCCAGCAGCATCCGGGCCTGGAAGGCATGCACGACATTTACTACGGCACCCGCATCCCGCCACACCGCCGCCCCATTCCGCTGGTGGCGCCCGGCGACCGGATTGGTGAGTGTTATCTGCACTGCGACCCGGCCAAGGTGATTGCGGTGGTGGAAACCAGCGAACACGACCGCAACTCGCCCTTCACCCCGCCCGATGCGACCTCCGAGCGCATTGCCGGGCACATCATCCAGTTCCTGCAGCAAGAGGTGAATGTCGGCCGCCTGCCGGCGGACCTGCTGCCCCTGCAAAGCGGCGTGGGCAACATTGCCAACGCGGTGCTCATCGGCCTGAACCAAGGCCCGTTCAACAACCTGACGGCCTACACCGAGGTGCTGCAGGACGGCATGCTGGAGATGATCAAGTCCGGCAAGCTGACCATGGCCTCGGCCACGGCGCTGTCCTTCAGCCCCGCAGCGCTGGAAGAGTTCAACGCCAACATCGATTTCTACCGCGAGCGCATCGTGCTGCGCCCGCAGGAGATGAGCAACCACCCCGAGGTGATCCGCCGCCTGGGCCTGATTGCCATGAACGCGATGATCGAGGCCGACATCTACGGCAACGTCAACTCCACCCACCTCATGGGCAGCAGCATCATGAACGGCATAGGCGGCTCAGGCGACTTTGCGCGCAACGCCTACCTGTCGTTCTTCATGACGCCCTCCACCGCCAAAGACGGCGCCATTTCCTGCATCGTGCCCATGGTCTCGCACACCGACCACACCGAGCACGACGTGGAAATCATCGTCACCGAACAAGGCCTGGCCGACCTGCGCGGCAAGTCCCCCACGCAGCGCGCGCAGCTCGTCATCGAAAACTGCGCCCACCCCGACTTCCGCCCCGCCCTGCGCGATTACTTCAACCGCGCCCTGCAGACAGCCCCCGGCCGCCACACCCCGCACATTCTGAGTGAAGCACTGTCGTGGCACGACCGGTTTGTGAAGACCGGGCGCATGGCTTGATTTGCTATTTATTTAGGAGCTGCTTGCGCATGCTCTATATGCGCTAGCGGGCGATTTCGCTTGTAAAGCCTTGCGCGCCTGTGGATGGGTGGCGGCGAGTAGCGCAGCTTGGGGGATGGGTGGTCGGCTTGAGGCTGATTACTGTCATTCGCTGTGCTCAGAAGCGGTCATTAACGTTGACCGTGAGTAGACCGCAACGACGCACTCAGCGTTGATGAATGGCGACCATGCTGGCCTCCGTTGTGGGTCCATTCGACGAGCTTATTAAATTTCATACGCCTGGGCACTCCACTGAAAGGTCTTGCCGAACCCCGGTCGGGCTTCGACGTTAGCAACCGCTTCGGCAAGTGAGGGATACCCGCCACCACCAGCGGTGTAACTCCCCCGTCCAGTCGTTGAACCGAAAAAGACGTAGTAGGTATCTACAACCACATCTTCAACAATCTCTGGCAAGTCCTCGTAGTCCCCAGTTCCGAAACGTATGGGACTGAAGGAAATACAGACGTCACGCAAAACGGAGTCGTCGTAGAGAAAAGTCCCAACCTTGACGATGTTCTCGGGTGAAGGCAAATCGGCCAGTTGAAATTTAACACCTGAGTTAGACGGCATTGCGGCCGCGACGCAGTGCGAGTGCCAAGCCTATGAGAAACCACAGCGGACCGCCGACCACGAACATAAGATTCAGCAAGCGGTCAAAGCCATCGGCTGATTGCCCCCAATGCCGAATGCCAATAACAAACAGCCACGCTCCCCAACAAGCAATCGCGACGCCTGCCAATCGTCGCAGCCAGCCGCCAGCACGTACCAGCATGGAGCCATCAGGTATGGGAGCATCAGTGTCGCCAGGCTCGCCGCGAAGCAGCCCCCAGCACCCTCCCGCGCAGAGGACAAGCATGAGAGTCATGGCCCTGGACTGGGTCCAATCCGACTTGCTGACAGGCCCCGAATGGGGCCATGCGTACGACCCTTTGTAGGGTCCGAACAGGTGGATTACCAATCCCAACGCGGCAATTGCGACGAACAGGCCCAGGCCCTCCATCCATAGCGCCGGGGAATCTCGGCGCATCCGGCGTTCCAGCGCCGACAGTGGTCGAGACGGAGATGACTTGTTCCAAATGAAAGAGGCGAACGCGATGCTGGGCAAGAGCCAGCAAAGATAGACCGCTAGGTAGCCAACACTCCGAGGCGGACTGATGAGAACCCAAAGGTGCATCCCCGCGCCGAGGGCGAAGACCGTTGCGAATGCGATTCGTGGGCGCATGAAGAAGTGATATGACGCCTAACGTGTTATGGACGTCAAACAGGTCTTTTGAACAAAGCCACATACACCCATGGTTTCCTCCCGTGGATTCTTTAAGTGCTTGATTTATATCCGATTAGTCAGACCCGATGCCGTGTGGCCACCTATGAAAATGAGGCCAAATCCTGCAAATCTGCGTATGAACAAGGCGGCTTGCTTATGAATACCGTTAACGGCAGATCAGGAACTCTTTGATTTGATTGCGCATTTTGACTTCAGATGCAATTTTGACGGTGATAACAGAATGGTCAAACCCTGCAATAACCCGGAACGCGTTGTCTTCTTTGATAGTCCGCTTCCGCTGCAAAACAGCCCCCCCACCTTAACCGATGGCACCCCAAGACCAACCCATCTCACCCGCAGAGCGGGGAGTCCGGGGCCCCGCCGATTTCTGCGCGTTTGGCAGTATGAGGCGGGGGCCCGGACTCCCCGCTCTGCCGACCACACGCCGGCACGAAAAATTGCTACAAAATCAGGAGCTACTCGGGCATATTCCACGAGGGCTACAGGCCAATTAGGCACTAAAACCGCACCACGCAAGCGCCCATCAGTGCTCTGGCGCCTCGGCCGATGCCCGGCTTTCATGCGCCGTGAGCCACGCGCCAGCGGCACCACACACGGCGATCAGGGCCATGCCGGCGATGGTCCAGGCGTCGGGCACGTGCGAGAAGATCAGCCAGCCGCCCAGCATGGCAAAGGCGATCTGGGCATACATATAAGGCATGAGCACGGCGGCGGGTGCGCGCTGGAAGGCCTGGATGAAGATGAAGTGGCCCAGGCTGCCCAAAATGCCCATGAGCAGCAAGCCGCCCCACACGGCGTGCGACTCTATCGGTGCCCAGGCAAAGGGCAAGGCGAGTGCGGCCACGCCAGCACCGGTCCAGCCGGTGTAGAACTGCATGGTCATCGGATCTTCGGTGCGAGCCATGCGGCTGGTGAGCAGCTGAAAGCCCGCGTTGGCGGCGACCACCCCGATGGGAAACAACAGGGCCCAGTTGAAGTCAGACCCCTCTGGCCGCACGATGGCCAAGGTGCCGGCAAAACCGCCAGCCACCAGTAGCAGGCGCAACCGCGACACTTTTTCATGCAACATGCGCGCGGCCAACAGGGTCACCACCAGGGGCGTGAGCAACACGATGGCGGTGAACTCGCCCACAGGCATGTGCTTCAGACTCAAAAAGGCCAGGATGCTGGTGGCCAGCAGCAACCCGCCACGCAGCACATGCAGGCCGATGTGCGCGGTGTGGAGTAAAGCGCGCCCCTGGCGGGGCAGCTCAATGGCGGTGGTAGCCACGGCCTGAAACGCGTAGCGGAAAAACATGGCCACCATGAGCGGCGCGCTGAGTGACACCCATTTGGTGGTGGTGTCCAGGCTGGCAAAACAGGCCATGGCCGCAATGGCCAGGCCAATGCCTTTTAAAACTTGCGCAGGGTGTTGGTCAGCCATCGGGCAGATGGTTAGAAAGGCATCTTGGGCATGCCCTTCATGCCGCCCAGGCGTTTCATCATTTTCATCATGCCGCCACCCTTCATCTTCTTCATCATGTCCTGCATTTGCTCAAATTCCTTGAGCATGCGGTTGACTTCTTGCACGTGCACACCGGCACCCGCGGCAATGCGGCGCTTGCGCGTGGCCTTGATGAGGTCGGGCTTGCGGCGCTCCAGCGGCGTCATGCTGTGGATGATGCCTTCCTTGCGCTTGATGTCTTTCTCGGCCTTGTCCATGTCCACTTGACCGGCCTTGGCCGCCATGGCGGCGGGCAGCTTGTCCATGAGGCTGGAGAGGCCGCCCATTTGTTTCATCTGCTGGATCTGGGCCAAAAAGTCGTTCAGATCGAAGCCGCCACCGCTCTTGACCTTCTCGGCCAGCTTTTTTGCAGCCTCGATGTCCACACCGGCGGTGACTTGCTCCACCAGGGCCACGATGTCGCCCATGCCCAGGATGCGACCGGCGTGGCGCTCGGCGTCGAACACCTCCAGGCCATCGAGCTTTTCACTGGTACCGGCAAATTTGATGGGGGCGCCAGTGACCTGGCGCACCGACAGGGCCGCACCACCGCGCGAATCGCCATCGGTCTTGGTCAGGATGATGCCGGTCAGCGGCAGCGCTTCCTTGAAGGCCTTGGCGGTGTTCACGGCGTCCTGGCCCTGCATGGCGTCCACCACAAACAGGGTTTCCACTGGATTCAGGGCCGCGTGCAGCTCCTTGATTTCCAGCATCAGTGCTTCGTCAATGGCCAGACGGCCTGCGGTGTCGACCAGCAGCACATCAAAGAAATGTTTTTTGGCGTAGTCCAGTGCGGCGCGGCCGATGTCCACGGGCTTTTGGTCCGGCGTGGACGGGAACCATTCGGCGCCAGCCTGGGCTGTCACCGTTTTGAGCTGCTCGATGGCGGCGGGGCGGTAGACGTCGCCCGACACCGTCAGCACCTTCTTTTTGCGCTTCTCGATCAGGTGTTTGGCCAGCTTGGCCGTGGTCGTGGTTTTACCGGCACCTTGCAGGCCGGCCATCAAAATGACCGCGGGCGGCTGCGCAGCGAGGTTGATGTCACTCACGCCCTCGCCCATGGTGGCGGCAAGTTCCTTGTTAACGATGCTGACCAGCACCTGGCCCGGCTGCAGCGAGCCCATGACCTCTTGGCCCAGCGCTTTGTCTTTGACCCGGGCGATGAAATCACGCACCACAGGCAAGGCCACGTCCGCCTCCAGCAGCGCCATGCGCACCTCGCGCAGCATGTCGGTCACATTGCTTTCGGTGATGCGGCCTTGGCCGCGCAGGTCTTTGACGAGGCGGGAGAGTTTGTCGGTAAGGGCGGAAGCCATAAGACGTATTCCGGCAAGCGGAACCTGTAGTGAGGGCCAGCCGGGGCTGGCAGGGAGCAAAACGCTAAACTGTGGGGATGATTTTAGCCAGTGCGACTCCCATCAGCCTGACCCTGTCGGTTTTGGCCGCCAGCGCCTACGCTTGGGTCGCGCTGCGCGCCACCCATTTGTCGGCCAACGCGGCGCGCAACGGGGTGGTCATCGCCTGGGTGCTGCACGGTGCCGTGCTGGCCTGGAGCCTGATGGGTAGCACCGCGTACTTCGGGTTTGCACCGGCCCTGTCGGTGACGGCCTGGCTGGTGGCTGCGGTGTATGCCGTGGAAAGCCAGGTCTTTCCTCAGTTGCCAACACGCTGGGCACTGGCCGCACTGGGGGCACTGGCGGTGGCACTGGCGTTTGTGTTCCCGGGGACGCCACTGGCAGCCACAGCCTCCATCTGGCTCCCGCTGCACCTGCTGTTTGGCGTGGCCTGCTACGGCTTGTTTGGCACCGCAGTGGTACATGCCTGGTTCATGACACGCACCGAGGCCCGGATTCGCCAGGCCGCAGACCCGCACAGCGGTTTGCCACTGCTCACCCTGGAGCGCCTGACCTACCGGTTTGTTGCAGCAGGCTTTGTGTTGCTGAGTGCCACCCTGGTCATGGGCTATGGCTTTGGTGATGTGTTGTACGGCCCCACCCACGCCTGGCGCTGGGACCACAAGACAATATTCTCCGTGCTGGCTTGGGCCACTTTTGCCGTTTTGCTGGCAGGCCGCTACCAGTTTGGCTGGCGTGGCAAACAGGCCAATCGCATGCTCTACACCGGCTCGCTGCTCTTGCTCCTGGCCTATGTGGGGTCGCGGTTTGTGCTGGAAGTGATTTTGGGACGGGGCGCATGAAATACTTCATCGTCCTTGCCGTGGTGTTCTTGGTGGCTTGGCGCTGGCGCACAGCGCGCAGCAGCGCAGTGGCCCCCAAACCGGCATCCAAACCACAGCCGCCCGCACAACCAACCGACATGGTGGCCTGCGGCCACTGTGGGCTTCACTTGCCCAGCACCGACGCGTTGTTCGGTCGGCAGGGGCCTTACTGCAGCACCGCACACCGCCAAGCGGCGGAAGGGTAATGCCAACCCCGCTTCCCGAGCACTCGTGGTTTGGGCCGACTGCCCTGGAGCCCGTGCCCGAGCCACCCGAAGGAACACAGGAGTTCTCGCGCCTTTGGCAAGCCTTCATGACGGCCCGTCTGACGCTGGGGCTGGTATTGGTGGTGTTACAGGCGGCTCTGTATGTCAGCGGTTCAGCCCAAAGCCGCACGCTTATCGCCATTTGCCTGGCTTACTTTCTGGGCACCTTGGCGACCCGGCGGTTTGTCCGGCCACGCCGCCTGGGGCAGGCTTTCAACCGTGCCTGGGGGGTGCTGATCGGGCTGGACATTGCGGTGTTCTCCGGTTTGCAGTGGCTGCAAGGCAACAACCTCAACTACACCCCGCTGTTTGCCTTACCGGTTTTGCTGGCATCGGTGTTGGGTTCGTTGCGCCTGGCCCTGGGAACAGCGGCTGGTATCAGCATGCTGCTGCTGCTGGGCACCTACGGCTTGCACCGCGAAGCACCTGGCGAGGCAGCATCGGCCTTTGTGCAGGCCGCGCTGGCAGGGGCCGGGTATCTTTTGATTGCGCTGTTGGCCAACCAACTGGCATCGCGCTTGGCCAGCGAGGGGCAGCGGGCACGCCTGAGCCAGTTGGCAGCCACGGTGCAGCGGCAGGTCAATGAACTGGTGATTGAGTCCCTGCCCGATGGGGTACTCATCGTCGATGCGCAAGGCCTGGTGCGCGCGGCCAATCCGGCAGCCAGGCTGTTGCTGGGGAGCCCACACCGGCCATTGCGCGCAGCCATGTTTGACCTGAAATCCAGCCCGGCGTGGCAAACATTGCTGCACCTGACCCGGATGAGCATGGGCACCGGCCGCGCCCAGCAGGCAGAAGTCACCATCCACCACGCAGGCAGCGGGCCCCGTCGGGTGCTGGTTCGCACCAGTCTGGCCGCGCCGCAGGGCATCGCGCAGGACAGCCTGTGTGTGCTGTTTTTGCAAGACCAGCGCGAACTAGAAGCTCGCCTGCGTACCGAAAAACTGGCCAGCATGGGCCGACTTTCCACTGCAGTCGCGCACGAAATACGCAACCCACTGGCCGCCATTGCCCAAGCCAATGCCCTGCTGGACGAGGAGCTCAGCGACCCACGGCAAAAGAAACTCACGGCCATGGTGAGCCAAAACGCCAAACGACTCGAAAGAATTGTGGATGACATCCTGAATGTGTCCCGGGTCCGCGGCAATGACCCTGCCCTCTTGACGCAGCATATTCACCTGCACGAACAGGTGTACCGCATCGCATCCGACTGGGCCCACCAGTCAGGCCGCCTGGCCCAACTGCACATCCAGGTAGATGCGGAGGCGCTGTCGGTGCGTTTTGATGCAGACCACCTGCGCCAGATCCTGGTGAACTTGCTGGAAAATGCCCAACGTTACGCCAGCAAGCGTGTTGGCGGCATCCAGGTGCTCAGCGTGCGCCGAGAGCAGGCGGCGCGGGTGACCGTATGGAGTGACGGCGCCCCCATGGATGCCTCGGTACAGCGCCACCTGTTTGAGCCCTTTTTCTCTTCGGAGAGCCGATCCAGCGGCCTGGGTCTGTATATTTCCAGGGAGCTGTGTGAGCGCCATGGCGCCACCCTGGCCTACCACCGCAGCACGCAGGAGGTGGCGGGCCTCGCTACCGAAGGCAATGCGTTTTCGATTACCTTGCCGCTGACCGACAGCACCTTGCCGAACGACAATACAGAAGCACCATGGCAAACCTCCCTGTACTGAACGACGCACGCATTCTGGTCATCGACGATGAGCCGGACTTGCGCACGCTGTACGAGCTCACCCTGCTGCGCGAAGGCTACCGGGTGGAAACCGCCGGCTGCGTGCAAGAGGCCCGGGAGCAACTCAAGCAACAGCGCTTTGACGCCATCATCACGGACATGCGTCTGCCCGATGGCTCGGGGACCGATATTTTGGCGCAGCTGCGTGCAGAGCAACGCCCGGAGCGCTGTGTGGTGATCACGGCCTATGGCTCAGCCGAAAATGCCGTGGAGTCGCTGAAGGCGGGGGCTTTTGACTACCTGTCCAAGCCGGTGGACCTGAAACAGTTCCGGGCCGTCGTCGCTAATGCCCTGCAGGGCAACGCGGCTGCCACGCCAGTCCCGGCGCGCAACCCGACGCAGAAAAATACCTCCAGCGGCAACACGGCCAGCGCAGAGAACGCGCTGGCCAGGCTGGTGGGAAGCTCCGGCGTCATGGCCCAGGTCAAGGACCGGATCGTCAAGGTGGCGCGGAGTATGGCACCGGTGCTCATTCATGGCGAATCGGGCACCGGCAAAGAGCTGGTCGCCAGTGCCATCCATGCCAACAGTCACCGCGTGCAGGGACCTTGGGTGCCAGTGAATTGCAGTGCCATCCCGGAAAGCCTGCTGGAGGCGGAGTTTTTTGGCGCCCGCAAAGGGGCCTACACCGGCGCCACGCAGGACCGCGTGGGGTTTTTCCAGGCGGCACACGGTGGCACCTTGTTTTTGGACGAGATTGGGGACTTGCCACTGCCCATGCAATCCAAGCTTTTACGCGCCATTCAAGAACGCAGTGTGCGTCCCTTGGGCGCACTGCAAGAAGAGTTGGTGGATGTGCGCATCGTCAGCGCCACCCACAAGGACTTGGCAGCAGAGGTGCAGGCCGGACGCTTCCGGCAGGACTTGTACTACCGCCTCAACGTCATAGACATTTATATTCCTCCTCTGCGTGAACGCTGCGAAGACCTGCCCGCCTTGTGTCAGGCCCTGCTGATCCGGATTGCCGCCGAGTCCGGTCTGCCTGCCCCACAGCTGTCAGCACGGGCCATGGCGCAAATCTGCACGCTTCCTTTGCCGGGCAACGTCCGCGAGCTGGAGAACGTTTTGCATCGCGCCATGGCACTTTCGGACGATGCGGTACTGGAACTCGACACCCACGCCCTGAGCACACAGCCCCAGCCGTTGCATTACGACCAGGAAACCACCCGACCAGCGGACATCGTCGCGAGCTTCGCGCCCCCTCCGCCGGTGGCCATGAGCGCGGAAGACCCCATTCCGAGTGATTTGCAGGTGCACCTGGACCGGATCGAACGTGACATCCTGGTTCGCACCCTGCGAGAAACCCGCTTCAACCGCACGTCGGCAGCCCATCGTCTCGGCATCAGCCTGCGGCAGATCCGCTACAGGATGGCACGCCTGCAGATTGACGCACCCAACGCCTCGGACGACTCCGCCGATGCCTGAAGACAGTCCGCCCCTGTGGATCAAGGGCTGGTACCGTTTCGCCCACGTCTGTGCCTCCCCCAACTTTGGCCCGCGCCCGCGTGGGGCCTTGATTGACCTGGTCGTCCTCCACTCGATCAGCCTGCCTCCCGGCCAGTACGGCACACCACACGTTGCAGAACTGTTCACCAACCGGCTGGACTGGAACGCACACCCGTATTTCAAGTCGATTGAAGGTTTGCAGGTGTCTGCCCACTTTTTCATCACCCGGCAGGGCGATCTCTGGCAGTTCGTGAGTTGCGAAGACCGCGCATGGCATGCGGGGGTCTCCGCCTACCGCGGCAGAAGCAACTGCAATGACGACTCCATCGGCATAGAACTGGAGGGGCTAGAGGGCGATACCTTTACCCCGGCGCAGTACGAAACACTGCAGTCCCTGATTCCCGCCATGGCGCACCACTACCCGCTGCGCCACGTAGCAGGGCATGAACACATTGCCCCAGGACGCAAGGAGGACCCGGGCCCCGGCTTTAGGTGGGATGTTTTGCGTGACAGCCTGGGACTCCCCGCGAGTTACTACCCCCACACCACAGCTGGGGGCCACACCTGAAAATATTTTTTTTCAGGCTTTTTCCCGGCCCATGCGCACCCGGCGAGGTGACGTGGAGCCCCCCAAGACGCTGATTTGACGGGCCTTTGCAGGCCAAATCCTGCGCAAGCGCGCACCAATCTTGGCGCGGCCCGCCCAAAGCCCCATTTCACGGGCGCCTTGCCGACCCGCATTGCGGTGCTCCAAGCAGCAAGACATCCACGTCGGCGCAGGAAGCGCCCAATAGCAGCCTGTACACTACAGGTAGTGGCTTGTCTCCACCCAAGACCCCAGATATAGTGTGTGCTGTTAATTCAAACCACTGCCCCACTGCGACAAAAAAGGGGCTGTTCATGCTCCGCGACAAGCCCCAAAAATACCGATTTAGACGAGGAAATCATGGAATCTGCTTCTACTGCAACCCCCACGCCATCCAGCACGCTGCTGACCGCCCATAGCAGCGGCAATACAGAAACCGGCATGGTGAACACCCTGACCCACTACCAGATCATTCGTCGCAATGGCGCAGTGGTTCCTTTTGAGCCCAATAAGATTGCCGTTGCGATGATGAAGGCCTTTTTGGCCGTGCACGGCACCCAGGGAGCGGCCTCGGCCAGCGTGCGTGAGACTGTGGACGGTTTGACGCAGCAGGTGATTCGCGCACTGATGCGCTCACGCCCCGGCGGCGGCACCTTCCATATTGAAGATGTGCAAGACCAAGTGGAACTGGGGCTCATGCGTGGTGGCCACCACGAGATTGCCCGCGCCTACGTGCTCTACCGCGAGCGCCGCACCCAGGAGCGCGCCAAACAGGTAGCCCAAACTACCCCAGCCATGCCCACCATCCATGTTTTGGAGGCTGGTCAGCGCGTGGCCTTGGACCTAGCGCAACTGCAGTCGCGCATCGAAACCGCCTGCGCTGGACTGGGTGCCGACGTAAAACCGGACCCCATCGTGGCGGAAACCATGCGCAATCTGTACGACGGCGTTCCCATGGACGAGGTGTACAAGGCATCCATCCTGGCGGCCCGCACGCTGATCGAAAAAGATCCGGATTACACCTACGCCACGGCGCGCTTGCTGTTCCACACAATTTCCCGCGAAGTGCTGGGACGCGATGTGGCCCAGGCGGACATGCAGGAAGCCTATGCGGATTACTTTCCCGGCTTTATCAAGCGCGGCGTGGATGCCGACTTGCTGGACGAAAAACTGCTGCAGTTCGATCTGAAACGCCTGGGCGCTGCCCTCAAGTCCAGCCGTGACATGCAATTCGACTACCTCGGTTTGCAGACCTTGTATGACCGCTACTTCCTGCATGAAGGCAAAACCCGCATTGAGCTTCCCCAAGCTTTCTTCATGCGCGTGGCGATGGGCTTGTCGCTGAACGAAATTGACCGCGAAACACGTGCGATCGAGTTTTATGAAGTGCTGTCCAGCTTTGACTTCATGTCCAGCACCCCCACGCTGTTCAACAGCGGCACGCTGCGCTCACAGCTCTCCAGCTGCTACCTGACCACGGTGCCCGATGACCTGGATGGCATCTACGAGTCCATCAAGGAAAACGCCCTGTTGTCGAAATTTGCCGGCGGCTTGGGCAATGACTGGACCCGTGTGCGCGCGCTGGGCTCCCACATCAAGGGCACCAACGGTGAATCCCAAGGTGTGGTGCCTTTCCTGAAGGTGGTGAACGATACCGCCGTGGCCGTAAACCAGGGCGGCAAACGCAAGGGTGCGGTGTGCACGTACCTTGAAACATGGCACTTGGACATTGAGGAGTTTCTGGAGCTGCGTAAAAACACTGGCGATGACCGCCGCCGCACGCACGACATGAACACCGCCAACTGGATCCCCGATCTGTTCATGCGTCGCGTCATGGAAAAAGGCACCTGGACATTGTTCTCGCCATCGAACGTTCCGGACTTGCACGACCTGTTTGGCTCCGCGTTTGAAAAAGCCTATGTCGCCTACGAAGAGAAGGCAGCCCGCGGCGAAATCAAACCCTCGCGCACGGTGCAGGCCAGCGATCTCTGGCGCAAGATGCTCACGATGCTGTTCGAAACCGGCCACCCCTGGATCACATTCAAGGACGCCTGCAACGTACGCTCTCCTCAGCAACACGCGGGCGTGGTGCACTCCTCCAATCTGTGTACAGAGATCACACTGAACACCAGCGACACAGAGACTGCGGTGTGCAATTTGGGCTCGGTCAACCTGAGCCAGCACTTGAAAGATGGTGCACTGGACCACGACAAACTCAAGCGCACCATCGCCACGGCCATGCGCATGCTGGACAATGTGATCGACATCAACTACTACGCAGTCAAGAAGGCGCGTGATTCGAACCTGCGCCACCGCCCTGTGGGCCTGGGCGTCATGGCTTTCCAGGACAGCCTGTACGCACTGCGCATCCCTTACGCCAGCGACGCTGCCGTGCAGTTTGCTGACGAGTCCATGGAAGCCATCAGCTACTACGCCTACTGGGCATCCACCGAGTTGGCGCGCGAACGCGGCAAGTACTCCAGCTTCAAGGGTTCGCTGTGGGACAAGGGCATCCTGCCACCCGACACCCTGGACATGCTGGCCCAAGCCCGTGGCGGCTATGTAGAAGTGGACCGCTCCGCCACCCTGGACTGGGATGCATTGCGCCAAAAGATTGCCCAGGACGGCATGCGCAACTCCAACTGCGTTGCGATTGCACCTACTGCCACCATCTCCAACATCATTGGGGTGGACGCATCCATCGAACCCTGCTTCGGCAATTTGTCGGTCAAGTCCAATCTGTCTGGCGAGTTCACGGTCATCAACAGCTATCTGGTGCGTGACCTCAAGGCCCTGGGCCTGTGGGACGACGTCATGGTGATGGACCTGAAACACTTTGATGGTTCGCTGAGCCCGATCGACCGCGTGCCCCAAGAGATCAAGCAACTCTATGCCACGGCCTTTGAAGTGGAAACGCGCTGGCTGGTGGAAGCCGCAGCACGTCGCCAGAAATGGATTGACCAGGCGCAGTCGCTGAACATCTACATGGCCGGCGCCTCGGGCAAGAAGCTCGACGAAACCTACAAACTTGCGTGGTTGCGCGGTCTGAAAACGACCTACTACCTCCGCACCATGTCTGCGACTCACGCGGAGAAATCTACGGTGACTGCGGGGCGCATGAATGCAGTGTCATCCGGTAACGATGCACAAGGCTCGACCAAGATGTCCAGCGCGTTGGAAGCTGCTGCAGCCGCTGCGAATGCGCAAATGGAACTGGCCAGCAATGCAGCCACTGACATCAAGTTCTGCGGCGTGGACGACCCCACCTGCGAGTCCTGCCAGTAAGAGAGAGGTGCATCGCGAACCTCACTGCGATGCAATAGAGCAACACAAATGGGCAGCGAAATGCATGACTTCTTTTCATTTCATTTCGCTGCTCTCATAATCCGCTGATTGGAATCATCTATGTTGACCTGGGACGAAGAAGTCAAGCCCACATCGCCGAATAACTTTGCGCGCAACCCGTCTGAACAGCTGTCGGTTGCGCAGGCACCAGTCACCCCTGCTCCCTTGCAAACACCCGCAGCCGTAGCTGCAATCATGCAGACCGGAACCCCACGCCGCATGCGCGCGGACGACAAGCGCATCATCAACGGCCAAACCGATGTGAACCAGCTGGTTCCCTTCAAGTACAAGTGGGCGTGGGAAAAGTATTTGGCTACTTGTGCCAACCACTGGATGCCGCAAGAAGTCAACATGACACGCGACATCGCTTTGTGGAAAGACCCGAATGGACTGACCGAGGACGAGCGCCGTATTGTTAAGCGCAACCTCGGCTTCTTTGTGACGGCAGACTCTCTGGCCGCCAACAACATCGTGCTGGGCACCTACCGCCACATCACTGCCCCGGAGTGCCGCCAATTTTTGCTGCGCCAAGCCTTTGAAGAAGCGATTCATACCCACGCCTACCAGTACATCGTGGAGTCATTGGGTCTGGATGAGAGCGAGATCTTCAATGCCTACAACGAAGTCCAGTCCATCCGTGACAAAGACGAGTTCCTGATCCCGTTTATCGCGGCCATCATGGACCCCAACTTCCACACCGGCACCGCAGAAACCGACCAGACGCTGCTCAAGTCGCTGATCGTTTTTGCCTGCCTGATGGAAGGCCTGTTCTTCTACGTGGGCTTCACACAAATCCTCGCACTGGGCCGCCAGAACAAGATGACCGGTGCTGCTGAACAGTACCAATACATCCTGCGTGACGAGTCCATGCACTGCAACTTTGGCATCGACCTGATCAACCAGTTGAAGCTCGAAAACCCACACCTGTGGACGCCCGAATTCAAGGCAGAGATCAAGGGCCTGTTCGAGAAAGCGGTGGAGTTGGAATACCGGTATGCCGAAGACACCATGCCACGCGGTGTGCTGGGCATGAATGCCTCCATGTTCAAAGGCTACTTGCGCTACATCGCCAACCGCCGTGCCACCCAGATTGGTTTGGAACCGCTGTTCCCGAACGAGGAAAACCCCTTCCCGTGGATGAGCGAAATGATTGATCTGAAGAAGGAGCGTAACTTCTTCGAGACCCGCGTGATCGAGTACCAATCGGGCGGCGCCCTCTCTTGGGATTGAAGCGCTGATTATGTTTTCCAGAACTTCACACCTCCAGCACCGCGGCCCAGACCGCGGACTGGGGGCGTGTCACCGCGTTCATGCTGCTGGGACTCCGCCCAACAGCATGGATCACTTCTTGCACCCAACTGGCAAGAAGTGCTCTTTGTAAATTGATCAAGGAGAAAATCATGGCAACTGCAAAAAAACCGGCCGCAAAAAAGGCCGCTCCCGCAAAGAAAGCTGCTCCCGCTAAAAAAGTAGCAGCAAAGAAGGCAGCTCCTGCTAAGAAAGCCGCTCCCGCCAAAAAGGTAGCAGCGAAGAAGGCAGCTCCCGCTAAGAAAGCCGCTCCCGCCAAAAAGGTAGCAGCGAAGAAGGCAGCTCCCGCCAAGAAAGCCGCTCCCGCCAAAAAGGTAGCAGCGAAGAAGGCAGCTCCCGCCAAGAAAGCCGCTCCCGCTAAAAAGGTAGCAGCGAAGAAGGCAGCTCCCGCCAAGAAAGCCGCTCCTGCCAAAAAGGCCGCTGCGAAAAAGGCCCCGGCAAAGAAAGCTGCTGTTGCCAAAAAACCTGCAGCGAAGAAGCCCGTAGCCAAAAAGGCAGCGAAGAAGCCCGCTGCGAAGAAAGCCGCGAAAGCACCCGCTGCCAAAGCTGCCCCAGCAGCCCCTGCGGCGCAAACCACGCTGAATCCGCAAGCGGCTTGGCCGTTTCCGACCTCCAGCAAGCCCTAAGCGTTTACGCCCCAGGCTCCAAAGCCCGACACCGCAAGGTTTCGGGCTTTTTTCATGGCGAGATCACGGATAGAAGGCCAACAGACGGTACCCCGATATACGCTCGGTATTGCTCCCGGGCTTGACGGTGATGGGGAGCGCCGTGGTGATTTCGGCGCCCGCGTCCAAGGTATCTTTGCCGGCCCCCAACTCGGAAGCCAGCAACACACGGCGTACCACAGCCTGGTCTTGCAAATCGGTCAGCGTCAATTCCAAAGCCGGCACGGCCAAGGCGATCGCCGCAGTACTTTTCAAGGTGAAGTTCAGGCGGTACACATCAGTACGCACTTTGGTAAACGAGGAGCTGTCGATCACGATGGACTCAATCTGTCGCACCGGCAGTACCTCGCAATCCAGCCAGATGCACATTGCCAGCACAGCCTCTCTGGCGCTTGGCTCCGTCGCGGCGATGCGATCCCGCTCATGGACCACCACTTGCACGGCCAGCACCCCGATCAATACCAAGGCGACCAAGGACAAAAGCACCCGTACGCCCGTGCTCTGCCAAGCGCTGGTGCCCCGCGACTGCCGCATGAACGACAGCTTGGGCGTATCTGCCGACTCTACCGTTTTAACCTGCACTTGCGCATACCGCGGCTCGGCAAGCGGCTCTGCTTTGGCATGCTCTTGCACGGCATCCTCTGGCACATCCACTTCATCGCGCGCATGGCCGGGTCGCAGATCCAACAAGGCATCCAGACTCGGTTCGGGCTCCTGCGGGTGAGCGTAAGTGTCGAGAGCAATCTCTGCCGCGACGACCTCGTCCTGTACGTCCACCGCATCCAAGGCATCCTGCGCGAAGTCGGCCTCCGCTGCAGGCGGTATAGCCTCTTGCTGCTCGGCGGCAAATCGGAGAGAAGATTTCCAGTCGTTGCCAGCCTGCCCCGCCGACACGGCGTCGTGTGCAGCCGGTTCAGACTGCTGCTCCGGGTCAGTGTAGAGATGGGCGTTGGCGTCGAAGACTTCGTCGCATTGCCCACAACGCACCCAACCATCCGAAATGCGCAACTGGTCTGGCACGACCTTGAACATCGTGGCGCAGGCAGGACATTGGGTAATCAGGCTCATCGCGTCACATTGTAGAGCCGAGGTCGCCGCTGTCAGAGGGTGGCGGTCATCAGAATCCAGCCGTCTTCTTCATCCGCAACCGACAGCGTGCAATAGGGGGCATAGGCGGTGATCAGCTCGTCGGCCTGACGCGCCAGAATGCCAGCCAACACCAAGTGCCCACCAGCCTTCACGTGTGCGCACAGCAACGGCGCTAATACCTTGAGCGGTGTCGCGAGAATATTGGCCAACACGAGCGCGTACGCGCCATCCGCCTTGTCGGGCAAACCGGCCAACAGCGATACACCATTGGCATCGGCGTTCAGCACCGTGGACTGCACGGCTGCTTCATCAATATCCACAGCCACCACACGCTTGGCGCCAAACTTGGCGGCACCAATGGCCAGGATGCCAGAACCGCAGCCATAGTCCAACACCTCGGGCTGGTTCGGGTGGCCCGCAACCCAGCGCAGGCACATGCGCGTGGTCGGATGGGTACCGGTCCCAAAGGCCAAGCCCGGGTCCAGGCGGATCACCTGCTTGGCTTGTGCCGGTGGCTCGTGCCAGGTGGGAACAATCCAGAACTCCGGGGTAATTTCAACTGGCGCGAATTGCGACTGCGTCAAACGCACCCAGTCCTGGTCAGCCACGGCAGCAATGCCTAACACTTCGCAGCCACCGAAGAAGTCCTGGGCTTGCAGCAGGCGCGCCGCATCGTCAGCCAACGCCTGATCGGCAAACAGCGCAATCACGCGGGAACGCTGCCAGCCTTCCTTGGGAGGCGGCATGCCGGGCTCACCAAACAAGGCCTGCTCGGCATCGGTCTGGGCGTCCGCGTCTTCCACGCTCACGCTCAGGGCATCCAACGCATCCAGCGCATCGCTCAAGTTCTCAACCCGGTCCTCGGGGCACATCAAACGCAATTCAAACATGCGGGGCCTTAGCGTTTGTGCTGTTCCAGCCAGTGTTCCAGGTAGTGGATATTGGTTCCACCATCCATGAACTTGGCGTCCACCAAAAGCTCGCGGTGCAGCGGGATGTTGGTATTGATACCTTCCACCACGGTCTCGGCCAGGGCGGTGCGCATGCGTGCCATGGCCTGCTCGCGAGTGTCGCCGTGCACAATGATCTTGCCGACCATGGAGTCGTAGTTGGGCGGCACAAAGTAGTTGGTGTACACGTGTGAATCCACCCGAACACCGGGGCCACCTGGCGCATGCCACATGGTCACGCGGCCGGGCGACGGAATGAACTTGTAGGGATCTTCGGCATTCACGCGGCACTCAATCGCGTGGCCACGCACCTCGATCTGGCGCTGGGTGAAGGGCAGTTTTTCGCCCGCCGCCACCATGATTTGGGTTTTGACAATGTCAATGCCCGTCACCATTTCGGTCACCGGATGCTCCACCTGCACGCGGGTGTTCATCTCAATGAAATAGAACTCGCCGTCTTCGTAGAGGAACTCGAAAGTACCAGCGCCGCGGTAGCCAATCTTCTTGCAGGCAGCGACGCAACGCTCGCCAATGCGCTCAATCAGCTTGCGGTTAATACCAGGCGCCGGAGATTCTTCCAGCACCTTCTGGTGGCGGCGTTGCATGGAGCAATCGCGCTCGCCCAGGTAGACAGCATTCTTGTGCTTGTCCGCCAGGATCTGGATTTCAATGTGGCGCGGGTTCTGGAGAAACTTCTCCATATACACCGCCGGGTTGCCAAAGGCAGCCCCAGCTTCGGCCTTGGTCATGGCCACGGCGTTGACCAATGCAGCTTCGGTGTGCACCACACGCATGCCACGGCCGCCGCCGCCGCCAGCCGCCTTGATGATGACCGGGTAGCCGACCGACTTGGCTATGCGTTTGATCAGCACCGGATCGTCCGGCAACTCGCCCTCGGAACCGGGTACGCAGGGGACGCCAGCACGGATCATGGCCTGCTTGGCCGACACCTTGTCACCCATGATGCGGATGGACTCGGGCGTGGGGCCGATGAACTGGAAGCCACTTTTTTCGACGCGCTCGGCAAAGTCGGCGTTTTCACTCAGAAAGCCGTAGCCGGGGTGAATCGCTTCCGCATCGGTCACCTCGGCCGCCGAAATAATGGCCGGCATATTGAGGTAGCTCTGCGCCGATGGAGCAGGGCCAATGCAGACGGCCTCTTCAGCCAGCTTGACGTATTTGGCTTCGCGGTCCGCCTCGGAATAGACCATGACGGCCTTGATGCCCAGCTCGCGACAGGCGCGCTGGATCCGCAAGGCAATCTCGCCACGGTTGGCGACCAGGATTTTCTTGAACATGGGTGCGTGTGCTTATTCGATGGTGAACAAAGGCTGGCCGTATTCCACTGCCTGGCCGTTTTCACACAGGATTTGGGTCACGGTGCCCGACTTGTCCGCTTCAATCTCGTTGAGGATCTTCATGGCCTCAATGATGCAAATCGTCGCGCCTTGCTTGATCGTGTCGCCCACTTCCACGAAAGGCTTGGCACCGGGAGCCGAGGAACGGTAGAAGGTACCGACCATGGGCGATTTGACGGCGTGACCAGCAGCCACTTCCACCACAGGTGCGGCCACGGCGGCAGCCGGGGCTGCTACGGGCGCAGGAGCTGGGGCGCCTGCGGGCGGGGCTGCGTAGACCGGCTGGGCATACCCCTGCACCACCGCGCCTCCACCCTTAACAATACGCACCTTGCCTTCAGCTTCGGTGATTTCGAGTTCCGACACATTGGAATCCGAGACCAGATCAATCAGGGTTTTGAGTTTGCGTAAATCCATGGAATCTCCAACAACCGACATTTGTGAAGCGGCGAATTTACCGCAAAAATGCCGGCATCTGCCGATAATTTTGTTGATCTTTGTGCAAACGAAGTCATTTTCGACAATCGGCACAAAGTTTTAAAAGAAAGAAAAACCGCCAGACAAGGCGTACCGCCCTAGGGGCGGCGCTCTATTTTAGCCCAGCCCAGGCTTGCAAGTCGGCGGGCGAGACCCTCCCCATTTTGCGCTGGCGCACCACACCATCTCCCGACAACACCACGGTAAACGGCAGGCCACCGGTCAAATTGCCCAAACTGCGCCCCAACTCCGCACCCGCCATACCCGCCATGGCCACCGGAAAATCCAGAGGCATGTGCTGCAAAAAGGTTTGCACGGGCGCGGTCTTGTCCACCGCCAATGCCAGCACTTGCCAACCGTTGGCACGGTTTTCTCGGAAAAACTGATTGATCAGCGGCAACTCTTCCACACAGGGCGGGCACCAGGTGGCCCAGAAGTTCATCAGCAACGGGCGCCCCTGAAAACTCTGGAGCGCAACGGACTTGCCGTCAGGCGACTCCCAGCGCTGCGCCCAAAAGCCCGCCACAGGCTCCGCCACAGCAGCCGGGGCGCCGCCGCGCCACACCGCAACCCCCACGCCGGTCAGGGCTGCCCCGCCCGCCAGCCCGCGCAACAACCAGCGGCGCGAGCGGGCTTCGGGGGCAGACTCGGCGCCAGAGGACAACTCAGCCATGATCCACCTCCTGCAATACGCGGCGCAGGGCCGCCATATCCCCGCGGGGGCGGCGCCCCCGCGCATCGGGCTGCAGCGCGCCGCGCACATCGTCCAGGTCATAGACCAGCAGATGCACACCCACCTGCTCGCCCAGTGGGCGGCACATCGCATGCACACTCAGCGCATCCACCATCTCGCCATGCAAACCCGGCACCGAGCGGACCTCAAAACGCACGCCACGATCAATCAGCGCAATTTCCGCCGATTTGGGGTCATCACAAAACAACTGCAGGTAAATATCCGAACGGCGTGTCGCCGTGCCGTGCCAGACCGCGCCACTGATATGGGGGCGAAACACATCCAGGCGCTCCATCCACTCCAACGCCAGCTCACGCAGGGCCTGCAGTTCCTGCGGCTGGGTATCCGCACAAAACAGGGCGATGTAGTCCTGCACTGCCGCCTCCAACTGGTCGTTGTCCGGCAGTGCGGCGCGCGCCGACATCCCCAGTTGCTTGGCCGCACGGCGCTTGGCCGGACCGTACTCCAGTCCCTCTTCCACCACCATGCGGGCCGCCGTGGCAGCGACTTCCTCTTTCAAATCGTCCATGGCGCCATTGTGCCGCGGGCAGCAGCCCTTGGTGCAAGGCGGGACATGCTGCAATTTTGATAGCTGCTCGCGCAGACAACACGGGGGCTAGAGGCCTAAAAGACTTAAAAAATCAGGCCCCTCTAGACACGTAAAATACACCCATGCATATTCATATTCTTGGTATTTGTGGCACCTTCATGGGCGGCTTGGCAGCCTTGGCACGCGAAGCAGGCCACCGCGTCACCGGCTGCGACGCGGGCGTTTACCCTCCCATGAGCGACCAGCTGCGCGCCTTGGGCATTGAACTGATCGAGGGCTTTGGTGCCGACCAGATGGTGCTCAAGCCCGACATGTTTGTCATCGGCAACGTGGTGAGCCGTGTGCACCTGGCCGACGGCACGCCCAAATTCCCGCTCATGGAAGCGATTCTGGACGCCGGCGCGCCGTACACCAGCGGCCCGCAGTGGCTGGCTGAGCACGTGCTGCAGGGCCGCCATGTGCTGGCCGTGGCCGGCACCCATGGCAAAACCACCACCACCGCCATGCTGAGCTGGATTCTGGAAAGCGCCGGCCTGCAACCCGGCTTCCTGGTCGGTGGCGTCCCCATGAATTTCGGCATCTCTGCGCGCCTGGGAGGCGGGACGGCACCGGGCTCTGCTCCGTGTCCCCCGCCCGCTTTGCGGGCTCATCCTTTACCTACGCAGAACCCGGTGCCGTCCCACCGCCCTGTTTTTGTGATTGAAGCCGACGAATACGACACCGCCTTCTTCGACAAACGCAGCAAGTTTGTGCACTACCGCCCGCGCACGGCTGTGCTCAACAACCTGGAATTCGACCACGCCGACATCTTTGACGACCTGGCCGCCATCGAACGCCAGTTCCACCACCTGGTGCGCACCGTGCCCAGCACCGGTCGCGTGGTGGTGAATGGTCTGGAAGAAAGCCTGACCCGCGTCCTGCACCAGGGCTGCTGGAGCGAGGTGCGCAGCTTTGGCGCCGCAGTGAGCGACTTCACCGCCGTGGGCGAGCCACATGACTTTGCCGTGCATTACCAAGGCACACCCGTGGCCCAGGTGCAATGGGTGCTGGGCGGCGTGCACAACCAGCTCAATGCGCTGGCTGCCATCGCCGCCGCCGAGCATGTGGGCGTGAGCCCCGCCGTGGCGGCCAAGGCGCTGGCCAGTTTTGAAAATGTGAAACGCCGCATGGAAGTACGCGGCCAGGTTACCTTGCGCAGCGGCGGTGAGCCCATCACCGTGTACGACGACTTTGCGCACCACCCGACCGCCATCCACACCACCGTCAACGGCCTGCGCCGCAAGGTGGGCGCGGCGCGCATTCTGGCGGTGTTTGAACCTCGCTCCAACACCATGAAACTGGGGGCGATGAAGGCCCAGCTGCCCTGGAGTTTGGAAGAGACCGACCTGGCTTTTTGCCACAGCGGTGGCCTGGGCTGGGATGCGGCCGAAGCACTGCTGCCCATGGGCACACGCGCCGTGGTGTCAGACGCGATTGAGGACCTGGCCCGCCAAGTGGTGGCGCAAGCCCGGCCAGGCGACCACCTCTTGTGCATGAGCAATGGCGGTTTTGGCGGCATCCATGCCAAGCTGCTGGATTTGCTACAAAAACAATAGCTGCTTGCGCAAGCAGAACGGTGGAACTCCTCCGTTTTGCCGATGGATTTGCGGGAATACCCTGAGCGTGGACCGTGGAGATGCACTAAAAAAGAACGACCGTGCCCGCTAAGATGCATGGACGCGACAGCCGCTTTTCCCGCACACCATGTCCACCGCAGCCAAGCCCAAGAAGCGCAGCACCAGCCAGGTCAAGACATCCCAATTCACCCCGCATGGCGTGGTGGACATCTGGATGGAAGGTCGCCTGATGCACTACGAGGCGACCGGCCCGTTTAACACCGAGCTGGTGGACTGCCTGGCCATCGCCCAGCGCGACTTCCTGCTGGCCACCCGGCCCCAAGGCGACTGGGTCAGCGTATGCACCATGGTCGGCAATGCCATGACGAGCCCCGACGGCATTGCACGCTACGCGCAGATCATGGCAGCGCCCAAGCCCGACAACATGATCCCCGTGGCTACGGCGTTTGTCATAGGACCAGAGGTGGAAGGCGGCCGCATCATGGCGCCGCTGTACACGCAGATCTACCTGGATATTGGCCGTCCGTTCCAGATTTTTACAACCATGGCCGCCGCCCAAGCCTGGGCCGACGCCATGATTGAACAGGCTGGCACGGACAAGTCCGTACCGGCCTGATCCCGGCTTATTTCAGCGCGCGGCGCGCCTGCACGGCAGCCGACAAGACATCCAGCGACGCAATGGAATCGTCCCAGCCCAGGCAGGCGTCGGTAATGCTCTTGCCGTATTCCAGCTTGGACGAGTCGTCCTTGCCGGGCGTGAACTTCTGGGCGCCAGCATTCAGGTGGCTTTCCACCATCACGCCGAAAATGCTGGTCGATCCACCCGAAATCTGCCCTGCAATGTCCTTGGCCACATCCAGTTGCTTCTCGTGCTGCTTGCTGCTGTTGGCGTGGCTGCAGTCCACCATCAGGGTCTGGGGCAGCTTGGCCTTGGCCAGGTCCGCACAGGCGGCTGCCACGTTGGCGGCGTCGTAGTTGGGCGTCTTGCCGCCGCGCAAGATCACGTGGCAGTCCGGGTTGCCATTGGTTTGCACAATCGCCACTTGGCCGTTTTTGTGGACCGACAGGAAGTGGTGCCCCCCCGCCGCGGCCTGGATCGCGTCGGTGGCGATCTTGATGTTGCCGTCCGTGCCATTCTTGAACCCAATGGGCGCCGAAATGCCCGAGGCCAGCTCGCGGTGCACCTGGCTCTCGGTGGTACGCGCACCAATGGCGCCCCAGGAGATCAGGTCGCCCAGGTACTGCGGGGAAATCACGTCCAGGAACTCGCTGCCGGCAGGCAGCCCCAGGCGGTTGATCTCGATGAGCAACTGGCGCGCAATGCGCAGGCCCTCATCGATGCGGAAGCTTTCGTCCAGGTAGGGGTCGTTGATCAGGCCCTTCCAGCCCACGGTGGTGCGGGGCTTCTCGA
>MGPB01000007.1 GCA_001795455.1 Curvibacter sp. GWA2_63_95 | reverse complement strand
TGGATGGGCGTGAACCGCCGTTACCCCCAAGGTACCCGCATGTTCGGCAAGATCACCAACATCGCCGACTACGGCGCGTTTGTGGAACTCGAACCCGGAATCGAAGGCCTGGTCCACGTGTCCGAAATGGACTGGACCAACAAGAACGTTGCACCTTCGAAGATCGTTGCCCTGGGTGACGAAGTCGAAGTCATGGTTCTGGAAATCGACGAAGACAAGCGTCGCATCTCCCTGGGCATGAAGCAGTGCAAGGCCAACCCATGGCAAGAGTTCGCACAGAACACCAAGCGCGGCGACCGCGTCAAGGGCCCGATCAAGTCGATCACCGACTTCGGCGTGTTCGTGGGTCTGGCTGCCGGTATCGACGGCCTGGTGCACCTGTCCGACCTGTCCTGGAACGAGTCCGGCGAAACCGCCGTGCGCGAATTCAAGAAGGGCCAAGAAGTTGAGGCTTTGGTCTTGGCTGTGGACGTGGACCGCGAACGCATCTCCCTGGGTATCAAGCAGTTGGACTCCGATCCTTTCACCACCTTCGTGTCGGTGAACGACAAGGGCCAGATCGTGACCGGCAAGGTCAAGACCGTGGACGCCAAGGGTGCTGAAATCGACCTGGGCGAAGACATCCTGGGTTACCTGCGCGCTTCCGAAATCAGCCGTGACCGCGTGGAAGATGCACGCAACGTACTGAAAGAAGGCGACGAAGTGACCGCTGTGGTGGTGAACGTGGATCGCAAGACCCGCAACATCCAGTTGTCCATCAAGGCGAAAGACATGGCTGACCAAAACGAAGCCATGCAGAACCTGAGCCAGCAGTCTGCCCGCGAAAATGCTGGTACGACCAGCCTGGGCGCTCTGTTGCGCGCCAAACTGGACAACAACTCCTAATCAGTTGGGGACAGCGCCCAAGCTCTGTCCCACCAACCATCTGATATGTTGTTGAACTGAACAAACGACCGGCTTCCCTTGGGGGCCGGTCGTTTTTTTCTCTCTAGCCTAGACATCCATGACCCGCTCCGACCTCGTTGAAGAACTGGCCAACCGTTTCAGCCAATTGACCCACCGCGACGCCGAGTTCGCCGTGAAGGCGATCCTGGACGCCATGAACGATGCCCTGGTCCGCGGTCACCGCATTGAGATCCGCGGCTTCGGCAGCTTCTCTATCAACCGCCGCCCGCCCCGCATGGGCCGCAATCCCCGCAGTGGTGAGAGCGTGGCCATTCCTGAAAAACGGGTGCCCCACTTCAAGCCCGGCAAGGCCCTGCGCGAAGCCGTAGACCAACGCACCGCCGAACTGGAGTCGCACCCCAATAGCTGATGCGAACCGCACAGAGCCGCCCCATGAGGGGACGGTTATTGGATTTAGAATTCCTCGACACCGAGGAGATGAATGAAACAGCTCGTATGGCTCTTTAAGTGGCTACTTAAAGCAGCCATTTTTTTTACCCTGTTCGCTTTTGCCCTGAATAACCAGGGCGATGTCACCGTGCAGTTTTTCTTTGGCACACGCTGGACTGCGCCCATGGTGTTGGTCGTACTGATCACCTTTGCCGCCGGTGTGGCTATTGGTGTGCTGGGCATGGTGCCACGCTGGTGGCGCCATCGCCGTGCTGCCAAACAGGCTCGCAACCTGGCAGCCACCGCACTGGCCACCGTGACCGCAGAGGCCGACAAAACCCCAACACCCCCGCCGAATGGACTTTGACATCACCCTGATCCTCATGGGCCTGCCCGTGGCCTTTGTGCTCGGCTGGCTCGCCTCCCGCATGGACCTGCGCCAACTGCGCATGGAAAACCGCCAGGCCCCCAAGGCCTACTTCAAAGGCCTGAACTTCCTGCTCAACGAGCAGCAGGACCAGGCGATTGATGCCTTCATCGAAGCGGTGCAGAGCGACCCCGACACCTCGGAGCTGCACTTCGCGCTGGGCAACCTGTTTCGCCGCCGCGGCGAATACGAGCGTGCCGTGCGCGTGCACGAGCACCTGCTCTCGCGCGGCGACCTGAGCGAGGACGACCGCCACCGTGCCCAGCATGCGCTGGCACTGGACTACCTCAAGGCCGGTCTGCTGGACCGGGCCGAAGACGCGCTGCTCAAGCTCGAAGGCACCCGCTTTGAAGCCCAGGCCCGCCTGGCCCTGCTGGCCAACTACGAGCGCTCGCGCGACTGGGAGCATGCCGCGCTGGTGGCACAAAAGCTCGAATCCAGTGGCCAAGGCAGCTTCAAAGGACGACTGGCCCACTACCTGTGTGAACAAGCGGCCACCTTGGTCAGCGCTGGCCACACCACGGACGCCACACCCCTGCTTGAAGAAGCCATGGCCACCGCCCCCGATGCCCCCCGCCCCCGCATGGACCTGGCCCAGCTGCAAGCCCGCGCAGGCCACGCCGGGCAGGCCTGCAACACCCTGACCGAGGCCATGCATGCCGCCCCCAGCGCGGTGGGCCTGATTGCCCCCCTGCTGGCCCAGCAGGCCATGGCCGCGCACCAGGAACCCCAGGTACTTGCCCTGCTGCAAGAGGTCTATGCCCAGGGTCGCTCGCTGGATGTGCTGGATGCCATCGTGGCGCTGGAAGCCGTTGGCACCCAGGCCGCACCCACCGCACGCGAGTGGTACGCCCGCCACCTGGAGAACGAGCCCTCCCTGGTGGCCGCCGCCAAATGGATCGCCGGGGAGAAACTGGAGCACGAAGCCTTTCACCCCCATGTCCAGCGCGCGCTGGACCACGCCGTCAAACCCCTGACGCGCTACCGCTGCGCGGCCTGCGGCTTTGAAGCCAAACAGCACTTCTGGCAATGCCCCGGCTGCCAGGCCTGGGACAGCTACCCTGCGCGCAGGGTAGAGGAACTATGAACACTGCCCGCTAATATGACAACCATGATGATTGCAAAAGAACAATTGGCCCAAGCCCGCGTGTTGGTCGTCGGCGATGTGATGCTGGACCGCTACTGGTACGGTGCAGTGGACCGCATCAGCCCTGAGGCGCCGGTGCCGGTGGTACGCATCACGCGCGAGGAAGAGCGCTGCGGTGGTGCGGCCAACGTAGCCTTCAATGCAGCCAAGCTGGGCGCCCAAGCCTCGCTGCTCACCGTGGTGGGCGATGACGAGGCCAGCCACAAACTCGAAGCATTGGTGGCCACCACCGGTATCCGCACCCACTTTGGCCGCGATGCCGACCTCAAGACCACGGTGAAGCTGCGTGTCATCGGGCGCCAGCAGCAACTCATTCGACTGGACTTCGAAAACACGCCCAAGAGCGAGATCCTGGCCACGCAAACTGCCACGTTTGCGCAGCTGCTGCCCCAGCACGATGCCGTGCTGTTCTCCGACTACGGCAAGGGGGGCTTGGCCCACGTGAGTGACATGATTGCGCGCGCGCGCGCAGCGGGCAAACCCATCCTGATCGACCCCAAGGGCAGCGACTACTCGCGCTACCAGAACGCCAGCGTGATCACCCCCAACCGGGCCGAACTGCAGCAGGTGATTGGCGGCTGGAGCAGCGAGGACGACCTGCGCACCAAGGTTCAAACCCTGCGTGAACAGTTGAAGCTCGATGCCGTACTGCTGACCCGCAGCGAAGAAGGCATGACCCTGTTTGACACCGCAGGCCAATTGCATGTGAGCGCCCAGGCACGCGAGGTGTTTGACGTCACCGGTGCCGGCGACACCGTCATTGCCACCATGGCCACTCTGGTGGGCGCGGGCCTGAGCCTGCGCGAGGCCGTCCCCCTGGCCAACCGGGCCGGCGGTCTGGTAGTGGGTAAATTTGGCACCGCCACGGTGTCCTACGAGGAGCTATTTGCATGACACGCATCGTGGTCACCGGCGCGGCCGGTTTTATTGGCAGCAACATCATTGCCGGGCTCAATGCCCGTGGTCTGACCGACATCATTGCGGTGGACGACCTCAAGCAAGGCGACAAATTCCGCAACCTGGTGGATTTGAAGATTGCCGATTACGTCGACATGGACACGTTCTACGACGAATTCGCCTCAGGCCACTACGGCCAGGTAGAAGCCGTGTTTCATGAGGGCGCGTGCAGTGACACGATGGAGCCCGACGGCAAGTACATGTTGGCCAACAACTACACGCTGTCCTGGAACCTGTTCCAAACCTGCCAGAAGCGCGGTGCGCGCCTGTTGTATGCATCGAGTGCGGCCACCTACGGCGGCTCCGACACCTTCCGTGAGGACCCGGTCTTTGAGGCACCGCTCAATGTCTACGGCTACTCCAAACTGCTGTTTGACCAGCGCATGCGCCGTGAGTGTGGCAGCGACTTCCAGCGCACCAAGGCCGGCAAAACCATGCAGGTGGTGGGCTTTCGCTACTTCAACGTCTATGGCCCGCGCGAGCAGCACAAGGGCCGCATGGCCAGCGTGGCGTTTCACCAGTACCACCAGTTCAATGCCGAGGGCAAGGTCAAGCTGTTTGGTGAATACGGCGGCTACCCACAGGGCGGGCAGATGCGCGACTTCGTCTTCATCGACGACGTAGTGGCTGTGAACCTCTGGTTTTTCGACCACCCCAGCCAGAGCGGCATCTTCAACCTCGGTTCCGGCCGAGCCCAGCCCTTCAACGACGTGGCCAGCTCGGTGGTCAACGCCATGCGCGGCCTGCGCGGTGAGGGTGCCTTGCCCTTGGCCGACATTGCCGCCCAGGGCTTGGTGGAGTACGTTCCCTTCCCCGATGCGCTGCGCGGCAAATACCAGTGCTACACCCAGGCCGACCTGAGCGCCCTGCGCGCCACCGGCTGCGACCATACGTTTGTGGACGTACAAACCGGCGTGGCCAAGTACGTGCAGTGGCTGGCCCAGCGCAAGGCCTGAGCGTCCACACCGCCCCAAGGAGCGCCCATGCCGATTCCACGCCCACTTGCTGCCCTGGCCTTCGGTGTGCTCCTCAGCGCATCCGCCTGGGCACTGGACGTCAACAGCGCCACCGAAGCGCAGCTCGACGGCGTCAAGGGCCTGGGCCCCAGCAGCACCGGGCGCATTCTGGAAGCGCGGGCGGTGGGGCCCTTCAAAGACTGGGCTGACTTCATGGCCCGCGTCAAGGGCATCAAAACCTCGGCCGCCGTCAAACTGTCGGCCGAAGGCCTGACCGTGAACGGCGCACCCTTCAGCGGCAAGGTCAGCGCCCCGTGATGCCACAGGTGCTCGCCATCTGCCTGGGGGCCTGCGTAGGCGCATTGGCCCGCTGGCAGCTGGGCCTCTGGCTGAACCCTGTGGCCACCACCGGCACGGTACTGCCCTGGGGCACACTGGCGGCCAACCTCATCGGTGGATATTTGATTGGGATATGTGTGGCCGTGTTCCAGGCGCTTCCGCAGCTGGACCCGGTCTGGCGCCTAGCCCTGGTCACTGGCTTTCTAGGTGCGCTGACCACCTTCTCCAGCTTCTCGGCCGAGGTGGTGGCCATGCTGGGCCAGCAGCGTTACGCCCTGGCGCTGGGCACTGCAGCACTGCACTTGCTGGGCTCGCTGCTGCTCACCATCGCCGGGCTGCGGTCTGCTACATATTTAATAGCTGCTCGCGCTTAATTCATAAGGGCTAGAGGCCTATTTGACTCCAAAATGAGCGGCTGAGTGTCCAGCTGAAACACACGCACCGCGGTGCGCAATTGCTGGGTTTCCTGCGCCAGGCTCATGGTTCCTGCCGCAGACTCCTCCACCATGGCCGCGTTTTGCTGGGTGGCCTGGTCAATGCCCGCCATGGCACTGCTGATGGCACCGATCCCCTGCAGCTGTTCGTGCGCAGCCGCGCGGATACGCTGAATCACGCCCACCACCAGTCCCACGCCCGCCACCATCTCGCGCATGGTCTGCCCGGCCTGCGCAGCCAAAGCGGACCCCTTCTCCACTTTATCGACCGAGTCATGGATGATGGCCTTGATCTCACGTGCCGCCTGGGCCGAACGCCCAGCCAGTGAACGCACCTCGCTGGCCACCACCGCAAAGCCCCGCCCCTGTTCACCCGCACGGGCGGCCTCCACCGCGGCATTGAGTGCGAGGATGTTGGTCTGAAAGGCAATCCCGTCAATCACCGCAATGATGTCGGCAATCTTGCGCGAGGCGTCATTGATGTCCTGCATGGTGTGCACCACCTGGTTCACCACCTCACCCCCCCGCTGTGCCACCTGCTGGGCAGCATCGGCCGAACCCACGGCCTGGGTGGCTGAATCAGCGGTGTGACGCACCGCCTGCGCAAGCTGCTCAACGGAAGCCACCGTGTGCTGCAAGGCCGTTGCGGCGCGCTCAGTGCGTTCAGACAGCTCCCCATTGGCCGTAGCAATCTCTGCAGTGTTGTCTCCCACCACCTCCACCCCCGTGCGTACCTGCCAGACCAGTTGGCTGAGTGCAGCATGCATGCGCCCCAGGTCTTCCTGCACCTGCGCAATCTCATCCCGCCCCTCAGCCCGCACGGTGGCGGTGAGATCACCTTGCCCCCAGGCCTTGGCCGTTGCTTGCAGGGCTTGCATGGGGCGCACGATAGAGCGCACGATGGCCAGCACCAACAGTGTCGCCAGCAACGCCACCACCGCCGTGGCCACCAACACCACCCAGGGCGCTTGCCCACCGGTGCGGGCCAGTGCCGCCCGGCGCTCGCTGGCCCGCGCGCCCAGGGCCTGCGATACCTGCATCAGGCCCTGCTCCGTGGCTTGCATGTCGGCGGCCAGTGGTGCCATGGCCGCGTTGGCCGCCCAAGGGTCGTGCAACTCCCCGCGCGCCAGCCGGCCCAGAATGTCTTTGAACCCGGCCTCATACACGCGCAGGCGCTGGGCCATCTCCCCCAGGGCCGTGGCCTCGGCTGCCTGGGCCAGGCCTTGCAGCTGCGCCAAGGACAGCTGCGTCGCTGCCAGAGACTGGCCCCATTGCTGGCTGTAACGCTCCGTGGCCGCCTCATCCCCCATGGTCAGCAACACCTCTTTTTCATAGCGGCGCGCATCCCCCAGGTAGGTACGCAGCGCCCCCAGTGCCTGCAGCGCCTCAAACTCCGAATCGATGAAGGCCGTGGCGCGTGTCGCCTCGCGGTCTATGGTCCATGCCGCAAAGGCCCCTAGCGCCGCCAAAGCCATCACCGAAAACACCAGCGACACCAACAAACGGGATCGAATTCGCAAACGCGCAAGCCAAGTCATGGTTTACCCTTATTCAAACAGGCCATGCTGCAAAAAGACCGTGACATCCCTGTGACAACCTCCCCGCGCACGGGCCATCCCGTCAGGGTTTGTTCAGCCGCGCAAACCGGCTTAAGGCTTAGACTCCGTGGGTTCAAAGTGGGGCGGGCACCAAGCGCCCGTCCATTTTCCAAAAACTAAAACGGAGACGCCATGACACCCTTGCTCTCACTGTCCCGGCTGATCGACACGATCAGTACCTGGGTCGGTAAATTCACCATGTGGCTGATTTTGGCCACCACCCTCATCAGCGCGGGCAACGCACTGGTGCGCAAGTTCTTCAACAACAGCTCCAACGGCCTGCTGGAAATCCAGTGGTACCTCTTCGCTGCCGTGTTCATGCTGGGCGCAGGGTATGGCTTGCTGAAAAACTCGCATGTGCGCATCGACTTCATCTCCACCAAGCTCAGCGACCGCACTCGCAACTGGGTGGACGTGGGCGGCATCGTGCTGGTGCTGTTTCCGTTTTGCCTCATCAGCATTTCGTTGGGCTGGCCCTTCTTCATGCAAGCCTTGCAAAGCGGCGAAATGTCGCAAAACGCCGGGGGCCTGATCCGCTGGCCCGCCTATGCACTGATCCCCCTGGGCTTTGCACTGCTGATGCTGCAAGGCGTGTCTGAACTGATCAAACGCCTGGCCTTCCTGACTGGCAATGGCCCGGACGTGCTCAGCAGCGAAGACGCGAAATCTGACGACCAAAAGAAGCTCGAAGAGCTCGAAGCCCAAACCGCCAAGATGCTGGCTGGAGACAAATAAATGCAAACAACCCTCTTGGCACAACAGTTTGTGCCACTCATGTTCATTGCACTTTTTGTGCTGCTGTTGACCGGCTTCCCGGTCGCATTTGGCCTGGCCGCCACCGGCCTGGCCCTGGGTTTTGTGGGCATTGAGGCCGGCATCTTCCCGGCCGCCATGTTCCAGGCACTGCCGCTACGCATCTTCGGCATCATGCAGAACGACACGCTGCTGGCGATTCCGTTCTTCACCTTCATGGGGATTATTCTGGAACGATCCGGCATGGCCGAAGACCTGCTGGAGACTGTGGGCCAGGTGTTTGGTCCCGTGCGCGGCGGTGTGGCGATTGCTGTGATTCTGGTGGGCGCTCTGCTGGCTGCCACTACCGGCGTGGTGGCGGCAGCCGTCATTTCCATGGGCCTGATTTCCCTGCCCGTCATGCTGCGGTACGGCTACAGCCGCACCATCGCCACTGGCACCATCACGGCGTCAGGCACGCTGGCGCAAGCCATTCCGCCATCGCTGGTATTGATTGTGCTGGCCGACCAACTGGGCCGCTCTGTTGGCGATATGTACTCGGGCGCACTGATTCCCGGCCTGTTGCTGGTGGGTCTGTACATCGCATTCATTGTGGCCGTGGCCATCTTCAAGCCGGCCATGGTGCCGGCGCTGCCCCCGGAAGCCCTCTTGTTCAAGGAAGACAACGGAGCCTCCGGCCACCGCTCTTTGCTGGTGCTGGTTCTGGTCTGCGCCGCCATCGGCTACAGCTGGGCCCAAGTGCACGATGGCCTGATGACAAAGTGGCTGGAGCGTGCCACCGCCTCCCCCGGCGATGAAATCGTCATTCTGTCGCTGACCCTGGCCTCCCTGACCGGTCTGGCCCTGGCCATTCTCAACAAGATCACCAAGTTGCATTTGCTGTCGCGCCTGGCAGAGCAGGTCACCTTCGTGCTGATGCCACCGCTGATCCTGATCTTCCTGGTGTTGGGCACGATTTTCTTGGGTGTGGCAACGCCCACCGAAGGTGGCGCCATGGGCGCACTGGGTGCCTTGATTTTGGCCATGGGCAAGCGCCGTCTGGGTATGCCCCTGATGAAGCAGGCACTGGAGAACACCGCCAAATTGGCGTCGTTTGTGCTGTTCATCCTGATCGGTTCCACCGTATTCAGCTTCACCTTCAATGCGGCCGACGGTCACATCTGGGTGGAACATTTGTTTGACAAGATTCCGGGCGGCGCCTGGGGCTTTCTGGTGGTGGTGAACATTCTGGTGTTCATCTTGGGCTGCTTCATCGACTTCTTTGAAATCGCCTTCATCGTGATCCCTTTGCTGGCTCCCGTGGCCGAGAAGATCCTGCCCGGCCTGGTGCCTGGCATGACACCTGACCAGGCCATGATCTGGTTCGGCGTCATCATCGCCATGAACCTGCAAACCTCGTTCCTGACGCCCCCCTTCGGCTTCGCCCTGTTCTACCTGCGCAGCGTGGCTGCCAAGTTTGACTACAAGGACCGCGTCACTGGCAAGCTGATTCCGTCGGTCAAAACCACCGAGATCTACAAGGGCTCGGTTGCCTTCATCATCCTGCAATTGATCATGGTGGTGGCTGTGATTGCCTTCCCTGTTTTGGTAACGGGTGGTATCGAGAAGGTCGAATCCCTGAGCTCTGAACAAATCATGGAGCAACTGGATATGCCCGGCGTCACAGAGGCAGGAGAGCCTGCTGACCCCACCGCAGGCATGGAGGGCGCAGCCAAGGAGGGCGAAATGCCCGACCCAGCCGCCGAAGCCGGCAAGGAAGATGACCCCATGAAGGCCATGATGGAAGAGGCGGCCAAGGACGCCGCCAAGAAACCTTAACTTCCCCATACCCAGCGCAAGGACCGTGATCAGTGAAACTCTGAAGCGGTCCTTTTTCATTTCTTCCGGGTACTGCACCCCCCACGAACGTTATGACTGATCCAACCACCATCCAAATTACCGGGGCTGCCATTTTTGGCTTGGCAGTTCTCCATACGTTTTCCACCAAATTCTTTGAACACCTGGCCCACACCCGCCCCAACCACGCAGGACTCTGGCACATGCTGGGTGAGGTGGAGGTGGTGTTTGGCTTTTGGGCCATGGTGCTCATGTTTGCCATGTTGGGCCTGGCAGGCACCCAAGAGGCCTCGCAGTACCTGGACAGCCGCAACTTCACCGAACCCATGTTTGTGTTCGCTATTGTGGTGATTGCCGGTAGCCGTGCCGTGCTGCACATGGCAAAGAAAGGGGTCAGTGCCATCGCCAGCCTGGTCCCCCTCAAGGGCGGCATGGCCTTCTACTTTGTGGCGCTCTCATTCATCCCCTTGCTGGGGTCTTTTATTACCGAACCTGCAGCCATGACCTTGGCCGCCATGATGTTGCGCGAACGTATTTTTGGTGCAGGCCTCTCCACCAAACTGAAGTACGCCACCCTGGGTGTGTTGTTCGTCAACGTCTCGATTGGCGGCACACTCACCTCTTTTGCAGCCCCGCCTGTCCTGATGGTGGCCGCCAAGTGGAACTGGGACAGTTGGTACATGTTCTCCCACTTCGGCTGGAAGGCCGCCCTTGCCGTGTTCTTCAACGCCTTGGTTGCCACCCTGCTGTTCAAGCGCCAGTTGGCCCACCTGCCCAAAGCCTCCAAATCGAATGATGGGGAGATTCCTTTTGGCGTATTGGTCGTGCACATGCTGTTCCTGGCCGGTGTGGTGACATTCGCCCACCATCCCGCAGCGTTCCTGGGCCTGTTCCTGTTCTTTATTGGTTTTGCGCAGGCTTACCCCAAGTACCAAGACAGCCGTTTGCTCTTGCGCGAAGGCTTGCTAGTCGCATTTTTCCTGGCTGGCCTGGTCGTGCTGGGCGGCCAACAGCAATGGTGGCTGGAGCCCTTGTTGCGTGGCATGGACTCGTCTACCGTGTACTACGGCGCCACCGCCTTGACGGCCGTGACCGACAACGCCGCACTGACCTACCTGGGCTCGCTGGTGGAAGGCATGAGCGACGAATTCAAATACGCGCTGGTGGCTGGTGCCGTCACGGGCGGTGGTCTCACCGTGATTGCCAACGCCCCCAACCCCGCCGGTTTTGCCATTCTGCGCAACAACTTTGAAGACGAAACCATCCATCCCTTGGGCTTGTTTATTGCCGCGTTGCCACCTACTTTGGTAGCCATCGTGGCATTTCGTCTGTTGTAAACAAACGGGCCGGCGTCCCCCTTCCCACCCAGAATCGGTGACCCGTCCTGCTATAGGTTGACACCTGTCGTTGCAGGATATTCTGACTGAAGGATTTCAGCCAGAGACGCCCGATGGACCGCATCGGGCGTTTTCAATTGCAGAGAGCAGTGAGGCCACGCCAGGTCGTAGTTGCTCATCCTTGAGAATCCCGTTGATACGTTCAGCCAACGCGCTCGGGCAGCAGTCATGGCCCTCGGACATGGGGCATGTGAGTCCATGTCGTCCATGAATCGTTTGGTATTCACCCGAGCAATACGGGATGTTTTTGTCCGAATGGTGGATCAATGGCGGCTGGCTTTGGCGACGTTTGAGCGCCACCTGCAGAGCCTGCACTCAAGGCCCGATTCCATTTGACTTGCCTTTTCTGAAGAGAAAAAGTGTCAACGCAGTCCAGGACCGGGCAGACAAAAAAAAGCCCCGCAATGCGGGGCTTTTTGCTGATGGCAACAGACCGTTGATTACAGCTTTTGCGCTTGCATGAAGCTGTCGAAACGCGCTTCGGTGAAACGGAACCACAGGTTTTGATCCTTGCGGAAAGCCGCCATGTCCGAGTACACCTTCTTCCAGTTTTCGTTCTTGGCGCTGATCTCTGCATAGAGGGCCATGGATTCCTTGAAAGCCAGGTCCAGCACGTCCTTGGGGAACGGCAAGACCTTGACCTTTTGACCCACCAACTGCTTGAGGGCAGCGGGGTTCTTGGCATCGTACTTGGCTTGCATTTCGGTGTGTGCGTAGGCTGCAGCAGCTTCCACAATGGCCTTGTTCTCTGCGGACAGACCGGCGTAAGCCTTGTCGTTCACGAACAGGTCCAACTGGGGACCGCCTTCCCACCAGCCGGGGTAGTAGTAGAACGGCGCCACTTTGTTGAAGCCCAGCTTCTGGTCATCGTACGGGCCCACCCATTCGGCGGCGTCAATCGTGCCTTTTTCCAGCGCGGTGTAGATTTCGCCACCAGGAATGTTCTGGGGTACACCACCCATACGCTCCAGCACCTTGCCAGCAAATCCGCCAATGCGCATCTTCATGCCCTTGATGTCTTTGATGGACTTGATTTCCTTGCGGTACCAGCCACCCATCTGGGCACCGGTGTTACCCATGGGGAAGTTCACGATGTTGTACTTGCCGTAAAACTCGCGCATCAGCTTGCCGCCGTTGCCTTCGTACATCCAGGCAGTCATCTGGCGGCTGTTCAGGCCGAAAGGAATGGCGCAACCCAGTGCAAAGGTTTCGTCCTTGCCGAAGAAGTAATAAGGCGCGGTGTGGGCCATTTCCACGGTACCGTTTTGTACGCCGTCCACCACACCGAATGCGGGCATCAGTTCGCCGCCAGCGTGGGTGGTGATGGTGAACTTGCCACCGGACATTTCGCCAACCTTCTTGGCAAAGGTGTCAGCAGCACCAAAGATGGTGTCCAGCGCCTTGGGGAAGCTGGAAGCCAGGCGCCAACGGATGGCGGCCGCCTGGGCGTGCACAGCAGGTGCCGCACCCGCGGCCAGCACGCCAGCGATACCAGCGTTTTTGATAATTGAACGACGATCCATTCGGTGTACTCCGGTAATTGTGTTGTAACCATCTCGCGACCCAGTTGTTCCAGAGCGCGAGGACTTCAATAGTCAAGCGCGATTGTAGGAACGCGCATGGGGGTGATGGTGGGGGTTTTCCCTCGACACGGACACGCGAAAGCGCCGCATTCAGGATTCTGCAAGCCAGCGCATTGCACGCTGGCTTTTAACTGACTTGTGGCTTACGCGGCGCGCACAGTCGGCGCCAACAATGCACCAAAACGCTGCGTAATGGAGGCCTGAATACCTTGCGCATCCAGGCCCTGCAATTGCAACAAATGCGCAGGGTCGCCGTGCTCGGTGAACACATCGGCCAAGCCCAGTTGCAGCACCGGCAGCGCGATGGCTGCAGCCTGCAGTGCCTCCAGTACCGCACTGCCAGCACCACCCAAAGTGGCGCCCTCTTCCACAGTCACCAGCGCCTGGTGGCTGCGCGCCACCTGCAGCAGCAATTCGGTATCCAGCGGCTTGGCCCAGCGCATATTCACCACCGTGGCACCCAGCGCCTCGGCAGCCACCAGTGCAGGCTGCAAGAGTGTGCCGAAAGCCAGAATGGCAATGCCACGGCCTTGCTTGCGGATCTCGCCCTTGCCAAAGGGCAGGCCCTCCAGGCTGCTTTGCACTGCTACGCCTGCACCACTGCCACGTGGGTAACGCACCGCCACCGGGTGGTTTTGGGCAAACGCAGTGCTCAGCAATTGGCGGCACTCGTTCTCATCGGCCGGACAGGCAATGCTGACATTGGGAATGCAGCGCAAAAAGGGAATGTCGTAGGCACCCGCATGCGTGGCACCATCGGCGCCCACCAGACCCGCGCGGTCCAGTGCAAACACCACAGGCAGGTTTTGCAGCGCCACATCGTGGATCAGCTGGTCGTAGGCGCGCTGCAAGAAGGTGGAGTAAATCGCCACCACGGGCTTGAGCCCTTCGCAGGCCAAACCGCCGGCAAACGTGACCGCGTGTTGCTCGGCAATGCCCACATCAAAGTAGCGCGCAGGAAAGCGTTTTTCAAACTCCACCATGCCCGAGCCTTCGCGCATGGCCGGCGTGATGCCGACCAGGCGCGGGTCGGCCGCGGCCATGTCGCACAACCACTGGCCAAACACCTGGGTGAAGGTCTGCTTGGCCGGTGCGGTGGACTTGACCAGCCCCACCGCGGGGTCAAACTTGCCGGGGCCGTGGTAGGCCACGGGGTCGGCCTCGGCCAGCAGGTAGCCCTGGCCTTTTTTGGTGACCACGTGCAGGAACTGCGGGCCCTTGAGATGCCTGATGTTTTCCAGCGTGGGGATCAGCGAATCGAGGTCGTGGCCGTCGATGGGGCCGATGTAGTTGAAGCCGAATTTCTCGAACAGCGTGGCCGGCACCACCATGCCCTTGGCCTGCTCTTCGATGCGCTTGGCTAGCGCAAACAACGGGGGCGCGCCCTTGAGCACACTCTTGCCCACATTTTTGGCGGCTGCGTAAAACTGGCCGCTCATCAGCTGCGCCAGGTAGCGGTTCAGGGCGCCCACGGGCGGGCTGATGGACATGTCGTTGTCGTTGAGGATGACCAGCAGCTTGCAGTCTTCCACCCCCGCGTTGTTGAGTGCCTCAAAGGCCATGCCGGCGGTCATCGCGCCGTCGCCAATCACGGCCACCGAATACCGGTCTTCCCCCTTGATGCGAGCCCCAAGCGCCATGCCCAGCGCGGCCGAGATGGAGGTGCTGGAGTGTGCGGTGCCAAAGGTGTCGTAGGCACTCTCGTCGCGGCGCGGAAAGCCGGACAGGCCACCGAACTGGCGCAGGCTGTGCATGCGGTCACGTCGGCCAGTCAGGATCTTGTGCGGGTAGGTCTGGTGCCCCACATCCCAGACCACGCGGTCTTCGGGCGTGTTGAACACGTAGTGCAGCGCCACCGTCAGCTCCACCGTGCCCAGGTTGGAGCTCAGGTGGCCGCCGGTTTTGGCCACGCTGTTGAGCAAGTAGGTGCGCAGCTCGTCGGCCAGCGCACGCAGTTGGGCGCGGGGCAGCTGGCGCAGGGCTGCGGGGTCGTCGATGGTGGACAGCAAGGACGCGGGGATGGGTGTGCTAGAGGGCATTTGCTATCTTTTTAGTAGCTGCTTGCGCATATTATTCGGGGGCTAGAGGCCTATTTCGCTCTTAAAACCTAGCTTGCGCGGTGCACCACCATGCCGGCCAGGGCCTGCAGGGCGCGGGTGTCGCGCAGGCCACTGGCCTGCAGCGCATCCAGCGCCTGCAGCAGCAGCTGGGCCGCGTAGGCCCGGCTGGCGTCCAGCCCCATCAGCGACACATAGGTGGGCTTGTCGTTGTCGGCATCCTTGCCCGCCGTCTTGCCCAGCGTGGCCGAGTCAGCGGTCACGTCCAGGATGTCGTCCACCACCTGGAAGGCCAGGCCGATGGCGGCGCCATAGGAATCCAGCGCCGCCAGTGCCTGCGCACCGGGCTGGGCGCAGTGCGCGCCCATGAGCACGCTGCCCTGCAACAGCGCACCGGTCTTGAGCTGGTGCATCTCGCGCAGCTGGTTTTCGGTGAGTGGCAGGCCCACGCTGGCCAAGTCAATCGCCTGGCCGCCGGCCATGCCGGAGCTACCGGCCGCACGCGCCAGCAGGCCGCAGAGTCTGGCCTGCGTGGTGCAGGGCACGGAGTCGTCTTGCGGCGTCAAAAACTCAAATGCCAGGGCCTGCAATGCGTCCCCGGCCAGCAAGGCGCTGGCCTCGCCAAACTGCACATGCACCGTCGGTTTGCCCCGGCGCAACACATCGTTGTCCATGCAGGGCATGTCGTCGTGCACCAGCGAATACGCGTGGATCAGCTCCACCGCACAGGCCGCACGCAAGGCAGCTGCCGGGCAGGCATGGCCTTCGGCGGCGACCGCCTCGTGCGCTGCCAGCACCAGCAGCGGGCGCAGGCGTTTGCCACCGTCCAGCACGGCGTAGCGCATGGCCTCTACCAGCGCAGCCGGGGCCCCATGGTCCACGCCCTGGGGGGCCTCGGCGGTGATCCAGGTCTCCAGCGCACGCTCTACCTGGTCCAGGCGCTCGCGGCTCCAACTGTCCAAATCAAAGGCGGCCACGGGATGGGGGGCAACAACGGCGTGCATCAGGCTTTCCAGGGTTTGAGGGCGCCGTCGTCCAGCACCTTGATTTGTTCTTCCACCGCCTGCAGCTGCTCGCGGCAGTACTGCAGCAGCGCCGCACCACGTTGGTAACCGCTCAGTAACTGCTCCAGCGGCAGCGCGCCCGACTCCAGGCGACCCACCAAACTTTCCAGTTCTTGCATGGCGGCCTCGTAGCTGGCGGGCATGGGGGGCGTGGTGGTGGGCGGTGCGCTGGCCTTGGGCATGGGAGGTGATTCAAAAAGCAAAGCGCGATTTTAGGCCCAAGGCACCCCTGCGGCGCGGGCCGCCAGCATGCGCTGCGGGTACAATCGCCCGTCCCGCATCCGGCCTCCCGCTTCTGGGAAGGACGGCTCCCATTCACCGCGCACTTTGGTGCATCCCCCTGTGGGGAGTCTTTAGGTCAGGTCACCCATGTCTGATTTAAGTCTTCAACTGCAGCAGGCACACAGCCAACTACCAGTTTCGAGCTACTTTGACCCGGCGCTCTACGCGCTTGAAATGCAAAGTATCTTTCAGCAAGGGCCCCGCTACGTGGGGCACTCCTTGAGCGTCCCCAACGTCGGGGACTACTACGCCCTGCCCCAAGAAAAAGAAGGCCGGGCCTTGGTGCGCAATGCGGGCGGCATTGAGCTGATTTCCAACGTCTGCCGCCACCGCCAGGCCGTCATGCTCAAAGGCAGCGGCTCGCTCACGCACAGCGGCAGCCAGGTGCAAAGCGGCAACATCGTCTGCCCGCTGCACCGCTGGACCTACAGCGGCGCCCATGCGGGCGGCAACGGCAGCCAAAGCGGCACGCTGATCGGCGCGCCCCACTTTGCCCACGACCCCTGCCTGAACCTCAACAACTACAAGCTGCAAGAGTGGAATGGCTTGCTGTTCGAGGACCACCGTGCCAACGGTGGTGTGGACGTGGTCGCCCAACTGGCGAACATGGGCCCGCGCGCCGACCTGAGCTTTGAGGGCTATGTGCGCGACAAGGTGGAAATGCACGAGTGCAACTACAACTGGAAGACCTTCATCGAGGTGTATCTGGAGGACTACCACGTAGGCCCCTTCCACCCCGGGCTGGGCCAGTTTGTGACCTGCGACGACCTGCGCTGGGAGTTCAAAGACAACTACTCGGTGCAGACCGTGGGCGTGGCCAACCGCCTGGGCAAGGCCGGCAGCCCCATCTATGCGCGCTGGCACAAGGCCCTGCTGGGCTACCGCAACAACGTGCCCCCGCAGTACGGCGCCATCTGGCTGACCTACTACCCCCACATCATGGTGGAGTGGTACCCGCATGTGCTGACCGTGTCCACCCTGTTCCCCATGGGGCTGAACAAAACCATGAACATGGTGGAGTTCTATTACCCCGAGGAAATTGCGGCGTTCGAACGTGAGTTTGTGGAAGCCCAACAGGCCGCCTACATGGAAACCTGCATCGAGGACGACGAGATCGGCGAGCGCATGGACGCCGGCCGCCGCGCCTTGTTTGACCGGGGTGACAACGAAGTCGGCCCCTACCAGAGCCCCATGGAAGACGGCATGCAGCACTTCCACGAGTGGTACCGCGGCAAGGTAGACCTCTCCGGGCTGACTGCCTGAGCCCACACCACTATTGTTTTAATAGCTGCTCGCGCAATATCCATGCGGGCTAGCACCCTATTTGACTGGTAAACACCCCATGCAAGCCTTGTGGATGGTCCTGGCCTCGTTCTGGTTTGCGCTGATGGCCGTGGGCATCAAGTACGCGTCCAACAGCTTCGGCACGCTGGAGCTGGTGCTCTACCGCGGCCTGGTCAGCATGGTCTTCATGGCCATCGTGGTGCGCGCCCGCGGTGCCACGCTGCGCACGCCCGTACCCATGATGCACGTGTGGCGCAGCACCATCGGCGTGCTCTCGCTCAGCGCCTGGTTCTACGCCATCGCCCACCTGCCCCTGGCCACCGCCATGACGCTCAACTACATGAGCGGCGTCTGGGTGGCCGCCTTCATCGTGGGCGGCGCCCTGCTCTATGGCGACGCCCAAAAACAAGGCCCGCTGCTGGGCACCGTGCTGCTGGGTTTTGTGGGTGTGGTCATGACCCTGCGCCCCACCATCGACCAGAACCAGCTGTTTGCCGGTGTGGTGGGCCTGCTCTCGGGCATGGGCGCGGCGCTGGCGTATATGCAGGTCACCGCGCTGGGCAAAGTGGGCGAACCCGAAGAGCGCACGGTGTTTTATTTCTCGGTAGGTACGGCCCTGGTGGGCGCCGTGGGCCTGTTGTTCACCGATGTGACACCCTGGTCCGAAGTGCGCCTGCAAGACGCACTGTGGGTCATCCCCATCGGCATCCTCGCCTCGCTGGGCCAGTGGTGCATGACCCGCGCCTACCGCAAGGGCGCCACGCTGGTGGTGGCCAGCATGCAGTATTCCGGCATCGTGTTTGCCGCCCTGTTCAGCCTGCTGCTGTTTGGCGACAAGATCGCGCCCATGGGCTGGGCTGGTATTGCCGTCATCGTGGCCAGCGGACTACTGGCTACCGTGCTGCGCTCGCGAGCTATGCCGGATACGCCGGCGGAAGAGCATTGAGAGACTCAGGCTGATAGCGGACGTCCGCACTACACCTTAGTAGCAGTGCTAGACACCGGCCACAGAGGCAAAAAAGCATCTAGGAGTGCATTCGCAAGCTTGCGAGGAATTACCCAAGACGGATGACGCATATCCGTCAATGAAGCCGCAGCCGTCGTGCCGCCGCTCCGGGCTTCTGGTGGGACGAGCCGCACACCATCCCGAAGTCTCTGAACAGCACTCTTCTGCTCCTGTGACAAGAGCGACAGCGGGTCATCCACAAGTTGTGTGGGCTCCAACAGGAAATAAAACAGTTCTGCCGCCACCAAGTAGTTACCTTGGTCGGTGCAACAGTCTTCCGGCTTCATCGAGAGCGAACGAACATGCCCCATGAACCAGTCCATATCTGCGGCGAACGACTCAGCGGCGTCTGACGTTTCTGAAGTTTGGCGTTTCATATCTCAAGTGTCCGCTGTTGGCGGCGGATTCAACCGGCCGTCAACCTCGATATTCTTCATATCGTAAGCCCCAACACCCAGGGCTATGTGGCGCGTACCCGGTAGCCGATTTGCTGGCCGCGCAGCGGACTGATGAGGCCACCGGGTATGCGCCACATGGCCCTGCGAACGCAAACCAAGCCACACAAAGCAAATAGATAATGGACGCACCATGCCCTACACCACCCTGATCTCCGTCGCCCAACTCCAAGCCCTGCAAGCCAGCGCCACACCCGCCGTCGTCTTCGACTGCAGTTGTGACCTGATGCAGCCCGCGCAAGGCCCCGCGCAGTACGCCGAGAGTCACATTGCCGGGGCGCTGTATGCGCACCTGGACAACAACCTCAGCGCCAAAGGCGACCCGGCCGAGACTGGTGCTGCCTCGGGCGGGCGCCACCCCCTGCCCTCGCGCGACACGTTCGCCGCCTGGCTGGGCAGTGTGGGCCTCAAGAACACCGACCAGGTGGTGGTGTACGACCGCCAGGGTGCCAACTACTGCGGCCGCCTGTGGTGGATGCTCCAGTGGCTGGGCCATGCGAATGTGGCGGTGCTGGACGGAGGCTTTCAGGCCTGGCAGGCGGCGGGCGGTGCCGTGGCCAGTAGTGCCGAGGCACCGCGTGCCGCCACTACCTTTGTGGTGGGCGACCCGCTGGTGACGCTGGTGGGCGTGGACACTGTGCTGCGCAACCTGGGCCAAAACCACCAGCACATCATCGACGCACGCGGCGCACCGCGTTTTCGCGGCGAGGTGGAGCCCATCGACCCGGTGGCGGGCCACATTCCAGGCGCACTCAACCGCGTGTTCAGCAGCAACCTGGGGCCCGATGGCCTGTTCAAACCTGCCGCCGTATTGCGGGCCGAGTTTGAAGCCCTGCTGGGCGACCGCAAGCCCCAGGACGTGGTGCACCACTGCGGCAGCGGCGTGAGTGCCGTGCCCAATGTGCTGGCCATGCAGATTGCGGGCTTGGGCGGCACCGCGCTGTTTGCCGGCAGCTGGAGCGAGTGGTGCAGCGTGCCCACCCGTCCGGTCGCGCAGGGCTAGCCCGCGCCCCAAAACCCCCAGCTTTCCCTGCCCTGCGGGCGGCACTACACTGCGGGACATGGTGCCCGAGCCTCTTCCTTCGCACAGCCCGGACAGCAAACCGCTGCCCGATGCCCTGGTGTTGGCCGCGGTGCTGGGCATTGGTACGCTGTGCAGCTTGTTGGCCTTTGGGGGCCTGCGGCAGACCGAGACCCTGCGCCTGCAAAACATCCACACCGCCAGCGCACGCACCGTGCAGGATGTGCTGGAGCTGGACGTTCACCGCACCATAGAAGCCACCCACAACATCAGCCTGGTACTGGAGAGCCAGTCACAGGTACAGCGCAAACAGCTGGACTTGCTGAGCCGCCGCGTGATGGCCGACCTGCACACGCTCTCGGCCATCCGCTGGGTACCCACCGGCGGCAGCGAGGCCGCCCACGCGCAACAAGCCCGCGTGATGGGCCGACCCGTGGCCTCGGGAGTGTTTACGGTGGCCAGCCCCAGCCACGACGGTGCGGATGTACCCGCCATTGCCATTGCCGCCCCCGTCTACGAACGCGATGCAGCCACCGACTCCATCGTGCGCCACCAGGGCTTTGTGGAATCCATCGTGCCACTGCATGCCTTGCTACAGGACGCTGGCAACCGTGCCAACCTGGTGGGCATGGACCTGATGGTCTACGACCTGGAGGGCGGCACACGCGCGAACGACAAAGCAATCTATGCGCGCATAGACACCACCACCGACGCAGCAAACGCCCACCACGCCGACACCACGCACAACGATTTTGTGGTGGCACTGGATGTGGCCAGCCGCCCCTGGCAAGTGGTGCTGCATCCGCGGCCCGCGTTTTATGCAGACCTGACCTCCAGCTACGCGCCCTATGTACTGGGTGCGGGCCTGCTGCTCACCAGCCTGGTGGCGGCCGCGGTGTGGCGGGCGCAGCGCTACCGGCGCAGCATCGAATTTGCACGGCACCGCGCCTCACGCGCTCGCGAAGCTTTGGCTGTGGAGCAGCAGCGCCTGCAAAACATCATGGAAGGTACGGGGGTGGCGACATGGGAGTTCGACTACAGCACCCGGGTATTGCAGGTCAGCGAGCGCTGGGCCACCATGTCGGGCTACACCGTGGAGGAGCTGGGACCCGATTTGTACACCCGCTGGCTCGCGCTGACGCACCCGGATGACCTGAGCAAGTTCTTCCTGGCGCTGAACGACCACTACGCCGGCAAGACGCCCCACTTTGACTACGAATACCGCATTCGCCACCGGCAAGGCCACTGGATCTGGATTGGCTCACGCGCCCAGTTGCTGGAGCGCGATGCCGAGGGCAAACCGCTGCTCCTCGGAGGTACCAACCTGGAGATCACCGAACGCAAAGAGGCCGAAGAACGCATACGCCAACTCAATGCATCGCTGGAACAACGCATGCAAGAAGAGGCCACCCGCAGCGAAGCACGTGCCACGCTGGGTACGCTGATTGCGAGCGTCTCCCACGAAATGGGCACGCCCATGGGCAACAGCCTGATGACGGCCAGCACCCTGGCCGACCAGGCCAAACACTTCCAGGCCCTGCTGGATGCGGGCGCGCTGCGCCGTTCATCGCTGACCGAGTTCATTGCGCAGGTGCGCGAGGGCAATGCCTTGCTGATGCGCAACCTGGAGCGCGCGGTGACGCTGCTGAAGAACTTCCGCCAGGTGGCGGCCGACCAGGCCAGCGAACAGCGCCGCGAGTTCGACCTTCGCCAGGTGCTGGGCGAAGTGCTGCACACGCTGGCGCCCAGCCTCAAGCGCGAGGCGCATGTGGTGACGCTGGACGTGCCCGAAGGCATTGCCATGGACAGCTACCCCGGCCCGCTGGGCCAGGTGGTCATCAACCTGATCAACAACGCCTACTTGCACGCCTTTGAAGGCATGGCCCAGGGCACAGTACAACTGAAGGCGCAGGCTAGCGACAACGAGGTGACCCTGGTGTGCCAGGACAATGGCCGGGGCATTGCCCCCGAGACGCTGGAGAAAATGTTCATGCCGTTCTTCAGCACCCGCATTGGCAGCGGTGGCACGGGCCTAGGCATGTTCATCGTGGATAACCTCGTCAAATCCACACTGGGCGGCAGCCTCAGTGTGGCCTCTACCTTGGGTGCGGGCACCACCGTCACCATCACGCTGCCGCGTGTGGCGCCGGCGCCGCACAGCGACGCCGACGACTAAACCAGCCTTAGTGCGGCTCGGCTACGGCAGTCGGTAGCGTTGGCGCGGTCGGCTGGCGCAGCACCATGCGTTTGATGCGGCCCACAAAGTGTTCGATATCGTCCACGATGGTGAAGAAGCTGGGCGTGACCAACAGGCTCAGGATGGTGGAGGTGATCAGACCACCAATCACCGCTGCGGCCATCGGTGCACGGAAGCTATTGTCAGCACTGCCCAGGCCAATTACCAGCGGCAGCATGCCGGCCACCATGGCAATGGTGGTCATGATGATGGGGCGCGCGCGCTTGTGGCAGGCATCCATCAACGCATCAAAACGGCTCAGACCATGCTCGCGCTGCGCCATGATGGCGTACTCCACCAGCAGGATCGAGTTTTTGGTGGACACACCAATCAGCATCACCAGCCCGATGAAGGACGGCATGGACAACATCTTGCCCGTGACCAGCAAGCCCATGAAGGCGCCGCCAAAGGACAGGATCACCGCGGGGATGATGGAGATCGGGTGCAGGAAGTCCTTGAACAGCAGCACCAGCACGATGTAGATGCACAACACGCCGGTCAGCATGGCCATGCCAAAGCCGGCCACCATTTCGGCCTGCACTTCGGCGTCACCCACTTCGAGCTGCTGCACACCGGCGGGCATGTTCACGATGCTGGGCAACTTGGCCACGGCCTCGGTCACCTCGCCCAGCGGCACACCGGAGAGCTCCACCTCAAAGTTCACGTTGCGCACCCGGTTCAGGCGGCTGATCACGGCGGGGCCGCCGGACATTTCGAGCGCCGCCACCTGGCTCAGCATGACCGGGCCTTTGACGCCGGGCACCATGAGGCGGCCCAGCAGTTCCAGGTCCTGGCGTGCATCGGTGTCGAGCTTGACCACGATGGGCACCTGGCGCTGGCTCAGGTTGAGCTTGGACAGGGCCGACTCATAGTCGCCCACGGTGGCAATGCGCAGGGTTTCGGCAATCGCGTTGCTGGTCACGCCCATGTCGGCGGCCTTGGCAAAGTCAGGGCGGATGGCGATCTCGGCACGCGTCAGGCTGGCGCTAGAACTGATGTTGCCCAGGCCGGGGATCTTGCGCAGGTCACGCTCCACCGCGGCCGCCGCTTGCGCCAGCGCGACGGGGTCTTCACCCTTCAGGGCCAGTTGGTACTTCTCGCCCGAGCCCCCCAGTCCCACCTTGAAACGGGCACCCGGCAACTCGGCCAGTGCTGCTCGCATCTGGCTCTCGATCACCTGCTTGACCGGACGCGCACCGCGTTCGTCCAGCAGCACGGTCAGCGTAGCCTTGCGCACCTCGGCCGTGGCACCGCCCTGGAACGGGTCGGACCCCACCGCACCGCCACCAATGGTGGTGTAGATACTCTTCACATGCGCCACCTTGCCCACCAGGCTGCGTGCGTGTTCGGCTGCGGCATAGGTCTGCACCAGCGTGCTGCCCGGAGGCAGCTCCACATACACCTGGGTTTGCGAGTTGTCATCCGGCGGAATAAAACCACTGGGAATCAGCGGCACCAGAAACAGCGAGCCCACAAAGAAGGCCACGGCCGCGAACATGGTGGTCCAGCGGTGGGTCAGCGTCCAGCGTGTCATGCGCAGGTACAGCGGCATCCACACCGGCTCTTCGTGCACATGGGTGGAGGGTTTCATGATGTAGGCCGCCATCATGGGCGTGAGCACGCGGGCCACGACCAGCGAGGCAAACACGGCAAACACCGCGGTCCAGCCAAACTGCTTGAAGAACTTGCCCACCACACCACTCATGAAGGCGGTAGGCAGGAACACGGCAATCAGCGCAAAAGTGGTGGCGATCACGGCCAGGCCAATTTCGTCAGCCGCCTCCATCGCGGCCTGGTAGGGGGTCTTGCCCATGCGCAGGTGGCGCTCGATGTTCTCCACTTCCACAATCGCATCGTCCACCAGAATACCGATGACCAGCGACAGCGCCAGCAGCGTCACGATGTTGGTGGTGAAACCCATGTAGTTCATGCCGATGAAAGCCGGAATGGCGGACAGCGGCAGCGCCACGGCGGACACCAGCGTGGCACGCCAGCTGCGCAGGAAGAACCACACCACAATCACCGCCAGCACCGCACCTTCGTACAACATGGTCATGGAGGCATCAAACTCCTCCTGCACCGGCGTCACAAAGTCGAAGGCCTGGGTCAGCTCCAGATCGGGGTGCTGCGCCTTCAAGTCGGCCAGTGCCTTGGTCACTGCAGCGCCCACTTCCACTTCACTGGCGCCCTTGCTGCGGGTGATCTCGAAACCCACCACCGACTTGCCGTTGAGCAGTGCCAGGCTGCGCTGCTCGGCCACCGTGTCTTTGACGGTGGCCACTTCGTCCAAACGCACCCGTTTGCCGCTGGACAGGCTCAGCTCCAACTGCGACAACTCTTCCACCGTGGCCACCGTGGCCAGGGTGCGCATGGGTTGCTCCGATCCGCCCAGGTCGGCACGGCCGCCCGCGCTCTCGGTTTGCACCTGCTTGAGCTGGCGTGACACATCGGCCGCGGTGGCGCCCAGCGCCTGCAGCTTGAGCGGGTCCAGTGCCACCTGCACTTCGCGCGTGACACCCCCCACACGGGCCACCGAGCCCACACCGCGCACACCCAACAGAGCACGCGAAATGGTGTTGTCCACAAACCAGCTCAGCGCCTCATCGTCCATATTGCTGGAGCGGATGGTGAACGCCAGGATGGGCGCGCCCGACAGGTTCATCTTGCTCACGATGGGGTCGCGCACATCGCTGGGCAAATCGCTGCGCACGCTTTGCACCGCGCTGCGCACATCGTCCACCGCCTCTTGGGTGGGCTTCTCCAGGCGGAACTCGGCAGTCACCGAGACACTGCCATCCCGCACGCTGGTGTAGATGTTTTTCAGGCCCTGCAGCGGCGCAATGGCGTTCTCCAGCTTGCGCGCCACTTCGGTTTCCAGCTGCGCCGGTGCGGCACCGGGCAGGCTGGCAGACACGGTGACGGTGGGCAGCTCCAGGTCGGGGAACTGCTGCACCTTCATGGCGTTGAAGGACATGATGCCCGCCAGCGTCAGCAGCACAAACAGCATGACCGCCGGTATCGGGTTTTTAATCGACCAAGCAGAAACATTCATATGTTTTGCTCCTTATTTGCTAGCTGCTTGCGCAGGTTTGGCGGGGGCTACAGCCTCTTTTTGCTTGGAAACCGCCTTGGGCGCCTCCACCACCTTGACCAGGTCGCCCTCGCTCAGGAAGCTGCCGCCAGTGGCGACCAGCTTGTCCTCGGGCTTCACGCCACTCTGCACTTCAATCTGGTCGCCCACCACGCGACCGGTCTGCACCTTGAGCTGGGCAATGCGGTTGTCCGGGCCCACGCGGTAGACGTAACTGAAACCATCACGCACCACCACGGCGGTCTGCGGCACGGTCAGCGCGCCGGAGCTGCCCAACTCAAACTCGCCCCGCGCATACATGCCGGGCTTGAAGGCTCCTGGAGCCGTCTTGCCACCGACCACAGCGCTGCTCAGGTCCACATAGACCAGGCCGTTGCGCGTCGCCGCGTCCACCGTGGGTGCCAGCATGCGCACGCGGCCCTTGACCTGCGCCCCTGTGGGCGAGGTGACCACCACGTTGGTGCCCACTGTGATGCGCCCCAGCTCGGCCGAGGTCACCTCCCCGCGCCACTCCAGGCGGCCCTGGCGGATCAGCTTGAACATCTCGGTGCCCGCCCCCACCACGGAGCCCACCGAGGCGGTGCGTGAGGAGATGGTGCCGCTGTCGGGGGCCAGCAGCTCGGTGTGCTTGAGGCGCAGCAGCTGCGCATCCAGCTGGGCCTTGGCCGACTCGACGCGCGCCTTGGCGGTGAGTTCGGCGGTGAGGTACTGGTTGACCTGTTGGGCGCTGAGTGCGCCGGTGCCCTGCACGGCACGGGCGCGGTCCGCGTTGGCCAAAGCTTCGGCCGCATTGGCCTGCGCCTCGGACACGGCTGCACGCGCCAGCGCCACGTCGGCCTGCACACTCTCGGCCGCAAAGGTGGCCAGCACCTGGCCCTTGCGCACGTTGTCGCCCACGGCGGCGTGCAGCTCCTGCACGCGCAGCCCGTTCACCTCGGTGCCCACACTGGCTTCTTGCCAGGCGGCCACGCTGCCGTTGGCGGCCAGCTTGATGGGCAACATGCCGCTTTGCGCCTGGATGGTGGTCACGGTGAGGGAAGGCTTGGCCACTGCACTGGCGCCAGGCTTGGCAGCATCCGCATCGGCTGCCTGGCTGCGGGTGGCAAACAGGCCCAAACCGGCCAGGGTGATCAGGCCGGCAGCCATCAGACCCAGGGTCAGGGGTTGGAAGGGAAGGCGGTTCATCAGACGGTTCATGGTGTGGTCTCGCTACAAATCAATCAAAGAGGGGGTTGCGTGGTTCAGTTGCCGGGCTCAAAGCCGCCGCCCAGCGCGCGGTACAGGGCCACCCACGCGCGGTTGCGCTCCAGCGCCAGCGCCAGCTGGGCCGACTGCGACGCCAGGGCCGAGCGGCGTGCGTCTTCCAGCTCCACCAGGCTGGCCAAGCCTTGGCCGTAGCGGCCTTCGGTGGCGGCCAGCGATTCGGCATACCCGCGGGTAGACACCTCGGCGTCCTGCTTGCGGGCGTCGGTGCTTTGCAGGTTGACCAGGGCCTCTTCCACCTCGCGCACGGCCTGGCGCACCTTGGCGCGGTACACGGCCACGGCCTGGGTGTAGTTGGCCTCGGCGGCCACCACATTGGCCTTGCGCGCACCGCCATCAAAAATCGGCAGGGTCAGCGCCAGCGGACCAAAGGACCAGGTGTCCAGATTGGTCTCGGTGCCCATGCTGCTGTAGCGCAGGGCCCCCACATTGCCGCTCAGAGTCAGGCGCGGGTAACGCTGGGCCTTGGCACTGCCCACCTGGGCACTGGCCACCACCACATCACGCTCGGCGGCAAACACATCAGGGCGCTGGGTGAGCGTTTGGGCCGGCACGCTTGCTATGGAAACAGGAGCTGCTTGCGCAGGTTTGGCGAGGGCTGAGGCCAGTTTTTGCTTCAAATCCACCTCGGGCACACCGGTCAGCGCCACCAGCGCCTTGGTGTCAATTTCGCAGGCGGCGGTTTGCTGCGTCACACGGCTGCTGCCATCGGCCGCACTGGCGCGGGCCAGGGCCGCCACAGACGGCGCGGTAAAGCCGGCCGTGGCACTGATGCCGGCCAGGCGGGCTGTCTCTTGGCGCGAGGCGGCGTCTTTGCGGGCCACCTCCAGCTGCTGGTAGCAGGTGGACAGGCTGTAGTAGGTGTTGGCCACCTCGGCGGCCACCGCCACGCGGGCATCGTGCCACTGGGCCTGGGTGCCCTGCAGTTGGGCGTCGGCGGCCTTGCTCACCGCGCGGTTGGCCCCCACCAGATCGAGCTCCCAGGCGGCTTGCAGGCCAATGGTCTGCGTGGTGGCCACCGGCACATTGGGTTGGCTCACACCACGGCTGGCCGCCACGGAGGCATCCACCTTGGGCAACAGCGCGGCGCTGGCGGTGGTGCGCTGGGCCCGTGCGGACTCCACGCGGGCCATCGCCTGGGCCACCGAGGGGCTCACCGCCTGTGCGGCTTCAATCAGCTCCACCAGCACCGGGTCGCCCTGCTGCTGCCACCACTGGGACAGGCTGCCTACGGTGCCCTGGTGCGGCAGCGGCGCCTGCCACTGCGCGGTGACCGGGGCCTCCACCTGGGTGGCGGGCATGGTGATGGCGCAACCGGTCAGCGCCAGAGTCAGGACGGACAGCGTGGCCAGTCCAGGAACGCGTCGGGAATGGGGCAAATGCATGGTTGTGGGCGCTAGTAGGTAAAAGAGGTCAGAGAAATCAGGGCTGGGCGGGCACGGGCGGCAAGGCACGGCGCTGGCGCTCGCCCGCCACCATGGCCAAGGCGGCCTGCAGCATGTGGTCTGCGTAGGCATCAATGGCTGCGGGCGAGCCAATCAGCGCGGGGCGGATGGCCTGGATGACGTCGCTGCCCACATGCAAGATCATGCCCAGCCCGACGATGGAAAACGCCAGGCGGTGCACATCGTCGTCGGCCTGTGTGACACCCAGATGGCGGCACAGCATCTGCACCAGCGCCATGTGTGCGGGCTTGATGTTGTTGTCGATCTCGGCCTGCCACAGGCCCGTGGGCTCCAGCATTTCACGGATGTGCAGCTTCATGCAGTTCTGCATGGCCACGCCGTTTTTCATGGGTTCGGTGAAGGTGTTGAGCATCGCGCGCAGCGATTCCGCCAGGCTTTGCGCGGGATGGTCGATGCTGGCGGGCTCCACGCTGGGGTTGCTGCGTGGATCGGTAAAGACCGCGCGGTACAGGCCGGCCTTGTCACCAAAGTAGTAGCTGATGGACGCCACATTGACCTGGGCCGCCAGCGCGATCTCGCGGGTGGAGGTCTTGGCAAAGCCTTTGTCAGCAAACAGCACCAGCGCAGCATCCAGCAAGCGGGTGCGGGCCTCTTGCCCATCGCTGCGCAGGGGCTTGGCCAAGGCAGCGGCGGGCAGGCCGGATTCGGGGTGGGGGACTGCGGACATGCCGCGGATTGTAGTGAGTTAAATCAAACGTTTGATTTAACTAGGCCCAAAAACCCATTTCAAAACGGGGTTTTGGGGGCTTCAGCAGGCGTAGGACTCGCGAAAACGGGCCTCGCCCCCGAAGCGGCATTGCCAGGCCTGTGCCGTCAGCTCCAACACTGCACCGTTGGCAAACCGCAGTTCCAGATGGTTGGGCACCATGCGCACCACTGGCAAGGGGATGGACAGCAGGGGCTGCCCGTCTTGGGTCAGACGCCCTTGCGCGATGCGCCCCGCAGCAAAGCCGTCCCACTGCTGGACCTGGGCCTGGTGCAGGTCCAGGATCACCCCTTGCGCGTAGCCCCAGGCCGATGGGGCCTCACCCGGCTGCGCGCCAAGGGCACGTGCCGTCACGGCGGACAAATGCAGCGTCACCCGGTCCGCGTGCTGGTGTGCCTCGGAAACCTCACTCTCGCTGAGCTGCCACTCCCACATCAGCGAACCATCAATGTGCATGTGCCAGGCCACTCACCACGGTGACCAGCGCTATACCCGCCATCAGCCAGGCAATCTGGGCCGTGGTTTCACGGGCGCTCAATCGCTTCTGCAACTGGGGGATCAGGTCGGCCAGGGCCACATAAATGAAGCTGCTGGAGGCCACGACCAGAAAAAACGGCAGGTAGTCCTGCAACTGCTCCACCAGCCAATACCCGCTGAGCCCGCCAATGGCGGTAACCGCCCCGGCCAGCGACACCTTGGTCAGCGCTGCACGGCGGCTGGCCGTGCCAGCCCGCAGCACCACCAGGTCCCCCATGTGGTGTGGCACCTCATGGGCCAGCACCGCCAGCGAGGCAATCACGCCCAGCCGCATATCGGCCATAAAGGCAGAGGCAATCAGCACCCCGTCGCCAAAGCAATGCACGCTGTCGCCCGCCAAGACAGCCCAGGTACCCGCCATGGACCGTTCGGGCTGCGCCGGGCGGTGGGCATGTGCGTGGCCGTGGTGCAGATGGCCATGGTCGTGCCCATGGCCATCATCGGTGTGGTGGTGTTCATGGCCGTGGTGCCAGAGCTCGGCCTTGTCCAGCAAAAAGAAGAAGACCAGCCCCACCAGCAGCACCAGGAACAGGTCCCGCGCACCGGCCTGGCTCTCAAAGGCTTCCGGCAGCAAATGCATGAAGGCGGTGGCCATCAGGGCGCCGGCTGCCAGGCTCAACATGTGCTGGGTATAGCGCCCCAATGCCCCAAAACTCAGGGCGGCAGCCAACCACACACTTCCTATGCCGGCCGCCAAGGTGCCCATCAAAATCGCAATCAGAGTCAAGCCATGCCCTTTGTCTTGAACCAGGCCAGCGTGCGGGCAAAACCGTCTTCTGCCGCATCTTTGCGGTAGCTGGGGCGGTAATCAGCATGGAAGGCATGGGGCGCTTGCGGGTAGACCACAAACTCCGAAGCCTGTGCTGCTGCATTGCCCTTGGCTGCGGCCAATGCTTCTTTCATTTCATTCACCGTGGTCAGCGGAATACCGCCATCCTGCCCGCCATACAAACCCAGCACCGGCGCCTTCAATGAAGCAGCCAGCTCCAGCGGGTGCTTGGGATTGACCGCATTGCTGGCACCGACCAAACGACCGTACCAGGCCACACCGGCCTTGACGTTTTTGCTGTGCGCGGCATACAGCCAGGTGATGCGACCGCCCCAGCAGAAACCGGTGACAGCGACCTTCTTCACGTTGCCACCGTTCTCACCCGCCCAGGCCACTGCCGCGTCCAGATCACCCATCACCTGGTCATCCGGTACCTTGGACACCACTTCAGCCAGCAACTTGCCGATGTCGGTGTACTTGGCAGCGTCGCCTTGGCGGGCGTACAAATCGGGAGCGATAGCGAGATAACCGGCTTTGGCGAAGCGGCGGCAGGTATCGGCGATGTACTCGTGCACGCCAAAAATCTCTTGCACCACCAGCACGATGGGCAGGTTCTTTTTGCCCTCGGGGGCGGCGTAATAAAACGGTACGGTGGAGCCATCCACATCAAAAATGCCCTCCCCCGCGGCAAGACCGGTGGCCGGTGTCTTGATGGCGGTCTGCGCCATGATGGGCATGGCAGTGGCGGCGTACCCCACCCCCAATGCAGTTTTCAGGGCGGTGCGGCGGGTGGCGCCGGCTTCGGTGGAGCTGCCAGGCAGCAGGGAGTTGACTTGGCTCTTCAAAGCATCAAACACGGAATTCTCCTCGGGTTGTAAAGACGCAACCCGCAGTGTAGGCACAAGCCCAAATCGGATGCAGTGTGCGGGTCTTTGGCGGACCCGCGCAAGCTCAGAAAGTTTCCCAGTCGTCGTCACCACCGGCTGGGGTGACGCGGGTCGTGGTCTGGGGCACCACCTTGGCGGTGGTGTTGACCACGGGCGGTGGAGTGCGGGGTGCGGGCTTCTTGGCGGGAGCCCCCTTGGCGACCACCGGCTTGGGTGTCGCGGCACGTGCCGCGGGGCCGGCATCGCTGCCGCCCCGACGCTCGGGGCCTTTGAAGGGGGGCGCCTTGGGCGTCGCCGAGCGCACGGGCACCGCGGCCAGCTCCACCCCATGCGCAGACACGGCCCCCACCTTGAACACGGCCACGGCCTGCTTCATGCGGTCGGCCTGCTCGCGCAGGCTTTCCGCCGCTGCGGCACTTTCCTCCACCAGCGCGGCGTTCTGCTGCGTCATCTGGTCGAGGTTGCCAATGGCTTTGTTCACACCGGCAATGCCTGAGCTCTGCTCGTTCGCTGCCGCGGTGATTTCGCCAATCACATCGGCCACGCGGCGCACACTTTGCACGATCTCCTGCATGGTGGCGCCTGCGTCGGTCACCAGCTTGGTGCCCGACTCGACCTTCTCCACCGAGGTGCCGATCAGGCCCTTGATCTCTTTGGCCGCTTCTGCGCTGCGGCCCGCCAGGGAGCGCACTTCACTCGCCACCACGGCAAAACCACGGCCCTGCTCACCCGCACGCGCGGCTTCCACGGCTGCGTTCAGGGCCAGGATGTTGGTCTGGAAGGCGATGCCATCGATCACGCTGATGATGTCGCTGATCTTCTTGCTGCTGGCGTCAATTTCCTGCATGGTGCTGACCACCTGGGTCACCACCTCACCGCCGCGCTGGGCCACGCTAGAGGCACTGGCGGCCAGCGCGCTGGCCTGACGGGCGTTGTCGGCACTTTGCTGCACGGTGATGGTCAGGCCATCCATGCTGGAGGCCGTGGCCTGCAGATTGCTGGAGGTCTGCTCGGTACGCTGGGCCAGGTCGTTGTTGCCGGTGGCAATTTCGGCGCTGGCAATGGCGATGCTGTCGGTGCTGCTGCGCACCTGCGACACCATGCCGGCCAAAGACTCGTTCATGGTGCGCAAAGACACCAGCAAGGTGCCAAATTCGTCGGCACGGTTGGTGGAGATCACCGAGCTCAGGTCGCCCTGGGCAATACGCGCCGCCAGGTCATTGGCCTGGGCCAGGGGCTCGCGGATCGAGCGTACCAGCCAAGCCGTGCCCGCGAAGATCGCCGCAACAATTACCGCCAAGCCCACCATGATGCCCAGGCTATTGGTGCCCCGGCGTCGCTCGGTGTCTTCTTTGGCGTCATGCAGCTGCTTTTTCTGCAACTCCACCATTTCTTTCTGGGCCGCAATGTAGGCAGACATGGCGGGAAGGTATTGGCCGTTCATGATCTTCAGGGCCTCGTCGGGATTGCCGCCGGTCTTGGCATCGCGGGCCTTGGTGCGCAGTTCAATCACCGATTTGCGCAGATCGCCTATTTTTTTCATCTGCGCCTTGTCCGCCTCGGTCAAGGGCATGCCTTCGATTTTCTTCTGCAACTCGCTGATCTGGGCCGAGGTCGCGTTGATGGGCTCTTTGAACGACTCATTCACCGCGTTGCCCTCTGCCAGCATGATGGCCTGGTTGCGCGCCGCGTTGGTCATGGTCAAACCATTCCACTCTGTGGAGATTTGCACCAACTCTTCCATCTGGGACTGTTTCGCTCGCCCCTCGGACAGAATGTTTGCGCTACGCAACAGCCCCACGATGGCTACCGCACAAATGCCGACAATCACCAGCAGGATAAATGCCCACAACTTGGTGGCAATCTTCAGTCCATTGAGTCCCATACGTCGACCTCTTTAGTTTAGTTATCCATATCCATGCGACAGGGGGCGTCGCCAGCCGATCGTCTACCTTAATGGGCCTGATCCCAATTAGGGCCAACCCCAACTTCAGCCAGCAGTGGCACCTTGAGCGCCGCCACCCCGGCCATCAGGCGGGGGATCTCCGTCTTGAGCCAGTCCACCTCGGCCTCCGGCACCTCAAACACCAGTTCATCATGCACTTGCATGATCATCTTGGTGCCCCTATTTTGCGCATCCAATACTTGCTGCACCTTGACCATGCTCAATTTGATCAAATCGGCTGCCGTGCCCTGCATGGGCGCGTTGATGGCAGCCCGCTCCAGCCCCGCCAACTGCGCCCCCTTGGCGGACTGGATACCCGCCAGTTGCAGGCGCCGGCCAAACACCGTTTCCACATACCCCTGCTCTTTGGCCAGCGCGCGGGTGGACTCCATGTACGCCTTGACGCCCGGATAGCGCTCGAAGTAGCGCGCGATGTAGTTTTTGGCCGCCGTGTTGTCGATGCCCAGATTGCGCGCCAGACCAAATGCACTCATGCCGTAGATCAGGCCGAAGTTGATGACCTTGGCGTAGCGGCGCTGCTCGCTGCTAACATGGTCCACCGGCACCCCAAACACTTCGGCAGCGGTGGCGCGGTGCACGTCCAGTCCGTCGTGGAACGCTTTGAGCAAGGCCGCATCGTCGCTGATATGCGCCATGATGCGCAGCTCGATCTGGCTGTAATCGGCACTGGCAATCACCTTGCCCGGCGCCGCCACAAAGGCTTCACGCACGCGCCGACCTTCTGCGGTGCGGATCGGGATGTTTTGCAGGTTCGGATCATTGCTGGAGAGGCGCCCGGTCACCGCCACGGCCTGTGCGTAGTGCGTGTGCACGCGGCCTGTGCGCGGCAGCGCCAGCAGGGCCAGCTTGTCGGTGTACGTCCCCTTGAGCTTGGACAGGCTGCGGTGCTCCAGCAGCTTGGCCGGCAGCGGGTAGTCTTCGGCCAACTTCTCCAACACCTCTTCGTCGGTGCTGCGCGCACCGGTCGCGGTTTTCTTGACCACGGGCATGCCCAGCTTGTCAAAGAAAATTTCGCCCAGCTGTTTGGGGCTGCTCAGGTTGAACGGTTGCCCTGCAATCTCGTAAGCCTCGGTCTCCAGCTGCAAGATGCGCTGGCCCAGTTCATGGCTTTGGGTGGCCAGTGTGGGGGCATCAATCAGCACCCCATTGCGTTCGATGCGGTACAGCGCTTCGCTGCTGGCAATCTCGAGTTCGTAGATGAACTTCAGCTTGTCATCGGCGTCGAGCTGCGGCCACAACGCCAGGTGCACGTCCAGCGTCTGGTCCGAGTCTTCGCAGGAATACTCGGAAGCCTTGGCGATGTCCACCTGGTCAAAGCCGATCTGGTGGGCACCCTTGCCACACAGGTCTTCAAAGCTGATGCCACTGCGACCCAGGTGGCGCTCGGCCAGGCTGGACAGGCCGTGCGGCATGTGCACTTCCAGCACATAACTTTGCAGCATGGTGTCGTGCACATACCCCTGCACCTCGATGCCATGGTTGGCGAACACGTGGCGGTCGTATTTGATGTGCTGGCCCAGTTTTTTGGCCTGCGGGTTTTCCAGCCAGGGCTTGAGTTTGGCCAGTACCTCGTCGCGGTTCAGTTGCTCGGGTGCATCGGGGTAGCGGTGGGCCAAGGGAATATAGGCCGCATGGCCAACTGCCAGGCTGAAGCTGATGCCCACAATCTCGGCGCGCATTTCGTCCAGCGAAGTCGTTTCGGTGTCCAGCGCCACCAGCTCGGCCGCCTGCAACTTGGTCAGCCAGGCGTCAAACGCCTCCCAGGTCAGCACGGTGTCGTAGTTCAGGTTGCTGGCGCGGGGGGCGGGCTCTGCCGCAGGATCGGTGGGTTCATCAAACAGACCCGGCGCAGCGGCGGACGCTTTGGCAGCTTTGGATGGCTTGGCCGCAGGCGCAGGTGCATCCCCGCCACCACCGCCCAGAGACTTGGCCAGGCCCTTGAAGCCATACTTCTCATAAAAAGTGACCAAAGCCCCCGTATTCTCTGCGCCAACAGCTATCGAATCCATAGCAGGCAGATCGGGCAGCCAGTCTTTCAAATCACAATCGGTCTTGATGGTCAGCAGGCTGCGGCCCGTGGGCAGCCAGTCCAGCGTCTTGCGCAGGTTCTCGCCCACCACACCGCCAATCTTGTCCGCGTTGTCCACCACCGCCTGCAGCGAGCCGTATTCCAGCAGCCACTTCACCGCCGTCTTGGGGCCCACCTTGGGCACACCCGGCACGTTGTCCACGGTGTCGCCGACCAGGTTCTGGTAGTCCAGCATCAGGTGGGCGGGAATGCCGAACTCCGCCTGCACGCCGGCCAGGTCGCGGCGTTTGCCGTTCATGGTGTCGATGATGGTGATGTGTTCGTTGACCAGCTGGGCCAGATCCTTGTCACCGCTGCTCACGATCACCTCGATGCCCTGGTTGGCCGCGGCAACTGCCAGCGTGCCAATCACGTCGTCGGCCTCCACGCCGGGCACGTCCAGCACGGTCCAACCCAGATGACGCACCACCTCGTGAATGGGCGCAATCTGGCTGCGCAAATCGTCGGGCATGGGGTCGCGGTGCGCCTTGTACGCGGGGTAGATCGCGTCGCGGAAGGTGGGGCCCTTGGCGTCGAACACGCAGGCCACGTAATCGGCCGGCACTTCCTTGCGCAGGCTGTTCATCATGTTGATCATGATGCGGATGGCACCGGTCTTTTGCACCGTGCCGTCAGGCAGCTTGATGCTCATGGTCTCGCCACCGGCAAAAAAGGCGCGGTACAGGTAGCTGGAACCATCGACCAGCAGCAGGGTTTTACGGGTTTCACTCATAAAGCTATTGTGCCCCCACGCTCCGCCGCTGCGCGGGTCGCTGCCCCCCAAAGGGGGCTAATTTTGCTTGGGGTGGCCCTGCGCAAAATTGTCCTTCGCCCGCGACAGGTGGGGGGCTCGTTGCCCCACCCTACAATGCGCCCATGGCGGTTTACACAGAGGTCTCCTTCGACGAGGCCAGCACTTTCCTCACATCCCTCAAGCTCGGCAACCTTCAATCCCTGGAAGGCTGCGCGGGGGGTATTGAAAACACCAACTACTTCGTCACCACCGACCAGGCGCCCTATGTGCTGACCCTGTTCGAGCGGCTGAGCGCAGAGCAATTGCCGTTTTACCTGCGGCTCATGAAGCACCTGGCCTTCCACGGCATTCCGGTGCCCGACCCGGCCGCCAACCGCGATGGCGATGTGCTGCACAGCCTCAACGGCAAGCCCGCGGCGGTGGTGAACCGCCTGCGGGGCAAGAGCGAGCTGGCCCCCGGCGTGGAACACTGCCGCCAGGTCGGCGCCATGCTGGCACGCATGCACCTGGCCGGGCGCGACTTCAGCATGCAGCAGCCCAATCTGCGCGGCTTGGCCTGGTGGAACGAAACCGTGCCCGTGGTGCTGCCGCATCTGGAAGCCGCCCAGGCCCAGCTGCTGCAGGCCGAGCTGGCCTACCAGAACCACGTTGCCGAGGGCAGTGCCTACACCGGCCTGCCGCGCGGCGCCATCCATGCCGACCTGTTCCGCGACAACGTGATGTTTGACAGCAGCAGTGGCGCCCCGGTGCTGAGCGGCTTTTTTGATTTCTACTTTGCCGGCACCGACGCCTGGCTCTTCGACTTGGCCGTGTGCCTGAACGACTGGTGTATCGACCTGCCCACCGGCGTGGCCGACCTGGAGCGTTCTGCCGCGTTTGTGCAGGCCTACACCCACGTGCGTCCGCTGAGCGCGCAGGAGCGTGAGCTGCTGCCCGCCCTGCTGCGCGCCGGTGCCCTGCGTTTCTGGATTTCCCGCCTCTGGGATTGGTATTTGCCGCGAGAAGCTTCCATGCTCAAACCCCACGACCCCACCCACTTCGAGCGCGTACTGCGCCAGCGCGTGGCCCAGCCCCTGACCCTGGCGCAGTTGGAACAGCACATGGCGGTGGCCGCATGAAGCTGCGCATCGTGCCGGCCCGACAGGGCGCGGTGTGGGTGAAGATGGGCATGCGCACCTTCTTCAAACAGCCGCTGGCCCTCTCGGGCCTGTTCTTCCTATTCATGGCGGCCATGTCGGTGCTCAGCATGGTGCCGGTGCTGGGCAGCATCGTGGCCCTGGCCCTGCTGCCTGCGGCCACCCTGGGCCTGATGGCGGCCACCCAAGAGACCACCAAGGGCAAGTTCCCCATGCCTGCCGTGCTGGTCAGCGCTTTCCGCGCCGGGCAGCAACAGCTGCGCGGCATGCTGGTGCTGGGCGGGCTGTATGCGCTGGGCTTTTTGCTGGTCATGGGCCTGTCGGCGCTGGTGGACGGCGGGCAGTTTGCACGCCTGTACCTGGTGGGTGGCGAACTCAGTACCGAGCTGCTGATGCAAAGTGACTTTGAGTGGGCCGCCCTGGCTGCCATGGCGCTGTACCTGCCTTTGTCGCTGCTGTTCTGGCATGCCCCTGCGCTGGTGCACTGGCACAGCATTTCTCCCGTCAAGAGCCTGTTCTTCAGCTTTGTGGCCTGCATGCGCAACTTCTGGGCCTTCGCAGTATTCGGCCTGACCTGGCTGGCAGCCTTTTTGGGCATGGGCCTGGCGGTGGCCATTGTTTCTGCGCTGCTGGGGAGTCCACAACTGGTCGGCGCCCTGCTGTTTCCCATGGGCATGGCCATGGCGGCCATGTTCTTCACTTCGCTCTATTTCACGTTTGACGACACCTTTGAAGTCAGCCCAGGAGACCCGCATGACCCAGCACACCCTTGACGGCCGCAGTGACAGCGAAGTGCTGTGGTTCCAGCGCCGCGGCTTTTTGCAGGCCGCCGCTGCGTGGACCAGCATGGGCGGCTTTGCTGCCGCGCACGCCCAGTCGCGCAGCAATGTGGTGGAACTGGTGGGTGACGCTACGGTGAATGGTCGGCGCCTGTTGTCCCAGCAAGGTGTGCAAAGCGGCGATGAAATCGTCACCGGCCCGGGCTCCCGCCTGGTGTTTGTGATTGGCAACTCGGCCTTCCATGTGCGGCAAAACTCCCACATGACGGTAGAGCGTGGTGCCAGCCTCAACGCCGTGAGCCTGCTGCGCCTAGTGACCGGTGCCGTGGTCAGCGTCTGGGGCAAAGGCAGCAACCGCCAGATCGTCACCCCCACCATGACCGCCGGTATCCGCGGCACCGGCGTCTACACCGAGATTTTTGAGAACCAAGGCGGACGCAGCTACTTCTGCAACTGCTACGGCACGGTAGACATGTCCTCGGGCAACGACAGGACCGTGAGCCGCTCCAACTACCACCAGGCTTTCTGGGGTGAAGTACAGCCCAAAGACGGCCGCAGCCTGACCCCAGCCAAAGCCCTGAACCACACCGACGAAGAGCTGGAGTTTTTGGCCCAGCTGGTGGACCAGCGTACCGCCTGGCAGGTACTGGGCCGCAAAGGGGTGAAGGACGGCAAGGGCTACATGGACGAAAAGCCCGACCAGCCCCACCCGGCCGAGAGTCTGACCCGCTAAAGCGCCCTGTGGCCCCACAGGGTTTGGCCTTGCGAGCGGCGGCCTTGCAAGATACCGAAGCAGCACCCCGCCAGCGCGCACCACTGTCACACAGCTGAAACATCACCGACGCATGCTACGCAGGCTTGTTTAACTTGAGGCCTCTTGCATGACCGACACCACCCGCTCCTCCAGCGACTTCTTCAACAACGAAGACTCCAACACCACCGCCAATCCGCATATCGACCACATCATGACCGCCCGCCTGAACCGCCGCGGTCTGCTGCTGGGCGGCATGGGTGCAGCAGCCACCTCGCTTTTCGGCGCTGGTGCGCTGACCGGCTGCGCCACGGCATCGACCGGTGCAGGCACTGCGGCTGGCATGACAGCCCCCCTGTCCTCCTTGGGTTTTGCTGCGGTGGGCAAGAGCCTGGCCGACAAAGTGGTGGTGCCTGCGGGCTACAACGTGCAAGTCATCTACGCATTGGGTGACCCACTCAAGGCCAGCACTGCCGCCTTCAAGAACGATGGCACCGACACCGACTGGGACAACCGCGCCGGTGACCACCACGACGGCATGGAGTACTTTGGCCTGGACGCCAACGGCAAACCTTCTGCCAACGGCACCACACGCGCTGTGTTGGCCGTGAACCACGAAGCCACCACCGACCAGAAACTCAGCTCTTTCTTCATCCACAGCAACGGCGGCACCAGCACCCTGCCCCGCCCGGCCTCCGAAGTGGACAAGGAACTCGCCATCCACGGCCTGTCCGTGGTGGAAGTGGCGGCAAACAATGGCCAGTGGACCTACAAGCCGGCCTCCAACTACAACCGCCGTGTGACCACCATGACCGAGGTGCTGATCGCCGGCCCGGCCAAGGGTAGCGAGCACCTGGTGACCCAATTCAGCCCCGACGCCACCCGCGCCCGCGGCACCCTCAACAACTGCGGCACCGGCAAAACGCCCTGGGGCACCTTTGTGTCGGGTGAAGAAAACTGGTTTGGTTACTTCCACCGCGATGCCAAGGACGACGAACGCCGCGGCAAGAAGGACAAACAGGTTGCGGGACTGGTGCGTTATGGCCGCCCTGCGGGTGCCGCCAGCCGCCACGGCTGGGAGAGTGCAGGCAGCGCAGACAAGTACGTGCGCTGGAACAACGGCGCCCTGGGTGCCAACGCCAAAGCCGACTACCGCAACGAGATGAACACCTTTGGCTTCGTGGTGGAAATGGACGCCTACGACGGCAGCCAGCCCGTGCGCAAGCGCACCGGCTTGGGCCGCTTTGCCCACGAGAGCGTGAGCTTTGCCAAGGCCGTGGCCGGCCAGCCTATCGTGGCCTACATGGGTGACGACTCCCGCGGCGAATACATGTACAAGTTTGTCTCTGCCGCCAAGTGGGACGCTGCGGACGCCAACGCCAGCAACCGCATGGCCGTGGGTGACAAGTACCTGGACAAGGGCACGCTGTATGTCGCCAGCTTCAGGGACGACGGCACCGGCAACTGGATCGAGTTGTCCATGAACAACCCCGTGGTGGCGGCCAACCCTGACTTCGAATTCAAGTCCGATGCCGACGTGGCCATCTTCACGCGCCTGGCCGCTGATGGCGTGAGCGCGACCAAGATGGACCGTCCTGAGTGGGGTGGCATCAACCCCCGCACCGGCGATTTCTACATGACGCTGACCAACAACAGCAACCGCACCGTGGACGGCGACATGGGTGCCGATGCGGCCAACCCGCGTGTCTACAGCGACATGAAGGGCAGCAAGGAAAGCAAGGGCAACGTCAACGGCCACATCATCCGTGTGGCGCAGGCCAACCCGGCCGACACCGCCTTCAAGTGGGACATCTACCTGTTTGCCTCGGAAGCCGATGCCGACAAGTCCAAGGTGAACCTGTCCAACCTGACCGACGAAAACGACATGTCCGCGCCCGACGGTTTGGCCTTCAGCCAGGCCACTGGCCTGTGCTGGATCCAGACCGACGACAGCGCCTACACCGACAAGACCAACTGCATGTTGCTGGCCGGCGTTCCCGGCAAGGTGGGTGACGGCGGCAAGAAAACCCTGACCTACAAGCGCCCCGATGGCAGCGAAAAGCGTGTGGACACCTACATGGGCAAGTCGCAGTCGCCAGACATTCTCAAGCGCTTCCTGGTAGGCCCGGTGGACTGCGAAATCACCGGCCTGTGCGAAACCCCGGACGGCAAAGCGATGTTCATCAACATCCAGCACCCCGGCGAGAACACGCCCATGGCCGAGATTGGCAACCCTGCCAAGTACACCAGCCAGTGGCCTGCCAACGCCGGCTACGGTGCTGGCCAGCGCCCCCGCTCGGCCACCATCGTCATCACCAAGAAAGATGGCGGCGTGATCGGTAGCTAAGCTGTTTGCCCCGCCTTGCGGGGTGGCAACATCAGCGGGCTGCAGCAATGCAGCCCGCTATTTTTTTGATAGCTGCTCGCGCAGACGTTGCGCGGGCTAGAGGCCGATTTGTCTCTTATCAGAGTGCGTAGTCGCGCTCCACCTTTGCAATGCGGGTCTTGAATGCCGCGTACCACTTGGCGTGGCCCAGCTGCTGCGCCACCTGGTGCTCGGCGTTGGCCTTCCAGGCGCGGATGGATTCGAGGTCTTTCCAGTACGACACCGTAATGCCCAGCCCATCACGCGCGGACTCCACGCCCAGAAAGCCCGGCTGCTGCGCGGCCAGTGCCACCATCTTGTCGGCCATGTCGCCATACCCCTCGTCCACTGCGGTGCGCAGGCTGGTGAAGATGACCGCGTAGTAAGGCGCGGGTGGGGTGTTGGCAATGTCCAGGCTCATGGGAGTCTCCAGAAAGTCAGGGTACGGGCGTGAGTTTGGCCACGCTCAGGGCCAGCCACTTGGTGCCGTGGCGGGGGAAGTTGATCTGCGCGCGCGCATCGTCGCCCGCGCCCTCCAGGGTGAGCACCGTGCCCTCGCCGAACTTGGCGTGGAACACCTTCTGCCCCTTACGCAGGCCAGTGGGTTCCTCTTTGCGCACCACCTCTTTCTGAGGCGCAGAATAAGTGCCAAATGTGCCTCCAGCGCCCGTGGAATATGCGCGAGAAGCTCCTGAATTCGTAGCATAGCCACCGCCACCCCAGCTGTTGCCGGAGCCGCCATAGCCCCCACTGCCAAATCCCCCCCCCGTCGGCATGGCTTGCTGTTTGGGCGTGAGGTACTTGAGGCATTCCTCGGGCAACTCGTCAAAGAAACGGCTCTTGAGGTTGAAGCGCGTCTGGCCGTGCAGCATACGAGTCTGTGAGTGCGAGAGGTACAGGCGTTTGCGCGCACGCGTGATGGCCACATAGGCCAGGCGCCGTTCTTCCTCCAGGCCATCATGGTCGCTCATGGAGTTCTCGTGGGGGAACAGGCCCTCCTCCATGCCGGTGATGAACACACAGTCGAATTCCAGTCCCTTGGAGCTGTGCACCGTCATCAGTTGGATCGCGTCCTGCCCGGCAGCGGCCATGTTGTCGCCCGCTTCCAGTGCCGCGTGGGTCAGGAAGGCTTGCAGCGGCGAGAGGGTTTCGCCGGTGTCGCCGAACTCGTCAGGCACGCTGTCCAGCGCTGCACCGCTCAGGCCCTGGCTGGCCGGGCTTTGGGTCACGGCATGGGGCGCACTCACCAACTGCACCATGCCCGGCGCCTCACGGCCAAAGCCTTCCTGCATCACAAAACTCTCGGCAGCGTTGACCAGTTCGTCCAGGTTCTCCACGCGGTCTTCGCCTTCGCGCTCGTTGCGGTAGTGCTCCAGCAGGCCGCTGTTGTCCAGCATCAGCTTGATGATGTCCTTGAGGTTCAGGCCCGCAGTCTGCTCGCGCAGCACGTCCAGCTTGGCGACAAAACCCGCAATCACCGCACCGGGGCGGCCGCTCAGGGTGCTGACGGCATCGTGCAGCGAGCAGCCCGTGGCCTTGGCCTCGTCCTGCAATAGCTCCAGGCTGCGTGCGCCAATGCCACGTGCCGGGAAGTTCACCACGCGCAAAAAGCTGGTGTCGTCGTTGGGGTTCTCCAGGAGGCGCAAGTAGGCCAGCGCATGTTTGATTTCGGCGCGCTCAAAGAAGCGCAAGCCCCCGTACACGCGGTACGGAATGCCCGCGTTGAACAAGCCGGTTTCAATCACCCGGCTCTGCGCATTGCTGCGGTAGAGCACGGCAATCTCTTTGCGCTCCACGTCGTCGCGGATGAGTTGCTTCATCTCGTCCACCATCCATTGGGCCTCGGCAAAGTCGGTGGGGGCCTCGTACACCCGCACCGACTCGCCAGCGCCCTGCTCGGTGCGCAGGTTTTTGCCCAGGCGACGGCTGTTGTGGCTGATGAGCGCGTTGGCGCTGTCCAGGATATTGCTGTAGCTGCGGTAGTTCTGCTCCAGTTTGATCTGCTGGCGCACCTGAAACTCACGCACAAAGTCGGTCATGTTGCCCACGCGCGCGCCGCGGAAGGCGTAGATGCTCTGGTCGTCATCGCCCACGGCCAGTACCGCGCCACCGCCCTGGTCATTGCCGCCCTGCCCTACACCGGCGATCATCTTGATCCAGGCGTATTGCAGCTTGTTGGTGTCCTGGAACTCGTCGATCAGGATGTGGCGAAAACGCCGCTGGTAGTGCTCGCGGATGGGTGCGTTGTCGCGCAGCAGCTCGTAGGAGCGCAGCATCAGCTCACCAAAGTCCACTACGCCTTCGCGCTGGCACTGGTCTTCGTAGAGTTGGTAGACCTCGATCTTCTTGCGCGTATCGGGGTCACTGGCCACCACATCCTTGGGGCGCAGGCCCTCTTCCTTGCAGTTGCCGATGAACCAGCCCAGCTGTTTGGGCGGAAAGCGCTCGGTGTCGATGTTGTACTGCTTGCACAGGCGCTTGATGGCGGACAGCTGGTCCTGCGTATCGAGAATCTGGAAGGCTTGGGGCAGCCCCGCATTCTTGTAGTGCGCCCGCAGAAAGCGGTTGCACAAGCCGTGGAAGGTGCCAATCCACATGCCGCGCACATTCACCGGCAGCATGGCTGAGAGGCGCGTCATCATTTCCTTGGCCGCCTTGTTGGTAAAGGTGACGGCCAGAATGCCGCCGGGCGAGACGTAGCCGTTCTGCAGCAACCAGGCAATGCGCGTGGTGAGCACCCGGGTCTTGCCCGACCCAGCCCCCGCCAGAATGAGCGCGTGCTCGGCCGGCAGCGTCACGGCAGCCAGTTGCTCGGGGTTGAGGTTGTGTAGCAGGGGGGAGGTGTTGCCAGGGGCGGCGAGGGAATGCATGCCCCGATTGTAGAAAGGCACAGCGCACCGCCTGTTTGGGCTCCATACAAAAAACCATATACCGCCCGCCCCCCAATCCGCCTAGAATCGCGCACCGGGCCCAAGCAATTGGGACCCGGTTTTTTTATGGCCGGGTCCGTTCCAAGCGCCCATCGTTTTGAACCTGAAACTTTGGATAGGAGCTTGGGCCATGGAAATTTTTGACTACGACAACATCCTCTTGCTGCCCCGCAAATGCCGGGTGGAGAGCCGTTCCGAATGCGACGCCAGCGTCGAGCTGGGCAATCGCAAATTCCGCCTTCCCGCCGTACCCGCCAACATGAAGACCGTGGTGGACGAGTCCATCTGCGAATGGCTGGCGCAAAACGGCTACTTCTACGTGATGCACCGCTTTGACCTGGACAACATTGCGTTCATCCAGGCCATGCACGCCAAGGGCCTGTTTGCCTCCATCTCGCTGGGCGTGAAAAAACCGGACTACGCCACGGTGGACCAGTTGGTGCAATTGGGCATCACCCCCGAGTACATCACCATCGACATCGCCCACGGCCACTCCGACAGCGTGCGCGACATGATCGTCTACCTCAAGAAACACCTGCCCGGCAGCTTTGTCATCGCGGGCAATGTGGCCACACCCGAGGCCGTGATCGATCTGGAAAACTGGGGCGCCGACGCGACCAAGGTGGGCGTGGGCCCGGGCAAGGTCTGCATTACCAAGCTCAAGACCGGGTTTGGCACCGGCGGTTGGCAACTGAGTGCCGTGAAATGGTGCGCCCGCGTGGCGACCAAACCCATCATTGCCGACGGCGGCATCCGCAGCCACGGCGACATTGCCAAGAGCATCCGCTTTGGCGCCAGCATGGTGATGATTGGTTCGCTGTTCGCGGGCCATGAAGAGTCGCCCGGCAAGACCGTGGAAGTGGACGGCGCCCTGTACAAGGAGTACTACGGCTCGGCCAGCGACTTCAACAAGGGCGAATACAAACACGTGGAAGGCAAACGCATCCTGGAACCCGTCAAGGGCAAGCTGGCCGACACCTTGATCGAGATGGAGCAGGACGTGCAAAGCTCCATCAGCTATGCCGGCGGCAAAAAGCTGATGGATATCCGCAAGGTGAACTACGTGACCTTGGGCGGTGACAACGCAGGCGAGCACCTGCTGATGTAGGCGACACGGGCACGGGCTGTCAGGGATTCGACAGCCTTTGATCCCCCTCTGACACCCGCCTTGCGGCGGCTGGCGCTATTCTTGTAGCGAGGAGCACAAGAGACACCATGAAAATAGCATTACTCGGCATCGGCCTCATGGGCTTGCCCATGGGTCGCCGCCTGTGTGAGGCCGGGCATTCGGTTCACGTCTGGAACCGCACCCGGAGCAAGGCCGAAGCGCTGGCACCGCTGGGAGCCACCATTCACACGACCCCTGCCCAGGCGGTTCACGGCGCCGAGTTGGTCATCCTCATGCTGGACCACGGTGGTGTAGTGAGCCACGTGTTGTTTGAGCTGGGTGCGGCGGCCGGCATTGCGCCCGGCACGCTGTTGGTAGACATGTCGTCCATCAAACCCATCGAAGCCAAGGACCATGCAGCCCGCCTGAGCGAGTTGGGTGTGGACTACCTGGATGCGCCCGTGTCCGGCGGCACCGTTGGTGCCGAACAGGGCACGCTGGCCATCATGGTGGGCGGCAAGGCCAGCAACTTTGAACGCGCGGTGCCGGTGCTCAAGGTGTTTGGTCGCCCGACCCATGTAGGCCCCATTGGCTCTGGGCAACTGACCAAGCTCGCCAACCAGATGATTGTGGGCGCCACCATTGGCGTGGTGGCGGAAGCCCTGCTGCTGTGCGAGCGTGGCGGTGCCGACATGGGCAAGGTGAAGGAAGCCATCTCTGGTGGCTTTGCCGACAGCCGCATCCTGCAGGTGCACGGCCAGCGCATGGTGGACCGTGACTTTGCGCCGCGCGCGCGCATGACCGTACAAATCAAAGACTTGCGTAATGCCCTGGCCACGGCCAATGAAGTGGGATTTGACGCCCCCATCACCGCCTTGTTCGAGCAACTCTACGCCCAGGGCATCGACCACGGCCTGGCCGACCTGGACCATGCAGGCCTGTTTGTGGAGCTGGCCAGCCGCAATGGCATGGCCTGACACACCACACCACGTTCAGACGAAAAAAAGGCCTCTTGCGAGGCCTTTTTGACTGGGCGAACCAGGACAGATTAGTCGGTGTTGCGAGCGGGACGCTTCTTGGCGTCACGGGGCACAAACACCTTGCCGCCGTTGCCGGGCTTGGCAAAGCCGGTAGGCTTGCCGAAGGCAGGCTTGCGGGCCGCAAAGTCGCCGCGCGGTGCACCGAAGTCACCACGGGGAGCACCAAAGTCACCGCGAGGGGCGCCGAAATCGCCACGTGGGGCATGGAAGTCACCGCGAGGCTGGAAGTCGCCACGGGGAGGACGTGCATCACCGCGGGGAGCGCCTTGGCCAGCAAAGCGGTCGTTGAAACCGCCCTTGCGTTCGTAGCTGAAGCCTTCTTTGGCTGCGCCACCGAAATCACGGGCACTGTCGCCAAAACCACGGCCACCGCCTTCAGGGCGTCCACCGAAACCACGGTTGCCACCACCAAAGCCGCCGCCATTGCCGCGGTTGCCACCAAAGCCACCTTCACGGGGGCCGTTGCCGAACTTGCGGTCACGGTCGCCGCCGAAGCCGCCACCGTTGCCACGGCCAGCAAAGCTTGGGCGTGATTCTGGTGCACGCTGCTGGGGCTCCAGACCAGGAATGGTCTCGGCCTTGATCGGCTGGCGGCTGTAGGCTTCGATGTCGAAAATCTTGCGGCGATCGCGCATTTCGGCAAAGGTGATGGCCAAACCATCGCGACCGGCACGGCCGGTACGACCGATACGGTGGGTGTAGTCCTCGGCCTTCATCGGCAGGCCAAAGTTGAACACGTGGGTGATGGTGGGCACGTCAATACCGCGGGCTGCCACGTCCGTTGCCACCAGGAATTGCACCTGGCCTTGGCGCAGCGCCATCAGGCGGCGGTTGCGCAGGCCCTGGCTCAGGGCACCGTGCAGGGCCACGGCGTCAAAGCCGTCTTGCTGCAGGTCGTTGGCCAAGCCGTCGCACTCGATTTGGGTGCTGGCAAAAATGATGGCCTGGTTGATGCTGGTGTCGCGCAACCAGTGGTCCAGCAGCTTGCGCTTGTGCTGGGCGTTGTCGGCCCAATGCAGCACTTGCTTGATGTTCGCGTGTTTTTCCTGCGGGCTGTCGATGGTCACGCGCTGGGGTTCGCGCATCACGCGGGCAGCGAGCTGCTGAATGCGGGGGGCGAAGGTCGCGCTGAACATCATGGTCTGCTTGCGGCCAATGGTCAGCTGGTTGATTTCAGCCAGGTCATCGGAGAAGCCCAGATCCAGCATGCGGTCGGCTTCGTCCACCACCAAGAACTGGACTTGATCCAGCTTGATTTGCATGGAGCGTTGCAGGTCCAGCAGACGGCCAGGTGTGGCCACCACCAAGTTGGCGTTTTGCAGCTTGGCAATTTGCAACTGGTAAGGCATGCCGCCCACGATGTTGGCCACGCGCAGACCACGGCAGTGTTGCACGAGGTCGATCGCATCGTGTGCCACTTGCTGGGCCAGTTCGCGGGTGGGGCAAACGATCAGGGCGCCAGGGGTAGGTGCTTTGAAGTTGCGGACATTGGTGGGGTCCTTGCGCTTGGGGCGCTTGGGCGCGGGTTCACCCTTGGCCAGGGCTTCAGCGGTCAGGCGATCAAACTCGGCGCGCTCATCGGCTTCGGCTTGGGCCAGTTGGGTCAGCAGGGTGTGCAGCACGGGCAGCAAGAAGGCGGCCGTCTTGCCAGAGCCGGTCTGGCTGGACACCATCAGGTCGATGTACTTGGCAGCCTGGTCTTTGGTCGCGCCGGAGCCCATGGCCAAAGGAATGGCCTTGCTTTGCACAACGGTGGGTTGGGTGTAGCCCAGGTCTTTACAGGCTTGCACCAGCTCAGGCGCCAAGCCCAATTCGACGAAGCCGTTGGGGGCCTCGACAGTTTCCACTGCGTCAGCAGCGTCCAGCTCGGCGGTTTCGCCAGTGGATTCCACAGTATTGGCGGGAACGGAAAGGTTTTCGGCAGGCGCGAATTCGCCTGTCACTTCAAAAGCGTCAGTCATATTTTTTCTCACACGCGAGCGCCGCAGGTTGTGCGACTGCTCCGTCAATGGTTAAAAAACATCAACCATCAAACGGAACCTGCTCTGCCCCGCCGTGGGGGTCTCAGTGCTGGGGGCGTATATCGCTTGGAAAAGCGAGCCCGGTGAATGAAGGGAGATGTACAAGATTCGCTGGCCGCCAACTGCGTTACCAGCGAAGCCTGCGAAGCCTGCGATTATGGCATGGATTCGGGTTTCTACCTAATCCAATTTTAAAAAGTGGGTCCGGTAGTGCGCCAGTTCGTCCACCGACTCGTGCACATCGGCCAGCGCCGTGTGCTTTTGTTGCTTCTTGAAGGACTCGGCCACACCGGGCTTCCAGCGTTTGGCCAGCTCCTTGAGTGTGCTCACGTCCAGGTTGCGGTAGTGGAAGAACGCCTCCAGCTTGGGCATGTACTTCACGAGGAAGCGGCGGTCTTGGCCAATGCTGTTGCCACACATGGGCGAGCCGTTGGCGGGCACGTACTGCCCAAGAAAAGCGATCAGCGCCGCTTCGGCCTCGGCTTCGGTGGTGGTAGAGGCCTTGACCTTGTCGATCAGGCCGCTCTTGCCATGGGTACCCTTGTTCCAGGCGTCCATTTTGTCCAGTTGGGCATCGGTCTGGTGGATCACAAACACAGGGCCCTCCACGCGGTTTCCAAGGTGGGGATCGGTCACTATGACGGCGATCTCAATGATGCGGTCGACCTCAGGATCGAGGCCGGTCATTTCGCAGTCCAGCCAGACCAGGTTTTTGTCGGATTTTGCCAATACAGGGCTTGTGGGGGTGTTGGATTCAGCCATGCCGGCATTGTCGCCGATGGCCTAAACTCTCGCGCCATGACAGATGCTTCCCCCGTGCCCAACTATTCCGTGCTGATGACAGCCCTCTTTGCCCTGGCTTTGATGGCCAGCGTCATCCTCAAATTCTGGCTGGCCACACGCCAGGTGCGCCACGTGGCCCTGCACCGCGACACGGTGCCCGCCGCCTTCCAGGATCAGATCAGCCTGGAGGCCCACCACAAAGCCGCCGACTACACCATCGCCCAAGGGCGCCTGGGCTTGCTGGAACTGGCGTTTGGTACGGCCGTGGTGTTGGGGTGGACGCTGCTGGGCGGTCTGTCGTGGCTGAACCAGACGTTGTTGGAATGGATGGCCCCGGGCGTGCTGCAGCAGGTAGCGTTGCTGGCCGCGTTCATGGTGATCGGCTCGGTGCTGGACCTGCCCTTCACGCTATACCGCACCTTTGTGCTGGAGCAGCGCTTTGGCTTCAACAAGACCACGCCCAAACTTTGGCTGCAAGACTTGCTCAAGTCCAGCTTGGTGGGCGCCATCATCGGCCTGCCGATTGCCGCCCTCGTGGTGTGGATGATGGGTGCCACGGGCGCTTACTGGTGGGTCTGGACCTGGGGCGTGTGGATGGGTTTCAATCTGCTCATGCTGCTGGTCTACCCCACCTGGATTGCACCGCTGTTCAACCAGTTCAAGCCTTTGGACGACGCGGCACTCAAAGACCGCGTGAGCGCCCTCATGGCGCGCTGCGGTTTCACCTCCAAAGGCTTTTATGTGATGGACGGCAGCAAGCGCAGCGCACATGCCAATGCCTACTTCACCGGCTTTGGTGCCTCCAAGCGCGTGGTGTTCTACGACACCCTGCTGGCGCAGCTCAGCCCCGCAGAAGTGGACGCGGTACTGGCGCATGAGCTGGGGCACTTCAAGCACAAACACATCGTCAAGCGCATGGTGTCGCTGTTTGGCCTGAGCCTGCTGGGTTTTGCGCTGCTGGGCTGGGTCAGCCAGCAGGTCTGGTTCTACACGGGCCTGGGCGTAGTACCCAGCATGACCGGCGCCAACGATGCGCTGGCCCTGCTGCTGTTCATGATGGTGCTGCCACTCTTGGGCAGCTTTGTCGGCCCGGTGTTTGCGCAGCTGTCGCGCAAACACGAGTTCGAGGCCGATGCCTATGCGGTGGCCCACACCAGCGGTGCCGACCTGTCCTCCGCGCTGCTCAAGCTCTACAAGGACAATGCATCCACGCTCACACCCGATCCGGTGTACGTGAAGTTTTACTACTCGCACCCGCCCGCTTCCGAGCGCCTGGGCCGCATGCTGACCCCTGCAGGAACCTGACATGACCCAAGATTTGAAACAAAAAATGCCACCAGCCCCCGTCCGCACTGCGCTGACAGCTACACAAATCATAGCAAACCTGGCCAAAGTGGAAGGCTGGAAACTGCATGGCGATGGCGCTGACGTGGCCATCGAAAAGACCTACCGCTTCGACAACTTTCTCAAGACGATGGCGTTTGTCAATGCGCTGGCTTTTATTGCCGAGCAGCAAGACCACCACCCCGAACTGCTGGTGACTTACGGCAGTTGCAGCGTGCGTTTCAACACGCATGACGTGCATGGCGTGTCACGCTCCGACTTTGAATGCGCTGCGCTGGTTGACGCGCTGCTGCCAACCTAAGGCCCGCTTTGGCTGCGCCCCAACTGGAACCCGGAATCGTCGTGGCAGGCCACGGCCGCCACGTGTGGGTGGAAACCCCCGATGGCCGCCGCCTGATCTGCCACCCACGTGGCAAGAAAAGCCAGACCGTGGTCGGTGACCAGGTGCTCTGGCAGGCCACGCAAGACGAGGGCACGATTGAGAAAGTGTTGCCGCGTCGCAACCTGTTTTACCGACAGGACGAGATCCGCACCAAGTCTTTTGCTGCCAATCTGGACCAGGTGCTCATCCTGATTGCGGCCGAACCCGAGTTTTCCGAGAGCCAACTGTGCCGCGCGCTGATTGCCGCCGAGGCCGAGAAGATCCGCCCCATCATCGCCCTCAACAAAAGTGATTTGGCCGAGCCCTTTGGCCGCGCCTGGGAGCGCATGGGTGTGTACCGCGACATGGGCTACCAAGTGGTCCCTCTCGCGCTCAAGCCCAAAGCAGAAGACATCAGTGCCACCGAACTCGATGCACTGATGCCCTTGATGCAAGGCAAGACGACCCTGGTGCTGGGACCATCCGGCTCGGGCAAAAGCACGCTGATCAACCGGCTGATTCCCAATGCGCAGGTGCTGACCAACGAGATTTCCACCGCGCTGAATTCCGGCAAGCACACCACCACCAGTACCAATCTGTACTGGGTGGATGCGGCCCGAACCACGGCCGTAATCGACTCACCGGGGTTTCAGGAGTTTGGCCTCAACCACATTGAGCCCATGCACCTGGCCAGCCTGATGCCCGACATCAAGGCACATGCGCAGGCCTGCAAGTTCTACAACTGCAGCCACTTGCACGAGCCGGGCTGCGGCGTGATTTCCAAGGTCAAAGAAGGCGCTGTAGCGCATGGAATCAGCGCGAACCGCTACAAAATTTATAACGACCTGTTCGCCGAACTCTCACAGACCCGTTACTGAGTACAACGGTTTAACCGATCAGGCGTGCCACCGAGAGCAACGCCAGAAACACCATCCACATCACCACGGTGCGCCACACAAGCCCCACCACGGCACGCAAATGGGCCGGCTCTGGCACCTGGCCACTGGCGACCGGGTCGTTCTCCCCAAGGCGCACATTCACCGCACCGGCGGTGGCGGCCAACACCACGCCGTCGTTGTCCAGCGGGTGCACGGCCTCATGACGGCGCCAGCTATCCACGGCCTCTTCAAAACTGCCGACAAAGGCAAAACTCAGCGCGGTCACACGCGCGGGCAGCCAGTCGATCACAGCCCATGCACGCTGCGCCTGGCTACGCACCGCATCGCTCAGCGGAGCAGCTTCGGGCCGCGGCGTACGCTTGGCAAACACCGCCACATACTCGCTCACCCGGTAAAACACGGCACCAGCCGGCCCCAAGCCCACAGCGGTGAGCAGGGAATACCAGGCGAACACCCCAAAAACATGCCGGTGGGCACTGAGCACCGAGTGCTCAATCACATGGCGCACCATCTCGCTACGTGGCAAGGCACTGGTGTCAATACGCATCCACTGCGCCAGGGCTTCGCGCGCCGCAGTCTCATCCCCGGCAAGCAAGGCGTCACGCACCAGCGTGAAATGGTGGCTGAACTGGCGAAACCCCAGCGTGGCATACAGGATGACCACGTTCCACACCACAGCCACTGCCCAGCCCAACTGCAACACCAACAGCCAATGCACAGCCAGCACCGCCAGCGAGGGACCCAACACTGCCAACGACCAGGCCAGCCAGCCGTGCTGGGGCCGGCCCGCATCAAAATTGCGCATGACCCAGCGCACCCAGTTGCGCACCACGTTGTGCACCGGATTGATCTGCGGCAGCGGCTTGGCCTGCTCCAACAGCAGGGCTAACAGAATGGCAATGAAACTCATGCGGCAATCATAATCAGTGCGCCTGCAGAAAACGGTACAGATTGCGCAGCATGCCAGCGGTCGCGCCCCAAATAAAGTGTTCCATCTGCCCGTCGTGGTAGGGCATGGACAGCCACTCACGCTCATGCCCTTCCCACTGCACGCGGTGGCGGCGGTGGTTGGTGGGGTCCATGAGGAACGGCAGCGGCACTTCGAATATCCGGGCCACTTCATTCGGGTTGGCCTCTACCATCATGGCCTCGCTCACGAGCGCCACCACGGGCGTCACCACAAACGCACTGCCTGTGGTGTACGTCGGCATCGTGCCCAGCACCTCCACATGCCCGGGTTCCAAGCCAATTTCTTCCTTTGCCTCCCGCAGCGCCGTGGCCACGGCATCCGTATCCTCGGGATCTGCCTTGCCCCCCGGAAAAGCCACCTGCCCGGAGTGACTGGACAAATGGCTGGTCCGATGCGTCAGCAGGACGGTCAAGGTCTTGCGCATCACCAGCGGCACGAGCACGGAGGCCGCAGTCGGCGCTCGGCTGGAGAACGCCGGCTCGGCTCGCAGCTCCGGGGTCCACGCATTGGGTGCCGCAAAGCGGCGGCGCAAGGCGGCGGCCTGCAACGCCTCCAAAGGCACGGCAGGAAGGTGTCCATCACACCCAACAACGGGAACCGTACGCGGGTCAAACAAGGGCGGATTGCTCACTCCATGCCACTCCAAAACAGGACATCAGGCTGGACCATGAAAAAAGCCGCCACAGGCAGATGCTGGGGCGGCTTTTGACGAAAACAGGGCGTTGAATTACGCGGCTGTCTTCTTCGCTGGCAGTTTTTCCTTGATACGTGCCGACTTGCCGCTGCGGTCACGCAGGTAGTACAGCTTGGCACGACGCACGTCACCACGGCGCTTGACTTCGATGCTGGCGATCAAAGGGCTGTAGGTCTGGAATGTACGTTCCACACCTTCTCCGCTGGAGATTTTGCGCACGATGAAGCCGCTGTTCAGGCCGCGATTGCGCTTGGCAATCACCACACCTTCGTAAGCCTGCACGCGCTTGCGAGTACCTTCAACAACGTTAACGCTCACGATAACAGTGTCACCGGGTGCGAATTCGGGAATGGTTTTACCCAAGCGAGCAATTTCTTCTTGCTCAAGAGTTTGGATCAGGTTCATGATTTCCTTCGTGATCTTGCAAGCGCCGGCACCGGAATTGGTACCAACCAGCATCTTCCCAAAGAAGTGTGGCCTGGCCGAGCAGAGGATCGGTTAGCCCGCCATTATAGCAAGCTCAAACCTTGCCAGCCAAGAATCGCTCATCACCTTTGTCCAGCAGCCCCTGCTGGCGCGCAACGTCCAGCAAATCAGGGCGGTGCTGTGCCGTCAGCGCCAAGCGCTGCTCACGCCGCCAGCACTCGATTTGCGCATGGTGACCCGACATCAACACCGCAGGCACGGGCAAGTCGGCCCAGGTTTCGGGCCGGGTGTAGTGCGGGCAGTCCAACAAACCATCCAGCGCAGGATTGAAGCTGTCCTGGTGATGGCTATCGGCATCCATCAGCACACCGGGCTGCAGGCGCGCAATCGCATCCAGCATGGCCATGGCGGCCAACTCCCCCCCTGACAATACAAAATCGCCCAGACTGATTTGCCCATCGACATAGCGGTCGATGAAACGCTGGTCGATGCCTTCGTAGCGACCACACACCAGAATGGCGCCCTCACTGGTAGACCACCGCTCCACAGCTGCGTGGTTCAGGGTTTGACCAATGGGAGAGAACAACAGCACCGGCGCTTGGTCGTTGCGGCTGGCGCGTATGGCCAGCACCGCTTGCTCCAGCGGCTCGGCCATCATGACCATGCCGGGTCCGCCTCCGAACGGGCGATCGTCTACGCGGCGGTAATTGCCGGTGGCAAAGTCTCGGGGATTGGTGAGCTGCACCTGCACCTGCCCGCTTTCGTAGGCGCGGCGCGTGATACCGACCTTGAGAAAGGGCGCAAACAGCTCGGGAAACAGCGTGATGACGTCAAAGCGCATACGCACGCCGATCAGTAGTCAGCGAGCCAGTCCACGCGTATGTTTTTGGCGGCAAGATCCACCGAGTCTACATACGCAGAAACAAAGGGGATCATGCGCTCCTGCGCCTTGCCATCCTGCACATACTCCAGCACCAGGACCGTTTGGGGTCCGGTGGACAGCAGCTCGCGCACGGTACCGAGCGTTTCATCCTGGCGGTTGATGACAGTCAGGCCAATGAGATCGACCCAGTAGTACTCGTCGGCGGCGGCGGCAGGAAAACTGGCACGGGAAATAAAAATGCGCGCACCACGCAAGGCTTCAGCCGTGTTTCGGTCCAATACGCCTTCGGCGCAAGCCACGACGGAGTCAGAGTGCGCCTTGACTTCCTTGACGGACAGCACGCCAGTACCGACAAAGGTTTTAACACCTTTTTCAGTAGGCAAGAGAAACCAGCGTTTGGAAGAGAACAGCGCGTCAGGATCAGCACTGTAGGGAAGAACCTTGAACCAGCCCTTGATACCCCATGCATCCGCAATGCGGCCGACTTCTACGGCGTCAGCTGGCAGATTAGCAACGTCAAGACCTGGCAACATGGTATGCAAGAAACGCTGGAACTCGCGGACTGGCCACGCGTTCCAGCTTCACCATCAAGCGGCTTTTTTAGCAGCTTGGTTGATCAGGCGTTCCACGGTAGGAGACGCTTGGGCGCCAACGCCTTGCCAGTAAGTCAGGCGATCCTGCGCAATGCGGATGCTCTCTTCGTTGGCGGTAGCGATGGGGTTGTAGAACCCGATACGCTCGATGAAACGGCCATCACGACGGGCGCGCTTGTCGGCAACAACAATATTGAAAAACGGGCGAGCTTTTGCACCGCCACGGGCGAGTCGAATGACGACCATGATTTATCCTTTGGGTGACTGACATGAATCAGCCATTTAATTCAAAGTTGAGACACGCAACTGACCACCCGGCCAGTGACACTCTGAATAGCTCTCCATTATAACGTTTTCCATTTTCATGACAAAAATTCGCCCCAGCACCGATGCCGACGTCGGCACCATCACTGCCATTTATGCCCACCACGTGCTCCACGGCACCGGGACTTTCGAGGTCACCCCCCCCACGGAAGCCGATATGGCAGGCCGGCGCGCAGACGTGCTGTCCAAAGGCCTCCCCTACCTGGTGCTGGAAGATGACACAGGCGTCATTGGCTTTGCCTATTGCAATTGGTTCAAGCCCCGCCCGGCCTACCGTTTCTCGGCCGAAGACTCGATTTACCTGGCTCCGGCCGCGGCAGGCCGTGGCCTGGGGCGCCTGCTGCTGCAGGAGCTGATGGCACAAGCGGAACGCGCTGGCGTGCGCAAACTGATTGCCGTCATTGGCGACTCCGCCAACCAGGGCTCCGTCGGCGTGCACCGCAGTTGTGGTTTCCAGCAGGTTGGCGTGTTGACATCGTGTGGCTGGAAATTTGAGCGATGGCTGGATGTGGTGTTGATGGAGCGCTTCATTGGCACGGGCAACAGCACCCCCGCAGCGGATGTCAGCGCATGAAAAACAAAACCATTGCGGTTTGGCTGACCTTGCTGCTGGGCTCTTTGGGCCTACATCGTCGCTATCTGCTGGGGCGATTTGATGCACTGGCCCTTCTGCTCCCGATTCCTACCCTGCTGGGGTGTTATGGAGTATTGCGGGCCCGCACCCTCGGTGTTGATGACCAATGGAGTTGGGTGCTGATGCCCCTGCTGGGTTTCACGCTGGCGGGCTGCGCGCTGGCCGCGATCGTTTACGGATTGATGTCTGCCCAGCAGTGGAACAGGAGGTTCAACCCGCAGGCCGCCGAAGATGCCGCAGAAGGCAGCAGCACCTGGCTCACCGTTATTGGCTTGGGTGTCGCCTTGATGCTGGGCACCACGGTGCTGATGGCCAGCCTGGCGTTCAGCATTCAGCGTTACTTTGAGCACCAGATGGAACAGGCCAGCAGCCTGTCCCAAACCAGCACCCTTAAAAAATCTGCAGACTGACCCAATAGGCAATCGCTGCCACAAAAGCCGCTGCAGGAATCGTCAGCACCCAGGCCCACACAATATTGCCTGCCACGCCCCAGCGCACTGCGCTGGCGCGCTGGGTGGACCCCACGCCCACAATCGCCCCTGTGATGGTATGCGTCGTCGACACGGGGATGCCCAAGGCCGTCGCCAAGAACAAGGTCATGGCACCACCGGTTTCCGCACAGAATCCGCCCACGGGCTTGAGCTTGGTGATCCTCTGGCCCATGGTCTTCACAATGCGCCAACCGCCAAACATGGTGCCCGCACCAATGGCCATATAGCAGGACACGATGGTCCAAGTCGGGGGAGAACTGTCAGATGCGGCCACATACCCTGTGGCAATCAGCATCATCCAGATGATGCCAATCGTTTTTTGTGCATCGTTACCACCGTGACCCAGGCTGTAGGCCCCGGCGGACAGCAGTTGCAAGCGGCGGAACCATTTGTCCACGCGGGATGGCCGCGAACGCCGAAACACCCACGCCACGATCACCATCATCACCGAGCCCAGGGTAAAACCCAGCAAGGGAGAGACGAAGATGAAGGCCACCGTCTTGATGATGCCCGAAGACACCAGAGCGCTGGCACCCGCCTTGGCAATCACGGCGCCCACAATACCGCCGATCAGCGCATGTGAGGAGCTGCTGGGGATTCCGTAGTACCACGTGATCACATTCCAGGTAATTGCCCCCACCAGGGCACCAAACACCACATGGGTGTCCACCACGCCCGGCTGAACAATGCCTTTGCCCACCGTGGCCGCCACACTGAGGTGGAAGATAAAGATGGCAACGAAGTTGAAGAAGGCGGCAAACAACACGGCTTGCCCCGGCTTGAGTACGCCCGTGGAGACGACCGTTGCAATAGAGTTGGCTGCGTCGTGAAATCCGTTCATGAAGTCAAACAGCAGTGCCAGCGCCACCAGCAATACTATGACCCACAGGGCTGCCTGTACGTTTTCCATAGTGATTCCTGCCGCGAAATCAGGAGTTTTCGAGGATGATGCCCTCGATCACATTGGCTACATCTTCACACTTGTCGGTAATGGTTTCCAACAATTCGTAGATCGCCTTGAGCTTGATCACCTCGCGCACATCGGACTCCTCGCGAAAGAGCTTGCTCATGGCAGTCCGCATCACACGGTCTGCATCGGACTCCAGCCGGTCGATTTCCTCGCAAGTCTTCAGGGCCGCTTCGGCCGTATTCTGGTCGGCAATATGGCCCAACAACTTGACGGCATCGCGCAAGCGCTCACAGCACTTGACGCTCAAATCGGTCAGACGGGTGATTTCTTCCGTCATGTGACGCACGTCATACAGCGCCATGGTTTCCGCAGAATCCTGGATCAAATCGGCCACATCGTCCATGGTATTGATCAGGGAGTGGATCTGCTCACGGTCGATGGGGGTGATGAAGGTGATATGGATCGCCTTGTTGCACTCGTGGGTCACGCGGTCAGCGGCACGTTCGGCATCGTCCACCTCCTGGTTGTACTTGGCACGCAAGTCCAGGTCGTTGTAGTTGGCGACCAACTTGGAGAAGGCCTGCGCCGCTTCGACGATGCGGTCTGCATGCTGGTTGAACATCTCAAAAAAATTGCCTTCACGGGGCAACAACTTTCCAAACAGCATGGCTGGCTCCTAACGAGTGAATATGTCGGTTTTGTGACTAAAACTGGGCTGCGCGGAGTGTAACCGCCCGTAACCCGACGGTATCGGACGCGTTCAAGGGGTCCGAAAAATAAAATACACAGCGCCTACCATGCACAAACCCGCCCAGACGAAATCCATTTTGAAGGGTTGTTTCAGGTAGACCATGGCGAACGGCAAGAACACCAGCAAGGTGATGACCTCCTGCATGATTTTGAGCTGCGCCACCGAAAAACCGGCCTGCTGAAAGCCTATCCGGTTGGCGGGCACCTGCAGCAAATACTCAAACAGGGCAATGCCCCAACTCACCAGCGCTGCGGTGTACCAGGGCACCGTCGCCAAACTTTTCAGATGGCCGTACCAGGCGAAGGTCATGAACACATTGCTGGCAATCAGCAACACGATGGTTTGCCAGGACAGAGGAATGGAGGACAGAAAACTCATGGCCGCCATTATCCTGCGCCATGCAAAAAGCCCCGCAGCTTGCACTGCGGGGCTTTTTCGCGGTAAACCGTCGCGCTTACGCGTTCACGGTCGCAGCGGACTCGGTGTAGTCCTCAATCTTGTCGAAGTTGAGGTACTGGTACACCTTGTCGCTGGCCGCGGTCAGCACGCCCATGTCGGCCAGGTACTCGGCCTTGGTGGGGATACGGCCCAGCTTGGAGCAGATCGCCGCCAATTCAGCCGAGCCCAGGTACACATTGCTGTTCTTGCCCAAGCGGTTGGGGAAGTTGCGGGTGGAGGTGGAGAACACGGTGGCGCCCTCTTTCACCTGCGCCTGGTTGCCCATGCACAAGCTGCAGCCTGGCATTTCCATGCGTGCACCAGCACCACCCAGCACGCCGTAGTGGCCTTCATCACTCAGTTGCTTGGCGTCCATCTTCGTGGGCGGAGCGATCCACAGCTTGACTGGGATATCGCGCTTGCCTTCCATGAGCTTGGAGGCGGCACGGAAGTGGCCGATGTTGGTCATGCAGGAACCGATGAACACTTCGTCAATCTTGGCGCCAGCCACGTCAGCCAATGTTTTCACATCGTCCGGGTCGTTGGGGCAGGCCACGATAGGCTCATGGATGTCGGCCAAGTCAATTTCGATGACGGCAGCGTACTCGGCATCGGCGTCGCCCTTGAGCAACTCGGGGTTCTTCAGCCAGGCTTCCTGTGCGGCAATGCGGCGGGCCAGCGTGCGGGCATCCGAATAGCCATTGGCAATCATCCACTTCATCATGGTGATGTTGCTGTTGACGTACTCGATGATGGGTTCCTTGTTCAAGTGCACGGTGCAACCGGCGGCAGAGCGCTCGGCAGACGCATCGGACAGCTCGAATGCCTGCTCCACCTTCAGGTCTGGCAGACCTTCAATTTCCAAAATGCGGCCCGAGAAGATGTTCTTCTTGCCCTTCTTCTCGACGGTGAGCAAACCGGCCTTGATCGCGTACAACGGGATCGCGTTGACCAGGTCACGCAAAGTCACGCCGTTTTGCATCGTGCCCTTGAAGCGCACCAGCACGGACTCAGGCATATCCAAAGGCATCACACCGGTAGCCGCAGCAAATGCCACCAGACCGGAGCCAGCGGGGAAGCTGATGCCGATGGGGAAACGGGTGTGGCTGTCGCCACCGGTGCCCACGGTGTCAGGCAACAACAAACGGTTCAACCAGCTGTGGATCACGCCATCACCAGGGCGCAGCGAGATGCCACCGCGGGTGCTGATGAAGTCGGGCAGCTCGTGGTGCATCTTCACGTCCACGGGCTTGGGGTAAGCGGCGGTGTGGCAGAAGGATTGCATCACCAGATCGGCGCTGAAGCCCAGGCAAGCCAGGTCTTTCAGCTCGTCGCGGGTCATGGGGCCGGTGGTGTCTTGCGAACCAACCGAGGTCATCTTGGGTTCGCAGTAGGTACCGGGGCGCACGCCCTGGCCTTCGGGCAGACCGCAGGCACGGCCAACCATCTTCTGCGCCAGGCTGAAACCCTTCTTGGTGTCCACCGGGTTCTGCGGCAGGCGGAACAGTGTCGAGGGAGCCAGGCCCAGGGCTTCACGGGCTTTGGCGGTCAGGCCACGGCCGATGATCAGGGGAATGCGGCCGCCGGCGCGCACTTCGTCAAACAGCACATCGCTCTTGACCTGGAAGGATGCGATTTCCTTGCCGTCCTTGAACGCCTTGCCGTCGTAGGGACGCAGTTCGACCACATCGCCCATGTTCATGGCGTTGACATCCAGCTCGATGGGCAAAGCGCCAGCATCTTCCATGGTGTTGTAGAAGATGGGGGCAATTTTGGTGCCCAGGCAGACACCGCCGAAACGCTTGTTGGGCACGTAGGGAATGTCTTCACCGGTGAACCACAACACGGAGTTGGTGGCGGACTTGCGGGAGGAGCCAGTACCGACCACGTCACCCACATAAGCCACCAGGTTGCCACGGGCGCGCAGGTCTTCGATGAACTTGACCGGGCCGCGCTTGCCATCTTCCTCGGGGGTGATGCCGTCGCGCTTGTTCTTCAGCATGGCCAAAGCGTGCAGCGGGATGTCGGGGCGGCTCCAGGCATCGGGTGCGGGCGACAGGTCGTCGGTGTTGGTCTCGCCGGTCACCTTCAGGATGGTGACGGTGATGGACTGGGGCACTTCGGGGCGGCTGGTGAACCACTCGGCATCAGCCCAGCTTTGCAGCACGGCTTTGGCGAAGGTGTTGCCCTTGTCGGCCTTTTCCTTGACGTCATGGAACTGGTCAAACATCAACAGGGTTTTCTTCAGGCCTTCGGCGGCTTCGGCAGCCACTGCGGCGTCGTCCAGCAGGTCGACCATGGGGCTGATGTTGTAGCCACCCAGCATGGTGCCCAGCAGCTCGGTGGCGCGGGCGCGGCTGATCAGTGCGCACTTCTCGGTGCCGTGGGCTACAGCAGCCAGGTAGCTGGCCTTGACCTTGGCGGCATCGTCCACACCGGCGGGCACACGGTGGGTAATCAGGTCCACCAGAGTCGCCTCTTCGCCCGCGGGCGGGTTCTTCAGCAGCTCAATCAACTCGCCAGTCTGCTTGGCAGACAGGGGCAGTGGGGGGATGCCCAGCGCGGCGCGTTCGGCCACATGGTCACGGTAGGCTTTTAACATCATCTTCTCCTTCAGTAACAATAAAATACCGCGCCAGCCCTTATGGAATATGCGCGGACAGCTATTTAATTAGTAGCAGTCTGAACCAGACCGGACTGGGGATCGGCAGGTTTGGCAATGACTGCAGACGGCAGGGGTTCAAGCAAATTAGGGGCCGGTGAGCGCGCCATCGCGTCCGCCACCACCACCTGCTCGGCATTCATGCAGGCATCGGCCAAGCGTCGGCCCTGCTTTTGGTCCATCAACATGGACTTGTTGGCCAGTTGCAGCCACACGGCGCCGCTGGCCGCATCTTCCAGGCGGATCGCGCCAGTGCTCGTCAACACGGGCGCCATGTGGAATTTCTGCCGCCCGTGCTCCAGCACAAAGCGGCCTGGCACCGTCTGGTGTGCGGAAACGACTACGTGCGCGCCCAACTCACAAGGCACCGACCCCAGCACTACGCGCTGGGCCACCGCCAAATGCTCAGCCGACAGGGCAAGCTGTGGCTCCGCGGACTGCACCGCTGCAACAGGGGGCAACTGGCGGGCAAGCTTGGCTTTCACCGACGGCTTGCTGCGCTTCGGGAGAGGCTCTGCAGCCTGCGCAGCGCCGCAGCACATGCCTGCTGCCATCAAACCCAAGACCAATGACTTCAACATACAGGACTCCTGCGTCAATGCAAACCGGGTGAAAAATACGAAAGCACGGCGGGTGGCAGCGCACGCCCGGTCTGGTGCGCACGTTCCAGCACCTGCCAGAAATAGCGGTAGCTGGCCCGGTCATGCAGCTTGCCATCCACGGATATCGGCGCCCACTCCGCACGCTGCGCTTCTTGCACGATGTGTGCGGCCAGGGCCACCTCCTCTGCATCGGGCGCAAGGGCCTCCACGATGGGGCGAATCTGGTCCGGGTGGATGCTCCACATGCGGGTGTACCCCAGGGCAAGCGACGCGGTGCGTGCTGCGCGCTGCAAGGCGGCTTTATCCTTGAACTCGGTCACCACACAATGGGACGGCACCTTGCCGTAGGCGTGGCAGGCACTGGCAATGTCCACTTTGGCGCGCAGCACCAGCGGGTGGTGAAACTGATCCAGCGTGGTGCTGTCGTCTACCGAGCGAACGCCCATAGCCGACGACGGGATGGCACCACCATGGCTGGATACAAAATCCATGAGCCCAAAGCTGATCGACTGCACGCGCGGGTGGCCCGCAATCTCAAAGGCGCGGTGCACGGCAGCGGGCGACTCAATCAGCACATGCAAGGGCAGCCGCGCGACGCCCGGCGCCGTGGCCGCATCCATCGCGGCAACGGCCCGATCCACGTCCCATACCGACTCCACCTTGGGCACCATGAGGTAGCTCAGTGAAGCCCCGGCCAGGCCCACGACAGTGTGCACATCGGCCGCAAACTCCGCATGGTCGACCGCATGCACCCGTACCCCGATGCGGCGGCGCAGGCTTTTTGCTATTAAATTAGGAGCTGCTTGCGCAGCATTGGCGATGGCTACGACCATATTTGCATGGTCATCTTCGCCACCTACGGGAGCACCATCCTCACAGTCCAGGGTCACATCAAAGACGCAGGCCCCGAACTCCTCGGTCATTTCGGCCTGCAGTTGCAGGCTTTTGAGCATCCGTGCTTCGACACCGCTGTAGTGGTCGCAGACAGGCAATACACCTGCTGCGCCCTGGGCACCGAGAAGAACGTCGCGGGGGTGTTGAGCCCCCGCGCCTGCCATTGCGTGTGCTGCGCTGCCCGCCAAGGTGGCGGTGCTTGCTTGGGGGAGCCCAGCGCTGCGCACGGTCAGCCCTGCTTTACTTCAGCAGATGGGCAACGCCAGCTTGCTCTTCTTGCAGCTCTTTGAGCGTCACGTTGATGCGCTCTTGCGAGAACGCGTCAACGTCCAGACCTTCGACCAGCTTGTACTCGCCACCTTCACAAGTCACGGCAAAGCCGAACATGGTGTCCTTGGGAATGCCGTACTGGCCATCCGAAGGAATGCCCATCGTGACCCACTTGCCATTGGTGCCCAGGGCCCAATCACGCATGTGGTCGATGGCAGCGTTGGCAGCGGAGGCAGCGGACGACACGCCACGTGCAGCAATGATGGCAGCGCCACGCTTGCCCACGGTGGGCAGGAAGGTGTCTTTGTTCCAGACTTCGTCGTTGATCATGGCCTTCACGCTTTCACCGTTGATGGTGGCGAAGCGGTAGTCGGCGTACATGGTGGGAGAGTGGTTGCCCCACACGGTCATTTTTTCGATGTCGGCCACGGCCTTGCCAGTCTTGGCGGCGAGCTGGCTCAGGGCACGGTTATGGTCCAGTCGCAGCATGGCGGTGAAGTTTTTGCGTGGCAGGTCGGGCGCACTCTTCATGGCGATGTAGGCGTTGGTGTTGGCGGGATTGCCCACCACCAGCACCTTCACATTGCGGCTGGCCACGGCATTCAGCGCCTTGCCTTGTGCAGTGAAGATTTCGGCGTTCACGGCCAGCAGTTCGGCGCGCTCCATGCCGGGGCCGCGGGGGCGCGAACCGATCAGCAGTGCGTAGTCCACATCCTTGAACGCGGCCAAAGGATCGCTGTGCGCCTCAATACCCACCAGCAGGGGAAATGCGCAGTCTTGCAGCTCCATGATCACGCCTTGCAGGGCTTGCTGGGCCTTCTCAACCGGCACTTCCAGCAGGCTCAGGATGACGGGCTGGTCCTTGCCCAGCATTTCGCCAGAGGCGATGCGGAACAGAATGGCGTATCCAATTTGGCCTGCTGCGCCGGTAACGGCAACGCGGACGGGTTTCTTGCTCATGGTAAAACTCCAGGAAGTGTTGGGAAAACGGCGTGGGACCAGCGCATTTCGCAATCCGTATTGCGCTGCAGAATGCGCGGGAGTTTACCCCCGATTTCTGCGCTGCGTCAATTTGTCTTATGTCTTATATAAGATATGATTGGACATAATTTCGAGACTGACTCGCAGCTGACGCAACCCTTCTCACCATGGCCGCAATTCCCCCCACTTCGAGCGACAACGCGGCCCCCGCAGATGCCGCAACGGGCGCGGTCGGCAGCCCCTCCTTCACCCCGGCATTCAGCCCTCTGTACCAACAGATCAAGGTGCTGATGCTGCAAAGCCTGCAGAGCGGCGAATGGAAGCCCAGCGCCGCCATCCCCAGCGAATTGGAACTGGCCGCCCGCTTCAAGGTCAGCCAGGGTACGGTGCGCAAGGCCATCGACGAACTGGCCGCTGAAAACCTGCTGGTGCGCCGCCAGGGCAAAGGCACCTTTGTGGCCACCCATGCCGAGCACCATGTGCAGTACCGCTTTCTCAAGCTGTTTCCTGACAACGGTGATCCCAATAGCGAAGGCCCGGCCCAACGCAAAATCATCGATTGCAAACGCCTGCGTGCCTCGGCCGAAGTGGCGCGCGCATTGGCACTTCGCCCGGCCGATGCCGTGCTGCAAGTACGGCGTGTGTTGTCGTTTGCCGGCGTGCCCACGATTCTGGAAGACCTGTGGCTGCCCGGCACCCCTTTCAAAGGGCTGACGGCAGAACGCCTTGCAGGCTACGACGGGCCGATGTACGCCCTGTTTGAAACCGAGTTTGGCGTGCGCATGGTGCGCGCCGAAGAGAAAATTCGCGCCGTACTGCCGGACGCGGACCAATGCAAGCTGCTGCACACAACGGCACAGACGCCGCTACTCAGCGTGGAGCGCACGGCTTATACCTACAACGACACCCCCATGGAGATGCGCCGCGGCCTGTACCTGACCGACACACACTACTATCGAAATGCGCTAAATTGACCCCTCCCACCGTGCAAGACCAATGTCAGATTGGTGCGGTGCAATAGAATTTTGGCTGGCAGCGCCAAAATTACAAACCAGTTACCACCACAAGAAAGCCCATCCATGACTGAGCTCGCCTCCGCAAGTAAACGCCCTCGGCCCGAATTTCGCAACATCAACGCCCTGTCAGATCTGCCCACCTACCGTCTGCCCCCTGCAGGCTGGGTGTCCATCCTGCATCGCATCAGCGGCGCCATCATGTTCATCCTGATGCCTTTCATCATCTGGATGTTCGACACTTCCATTTCCTCGGAAATCTCGTTCGCCAAGTTCACCAGCGTATTCAACGTGGGCGTGGGCTTCGTACCTGGCTGGTTCTTCAAGCTGATCGCCCTGGCCATCATCTGGGCCTATTTGCACCATTTCATCGCGGGCATGCGCCACGTGTGGATGGATGTCAACCACGCAGTAAGCAAAGAGTTCGGGCGCTCTTCAGCGATCGTCACGCTCAGCCTGGGCACAGTCCTCACGCTGGTCTTGGCCGCCAAGCTGTTTGGCCTCTACTAAACAACAAAAAAGGAAATCACAAAATGGCAGTGAATTACGGTTCCAAGCGTGTCGTCGTTGGCGCGCACTATGGCTTGCGGGACTGGTTGGCGCAGCGCGTCACCGCCGTCTTGATGGCTCTCTTCACCCTGCTGGTGCTGGTGCAGGTGCTGTTCACAGCGGGCCCCATTGGTTACGACACATGGGCAGGCATCTTCTCCTCCCAGTGGATGAAGGTTCTGACCTTCTCCGTCATCCTGGCCATGCTCTACCACGTCTGGGTTGGCATCCGCGATATCTGGATGGACTACATCAAACCTGTCTCCATCCGCCTGTCCCTGCAGGTGTTCTCCATTGTCTGGCTCGTCGGCTGCGCCGGCTGGGCCATCCAGGTCCTGTGGCGTCTCTGATCCCCCTTCATAACAGGCAATCCATTCATGTCCTACCAAGTTTCCAAACGCAAATTTGACGTTGTTATCGTCGGCGCCGGTGGCTCCGGCATGCGCGCGTCCCTCCAGCTGGCCCGCGCCGGTCTGAACGTCGCCGTTCTGTCCAAAGTGTTCCCCACCCGCTCGCACACCGTGGCAGCGCAAGGCGGCATCGGTGCCTCCCTGGGCAACATGAACGACGACAACTGGCACTACCACTTCTACGACACCGTCAAGGGTTCCGACTGGCTGGGCGACCAGGATGCCATCGAATTCATGTGCCGTGAAGCGCCCAAGGTCGTCTACGACCTGGAGCACATGGGCATGCCGTTCGACCGTAATCCCGATGGCACGATTTACCAGCGTCCGTTCGGCGGCCACACTGCCAACTATGGCGAAAAAGCCGTGGAACGCGCCTGCGCCGCAGCGGACCGCACCGGCCACGCCATGCTGCACACCCTGTACCAGCAAAACGTCGCAGCCAAGACCAGCTTCTTTGTGGAGTGGATGGCGCTCGACCTGATCCGTGACGCCGAAGGTGATGTGGTCGGCGTAACCGCGCTGGAAATGGAAACCGGCGACATCCACATTCTGGAAGCCAAAACCACGCTGCTGGCCACCGGTGGCGCTGGCCGCATTTTTGCGGCCTCCACCAATGCTTTCATCAACACCGGTGACGGCCTGGGCATGGCGGCACGCGCCGGCATCCCGCTGGAAGACATGGAGTTCTGGCAGTTCCACCCCACCGGCGTGGCCGGTGCTGGCGTGCTGCTGACCGAAGGCTGCCGCGGCGAAGGCGCGATTTTGCTCAACAGCAACGGCGAACGTTTCATGGAACGTTATGCGCCCACGCTGAAAGATCTGGCCCCACGTGACTTCGTGTCCCGCTCCATGGACCAGGAAATCAAGGAAGGCCGTGGCTGCGGTCCGAACAAGGACTACGTGCTGCTGAAGTTGGACCACCTGGGTGCCGACACCATCCACAAGCGTCTGCCTTCGGTGTACGAAATCGGCGTCAACTTCGCCAACGTCGATATCACCAAGGAACCCATCCCCGTGGTGCCCACCATCCACTACCAGATGGGCGGCATTCCCACCAACATCAATGGCCAAGTGGTGGTGCAAAACGGCGACGTGCACAACCAGGTGGTCAACGGCCTCTACGCCGTGGGTGAATGTTCCTGCGTATCGGTGCACGGCGCCAACCGCCTGGGAACCAACTCCCTGCTGGACTTGCTGGTGTTTGGCCGTGCGGCCGGCAACCACATCGTCAACTACATCAAAACCAGCAAAGCCCACAAGGAACTGCCCAAGGACGCGGCAGACCGCACCCTGGCACGCGTTTCCCGTCTGGACAATGCGACCAACGGCGAATACGCCCAGGATGTGGCCAACGACATGCGTGCTTCCATGCAGCAACACGCTGGCGTGTTCCGCACACAAAAGAGCATGGACGAAGGCGTGGTCAAAATCGCCGCCCTGCGCGAGCGTGTCAACGCCATCAACCTCAAGGACAAGTCCAAGGTGTTCAACACCGCGCGCATCGAAGCGCTGGAAGTCGAGAACCTGATTGAAGCTGCACAGGCCACCATCGTGTCGGCCGCTGCCCGCCATGAAAGCCGCGGCGCCCACACCGTGGACGACTACTCAGACAGCGCCGAGCACCCCAACGGCCGCAACGACAAAGAGTGGCACAAGCACACGCTGTGGTACAGCGAAGGCAACCGCCTCTCCTACAAGCCAGTGCAAATGAAACCACTGACCGTAGACTCCGTCGAACTCAAAGTCCGTACGTTCTAAACCGTAGCCCTTCAGCGACTTACAGCGAGATACAGACAATGACCAAACGCACTTTTTCCATCTACCGCTACGATCCAGACAAGGACGCCAAGCCTTACATGCAAGACATCGAGGTTGAACTCGATGGTCATGAGCGCATGCTGCTCGACGCCCTGATGAAGCTCAAGGCGGTGGACCCGACCATCTCCTTCCGCCGCTCCTGCCGCGAAGGTGTGTGTGGCTCCGACGCCATGAACATCAACGGCAAGAACGGTCTGGCCTGCCTGACCAACATGCTGACCTTGCCCGGCAAGATCGTCTTGAAGCCCCTGCCCGGCCTGCCGGTCATCCGCGATCTGATCGTCGACATGACCGACTTCTTCAAGCAGTACAACTCGATCAAGCCCTACCTGATCAACGACACCGTACCGCCCGAGAAAGAACGTCTGCAGTCCCCCGAAGAGCGTGAAGAGCTCAACGGCCTGTACGAATGCATTTTGTGCGCGAGCTGCTCCACCTCCTGCCCCAGCTTCTGGTGGAACCCCGACAAGTTCGTGGGCCCTGCCGGTTTGCTGCAGGCCTACCGCTTCATTGCGGACAGCCGTGACCAGGCCACCGGCGAGCGCCTGGACAATCTGGAAGACCCGTACCGCCTGTTCCGCTGCCACACCATCATGAACTGCGTGGACGTCTGTCCCAAGGGCTTGAACCCCACCAAGGCGATTGGCAAGATCAAGGAAATGATGGTCCTTCGGACCGTCTGACCTTTACCCGGTGAACCGCACGTGAGCGAAGCACTGATTGACGAACGGGCCCTGAGCAAGCTGCAGTGGCGATGCCGCCGTGGCCTGCTGGAGAACGACCTTTTCATTGAGCGCTTCTTCCAGCGCTTCAGCACCACCCTGACGGTGGGCCAGGCTGATGCATTGGGTGCGCTGATGGATCTGAGCGACAACGACTTGTTGGACGTGCACTTGGCACGCAAGTCGCTGGCCCAGGTAGACGCCCAATTGGACCGCGCGGACGTGCACGAAGTTTTAAAAATGTTGAGAGAACCTCTCTGAAAGGCGAAAGATGAAACTAGCTGACAACAAAGCCACCCTGTCGTTCAGTAACGGCAGCCCCAGCGTCGACCTGCCGGTGTACCAAGGCAATGTAGGCCCCGATGTCGTGGACATCCGCAAGCTCTACGCGCAAACCGGCATGTTCACCTACGACCCGGGCTTTTTGTCGACTGCATCCTGCCAGTCTGCCATCACCTATATCGATGGCGACAAGGGCGAATTGCTGTACCGCGGCTACCCGATTGAGCAGTTGGCCACCAACTGTGACTTCATGGAAACCTGCCACCTGCTGCTGTACGGCAACCTGCCCAACGCTGCCGGCAAGGCCGACTTCACCAAGCGCGTGACCAACCACACCATGGTCAACGAGCAGATGCAGTTTTTCCTGCGTGGCTTCCGCCGCGATGCCCACCCCATGGCCATCATGACCGGCCTGGTGGGTGCCATGTCGGCCTTCTACCACGACAGCACCGACATCAATAACCCCGAGCACCGCGAAATCTCGGCCATCCGCCTGATTGCCAAGATGCCCACGCTGGTCGCCATGGCCTACAAGTACAGCGCTGGCCAGCCTTTCATGTACCCCAAGAACGACCTGAGCTACGCCGGCAACTTCTTGCACATGATGTTTGCCACCCCGTGCGAAGAGTACAAGGTCAACCCCGTGATCGAACGTGCGCTGGACCGCATCTTCATCCTGCACGCTGACCACGAGCAAAACGCCTCCACCTCCACCGTGCGCCTGTGCGGTTCGTCTGGCACCAACCCGTTTGCAGCCATTGCGGCTGGCGTGGCCTGCCTGTGGGGCCCTTCCCACGGTGGCGCCAACGAAGCCTGCCTGAATATGCTGGAAGACATCCAGAAGATGGGCGGCATCAGCAAGGTCGGCGAATTCATGAACCAGGTGAAAGACAAGAGCTCTGGCGTCAAGCTGATGGGCTTTGGCCACCGCGTGTACAAGAACTACGACCCCCGCGCCAAACTCATGCAAGAGACTTGCAAGGAAGTGTTGACCGCCTTGGGCCTGGAAAACGACCCGCTGTTCAAGCTGGCCATGGCCCTGGAAAAGATTGCCCTGGAAGACGACTACTTCGTCCAGCGCAAGCTCTACCCCAACGTGGACTTCTACTCCGGCATCGTGCAGCGCGCCATCGGCATCCCCGTGAGCCTGTTCACCGCCATCTTCGCGCTGGCCCGCACCGTGGGCTGGATCGCCCAGTTGAACGAGATGATTGGCGACCCCGAATACAAGATCGGCCGTCCCCGTCAGCTCTTCACCGGCTCGGTGAAGCGCGACGTGCAGCCTATTGGCCAACGTTGATTGCTGGCAGCCCTGACGGCTGCCCAAGACCCCGACCCCGCCGCCATCCCTGGCAGCGGGGTTTTTTTATGCCAAATAGGCCCCTAGCCCTCGTGGAATATGCGCAAGCAGCTACTCTTTTAATAGCAAAATCGCCATAACACGCCCCGACACAAGACATCGCAAAGCACGATGTCAAAGCTGCCATTTACGTAAGAAAATACACCAATTACATCGCAAATGGCGATGCCACCTAACCCATGCCCCCCTCAAGCCCCAACCTTGCCCGCCGTCTGGACCTGACATCGCTCCAGCTGTTTGTGGCTGTCTGCGAGCTGGGCAGCATTGGCAAGGCAGCGGAGCGGGAGTTCATTGCGCCCTCCGCGCTGAGCAAACGGCTCAGTGACCTCGAAGCCGCACTGGGCACAGCGCTCCTGCACCGGCATTCCCGCGGCGTGCACCTCACCCCCGCCGGGCAAAACCTGTTGCACCATGCACGCAGCGTGCTGTTCAGCCTGGAGCGCATGCAAACCGAGCTGGCCGAATACGCCAACGGCGCGCGCGGCCAGGTGCGGGTGCATGCCAGCATTTCGGCCACCGTGCAGTTTCTGCCCGAAGACCTGGGCGCCTTCGTGCGTGCACACCAGGGCATCAAGATTGACCTGGAAGAGCATCTGAGCAGCGAAGTGATTCGCGCTGTGCAGGAGGGGGCGGCCGACTTCGGGGTGTGCAACACAGCGGACGGCGTGGGTGAGCTGCAGACCCTGCCCTACCGGCAGGACCAGCTCGTACTCATCGTGCCCACCGGCCATGTGCTGGCAGCGCAAAACACCGTCGCGTTTGCAGACACCCTGGCCTTTGACCATGTTGGCCTGCACTCCAACAGCTCCATCTACGTGGCCATGCGCCAGGCCGCGGCCGCACTGGGCCAGAGCATCAAGCTGCGCATTCAGGTGACGGGGCTGGACGCCATGGGCCGCATGATCCACAACGGCTTGGGCGTCGGCGTGATGCCACTGCGCGCATTCATGCTGATGCACAGCACGGGTGAGCTCACCGCCGTGCCCTTGGGTGATGCTTGGGCAAACCGCCGTATCGAGCTGCTGGCCCGCGACTTCTCCACCCTGCCGCGCACCGCACGCCTGCTGGTAGACCACCTCACCGCCATGACGCCGCAAGGGGTCAAGGCCACCTAAAATTGAAGTTCTGAAGGAAGACCTATGACCACTGTGGCACGCACGCTGTACGACAAACTTTGGGACGACCACGTCGTCCACACCGAAGAGGACGGCACGTCCATCCTCTATATCGACCGCCACCTGGTCCACGAAGTGACCAGCCCCCAGGCCTTTGAAGGCCTGCGTGTCGCCAACCGCAAGGTCTGGCGCGTCAGCTCTATCGTGGCCACGGCCGACCACAACACCCCCACCACTGGCTGGGAGCTCGGCTACGACGGCATCACCGACCCCACCAGCAAAGAGCAGGTGACCACGCTGGATGCCAACATCAAGGAATTCGGCTCAGCCGCCTTCTTCCCCTTCCTGTCCAAACGCCAGGGCATCGTGCACGTCATCGGGCCTGAAAACGGCGCCACCCTGCCCGGCATGACGGTGGTCTGCGGTGACTCGCATACGTCTACACACGGCGCCTTTGGTGCGCTGGCCCACGGCATCGGGACCAGCGAAGTCGAACATGTGATGGCGACACAAACGCTGCTGGCCAAAAAAGCCAAGAACATGCTGGTCAAAGTCGATGGCACGGTCGCCCAGGGCATTACTGCCAAAGATATTGTGCTGGCCATCATCGGCAAGATCGGTACCGCAGGCGGCACCGGTTACACCATCGAATTCGGCGGCGCTGCCATCCGTGCCCTGAGCATGGAAGGCCGTATGACGGTCTGCAACATGGCCATCGAGGCAGGCGCACGCGCTGGCCTGGTGGCCGTGGACGACAAGACGATTGATTACGTCAAGGGCCGCCCCCTGGCCCCCGGCGCCAACGCCGCCAGCCCCGAGGCTGCGGCCGTGGAATGGGACCAGGCCGTGGCATTCTGGAAGACGCTGCATTCCGATGCCGGCGCGCATTTCGACACGGTCGTTGAATTGGATGCCAGCCAGATCGTGCCCCAAGTCACCTGGGGCACTTCGCCCGAAATGGTGCTGGGCATTGATGCCCGCGTACCCGATCCCGACAAGGAAAAAGACGCCAACAAGCGTGGTGCCATTGAGCGCGCCTTGACCTACATGGGTTTGGAACCCGGCAAGGCATTGGACGATTTGTTTGTCGACAAGGTGTTCATTGGCTCCTGCACCAACAGCCGCATCGAAGACATGCGCGAAGCCGCAGCGGTGGTGAAGCGGCTGGGCCAAAAAGTGGCCAAAAACATCAAGCTGGCCATGGTGGTGCCCGGCTCTGGCCTGGTCAAAGACCAGGCGGAGCGCGAAGGCCTGCATGAGATTTTCAAGGCTGCCGGTTTCGAGTGGCGCGAACCTGGCTGCTCCATGTGCCTGGCGATGAACGCAGACCGCCTGGAGCCCGGCGAGCGCTGCGCCTCCACCAGCAACCGCAACTTTGAAGGCCGCCAAGGAGCCGGAGGACGTACCCACCTGGTCAGTCCCGCCATGGCGGCTGCAGCGGCCATCCACGGCCACTTCGTCGACATTCGCAAATTCTCCTGACCTTTTTCACGAGGAATCCATCATGAAAACCATTGTTTACGCTGTGTGCGCATCGGCCCTGTTGTTGCTGACCGCCTGCAATACCGTCAAAGGCATGGGCCAGGACATCCAGAAGGCCGGCGAAAAAATTGAAGGGGCAGCCAAAAAATGAACAAATTCACCCTCCACAAGGGCCTGGTTGCGCCCATGGACCGCGAGAACGTGGACACGGATGCCATCATCCCCAAGCAATTCCTCAAGTCCATCCGCAAGACCGGCTTTGGCCAAAACCTGTTTGACGAATGGCGCTACCTGGACGCCGGCTTTCCCGGCCAGGACCCCACCAGCCGCAGACCCAACCCCGACTTTGTGCTGAACCAGCCGCGCTACGCGGGTGCCTCCATCCTGCTGGCGCGCAAGAACTTCGGCTGCGGCTCCAGCCGCGAACACGCGCCGTGGGCGATTGACCAATACGGCTTTCGCGCCATCATCGCGCCCAGCTACGCCGACATCTTTTTCAACAACTGCTTCAAAAACGGCCTGCTGCCCATCGTGCTGAGCGAAGCGCTGGTGGACCAGTTGTTCAATGAAGCACTGGCTTTCCCGGGCTACCAGCTCACCATCGACCTGGAGCGCCAGGTGATCGTCAAGCCCCAGGGCGAAGAGATTGCGTTTGACGTACAGGCCTTCCGCAAATACTGCCTGCTCAACGGCTTCGACGACATTGGTCTGACCTTGCGCCACGCCGACAAGATCAAAGCCTTCGAAGCCCAACGTTTGGCACAAAAACCATGGCTAGCCCGCACCATGACTGCATGAGCAGCTATCAATAGTGAAGCATTTTGGGGCCACCCACTCGCGCAGCGACGTGCGCTGACCCTGACGAAGAAAGAAAGTAATTTATGAAGATCGCAGTATTGCCGGGTGACGGCATTGGTACCGAAATCGTGGCCGAAGCCGTCAAGGTGCTCAAGGCCCTGGACCTCCCGCTGGAAATGGAAACCGCACTGGTGGGCGGCGTGGCCTACGACGCCCATGGCCACCCCCTGCCCGAAGCCACCCTGAAGCTGGCCAAAGAAGCCGACGCGGTGCTGTTCGGCGCCGTGGGCGACTGGAAGTACGATAAGCTGGAGCGCCAGTTCCGCCCCGAGCAGGCCATTCTGGGGCTGCGCAAGAACCTGGGCCTGTTCGCCAACTTCCGCCCCGCCATCTGCTACGAGCAACTGGTCGGTGCCTCCAGCCTCAAGCCCGAGCTGATTGCGGGCCTGGACATCCTCATCATCCGTGAGCTGACGGGCGACATCTACTTTGGCCAGCCGCGTGGCCGCCGCATCGCCACCGATGGCCACTTCCCCGGTGCGGAAGAAGCCTTCGACACCATGCGCTACAGCCGCCCCGAGATCGAGCGCATTGCGCACGTGGCCTTCCAGGCCGCCCAGAAGCGCAGCAAGCGCGTGACCAGCGTGGACAAAAACAACGTGCTGGAAACCTCGCAACTGTGGAAAGACGTGATGGTCGAAGTGGGCCAGCAGTATCCCGACGTGGAACTGGACCACATGCTGGTGGACAACGCCGCCATGCAACTGGTCAAGGCCCCCAAGAAGTTCGACGTGCTGGTCACCGGCAATATGTTTGGCGACATCCTGTCCGACGAAGCGTCCATGCTGACCGGCTCCATCGGCATGCTGCCTTCGGCCAGCCTGAACAGCGCCAATCAGGGCTTGTACGAGCCCAGCCACGGCAGCGCGCCCGACATCGCCGGCAAAGGCATTGCCAACCCGCTCGCCACCATCCTCTCGGCGGCCATGATGCTGCGCTTCAGTTTGAACCAGGAAGCGGCGGCCCAGCGTATTGAAGCAGCGGTGCAAAAAGTACTGACACAGGGCTACCGCACTGCCGACATCTATAGCGAAGGCAGCTCCCGCGTCAGCACCAAAGAAATGGGCGATGCCGTGGTGAAGGCTCTGGGATAAGACACAGGTGCAGGGCTAACACCACGTTGTTGCCCTGCCACCCTCAAAAACCATTTCAGTCCGCGCGGAGCAAAAAATTCCGGTTTTGAGGCTACAATCCTCTCATGTTTGCCGCCAGCCCCTTCTCCTCGAACATTGCTTTTGCCACCCAGGCGAGCAAGGCCGCGCGCGCAACCATCTCCAAAACCACGACCATTAAAGGCTGATCCAGCCCGGTTCGTCGTGCGCCCTCCCGGCCAGACGAGCCGGGCAAACAGCCAGCGTGGCACTGTTTGTTAACTTTGAAAGGGCGTTGATATGAGCAAGTTGGTAGGTTTGGTCGGCTGGCGCGGCATGGTCGGCTCGGTGTTGATGGACCGTATGGAGCAGGAAAAGGATTTCGACCTGATCGAGCCCCTGTTCTTCTCCACCTCCAACGCAGGCGGCAAAGCCCCCGCGTGGGCCAAAAACGAAACCACGCTGCAAGACGCCTTCAATATCGACGCGCTCAAGCGCTGCGACATCATCATCACCGCTCAGGGCGGCGACTACACCAGCGAGGTGTTCCCCAAGTTGCGCGCCGCAGGCTGGAATGGTCACTGGATCGACGCGGCCTCCACCCTGCGCATGGAAAAAGACGCGGTCATCATCCTGGACCCTGTCAACATGCCCGTCATTCAAGACGCATTGGCCAAGGGCGGCAAGAACTGGGTAGGCGGCAACTGCACCGTGAGCTGCATGTTGATGGGCGTAGGCGCGCTGTACAAGGCCGGTCTGGTCGAGTGGATGAGTACCCAGACTTACCAGGCCGCATCTGGTGGCGGTGCGCAGCACATGCGCGAGCTGCTGACCCAGTACGGCACCCTGAACGCCGAAGTCAAAGCCCTGCTGGACGACCCCAAGAGCGCGATTCTGGAAATTGACCGCAAGGTCATCGCCAAGCAGCGCGCCCTGACCGGCGCCGAAACTGCCAACTTTGGTGCGCCCCTGGGCGGCTCGTTGATCCCCTGGATCGACAAGGACCTGGGCAACGGCATGTCGAAGGAAGAATGGAAGGGCATGGCCGAAACCAACAAGATCCTGGGAATGGGCGAAGGCTTCGGCTCGTCCGCCATCCCTGTGGACGGCTTCTGCGTGCGCGTGGGCGCCATGCGCTGCCACAGCCAGGCGCTGACCTTCAAGTTGAAGAAAGACGTCCCCGTGGCAGACATCGAAGCCATGATCGCCGCCGACAACCAGTGGGTCAAAGTGGTCCCCAACACCCGCGAAGCCACCATCAAAGACCTGACACCTGTAGCGGTCACTGGCACCATGACCATCCCGGTCGGTCGCATTCGCAAGCTGGCCATGGGCCCGGAATACGTCGGTGCCTTCACCATCGGCGACCAGTTGTTGTGGGGCGCTGCGGAGCCTTTGCGCCGCATGTTGCGCATCCTCTTGGACGCGTAACACCCCGTTACAGCTCGTTGTCGACAGGCAACACAAACCTCCGTGGCGGACAGCGAAGTCGCCCGGCTTTCAAAGTTAAAACGTTTCTTAGCTTGTCAGGCTAATACATTGATGCTATTGTACTTTTTACGTTTTGAGAGTCGGGCAGCTTCGCCTGAAAACGGATAAGTAAATTGCCGCTCGACCGAGCACCGGAGGCTAATAAATTGATTGCTAAGTCACATCGTTGGCAAAAGACCGCTCTGGCGGCTGCAGCCGTTGCGCTACTCGGCTTGTCGGGAACCGGGGCCCATGCGCTTTCGCTCGGTCGCCTCACGGTTCAGTCAGCGCTGGGCGAGCCTTTGCGTGCCGAAATCGACATCCCCGAAATCACCGCCGAAGAGGCCGCATCGCTCAAAGCGGGCGTAGCTTTGCCGGATGCTTTCGTCGCAGCAGGATTGGATTACAGCCCTGCCATGTCAAGCCTGCAGGCCACCTTGCAACGCCGTTCCGATGGCCGTGCTTACCTGCGACTGAGCAGCGAGCGAACCATCAACGATCCTTTTGTGGACCTGATTCTGGAAGCCACTTGGTCGCAAGGCCGCATCGTGCGCGACTACACCCTGCTCTTTGACCCACCCGCACTGCGCAAACCCCCTACCGCCCCCACGCTAGCGCAGGTGCCCACGGCGCCTGTGGTCACCGCACTGCCCAAAGCCACTGCGACCACACCGGCAGCCACAAGCACCGAATCCGCCCGGACCACCAGCCCGGCAAAAACTGCGCCCCCAAAAACGGCAGCACCTGCTACACCGCCGCCGATGGACGCCAGTGGCGATTCTGTGACCGTGAAGAAAGGCGACACAGCCAGCAAAATTGCAAACAGCATCAAGCCAGCAGACGTCTCCCTGGACCAAATGCTGGTGGCCTTGCTGCGGAGCAATCCCGATGCATTTGTCAATGACAACCTGAATCGCATTCGTGCGGGCGCAGTTCTCAACATTCCCAAGGCAGAACTGGCGCAAAGCGTGTCACCGGCAGAGGCCTCCAAGCTGGTGGTCGCACAAAGCAAGGATTTCAACGACTTCCGCCGCAATTTGGCAGCCAACGCACCAACAGCGGCAGTAGCGGCAGCAGACCGCAAAGCCAGTGGCGCGGTAGAAGCAAAAGTGGAAGACAAAAAGCCCGCCAGCCCTACCCCCGACAAGCTCACGCTGTCCAAGGGCTCTGTGCAAGGCAAGGCCAATGACGCACAAATTGCCAAAGACCGCGAAGCCCAAGAAGCGGCAACGCGGGCAGCCGAGATTTCCAAGAACATCAGCGAATTGAGCAAAATTGGTGCAGCGGCAGCCCCGGCAGTGGGCAGTTCCGCACCCGCGCCTGCATCCCCAGCACCGGCCGTGGCCGTGGCGGGACTCCCCGCTCCGGCAGCCTCTTCACCTGCGGCAATTGCCGCCGCCTCGGCCCCCGTGGCGCCACCCGTCGCCGAAGCTGCGTCTACCCCACAAGCCACAGCGTCCGCACCGGTTAAGCCCAAGGCAGCGGTGCCTTTGCCCGTTCCTGAAGAACCGGCCTTGCTCGACGAGTTGCTCGCTGACCCGCTGGTTCCGGTCGGAGCGGCAGGCCTGATTGCTTTGCTGGGTGGCTACGCTGCCTACCGCATTCGCCAGCGCAAGAAAAACTCGGCCCAGGTTGACAGTGCTTTTCTCGAGAGCCGTTTGCAGCCGGACTCCTTTTTTGGCGCCAGCGGTGGACAGCGTGTCGATACCAACCAAAACGGCCCCTCCAGCGCCTCCTCCATGGTGTATTCCGCCAGCCAACTGGATGCCGCGGACGACGTCGACCCGGTGGCCGAAGCCGATGTGTACCTGGCCTATGGCCGCGACCTGCAAGCGGAAGAAATTCTCAAGGAAGCTGTCCGGACCAACCCTGGGCGCTTGGCCATCCACACCAAATTGCTTGAGATTTTCAGCAAGCGCCGCGACACGCGCAGCTTTGAAAGCACCGCAGCCCAAGCCTACAAACTCACCGGCGCCAACAGCCCGGACTGGACCCGCATTTGCGAAATGGGCTTGGCAATTGACCCGAGCAATCCGCTGTACCAGCCAGGCGGAGCCCCCGCTTCGGCAGGAGGCACACCAGTTGCTGCTGCAAGCAACTCCAGTTTTGGCAACAGCACCATCCCCCAGTCAGCCCACGCAGCATTGAGCGATGCAGGGACACCAGGCGTGGACTTGGATTTGGACCTTGACTTCTCCTTGGACGATGAACCCGCACCCAGTGCCATCAGTGATGTGACGGGTGGAACCATGGTAGCGCCCGCCGACAGAACCGTCAAAATGGAAACGCCGGCGCAGGACAATGCCTTGGACATGGACTTTGACCTGCCTGACGCGTCGGCATATGTGGCCGCACCAGCGCCCGTAGCGTCCATGCCAGAGATTTCCTTGTCGCTGGACGATTTGGAAACACCCATGCCCGACGATCTGTCGCAGGGACTCAAGTTTGAAGCCACCGGCCCCGTCCCTGTGGCCCCCCAGGCAAGCCCTACGCAAACCGCAGACACAGGACTGATGGAGTTCGATCTGGGTTCCCTGTCGCTGGACCTGGAATCCTCGGCGGATGGCCCCACAGAAGCACCAGATACCGTGGGTGAAGACCCCTTGGAAACCAAGCTGGCGTTGGCCGAAGAATTCATCTCCATTGGGGATGAAGACGGGGCCCGTGCACTGATTGAAGAAGTGGTATCGGAAGCCAGCGGCGACATGCGCGCCAAAGCCCAACGTGCCCTGGCCAAACTGAGCTAAGCCCCTGCGGGGTTTGGCGCATTGCAGGATCCAGAGCTTGTGCGGATTGCGTTAGGCGTTAGCTACAACGGTGGGGCCTACCAAGGCTGGCAAAGCCAGTCATCGGGCCTCACCATCCAAGACAAACTGGAGGCCGCGCTGGGCAAGTTCACTGCCCAGCGCGTGTCTACCTTGTGCGCCGGCCGCACCGATGCAGGCGTGCACGGCCTGATGCAGGTGGTGCACTTTGACACCGACCTGGACCGCGACACTTACGCTTGGGTGCGTGGGACCAACGCCAACTTGCCACGTGACATTGCGGTGCAATGGGCCGTCAAAACCACCGATGCCTTCCATTGCCGCGCCTCGGCGCTGTCACGGCGCTATGCTTATGTGTTGCTTGAATCCCAGATACGGCCCAGCGTAGAGTACGGCCGTGTGGGCTGGACGTTTGGCAGCCTGGATTTGGACGCCATGCGCCAGGCTGCCAATACCCTGCTCGGAGAACACGACTTCACCTCCTTCCGCGCCTCGCAATGCCAGGCGCTGACGCCGGTAAAGAATGTCCTGGACATCAGCCTGAACAAGCGCGGGGCCTACTGGCGCATCGAGTTTGAAGCCAACGCATTCCTGCATCACATGATCCGCAACATCATGGGATGCCTGGTGCAGATTGGCCAGGGCAAAAAGCCGCCGGAATGGATGGCTGAAGTGCTGGCCGCACGCGACCGCCGCGCCGCCGCCCCCACGTTTTCGCCTGACGGCCTGTACTTCCTGGGCCCGCGCTACGACGCGAAGTGGGGCATGCCGGAGCGCACAGCTGCGTATGATGCGTTGCCATGAGCACGCCTGACATCCACGCTACACGCACCCGTATCAAAATCTGCGGTCTGACCCGCGAGCAGGACGTGGACGCTGCCGTTGCGGCGGGCGCTGACGCGATCGGTTTTGTGCTGTACCCCAAGAGCCCGCGCGCGGTAAGCCCGCAGCGTGCCGCTGAATTGGCCAAACGCCTGCCTCCGTTCATCACCCCCGTACTGCTCTTCGTCAATGCAAGCGCTATAGAAATAGGAGCTGCTTGCGCAATAGTGGCGGGGGCTACAGCCCAATTTCATGGTGATGAAAGCCTAGCAGACTGCCTGGCCGCAACTGGCAATGGGGCCCGCCCCTTTCTGCGCGCAGCACGTATTCCGCTGGGGGATGACGCGGCCCGCTTCGACCTCGTACAATTTGCACAAGACTTTTCAAAAGCCCAGGCCATTTTGCTGGACGCCCATGTGGACGGCTACGGTGGTGGGGGCAAAACATTCAATTGGTCACTTCTTCCTCCAAGCGTCAACGCTCACCTCGTCTTGAGTGGTGGACTCACCAGTGCAAACGTGGGCGATGGCATCACGTCGATACGGCCGCGCTGTAAATCGCTGGCTGTGGACGTGAGCTCCGGCGTGGAAGCCGTCGACGCTCAGGGCAAGCCTCGCAAAGGCATCAAAGACCCCGCAAAGATTTTCCAATTCGTTGCCGCCGTGCGCGCAGCGGATCAGCAATCCTAAAAATCCAACCGTTCAGGCTGGGCTATTGAAGCCCGGCAATCCCTTCGACAGGCTCAGGGCGAACGGTTCTTGTGAGAATTTGAACCATGTACGACTACCAACAACCCGACGCCAAAGGCCACTTTGGCAAATACGGTGGCAGCTTTGTCTCTGAGACCTTGACGCACGCCATCAATGAGCTCAAGGACGCCTACGCCAAATACCAGCATGACCCCGAGTTCCTGGCGGAATTCCAGTCCGAGCTGGCGCACTTCGTCGGTCGCCCCTCTCCCGTGTACCACGCAGCCCGCATGAGCCGCGAAATGGGTGGTGCACAAATCTTCCTGAAACGCGAAGACCTGAACCACACCGGCGCCCACAAGATCAACAACACCATCGGCCAGGCCATGCTCGCCAAGCGCATGGGCAAGCCCCGCGTAATTGCCGAAACCGGCGCTGGCCAACATGGTGTGGCCACCGCCACCATCTGTGCCCGCTACGGACTGGAATGTGTGGTCTACATGGGCAGCGAGGACGTGAAGCGCCAAAGCCCCAACGTTTACCGCATGAAACTGCTGGGTGCCACCGTCGTGCCCGTCACCAGCGGCAGCAAGACCCTGAAAGACGCGCTGAACGAAGCCATGCGCGACTGGGTCGCCAACGTGGACAACACCTTCTACATCATCGGTACCGTGGCGGGCCCGCACCCCTACCCCATGATGGTCCGCGACTTCCAGAGCGTCATCGGCAACGAATGCCTCGTGCAGATGCCCGAGATGCTGGCGGCCGCCGGCTGCAAGACAAAACAACCCGACGCCGTGATTGCCTGCGTGGGCGGTGGCTCCAATGCCATGGGCATCTTCCACCCCTACATCCAGCACGACCAAACCCGCCTCATCGGCGTGGAAGCGGCGGGTGAAGGCCTGGAGAGCGGAAAGCACTCGGCCTCCATCCAAAAGGGCAGCCCCGGCGTGTTGCATGGCAACCGCACCTACGTGCTGCAAGATGACAACGGACAGGTCACCGAGACGCACAGCATCAGCGCGGGCCTGGACTACCCCGGCGTGGGTCCCGAGCACGCATTCCTGGCCGACATAGGCCGCGCAGAGTATGTCGGCATTACCGACAAGGAGGCGCTGGACGCCTTCCACTACCTGTGCCGCACCGAAGGCATCATCCCGGCGCTGGAATCCAGCCACGCCGTGGCCTATGGCATGAAGCTGGCCAAGACGATGCGCCCGGATCAGTCGGTTCTCGTCAACCTCTCCGGCCGCGGTGACAAGGACATTGGCACGGTGGCCGACCTGTCCGGCGACGATGTGTACGACCGCCCTTCGATGCGCGGCCATGTGGTGAAGGGAGCCTGAACATGGGACGCATTGACACAACCTTTTCCGCATTAAAAGCCCAGGGCCGCAAGGCGCTGATTCCCTTCGTGACCGCGGGCTATCCCTACGCCGATGTGACCCCCGAACTGATGCACGCCATGGTGGCGGGCGGTGCAGACGTCATCGAACTTGGCGTGCCCTTCTCCGACCCCAGCGCGGACGGCCCCGTGATCCAGAAGGCCGGTGACAAGGCCCTGGCCTTTGGCATTGGTCTGGTGCAGGTGTTGACCATGGTGCGGGAATTCCGCAAGACCAACAACACCACGCCTGTGGTGCTGATGGGCTATGCCAATCCGGTGGAGCGCTACGACCAGAAGCACGCAAAGGCCGGCATCAGCAGCCCGTTCGTCAAAGAAGCCGCAGAAGCCGGTGTGGACGGCGTGCTCATCGTGGACTACCCACCCGAGGAATGCGAAGCCTTTGCTACTGATCTGCGCGCGCATGGCATGGACCTGATCTTCCTGCTGGCCCCCACCAGTACCGATGAGCGCATGGCCCAGGTGGCGCGTGTGGCCAGTGGCTATGTGTACTACGTGTCACTCAAGGGCGTGACTGGCTCGGGCGCGCTGGATGTGGGTGCGGTGGAGGCCATGCTGCCACGCATCCGCCAGCACATCAGCACCCCCGTGGGCGTGGGTTTTGGCATTCGGGACGCAGCCACGGCCCAGACGATTGCCAAGGTGTCGGACGCGGTGGTGATCGGCAGCAAGATCATCCAGCTGCTGGAGGACCAACCGCGGAACCAAGTAGGCCCCACTGCACTGGCCTTCCTGCGCGAGATCCGCACGGCGATGGACCTAGGCTGAGGCAAAAAGAGAACCGGGGGCGGTTTCGCGGATAATCGCCCCCTGTTGGTTGGACGCCCGATTGGGCATTGCACAGGAGACCTGACGATGAGCTGGCTGGAAAAACTGCTACCCCCGAAGATTCAGCAAACCGATCCTGCGGACCGCCGCAGCGTGCCCGAAGGTCTGTGGATCAAGTGCCCCAGCTGCGAAACCGTGCTCTACAAGACCGATCTGGAGCAGAACCAGAACGTCTGCCCCAGCTGCAGCCACCACCACCGCATTGGCGCCCGTGCGCGCCTGAATGCATTTCTGGACAACGAAGGCCGCTTCGAGATCGGCCAGGAAGTCCTGCCCGTGGATGCCCTGAAATTCAAGGACAGCCGCAAATACCCTGAACGCCTGAAAGAAGCCCTGGAAAACACGGGCGAGACCGATGCGCTGGTGGTCATGGGCGGTGCGGTGCACGGCATCAGCCTGGTGGCCGCGTGCTTTGAATTTGAATTCATGGGCGGCTCCATGGGTTCTGTGGTCGGCGAGCGATTTGTGCGTGGCGTGGAAACCGCCATTGAACAAAAGGTGCCCTTCCTGTGCTTTACCGCCACCGGCGGCGCGCGCATGCAGGAAGGTTTGCTCTCGCTGATGCAAATGGCCAAGACCAACGCGTCTTTGACCCGCCTGGCCAAAAAGGGCCTGCCTTACATCAGCGTGCTGACCGACCCCACCATGGGCGGCGTGAGCGCCGGCTTTGCCTTCCTGGGCGATGTGGTGATTGCCGAACCCAAGGCGCTGATCGGCTTTGCCGGCCCGCGCGTGATCGAATCCACCGTGCGCGTGACGCTGCCCGAAGGCTTCCAGCGCGCTGAATTCCTGCAAACCAAGGGGGCCGTCGACTTTATTTGCGACCGCCGTGAACTGCGCAAAACCGTGGCTGACACGCTGGCCATGCTGCAGCGCCAACCGGCGGATGCCGTGATCTAAACGACCGGCACCCCAAAGACAAAGAGGCCCTCGCGGGCCTCTTTTGCATGGTGCCAGCAGGTTTAGCCTGACGTAGCCACCAGTACGGCAGCCTGCAACGAGCCCAGCACGATCAGCGTAATCTGGATCAACACCAGCAGCACCAGTGGCGACAAATCGACGCCCCCCACCAAAGGCAGCACCCGGCGAATCGGCGTCAGCGGCGGCTGCACCAAGCGGTCCAGCAAATCGGCCAAATACGACTGCGTTTGCACCCACGACAGGATGGCATAGACCAGCACCAGCGCCGTCATGCCCGACAACGCCATGCGCACCACGCCAAACAGCGCCAGCACCACGACGGACACCAGGCTGGCGCCCAAGCCATTGAGCAACCACAGGATGGAGAACTGGGCCAGCTGGATCAACAAGGCCCCCGCCAGACTAGCCGTGTCCCAGCGGCCCATGGCGGGCAGTACACGCCGCAGTGGCAACACCAACCAATCGGTCAACGCAAAGATGAAGCGCCCCAGCGGGTTGCCCGAGCGGGCCGACAGGGGAATGCGCTGGTGCTGCATGTACAAGCGCAGCAAACAGGTGCTGGTGAGCAGACCGGAGACAACTTCGAGCAGCAGGGAAATGATTTGGTAGAGCATGGCGGTGTTGGGGCAGTGCGAGCGCATCATAGCGGCTGCCACCCCTCTTACAATGGAGGGTTGCGGCCAAAGCCTACAGGCTGGCCGGTTCTGCCAACGTACTTCCAACGCCCCATGTCCGACCAAAACCAAGCTGCCCCCGCCCCGCAAGACGACAACCAGTTGATCCTGGAGCGCCGCGAAAAACTCAAGGCCTTGCGCCAGCAGCAGGCTGAGGGCAAGGGCGTGGCCTTCCCCAACGACTTCCAGCCCGAGAACAAGGCAGCGGAGCTGTTTGAGGCCTACAACGAGAAGACGACCGAAGAGCTGGTGGCCTTGGGCGCCACCGCCAAGGTGGCCGGCCGCATGATGCTCAAGCGCGTCATGGGCAAGGCCAGCTTCTGCACGCTGCAAGACTCATCTTTCGGCCCCAGTGGTGGCCGCATCCAGCTGTATGTGCGCGGCGAAGACGTGGGCGTGGACCTGTACGCGGCCTTCAAACACTGGGACTTGGGCGACATCGTGGCTGCCGAAGGCATGCTGTTCAAGACCAAGACCGGTGAACTGTCCATCCACGCCACCAGCATCCGCCTGTTGACCAAGAGCCTGCGCCCCATGCCCGACAAGTTCCATGGCATGGCCGATCAGGAAACCAAGTACCGCCAGCGCTATGTGGACCTGATGACCGATGTGGAGGCGCGCCAGCGCTTTGTGGCCCGCAGCAAGGCCGTGAGCGCCCTGCGCGAGTTCATGGTGGGCCATAACTTCCTGGAAGTGGAAACGCCCATGCTGCACCCCATTCCCGGTGGTGCCAATGCCAAACCCTTCAAGACGCATCACAACGCGCTGGACCAGGAAATGTTCCTGCGCATTGCGCCCGAGCTGTACCTCAAGCGCCTGATCGTGGGTGGCTTTGACCGCGTGTTCGAGATCAACCGCAGTTACCGCAACGAAGGTATCTCGGTGCGCCACAACCCCGAGTTCACCATGATGGAGTTCTACGCGGCCTACTGGAATTACCAGGACCTGATGGACTACACCGAGACGCTGATCCGCGACGCAGCCATGAAAGCCACCGGCAGCCTGCAACTCAGCTACGCTGGCAAACCCGTGGATCTGGAGCAGCCGTTTGAGCGCCTGACCATTGTGGAAGCCATCCAGAAATACACCGACGCCGGCGACAACGTGTTCGACGCTACCTGGCTGACCAATGCGGTGAAGAAGCTGGGCTTGACCGAAGCCAAAAACCGCCTGGAAGGCCGCACGCTGGCCAGCCTGCAGGTGCTGTACTTTGAAGAAACCGTGGAAGAGAAGTTGTGGAACCCCACCTTCATCATGGAGCACCCCACCGAGATCTCGCCACTGGCCCGCGCCAACGATGACCGCCCCGAGGTGACGGAGCGCTTCGAGCTCTACATCACCGGCCGCGAGTTTGGCAACGGCTTCTCTGAGTTGAACGACGCCGAAGACCAGGCCGCCCGCTTCCAGGCCCAAGTCAACGCCAAGGACAGCGGCGACGACGAAGCCATGCACTTCGACCACGACTTTGTACGCGCGCTGGAATACGGCATGCCCCCCACCGGCGGCTGCGGCATCGGCATTGACCGCCTGATGATGTTGCTGACCGACAGCGCCAGCATCCGCGACGTGATCCTGTTCCCGGCCCTGCGCCGCGAGGTGTGACCGCCCCCACGCTCCACCGCTGCGCGGGTCGCTGCCCCCCGAGGGGGCTAAATTGGCTAGCGCCGCTGGCCGCCCAGCGGTCCAGAGCGCTTGGGGCGGCCCGGCGCGAATTTTCTGATTCTTTTCATCCCTGGCGCCCGCAGAATCTGCGCAAGCAGCTATTAAAATGATAGCAATGCCGACGCTGCGCTACCTGAACGGCTACCCCGCAGACACGCTGGGCCAGGTGCAACGCATGCTGGATGAGGGCCGCGTGGGCAGTTGGCTGACCCAGCGCTACCCGCAGGCCCATGGTGTACGGACTGACAAGGTGCTGTACGACTATGTGCTGGACCTCAAGTCCGACTACCTGCGCAGCACCGAGCCTCTGAGCAAGGTGGCGTTTGACAGCAAGTTGCATGTGGTGAAAAACGCGCTGGGCACGCACACCACCGTCTCGCGCGTGCAAGGCAACAAGCTCAAAAGCAAACGCGAGATCCGCGTGGCCAGCCTGTTCAAGGACACGCCCGAGCCCTTTCTCAAGATGATCGTCGTGCACGAGCTGGCGCACCTGCGCGAGCGCGAGCACGACAAGGCCTTCTACAAGCTCTGCACCCACATGGAGCCCAGCTACCACCAGCTGGAATTTGAAGTGCGCATCTACCTCACGCACCTGGAAGCCACGGGTGAGCGCTTGTGGGTCGCCGCTGCCGCGGACTGAGTCTGTGCCATGGTTGCAACTACCGACACCCGCCTGCTCTGCTTCAACAAGCCCTATGGCGTGTTGAGCCAGTTCACGCCCGAAGGCCGCTGGCGTGGGCTCAAGGACTTCATCACCATTCCCGGCGTCTATGTGGCGGGCCGGCTGGATGCGGACAGCGAAGGCCTGCTACTGCTCACCAACGACGGCAAGCTGCAGGCCCGCATCAGCGACCCGCGCTTCAAGATGGAGAAGACGTACTGGGTGCAGGTGGAAGGCGAGCCCAGCGAAGTGGCCTTGCAGGCGCTGCGCGACGGCGTCCAGCTCAACGACGGCCCCACATTGCCCGCGCGTGCGCGGCACATGGAGGCACCTGCCAGCCTGTGGGAGCGCGATCCCCCTGTGCGCTTCCGTGCCAACATCCCCACCACATGGCTGGAACTGGTGATCCGCGAGGGACGCAATCGCCAAGTGCGCCGCATGACGGCGGCGGTCGGATTCCCAACCCTGCGACTGATTCGCGCGGCCGTTGGCCCCTACACGCTGGAAGGTCTGGAGCCCGGCGCGCTGCGTGATGCGCCGCCACCGTAGGCGCTAGCGCGGCTTACGCAACGGCGTGAGCAAATCGCTCAAGCCGTTGTGGTCGATCTCATGCATCAGTTGTAGCAGGCGGCCAATCTCACTCTTGGGAAAACCTTCCCGCGCAAACCAATTCAAATAATCACCCGGCAGATCGGCAATCAGACGCCCTTCGTATTTGCCAAACGGCATGCTGCGTTCCACCAGTTTCTGCAAATCCTCTGGCTGCATATCAACCGCCCGCCCGTTTGACCGTGTGCCCCTGCGCCTGCAGCAGTTGCATCACGCGCTCTACATGGTCGCCCTGCACTTCAATCACGCCGTCTTTCACCGTGCCGCCCGAACCACAGGCCGCCTTGAGCTGTTTGCCCAGCGCCACCAGCTCCGCATCCACCAGCAGCACGCCCCGCACCAGCGTAACACCCTTGCCTGCGCGACCCTTGGTCTCGCGCGACACACGCACCACCCCATCGCCCGCAGGACGTTTGGGGGCGTTGCAGATGCAGGCCGCAAGGGCCTGGCGGCACACCGGGCAGGTACGCCCTACTTCGGTGGAGTACACCAGCCCACCCAGATCCGACAGTGACCACTTGGCCATGGCGATTGCGACTCAGCGGACGATGATTTCTGCGCGGCGGTTGCGTGGTTCATCCACGTTCGCCTCCGTGGGCACCAGGGGCTCACGCTCCCCGCGGCCCACCGCCTCGATCAGCTCGGGCTGGAACCCTTGCTCCACCAGCAGGGTACGCACCGCCTGGGCTCGCTGCAAGGACAGCACATCGTTGGCCTGGGGTGAGCCCGTGCGGTCGGTATGCCCCACCACCACCAACTCGCCGCCAGGCAAGGCACGGGCTTGCGCCAAGATGGTCGGCAACTGCGCTTGGGAGTCCTGCGTCAGCGTGGCGGTACCTGGCTCGAACTGCATTACAAAACGCTGCACACCGGGTGGCTGCAGTGCCAGCAAGGCACCAAACTGCTTCTGCACCGCTTCGGCGGTTGTCTGGGTGCGGTCCACCGTGCCGGTGCGCTGCACAGCGGCCACGGCGTAAGGCTGGTCCAACTGCTGGGTACCTCCGGCCCCCTGCACCTGTACCGCCGTGCTGCGGCCATCGGCATCCGGCAGGAGCGTGACCCGACTCAGCGGAGCACAGGCTGCCAACAATGCCGTCAGCGTGACGGGCAGCAGTGTTTTGAACCACAGAGCGCGCATCACAGCACCTCCACAATAAAGTCGGTGCCCCGCACACTCACGGTAGACGAGGGTGTCTGCACCTTCACGTTCTCCGGGTGCAGCTTGCCCAGCAAGCCGGTCACCATGCGGATGGTGCCCAACAGCACCTGCACGGTCAGGCTGCCGGTCTGGGTCGTGGCATCGAACTGGAAACGGGTGATGTCCACTTGCGAATTGGGCCCGATGGTGATTTGCGTGCCGTCACGCAAGAACAAAACCGCTGAGCCCTGGGGGCCGGTCACGATGCGCTCGGCCGCAGCCACGCCCCCACCCGGGACAGCGGGGCGCACGGTGTCGCCCTTGGCCACCTGCACGCTGCCATGCACATTTTTTAGCGTGCCGCTGCGCACGTCTTGGGCCCAGGTGGCATGCCCGGCCCCAAGTACCAGACTGAACATAACAGCACTGCGCAAACCACTTGCGGATCGCCAATTCTTCACACACAACTCCCTGAATACGATGCAGCAATGGTAGCGGATGCCTACAAATGCGGCGACTCGGCGGCAACGATCTGCGCTACTAATTTGATAGCTCCCTGCGCGCTACAGATTTGCACCATGTGCCAAAATGGCGTAAATAGTCATAAAGAGGGAGCAAAGCGCACCATGAGTCGCCAGAGCATATGGGCCACAAAAGTGGCAGCCCTGATCCAGGGGGGCAACAGCCAGGCTGCCTTGGCGCAAATCAAAGTAGCCCCAACAGTGAAAGACCTGCAGCAATTGCGCAGCTTGCTCACCACCAAAGGACTGCTCAGCAAAAATCGGCTGGTGGATGAGGCGACCGCCGATCAAATCGTGGCGCTCTCGGCGCCAAGGCTGCACCGATCGCCATGAGGTGGGTATCCATGCAAAGGCGCTCTAACCGACCCGTGCGGCTGGGCATTTGCCAACTCACCCTTGCCTGCGCCTTGTTGATCGTCGGCTGCGGAGGGCCAACCGCCCATTCCTCCGGGACTAGCCACAGCCAATCATCACAACTCCGGGTCATCGTGCATTTCTCCAGCCCAGTTGACCCGCGAAAACCAAGTACGCTAGCCATGTTATCGGAGTACAGCAACGCCGAAGAAGCGCGGTACGTGCGCAGTCTTTCCGGCGACGCTCACATCTACCTATTCACTTTACGGGGCTCACGCACCGACAAGCAACTGCTGCAAGGACTGCGCACTGCAAATGGCATACGTGCCGTAGAACTCGACCAAAAAGCTTTCGAACAATCGCCATGAAGTTCAAATTCCTCACCATTACTGCCATCTTGACTTTAGGCATGGTGTCATTCGCAGCGCTGGGACAGCTGTACATGGAGCCGCCCAGCCGCAGCCCCGAATCACAGGCGAATCATCAGGCAATACCGCAAGAAACGGCTGAGCCATTGCTCAATCGTCTGGTAGTTAAATTCAAAGATCAGCCAACCGCCCGCAGCGGTGAGCTTTCAGTCCTAGACAAAACAACGGAGCAGCGTCTGCAGGAATTGGGGAAAGCCCAGGCCATGCAAACCCGGGAGGGTGTGAGCATCGCACTCAGTTACCTGAAGACAACCTCCGGCCAGGCACAGGTTGCGCTCACGAATGAATCTCTTGACCGTGCGACCATGGCTGCCCTCGTTCAGCGGCTGTCCCAAGACCCGGTTGTTGAATACGCTGAAATTGATGAGCGTGCTTATCCCCAGATGACACCCACTGACCCGCTGTTTGCGACGGATCAGGCAAGTATGAAACCTGGAAGCGCGAGCAACTTGGGTGGTGCGAACTTCAGCGCGGCGTGGGACCGAACGGCCTCTGGTGTGGCTTTGAAGGGCGCGGGGGTAGTCGTTGCCGTCTTGGATGGCGGCTACCGATCACATGCAGACCTCGGAGCCAACGTGTTACCTGGCTACGACTTTGTGAGCGAAGACAACATCGGCGTCTACACCACGGCCAACGACGGCAACGGTCGGGATAACGACGCGCTAGATCCGGGCAACTGGAATTCGACAGCCAGTGTCGGCTGCCCGATAGCCGACTCATCATGGCACGGCACGCATGTGGCAGGCACTATTGCGGCCATCGGGAACAATGGCTTGGGCGTGATTGGGGCAGCCTATGGTGCAAAAATACTGCCGGTGCGCGTACTGGGCGTCTGCGGCGGCTACGTCTCTGATATCGCTGACGGAATTCGTTGGGCGGCAGGTCTGGCAGTTGCTGGGGTTCCCAACAACACAACCCCCGCCCGCGTGATCAATTTAAGTTTGGGTGGCACTGGTGCTTGCGGTACAACCTACCAGTCTGCAATCACCGCAGCGCGCAACGCTGGCACGGTTGTGCTGGCCGCTACTGGCAATGGCTCCTCTTACGATACGTTGTATGCACCAGCAAACTGCAATGGGGTCATTGCAGTGACGTCCCACACCACGACTGGCGCAAGCTCACTCACCGCGAACATTGGACAGGGAACTACCATCAGCGCACCGGGTACCCTCATTCAATCAACCAGCAATACGGGCACCACAACTCCGGTGGCCGACACCTATGCAATCAAGTCTGGCACCAGTATGGCGGTGCCACACGTGGCCGGTGCTGTGGCACTGATCATGCAAGCGGTTCCCGGCATCACACCCGACCAAGTCAACATTGCACTGACGAGCTCCGCCAGAGCGTTTCCATCTGGCACCTACTGCGTTGGAAAGTACAACACGGCCAACAGCTGCGGGGCAGGTTTGCTGGATGCTGACGCTGCAGTCCATGCAGCCCTGAACCCGCCAGCATCAAGTGGCGGTGGTGGTGGCGCCTTGGGCTGGCTGGAGTTGGGAGGGCTAATAGCCTTGGCAGCTTTGGCTTGGAGACAAGGCCCGCACACGCGTGATGGCCCAGGCAGCAACTAGCCCCCCAAGCGCGCCGGCCACATGGGCGGGGTGGTACACCGGAAAATCGGAGGCCGATAGGGTGACACCGGGCCAGATCCATGGCACCACCAGCTTAGCGGCGAGGAACACACTGCAAGCCATGCCCCAGCCGCGTGATACCCCAAGCAAAAGCAACACGGAGCCGCCAGCCCACAGGCCATGCAAAGCGCCCGAGGCTCCGGCGTAATACAGGCATCGTGTATCCCACGCCAGCACTGCAGCAACCCCAGCCAAACCACCGACGTAAACCATCAACAAACTGCGCGCAGACAAACGCAACCGCAAGCCACCCCACATCACCACAAATCCCACGGCATTGCCCAGCCAGTGCCCCCAAGTCAGATGCACCCACTGCGAGGTGAATAGCTGCCACCAGGCCCCCTGCACCCACGCCGGTCGCTGAAACTGCCATGCCATGTCGGCCGCATCCAGTCCCTGGGCTGCGGCGCAAACCGAGGCAAAAGCCATCCCCCAGACCAAGGTATGGCTTAGGGGAGAAGGTGCGGGGGTTTCAGGCAATCCAGTCCAGCGCCTGCATGTAGTCGGGGTGCACCATGAGCGCATCCCAGTCCATGGCGGGCGTGGTGGGCAACAGGGCTCGGCGGCGAGCTTCGCTGGCTTCCAGGGCTTGCCATTGTCCCTTGAGCTGGGCTTCGGTCAGGCCGTCAATCAACTCATCCACGGCCTTGCCACCGCCTTCTGCGCTGGGCATGGACTGGTTGCACAGCAGCACCAGGTCGCAACCCGCATTGAGCGCCACTACGGCCGCCTCGGTGTAGCTGACCTGTTTGCCATCAATCAGGCGTGCACCCGCCATGGACAGGTCGTCGCTGAAGATGGCACCGGCAAAGCCCAGTTGGGCACGCAGGATGTCATTGAGCCAGGTGCTGGAGAAACCGGCTGGGCGCGCATCCACCTTGGGGTAGATCACATGGGCGGGCATGACACTGGTGGTCACGGTGTTGAGCCAACGGTACGGTGCGGCGTCGTCCGCCAAAATGGCCTTGAGGCTGCGCTTGTCGACCGGGATCTCGGTGTGCGAATCGGCCTTCACAAAGCCGTGGCCGGGGAAGTGCTTGCCACAGTTGGCCATGCCGCTTTTTTGCAGGCCATGCATCAGGCTCTTGGCGAGCAGGCTGACCACGCGCGGATCGCGGGCGAAGGCGCGGTCGCCAATCACGCTGCTCTCGCCATAGTCCAGGTCCAGCACCGGGGTAAAGCTCAGATCCACGCCACAGGCGCGCAGCTCGGCGCCCAGCACATAACCGGTGGCGGTGGCGGCATTGGTGGCGTCCAGCGGGCCTGCTTTTTTGGCCGATGCGGTGCCGGCTGCTTCGCGCAACCACATCTCGCCCAGGGCGCGCATGGGTGGCAAGTGGGTAAAGCCGTCGGTCTTGAAGCGTTGCACACGGCCACCTTCATGGTCTACGCAGATCAGCAGATCGCCGCGCAGTTTTTTGATGTCGCGGCACAGGGCGGTGAGTTGTTCGCGGTTCTGCCAGTTGCGGGCAAACAGGATCATGCCGCCCACCAGGGGGTGCTGGAGGCGCTGGCGATCCAGCTTGGTGAGGCTGGTGCCGGCAATGTCGATGATGAGAGGGGCGTGGAAGGTCATGGTGCGGGCCAATATTTGCTATGTATTTAGGAGCTGCTTGCGCATATTTTACGAGGGCTAGCGCTTCTTTTTATGCCTATCTTTAGGTAAAAATCGGGGGCAGCAGTGCGCTCGCACCAATTTGTTACAGGTTGTCCCAAATGCTGCTGATAGACTCATTCCCGAGCCTCGGCGCCCCTGGCGCCGCCCCACCAACGCAGCCCTGGAAACGCCACCCACCGTGTTTGGATTCCTCAAAAAACGTGAGAACAGCACGCCGATACAGGCCGTGCTACTGGAAGAACCTGTCGTTCGGCGCATGGAACTGGAAGAACGCATGGCCTACCGCCGCGAGCGGCTCTACCAGTCCATCCGCGAGACCTTTTTGTCCATGGAAGTGGTGTCCCATATGTACCGCTTCAAGGTCATGCCGGTGGACGAGCGGCACCACCGCTTCATTGCCATGATCGATGTCGCCAAATCGTTTGTCACCGGCGCCAACAGCAAGACCAAGAGTTTTGCGGCGATGGAGCACGACATGCGCATCAATACCTACAAGCGATTTGGCATCCTGATTGATGGCATTTACTGGCGTGTGAGTGAAACCGAAGACCAGTTTGAGCGGCATGCGCGGGCCAGCGACCCGGCACGGCGCGGTGATTTTGAACCCGTTGGGCAAAGCGCCCAGGACAAGCGCCCCAGCGGCACCTTGTCGCGGGCGGGCTACCAGCCCATTTCGGTGGAAGAGCAGGCGGCCTTCATGGAGGCCCTGCAGCGCGGTGCCGCCTTGCCAGCGGTGCATGTCGGCGATCTGGAATACCAATCGGACTTGGCGCCTCTGGACGGCGGCATCATGATTGGCGGCACCCAGTACGGCAAGCTGTAGCCAGGGTTTAAGGCGTGGTCTCCACCACGCAAAAACTCGCCGCGTAGTCGGTCTCGTCGGTGACCGTGATATGCACCGACAGCGCTTTGTCTTCACACCAGGTCTTGAGCGCGCCATGCAGCACGATGATGGGCTTGCCGCTGCGCTCATTCGCGATTTCACACAGTCGCCAGGTCATGGGCATACGCATGCCCAGGCCAATGGCCTTGCTGAAGGCCTCCTTGGCGCTGAAGCGCGTGGCCAGGTAGCGCACACCGCGCTCGGGCCAGCGGGCACTGCGGGCCTTCCAGGCTGTGAACTCGGCATCGGACAGCACCTTGGCCGCAAAGCGGTCGCCATGTTTGTCCAAGCTGGCGCGGATGCGGCGCACATCGCAGATATCGGTGCCAATGCCGTAGATCACACGCCGCCCTTCATTGCCCCAGGCAGGCCAGGTAGGCTTTGACCGTCGCGTCGTAGCCCAGCTCCAGTGCATCGGCAATCAGCGCGTGGCCAATCGACACCTCTTGCAGCCCGGGCACCTGCTGCGCAAACGCAGCCAGGTTGTCGCGGTTCAGGTCGTGGCCCGCATTGACACCCAGCCCCACATCCAACGCCGCCTGTGCAGCGGTGGCAAAGCGAGTCAGTTGGGCGCCCTGCTCCGCCGTGCCCCAGGCCGCAGCATAGGGCTCGGTGTAGAGCTCAATGCGGTCTGCGCCCACGGCCTTGGCGGCGGCCATGGCAGCGGGGTCGGCATCCATGAACAGGCTCACGCGCAGGCCCAGCGCATGCGCATCGGCGATCAGGGGCTGCAGGCGTACGGCATCGTCGGGGAAGACCCAGCCGTGGTCGCTGGTGAACTGGCCTTCAGAGTCCGGGACAAAGGTCACCTGGTGCACCGGCAGACCGCGCTGGCGCAGGTCGCGCACGCAATCCATGAGGTTGTGGAAGGGGTTGCCCTCCACGTTGTATTCACGGTCTGGCCAGGCCTTGAGCAGCTCGGCCAGGTCCAGCACGTCTTGTGCGCGGATGTGGCGCGCATCGGGCCGCGGGTGCACGGTGATACCCATCGCACCCGCCTGCAGGCACACACTGGCAGCGCGTGTGACGCTGGGAATGCCCAGGTGGCGGGTATTGCGCACCAAAGCCACTTTGTTGAGGTTGACTGAGAGATGGGTTTTCATAGTCAAAGGTTCGCTATAGCGCCTGAATGTCGATCATCATCTGCCGCGTGCGCAGCGTCTTTACACCGCAATGGTAGTGCAGCAGCGCGCGCAACTGGGGTTTGAGGGCGCCCATCAGTTCGGCACAGGCGCGCAGGGTGGTGGTGAAAGGGGCGTCATCGTGCAAAGCATGCTGCAGACGCAACCACTGGGCGCCTGTCAGGCTGGCCCGGTCCTCGGCGTGGGCCTGGCGCAAACCGCCTTCGGGTACCAGCACATAGTGCGCATCGGGCGCCAACGCGCCCAGGGTCATAGTCTGCACATCCAGACGCGGCAAAAAGCCCGCCTCGCGCAACAGCAGCAACTCAAAGGTGCGCAGCGCCCCCTGCAGCACTTCGCCATGCTCGCTGGCAATGATCTGCACCACATTGGCATACACATCGAACAGCACCGCATGGGGGTCGTCGCGCGCCAGCAGGGTCAACAGCAATTCATTGAGGTAGTAGCCGGAGAGCAGCGCATCGCCCGTGGGCATGACATGGCCACCCTGCCACTCAGCACTGCGCAGAGTGCGGATCTCGGCATCGCCCCCATACGCCACGTGCAACGGTTGCAGCGGCAGCAAAATGGGGCGGAAGCTGGAGCTGGGTTTTTTGGCCCCCTTGGCCACCAGCGCAATACGCCCGTAGTGGCGGGTGAACACTTCCAGAATCAGGCTGGACTCGCTCCAGTCGTAGCGGTGCAGCACATACGCGGGCTCGTCGGCAATGCGTTTATTCGTAGCCAAAGCTGCGCACCCGCGCTTCGTCGTCGGCCCAGCCAGAGCGCACTTTCACCCACAGCTCCAGAAACACCTTGGCATCGGCCAGTTTTTCGAGTTCCACGCGGGTTTCCATACCAATGCGCTTGATGCGCTCGCCCTTGTCACCAATCACCATGGCCTTGTGGCCATCACGCTCCACAACGATGGTGGCGGCGATGCGCAGCAGGCGTTTCTGCCCCTTCTTCTGCGGTGGCTCTTCCTCGAACTTGTCGATCACCACGGTCGAGGTGTAGGGCAGTTCGTCACCGGTCAGGCGGAACAGCTTTTCACGCACCAGCTCGCTGGCCAGGAATTTCTCACTGCGGTCGGTGAGTTCGTCTTCGGAGTACCACCAGGCTTGCTCGGGCAGGAACTTCTCACAAATGCCCAGCAGGCGGACAATGTCTTTGGAGTTTTTGGCCGACAGAGGGATCAACTCGGTAAAACTGCCGCGCGCCTGCATAGCCTGCAACCAGGGTGCCAAACCGGCACGTTCTTTCACGTTGTCCAGCTTGTTGGCCACAAGCACAACCGGAATGCCAGCCCCCAACAGCTTCAGCACCTTTTCGTCGGCCGACGTGAAACTGCCCGCCTCAACGACAAACAGCACCAGGTCCACATCGGCCACCGCGCCCTGCACCGTTTTGTTCAGCGACTTGTTCAGGGCGTTGCCATGGATGGTCTGGAAGCCGGGCGTGTCGACAAACACAAACTGCGTCTGCCCTTCGGTGCGCATACCGGTGATGCGGTGGCGCGTGGTCTGTGCCTTGCGCGAAGTGATGCTGATCTTCTGGCCCACCAGGGCGTTGAGCAGCGTGGACTTGCCCACATTGGGTTTGCCCACGATGGCCACCAGGCCACAGCGTTGGCCCGCGCCGTCGGCACCGGGTGTGGACAGCTTCAGTGTGCTCTTGAGCAGGCCCTGCAGCATGGTGTCCAGATCGTTCTGCACTTCAGGTTTGCGGTCTTTTTGACCACCAGCCCCCGTGGAATCTGCGCCAGCAGCTATATTTTTAGGAGCATTCATGGTTTGACCTTTGATTTGATGGTTTGCAGCATGGCGGCAGCGGCGGCCTGTTCTCCGGCTCGGCGGGACCCGCCAATACCGCGCTCGGACAGACGGAGCTCCGGGATCTCGCATTCCACATCGAAGCTTTGCTTGTGGGCCGCGCCCTGGGTGCCCACCACGGTGTAGACCGGCAACTTCATTTTGCGACCCTGTAGCCACTCCTGCAACTCGGTCTTGGGGTCCTTGCCAATGGCCTCCATTTGCGGGTTGATCTCGACTGCCTCAAACAGGCGGTGGACCAGGGCCTGCGCCTTGGCAAAGCCGGCATCCAAATAGACAGCGCCAATGATGGCCTCCAGCGCATCAGCCAGGATGGACGCGCGCTTGGGCCCACCCGAGCGCATTTCGCCTTCGCCCAGTTTGAGCACATCGGGCAACCCCAGGCCCAGGGCCAGTTGGTGCAAGGTGTCCTGCTTGACCAGATTGGCCCGTACCCGGGACAAGTCGCCTTCGGGCAACGCGCCCAAGCGGGCGTACAGCAAATCGGAAATGGCCAGCCCCAGGACCGAGTCGCCCAAAAACTCCAGGCGCTCGTAGTGGTCGGCCGAAAAGCTGCGGTGGGTCAGTGCCCGCGACAGCAAGGAAACGTTCGAAAATTGGTGTTGCAGGCGCTGCTGCAACGCGGTTAAACCAGCTGCCACGTTATTTGGATTGCCCGGTGTACTTGAGCGTCAGAAACGCGGGGCCAACGAGGTGAATTTCGCGCTGGTAGGCAAAGGACACCACCACCTTGTCGCCCTGTTTGCCCACTTCCAGGTCTTTGCCGGTGATGGAACTGATCGCATCAATCTCGGTCGCCTTGTCAAAAATGGAACGCACTTCCACCACCGACTGGCCTGCCGATGCACGTTGCACCGCTTTTTGCACGGCCATGAATTCGAGCACGGTAGGAAACACCTGCGCGGCCACCACGCCGGCCATGGCCAACACACCACCGACAAAGATCAGGCCGATGAAGGAAATGCCGCGTTGCTTGGATTTGGTTTGCACTGTCATTGTTGAATCCCTACCCATGGTTTGCGTTGAAACGTCAATTAAAGCTGCCAATCCGCTTGAGGTTGCCAAAGTTCATCCAGACAAAGAACGCCTTGCCCACAATGTTCTGGTCTGGCACAAAGCCCCAGTAGCGCGAATCCAGCGAATTATCGCGATTGTCACCCATCATGAAATAGTGCCCCTCAGGGACTTTGCAGGTCACACCTTCCACGGTGTAACTGCACGCCTCGTATCCCTCGAACTTATCGGCACCAGGCACAAAGGCCGGGCGGTCTGGATCATTGAGGACCCGGTGCTTCCGCTCCCCAAAGGTTTCTTCGAACTGCTTGAAGTAGCGCATGGCGTCTTCGTCAAAAAACTCTGGCAAGGCCGCAGTGTTCACCACCTGGCCATTGATGGTGAGGCGCTTGTTCAAGTACGCCACGGTATCACCTGGCACGCCGACCACGCGTTTGATGTAGTCCAAACTGGGCTTGGGCGGGTAACGGAACACCATCACATCGCCCCGCTGGGGCTTGTTGCCCTCGGTGACCTTGGTATTGAGCACCGGCAGGCGAATGCCGTAGGTGAACTTGTTCACCAAAATCAGGTCGCCCACCAGCAGTGTGGGAATCATGGAGCCCGACGGTATCTTGAAGGGCTCGAACAGAAACGAGCGCAGCAGGAACACCACAATAATCACAGGGAACAGCCCCGCGGTCCAATCCAGCCACCAAGGCTGCATCAGCAACTTGACTTTGGCCTCACTGATGTCTCCATCCACCTGGGCAATGCCCATCTTGCTGAGATCGGTGCGGCGCTGGATGTCGTTGGCCTCCAAGGCAGCAACCGCCTGCTGGCGCTGCGGCAAAAAGTAAAAGCGCTCAGCCAGCCAGTACACCCCCGTAACCACGGTCGCCAAAAACAACAACAGGGCGAAGTTGCCATCTACCAAGCCCAAGTACCACGAACCCGCATAGAGCCCAAATGCCGCAAGAACGGCTGCCGTCAACGCTTGCATCAATCTTCCACCTGCAAAATGGCCAAGAACGCTTCCTGTGGTACTTCCACCGAGCCGATTTGTTTCATGCGTTTTTTACCCGCTTTTTGTTTTTCGAGGAGCTTGCGCTTGCGGGAAATATCACCGCCGTAACACTTGGCCAACACGTTTTTGCGCAGCGCTTTGATTGTCTCACGCGCAATAATGTTGGCGCCAATGGCGGCTTGGATCGCCACGTCATACATCTGGCGTGAAATGATCTCGCGCATCTTGCCCACCACGGCCCGGCCGCGGTACAGGCTTTGGCTGCGGTGCAGCATGATAGACAGGGCATCGACCTTCTCACTGTTCAGCAGAATGTCGACTTTGACAACATCGGCCGCACGGTATTCCTTGAAGTCGTAGTCCATGGAGGCATAACCCCGGCTCACGCTCTTGAGCTTGTCAAAGAAGTCCAGCACGATTTCGGCCAGCGGCATCTCATAAGTCAACACGACCTGGCGGCCCTTGTAGGCCATGTTCATCTGCACGCCACGCTTCTGGTTGGCCAGGGTCATCACCACGCCCACATACTCCTGTGGCATGTAGAGGTGCATGGTGACGATGGGTTCACGGATCTCGGCCGTCTTGCCAACCTCAGGCATCTTGGAGGGGTTCTCCACCATGATGACTTCGCCGTCGTTCTTCATCACCTCGTAGACCACGCTGGGCGCGGTGGTGATCAGGTCCTGGTCGAATTCACGCTCCAGGCGCTCCTGCACGATTTCCATGTGCAACAGTCCCAGGAAACCGCAGCGAAAACCAAAGCCAAGCGCTTGGGACACTTCGGGTTCATAGTGCAGCGACGCATCGTTGAGCTTGAGCTTTTCCAGCGCGTCGCGCAGGGAGTCGTATTCGCTGGCCTCGGTCGGGTACAGACCGGCAAACACCTGAGGCTGGATTTCCTTGAAACCAGGCAGGGCTTCGGTGGCCGTAAACGCAGCGCCCCCCGTGCCGGCTTTCACCAGGGTCACGGTGTCACCCACTTTGGCGGCCTGCAGCTCCTTGATGCCGGCAATGATGTAGCCCACCTCACCTGCTTCGAGCGATTGGCGTGGCTGGTTGGCAGGCGTGAACACGCCCAGGTTGTCAGCGTTGTAGGTCGCCCCCGAAGCCATCATCTTGATGCGCTCCCCCTTGCCCAAGCGACCATCCACCACGCGCACCAGCATCACCACACCGACATAGCTGTCAAACCAGCTGTCGATGATCATGGCGCGCAGCGGACCGTCGGGATTGCCCTTGGGCGACGGGATCTTGGCCACGATGGATTCAAGAATGTCGTCGATGCCCAAGCCAGTCTTCGCAGAGCACACAATCGCCTCGGTCGCATCGATGCCAATCACATCTTCGATCTCGCTGCGTGCGTTATCCGGATCGGCATTGGGCAGGTCAATCTTGTTCAACACGGGCAGCACTTCCACACCCAAGTCGAGTGCGGTGTAGCAGTTGGCTACGGTCTGCGCTTCCACACCTTGTGACGCATCCACCACGAGCAAAGCACCTTCACACGCAGACAGTGAACGGCTCACTTCATACGAGAAGTCCACATGCCCCGGCGTGTCGATCAAATTGAGGTTGTAGACCTGCCCATCCTTGGCCTTGTATTGCAACGCAGCGGTCTGCGCCTTGATGGTTATCCCACGCTCTTTCTCGATGTCCATCGAGTCCAGAACCTGGGCCTCCATCTCACGCGCCTCCAAGCCACCGCAGCGTTGGATCAAGCGATCGGCGAGCGTGGATTTGCCATGGTCAATGTGGGCAATGATCGAAAAATTTCTGATGTGATTCATCAACGACAAGCTTCAAGTGATTGAATTAAAACGAGCAGGCAAGAAAAAAGGGCGCATCGTTAGACGACGCGCCCTGAACCAACAATCTTTGGCAACTGCGAAGGTTGGAAGCCCATTGTAGGCAAAAAGTCCAGAGAGCACAGCCCAAAAAACCTGATTCAGGGGAAGTTGCGACACCGCAACAAAAAACTTATCAACAACTTATTAACAAATTTGACGCAAAAGCACTGGACAACTTGTGGGGGAGTTGTGGATCAACTGTGGGGTTCTTCCTACCGTCCCATATGATGGACTTTGGAGCTACACATATATCCAATGACTTCCGTAGAAACCCCATATTCTAACCAGTGCTTTCAACAAACCACGGAAGTTAGCGATCGCCCACATCGGGAGAGATGGGGCGACCATGTCAAAAAACTCGACGAACAGCCCAACAACCCCAAACCCAACTGTGGTTTAGGGTCTTGGTATTGGCCTATCGCCCAGGCCGGATAACCGCGAATTGGGTCCACTCCCCGCGGCGGAACAACACATTCAGTGGTTTGGTTTTGTCCAGCTTGCCCAAGGCAGCCTCAAATTCCTTGACAGAAGCGACTTCGGTATTGGCCAACTGCACAATCACATCCCCCTCGCGCAAGCCTGCACGTGCGGCCGCATCTGCCGCAGCCTCGACACGCACGCCGCCCTTGAGGTTGGCCTCCTTCTTTTGAGCGTCCGTCAAATCGGCCACACTCAAGCCCAATGTCTGCGCAGCAGTAGAGGCACGAGGCTTCTCTTCCTTGCCAGCAGCCTTGGCCACCGGTTTGTCACTTTCCACCTCCGCAATCACCACACTGAGGTCTTTGCTACTACCGCGACGGAACACAGTCACCGTACTCTTGGAACCCGGCTTGGTGCTACCCACCACACGTGGCAAGTCACTGGATTTCTCAATGGCCTTGCCATCGAACTTGGTAATGATGTCACCGGCTTCGACGCCAGCCTTTTCAGCGGGTGACCCAGCCTCCACACCGCGCACCAAAGCCCCAATGGGTTTACCCAGGCCAATCGACTCAGCCACTTCTTTACTCACCTGGTCAATCTGCACACCAATGCGGCCACGCGTGACGCGGCCATTGCTACGCAGTTGGTCACTCACTCGCACGGCTTCGTCCATGGGGATGGAAAACGAAATACCCATCGAACCACCCGAACGCGAATAGATCTGGCTGTTGATACCGACGACTTCGCCACGCATGTTGATCAGCGGGCCACCCGAATTACCGGGATTGATCGCAACATCGGTCTGAATGAAAGGCAGGTAGTCGCCAGTATCCCGCTGTTTGGCGCTCACGATGCCGGCGGTCACGGTGTTGTCCAGCCCAAAAGGTGACCCAATCGCCATCACCCACTCCCCCACGCGCAGCCGGCTAACGTCACCCACCTTCACGGCTGGCAGGCCGGAGGCGTCAATCTTCACTACGGCGACATCAGTCCGTTTGTCGGCCCCGATGATGCGGGCTTTGAATTCGCGCTTGTCCGTCAAGGTGACCAACACTTCATCCGCATCCTCGATCACATGGGCGTTGGTCATGATCAGGCCATCCGAAGTCAGAATGAATCCGGAGCCCACGCCACGTGGCTGGGCCTCTTCGGGTTGCTGCTGGGGACGGTTCTGGCGTGGGGCTTGGCGAGGCGTGTTCGGAATGGGCAATCCAAAACGTCGAAAAAACTCAAGCATTTCTTCTTCGTTCGGTGCACCTGACGGCGTGCGCGCACTGACTTTTTCCAAGGTCCGGATATTCACGACCGACGGCCCGACTTGGTCCACCAAATCCGTGAAATCCGGCAGCCCCCGGACGCCCTGCGCGAAGACAGACGTCACAGGCAGTACGGTGCCCACAACCCCCAGGCACAGCGAAGCTGCCACCCACAATGTTCTCAAAGGTTTCAGTTGCATAGATTCCATTGCTCCAGTTTTTCGTGAACGTGTTTCAGACCAAGAACGCAGCATCGAGACTCAGCGATGACTTACTTCTTGCGCTCCAGGCCCTGCACAAACAGCGCCAATGTGGGGGCCGGCGCTTCGCCCACCGCCGTGATCCACCAGGCATCCAAGCGCCGCGTGTGCGTCCGCGTGGCGCCGCCCAATTCCGTGGCGCCTTCGCGGCTATGGCGGCGGACATCAAAGGCCTCTACAAACAGTGACACTGTGGCCAGCCCGTCGGAGAACATCCACTGCATGGTCTGCTCCGCACGCCCCGCAGCTCCCGCCAGCAGCGCCACCGGTCGGGTGTAACAGCCCATCGGTTTAAAACCCGGTACCGCTTTGGCCATGTCCCAGCCCTGCGCCTTGGCGGTGGTCTTTTGCAGATCGCGGCGCTCCACGCGGTAGCCATCTGTGGCTGCCATCATCTGGGTAAGCTTGGCCTTGTTGACGGGGGCATCCAACTGCAATTCGGAAAAGGCAGCCTGCTCCAGAACTTTGCCGTCAGGATCCAGGGTTTGCAACTGCACCACCAGGCCGGATCGTTTCTCACTCCAGACCCTGTAGCCATAACGCAAGGTATCTTTGGGGAGCAACTGCACCACCTCGGCGTCCAGGCCCGCAATACGCTCACTACCCACCAGTTTCATTTGGTAATGGTCACCAATGCCCGCCGTATTCGATTTGAGCAAGTTGGGAAACAGCCCCAGTGACTCACGGTTCTCGGTTACTGCCACCTTGGACTCAGGGAAGAATGTCACGACCTCATCGTTGCGGCGAAAGGTTGCACGTGGCGTGCCACTCAAAGATTCCACACGCTCCACCTGCTGGTCACCATCGCACACATGCCAGATCCTGGCACTGGCCATCTGTCCGGCGGCCGACACCACAAAGGTACCGGTGTAAGTGCGATGCCTAGATGCCTCATGCAGACGCATCAGCCAGGCGTTGATAGAGACCTCTTCCGCTACTGCAGAAGACGACAGCACCCCCATCCATAGCGCGAACAAAGGAGCCGCAAACAAACGCAGGCGTTTCACCGCGCGGGCCTTTCATAGGTGGCATTTCGCAAGAAGCCCGAAGGCATTTGCCATGCCGAATGGCCGCCCATCTGCTGGTGGGCCGCCATCAAAGCATCCAGTTCAGGGTCGCGCAGCATCACGGGGGCGGCCTGCAGGGCTGCTGTGTCCACGATAGGCGCAGGCACTGCCGCCAGTTGTGACGGTGACGTGGGCGCAGCGCCCCCCCACATGCCCACCGACACGACTCCCACCAAGACCGTAAAAGTGGCGCCTGCGGCCCAGCGCCACGGACCATTGGCGGATACATGTGCCAAGGGCGACGTCGCCGGAAGCTCGCGCGCAGGCTGAAGCACCACCGGGGAAGCGACGATCTCCTGGGCCAGACGCAGCTCCAGGCGCCCCAGAAAGGCGAGGTCTGCGCGCTGTGGCGCCAAAGCCTGACTGCGCAGCACGTCCCCTGCCACATGGTAAAGATGCCAATCATTGGCCGACGAGTCCTGCTGCGCCAGGTCAGCAAGCAGCGCATCCAGCTCGGCAGCGGGCAAGTCTCCGTCCATCAGGGCAGAAATGCGCTCATTCAAGGGCTGGCTGTGCGTGTTCATAATTCCATTCCTACCAACGTTTTCCGGTCTGCTTTTCCAACAAGGGCTTCACTTTTGCCGAAATGGCCTCCCGGGCCCGGAAAATCCGGGACCGCACGGTGCCAATCGGACAATCCATGGCCACAGCAATCTCCTCGTAACTCAAACCTTCAATCTCGCGCAGTGTCACCGCCTGGCGCAACTCTTCGGGCAAAGCGTCCATCGCGGTGTTCACCACACCGGCAATCTCTTTCGCCGCCAGCTCCGATTCCGGGGTCTCTTCGGTACTTGGTTCGTATTTGGGCCTGGAAGTTTCATCTTCCTCTGCAGAGGACAAAAAACTCTCCGACATCGTGGGGTTGCGCTTGAGCTCCAGCAGAAACTTCTTCGCTGTATTTACCGCAATCCGGTAAAGCCAAGTGTAAAACTGGGCATCCCCTCTAAATTGGTGCAGAGCGCGGTACGCGCGGATGAAGGTCTCCTGGGCAATGTCTTCGACCAGGTCCACATCCCGTACCATGCGCCCCACCAAACGCTGTATGCGACGCTGGTACTTCAGTACCAGCAGACCATAGGCCCGCTGGTCCCCGGCCAAGGTCCGCTCCACCAGGAGCAGGTCGACATCGTTGGGGGAGGCCGACGGCTCCGTCATGACAACAACCCTTCAGGATCGGTCGAAGGAGATGGCGTCAAGCCATGTACCGTGGAATGCACCAACGCGCACCGTAAGGCATGCCAGGTTTTGGGTGGGCCACCCGGTGCCTGCTCCAGCCAGACGAACAAAGAATAGCGGCCCGTACCTTGCAGCGAGACAAGCACCACGCGCTGAAAATCCAACACGATACGCACACGGGAGACTGGGGTATCTTGCGAGGTCACCCAAAGCCAATGCTCACCGTCCCATCGCAAGATACCCGCTGGCGAACGATGCCAAGCCCAGGCAGCGCTGGCCGCAGTCAAGAGAAGCAGGATCGCTTGCACCCCCAGCGCCCACGCCGAGAATTCCACAGAGGTGGCCCATACCATCGCGCAGAGGCTGGCCAGCGCCAGCAACACACCTGCCAACACCACGCGGGCATGCCAACGCGAGCGGCCTACCTGGAAACTAACCGCAGGAGGTCGGTGCATCGTCCCTTGGGGCAATGGCGAAAATCAGACGCGCTTGAACACCAGCGTGCCGTTGGTGCCACCAAAGCCGAAGTTGTTCTTCACGGCCACATCGATCTTCATGTCCCGCGCCGTGTTGGCACAGTAGTCCAGATCGCACTCGGGATCTTGGTTGAAGATGTTGATGGTGGGCGGGCTCTTCTGATGGTGCAACGCCAGTACGGTGAACACCGACTCCAGACCACCCGCACCACCCAAAAGGTGGCCCGTCATGGACTTGGTGGAGTTCACCACCATCTTCTTGGCGTGGTCGCCCAAGGCCGCCTTGATGGCGTTGGTTTCGTTGATGTCGCCCAGCGGTGTGGAGGTCCCGTGTGCGTTCAGGTAGTCCACCTGGTCGGGATTGATCCCCGCGTTACGCATGGCACTCAGCATAGCGCGGCGCGGGCCGTCCATATTGGGGGCGGTCATGTGGCCAGCATCGGCACTCATGCCAAAGCCTGCCAGTTCGGCATAAATCTTGGCGCCACGCGCCTTGGCGTGTTCGTACTCTTCCAGCACCATCACGCCTCCGCCTTCTCCCAGTACAAAGCCATCACGGTCTTTGTCCCATGGGCGCGAGGCCGTTGCGGGGTCGTCATTGCGGGTAGACAGTGCACGCATGGCGGCGAAACCGCCAATGCCCAGTGGGGACACCGTGGCTTCCGAGCCACCGGCAACCATCACATCGGCATCGCCATACTCAATCATGCGGCCGGCTTCGCCAATACAGTGCAAGCCGGTGGTACAGGCGGTCACGATGGCAATGTTCGGGCCCTTGAAGCCAAAACGCATGGACACATGGCCCGCCGTCATGTTGATGATGGAGGCCGGTACGAAAAATGGGGAGATGCGGCGGGGACCGCGGTTGACGTACTCGGCGTGGGTGTTCTCGATCATGGGCAAGCCGCCAATGCCGGAACCAATCACGCAACCAATGCGGGTGGCTTCTTCGTCGCCCAACGCGTCACCCGTCTTCAGGCCGCTGTCGTTGACTGCCTGCACTGCGGCGGCAATGCCGTAATGGATAAAGGTATCCATCGTACGGGCTTCTTTGGACGTCATATAAGACTCCAAGTCGAAGTTGCGCACCTCACCGGCGATCTTGCAGGCAAAGGCCTCGGGATCGAACTTGGTGATCGTGGAGATGCCTGACTTGCCAGCCAAAATATTCGACCAGGCTTCGGACACCGTATTACCCACGGGACTGATGCAACCTAAACCTGTAACAACGACGCGGCGACGGGACATAGAGATCTGAAATTCAGCAGTTCGTCAATGAAATGCCGCCAGCAGCGGCATGGGGAGCATACGGGATGCGGCAGCACCCGCCGGGTGCTGCCCAAGCCGATTAGGCCTTTTTGTGGGACGTCGCGTAGTCGATCGCGTTTTGCACGGTCGTGATCTTCTCCGCGTCTTCGTCGGGGATCTCGATCCCGAATTCGTCTTCCAAAGCCATCACCAGTTCCACGGTGTCCAGGGAGTCGGCACCCAGATCGGCCACGAAGGCTTTTTCGTTGGTGACTTGAGACTCTTCAACGCCGAGTTGTTCGGCAATGATTTTTTTGACACGGACTTCGATATCGCTCATGGGTTCCCTCTAAGGGTTGTAAAAGAATCCGAGATTTTACCCGCCCTAGAGACTTGTCTCTAACCGGGCCGCCGCTCAGACTTCGGCGGGGTTGAATCACTTACATATACATGCCGCCGTTGACGTGCAATTCCTGCCCCGTCACATAGCTGGCTTGAGGCGAGGCCAGGTAGGCCACCGCGTGCGCAATATCACTAGGTTTGCCCAGATGGCCCAAGGGAATTTGACCCAGCAAGGCTTTTTGCTGGTCTTCGCCCAGGCTGGCGGTCATGTCGGTCTCAATAAAGCCAGGGGCCACACAGTTGACGGTGATGTTGCGCGAGCCCAGCTCGCGCGCCAGCGCCCGGGTCATCCCGGCCACACCGGCCTTGGCCGCTGCGTAGTTGGCCTGACCAGGATTGCCAGAGGCGCCCACCACCGAGGTGATGCTGATGATGCGACCATAACGCTGCTTCATCATGGTGCGCAACACCGAGCGGCTCATGCGGAACACCCCCTTGAGGTTGGTGTCCAGCACCGCATCCCAGTCGTCATCCTTCATGCGCATGGCCAGCGTGTCGCGGGTGATGCCGGCGTTGTTCACCAGCACGTGCAGACCACCCTGCTCCTTGGCAATGGCATCCACCAGCGCATCACCAGCGGCACCGTCCGTCACGTCCAGTGTGCGACCGTCGCAGCCCGGAAAGGCCGACAGCGCCTCACGAATCTTGGCCGCGCCTGCGTCGGACGTGGCGGTGCCAATCACCTTCACCCCCTTGCGTGCCAGCTCCAGCGCGATGGCAGCACCAATGCCGCGCGAGGCGCCGGTCACCAGGGCTACCTGGCCTTCAAATTTCACTTCGCTCATGCCAATACTCCCTTGACGTCTTCCAGGCTGGCGGGGTCGAACAGCGCAGCACCGTTCATTTCCGCATCGATGCGCTTGACCATGCCGGCCAGCACCTTGCCGGGACCGCACTCTACCAAGGTCGTCAGGCCACGTGCCTTGATGGCTTGCACACACTCCACCCAGCGCACCGGGCCAAAGGCTTGGCGGACCAGGGCGTCGCGAATGCGGTCTGCATCCACCTCTACGGCCACATCAATATTGTTGATGAGGGCGATCTGGGGCGCGGCAATCTCGATATCTTCCAGACGTGCCTTGAGTTTCTCGGCCGCGGGCTTCATCAAACTGGAGTGGAACGGTGCCGACACGGGCAGCAGCAGCGCACGCTTGGCACCATTGGCCTTGAGGATTTCGCAGGCCTTGTCCACCGCCGCCTTGCTGCCGGCGATCACGGTCTGGGCAGCGTCGTTGAAGTTCACGGCTTCCACCACTTCGGAACTATCCGGGCCGAAATCCTCCGTCGCCTCTGCGCAACCCGCTATCACTTTTGCAGCATCCATGCCCAGAATAGCCGCCATGGCGCCCACGCCCACGGGCACGGCCTCTTGCATGGCCTGGGCGCGCAGGCGCACCAGCGGCGCGGCTTGTGCCAGCGTCAGCGAACCTGCCGCCACCAAGGCGGAATACTCGCCCAGCGAGTGGCCAGCCACGGCCTGCGGGGCCACGCCGGTTTCAGACATCCAGACACGGTAGGCGGCCACACCGGCCACCAACATCACGGGCTGGGTATTGGTGGTCAAGGCCAGAGCTTCTTTGGGGCCCTCGTGGATCAACTGGGCCACGTCTTCGCCCAAAGCGTCGGAGGCCTCGCGCAGAGTCTCGGCCACCACAGGGTGATCGCCCCAAGCGTCCAACATGCCCACGGATTGGGAGCCTTGGCCGGGAAATACAAATGCAAATGGTTTCATAGAGATTGACAATGAAATAGGGCTTTAGCCCGCATGGAATATGCGCGAACAGCTACAAAGTCAGGAGCACCGCACCCCAGGTAAAACCACCGCCTACACCTTCGAGCATCAGGGTCTGGCCTGGCTTGACCTGGCCAGCTCGCACCGCCGCGTCCAACGCCAGCGGAATCGAGGCCGCCGAGGTATTGCCATGCTGGTCCACCGTCACCACCACTTTATCCATGGGAAGTTTCAGTTTTTTGGCGGTGCTCTGCATGATGCGGATGTTCGCCTGGTGGGGAATCAGCCAGTCGATGTCCGCCTCGGTCTTGCCGGCCTTGGCCAGCGTGGCGCGGGCCGCGCTTTCCAGAACGCCCACCGCCAGCTTGAAAACCGCCTGTCCATCCATCTTTAATAGAGGGTCGCCCAGAATATGGCCGTTGGCCACATGGCCCGGCACACACAAAATGCCCACGTGTTTGCCATCGGCATGCAGATCGCTGGCGAGAATGCCGGGCGTTTCCGAGGCTTCGAGCACCACGGCGCCCGCGCCGTCGCCAAACAACACGCAGGTAGTGCGGTCATTGAAATCCAGCAGGCGGGAGAACACCTCGGCACCCACTACCAGCGCCTTGGTTGCGGCGCCCGTCTGGATCATGGCGTCGGCAACTGAGAGAGCGTAAACAAATCCGCTGCATACGGCCTGCATGTCAAACGCCGCGCCGCCGTTGGCACCCAGCTTGTTCTGCAAAATACAGGCAGTGGAAGGGAAAACCATGTCCGGGGTGGACGTGGCCACAATGATCAGGTCAATGTCCTTGGCTTCCAGGCCAGCCGCTTGCAGCGCACCTTTGCAGGCCTCCAAGGCCAAGTCGCTGCTGTACACACCGTCGTCCACAAAGTGACGCGCGCGGATGCCAGTGCGCTCCACGATCCACTCGTCTGAAGTTTCTACACCAGTCGCAGCCAGTTGGGCCACCAGGTCGGCGTTGCTGAGGCGGCGGGGAGGCACATAGCTACCAGTGCCGGTGATTCGCGAATATCGTCTCATGGGTGTTATGGCGGGCACCCGTTCAGGCTACTGCGTTGCTTCAGACGCAGCCAACAAAGGGGCTGCATGGGCAATGCGGACCTGAACGCGGTCCAGCAAGTTGTTTCGGGCTGCATCATACGCCCGGTTCAAAGCGTTGCTGAAAGCCAGCACATCCGCCGAGCCATGGCTCTTGAACACCAGGCCACGCAAGCCCAACAACGCAGCACCGTTGTAACGACGGTGATCTACGCGGTTTTTCAGTGCTGTTAGCACCGTATAAGCCGCAATAGCCGCCATTTTGGTGAAAATATTTTTAGAGAACTCGGCTTTAAGGAAGTTGCCGATCATGGATGCCAGACCTTCGCTGGTCTTCAGCGCCACGTTGCCGACAAAACCGTCACACACCACGATATCGGCGGTGCCTTTGAAAATATCGTTGCCTTCGACGTTACCCACAAAGTTCAAATCGCCGGATTTAGCTGCATTTCGCAGCAATTCACCCGCTTTTTTGATGACTTCGTTGCCCTTGATGACTTCTTCACCAATATTGAGCAAACCCACCGAAGGCGATTCCTTGTTGGTGAGCACAGACACCAGTGCCGACCCCATGACTGCAAACTGCAACAGGTGCTCGGCCGTGCAATCCACATTGGCGCCCAGGTCCAGCACCGTGGTGGCGCCGCCCGTGGCATTGGGGATTTGACCTGCGATCGCCGGACGCTCAATGCCGTCCATGGTTTTGAGGATGTAGCGCGAAATCGCCATCAGTGCGCCCGTGTTACCCGCCGAGACGGCCGCCTGGGCAGCCCCATCCTTCACCTGCTGAATCGCCACGCGCATGGAAGAGTCTTTCTTCTTGCGCAATGCCACCTCCAATGGATCGTCCATGGCGACAACTTCGGTTACGGTGATCCGTGTGGCACGGGGGTGCGAGAAGCCTTGGAGTGCATCGGGCAAACCGACCAGTATCAGCGCAGCATCTGCGTGCTGCTCCAGGAACTGGGTACAGGCGGGCAAGGTGACCTGGGGACCGTGGTCGCCCCCCATGCAATCAACGGCGACAGTAATCATGCGAGCATCATTCCAACGACAAGGAAGTCAAACATCCGAATATAGAGGCCATAAATGACAAAAGCCCGTTGCTACAGGAACTGTAGCTTCGGGCTTTTGGAGATTCAGGCGAATCAGGCTTCGGACTTGGTCTTCAGCACCTTGCGACCACGGTAGAAACCGGTGGGGCTGATGTGGTGACGCAGATGGGTTTCACCGGTGGTGGATTCCACGGCAATACCGGGCACAACCAAAGCGTTGTGCGAGCGGTGCATACCGCGCTTGGAAGGAGATTTTTTGTTTTGTTGAACGGCCATGGTCGGCTCCTGAGCAAAAGTGCTGCACAGGGTGTGGCAACACGGGTTAGGTTGGTAAAACGCGGCGGAGTTGCGCGCGAAGCCTCAGATTATAGCCCAATGTTGGCCTGTTAGCCAAGGCCCTTGTCTTTGAGCTTCTGGAGCACGGCAAACGGATTGGGCTTTTCATCGGCGATGTGCTCAAAATCCGCATCCACGGCTTCCAGCTTCACGGCCTGGGGGCAGGTCTCGTGTTTGGGCACAGGGGGAATGGACATCAACAGCTCGTCCTCCACCAAGTCCACCAAGTTGAATTCCCGGCTCAGCACCAGAACATCCTCTTCCGATTCTTCGTCCTCGACTTCGGCCAAGGCTTCCGTGGCGACAAAGCGGAAATCACGCGTGAACGCGATGTCCACATCCACCGGTGTCAGACAGCGCTGGCAGGTCATGGTCAGGACGGTACGCCCAGACAGGTGTACCCAGGGCTCATCCACCCCGGCGGCATCCGAGCGGATGGTGCCTTGGGCGCCAAAATGCACGGCGACAGCGTCTGCGGCTCCCTGGGTTTCTTCGCACAAGCGGAGCATCTGGGCCAAAGGCACTTGGCCCTTCAACTGGCCGTCGCTCTTGGCGAAAGTCAGGATGTTCAGGCTATGGGCTGAATATTCATGTGTCATGCGCGCAGTGTAAGAGAATCGCCCCATGCAAGACTCCGCCCCCCGCCAACTCGTTTTAGGCTCCACCTCGGCCTACCGCCGCGAACTGTTACAGCGCCTGCGCGTCCCCTTCACCGTCGCAGCCCCTGATGTGGACGAAACCCCACAGCCCGGCGAGACCCCTCTCGCATTGGCGCGCCGACTGGCACTGGCCAAAGCGCGGGCCGTCGCCGCACAACACCCAGACTGCGTGGTGATCGGCTCTGACCAGGTGGCCGATCTGGACGGCGAGCCGCTGGGCAAGCCCGGCACCCACGAACGTGCCGTTGCACAACTGAAGAAAATGCGCGGCAAAACCGTGGTTTTCCAGACGGCTGTGGCCGTGGTGTGCCAAGCCAGCGGCTTCCAGCAGGAGGATGTGGCCCCGGTTCGGGTCGTGTTCCGAGACCTGAGCGATGCGGAGATTGAAAATTACCTGCGCGCCGAGACTCCGTATGACTGCGCAGGCAGCGCCAAAAGCGAGGGCTTGGGTATCGCATTGCTGGCATCGATTGACAATGACGACCCCAGCGCCCTGGTGGGCCTGCCGCTGATCCGCACCAGCCGCATGCTGCGCGCGGCCGGCATCCCACTGCTGGGATCGGTATGACGCAGGCGCCCTCCCCCAAAGGTACGCTGTACTTGGTGCCTGCACCGCTGGACTTTGGCTGCGTCACCCAAAGCCCGCTGGACCAAAGCATGCCTGCCCACACGCTGGCCGTGGCAGCCCGTTTGCGGCATTGGATTTGTGAAAATGCCAAAAGCACACGTGCTTACCTCAAACGCGTAGATGCCAGCCATCCGCTGGGCACAGCTCTACAAGAACTGACCATTCAGGAACTGCCGCGCGAGGTGCACAAGAAAGGCGACCATCTGGGTGGCTTTGATGCCACCCCCCTGCTGGCCGCAGCACGACAAGGGCACGATGTGGGACTGGTCAGCGAGGCGGGCATGCCCGCCATTGCAGACCCCGGCTCATCGGTGGTGCGTGCAGCGCACGACCTGGGCCTGCGTGTGGTACCGCTGGTAGGGCCGGTGTCACTGCTGCTGGCGCTAGCCGCCAGCGGACTCAATGGGCAGAACTTTGCGTTTGTGGGTTATGTGCCGGCCGATCCGGCCGAACGCAACAAGCGTATCCGCGAGTTGGAATCGCTGGCGCTGAAAACCGGGCAAACCCAGCTCTTCATCGAAACACCCTACCGCAACACCGCCCTGCTGCAGGGCCTGCTGCAAACCCTGCAACACAACACACGCCTGGCCACCTCCAGCGGACTGACGCTGGAAACGGCCAATACCCACAGCAACCTGGTGAAACAGTGGAAGCAAAGCGGCTGGACGCTGGACAACGCCACCCCCACGGTATTTGCGATCGGCCGCTGAAGTCGGACGGCTAGCGCCCCAGGCAGGCAGTCGAGCCTGGGTGCGTATTTAGTGGATGGCCGGCAAGGAGCGCAGGGCACGCACCGCGCCATCACCAATCGAGGCACCAAAGCGCTTGACCAGGCGCTCGGCCACGTTGTCCTTGCGGGTGTAGTCGATGATGTCCTCGGCCTTTACCACCTCACGCGCTACGTAGTCCAAGTTACCCAGCTGGTCAGCCAAACCCAGTTCAATGGCTTGCTGGCCGGTCCAGAACAGGCCGCTGAACATGTCGGGAGTTTCCTTCAGGCGTTTGCCCCGGCCATCCTTGACCACCGCAATAAATTGCTGGTGAATCTGGTCCAGCATGGCTTGGGCAAAGGCGCGCTGCTTCTCGGTCTGCGGGCTGAAGGGGTCCAAAAATCCCTTGTTCTCACCGGCCGTCATCAGGCGGCGCTCCACGCCCAGCTTGTCCATCAGACCGGTGAAGCCAAAGCCGTCCATCAGCACACCAATGCTGCCCACGATACTGGCTTTATCCACAAAAATCTGGTCCGCCCCCGCGGCGATGTAATACGCGGCCGAGGCACAGGTTTCTTCCACCACGGCGTATACGGGTTTGTTGTACTGGGCCTTGAGGCGTTTGATCTCGTCGTTGATGATGCCGGCCTGCACCGGGCTGCCACCGGGCGAGTTGATCAAGAGCACCACGGCCTTGGCGCCGTCGTCTTCAAACGCGGTACGCATCGCAGCCACCACAAACTCGGCGCTGGCATCCGCACCCGCCGCAATCTCCCCCTGGATGGACACCACCGCAGTGTGGGGCGTACTCACGTCGGTGGTGGTTCCGCCTTGCTGCAGGCCGAACCACAGCAGGGCCGACAGGAACACCAGCCATGCGATGCGGATGGCATTGCGCCAGCGCCGCGCAGCGCGCTGCTCCACCAGCGTCGCCATGGCCAGTTTCTCCAGCGTGGCCCGCTCCCACCCAGCCGCCGGGGCAGCCGCGGAAGATGCTACGTTATTGATAGCTGCTTGCGCAGCATCCACGGGGGCTGAAGCCGGATTTGATGCAGATTCAGGGGTCGGCGGGACAGAATGTTCGGACATATCAGAAGGCGACAGGTTGTAAGTTGGGGGCAGTATGCCAGTGCACGACACCATCGGCCTCCGTGAGGGCAATGGAAACCAGCCCCCCGCGGCAGGGACCGGTGCGGCACTGGCCCGTTTGTGGGCTGTACATGGCGCCGTGGGTGGCGCAGATCAGCCAATTGCCGGTCATGTCGAAAAAGCGGTTGGGCTGGTAGTCCATTTCCATGGGCACGTGGGAGCAGCGGTTCAGGTAGGCATACGCCTTGTCGGCATACCGAATGGCAAATCCGTAACAGGTCTGGCCGCAATAGACCACATCAAACGGCACGGCCTCGCCGCTATTCACCAGATCGGCGCTGTTGCACAGGGCAACGGCCACACCAGCAGGTCCGAGTGTCATGGCAGTCTCCTCAGGCGTGGGCCAGCAACCAAGCCTGCAGCTCAGCCACCGAATGCGCCACATGGCGCGGCTGCAGCGGCGTAAATGCGGCGGGTTCATGTGCCCCGTAGCTCACGCCCACACTGGCACAGCCGGCATTCAGGGCCAATTGCAGGTCGTGGGTGGTGTCTCCAATCATCAGTACGCGCTCGGGCGGCACCCCAAACTCGGCCATCAACTCCTGCAACATCAGCGGGTGGGGCTTGCCGGCAGTCTCGTCCGCAGTGCGCGAGCCATCGAACACCCCCCGCAGCTCCACCGCCTGCAAGGATTCATTAAGCCCCGAACGGCTTTTACCGGTGGCCACCGTCAGCAAATGGCCCGCGTCTTTCAGCGCACCCAACATGGGCAACACGCCGTCAAACAGGCTGATGTCGTTCTGGTGCAGCACATAGTGGTGTTTGTAGCGCGCGCCCAACAGCGGGTACTTCTCTTTGGGCACATCGGGTGCGGCGTGGGCCAGTGCCTGCATCAGGCCCAGACCAATCACATAGGCGGCGTCCTTGTCGCTGGGCACGGTGCCCCCCACATCGGCCACCGCTGCCTGGATGCAGCGGGTGATGATGGCCGTGGAATCAAACAGCGTGCCGTCCCAGTCAAAGGCGATGAGGTCAAACTGGCGGGTGCGGGTGGGATTGGCAGACATAAAAACGGTGGGTTTGCTAAAAATCAGGCAGCCGCCGGTACGGCAACGCGCAAGAAATCGGACAGTTCGGGCGGTAGCTCGGCAAACAACTCGACCTTTTCGCCGGTGAGCGGGTGCTTGCACTGAAAGCGCCAGGCATGCAAAAACATGCGCTTGAGCGGCGCTTGAGCGGCGCCACGCGCCAATTCCTTGTTCAGGACAAAGTCGCCGTACTTGTCGTCGCCGGCAATCGGCATGCCTTCGGATGCCAGATGTACGCGAATCTGGTGCGTGCGCCCGGTCTTGATGGTCACCTCCAGCAGCGAGTAGCCGCGCTGACCCGTGGCATCGGCGACAGCCGGCACGCCAGAGGTGGCGCGAACCTTCACCAGCGACAGGGAGGGCATGGCATCCGGGTGGTCCTTCTCGACCACCTTCACACGGCGCTCACCCGCATCCGCGCCACCGTCTTTGCTGGCCAGCAGGTACTTGTGCAGGGACTTGTCCAGCACCTTCTTATTGCTGGGCCACTGCCCCACTACCAGCGCCAGGTAGGTCTTGCCGGTTTCGCGCTCGCGAAACTGGTCTTGCAGGTTTTTCAGGGCGCTGCGCTTCTTGGCAATCAGCAAAATGCCGCTGGTTTCACGGTCCAGGCGGTGCACCAGCTCCAGAAAGGTGGCCTGAGGCCGGGCCATGCGCAGTTGCTCAATCACCCCAAAACTGACTCCCGATCCGCCATGCACCGCCACGCCGGCAGGCTTGTCGATGACCAGGAAATGCTCATCTTCAAATAACACGGAGAAGGTTTTGGCGGGGGTCCGGCTGCTCGCCTGGGCTGCCACCTGCTCCGCCATGGCCTGGGCTTTTTGCTCCACCCGCTCGGACATGCGCACCGGCGGCACCCGCACCACGTCCCCTGCCTCGACCCGGGTGTCGGCGCTGGCACGGCCTTTATTCACACGCACCTCGCCACTGCGGATGATGCGGTAGACATGGGTTTTGGGCACACCCTTGAGCTCGCGCATCAGGAAGTTGTCCAATCGCTGGCCAGCGCTGTCTTCGTCCACCGTCACCGATTTGACTTGCGGCAGGGTTGGGGCTGGATTGCCCTCTATAATGTGTTTCACTAGCGTCGCGCCGTAAGTGGTTGATTTGTCTGGAGTTTAGTCCACACCCCACCAAACGTTACGCTGGAAGGTCGATGCCGCCACGCTGCCTTGCTTGCAAATCACACGCCACTTGCCTGTGATGGCCCGCAAACAGCAGGGTCAAGCCGACGAATTGAAACCCTGAAACGGAATACCCCAAACTCGCAAACCCACGGTTTGCGAGTGGAATGAAACGAGATGTTTGTGTTGCTGAGCCTGATGACCTTGTGCCTGCGGAGCGTCTACGCCCCGTTGGGTGGCACATATCGGCCTGCAGCCCCGGTACAACCTGCGCAACGTGCTACTATTTTGATAGCAAGTTCACAAACCCATCCCCTCGTCCCCATCCCTGCGCCTACGCTTCGTCACCTCGTGTGACCTGAAGTTCTCCGGCAATTCCACCTCACTTCAATTCGTCAGTCCGGCACCGTACGCCCATCCCGGGCATGTGCTTATTGAAGAAGGATGCAATCCATGAAACGGATGCTGATCAACGCCACGCAGGCTGAAGAACGCCGCCTGGCCATCGTCGACGGACAAAAACTCCTCGACTACGAAATTGAAATTGAAGGGCGCGAACAGCGCAAGGGCAATATCTACAAGGCCGTCGTTACCCGCGTCGAGCCTTCGCTGGAAGCCTGTTTCGTCGACTACGGCGAAGACCGCCACGGCTTCCTGCCGTTCAAAGAAATCTCCAAGATGTACTTCAAGGAGGGCGTGTCAGCCTCCCAAGCCCGCATCCAAGACGCCATCCGCGAAGGCCAAGAACTGCTGGTGCAAGTGGAAAAAGAAGAACGTGGCAACAAGGGCGCAGCCCTGACCACCTTCGTCTCGCTGGCCGGCCGTTATGTGGTCTTGATGCCCAACAACCCCCGTGGCGGTGGCGTTTCGCGCCGCATCGAGGGCGACGACCGCGCGGAGCTCAAAGAAAACATGGACCAGTTGGAATACCCCAACGGCATGTCCATCATCGCCCGCACCGCCGGCATCGGCCGTAGCGCACCTGAGTTGCAGTGGGACCTGAACTACCTCTTGAAGCTGTGGACCGCGATCGACGGCGCCGCCAAGGGTGGCAAGGGTGCTTACCTGATCTACCAA
>MGPB01000006.1 GCA_001795455.1 Curvibacter sp. GWA2_63_95 | reverse complement strand
TTGGCGACCCTACGGGGATTCGAACCCCGGTACTCACCGTGAAAGGGTGATGTCCTAGGCCTCTAGACGATAGGGTCAAAACCTTGGAACTTATCCGTTACAGAAGAATTGGTGGAGGTAAGCGGGATCGAACCGCTGACCTCTTGCATGCCATGCAAGCGCTCTCCCAGCTGAGCTATACCCCCAATTTCCTTGACTGCAACACAAGTGTTACCTTGCTTTGCATTCAACTTCCGAGCCTCAAATTATATACAAGTTTTTCAGCCCCTGACAAGTCTTGCCATAACTTTTTCTCTTCCGCTCAATTCCAGCACCGCATCGAGCGACGGCGTCTGCGCCGTACCCATGACCAGCACGCGCACCGGCATGGCCAGTTGCGGCATCTTCAAGCCATGCGCTGCCAGCACTTCTTTGATCACGGCGGCAATGGACGCCTTGTCCCAGGCACAGGACGCCAGCTTGTCTGCCAGCGTTGCGATGGCCGGCTTCACGGCGTCGGTCACATGCTGGGCCAGCTCAGCGGCATCGACTTGCACGTCGGCATAAAACTTTGCTGCCCATTGGGCCAGGGCCACGGTAGTGTCGCAGCGGTCCTTCAGCAAGGCGCACAGCTGGGGCAAGTGGTTTTCCACCGTCTCTGCGGGCAGCTCCACCCCCAACTTGGCCAGTTGCACGGCCACCAGCGCAGCCAAGCGTGCGTTGTCCGCCTGCTTGATGTAGTGCGCATTGACCCACAGCAGCTTGGCCGGGTCCCACTGCGCGGGGCTCTTGTTCAGGTGTGTGCCATCAAACCAGCCCACCAGTTGCTCACGCGTGAACAATTCTTCGTCGCCATGGCTCCAGCCCAGGCGGGCCAGGTAATTGAGCATGGCTTCGGGCAGGTAACCGCCCTCCTCGTACGCGGTGACGCTGACCGCACCGCGGCGCTTGGACAGTTTTTGGCCGTCGTCGCCCAGAATGACCGGGCAGTGGCCGAACTGCGGCAGCGCTGCGCCCAGTGCGTGGAAGATGTTGATTTGCCAGGGCGTGTTGTTGATGTGCTCGTCGCCACGGAATACGTGGCTGATCTGCATGTCCCAATCGTCCACCACCACGGCAAAGTTGTAGGTGGGAATGCCATCCGTGCGCACGATGATGAGGTCATCGATCTCGCGGTTGCTGATGGTGATGGGGCCTTTGACCAGGTCGTTCCAGGTCACATCGCCGTCCGGTGGATTGCAAAAGCGCACCACGGGCTTCACGCCTTCGGGCACGGGCGGCAAGGTCTTGCCGGGCGCGGGGCGCCAGGTGCCGTCGTACAGCGCCTTCTCACCACGCGCCTTTTTGGCTTCGCGCACGGCGTCCAGCTCTTCGGGGGTGCTGTAGCAGTAGTAGGCCTTGCCTTCTGCCATGAGTTGATCGACCACCGCCTTGTAGCGGTCCAGGCGCTGCATCTGGTACACCGGGCCTTCGTCGTACTCCAGCCCCAGCCATTGCATGGAAGCGAGGATTTGGTCCACCGAGTCCTGCGTGGAACGGGCCACATCGGTGTCCTCAATACGCAGCACAAACTCGCCACCAAAGTGACGGGCATACGCCCAGGAGTACAACGCGGTGCGGGCCGTGCCCAGGTGCAGAAAACCGGTGGGAGAAGGCGCGATGCGCGTACGAATTTTGCTCATATTCAAAGGGTGTTCAGACCACGCGCCAGATCGGCGGTGATGTCATCAATATGTTCCAGGCCCACAGCCACGCGGATCAGGCCCTGGCCAATGCCAGCCAACTGGCGCTGCGCCTCGGACAGGCGGCCGTGCGAGGTGCTGGCGGGGTGGGCGGCCAAAGTTTTGGTGTCGCCAAGGTTGGTGCACAGCGACAGCACTTGCATGCTGTCCAGCACATGGAAAGCGTTCTTGCGTGCGGCATCCACATCGGGGGCCTTCACCTCAAACGACAACACCGCCCCACCGCTGCCCGACTGCTGGCGCATGGCCAGTTCGTGCTGGGCATGACTGGGCAGGCCGGGGTAGAAAACGCGGGCGACCTGCGGCTGGGCTTGCAACCACTGCGCCACGGCCAGCGTGCTGGTGGACTGGGCCTTGACACGTATGGCCAAGGTTTCCATGCCCTTGAGCAGCACCCACGCATTGAAGGGTGACAGCACCATGCCGGCCGTGCGGATCACGGGCAGGAACAGTTCGTCGCGCTGCTTTTGCGTGCAGCAGATGGCACCCGCCATGACACGCCCCTGGCCGTCCAGGAACTTGGTGCCGGAGTGGATGATGAAGTCGGCCCCCATGAACACCGGCCGCTGCAACACGGGCGTTGCAAAGCAGTTGTCCACGGCCAGGAAGGCGCCCGCGTTGTGCGCGATATCGGCCAGCGCCCGGATGTCACACACCTCGGTCAACGGGTTGGTCGGTGTCTCGGCAAACAAGAGCCGGGTGTTGGGGCGCACGGCGGCCTTCCACGCAGCCACATCGGTCTGCGGCACGAACGTCGTCTCCACACCAAACTTCGCGAACTCGCGGCTGAACATCGGAATGACGGAGCCAAACACCGACTGCGAGCAAATCACGTGATCGCCTGCCTTGAGCAGGGCCATGCCCAGCAAGAGAATGGCAGACATGCCGGAGGACGTGGCCACGGCGGCCTCCGTGCCTTCCAGCGCGGCCAGGCGCATTTCCATGCTGCTTACCGTGGGGTTGCCGACACGCGAGTAGGTGAAGCCTTCTTCTTCCATGGCAAACCGTGCGGCGCTGGAGGCGGCGCTGGACTGCACGTAGCCGCTGGTGAGGTACAGGGCCTCGGAGTTCTCGCCATACTGGCTGCGCTCCAGGGCCGTGCGCACGGCCAAGGTGTCCAGGTGCAGGCCGTCGGGTAACTGTTGTGCTGCCATGGTTCAGTCCGCGTGGTTAGGCAGGGCCAGGCGCGAGGTGTCTTCCAGGCTCTCTTCACCGCCCACCCGTTTTTCGTTCAGGCGCTCGATGTCATCGGACGAAATATCGCCGGTGACATAGATGCCGTCGAAGCAGGAGGCATCAAAGCCAGCCAGCTTGTTGCTCAGCGACCCAATGGCCTTCTTCATGCCGTCCACGTCCTGGTAAATCAGGGCGTCGCAGCCAATGATTTCGCGAATTTGCTCTACGGTGCGGTTGTGCGCCACCAGCTCGCTGCTGGTGGGCATGTCGATGCCGTAGACGTTGGGGAAACGCACGGGCGGCGCGGCGCTGGCCAAGTAAACCTTGCGGGCACCAGCGTCGCGCGCCATCTGCACAATTTCTTTGCTGGTAGTACCGCGCACGATGGAGTCGTCCACCAGCAGCACATTGCGGCCCTTGAATTCGCTGGCAATCACGTTGAGCTTTTGGCGCACCGACTTCTTGCGCACACCCTGGCCGGGCATGATGAAGGTGCGGCCCACGTAGCGGTTTTTCACAAAGCCTTCGCGGTACGGCAGGCCCAGCAACTGCGCCAATTGCGCGGCACTGGGGCGGCTGGACTCGGGGATGGGAATGACCACATCGATCTCACTGGGCGGCACGGTGGAGATCACACGCTTGGCCAAGGTTTCACCCAGGTTCAGGCGGGCCTGGTAGACCGAGATGCCGTCCATGACCGAGTCCGGGCGGGCGAGGTACACAAACTCAAAAATACAAGGCGAGAGCTGCGGGGCTTCTGCGCACTGCTGAGCATGCACATGGCCTTGCAAGTCGACGAACACCGCCTCGCCGGGGTCCACATTGCGTTCGAACTGGAAGCTGCTGCCTTCCAGGGTCACCGACTCGCTGGCCAGCATCACATTGCCGTCGCCGTTTTTGCCCATGCACAGGGGGCGAATGCCGTAGGGGTCGCGAAAAGCCAGCACACCGTGGCCGGCGATCAGCGCGATGACGGCATAGGAACCTTTGACGCGCTTGTGCACATTGCGCACTGCGGCAAAGATGTCCATGGGCTGCAGTGGCAGGCCCCGGGTGGTTTTTTCGATCTCGTGCGCCAGCACATTGAGCAGCACTTCGGAGTCGCTCTCGGTGTTGATGTGGCGGTGATCGGTGTTAAACAACTCTGCCTTCAGGGCATGGGCGTTGGTCAGGTTGCCGTTGTGCACCAGCACGATACCAAAGGGCGCGTTCACATAGAAAGGCTGGGCCTCTTCTTCGCTGAAGGCGTTGCCCGCCGTGGGGTAACGCACCTGCCCCAGGCCGCAGTTGCCCAGCAAACTGCGCATATTGCGGGTGCGGAACACGTCCTTCACCATGCCCTTGGCTTTGTGCATGAAGAACTTGCGCTCTTGCTGGGTGACGATGCCAGCAGCATCCTGGCCGCGGTGCTGCAGGAGCAGCAAAGCGTCATAGATCAGTTGATTGACAGGTGCATTGCTAACAACGCCAACGATTCCACACATAGGGGTTCACTCTCAAGGTAAATACTTGCCAAATTCTTCGGGCAGCAGGGGCTTGACGCTGCTGAGCACCATGCCGGTCATGCGCGGCCCCATGGCGCTCTGCCACCAGTTTGCGGTGTGTACCGGGGTCATGTCGACGACCGCGGTGACCACCACAAGCAGCAACATGCCGCGCACCAGTCCAAATATGGCGCCCAACATCCGGTCCGCGGGGCTCATGCCTGCGGCTGCCACCAATTTTTTGACTACAAAGGCAATCAGCCCACCGGCAAACACCGTTGCCACAAAAACCAGCACAAAACCCCCGGCGTAACGCACCGCCTCGGCATCGCCGGTGATGGGAATCCACTGGGCTGCCTCCGGCGCCAACCATTGCGCCAGCACAAAGGCCACAGCCCAGCTCACGAGCGACAGCACCTCGTACACCAGCCCCCGCCAGGCGCCCAGCACCAAGGAAAACAGCAAGACGGCCAGAAAGATCCAATCCAAGGTGGGCATAGGCAGGATTCGTTCAGAGTTCCAGGATGGCGGCGGGCAGGTTCAGCTTCTTGAGCTTGTCCACGGCCTTTTCCGCCTCGGCCTTGCTGGCAAACGGTCCGATGCGTACCCGGGTGCGCTGGGCGTCTTTGGCGCCCACCACCTGGGTGTAGGTCTTGAAGCCGGCCTTCTCTACCTTCTGGCGCGCTTCGCGCAGCTTGGCAGCCTCCACATAGGCCCCCACTTGCACGACAAACCGGACGGTAGCCGCATCGGGCTTCTTCTCGGCAGGCTTGTCCGCCACGGGTTTGCCATCCAGCAAGGCTTGGGCCTTGGCCGCCTCGCTGGGCTTGGCAACCGGCTTCTCTGCAAGCGCCGGCTTGGGCTCCGGTTTGACTTCAGGCTTGGCAGCCGGTTTGGCCACGGGCTTGGGCGCCGGCTTGGCCTCGGTGATGATGGTTTCGGGCTTGGCCTCGGCCTTGGGGGCGGGCTTTGCTTCAGGTTTGGGTTCTGGCTTGGCGGGTGCTGATGCCACCGGTGTGGCGCCGTCGATCACACCACCGCTGACCTGCGAGGGGGTCGCACTGCTGGCCGCCACCTGGGGCGCGCCCAAGGGTGCCACCTTGGCCTTGTCCGGAATCTCGATCGGAATGTCCACCGCAATCGGCCGTGGCTGGCTGTCAAACAGCAGCGGGAAGCCGATGACCCCCAGCAACACCAGCACGGCCGCGCCAATCAGGCGGTGCCGCGCGCGTTTGCGCATGACTTCCACGCTCTCGGGGGCACTGGATGGGGTGGGCTGCTCGTCGCCGCCTTTGCGAAACTTGAAAAAGGCCATGTGTGGGGTGACGGTTCAGGTAGCTTGGGGCTGGAGGTGTTTGGCGTGCAGCTTGGGGGTGCCCTCTTGCAGCACACCGCCCACGGTGTAGAACGATCCAAAGACGACGATTCTATCAGTGGGGTCTGCGGCGGCGATGGCGGCGCGCAGGGCCTGCATGGGGTCGGCAAAGGCCTGGGCCGATGCGTCTTTGCGCGTGTTGTGGGCACTCCACTGGGCTTGCAAATCAGCACCTGTCGCAGCACGGGGCGAAGGCAAATCGGTGAAATACCAGCGGTCCATCAGCGGCGCCACCTTGGCGAACATGGGCGCCAGGTCCTTGTCGGCCATGGCGCCAAAAATGGCGTGGGTGGTGGGGTAAAAGCCCATGGCGTCCAGGTTGGCGGCCAGCGCGGCCACCGAATGCGGGTTGTGGGCCACATCCAGCACCAGCGTAGGCTGGCCCGGAATGATCTGGAAGCGCCCCGGCAACTCCACCAGCGCCAGACCCACGCGCACGGCCTGGGCCGTGACGGGCAACTGCTCGCGCAGCGCGGTGAGCGCGGCCAGCACGCCCGAGGCGTTGACCAACTGGTTGGCCCCGCGCAGCGCCGGGTAAGCCAGGCCGCTGTAACGCCGCCCGCGCCCGGCCCAGCCCCACTGCTGCTTGTCTCCCGACACATTGAAGTCCGTGCCCACGCGCCACAGGTCAGCGCCCACTTCCAGCGCGCGGTCCAGCACGCTTTGCGGTGGCACCGGGTCGCTCACGATCACCGGGCGGCCGGTGCGCATGATGCCGGCCTTCTCGAACCCAATCGCCTCGCGGGTATCGCCCAGCAACTCCATGTGGTCCAGGTCGATGCTGGTGATGACAGCGCAGTCGGCGTCGATGATGTTGACCGCGTCCAGCCGGCCACCCAGGCCCACCTCCAAGATCACCACATCCAGCCCTTCGCGGGACAGGGCCAGAAGGATGGCCAGGGTGGTGAATTCGAAGTAGGTGAGCGCGATTTCAGGCCCATTTTGGCCCCTAGCCCGCTCCACCTCTGCGAGAGCAGCTACAAATTTGCTAGCGTCTGCGGCTTCGCCCTTGAGCCGCATGCGCTCCTCAAAATGCACCAGGTGGGGCGAGGTGTAGACGCCGGTCTTGTAACCCGCCTGGCCCAAAATGGATTCGAGCATGGCGCAGGTGGAGCCTTTGCCGTTGGTGCCCGCCACGGTGATGACCGGGCAAGTGAAGGTGAGATTCAGGCGCTGGGCGACGGCGCGTACGCGGTCCAGCCCCATTTCGATGCCGTTGATGCCTTTGGGGTGCAGGCGCTCACAGTGGGCCAGCCATTCTTGTAGCGTGTTGGGTGTTTCCATACTCCGCCGATTGTCGCCGACCTGCTGTGCTGGGGCGGGGCGACTGGGTACTCCGCTCCGCTCGTGTCCCCCGCCCTTCGGGCTCCTCCTTTACCTCGCTGCGCAGAGCACCCAGCCGCCCCGCCCCAGCCCAGTGCTTACTTCGCAAACCGGTCAGTTGCCTCTAGCAGCGCACTCAAGATGCCGGGTTCGTTGAAGGCGTGGCCCGCGTCGTCCACCAGCGTGAAATCGGCCTCCGGCCAGGCGCGGTGCAGGTCCCAGGCGGTTTTGGCCGGGGTGGCCATGTCGTAGCGGCCCTGCACGATGACGCCGGGAATGCCCGCCAGCTTGTGCGCATCGCGGATCAGTTGCCCCTCTTCCAGCCAGCCGCCGTGCACAAAGTAGTGGTTCTCGATGCGCGCAAACGCCAGCGCGTAGTCGTCACCCGCGTGCTTGGCCTTGTTGGCGGCATCGGGCAGCAGGCGGATGGTTTGGCCCTCCCACAGGCTCCAGGCCTTGGCGGCTTCCAGTTGGGCCACGGGGTCGGCGCCCACCAGGCGCTTGCGGTAGGCGGCGATCAGGTCGCCCCGCTCGGCTGGCGGAATGGGCGCCAGGTAGGCCTCCCACAGGTCGGGGAACATCCACGACGCGCCCTCCTGGTAGTACCAGAGCAGCTCGGCCCGGCGCACCGTGAAGATGCCGCGCACGATGAGGGCCGACACCGCCTGCGGGTGCGTCTGCGCGTAGGCCAGGGCCAGCGTGCTGCCCCAGGAGCCACCAAACACCAGCCAGCGCTCCACGCCCAGCAGGGCACGCAGGCGCTCGATGTCGGCTACCAGGTGCCAGGTGGTGTTGGCCTCCAGGCTGGCGTGTGGGGTAGAACGGCCGCAGCCGCGCTGGTCGAACAGCAGCACGCAGTAACGCTCGGGGTCAAACAGGCGGCGGTGGTCAGCCGAGCAGCCCGAGCCCGGCCCGCCATGCAAAAAGACGGCCGGCTGGCCCTGCGGGTTGCCACACAGCTCCCAGCACAGGGTGTGGCCCTCGCCGGTATCCAACATGCCGGTCTTGAACGGCTCCAGGGGCGGGTACAGGGTGCGGGAAGTGCTGCGCATGGGGACTCTTTCACTATGAAATTGATAGCTGCTTGCGCATATTCTGCGGGCGCTGGGTGCCATTTTGGTTCAAAGATTATGTCAAAATCAGCCCATGACCACCCTCTACGGCATCCCCAACTGCGACACCGTCAAAAAAGCCCGCGACTGGCTCACTGAACACGGTGTGGACTACACGTTTCACGACTTCAAAAAACAGGGCGTACCCACCGCCCTGCTGCCCGGCTGGATTGAATCGGCCGGCCTGGACACCCTGATCAACCGCCGCGGCCCCACCTGGCGCAAGCTCGACGAGGCCACGCAAGCCAGCGTGGTGGACACACCCTCCGCCATCGCCGTGATGCAGGAACACAGTAGCGTCATCAAGCGACCTGTGGTCGTCTGGGGAGACGGCACGGTGACTGTGGGTTTTAGCGACGCGGCCTTTGCGGCCCGCCTCCCGTAAAATCGCGGGTTGCTCGGTGCCAGGCGCGCCGGGCCCCTATTTCCTTTCTATTACGCAGCACCATGACCACCACCCACTTCGACAACGTTTCCGTCACCACCAAAGCCAATGTGTACTTCGACGGCAAGTGCGTGAGCCACGGCTTCACCCAGGCTGACGGCACCAAGAAATCGGTCGGCGTGATCCTGCCCGCCACGCTGACTTTCAACACCGGCGCGCCCGAGATCATGGAATGCGTGGGCGGCAGCTGCGACTACAAGCTCGACGGCACCGACGCCTGGATCACCAGCGGCGAAGGCCAAAAGTTCAATGTGCCCGGCAACGCCAAGTTCCAGATCCGCGTGACCGAGGGCTTTGAGGCTTACCACTACATCTGCCACTTCGGTTGATCAGCGCTTGATCCACACGCTCAGCCACTCCTAAATTTATAGCTGCTTGCGCATATTCCACGCGGGCTAGAGGCACATTTCATGTCAAACACCATTCTGCAAAACATCCCCGTCGGCCAAAAGGTCGGCATCGCTTTCTCCGGCGGCCTGGACACCAGCGCGGCCCTGCTGTGGATGAAGCAAAAGGGCGCCCTGCCCTACGCCTACACCGCCAACCTGGGCCAGCCCGACGAGGCCGACTACGACGAAATCCCGCGCAAGGCCATGGAATACGGCGCCATCAAGGCCCGCCTGATCGACTGCCGCCCCCAACTGGCTGCTGAAGGCATTGCCGCCCTGCAGGCCGGCGCCTTCCACATCACCACCGCCGGCTCCACCTACTTCAACACCACGCCCCTGGGCCGCGCCGTGACCGGCACCATGCTGGTGACCGCCATGCAGCAGGACGATGTGAACATCTGGGGCGACGGCTCCACCTTCAAGGGCAATGACATCGAGCGCTTCTACCGCTACGGCCTGTTGACCAACCCCTCGCTCAAAATCTACAAACCCTGGCTGGACCAGCAGTTCATCGACGAACTGGGCGGCCGCTCCGAGATGAGCGCCTTCATCACCGCCAACGGCTTTGGCTACAAGATGAGCGCCGAAAAAGCCTACAGCACCGACAGCAACATGCTGGGCGCCACGCACGAAGCCAAAGACCTGGAGTTTTTGAACTCCGGCATCAAGATCGTCAACCCCATCATGGGCGTGCCCTTCTGGCGCGACGACTGCGTGGTGAAGGCCGAAGAAGTGAGCGTCACCTTTGAAGAAGGCCGCCCCGTCGCCCTGAACGGCCAGCGCTTTGACGACCTGGTGAGCCTGATCTTGAAGGCCAACGAAATCGGTGGCCGCCACGGCCTGGGCATGAGCGACCAGATCGAGAACCGCATCATCGAAGCCAAGAGCCGCGGCATCTACGAAGCCCCCGGCCTGGCGCTGCTGTTCATCGCCTACGAGCGCCTGGTCACCGGCA
>MGPB01000005.1 GCA_001795455.1 Curvibacter sp. GWA2_63_95 | reverse complement strand
TTCGGCAATGTTTTCTTCGTGAGTCGCCGTTTCATGGGCCGCACGCACTGCCTGTTCGGCTTGCAGCAGGTCTTCAGCGAGCCGCTCCAGCACCTGTTGCTGCAGCAAGAATTTATCCATGATGAAAGGTAGGCATCTCGAGAAGCGCGAAGCAGGCGTTGATTGTGAAGTGCTTTACCAGCCTTAGGCGCCTCCGTTGGCTTCAAGCTAACTTCAGCTAGGCGGCTGCGTATCCCGCGGTGCGACAGTTGGGAGCGATTGTCTTCCAGAAAGCATTCACTGGCCAACTTCCGCAAGTGGCCCAAGACGGGCGCACATTCATTGAGATGAATCACGCAACTCCAACGAAGTGTTGCATTGCAATGACTTAACACTTCTATTGCGACGCCGTGTCGATTTTGAGAAACTCCAATGACTTCTTCTGTCTTTTGGTACGCCGCAGGTGCCATGAGAAGGCTCGTGATGGACAGAAGTGCAGAGGCTGGAAATAATTGGGCACTGTGCAAGCTGAGTCAGCTCTCAAAATAGAGAGCGACGCAACCCGTAGCTGCACGAGTGATGTGCTGTCACAACCTCAAGGGAGCCTCCTATGCGTCTAGCGACCTTCAATGTAGAGAACATGTTCGATCGGGCCAAGGCCCTGAACGGCAAGAACTGGGCGGAGGGCAAGCCCGCATTGGAGGCCCAGAAAGAGCTCAACGCCCTGTTTGAGAAACCCAGCTACAGCGTCTCCGACAAGAAGAAGATGCTCAAGCTGCTGACTGACAACGGTTTGCTCAAGACCGACGACAGTCCTTTGCTTCTATTGCGCAAGATACGGGGGCAGTTGATCAAACGTCCCCGTGTAGGGGATGCCGAAATTGTTGCTTCAGGCCGCAAGAGCTGGATTGGCTGGGTTGAACTGAAGACCGAACCCGTCAATGAAACTGCAACCCTCAACACGGCACGGGTGCTGCACGCCATGGCGGCAGATGTGCAGGCCGTCATAGAGGCGGAAGACCGGACCACCCTGCGTCTCTTCAATGCGCAGGTGATCAAGGATATTGGCGGCAGGCCCTTTGACCATGTGATGCTGGTGGATGGCAACGACGAGCGCGGCATTGATGTCGGTTTGATGACCAAGTCCAAGTACCCCATCCTATCCATTCGATCCCATGTGGACGACACTGACACTAAAGGAGCAATCTTTAGCCGGGACTGCGCCGAGTACGAAATTGAGCTGTCCAAAGGAAAGCGCCTATGGGTTTTGGTCAATCACTTCAAGAGCAAAGGCTACGGTAGCCAGGCTGCTAACGATGCCAAGCGCAAGCGGCAGGCGCAGCGCGTGCGCGAACTCTATGACGCCCACCTCCAAGCGGGCGACAGTCTGGTCGCTGTGGTGGGTGACCTGAATGAGATACCTGGTAATGGCCCGATGGATCCCCTATTGCGGCAAGGAAGCACGCTCAGAGATATTTCAAGCCATCCAAAATTTGACAGCGGCGGCAAGGCGGGAACCCATGGCAACTGCGGTCCCTCTGCCAAACTCGACTACATCCTGTTGTCCCCGAACCTCTACAGCAAGGTTACTGCGGCGGGTGTCGAACGAAGAGGCATGTGGGGCGGGGTGAATGGAACGCTGTGGCCCCATTTTGAGGAAGTTGGAAATGCGGATGAAGCGGCGTCGGACCATGCTGCGCTTTGGGTTGATTTAGACATTTAGGTGTCCAGTAAGCACTGATAGCAACACCCGAATGCTCATGCTTAGCGACAACAATCGCTTTGGGCCAGTAGCGTGCGTTGCCCAACGTCTGCTTTCGGGGGGCGGATTCACGACTACTTTGGGACAGTGGATTCGGACTAAGCTGGATTCCGTTGGCAACAAGCGCTTCGTTATTACTTTCGTTTTGGTAGAGCCGTTCACCAACACGACCTATCAATAATTAGTGTCTCGACGTTAGTGACTATGCCGGATTGAGCTTCGGCATCAAAGCTGATGCGGCGTTCCTGCGGGCACCACAATTCTGGCGTTCGCTTAAAGCACAGAGCCTCTAATGTTGGTTGTTTCCCTGGGCGATTTCGAGGGGGGTCTTGCAACCCTCTACAACTAAAACCAACTGCTTCTACTTTGGCTACTGCAACCTTAAACTGTATTCCTGCAAGACGCATGTTGCTAACTTCTTCGTCGTGGTCTTTTTGCGTTACACGAAATACCATGCACCCCGTAAGCGCAGTAACTAGGACCGTGAGCATAAGTACCCTGAAAAATCTGATTTTCATGACTATTGAATCGCCCCCGCTTTCGTGGAGGCCAGTTGGTTTAAGTAAGGTAGTCACCGTGGTTGCCTGATTGGCGAATTGCCGGTGGTAGTTTTCGCCACATCTCGATTGTTCATCGTACTAGTCCAACTGACCAGTTCTGAATGTCTGCTATCCGGCCATGAGTCTAGGTTGATCGAATTCGGCTTTGGGTCGAGTGCCGCCAGTAAGGTTCGAAGCCACGGCTCGCGATGACGCATTTTTCAGGCAGCCGCAACACAGGGAGTGCGAGAAAAACGTTGATCCCGTAGACACCCGCTGCCAGACAAGAACCAAAGATCAACCAGCCTGAACTCGTACGGAAGACGGCCACAAACAAAATCGGGAGTATCGACAACACAATGAATGGCAGCAATAAAGTTGCGATGCATTGGCGCTTAGTGAGTTGCGATGCGTGAGCGGTATAAAGAGTGAGCCTTGAGGGCCAAAGGCCGAACACTGATTCTTCTGAAAGGCCCATTCGCGGGTATGTGCTGATCTGCAAGACCAGGCCCAGAAGAATGACTGATGCGATGGCCACGGTCACCTTGTCCCCTGACTCAAATACCAGGTCAAAAGGCGGTGTGAGAAGTGTCCATGCAACGAACACGAGCAGTGCCATAAGTGCACCTGCCGGTAAGGAAAGAACATGCACAGCCCAGAGAGGCGGTCGAGGAACGCGCCGCCATTCGGCCGTTGCAAGTTCTGAATCGGACAGGGAATCGGGCGGTGGACCCAAGCGCAAGTGCATGTCAGTTGGACTGATGCGTCTCAGTAGCCGCAGTCATTGCATGCAAAATTTCCACATCCGGAAACCCCTTGAGCTCAAACCTAGCAGGTATGACACCCGGCACCGGGGTCATCAAGCTCCTCACATGTTGAATGGCCAGGTCCCACGGAATCATCGCGGATGGAACCGTCGCATTGGCATCCACAAAGACAATGAACTCGGTCTGAGGGAGCCAGGCGTCCACATCCTTGGACCAAGTGGCTATGGACATGAATCCCTCAGACTTTTTGTAGGCCATGAACGTGGCCACAAAGATGTCTTTCCCCTCCGCCTTATGCGCTTCATCGAGGATGACCTTTTGCTGATCGTAGACAGACTTGCGCATCTTCACGATCATCTCTTTCTGAACACTCAGGCAAAACGGATCCGTGAGTTCAAAGGGTTCCCAACGTTCATTGTCCAGAACCAGCACCTCCGGAGACGTCCAGCGAGAGTTGTCTTCCAGGGCGCTATTCGCCAGCTGCATGATGATCTGCTGTCCTTCGATATTGTTCTCGCTGGCTACCAAAAGAATTCCACGACAGGGCGTGATGACGATGGGCCGACCAGAAATGTCCAAACGGTGAATCAAATCCGTCAGCAAGAGGCGTGAGCAATCGTAAGTGTCACCCCATTGACCCACATACGCGTGGTTACCCAGACTGAGCCACTTGTCGGGAGAGATGGCGCGCAGGTTATGGATAGCCTCTTCATACGCGGCTTCAAAGCTCAAACCCAGGCCGGCCAGTTCTTTCTCCCCCACGTACCGCATGGCGGTAGGGCTATCCAGTACCAGCAACGACATGTGATCCTCACCCACGGGCTTGCCTTGCATCGCAATACTGGCACTGGGCATCGCCTTCTTGATCTGCATCTGGCTGATCCACGAATGTGCACGATCTCGCACCACGGGCAACAGCGTTTCCTTGGTTGGCGCGTTGTCTTCGTAGGCTTGCTTCTGGGTTATCTGGTTGGAGACCATGGTCCGCAGTGCCGGATCCCGTTTTAGTCTTGGGGTACGCAGGTACTCCGCATAGAAGTTCCCGAGGTAGATCCAGTGCGACTCCGGCTCCTCGCCGACACGAAGTGCAAACTGGGCTTCATCAAAGAGCACCTTTGAAGGAGCAATGCTGTTGATTACCTTTGTGGCCTTCTTCGCGAAGTCCTTCTGGGAGAGACTCCCCGTCAACAATTCAATCAATCCCAAGTTGATTTCCCCTATTTCACTACTGATCAATATGCCCCCAGATCGGAAACATGGGGGTCAGTCATTCTCACGGAATCCGTATTTGTTCACCATCCCCCAAACGGGTGAATCCAACCCCTCAAGGGCGACTTGTCTTTGCCTCTTGGCTATCGCTCCTAGTCAGAAACCCCACGCTGGGTGTTCAGTAGTACCGGCGCTCATGATGGGGGACAAGGCATGTGATCCCATCATTTTTTGCACTGCGCTTGATCTGACTAGACCTCTGTCACTTCAGCTGAATCTGCTTCTGCCAGCGCGGTAAAGGACCTGTGATTGCGACTTCCCGATGTGCCAAAATTTGCACCACCCTTTTTTTTCAGGAGAAATATTTGAACAAATCCGAACTGATTGAAGCCTTGATCAAAGAAACTGAAGTTTCCAAAGCAGCCGCTGGCCGCAGCATCGATGCACTCATCCAAATCATCACCAAGACAGTCGCCAAGAAGGAAGACGTCCAACTGATTGGCTTTGGAACCTTCAAGGCGGTCAAACGTGCCGCCCGAAAAGGCAAGAATCCCCGCACAGGTGAGCCGCTCAAAATCGCTGCTGCCACTTTGCCCAAATTCACACCGGGTGCCGCGTTCAAGGCCGTCGTGAATAAGAAGAAGTAACAAGCCTTGCTTCAGTACCGAAGCGGCAGTGGTGAATAGCCACTGCCGCTTTTTTGTGCACAGTTGCCAAGCCTTCGGGCTACTATCTGTCCTATGAGTACATTGATTTCCTCTCTCAAGTCTGAAATTGCCAGGGTTGCCCGCAAAGAGCTAAAAGAAGAATTGCTTGCGATTCGCAAAAGTACAACTGCGCATCGTTCAGAAATTGCGGCCTTGAAGCGCCAAGTCAAATCATTGGCAGCGGCGCTCAAGGCCAGCACTCGGAGCTCGGGTCCAAAGGGAAAATCTGCCTCTGAATCTGATGAGGCAGCTGCATCACCCAGTATTCGGTTTAGCCCGCAACGCCTTGCCAATTTTCGATCCAAGATGGGAATTACCCAGGCGCAGTTGGCAGCATTGCTAGAAGTCTCGTATCTGTCAGTTCACAAATGGGAGGCCGGCACATCCAAGCCCAGAGCGGCACAGCTGCAAAAAATTGCAGCAGCCCTCAAGTTGGGCAAGCGTGAAGTTCTCAAAAAACTTCAGGAATAGCTGCTCCGATAGCGCCCTCATGCCCAAACCCAACTTACGCCCCATCCCCACACCAGGCTGGTTGCGGCCCGTCATTCGTTGGTCAACTCGCTTCTCGCTTGGTGCGCCAGCATGGGTTCCGGCGTTCATCAAAAATTTGCCATTGAAGGCAAGTTCCTTGGTGCTACGGTTCTACGTCAGTATTTTGAGATAAGCGGGCCCATCGTTCATTGACATCCCCTGGCACATTGCTGAACCAATGTGCATGGCCCTAGCCATCTGACATGATGTCTCAACTCTTCAGTCAACAAGCTTGGACTGATACGGATGAATAGCTTCATGATGACGAAGCGGCGTTGCTTTGGCCAATGCCATCCATACCCCGAACGGCAAATGATTGAACTGACGCTTTGGAGCCACTCGCACGATCTCTAGCTTGTCTTGCTCCCACTGGATGACGCCACACTCCGCTGGAATTTCCTCCGGTTGTGCAATGGGTCGGTCTTTGGCGTCTCGACCCAGCACATACCAACACTGTCCACCCAACTCCAGGTAAGCAGCCCGTTTTTCTGGTCTCTTGAGGTCACCCAGCAGATCGGCCCGGCTTACTTTGATTTCGTGCACGATCGGTTCCAGGTAGCTCTGCACAGAACTGTTGCGAATGGAGAAGACATCGGGCATGCAGTATTTCCAATGACCGTCTTCCTGGTCTTCCAAAGTCACTTTGGCTCGTAGGCTGAGATTGGTCCAAACCAGGCGCCCCTCTTTGAGCATGTCTTGTGCAATCCTGTCGACCAATCCCTCATGGGCATCTTTGGACTGACGGTTGGCCATGGCAGCACCGGCAAGGAACTGGATACCGGTATCGGTAACTCGCAGGCGTTCGTGACCACCGTCTTCTTGCAACCGTTCCAAGAGTCCCGCTGCCAACAGTTCGATCTCGACTACGTCCAGACAGGGCCAACCTGCAGAGCGGTACATCTCGCGCAAACGACGGGCATGGATTTTCTTGAGAGTGATGCCGTTGATCACCGTTGTTGCTGGTGTATGGGGACACCGTCACCGTGTTGGATGATGCGAAACGGCAGCACAAGATCCGCCTCAGTGGCATTGATGCGCCCGAGAAGAATCAGGCGTTTGGACAACGGTCCAAGGAAAGCCTCAGTGACCTGGTGTTTGCTAAAACCGTAGATGTGGAAACCGACAAGGTGGACCGCTACGGCCGCCGGGTGGGAAAGATCTGGGTCAATGGAATCGACGCCAACCTAGAGCAGATCAAGCGCGGAATGGCCTGGCACTACAAGCAGTACGCGCGTGAGCAATCCAAAGAGGATCAGCGGGAGTATGCGGAGGCTGAGGATGAGGCGCGTGAGGCCAAACGGGGGTTGTGGAAGGACGTCGAACCTGTGGCGCCTTGGGAGTTCAGACGTCGGCAATAAACTGAGATTGCTCGTTCTGGATATCCGAAGTCGACCCAAAGCCGCCTTTAGACAACTAGGATTCATTCCCCGCAAGCGGACATACAACGCAGACTCGCCAGACGGGATCAATGGACAGCCGGAATGCAGCAATTGGACCGCTCCTCCCCGTTCAGCTATTGGTCGTGAAAAGCAGTCATTGGCGTTCTAGGCTCAGCTAGCGATTTTGACCGCTTGCCATCGAGGCATGGTGACATGCTCATCTACTACTGGCTCGGCGAACGAGCTGGAGCGGAGCGAGGCTGTCTAAGGACGAGGGGTGCATAGCCTAGTAACGCACTGTAAGCGGCCGAAGAGGGCAGCGCATCACTAAGGTCATCGCATCTGGTCGCGGCTAAACCAGTGCGCGTCACCCTGCCTTTGCTATGCTACAAACATAGAAAAAAGGACAGGGGGAGAAGATGAAGCTTGAGCGCATATCGATCAACAACTTCAAAGGCATATGGTCCCAGAGCTTTGAGCCCAGCAAGTTCAGTTGCTTGGTCGGCGAAAACAACGCAGGCAAATCCACAGTGATGCAGGCAATCGTCTATGCACTGAACAGACCAACTCAGCTGCCGCCATCCCACTTCTACGACCCAGCAGCTCCTGTCACCTTCGAGCTTCGATTCTCCGGCGTGGACGATGGCCACCTTGCAAGATTGGCTGAAGAGGCGCAGCAGAAGATTGCTGCCCTGGTGATTGATGGCAATTTCAGCCTGCGAGTGCTGTACGCGCCCGGCGAGAAAGTTGCTGTCACAACCCTGCGGAGGATACCAATCGATGTCCGTTATCAGAGCGACGCGATCGACGACGCCTTTTCTGGAAAGAAAGGGCAAGGCGCTATCGAGCAGGTGATTGCAGACGTCTACCCTGAGTTCAAGGCTGCGCAGCAAGACCCCTTGAAGGCAATCGGTGCGGCCAAGGCGTTCCTCAATGCACAGATTGAGGCTCTGGCAGATGACCAATTTACACTGTCGTACGCCCCCCTCCCGACAGGCATAGCGCCGTCGATAGCGCCCCTGTTGCCGGAACCCATCTACATCCCAGCGGTCAAGAACCTGAACGATGACCTCAAAACTACTCAGTCCACGTCGTTCGGACGCCTGCTCGGGCTGCTGCTTGAGGACATGACCGCCGACCTCGAAAACATCAACCAATCTCTACGAGACCTCAACGCCCTTTTCAACCGTGTAAAGGAAGCTGACGGGGAGGTGGACAACCGACACGAAAAGGTGAGGCAGCTCGAGGGCGAAGTTGAGGAGCTTCTCGGAGAGAACTTTCCGAACGTTAAGGTTCAACTGCACATCCCACCACCCGAGTTGAAGACTATCCTCAACACCGCGCAGATATTCATCGACGATGGCTCCTACGATCTGATAGACAACAAAGGTGATGGCATCAAGCGCTCGTTGACGTTTGCACTGCTGCAGGCCTACGTCAAAAGACTGGAGCAGGCCACGCAAGGGCTCGTTGAACAAGGGATAGCAACACGCCCGCTTCTGTTTCTCTTTGAAGAACCTGAGCTGTATCTGCATCCTCGCTCTCAGCGAGTCTTTTTCGGCACCTTGGCTCGCATATCCCACACTCATCAGGTTGTGGTGACGACACACTCGCCGATGTTCTTCGAGCCGGGCGTCACTGCCTCCTTCGTGCGTGTCGCGAAGCGGCCTGCTCTGCCCAAGCCAGTCGCCACTCTCTACCCGGTCAATTTCGAACTCAACGCGGCAGACGCTGAAACATTTCGGCTTGCTCGTTTCGAGCACGCCGACGCTGCGTTCTTCAGCCAAGGCGTGGTGCTTTTCGAAGGCGAGTCAGACGATGCGTACTGCAAGCACGTGGCGAAGATGCTCAACGCCGCATGGGACTTTGAGAAGAAGAACATCGCCCTAGTGAAGGTTTCGGGGAAAGGAAACTTCCAGAAGTTCAGGACGTTCTTCGAGAGCTTCGGCATCGAAGTCAAGATCGTTGCTGACCTAGACGCGCTTTTTGATGGATTTCAGCACCTTGGCGCTACCGAAGCGGCGGCGGTTCTCAAGAGCGCGGCAATCCAAAAGCTGGATGCTCGGATTGCAGCCTTGGGAACCGTGGCAGAACCGAGCGCACGCCAGATCAAGAAACGTGTCGTCAAGGACAGTTGGAGAGCTCAGTACGTCGCTGCGAGAGAGGCTTTGCGGAAGGTCCAGCAGGGTGCGGCTGTGGATGTCGCGACCATAGAACTCCTTGAAAGCCTTTTCGCGTGGGAAAAGGACACTACGCGACTGCAAATTTGTACCCAGGATGCAGAGGCGGCTGCAGCACTTGTCCCACTTCTGGACGCACTGCGAGATCTGGGAATATGCGTTCTTGCTCGAGGAGCTATCGAGGACTACTACCCGGAAAATGTCGCACAGGGTGGCAACAAGCCCAATCGAGCCTTGGCAGCCTGCGCAGCCGTTACAACTAGGGAGCAGGCAGTCGCGCTGGCTGGGCCTCTGGCTGCAGGGCGTGTCTCTGAGCTGGAGGAGGTCTTCCGCTGCTTGTTCGCTGAAACTCCTGCCGCTCAGCAGGTCGCAGCGTGAGTAGGAGGGGAGAAAAATGCATGACTTAAGGCTGCTGTCCCCGCTGGATTTTGAACTGCTCGTAAGGGATTTGCTCCAGGAAGAGTTCGGGATATTGCTGGAAAGCTTCGGTCCGGGCAAGGACAGTGGTATCGACTTTCGATTTGCTCAAGGCACTGATGCGACCATCGTTCAGGTCAAGCACTACCTTGATAGCGGCCATCGCAAGCTAGTCGCCGCAGCCAAAAAAGAGTTGCCAAAGGTCAAGAAGCTGAAACCAACGCGCTACATATTCGCGACCTCCCTCCCCTTAAGTCCAAATCAGAAGAACGAGCTGATCGAGGTGATGCCAGGCGTTCCGCTGCAGGCTGCGGACATCATCTCGCGTGAGGACATAGACAACCTGCTTACGCGACACCCCAAAGTACTGCGGCAGCACTTGAAACTCTGGCTTACGAACACCCAAACGTTAGAGCGCATCGTGCATGCCGGCATCTACAACCGTACGGATGCTGAGTTAGAAGTTGTCAAAGGGAACATTTCCCGATACGTTCACAGCAAGAGCGTGGCCGATGCAGAGGCCATCCTTAAACTGCGAGGCGCGCTCATCATCTCCGGCCATCCAGGAGTTGGTAAAACCACACTGATGCGAATGCTGATGTGCCTGCATTTGGAGCAGGATTGGCAGGTATTTGTGGTGGAAGATCTGACAGAAGCCATGGAGGTCTTCAGCTCGGGCGACAAACGGCTAGTCGTATTTGATGACTTTCTAGGTCAAGTCAGCTTGAGTACGGACTCCATCAGGAGCGTGGATCGCAGTCTTTTACGGTTTCTTGAACGGGTTCAAAAGCAGCGGGACCTCCGCTTCATCTTGACGACCCGCGACTACCTCTTGAGTCAAGCGCAACAGGAGTCAGACAGGCTGAAATCTACCGAGGTAAATGCCGCCGAACTGGTGCTCAATGTAGGCGCTTACACCAGAAATATTCGGTCACAAATTGTCTTCAACCACATCTACTTCTCGGCTCTCACTACGTCGGAGAAGAAAGAGCTCCTTGGCGATGGGTACTATCTGAAAATCATTGACCATCCAAACTTCAGCCCGCGCATCATTGAGCTGATTACAAGCGCAAGTTACCTTGCGCTTCAAGGAAAGCCTGTTCGCGATGTTGCGAGCAGTGTGTTGGCCAACCCTGCGGTGCTTTGGGAAACACCCTACGAACAGCACCTCAGCGCGGACAGTCAGCGCCTGCTGCAGGCACTATTCTTCTGTGACTACATGATGTCGATAGACGACCTAGAGGCTTCATTCGCTAGGATCTGCGCCGGCAGTTCAACACACTCCTCGCAGTCAATCGAGCCAGGGCGCTTTCGTCGGGCTTTGAAGCCTGTGGAAGGTTCGATGATTGCGATTTCAAACCGTCGGGCCAGTTTCAGTAATCCAGGCATTAAAGACTTCCTCACAGAAGTCATTCTGAACGACAGATTATTCTGGTCGCTGCTAAGTCGGTTTTCGACGTTCAAAGAGATCGATGCCGCGTGGTCCTTCTACCACCCGCTCAAAGTACAGCTAGGAAAGGGAGACAAAGAGGCAGCTGAGTGGCTTGCAGCCCTTTATCGATCCTACTCATGTGGCGATGTTGCTGTCATTCGCGTTGCTTCGCTCGCGATCCACGTGACCTCTACGTTTGACGAAAACGATGAAGAGTTGTTGCAGTTTGTTTCGGACCTAATACCTCGTCTGCGTGCGACACCTGGGGACGCGATGGACGATACCTACTTTCGGCATGCTTTGGAACATCTAAGTCTGTTGTCGGATTCAAAACGAGAACGCATTCAGGACGTAGATGCGATCTCAGAAAAAGCTGCCGACCTTCTTGCTGAGCAAGGCGCGATTCTGAGATTGACCGACATCCGATTGCTCAGCAATGCTTTGGATGAATATGGAGACCGGCCTGACCTAACTTACGGTGCGACCAAAGCCTCCATGGACGATTGGCTGAAATACTCGTTTAACGAAGCTGTCGACGAAGCTACCTCTGTGCAAGAGTTAGAGGAAATTCACTCCGAACTTAGCAAACTAACCGATGAAGTAGACATAAAACTTGGAGCAACTCATACCGCTGCGATAGGTGCAAAGCGCCGACAGCTGCTAGAGGACGAGGAATCCAGAGAATCAGAGGGCTACCAGACTTCAAAATGGAAGTCGCCCGGGCATGACTTTACTGATGAGCAGGTAAGGTCGCTTTTTTCGACCATTCTGGACTAGCAGAATCAGATTCGCGGCCGAGGTACACAAAGGCACTCACGCGGCTTTGATAAAGTACTATTAGTAAAACGCCTGCTTGGAAGTGCTGACCACAATGGGCATCTCCGAAAGCATGCTGCCGCCCTGCAGCAAATGCGCGATTGTCACGTTTGACCCACTCGACACATCCCTAAGGCCGCTCAGACCGTCAGCCGGCCATCGCGTCAATCTTCAATGCCGGTTGTCTTTCCGAACCAGCCGCAACGCATCATCGACTTGATGGGCCAATCCTGCCTTGTGCATGTTGGCGATGCAATCGGGCAGAGCCCCCCAATTCTGGCCACCTTGGCTCTTGAAGAGGGATTGCGGTCTATCGATGAAGTGCACGACAACGTACGCAGAATCACTGTGATCCTTAGTCCGCACCAGGCCCGGGTCGATCTGTTCGATGAAGGAGAGATCGCTGCGTGCAGAGCCGTGGAGCAAGATGTCGAGCTGCGGAGCAGCCGTCGCATCGATCTCAGGTAGGTGGTGCATGGCCCCCATAAGACCACCGATGGCGAGGTCATCGCGTCCCAATCGGGCGAGGTCCTTGGCTAAGCGACTGCTACTGCGGGGAGCGCCTGAGCGATCAACAAAGTAGACACTGGAGAGACGGTTGGTACGTTCGATCCAATGGAACCAGTCCTTCTGTCCGAACCTGGCCAGGCGCAAGGTCTTGTCTTCTGGATCTTTCTCCAGGCAGTGCGCATAGGTATTGAGCGCCTTGTAGATGGTGGGCACACTGGCTTGGGTCTCGGCCGCAATGGTGCTGATGCTGACCCCGGGCAGGGATTGCAGATGACGCTCCAGCAGGTAGGCCATCACCGCTTCTTGGCTGGCAGTGGTGGGCTTTCTGGACAGATCCGAGGCAGTAACTGATTGGGGCAAGACAGACACTGTCTCGCGTACGGCTGGCGACCGCATGTCATACACAGAAATGCGCTTGGCGATGCGCGGCTGTGCAATGCGCTTGAACTGCTCAACTTCCGCCTCCACCCGCTTCCTAGCCAACGTGCAGTTGTGCAAATAGACGTGGGCTCCAGCGAAGTCTGGCTTTGACTGGATTTCGTAGGCAGCGTCCAGCAACAGAGTACGCAGATCTCGCGTGTTCTTGAGGTCGTGCGACTGGAGCTGGATATGGTTGCCCTGAGCGTCGTTGACTTCGTTGCGGTCGTCGACGCCGCGGCGCACGGTCCGATACTGGTTTTGTTCAGACATACGATCCTAGATAGAACAATTTAATACGCGCATATATTTTAATGCGCACAGATAAATTATCAAACCAATTGAAACTGAGAAAAATCGACATAGGCAAGCCGACACTCGCAAACGACTGACCCCAGCCCGAGGCAGCCTTATGAAATTACAAATGCACCGAAAATCCGTTGTCAGGCTAAGCTTCTTTTCACTTGCTGCGTTGCTGTTGCTTTTTGCCGCTTGGTGTCTGCTCTGGGTATTTTCCTCATCCGACATGGCTTTCACCGAATGCGCCGGAAGCTATGAATTGTTTTCTTCCAATACTCGGCAGAATCTGACATTTCAAGTGTCGATAACATTGCCCAATCCATAGTTCACCTAGCCGCAATATGACATTTTCATTCGTCTTAGTTGATGAACCTACGCATGTAAAAGATCATTGCTGCCCGGACATGTCGGAGCAAAGCAACATGTCCTTTCCGGCAGCAGAAAGTCCTCTGCTGGGTTCAACTGACAAGCGAATCTATTGGTCGCCAGTGTTCGACGAATACGGATTGATTTGTCAGCCTTCGGCCGAAGTTCTGCAGATAAATCATTGTCCTTTCTGTGGCTCTAAGCTCCCACCATCTCGACGAGATAGATGGTTTGAGAAGTTGGCAGAGCACGGATGGAGTACTTGGGGCGACCCAATCCCCGCTGAACTACTTACACATAACTGGTGAGTGTTTTGACCGCTTTCAGTCTATGAACGACATCATTGCCGCACACAGTCATTGCTCAAGCCATCGAATGGAGGTGTTGGCTAGTTCCGTCTGTGGATGTTTTTATTGCTTGAGCATCTTCGCTCCAGTGACCATAACTGACTGGGTGGACTTTCCGCTAGATGCGCCAGAAGACCAACAACTCGATTTGGGAACAACTGCGCTGTGCCCGAGCTGTGGAATCGATTCAGTTATTGGCTCGAATTCTGGCTATCCAATCACAACGGCATTCCTGTCGGATATGCGACAACATTGGTTTTAATGGAGCGATCAGAAGTCTGCTATCAGTCTGTAGACGTCCAAACTAAGTGGGAGGAGCGGACATCAGCCGAATCCCCTGAATGGGGGATAGCCAAATCCCAGGGAAACAAACAGAATTGTCTCGAATTCACTCCGAACCCGCGCATGTATCTACGTCTTATCGCTTTGATTGCTGCAGCACTTTGTGCAACTTTGGTAGATGCCGAAACGATTCAACCTGTGGAAGGTGGACTCCAGCCGGCTTATGAGCGCATTGCTTCAATCGAGGCTGAAATTCAAAACCTCGGAAAATCTCGCGAGGAATCTGGAGCTCTCAAGAAAGACCGTTTGATAGTCGAGGAGAAAATCAAATCTCTCCTGTCGGAAAAACGACGTCTTGAGGCAGAAATTTTGAGGGCGAGGGACATTTCCCATTCGCCACTAGTCACTTTCATGACACCTTCAAATGAAGGTGCCTCATGAGCATGCCACTCTCCATCAACGTAATCATTGCTGCAGCAACAGAGGATGCCTTCGCCGAACTGAAAAATATTGAGGGGCTGCAAGGTACTGGCATTTCGCCTCGCTATTGGTTGGCCGCAATAAAGCAGCCGACTTCAGACAAAGTCAGCACTTTCGATAAGGCCGCACATTACCGCGTTGGCTATTGGATAGCACTGGATGAGGCCGCCTTCTCCAGTTGCAAAGATGTATTCAACCAGCTATCTACGCAAAAGGGCTACAGCCGCGGCTTTTACGACAGTCATCTGCCAAATCCCGTAGTGCTCGCCCACGACGCAAAAGAACTTCAAGAGATAGTCAATTACGTCCTTGAAGCATTTTGTGCAACCTCCTAGCCAAGCGAACACCTGTTTTCTTGCACTCCACGAGAAATTCAAGTAGCGTTGTTTGAGTCTTGAAGTGCCCCCCATTTTCGGAACATTGTTGGGGGATGACTTCTTGCTTCCAACTGCGGCAATCTCTCTCCGGGGGGGCTGATAGCGGACATTCGTCGAAGCCCGCAACTGGCCCACTGCACCTGTCGACCCAAAGCGTAAATAGATTTACTCTGAGTTATCACTTCTAATGACGCTTAAATACCTTCATGTCGGTGGATTGGTCGCCGCTGGGTTTGACCCAAGCGGGACTTTCCTGCTAACGGTCTCACACTCTGGCCGAGGTCTTTATGCAGTCGGCACTTGGGAGCGCGTGGCAAGGGACTACACACTGACTTACCCTAGCCAGGGCCAAGTACTTGGAATAGGGCCAATTCAAGATCAAATCATCGAAGTTGCGGAGACCCACAACGAATTGTTGCGGCTATCTGGTCCTGACGGTCTTTACTGCATCGAATATCAAGAGGGCGCAATAGGAATCAAAACGCAGGCAACGTCCGCGTAGTAGTCATTCGCCGACGACTGCAACTGGCCCATTTGTGCCGTAGTGGGAGTTTGAGGGCGGCCTAGTTCATACAAAATGACCGTGTTAATAGCTTAGGAAATTTGTCCTATCGCCAAGGCTATGCCATCGCTATGACTTCTCAAGCTTCCCTAAAAACTGCATAAGCAACTGGGAGACCTCTGATGGCCGCTCCTGTTGCAGCCAGTGTCCTGCCTCAGCTATAACATGCGAGCCGTCAAGTTCTGGCACCAAGCTTGGCATGGCAGCAATGATCGTGTCCATGCCGGGAATACTCAAACCTGTATCGCGCTCTCCGATCATGAACACCGCAGGAACATTCACTGTTTGGCCTACCGCCGCCTGTTGAAGCTCCCAGTTCCGATCCAGGTTACGGTAGTAGTTCAACGCACTTCGGAAGCCACGGGATTCAAATGCAGTCACAAGGTGCTCAAAATCCTCGAGTTGCAGCCAATCTGGAAGACGATCTGGAGACGGTAGACTGGGAAGCAACCCGGTTTTGCGGCTGACCATTCCGAACGGATTGGGCGTAGTATCACCAGACTTGCGCGGTCCCGCTTCACCACTGGCTGCGTGAAGCAGCTTCCCAAGTGTAAGCCTCACGTCGCGGTTGAACTCAGCCTCTGCCCCCGCTGGATCCTGAAAGTACAGGGTGTAAAACAGCGCTTCCGCGTTTTGTGGAAATATCTTGGATGGTGGTACGGGTGGTTGCCCCATCATTGGGACGCTCAACGCAGCGACTGCTCGAAACCGGTCAGGGCGCATCAGTGCTGCCTGCCAGGCGATGGTCGCGCCCCAATCATGACCCACTATGACTGCTGTGCGTTCACCCAAGGCATCCAGCAACGCCACCATATCGCCAACTGTGTGGATGACGCTGTATTGATCAGCTCGCTCAGGAGCCTCAGTGCCCCCGTATCCTCGCATGTCAGGTGCAACGGCACGGTAGCCTGCTTTGGCAAGCGCTACGATCTGATGTCGCCAGGCATGTTTGGTCTCAGGGAAGCCATGGCACATCAACACCAAAGGGCCTGATCCGGCATCAAGGATACTGGTTTTGAGGGTTCGGGTTGCGATGGTTTTCTCATTCATGGGGATCTCCTTGCTAAATGCTTTTGTCCTCGCAATGGACGCGGTCAAGGCCGTTGTCGAGGCGAGTAGAAACTGGCGGCGCTGCATGGTGACTTCAGTTACGGGTCGGCTGGTTGAGTGGAGAATTAGGATTTACTCATAGTGTAACTATTATAGTTACAGAAAGAAATGAATGAAAACGGACGAGCGTCTGGCCAGGATGCTCCATGTGTTGGTGCACATGGGTTTGCTTGGCGGCAGGGAGACGTCAGAGAAGATCGCTCAAATGCTCGATACGAACCCTGTTGTCGTACGCCGTACCTTGGGCGCGCTCCGAACTTACGGGATTGTTGAGTCAGAAGGAGGAAGGGGGGGCGGTTGGAAGCTGACCAGAGGCCTAGAAGAAATCACCGTTCTAGACGTCCAGCGAGCCTTACGAAAAGGCCCCATCTTGCTGGCACCGATATCGCGCGACCATCCTACTTGCCCGGTTGAGCAGGCGTCAAACTCCGTGCTCGAATTGGCGCATGTTGCGGCTGAGGGAGCGCTTCTTGAAACATATACCAAGACCACATTGGCACACATTGCGAAGATCGCGACGGGTGGCCAAGGAGAATAACTTGGCACCTCAGACGTCACGGCAGATAGTTAGTTGACCAAGAATCTGAACCGAGGATGCATGAATTGTTCACAAGTGCTCAAAGAGGACTTTCGACATCGTCTGCTCCTGGCCCGAAGTGATCGCTGCAGTCGCCCCAATCTACTCGCCGGAAACCGGACATTCAGTTTGGGTGACCAGAAGTTGGGTTCCGAACTTCACTATCTGTTGCGCAACCTGTGCGTTGGCATAAAAGAATGAAGACTCTATGAAGCTATTGCATCGTCTGACTCGCCCACTTCTTTATCAGCAGTATGCGATTTCTCCAATTTCAGAGCCTTAGAAACAACTTTGACAACGTCATCATCTTTCGCAATCTCCAAGGGAAACCCAGGCACCTCCAAGATTTGACTTTTCAACGCAATGTGTAGCTTTCCTTTGACCGCGGTGAGGTCAAACATCTTCGAAACGTCACCAACCATGCTTTTTGCAATGGCATTGAGATTTAGTGATTGAGTACCGTTTTGGACTCTAGCTAGAGCTGGCGCGGCTACGGCCAGCAGAGCATCCTGCAGGGACTCAGCTTCAACAATAGGTTGAGTTTTCGCCGCAGTGCGGAGGCATCGGATTACATCTGCATAGCGACTTTCAAGCACATCATCTTGGGTGTTTATGAACTTAGCGGCTTCGGCTGCCGCTGAAGCTGGCTTATCCGAAATTAGCCTAGGGGTAGACGAGCCCTCAAAGTAAGACTCAATCGAACCTCGACGAAGGAAAAAGCAACCTTGCGACTCCAATAAATTTAGGAGAAACACAAACCTCTGCTTTATCTTCTCCCACTTCCGCTCCCTATCTAGACCTACCAACTCTGCGTCAGGTACAACGAATAAGGTCGCAAATGCTGCACGACGCTTGGCTTTGCCTGAGTCGGCCTCCGTTGTATCGCGCGAAGTCCAGTAGGGGTGACACTCCGCACGGGATGCAATTTCTGCCCAATTGTTTTGAACCAACCCACAAAACGCACTGTGGACTGACCTGCAGAGCTCAATGGCACTACCACCACCTACCTTTGCGGCGCGGGTATTCGCATCATCACTTCTTAGAAACGTACTCGCAAGGTCGATGCCGTCGGCAATCCCGTCTGCATCTGCCAGCACCAATGGCGACTTCCCAGTCATTTGAAGGAGCTTCACCACTACTGGGAATTGCCCCTTTCCAATAACGGGAAGCAACTGAGAGCCACCAGCCTCAATATGGATTTCAAGTTTGCTCGCAAGCCCCCCGCAGACAATGGAGTCAGACGGTCCCTCAACCAAAAGTGGAGACTTGGCAAAAAAAGCGAGCTTGTGCTCCTGTCCCATCCTCGCAACAAGGGCAGCCAGCTTCGCGCTTTTGAGCTCATCAGCTTCTGCGGGCACTTGAACAGGTTCGAGATTGAGGTCGTAACAGAAGACTAACCGTGGAATGTCCTTTGGCGAATCAATGCGCAGAAATTCCGTCGAATGTGTACCAATTACAACTAGCTTTTTGTTCGACCCGGCCTCAGGGATCCCCGCGACACCCAACATTTCCTTTAAAAGAAACGCCTGCATCTGAGGGTGCAACGAGACCTCCGGCTCATCAATCAAAACCGCGCCCACCTCATCGTCATATAGCGCCGCCAGTAGTCCGGCGAGATGAAGCAATCCTGAAGCTTCTCTGGCTGACGAATACGAGCGCGTTTCGGCATTGGTTCTTGCAAACTCAATCTTTAAGTTCCCTCCATCCCACAAGATGGCAATGTCTCTCGAAAAGAGCTTGCGCAGCCGTTCCCGAATTTTGATCAGAATGTCAGGCCGGACCGCGAGCGTCTGAAAGTCACCCTGCAAAGTTTCGTAATTGTGCCGACGATCTGTGTCTGCCAAGGACCCGTAGTTCGCATTTTTGTAATTAGGGTTGCCCCCCCCTGTGACCGTCATAGTCGGAGCGGAATTGCTCGAACAGTCCAACACGCCCTGCCGACAAAAAACGAACTCGTTTGCCCGCGCAGTGTGGAATCAGCGCACTCTTCATGCCCCGCATTAAGTGCGTCTTCCCAGACCCATTTGGACCAAGTATGACTGTCAGGCCATTGTGCAACGTGACCGTTCTAGATATGGCACCCTGCTCAGATTGAATGGAGGATTGAATCGAAAACGGAAAAGACATTGATGCTCCGAATGAGTTTTCTTAATGTGGGGCGCTCTACCCACGATTCTGAACATCACGACACGGCCTGCCTATCCCCCATTCGGGGGATTTTCTGAGCCCTCGACATAACCGATGAATTCGGCCGTCGACAAGCAGACATTCATCGAAGCCCGCTACTGGCCCAAACCCGCCTTTGCTGCAACTATCCTTGGTCAAAAGTAACTTAGAAGGTGGCCAGCGATCTCCGAAAAGGTCGGTTTGATCAATCGAAATATGCAGTTGGCCGAGTTTGAATCAGAACGCCTGGTCTTGTATGAATTGAAATGCTTGGCGGGTTTGGATTGGAATGGGTCGCGTTTTAGACTGGAATGCTCACGCGGACAGGCGGTCATTTTTTGAAACGGGCAAGTCCCCTAAATTTTCCATCTTAAAAAAGCACTGCGAAGCGCAAATTGGCTAAGCTAAACGCTGGGCCCTCTTTGAACTTCATGCAGGTTCCACCAAGCAACGGCCTGAAAGAATACAACGGCGCATGGCATGTGCATATCAATCACAAGTGGCGACTCACCTTCAAATGGTGTGATGCTGGTACGTATGACGTGTTGATTGAAGACCCGCATTGAGCGCGAGAAGAAATGGAGTCCACCATGCTTAAGAATGGAATGCGTCCTGTCCACCCAGGGGAAATCCTGCTGAAGGACTACATCAAGCCCATGGGCATTAGTGTTCGCGCCTTATCGCTGGCCCTGCACGTGCCCTACTCGCGGCTGCGTGAAATCGTTGACTGCAACCGGGGCGTGACTGCGGACACTGCTCTGCGCCTTGAGCGTTATTTCGGCAGCGAGGCCAAAGGCTGGTTGAGCCTGCAAGTCGCCTACGATTTGCGGGTAGCTGAAAAGCTCAACGCAAAGACGATTTACAAAGAGATTGCGCCACTAGTGAAGGCGGCATGACGGACTCCGTGCAGAAAAGGACGCGGGCTCCGGGCGCTGGGGTCAAGGCAGAACATGATGCTACGGCCACTTCGCGTAAGCAAGTGTGTTTGGACGCGGAATCTGAGGCCGTATTGGCGTATGTGCGTATTCAGGTTGACCTGACCATCTGTTCCAGGAATTGCTGACCACTAACAGCGGATATTCTTGTGTTTACCAGAGTTAGTTGCTGCGTCGGCGTGCAACGTCAACAATGTGCGCAGAATTCAAACGGCCGCTGCACCATGCGATTCGATCTTGTCTAAAAGCTCACATGCCGCTTTGACCAAGGTGTCACTATTACTGCTCAGAATTGCTCCTGTCCTAGGAACGTGCCTATGTCGAGCGCAGGAACAAACACGGTTCCAATCAGTAGACTACAGGCTTTCAAGAGGGGCTTCTTATTGACCGTGTCAGTAAGGCATTGCTCTGCCGTATCCGAATTCGTGAGACGTTGTTGGCTCACAATGCCGGCTAAACAGTTTTTTTCAACATCAAATACGGCTGCCCCGGACACGCCGTGCGAGAAAAACGCTTCAGTCATTGTTGCACTCTCTACCCCAAGGTGCCATTGGGGTTGATCAGCTGACGCGTGTGTATGCTGTCCGCGGTTTTCGTAGAACACGAAAAGCGGCGTGCCTGGCTTGACATTGTCCTTGCATACTTTCAAAGGCGCGGATACTTCCGTATTGAAATCGTCCTTTGTAATCCGCAATAGGGCGAGATCAACGAGCTTTCGATGTCCTATTTTTTCAACCATGGCCAAGCCGGCATCCCGCGCGCTGGTGTCAAGTAATGTGAACTGGGTGCCTTCGGCAGATTCGTCCACTACATGTGCGGCGGTCAGTATGTGGTTTGCATCTATACGAACGCCGTGACCCCACCCCTTTTTTGGATCAGTGATCCGAACTGTGTTTAAGCTGGCCGACAACATGTCCTGTGCAAAAGACGTAGACGGCAGTATGGTGGTCAATGCACAGGCTATTGCAAAGACGATGCTGGATGGGCGTGGCATGGCGATTTTCATGGAGTAATTGGGAGTCAAGAGTACCTTGTATACGCGCGGCCGACATGAAATGGCTTCACAACTCACAACTTAGGGGCTGATGTTGCTGGTTGGTGCCAGGCATGGGCGCTGCGTATTTTCCGGGATCGCTATGGATTCCAATATCCCCCAAACGGGTGAACTTCCAAAGCCTCATTCCCAAACGGCAGAGCAGACGAAAAATGTGTCACCCGAAAGTAGTCATTTGCCAACGGCCACAGGGCCCGTTGCGGGCGAATGCTACTCAACAAACGAACGTTCAACGCCGCTGCTCAGCCGACGCCGAAGGCGATCGGATGCGTCGGCCTATTAACTGACGGCCCAAGATCGCCAGACTCCAGCAATAGTGACGATTGCATTTAATCCCAACAAAAGTGTCTGCGAGGCTCAAGCTACCAGTGGGTGCCTGCGCCGCCACAACTGGAGAGAAAGTTATGGTGAATTTGCTTTTTTGGAGAGGTGGAAGCAATTCCGTGCCGCTTTACTCATAAGCGTGCCGTTTTGAAAAAACCAATTGGCAGAAGCTGCGCTACTTACGTAATTCCTAGCGCTTGACTACTCTTTTCAGGCCTGAATTGAGCACTTGTTTGAACCCTGCTCAAGAAGCATATCCGTGCCGCCCCGAATTGGAAGCATAAGCGTGCCAAAGCGGCACGGTTATGGTTCCAGTGACATGAGTGGGATGAATGCCGAACGCCGAATGGCCTGTCCGGAGGGGATCGAACCCCCGACCCACAGCTTAGAAGGCTGTTGCTCTATCCAACTGAGCTACGGACAGAAAAAACAAAGGCCCCTCAGTCACAACACTACGGGGCCTTTGTTCTTGAATGGTGGTCGGCGTACAAGGATTCGAACCTTGGACCCCCTGCTCCCAAAGCAGGTGCGCTACCAGGCTGCGCTACACGCCGACAGCTGGTATTCTAACCTGTGAAGCTGCACTGCTTCGGCCCAAGCCCCAATTAATTGCTATTTTCTGCACCGTGCTCCACCGTACGCCTCCCCTGCCCTGGTTAGACCCTGGCATGCCCTTCCCCGATACACGCACCGCGTGGGGCCCGGGCAGCGACGCGCCTGGCCTGCTGGCCGCAGGCGCCGATCTCTCTCCCGCTACGCTGCAAGCAGCCTACAGCCAGGCGGTGTTTCCCTGGTTCAGTGACGGGCAACCCATTCTTTGGTGGAGCCCCGACCCACGCATGGTGCTGCGCGTGCAGGACTTTCGCCTGCACCGCTCCTTGCGCAAGACCTTGCATACTTTTTTGCGGACCCCCGGCTGTGAGGTCCGCATGGACACGGCTTTCGGCCAGGTGATCCGTGCCTGCGCGGAATCGTCACGCCGTGGACAGGCCGGAACCTGGATCGTGGACAAGATGGTGGCCGCCTACAGCCAACTGCACGCGCTGGGCATGGCGCACAGTGTGGAAACCTGGTGCGACGGCGTCCTGGTGGGAGGGCTGTATTGCGTCAACCTGGGGCAAGCGGTATTCGGTGAATCCATGTTCATGCGCCAGACTGATGCTTCCAAAATTGCGCTGGCGGCACTCATCGCGTTTTGCAGGCATGCGGGTATCCAGATGGTGGACTGCCAGCAAAATACACCACACCTCGCGTCACTGGGGGCCCGTGAAATGCCACGCGCCGATTTTTTGGAGCATGTGCGCCAGACCCGAGATGCCAGCGCCCCCGACTGGGCATTCAGGCCTCTATACTGGCATGAACTTTTGTCTGCCTGATGCCCTGCCTCCATGACAGACCTGACCGACCTCCCTCTCCAGGCCCTGCAGTTTTATGCCACGGCGCCGTATGACTGCAGCTACCTGCCTGAGCGCCAGGCACGCTCGCAGGTTGCCACCCCCAGCCATCTGATCGACAACACGGTGTACTCCGGGTTGGTCGCCAAGGGCTTCCGCCGCAGTGGCATGTTCACCTACCGCCCGTATTGCGACGGCTGCCAGGCGTGCACTCCCTTGCGTGTGAAGGCCGAGGGGTTTACCCCCACACGCAGCCAGCGCAGGGCCTGGAAGCAGCATGCCGGGCTGGAAGCTCGCGTTTTGAAACTGGGTTTTGTGGCAGAGCACTACGCGCTGTACTTGCGCTACCAAACCAGCCGCCATGCTGGCGGCGGCATGGATGAAGATAGCGTGGATCAGTATGTCCAGTTTTTGCTGCAAAGTCGGGTGAACTCGCGCCTGGTCGAGTTTCGGGAGCCCTCCATGACGGAGGCCCCAGGGGAACTCAAGATGGTGTCCATCCTCGATGTGCTGGACGATGGCATCTCTGCGGTCTACACCTTTTTCTCACCCGATGTTCAGGCCAGCTACGGCACTTTTAACGTACTGTGGCAGTTGGCCCAGGCCAAGCGCCTGGGCTTGCCCTACGTCTACTTGGGCTACTGGATCGAGCAAAGCAACAAGATGCGTTACAAATCGCTGTTCCGCCCCTATGAGCTGCTGCAAAACGGCCAATGGCTGCCCGGCCCGGGTGAGTCAGAACGCACCAATGCGTCTGCCGGGCACCACACGCCAGTCTCCGCCGGGCCGGCAGGGGGTTAACATCGGGTGACTGACCGACTATGACAAAAAAAGACCTCGACCCGCCCAATACCCCCACGGTGCAAGTGATTGAACGGATGTTCACTCTGATTGATGTGCTGGCCTCACGCGAGGACGCCATTCCCCTGAAGGAAATCAGCGAGAAGGCGGGTTTGCACCCATCGACCACGCACCGAATTCTCAATGACTTGGTGGCTGGGCGCTTTGTGGACCGACCACAGTCAGGCAGCTACCGGCTTGGGATGCGTTTGCTGGAGTTGGGCAATTTGGTCAAGGCACGCTTGAATGTCCGTGATGCCGCCCTGATCCCCATGCGGGAGTTGCACAAATTGACCCAGCAACCGGTGAATTTGAGCATGCGCCAAGGGGATGAAATCATTTATGTCGAACGCGCCTACAGCGAACGCTCAGGCATGCAGGTGGTACGAGCCATCGGTGGCCGGGCCCCACTGCACCTGACCTCGGTGGGCAAGCTGTTTCTGGCTGCAGATGACCCCCAGCGCACACGTGCCTACGCGACGCGTACAGGCCTGCAAGGCCACACCAAAAACAGTATTACCGATTTGGACACGCTGGAGCGCGAGCTCTCGAAGGTACGCCAATATGGCCAGGCCAGCGACAACGAGGAGTTGGAGTTGGGTGTGCGTTGCATGGCAGCCGGCATTTATGACGACCAGGCCAAGCTGGTTGCAGGCCTGTCAATTTCCGCTCCATCCGGCCGCCTGGAAGAGGACTGGCTGCCCAAACTGCAGGACACAGCCCGCCAGATATCAGAAACGCTGGGGTACCGCGGCCACAAAAAGTGAGGCTAGGCGCCAAGTCGGCGCCCAAACGGCAAGACTTTGCTTAACCCCGGCGTGCGTGTTCGCGGCTCGCCAAGGGCGCCGCGCGTACCGCAGGGGTATGGTTGGACTCCACCCACTTGCGCACTCGCTCTGCATCACCGATTCGGCTGAGTTTGCCTGCCGAATCCAAAAACACCATGATGAGCTTGCGCCCAGCCACCTTGGCCTGCATAACCAGGCACTGACCCGCTTCGGTGATGTAACCGGTTTTTTGCAAACCAATGTCCCACGAAGGATTTTTGACCAAGCGGTTGGTGTTGTTGTACTGCAATGTGCGGTTGCCAACCGCTACCTGGTAACCGGTGGACGTGGAGAGTTCACGCAAAACCGGGTCACTGTGGGCGTAGTTGACCAGGGTGGCCAAATCTTTGGCACTGGACTGGTTTTTGCTGGACAGGCCGGTGGGTTCTACATAACGGGTGTCTTGCATGCCCATCAATTTGGCTTTGATGTTCATCTGGTTGACGAACAGCTGCAAGCCACCGGGAAACGTACGACCCAAGGCATGGGCGGCACGGTTCTCACTCGCCATCAGCGCCAAATGCAGAAGTTCTCCACGGCTCAGTTCAGTGCCCACGCGCAGCCGCGAGGAACTGCCCTTCTCCATATCCACGTCTGCCTGCGTGATGGTGATCACTTCATCCATGGGCAACTGGGCTTCACTGATCAACACACCAGTCATCAGCTTGGTAATGGAGGCAATCGGCAACACGGCCGATTCGTTCTTGCTGAACAAGACCTCGTTGGTGTCCTGGTCCACCACCAACGCCACGCTGGACCGGAGATCCAGCTCGTCCTGCATGCCATGCAAACCAGCCAACTGCCCGTAGGACGGACGAGCCGGCGCTGCAGCTACCACTTTGCGAATGATCTTGGGACGTGCAGTTTTTTTGACTGTTGCTTTTTTTGCCAAGGATTTTTTGGCAACGGTTTGGCTGGCACTCGTCTTTTTGCGCTGGGCGGCCGACCCATCTTGGGGCAAAAACATGCAAGCAGCCACCAAGCCACCGACACAAAGCTGCATAAGTCCGCGTTTCAACATAAGTCCTTCCAGAAGCAGGGAAACCAGGATTTCCCTACACACCCAACAGTTATGGACACAGTTTAAACAGAAAACTTATGTTAGATCAACAACTTGCAGGGCAAACCTCAAGAATATTTTGAATCAGGCCTTCATCCTTGGGCCGCAACCCGGTCTGACTTGCTTTGCAGCTTGTTCAAGGCACTCAAATACGCCTTGGCCGAGGCCACCACGATGTCTGGGTCCGAACCCACGCCATTGACAACACGGCCACTGTTTTGCAGACGCACGGTCACCTCTCCCTGGCTCTCCGTGGAGCCGCTGATGGCATTCACCGAGTACAGCACCATCTCCGCCCCACTCTGCACATGGGCCTCAATGGCCTTCAGGGATGCATCGACCGGGCCGTTGCCGTCCGAGTCACTCTTCACCTCCTTGCCAGCCACCGTGAACACCACCGCAGCATGCGGGCGTTCGCCCGTTTCGCTGTGCTGCGACAGGGACACAAAGCTGTACTGCTCCTTGTCCGGGGTCACACTATCGTCACTGACCAGCGCGAGGATGTCCTCGTCAAAGATGTCGCTCTTGCGATCTGCCAGCTCCTTGAAGCGGGCAAAAGCCGCATTGATTTCGGCCTCACTCTCCAACTGCACTCCCAACTCCTGCAGGCGTTGCTTGAAGGCATTGCGACCACTGAGCTTGCCCAGCACGATTTTGTTGGCAGTCCAGCCCACATCCTCGGCGCGCATGATTTCGTAGGTGTCGCGCGCCTTGAGCACACCATCCTGGTGGATGCCAGAGGCATGGGCAAATGCATTCGCTCCCACCACCGCTTTGTTGGGTTGCACGACGAACCCTGTGGTCTGGCTGACCATGCGGCTGGCAGCAAGGATATGTGTCGCGTCGATTCCCAGGTCCAGGCCAAAGTAGTCGCGGCGTGTCTTCACCGCCATCACAATTTCCTCGAGGCTGCAATTGCCTGCACGCTCCCCCAGGCCGTTGATGGTGCACTCCACCTGGCGCGCACCGCCAATCTTCACGCCAGCCAACGAATTGGCCACGGCCATGCCCAAATCGTTATGGCAATGCACTGACCAAATAGCCTTGTCAGAATTTGGAATGCGTTCACGCAGCGTTTTGATGAAATTGCCATACAGCTCGGGAATGGCGTAGCCCACGGTGTCGGGTACGTTGATGGTGGTGGCGCCCTCGGCAATGACAACCTCCAACACGCGGCACAAAAAGTCCACGTCGCTGCGATAGCCGTCCTCAGGACTGAACTCTACGTCCGCCACCAAATTGCGGGCAAAACGCACTGACTGTTTGGCCTGCTCAAACACCTGGTCGGGTGTCATGCGCAGCTTCTTCTCCATATGCAGGGGTGACGTTGCAATGAAGGTGTGGATACGCGCGCTGTTGGCACCTTTGAGTGCTTCCGCAGCACGGGAAATGTCACGGTCATTGGCTCGCGACAGGGAGCAGATGGTCGAATCCTTGATGGTGTTCGCGATCAACTGCACCGCCTCAAAATCCCCGTTCGAACTGGCCGCAAAACCGGCCTCGATCACGTCCACCTTCAGACGCTCCAGCTGGCGCGCAATACGCAGCTTTTCATCACGGGTCATAGAGGCGCCGGGAGACTGCTCTCCATCGCGCAAAGTGGTGTCAAAAATGATCAGTTTGTCTGCCATACCCAGTCTCCTTGTTCTTCCAATTACATGTGCAAGCCGCGCTCTTCGGGTTCGTCAGTCGAAGTGCTGATCACGCTGGTGCGCACACCACGAGCCCGACGCACGGCGTAGACCACATAGCCGCTCAGTCCGTACACCACAAACACGCCAAACATCACGGTGGGCGGATCAATGTTGATGACGGCAATGCCCAGGGCAATCAACACGATCACCGCAAAAGGCACGCTCTTCTTCATGCTGACGTCCTTGAAGCTATAGAAAGGCACATTGGTCACCATGGTGAGCCCTGCGTACAGCGCCAGAGCAAAGGTCAGCCATGGAATGGAGATGCCCCACAAGGTTTCGGTGCCCTTGACGCCTGATTCGGTCATCAGCCAAATAAACCCAGCCACCAGCGCTGCTGCCGCTGGTGAAGGCAGCCCCTGAAAGTAGCGCTTGTCCACCACGGTCGTGTTGACGTTGAAACGTGCCAAACGCAAGGCTGCACATGCGCAGTACACAAATGCGGCAAACCAGCCCCAGCGCCCCAAACCACGCAAGGCCCACTCATACGCAATCAGGGCGGGGGCGGCACCAAAAGACACCATGTCAGACAAGGAGTCCATCTGTTCGCCAAACGCACTTTGCGTGTTGGTCATGCGGGCCACACGGCCATCCAGACTGTCCAGCACCATGGCGCAAAAAATGCCCACGGCAGCCAAATCGTAACGGTCGTTCATCGCCATCACAATGGCATAAAACCCGCCAAACAAAGCAGCCAGCGTGAACAAATTGGGCAGTACATAAATGCCCTTGCGCCGCTTGCGAATGACAACACCCTCTGTGCCGTTGTCTTTTAAATCAGAACCGTCATGCATAGTTTCTCCTCGATCAGCGCAAGGCGCACCTGATCCCATTGATCCAGGAAGGCCCAACACCACCAACACACGCCAGTGTAAGCCAGCCCAAGCAAGCAAAAAACACAAGTCCCATAAAAGGAAAAGGCCACCGAGGTGGCCTTTTCACATCTCACGCAAACATTAGTTGCGAGTCTGGTCCACCAGCTTGTTCTTCGCAATCCAGGGCATCATGGCGCGCAGCTGGGCGCCCACAACTTCGATGGAGTGCTCGGAAGTCAGACGACGACGCGCGGTCATGCTGGGGTAGCCAGTGCGGCCTTCCAGAATGAACATCTTCGCGTATTCGCCGGTCTGGATCCGCTTCAAGGCGTTGCGCATGGCCACGCGGGACTCGGCATTGATCACTTCAGGGCCGGTCACGTACTCGCCGTACTCGGCATTGTTCGAGATCGAGTAATTCATGTTGCCGATGCCACCTTCGTAGATCAGGTCGACGATGAGCTTCAACTCGTGCAAGCACTCAAAGTAGGCCATTTCAGGGGCGTAGCCAGCTTCCACCAGGGTTTCGTAACCCATCTTGATCAGCTCAACCGCACCACCGCACAACACGGCCTGCTCGCCGAACAAGTCGGTCTCGGTTTCTTCCTTGAAGTTGGTCTCAATGATGCCGGCCTTGCCGCCACCGTTGGCCATGGCGTAGCTCAGAGCCAAGTCACGGGCCTTGCCGGTCTTGTCCTGGTGCACGGCCACCAGGTGGGGCACGCCGCCACCCTGGGTGTAGGTGTTGCGCACGGTGTGGCCAGGGGCCTTGGGAGCAACCATCCACACGTCCAGGTCAGCGCGGGGCACGACTTGGTTGTAATGCACGTTGAAGCCGTGGGCGAAGGCCAGCGAAGCGCCTTGCTTGATGTTGGGTTCGACGTTGTTCTTGTAGACGGAAGCGATGTCTTCGTCAGGCAGCAGGATCATGACCACGTCAGCGGCCTTGACCGCGTCGTTGACTTCCAGCACGTTCAAGCCGGCCTTGCCAACCTTGTCCCAGGAAGCGCCGCCCTTGCGCAGACCGACCACAACCTTCACGCCGCTGTCGTTCAGGTTCTGGGCGTGTGCGTGGCCTTGGCTGCCGTAACCGATGATGGCCACGGTCTTGCCCTTGATCAGGCTCAAATCACAATCTTTGTCGTAAAAAACTTTCATTTCTCTCTCCGAATGGTTGTTGGCGAAAGTGCCCTTCGACAGGCTCAGGGCGAACGGTCACCGCATATCGCCACTCTGAAGTCCGTTCGCGTTGAGCCTGTCGAAACGCGCGCACGGACTGAACTGTCAAACCCGCAGGATTCTCTCACCACGGCCGATGCCGCTGGAGCCCGTACGCACGGTCTCCAAAATCGCCGCACGCTCGATGGCTTCGAGAAATGCATCGTTCTTGGATTGGTCGCCTGTGAGTTCAATCGTGTAACTCTTCTCGGTGACATCAATGATGCGACCACGGAAGATGTCCGCCATACGTTTCATCTCTTCGCGCTCCTTGCCGACCGCACGCACCTTGACCATCATGAGCTCGCGCTCGATGTAGGCTCCCTCGGTCAGGTCCACCACCTTCACGACTTCAATCAAACGGTTCAGGTGCTTGGTGATTTGCTCAATCACGTCGTCCGAACCGGTGGTCTGGATGGTCATGCGCGACAGGCTTGGATCTTCCGTGGGTGCCACGGTCAAAGACTCAATGTTGTAACCGCGGGCCGAAAACAGGCCCACCACACGGGACAGAGCGCCAGGCTCGTTTTCCAGCAAAACTGCAATGATGTGTTTCATAAATACCGATTCCTCTTTTCGTTGCCCTCCCCGTGTGGCGGTAACCACACAGCTTGGCAGACAATAGATTCATTCAAAAATGATAGCTGCTCGCGCATATTCCATGCGGGCTAGGCCATCAAACGGCTGTAAAGCGCCTTAGAGATCCTCCGCACCCAGCAGCATCTCGGTGATGCCTTTGCCGGCCTGCACCATGGGGAACACGTTCTCCGTGGGGTCCGTGCGGAAGTCCATAAAGACCGTGCGGTCCTTGAGCTTGCGGGCTTCGCGCAGCGCGGGCTCCACATCACCCGGTTTTTCGATCAGCATGCCAACGTGGCCATAGGCCTCCGCCAGCTTGACGAAATTGGGCAATGCATCCATGTAGCTGTGGCTGTAACGGCCTTCGTACTCCACCTCTTGCCACTGGCGCACCATGCCCAGATAGCGGTTGTTCAAGGAGCAAATCTTGATGGGCGTGTTGTACTGCAGGCAGGTCGACAGTTCCTGGATGTTCATCTGCACCGAGCCTTCGCCGGTGATACAAAACACTTCGCTGTCGGGCTTGGCCAGCTTGATGCCCATGGCGTAGGGAATGCCCACGCCCATGGTGCCCAGGCCGCCGGAGTTGATCCAGCGGCGTGGCTCGTCAAACTTGTAGTACTGCGCCGCCCACATCTGGTGCTGGCCCACGTCGGACGTGATGTAGGTATCCGCGTCCTTGGTCATGTTCCACAGTGTTTCCACCACGTATTGGGGCTTGATGACATCGCCATTGCCCAGGCTGTACTTCATGCAGTCGCGTTTGCGCCAACCTTCGATCGTGTCCCACCAGGCGCCCAGGGCGTTCGCATCGGGCTTGACGCTGCCTTCACGGATCATGGCGATCATTTCACTGAGCACGTCTTTCACGTCGCCCACGATCGGGATATCCACTTTCACACGCTTGGAGATGCTGGATGGGTCGATGTCGATGTGGATGATCTTGCGTTCGTTCTGCGCGAAGTGCTTGGGATTGCCAATCACGCGATCATCGAAGCGAGCACCCACGGCCAGCAACACATCGCAGTGCTGCATCGCGTTATTGGCTTCCACCGTGCCGTGCATGCCCAGCATGCCCAGGAACCGGGAAGAACTGGCGGGGTAGGCGCCCAGGCCCATCAGGGTGTTGGTGCAGGGGTAGCCCAGCATGTCGACCAGCGTACGCAACTCGTTGGAGGCATTGCTCAACAACACGCCACCGCCGGTGTAGATATAGGGGCGCTTGGCTGCCAGCAGCAGTTGCAAGGCCTTGCGGATCTGACCGCCGTGGCCTTTGCGCACCGGGTTGTAAGAACGCATTTCCACGGTTTCGGGGTAGCCGTGGTAAGGAACCTTCTTGAAGGACACATCCTTGGGGATATCCACCACCACCGGGCCGGGGCGGCCGCTGCGCGCAATGTGGAAGGCCTTTTTCATGACCTCGGCCATGTCCTTGGCGTCCTTGACCAGGAAGTTGTGCTTCACGATGGGGCGGGTGATGCCCACGGTGTCGCATTCCTGAAACGCGTCCAGGCCAATGGCGTGCGTGGGGACTTGCCCACTGATGATCACCATCGGAATACTGTCCATATAGGCCGTGGCAATGCCGGTCACGGCATTGGTCAGACCGGGACCGGAGGTGACCAGGGCCACGCCGACATCGCCAGTAGCACGGGCATAACCGTCAGCAGCATGCACCGCCGCCTGCTCATGGCGCACCAATACGTGCTGGATAGTGTCTTGTTTGTAAAACGCGTCGTAAATGTGCAGAACCGCGCCACCTGGGTAACCCCAGATGTACTTGACGTTCTCGGCCTGCAGGGATTTGACCAAGATCTCGGCACCACGCAGTTCGGGCGCAACGGGACTGGCAACAGAAGATTTGGACGCAGAGGATGCCGAAGCGATTTCAGCTTTTGTAATTTCCATGATGAACCTTTGTGAATTTCTCTAACGAAAAACCTTGGGTGCCCCTTCACAAACTCTTGTGGAGTCGCGTCGGAACTTGAGATCCAAGCCATGGACGCATCGAATATTGCGCCGGACCAGGACCCGTTTGCCTTTTAATTTGCATGCCCATTATCGCACTGCTTTGGCACCTGCCCCAAAGCCTTCTGGAATCGCAACCGGCGAATGCCATAATCCGGGCGCGCTTCGCCTTGTTGGCAGCGGCAAACCTGTACTCAAAGGCCCCTACCGCTTGGCTACCGAACAAGAGCTGTCCGATTTTCTGAAAAGCGTCGAAGGGCGGGCCTTCAAACGCTCGGTCTACCACGTGCGCAATGAGCAGGCGGCGCTGGACATCGTGCAAGACAGCATGATGAAGCTGGCTGAACACTACGGACACAAGCCCATCAACGAGCTCCCCATGCTGTTCCAGCGCATTCTGTCGAACTGCACCCTGGACTGGTTCCGTCGCCAAAAAACCTACAACGCCCTGTTTTCGACCATGGGCGACTTCGAGTCTTCGAGTGAAGATGGAGATTTCGACCTGCTGGAAACCCTGCATTCTGCGAGCGTTCCGGAACAAAACGAAAGTTCCGAGAGCCAGCTGGAACGGGCACAAACCTTGCGGGCGATTGAAACCGAGATTTTGGAACTCCCCGCACGTCAACGCGAAGCCTTTTTGATGCGTTACTGGGAGGACATGGACGTTGCGGAGACGGCCGCCGCCATGGGATGCTCCCAGGGAAGTGTTAAAACACACTGCTCTCGGGCGGTACATGCCTTGGGCGCAGCCCTCAAGGCCAAGGGAATTCGACTATGACAGCCAGACACCACGCCAACCACCGTATCGCCAGCCAGGATGACTTGGGCCGCGCCATCACGTCGCGCCTCCATGATGCGTCCCAGCAACTGCCCCATGACGTGAGCGAACGCCTCAAGGCGGCCCGCATGCTGGCCCTGGAAAAGCGCCGCCAGGCCCAAGTACGGCTGGCATCGGCTGTCGTGACCTCGGGGTCTTCTGCTGCGCTGCAAATGGGTGACGGCTTGCGTGGCAAGTGGCGCTTGCTTGGCGCCTGGTTGCCTTTGTTGGCGCTGGTTGCGGGCCTGGTCACCATCGATTTTGTGCAAGACGACTTCCGAGCCCAGGAAATTGCCGATGTGGACGTGGAGCTGCTCACCGACGACCTGCCCCCCGACGCCTTCACGGACCCCGGCTTCGCGCAGTACCTGCGACTGAACCGTTCCGAGTAACACCACGCCCCAGCCCGATTGACTTGCCATGCGCCCGATTGACACACGCCCATTCCCCCTGAAGCCACTGGCATGCGGGGTGATCGTGTGCCTCTTCGCAAGCGTCGCGCCCTTGCCGCTGCTCGCTCAGACCACGGCTGTGCCCCCCAAACCCCTGAGCACGCCCCTGATGGCGCTGGGCTGGCAGGACCTGAGTGCCGTACAACGCCAGTCACTCAAACCCCTGGAAGCCACCTGGAGCACCCTCAATGACGGCCACAAACGCAAATGGATTGCGCTGGCCCATAACTACCCCCAGCTGGCCCCCACAGAGCAGGCAAAAATGCACAGCCGCATGGCCGAGTGGGCAGCGCTGAAGCCGCGCGCGCGGGAAATAGCGCGCCTGAACTTTGCAGAAACCAAAAAAGTGACCCCGGCAGAGCGGGCCTCCAACTGGGAAGCCTACCAGGCACTCAGCCCCGAAGAGAAAAAGCGCCTGGCCAAAAAGACCCCCACCAAGCCCACTGGTGCAGCCATCTCCACCAAACCCCTGCCAGCCAACAAACTCACGCCTGTCCCCGTGACCCGCCTGTCACCTGAGACAGACCGCGCCAAGTTCACAGCACAACAGGCGATTGACCCCAACACCCTGTTGCCCTTGGTGCAGCCCAAATAACGGGGGGCTGAGCCGAGAGCCCAGGCGGCCTCTCTCTACAATCGCAGGCATGCCGTTCCCCGAACCCTTGCCAAGCCCGTCCTCACTGATCCCCTCTTTGGAAGCCCCCAGCCTGCGCCGCCGCTTGGCCTGCTGGCTGTACGAAGGTATTTTGTTGTTTGGCGTGGTCTTTTTAGCTGGCTACTTATTCAGCACCCTGAGCCAAAGCCGCCATGCCCTGGACAACCGCAACGCCTTGCAAGCCTTCGTCTTCATCATCTTTGGCATTTACTTTGTCTGGTTCTGGGCACACGGCCAGACGTTGGCCATGAAAACGTGGAATATCCGCCTGGTAGATCGCCACGGGCAAGCCGTCACCCAGTTGCGCGCCCTGGGGCGCTACGTGTTGAGCTGGCTGTGGTTTCTGCCGCCCTTGGCTGCCGTCGCCCCCTTCCACCTGAGCGTGCCTGAAATCTCCGTGATCGTGCTCGGCTGGATTGCGGTCTGGGCTTTGCTGAGCCGCTTCCATCCCCAAGGCCAGTTCTGGCACGACGCTTTTGCAGGCACCCGCCTCGTCACCTCCCTGCCTCTGAGCCGCTAAGCGGCCCCCGCCATGCCCCCATCTGTCCAACGCGCGGACGTATCCGCGAACCCCCAAAAAGAACGCACCGGCTTGAACCGCGTGTGGCATGCCTTCGGCTACTCGCTGGCGGGCCTGCGCGCCGGCTGGGGCGAGACGGCCTTTCGCCAAGAGTGCATCGCGGCCTTGGTACTGGTGCCGCTGGCCTTCTGGCTGGGTCGCAACTGGGTGGAGGTTGCCCTGCTGGCAGGTAGCGTGCTGCTGCTGATGGTGGTGGAGTTGCTCAACACCGCGATTGAAACCGCCATCGACCGCGTGGGGCCCGAGTGGCACGACCTGTCCAAGCGTGCCAAGGACATGGGCAGCGCAGCCGTGTTGATCAGCCTGCTGGTGTGTGCGGGCATCTGGCTGGCCGCGCTGGGCCAGCGTTTTCTGTAAACAGCGCGTTCAGCGCCGGGCCGCCCCAAGCTGAACACGCCCCCTTGGGGGCAGCGACCCGCTCAGCGGTGGGGCGTGGGGCCTTGCTAGACTGCGGACTCGTCCTGCTCTCCCGTGCGGATGCGGATCACGCGCTCCACGCTGGTGACAAAAATCTTGCCGTCGCCGATCTTGCCGGTATGTGCGGCCTTGACGATGGCGTCCACGCAGCGGTCCACGTCTTCGGTCTTCACGACCACTTCCACCTTTACCTTGGGCAGAAAGTCCACCACGTACTCGGCGCCGCGGTAGAGCTCAGTGTGGCCCTTCTGGCGACCAAAACCCTTCACCTCGGTCACGGTCAGGCCGGTCACACCGCAATCGGCCAGGGCTTCACGCACTTCTTCGAGTTTGAAAGGTTTAACAACGGCGGTGATTTGTTTCATGGTCTTGTCTCGGTGAAAGAATGAGCGGGCGGGCTGTGCAGCTCAGGCCCGGAATTTACTGGTAATAGGATAACGCCAATCCTTGCCAAAGCTGCGGTGGGTGACGCGAATGCCCACGGGTGCCTGGCGGCGTTTGTACTCGTTGATCTTGATGAGGCGCGTCACCTTTTCCACATCGGCCCGCGCAAACCCGGCCGCGATGATGGATTCAATGCTCTCGTCGTTTTCCATGTAGCGCTCCAGAATGCCATCCAGCACCTCGTAGGGCGGCAGGCTGTCCTGGTCCTTCTGGTCGGGGCGCAGCTCAGCGCTGGGCGGGCGCGTAATGATGCGTTCGGGAATGGGGCTGGTGCCCGTGCCGTACGGGTCGTGCAGATTGCGCCAGCGACAGAGCTTGAACACCGTGGTCTTGGCCAGGTCCTTGATGACGGCAAAGCCGCCAGCCATGTCGCCATACAGCGTGCAGTAGCCGGTGGCCATCTCGCTCTTGTTGCCCGTGGTCAGCACAATGCTGCCGAATTTGTTGGACAGCGCCATGAGCAGCGTGCCGCGGATACGGGCCTGGATGTTCTCTTCGGTCGTGTCTTCGGCGCGGCCCACAAAGTGCGACGCCAGCGAAGCCTTGAAGGCTTCGAACTCGGGCACGATGGAAATCTCGTCGTAGCGCACCCCCATGCGGGCCGCCATGTCGCGCGCGTCGATCCAGCTGATGTCGGCCGTGTAGGGCGAAGGCATCATCACGGCGCGGACCTTGTCGGCACCCAGCGCATCTACCGCCACCGCCAGCACCAGGGCGGAGTCGATGCCGCCGGACAAGCCCAGCAGCGCCCCGGGGAAGCCGTTTTTGCCGATGTAGTCGCGCACGCCCAGCACCAGTGCGTCCCACAGATCGGCTTCGGGGCTACGTTCGGGCTCCACGGACGCTATTATTTTTATAGCTACTGGCGCACGATCCACGCGGACGGAGAACAGATTTTCCTTGAAACTGGGGGCACGACCGGCCACCGCACCATCGGCGTTCAGCGCAAACGAGTGCCCCTCAAACACCACCTCGTCCTGCCCGCCCACCAGGTGGGCGTAGACCAGCGGCAGACCCGTGGCCTGGCAGCGCTTTGCCATCATGGCCTCGCGCTCATAACCCTTGCCCACATGGAAGGGCGAGGCGTTGATGACGGCCAGCAGCTCGGCCCCGGCCTCCTTCGCCAAACGCGCGGGTTCTTCAAACCAGGCGTCTTCGCAGATCAACAGTCCCACCTTCACGGCGTCGGCCCCCTCACCCGCCGTGAACACGCAGACGCCGTTGCCGGGTGTGAAGTAGCGGCGTTCGTCAAACACCTGGTAGTTGGGCAGCTCGCGCTTGGCATAGGTGGCGACCACCTGGCCCTCGCGCAGCACACTGGCGGCATTCAAGCGCTGCTGAACCGCCACCGAGCGCGTGCGACTGTCGCCGCCCGTGGGGTGGCCCACCACCACGCAAAGGCCTTTTAACCCGGCAAGCTGCTGGGCCACGGCTTTCACGGCATCATCGCAAGCGGCGATAAAGGCGGGGCGCAGAAACAGGTCTTCGGCCGCGTAGCCGCAAATGGAGAGTTCGGGGGTCAGCAGCAGGCGCGCGCCGTCGGCATAGGCGGCATTCGCTGCATCGACGATTTTTTTGACGTTACCGTCCAGGTCGCCAACGATGAAATTGAGTTGTGCCACGCACAGTGAAAGAGTCATGAACCAGCCAATAGTTGTTCGGGGCGGCGCAGTGGGCGCCGCGATGGCGCAGGGTGCGCTCCATGGGTGAAGTCAATTATGTCATTGGGGTCCACGCCTCGGTGCTGGAAGTCGACGCTGCCACTTGGGACGGCCTGCTGGCCGCGCAGGCCCAGCCCAGCCCCTTCATGCGCCACGCCTACCTGGCTGCGATGGAGGAAAGCGGTAGCGCCACCGCCGACACGGGCTGGACGCCGCACTGCATCACCCTGCACGCAGGTGGCGTGCTGCAGGCCGCCTGCATGGTCTACCTTAAGCACCACTCCTACGGCGAATACGTGTTTGACTGGGCCTGGGCCAGTGCCTACCAGCAGCATGGTGTGCCCTACTACCCCAAGGCGGTGATCGCCGTGCCGTTCACGCCGGTACCGGGGGCGCGTCTGCTGGCCCGCCATGCGCACGCGCGGGCCGCGCTGCTGCGGGCCGTGGTGGACTGGTGCGAGGAAGTGGGCGCTTCGTCCCTGCACACGCTGTTTGCCAGCGATGACGATGTCGTGGCGAGCAATGACGCCGGCTTGATGCTGCGCCACACCGTGCAGTTCCACTGGAAAAATGAGGCCCCTGCGCTCGGCAATGGCGTGCCATCGCTGCCTCCCGGCGGTGAAACCACGCACTTCAAAGACTTCGACGCTTTCCTCGCCAGCCTGGCGCAGGACAAGCGCAAAAAAATACGCCAGGAGCGGCGCAAGGTGGCCGAGGCCGGCGTGGATTTCCGCCATGCGCAGGGCCGTGCGATTTCAGAGGCCGATTGGGATTTCTTCTACCGCTGCTACGAGCGCACCTACCTGGAACACGGCAACCCGCCCTACCTGAACCGTGACTTCTTCGCGCGGATGGCCCGCACCATGCCGGAGAACTGGCTGCTGTTTGTGGCGGAGCGTGAAGGCCGCTCGATTGCTAGCAGTTTGATAGCTATTGGCGCATATTCCACGGGGGCTGGAGGCCTAAATGGCACTAAAACAACGACCCGCGTGGCTTACGGCCGCTACTGGGGTGCGCTGGAGCCAGTGGACTGCCTGCACTTCGAGGCCTGCTACTACCAGCCGCTGACCTGGTGCATCGCAAACGGCTACCAGCGCTTTGAAGGCGGTGCCCAGGGCGAGCACAAGATGGCCCGGGCACTCTTGCCGGTCAAAACCACCAGCACGCACTGGCTGGCGCACCCGGCCTTTGCCGACGCCGTGGCCCGCTTTCTGGAGCGCGAGGGCCAAGGCGTTGGCAACTACCTGGATGACCTGGGCCAGCGCTCACCGTTCAAGCGCCCCACCTGACCCGCCGCCACGGGCTTAAAAAGTTTCCCAATCGTCATCCCCACCCGCCGGGGTGACCTTGGTGCTGGTCTTGGGCACCACGGTGGTGGGGGCATGGGCCGCAGCAGCAGGCTGCGCCTTGGGCTTGGCTGCAGGCGCTCTGGCGGCAGCGGGCTTGGCGGGGGCAGCCGCTTGGGCATCACCCCGGCGCTCCGGCCCCTTGAATGCCGGAAGCTTGGGGGCGCTGGACCGCACCTGGGCTGGGGGCAGATGCGCTACCGCATGGTGACTCGCGGGCTCGTTGCCCAGCTTGAACACCGCCACCACCTGCACCAGGTCGCTGGCCTGGCTCTTCAGGCTGCTGGCGGCTGCCGCCATCTCTTCCACCAATGCCGCGTTCTG
>MGPB01000004.1 GCA_001795455.1 Curvibacter sp. GWA2_63_95 | reverse complement strand
GCCGCAGTAGCCACCGTGGCTGCCCTTGCCGCCGGTGCTGGGCGACATGGTCAGTGTGTACGGGTCCACACCCATGATGGAGTTGATGGTGTTGATCAGGCTCACCGCATCGGCACCGCCGCGCTTGGCGGCTTGGGCGGGCTTGCGGATGTCGGTGATGTTGGGCGTGAGTTTCACGATCACGGGCAGCTTGCTGTACTGCTTGCACCACTCGGTCACCATCTGGATGTACTCGGGCACCTGGCCCACGGCGGCGCCCATGCCGCGCTCGCTCATGCCGTGGGGGCAGCCAAAGTTCAGCTCGATGCCGTCCGCACCGGTGTCTTCCACGCGCGGCAGGATGGCCTTCCAGCTCTTCTCTTCGCACGGCACCATCAGCGAAACGATCATGGCGCGGTCTTGCCAGTTGCGCTTGACCTCGGTGATCTCTTTCAGGTTGAGTTCCAGGTCGCGGTCGGTGATCAGCTCGATGTTGTTGAAGCCCATGAGGCGGCGATCTGGCGAGAGCAGCGCGCCGTAGCGCGGGCCGTTGACGTTGACCACGGGGGGGCCGGCTTCGCCCAGCGTTTTCCAGACCACGCCGCCCCAGCCGGCTTCAAACGCGCGGTTGACGTTGTAGGCCTTGTCGGTGGGCGGTGCAGAGGCGAGCCAGAAGGGGTTGGGGCTTTTGATGCCGACGAAATTGGTTGCGAGATTGGCCATGGTGTGACTCCGGTGTTCTTGAGGTTGTGAGGTCGTGATGTCTCGTGACGGAGGGGCCGATCAGGCCTTGAGGTACGCGTGGATGGCTTTGGCAGCCAGCTTGCCGTGTTCCACGGCCTCCACGGTCAGGTCCAGCCCACCAGCACGGCAGTCGCCGCCCGCCCACACGCCCTTGAGGTTGGTGGTTCCCTCGGCATCGGTGGCAATCTTTCCGCCCGAGAGCGTCAGGCCTGCCTCGGCCAACACGGGGTTGCCCAGCTTCTGGCCAATGGCCTTGAGCACGGTGTCGGCCGCCAGGGTGGTGGTTTCACCAGTGGGGGTGAGCTTGCCGTCCACCATCGCCTGGTGTGCAAAGGTGATGCCACTTACATGGCCGCTGTGGCCCAGCACTTCCACGGGCGCCAGCCAGTGGTGGATGGTCACGCCGTTGGTTTGCGCCCATTCCTGCTCGGCGGTCGATGCCGACAGGCTCTCGGGGCCGCGGCGGTAGACCATGTGCACTTCTTCGGCGCCCAGCAGCTTGCTTTGCACGGCGGCGTCCACGGCCGTCATGCCGCCACCAATCACCACCACACGGCGGCCCACGGGCAGGGTGGACAGGTCTTCGGTCTGGCGCAGGGTGGCAATAAATTCCACCGCGTCTTGCACGCCTTGCAGGGTTTCGCCCACCACACCCAGTTGCTGGGTGGTGGCCAGGCCCATGCCCAAGAAGACGGCGGCGTAGTCTTTGCGTAGCGTCTCCAGCTGGGCCACGGTCTCCAGCTTCCAGTTGTGCTGGATGGTGATGCCGCCAATGTCCAGCAGCCATTGCACTTCGCGCTGGGCAAAGTCGCCGGGGGTTTTGTAGCTGGCCAGGCCGTATTCGTTCAGGCCGCCAGCCTTGGGTTTGGCGTCAAACACCACCACATCGTGGCCTTCGCGGGCCAGCGTGTAGGCACAGGCCAAACCGGCGGGGCCAGCGCCCACCACGGCTACTTTTTTGCCGGTGGCGGGGGCGCGGGTAAAGATTTGCGGCTTGTCGCTTTCCATCAGGGCGTCCACCGCGTGGCGCTGCAGGCGGCCAATGGCGACCGGGCGGTCTTCCTGGGTGTTGCGCACGCAGACGGCTTCGCACAGGTTTTCGGTGGGGCAGACACGGGCGCACATGCCGCCTAGCGGGTTGCTCTCCAGAATGGCTTTGGCTGAGCCGCGCAGGTTGCCATCGGCAATGCGCTTGATGAAGGACGGCACATCAATGCTGGTGGGGCAGGCCGTGGCGCAGGGCGCGTCATAACAGTAGAGGCAGCGTTCCGCCTCCAGCAGGGCTTGCGATTCGGTGAAGCGCGGGGTGGCGTCGGCAAACCGTTTGGCGTATTCCTCGCTGGCGAGGCGGCCTGCACGAACGTCGGCGGGAGAGGATGAGGGGGTAGACACGCTGGCAACTCCTTTAAAAACTGACCGTTTGGTCAAGTCATGAGTTGCATGCTAGCAATCCACGTGCCACGCTGTAACTAGGGGTTTGCCCGCAAGCCCTGGCACCTGGACTTGCGGGTCTCAGGCGGTTCAGCCCAGAAAGTCAACCACGGCGTGCGCCACCAGCGCATCACGCAGCAGGCGGGTGTGGCCCAGGCCCTCGGTGGCCAGCAGCCGGGCACCCGGAATGGTGTCGGCAAACGCGGTGCCGTCGGCAAAGGGGTTGATGCGGTCGCCCCGGTCATGCACCACCAGCGTGGGTTGGGTGATGCGCGGGCCGCTGGCGTGGGGTTCAAACTGGGCCATGACGATGCCCTCGCGCGCCTCAATGCGGCGCTGCAGGGCGGCCCGCATGGGCTCGTGCAGGCCAAACACCTGGGCAAACAGGCGCGTGTATTCGCGTGGTGAGGCAGGCGGCGCCAACAGCACCAGACGCTGTGTGGGCAGGCCTCGGGCCGCTGCAAAAGCCAGGCCGTTGGCCGCCAGCGAATGGGCCACCACGCCCTGCACGGTGTGGCCTTGCTGGGTCAGCCGGGCCAGTGTGTATTCAATGGCGCGGGCAAATTGCGGCAGGTTGCTGACCCGGCCCGCGTTCTTGCCGTGGGCGGGCAAATCCAGCAGCACCGGGCGCAGGCCCCGGACGATCAGCGCCTGGGCCAGCGGCAGCATCTGGCCCGCGTGGCCGCCCCAGCCATGCACCAACAGCACGCAGGCGCCCTCGGCTGGTGCGCTCTTCTCCGGTGCGGCCGGGTGGCGTAACGGGTGGTGGAGGGTCAGACTGGCATCCTCAAACGCCCACCGCTCCTGGGTCCAGTGGCTGGGCCAGGGGCGATCGCGGCGCAGCCAGCGCGGGGGCAGTGGCGTGCCAAACAGGCGGTAGGCCAGGCGCAAGCCCAGTGCTGGCCAGAGTCGCTGGGTGGCGCCCAGCGTCAGGCGCAACACGCGGGTGGCGGGGTTGCTGGCATAAAAGTCAGAGGTGGCTTGCAGGGCGGTCGTGGTCATGGTGGGCTCCATTCGGTGTCAGTAGTGAATCCAGTCCGCATTGCTGCGGGGCAATCCGTCCCATAGCCGACACAGGCGCAGGCCCAGATACAGCACAGCAGCCGGAACCGCAATCAACAGGGCAAAGATCAGCATGGCGTTTCCTTTCTTCGCACAGTCGTGCGAAATTTACTCGAGCCTATAAAACAGGAGGACATGGCGAAACCTTCAGGTGCGGTAGCTGACCAGCATGCGCTGCCAGGTGGCCTGAGCGTGCTGGGCGGCGTGGGCGTCACGCAGAAAGCGCGCATCGTGCAGCAGGGCCATGGCCATGCCGTTGAGCTCGGCCACCAGTTGGCCGGGGTCGGTGTCGGGGCGCAGGTGGCCGGCGTCCATGGCCTGCAGCACCGTGCGGCGCAGTGCGGCGCGCCAGCGGGTCACTTCCTGGAACAGCAGGTCGCGCAGCTCACCTTCGCGGTCGTCCAGCTCAAAGGCGCCTGCCGTATACAGGCAGCCGGTGTGCACTTCCACATCGCGCATGCGCACAATCCAGCGCTGCACGATACCGTCCAGCCGCGGCAGGCCCTTGGGGGCTTGCATGGCGGGCACAAACACATCGGCCAAAAAGCGGCGGCCGTATTCTTCGATCACGGCCTTTTGCAGCGCCTCACGCGAACCCACGCGGGAGAACACGCCGCTCTTGGACAGGCCGGCACGGTCCGCCACCACTTGCAGATTGATGGCCTCCAGGCCTTCGTCGGCAGCCAGGTGCAGCGCCGCATCCACGATGGCAGCACGGGTCAGTTCACTTTTATGGGTTTTGGCATCCATGGCGCAAATTTAGCACAACCGTGCGAAATTGCAAATCGCCCGTTGGAAAATGCCCTGACTAGTCCTGGCTCGCCTGTTGCAGCCAGGTACTGAAGTTCTGCACGACGGGCTTGTCGTCGGCACCTTCAGGCAGTACCAGGTAGTAGTGGCGTGCGCCCGCCAGCGGTGCTGGGTGGGCCAGCACCAGTTCGCCCCGTGCCAGTTCCGCCTCGATCAGCAGGCGCGGTACCAGCGCCACACCCATGCCCTGGGTGGCGGCGGCCGTGGTCATGGAGAACTGCTCGTAACGTGGGCCCGACAGGGCCAGCGGTGCCTCCACCCCTTGCGCGGCAAACCAGGCCTGCCAGCTGTCCGGCCGGGTGCTTTGCTGCAGCAGCGGCAGGTCGGCCAGTGCGCGGGCGCTCAGGCCCTCGCGGCCGGGCAGCAGCGTGGGGCTGCAAACGGCGACCACTTCCTCGGCCATCAGCGGCACGGCGTGGGTGCCGGCCCAGTGCTGCACCTGGGCTTCGGTGCCGGCAAAGATGGCGGCGTCAAACGGCGTGTCGGCAAACAGGAAGGGGCGGGTGCGGGTCTCGATGTGCACGGTGGTGTCCGGGTGCCGGGCGTTGAAGGCCTGCAGGCGCGGGATGAGCCAGCGTGTGGCAAAGGTGGGCACGCTGGCCAATTGCACCGTGCCGCCGCGTCCCTGGGTGGACATCAGGTCCAGCGTGTCCTGCTCCAGTCCGCGCAGGCGCAGTGCCACCTGTTGGGCGTAGCGTGCGCCGGCGGTGGTGAGCGCCACGCCATGGCGGGTGCGGCGAAACAGCGGAGTGCCCACCAGGTCTTCGAGTGCGGTGATCTGGCGGGAGACGGCGCTTTGGGTGAGCGCCAGCTCGTGTGCAGCGCGGGTGAAACTTTCGTGGCGGGCTGCGGCGTCGAAACACAGCAGGGCCTGGGTGGCGGGGATTTTGCGGCGCATGGGAATGTCAGGGGGTGTGGGGTGGCACAGCGGCCATGTCTCGCACGTGGTGGTTAGCTGCGCGGGCGGCGTTCAGGCGCGCGTCGTCCAGGGTGGCCATCAGCAGCGTGGCCCGTCGGTCCGCCTGCGCCAAGGTCTGGCCATCAGGGGCGGCCAGCAGGCTCAGGCCGCCGTAGTGCACATCGCCCTCGGCGCCCACGTAATTGGCGTAGGCCACATACAGTTGGTTCTCGTAGGCACGTACAGGCACCAGAGCCTGGGCCACAAAGTCGTACGCCGGCATATTGGCCGTGGGCACCACGATCAGGTCGGCCCCGGCCAGCGCCAAGCGGCGCGTCGCCTCGGGAAACTCCACGTCGTAACAAATCAGCAGGCCAATGGTCCAGCCCTGCAGTGTAAAGGTGGCGGCACTGGGGGCGCTCGCTGCAAACTGCTGACGGTCCAGGTCACCAAACAGATAGGTCTTGCGGTAGTTCAGGCAGCGCTGGCCTTGCGCGCTGATCCACTGTGCGGCGTTGAACACCGTGCCGCTGGCATCCCGCTCCGGGTAGCCGTAGACAACTGCCACGCCATGGCGCTGCGCGATGGCGACCACAGCCTGGGCCCAGGCGCCGTCGGCGGGTTGGGCCAGTTGTTGCACGGCTGCCGCACCAATGGCGTAGCCGCTGACAAACATCTCCGGGCACACCAGCACCTGTGCGCCGGCTGCCGCGGCCTGCTGCGCGGCTTGTTCTAGCCGTTGCAGGTTGCCCGCCACATCCAGCGGTGCGGGCGCGCATTGCAGCAGGGCCAGGGTCAAGGGGCTGCGCATGGGGTTCAGTCGGGCAGGGCCATGGGGCCTAGCGTGGCAAACACATCGCCGGGGCCGGGGTTACTGGCAGGGGTGTGGCCACCCAGGTGGTGGACGATGCCCCACACGGCGTTGAGCGAGGTCTGCACTGCACCCTCTGCCCAGGCGGGTGTCCACGACACGTCGTCGCCCGCAATGAACAGGCCTTTGTGTTCGGCGGGAAACGTGTCCTGCATAAAGTGCGCATACATGCGCTGGTTGTAGCGGTAGTGGCCGGGCAGGGCACCCTTGAAGGCGCCCAGAAAGTAGGGGTCGGCCTCCCACGACACACAAATGGGGTCGCCAATGATGTGGCTCGCAATGTCCACCTTGGGATAGATCTTCTTGAGCGCCTGTAAGGCAAGCTTCACGCGCTTTTCGGGCGACTGCGGCAGCATCTTGAGTGCATCACCCATCCAGGCATAGGACAGGCAGATCACCGCCGGCTGGTCCGGCCCGTTGTCAAACAGGTAGGTGCCGCGCGTCAGTCGGTCGGTCAGCGTCATGCTCATCACATCGCGGCCAGTCTCGGGGTCTTTGTCTTTCCAGAACGGGCGGTCCACCATCACAAAGGTTTTGCTGGACTGCATGTAGCGCGTGCGGTCCAGCGCCATCCACATTTTTTGCGAGAACAGCGATTCTTCGACCGCAATTTGTGTGGTCAGCAGCCAGCTCTGGCAGGTGGTCAGCACCGCGCTGTAGGGGCGCGTGTCGCCCCAGCAGTCGGTCACGGCCAGGCGTCCATCAGCGGCGCGCGCGATGGACGCTACACCGGCGCGTGTGGCGCCAGCGTGCAGGCTTTGCAGCGTGGTGCCCTGGGGCCAATGCACGGGCTGCACAGGTGCGTGGCGCCACAGCCCGTGTGGCACCTGGTCGGCCCCGCCGACAATGAGGCGCTGTTCGTCATCGCAGTTCGTCAACACCACCCGCAGGATTTCGAGCATGGAGTTGGGAAAGTCCGAGTCCCAGCCCCCGGTGCCAAAGCCCACCTGGCCAAAGATCTCGCGGTGGCGGAACGACAACCGGGAAAACGCCTGGGAGCTGGCAATGAAGTCATAAAACGTACGGTCGTCCCACAGCGGCACCAGCGTGTTCCACAGGCGTTTGAGCGTGGGCACATCGCGTGTGCGGATGGCGTCCTGCATGTCGGTAAAGCGCGCATCGTCTTCCAGCGCCTGGGCCCAGGCCTCGGCCACCTCGCGGAACACGGCGGGCAGGTCGGCCAGCGACTGCGCGTAGTGCGTCTCGCCCTCCAGATCAATCACCGTGCTGCCCGAGGCGGGCGTCAGCGGGTTGGGGAAAGGGCGCGTTTGCAGGCCCAGTTGATTCACGTAGTGGTAAAACGCCGTGCCCGACACGGGGAAGCGCATGCCGCCCAGCTCGGCCACGGTGGCTTGGGTGCCTTCAAACACTTGCGAGCGCAGGCGGCCGCCCATTTTGGAGGCCTCGTAAAGGACGGGCTTGAGGCCCAGTTTCATGAGCTCATAGGCCGCCACCATGCCCGCCATGCCAGCGCCCACAATGGCCACCTCTTCGCCCAGGCGATGGGCGGGCAAGGTGCCCAGGCCTGCAGGGTGGGCAATCCAGTCGTCAAACGCGAAGGGAAAGTCGGGCCCGAAAATGGTCACCGGCGGACGCACGGCGGACGCGGTGGTGGATGTGGTGTTGCCCATGGCAAGAAGCCCCCAAACAAAAACACACTATGGCATAGGCATGCGTGAATCGCAAGATTAACCAGATGCATGCCAACGACTGTTGTGCATGTTACGGATTAAAAATGTGTAAAACGCATATATGGGTGCAAAAACCTTGATTGTGCGAACCCGGCCTGCGGGCTACCATAGCGTCCCCGATCACCGCCTGGAGCCCCCGCATGCCGCACGCCGCCTTCAACTGGCAAGACCCTTTTCTGCTGGACAGCCAGCTCAGCGACGACGAACGCATGGTGCGGGACGCTGCGGCGGCCTACTGCCAGGACAAACTGCTGCCGCGCGTGACCCAGGCCTTCCGCGACGGCAGCACGGATCCCGCGATCTTTCGCGAGATGGGCGCCTTGGGTTTGCTGGGCCCGACGATTCCCGAGCAGTACGGTGGCCCGGGCCTGAACTACGTGGCCTACGGCCTGATTGCGCGCGAAGTGGAGCGCGTAGACAGCGGCTACCGCAGCATGATGAGTGTGCAGAGCAGCTTGGTGATGGTGCCGATCTTTGAGTTTGGTACCGAGGCACAAAAACAAAAGTACCTGCCCAAGCTGGCTACCGGTGAATTCATTGGCTGTTTTGGCCTGACCGAACCGGATCATGGCTCCGACCCCGGCAGCATGGCCACACGCGCCCACAAAGTGGCGGGTGGCTACAAACTCAGCGGCAGCAAGATGTGGATCAGCAACAGCCCCATCGCCGATGTGTTTGTGGTCTGGGCCAAGGAAGTGAGCGAAGGTGGCAAGGTCGGCCCCATCCGCGGCTTTGTGCTGGAGAAGGGCATGCTTGGCCTCTCTGCCCCTGCCATCCACGGCAAGGTGGGCCTGCGCGCCAGCATCACCGGTGAGATCGTCATGGACGGCGTGTTCTGCCCCGAAGACAATGCCTTCCCCGAAGTACAAGGCCTCAAAGGCCCGTTTACCTGTTTGAACAGCGCGCGTTACGGCATCGCCTGGGGGGCGTTGGGCGCGGCCGAGGACTGCTGGCTGCGCGCGCGCCAGTACACGTTGGACCGCAAACAGTTTGGTCGCCCGCTGGCCGCCAACCAGCTCATCCAGAAAAAGCTGGCCGACATGCAAACCGAAATTGCACTGGGCCTGCAGGGCTGTCTGCGCCTGGGGCGCATGAAAGACGAAGGCACGGCGTCGGTGGAGATCACCTCCATCCTCAAGCGCAACAGCTGCGGCAAGGCGCTGGACATTGCCCGCCTGGCGCGCGACATGATGGGCGGCAACGGCATCAGCGACGAGTTTGGCGTGGCCCGCCATTTGGTGAACCTGGAGGTGGTGAACACCTACGAGGGCACGCACGACATCCACGCGCTGATTTTGGGCCGGGCGCAAACCGGTATTGCTGCCTTTGCCAACTGAGGCGGGCCTGCCTTGGCGCAGGCGCTTCGCATAAACTCGGTGGGGTATATGCCCTCCCCTTCCGATCTCCCCCTCGTCGCGTCCGAGCCAGTCACCCTGATCGATGTGGCCCGTGCGGCAGGGGTGTCAGCCAGTACGGTATCGCGCATCCTGAACGGCACCGCCAAGGTGGCGCCTGAAAAGCGCGAGGCGGTGGAAGCGGCCATCCGTCGCCTCAACTTCAAACCCAATTTGTTTGCGCGCAGCCTGAAAACCGGCATCACCATGACGGTGGGTGTGCTCACGCAGGCCATCGAGAGCCAGTTTTACTCGCGCGCGCTCAAGGGCATCGAGATGGGGCTGACCGAGAGCGGTCATTCGTCCATCATCGTGAGTGGCCACTGGAACGCCGAGGCCGATGCAGCCAGCCTGAAGCTTCTGACTTCGCGCCGCGTGGACGGCGTGATCATCTTGACCGGCAACATTGCCGACAGCGAGGTGCTGGCCGTGGCGCAGCAGCAGCCGGTGGTGATCACCGAGCGCAAGCTGGAGGGGCCGAATGTGCGCTCCATCGATCTGGACCAAAAATACGGGGGCTACCTGGCCACCAAGCACCTGCTGGCGCTGGGCCACACCCGCATTGCGCACCTGGCAGGGGTGGACAACCGGCCCGATGCGCACCAGCGCTACCTGGGCTACCTGCAGGCGCACGAGGAGGCGGGTGTGACGCCCAACCCGCGCTGCGTGGTGCGCGGCAACTTCACCGACAAGGGGGGCTACCTGGCCGCCCAAAAGCTGCTGGACAGCGGCGAGTCGTTCACCGCCATTTTTTGCGCCAACGATGAGTCGGCCCTGGGGGCGCGGCTGGCGCTGTACCAGCGTGGCATCCGGGTGCCCGAAGACGTGTCGTTGGTAGGCTTTGATGACCTGCCCATGTGCAACTACATGACACCACCACTGACCAGCGTGCGTCAGCCGGTGTACGAGGTGGGTCTGTACGCGGCCCACACCTTGCTGGAGATGATGGGCTACCCCAGCGAGGCGGTGCAGGTGCCGCCGCTGGAGCTGGTGGTGCGCCAGACCACACGGGCCCTGCCCACCACCTAGGCCCCCACGTTCGGGGGTGGCCCGGCGCTGAAACCCCTATGTGGCGCGGTGTTGCGCGATGAGTGCGCGGTACCAGTGGGCGCTGTCTTTGGCGGTACGCACCTGGGTGGCGTAGTCCACATGGAACAGGCCAAAACGTTTGTCGTAGCCCGAATCCCACTCAAAGTTGTCCATCAGGCTCCAGTAGAAAAAGCCTTGTACGTTCACGCCTGCAGCCATGGCAGCCAACAGGGCTTGCAGGTGGGTGCGCATGTAGTCAATGCGGCGTGGGTCGACCACCTTGCCGTCCACCACCGCGTCAGGCGATGCGAAGCCGTTTTCGGTGATGAAGATGGGGGGCAGGGTGTAGTTGCTGTGGATGCCCACCAGCAAATCGGTCAGGCCCTGGGCGTAGTTCTCCCAGCCCATGTCAGACACACCATTGGCGTTGGGGGCGGGCACCGGCGGTGTGGCAGCCGAGCTCCAGATGCGGGTGTAGTAATTGATGCCCAGGAAGTCCATGGGCTGGGCGATGGTGTCCATGTCGCCGGCCTGCACCACGTCGCACACCGGCAGGTCGGCGCCTTCGGGGTAGGCCTTTTTGAACAGCGGGTCCATGTACCAGCGCACAAACATGGCGTATTCCTTGGCGGCCAGGGCCACGTCGGCTGGGCTGTTGGTGGCCGGGGTGGCGGGCGACTGGTTCAGCACAATGCCCAGCGGTGTTTTCACGCCCGCAGCGCGCATGGCCTGCAAGGCCAGGCCGTGCGAGAGCAGCAGGTGGTGGGCCACGCGCAGCATGACTTTTTGGTCCTGGATGCCGGGCGCGAAGCGGCCCAGTTCGTTACCCAGTACGGCGGTGCACCAAGGCTCGTTGTGGGTGCAGATGCTGGCGGCGCGGTCACCCAGGCGCTCGGCCATTACGCGGGCGTATTCGGCAAAGTGCAACGCGGTCTCGCGCGACTCCCAACCGCCGCGGTCTTGCAGACCCTGGGGCAGGTCCCAGTGGTAGAGCGTGATGTGGGGTGCAATGCCGCGCGCCAGCAGGCCGTCGACCAGGCGGTCGTAGAAGGCCAGGCCTTCAGGGTTCCAGGCGCCATAGCCCAGTGGCTGCACGCGTGGCCAGGCAATGGAGAAGCGGTAGCTGTCCACCCCCAGGCTCTGGATCAGGTCCAGGTCTTCTTCCAGGCGGTGGTAGTGGTCGCAGGCCACATCACCGGTGTCGCCATTGAGCACTTTGCCGGGGGTGTGTGAGAAGGTGTCCCAGATGGACGGGCCACGGCCGCCTTCGTGGGCGGCGCCTTCGATCTGGTAGGAACTGGTGGCTACGCCCCAGTGGAAGGTGGAGGGAAAGTTCAAGGTGCTCATAAGGTCGGTATTGTGCGGTGAGGTGAAAAATCAGCGGGCCCTGGCGTGCTGCGCAATGAAGTCGCGCAGCCACAGGGCACTGTCTTTGGGGGTTCGGGTTTGGGTGGCGTAGTCCACATGGCACAGGCCAAAGCGCTGGGTGTAGCCCTTGCCCCATTCGTAGTTGTCCATCAGGCTCCAGCCCAGCCAGGCCTGCAGCGGCACACCCTGGGCCAGGGCCTGGGCACACGCCTGCAGGTGCTCCTGCAGGTAGCGCACACGCAACGGGTCGTGCACGCGGCCGTCCACCACACTGTCGTCCAGTGCTGCGCCGTTTTCTGCCACATATAAGCGCTGGGGGGCGTATTCCTGGTGGATGCGCACCAGCATCTGGCGCAGGCCTTCGGCAAACACCTCCCAGCCCATGGTGGTGTAGCTGGCACCGGCCACCGGCAGTTCCCGTGCGTGGGGGAAGGGCAGTGTGGCGTCGTGCACCACGTGGCCGCGCGTGTAGTAGTTCAAGCCCAGGGCATCCAGCGGCTGGCAGATCGTGGCCAGGTCGCCGTCCTGCACCAGGGGCTGGTGGCCTTGTTCTGCCACCCATACGTCTTGTGGGTAATGGCCCTTGAACAGCGGGTCCAGAAACCAGCGGTTGAACACGCCGTCGGCCATTTGTACGGTGTGGGCGGTGTCCGCGCCGCTGTCGGCGGCGTAATAGGGCTTCACGTCCAGCACCACGCCCACCTGGGCGCTGCGGGTGTGCGCGCGCAGGGCGGGCACCGCCAGGCCATGTGCCAGCAGCAGGTGGTGGGCGGCCTGCAGCGCCATGCCGCGGTCTTGCAGGCCCGGCGCGTGGCGACCTTCCAGGTAGCCCACGGTGGCGCTGCAGCGGGGTTCGTTGAGCGTGGCGTAGCTGTGTACCCGGTCACCCAGTCGGCGTGCCACCACCTCGGCAAAGTCGGCAAAGGCGCGGCAGGTGTCGCGGTGCAGCCAGCCGCCCTGTTCGTGCAGCGTGAGGGGCAGGTCCCAGTGGTAAAGCGTGGCGTAGGGCGTGATGCCACGGGCCAGCAGTTGGTCCACCAGGCGGTCGTAGAAATCCAGGCCCCGGGTGTTGACGGCGCCGCGCCCCGTGGGCAGCACGCGCGGCCAGGCCACCGAGAAGCGGTAGGCGGTGTGGCCCAGCGACTGGATGAGTGCCACATCGCTTTCCATGCGGTGGTAGTGGTCGCAGGCCACGTCGCCGGTACTGCCATCGGCAATCCGACCGCTGTGATGGGCAAAGCTGTCCCACATGCTCAGGCCACGGCCATCGGCATGCACAGCCCCCTCGATCTGGTAGGCGCTGGTGGCCGCACCGAAGACAAAGTCTTTCGGGAAGGCCTGCGGGTTGGGAAGGGTGTGTGTTGGCATCACAGGCGGTCCTGGGTGCTGGGGTTGAACAGCGAGACGCGGTGGGCGGCCAGCGTTACATACACCTCGGTGCCAGCCGGTGCGGCCAGCGCACTGTCGGTGGTCAGGCCCAGCTGTTGTGGTCCGGCCTGCAGCCATAGCACCTGGTTGGGGCCCATGGGCTCGACCAGGCGCACGCGGGCTTGCAGGTGGTGGTGGCCGGGCTGGAGCGCCGCAGTCAGGTCTTCGGGGCGGATGCCCAGCACCACGGCTTGGCCGTCCAGGGGGGCTTGGGCAAAGGCGTAGGCCGAGACGTCCAGGTCCACCGTATCGGTGACAAAGCGCACGCCCTGACCTGCGGTGTGCAGGCGGCCTTCGATGAAGTTCATGCTGGGTGAGCCCAGGAAGCCGGCGACATACATATTGGCGGGTTTGCCATAGACCACCGCAGGGGCGTCGATTTGCTGAATCTTGCCGCCGCGCATCACCGCAATGCGACTGGCCAGTGTCATGGCTTCCACCTGGTCGTGGGTCACGTAGACCATGGTGGCACCCAGGCTGGCGTGCAGTTCCTTCAGTTCGCGGCGCAGTTCGGAGCGCAGCTTGGCGTCCAGGTTGGAGAGTGGTTCGTCAAACAAAAACACTGCGGCCTCGCGCACCAGGGCCCGGCCAATGGCCACGCGCTGGCGCTGGCCGCCCGACAGGTTGGCCGGCTTGCGCTGCAGCAGCTCCGTGAGGTGCAGCATGCTCGCAGCGCGCTCCACACGTTTGGCAATCTCGGCCTTGGGCACGCCGCTGATGCGGGGGCCGAAAGCCATGTTCTTCTCCACCGTCATGGTGGGGTACAGCGCGTAGCTCTGGAACACCATGCCGATGCCGCGGTCCTTGGGGTCGGCCCAGGTCACGTCCTGGCCGCCAATGGCAATGCTGCCATCAGTCACGTCGATCAGGCCTGCAATGCTGTGCAACAGGGTGGACTTGCCGCAGCCCGAAGGGCCCAGCAGCACCAGGAATTCGCCCTCCTGCACCTCCAGGTTGAGCTGGCTGATGACCGGGTTGTTGCCCAGCGTGATGTCGAGGGATTGGATGGAAATGGAAGCCATGGAGAGATCAGCCTTTGACGGCGCCGGAGGCAATGCCGCGAACAAACCAGCGCCCGGAGACGAGGTAGATGAGGAGAGGAACCGCCGAGGTCAGGATGGTGGCGGCCATGTTGACGTTGTAGGCACGCTCGCCGAACGTGCTGTTGACGATGTTGTTGAGCTGCACCGTCATGGGCGAGAACTCGGTGCCGCCGAAGGTCAGGCCCAGCAGGTAGTCGTTCCATATGTTGGTGACCTGCATGATGGTGGCCACGATGGCAATGGGGGCCGACATGGGCAGCATCAGCTCCAGGAAGATGCGCCAGAAGCCACCGCCGTCAATGCGTGCGGCCTTGAACAACTCGTCCGGGATGGCGCTGTAGTAGTTGCGGAACAGCAGGGTCATGACCGGCATGCCAAAGATGGTGTGGATAACCACGATGGCGGGCAAGGAGCCAAACAGGCCCACCGCCGACAGCATGCGCACCAGCGGGTACAGGATGACCTGGTAAGGCACAAAGACCGCGATCAGCAGGATGGCGAACAGGGCATTGGCATAGCGCGATTTCCAGAATGAAAGCGCATAGCCGTTGATGGCGCCCAGCAGGATGGAGACGATGGTGCTGGGCACCACGATCTGCACCGAATTCCAGAAGCCGACTTGCAAGCCCTTGCATTCCAGCCCGGTACAGGCGCTGGACCAGGCGGTGAACCAGGCCTCCAGCGTGGGTGCCAGGGGCAGGGCGAAGATGGAGCTTTCGCGGATTTCGGGCAGCGTCTTGAAGGACGTGACCAGCATCACATACAACGGCAGCAGGAAAAAGGCAGCCGCGCTCAGCAAGAACGCGTAAGTGCCAATCCGGGCCGGCGTCCAGCTGGAGCGTGCGCGACGTGCTATGGTTTTTGTAGTGGTCATGCACGGCCTCCTTGGGCCTGGTGCTTGCGCACAAAGTAGTAGGGCACCAGCAGCGCCAGCACGGTGGCCAGCATCACCACGGAGGCGGCCGAGGCCAGCCCAATGGCACCGCGTTGGAACAGGTGGTCCAGAATGAATTTGGCCGGTACCTCGCTGGCCAGACCGGGACCGCCGCCGGTCATGGAGTTGACGGTGTCATAGACCTTGATGGCGGCGATGGACTGCAGGATGAAGGCCGTGGCCACAGCGCCGCGGATCATGGGCAGCACGATGCTTACGTAGACACGCCAGGTCGGGATACCGTCCAGGCGGCTGGCCTTCCAGATCTCGGCATCCACCCCGCGCAGGCCGGCCAGCAAGATAGCCATGACCAGGCCCGAGGCCTGCCACACGGCGGCGATGATGATGCAGTACATCACCTTGTCCTGGCTCACGATCCAGTCCACGGTGACATCGGCAAAGCCCATGCCACGCAACGCGGATTGCAGGCCCATGGTGGGGTTCAGCATCCATTGCCAGACCAGGCCGGTCACCACAAAGGACATGGCGTAGGGGTAGAGAAAGATGCTGCGAAACAGGCTCTCGGCCCGGATCTTCTGGTCGATGAACACGGCCATCAAAAAGCCCAGCACCATGCACAGGCTGATGGCCAGTACGCCGTAGAGCAGCAGGTTGTTGACCGACATCAGCCAGCGCTCGTTGGCAAACAGTTTTTGGTACTGCAGCAGACCGACAAATTCGGCCTTGGGAAACATCCGGGAGCTGGAGAACGAAATGCCGATGGACCACAGCACGGTGGTCAGGTAGCCAACCAGGGCCGTCACGGCCATGGGCAGCAGGGCCACCATGAGCCACCAGTTGGGTGGTCGCCCCCGCTTGAGCTTGTGCATACAGAGAACCTACAGAGTCAAAGTCGAAACACACCCCGGTGCGCAGCCAGGGCTGCGCACCGGGGTGAAGGTGAAAGGCTTAGCCCTTCAGGATGGCGGCGAAGGTCTTGGCGGCATCGTCCACGGACTGGTCGGTGTTCCAGAACTTGGTGATGGCGTCGTCAATCTGGCCCTTCTTCTCAGGCGCCACCAATTGGTTGGGCGACGCGAGGTGGCGTGCAGGGTCCTTCAGTGCGGCCACGCCTTGTTGGCTGCAGATGTCGAGCTTGCCCATGTCCACATCGGTGCGGATCGGGATGGAGCCCTTCTTGGCGTTGAAGGCGACCTGCACGGCTGGCGAGCTGGCGACCGTGGCGAACAGTTGCTGTGCCTTGATGGCGTTGGCGTCCTTGGTCTTGGGGAACACAAACACGTCACCCTCGATCATGTACGGTGCCTTGGCACCCCAGCCGGGGAAGCAACCGAAGTCCTTGCCGGCCGTTTGTTTTGCCACCGCGAACTCGCCCTTGGCCCAGTCGCCCATGATCTGGAAACCGGCCTTGTTGGAGATCACCATGTTGGTGGCCACGTTCCAGTCGCGGTTGGGAGAGCCTGCATCCACATAACCCTTGAGGCGCTTCACATCGCTGAGCACCTTTTTGAATTCGGCCGAAGTGGCCACCGCACCGTCGGTGCTCGCGTAGAACTTGCGGTACAGGTCGGCGCCGCCGGCGGTGTGCAGGACGGCATTGAACAAAATGCCTTCTTGCCAGGCTTGGCCGCCCAGAGCCAGGGGAATGGCGCCCGAGGCCTTGATCTTGTCCAGCGCGGCAAAAAACTGGTCCATGCTCTGCGGCTCGGCGGTCACGCCAGCCTTGGCCAGCACGGCCTTGGAGTACCAGAACCACGAGGGGTTGTGGATGTTCACGGGCATGGCGAAGTACTTGCCGTTGATCTTGACGAACTTCTTGAGCGGCTCGGGGAAGAGCTTGTCCCAGCCTTCTTTCACGGCCACGGCGTCAATGTCGTTCAACAGGCCTTCGGCCACCACCTCGTGGTACTGCTTGGAGGTGTTGAACTGGGCCACTGTAGGCGGCTTGCCACCGGCAATGCGGTTCAGCGTGGTGTTGCGGGCGTTGTCGCCACCGGCAATGGCGGTGTCCACCCAGGTGCCGCCTGCGGCCTTGTAGGCAGCGGCCAGTTCCTGCACGGCGGCGGATTCGCCGCCCGAGGTCCACCAGTGGATCACTTCGGCGGTTTGGGCCATGGCGCTACCGGCCAGGCCCAGGCTGGCAGCCAGAGCGGCCAGAGTGGTGTGTTTGAAAGTGCGCATCGCTGTCTCCTGAAAAGTTGTTAGGTACGAAAACACAGAACCGCATGAAATCGTTGCCAATCGGCAAAAAGAACGCTTGAAAACGTTTTCAATATAGAAATTAGAGAATTTATGCAGTTACCTGTCAACGCCAAAATCGCTTCCGGTGGCCAAACTCAGGGAAAACACCGAGCGTTTCAGGCGGGTAACATGGGCTTTTCCGCCTTTCGCGAGTCCTTCCCCATGCAAGCCACTTCCCCCCCAAACCCCGTGCCCACCGGTGCCCTGAGCCACCTCAAGGTGCTGGACCTGTCCCGCGTGCTGGCGGGCCCCTGGTGCACGCAAATGCTGGCCGACCTGGGGGCTGATGTGGTGAAAGTGGAGCGCCCCGGTGTGGGCGACGACACCCGCCATTGGGGGCCGCCCTTCCTGCAGGATGCGCGGGGCCACGACACGGCGCACGCCAGCTATTTCACGGCCTGCAACCGCAACAAGCGCTCCATCACCATCGACATCGCCAAGCCCGAAGGCCAGGCGCTGATTCGCCAGATGGCGCTGCAAAGCGACATCCTGGTGGAGAACTTCAAGGTCGGGGGCCTGGCGCACTACGGGCTGGACTACGCGAGTCTGAAAGCGCTGAACCCGCGCCTGATCTACTGCTCCATCACTGGTTTCGGCCAAACCGGGCCCTACGCCGAGCGTGCGGGCTACGACCTCATGGTGCAGGCCATGAGCGGCATGATGAGCATCACCGGTCGGGCCGATGGCGAGCCCGGCGGCGGCCCGCAGCGCGCGGGTGTGGCCATCACCGATGTGTTCACCGGCATCTACGCCACCAGCGCCATCCTGGCCGCGGTGGAAATGCGCCACCGCACCGGCCAGGGCCAGCACATCGACATGGCGCTGCTGGACGTGGGCATGGCGATATTGGCCAACCAGGCGGCGGGGTTTTTAAACACCGGACAGGTGCCGCAGCGCATGGGCAATGCCCACCCCAGCCTGGTGCCTTACCAGGACTTTCCGACCGCCGACGGCGCCATGCTGTTGGCCGTGGGCAACGACGGCCAGTTCGCCCGTTTCAGCGCCGCGGCCGGCCATCCCGAATGGGCGCAGGACCCGCGTTTTGGCACCAACAGCGAACGCGTGGCCCACCGCAGCACCCTGATACCCCTGATGTCAGAGGTGACCCAAGAGCGCACGACGGCCGAGTGGATCGCCCTGCTGGAGCATCGTGCGGTGCCCTGCGGTCCTATCAATACGCTGGACGAGGCTTTCGCCGACGCCCAGGTGCAGGCCCGGGGTTTGGTGCAAAAACAGGTGCTAGCCCCCGTGGCTACTGCGCAAACAGCTATTGAAAACATAGCAACCATGGCCAGCCCGCTGCGCCTGGCGGACGCGCCGGTGCAACTGCGCCACGCACCACCCGCCCTGGGCGAGCACACCGAAGCGGTGCTGGCAGAGCTGGGGCTGGACGCTGCGGCCATTGCCGCGCTGCGCGCAGCGCAGGTGGTGTAGCCCCCGGAGCCGGTTTAGGCCCCGCCCAACGCCTCCCAGCGCTCCAGCGCCGCCATCAGTTCTTCGTCGATCTGGGCATTGCGCTCCGACAGGGCGATGGCCCGTGCGTTGTCGCTGGCGTAGAGGCTGCCGTCGGCCAGGGCCTCGGTGATGTCGGCCTGCTCCGCTTCCAGTGCGGCAATCCGGTCGGGCAGTCCGTCCAGTTCGCGCTGGTCCTTGAAGCTGAGCTTCTTGGCCTTGGCGGGGGCCGGGGCTACCGGAGTGCTGGCGCTGACCTTGGCGCTGGCTTCCTCCTGTTTTTGGAGCTGCTCGCGCTCGTAGTTAAACGGCTTGGCGGTGGTTTTGCCTGCAGCGGCGTTGATGGCGTTGGCGCGTTTGGTCTGGATCAGCCAGTCGCTCACGCCGCCTTCGTACTCGCGCCACTTGGCGTCGCCTTCATAGGCAATCGTGCTGGTGACCACGTTGTCCAGGAAGGTGCGGTCATGGCTGACCAGGAACACCGTGCCGTCGTAGCTTTGCAGCAGGTCTTCCAGCAGTTCCAGTGTGTCGATGTCCAAGTCGTTGGTCGGCTCGTCCAGCACCAGCACGTTGGCCGGACGGGCGAACAGGCGCGCCAGCAGCAAGCGGTTGCGTTCACCACCGGAGAGCGAGCGCACGGGGGAGGTGGCGCGGGCCGGCGAGAACAGGAAGTCGCCCAGGTAGCTCTTGCGGTGCTTCTTCTGGTTGCCAATCTCGATCCACTCGGAGCCGGGGCTGATGAAGTCTTCCAGCGTCGCGTCCAGGTCCAGTGCGTTGCGCATCTGGTCGAAGTAGGCCACGGTGACGTTGGCACCCAGGCGCACCGTACCCCAGGGGCTGTGGCCGGGTTCGGGCTTGGGCGCGTTGGCCGGTGCCGGGTCGGGCTTGTGCTCGCCCAGAATGAGTTTGAGCAGCGTGGTCTTGCCCGCGCCGTTCGGGCCCAACAGGCCGATCTTGTCGCCACGCAAAATGGTCGCGGTGAAGTTGTCCACGATCTTGCGGTCGCCAAAGGTCTTGGACACATGCACCATCTCGGAGACCAGCTTGCCGCTCTTGTCGCCGCTGTTCACGTCCATGTTGACACTGCCCACCACATCGCGGCGCGATTCGCGGTTGGCACGCAGCTCCTGCAGGCGGTTGATGCGGGCGGTCGCGCGGGTGCGGCGCGCTTCCACGCCCTTGCGGATCCACACCTCTTCCTGCGCCAGCAGCTTGTCGGCCTTGGCGTTGATGATGGCTTCTTGGGCCAGCTGTTCTTCCTTTTGCAGCAGGTAGGCCGCAAAGTTGCCGGGGTAGCTCATCAGCTTGCCGCGGTCCAGCTCCACGATGCGGGTGGCCACGTTGTCCAGGAAGGAGCGGTCGTGGGTGATGGTGATGATGGAGCCCTTGAAGTCCACCAGCAGGCCTTCCAGCCATTCGATGGAGTCCAGGTCCAGGTGGTTGGTTGGCTCGTCGAGCAGCAGCACGTCGGGCTGGGCCACCAGGGCCTGCGCCAGCGCCACACGCTTTTTGGTACCGCCAGACAGGGTGCTCACCACCGCGTCGGGGTTCAGGTGCAGGCGTTGCAAGGTTTCATTCACCCGCTGCTCCCAGTTCCAGCCGTCCAGGGTTTCGATCTCGCTTTGCATCGCGTCCAGGTCGCCATGACCCTGGCAATACTCTTCAATCAGGCCGATCACGCGCTCCAGACCTGCGCGAACAGCTATAAAAACGGTAGCATCCGCGTCGAGTTGCGGTTCTTGCGCTACGTAGGAAATACGCGTTCCGGTTTGCACCTGCAGTGTGCCGTCGTCGGGGCGCTCCATGCCGCCCAGAATCTTGAGCATGGACGACTTGCCGGCGCCGTTGCGGCCAATCAGGCCCACGCGCTCCTGCGTTTCGAGGGAGAAGTCAGCGTGGTCGAGCAGGGGGACATGCCCAAATGCCAGCTGGGCGTCGAGGAGGGTAATAAGTGCCATAAGGATCCGGGTTAGCTCCCGATTATCCCAGTTAGGCGATTTCACGCGGCAAGAGGGGCAACTCGCCGCCGGGCCGCCCCAAGGCGAGTTGCCCCCTCGGAGAGGCCGCGACCCGCACAGCGGTGGCGCGTGGGGGCTTAAACCACCCGATTGCGTCCGCGCTGCTTGGCCAGGTAGAGCGCCTTGTCCGCCTCGGTGTAGAGCGTGTCAAAGTCGCGCTTCTCTTCAGGGGTGGTGCTGGCCAGACCGAAGCTTGCGGTAACCCCGATGCGGGTGGCCTCCCAAGGGACCGGAGAACCTTCCAGTCGCAGGCGCAGCTTCTCGGCCAGCTTGCGGCCGGCTTCGACGGAGGTGTTGGGCAGCAGCACAATGAACTCTTCGCCCCCCAGGCGGCCCACCAGATCGGTGCTGCGCACGGTGGTGCTGGCCAGGGTGGCCACGTGGCGCAGCACGGCGTCGCCTGCAGGGTGGCCCCAGGTGTCGTTGATGCGTTTGAAATGGTCCAGGTCCAGCAGCAGGATGGTGGTGGCGCTGCCCTGGCGCTGTGCGCGTTTGAGCTCGCTGCGGCTCAGCTCCACAAAGGTGTTGCGGTTAAACAGGCCGGTCAGCCCGTCCTGGCGGGTCAGGCGCTCCAGCTCTTTTTGCTTGTGTTGCAGCTCGGTGTGGGCTTTTTCCAGCTGCCTCCGTTGCAGCGCAATGGTGGTGAACTTGCGCCACAGCAACACCGACAGCGCCCAGCCCATCATGCAGGCGGTGATGCCGTTGAGCCGGTTGGATAACAACAACTCGGGTGTATGTTGCGTCCAGCCGATGACGGGGTAAAACACGAGATAGGCTGCCACGTACAGGCCGGCGGCCGGTAGCGGGCGCAGGTATATCGCCAGGCCCACACCCAGGCAGGCGATCAGAAAAGGGGAAATATTGGGGGTTACCCATTGGTCCAGCGACACGATGGCAACGGCACAGGCCAGTATCCAGGCGGCTGCCACCCAGCCCAACCAGCGCCCCGGCAGGCCCCGGTGGCGGTGGCGCAACTGCTGCGCGCCCCAGGTGCAGGCCAGCGCACCCAGGCCCATGGTGGTGTGCACCAGCAGCAGGCCCAGCTTCCAGCGGTAGGCGGCATCGCCCGCGGGGGAGCCGAGCAGCAGCACCAGAAATACCAGCACATGCAGCGCATTGAGCACCACCACCAAGGGGCCCAGCCAACGCAGGCGTTGCAGGTTGGTGGCGGAGGCCTCATCTTCCACAAGGACATGCTCGGCGCGCCAGCGCTCTAGCAGCAGGCGCAGGTCAGGGGTGTGGGGACGGTTCATAAGGCAGCCGATGACTTTAGCAGAGCAGAGTTGCTACGATGCGCAAGCAGCACCCCGCTGCATACGCCAAGGACTCTTATGCCGGAACGCATCACCCCCCGCGCCCACGATCTGGGCGGTGGCTTCACTGTGCGGCGCGTGCTGCCCGCCGTGCAACGCCAGGCCATCGGCCCCTTTGTGTTTTTTGACCACTTCGGCCCGGTGACTGCGCAACCCGGCGACAACCATGACGTGCGTCCGCACCCGCACATTGGATTGGCCACGGTCACCTATCTGCTGGAGGGGGCCATGATGCACCGTGACTCCACCGGCGTGGTACAGCGCATCGAGCCCGGTGCCATCAACTGGATGACTGCAGGCCGCGGCATCGTGCACTCCGAGCGCACACCCGACGATTTGCGCAGCAGCACGCGGTACAGCCATGGCTTCCAGCTCTGGTCGGCACTGCCGGCCGAACATGAGGAAGATGCGCCGTCGTTTGCCCACACGCCAGCCAGCGCCATCCCCGAGGTGCAGTTGCCAGGTGCCACGGTGCGTGTACTCATCGGCACGGCGTTTGGCGCCACCTCGCCCGTGGCCACCTTGTCGCCCACGCTCTACCTGGCGCTGGCACTGGACGCTGGCGCCTTGCTCACCATCCCTGATGCAGCGCAGGAACGTGGCATCTACAGTGTGGACGGGCCGCTGGAGGTGGATGGTGAACTGCTGGAGCCCGGTCAGATGCTGGTGCTGGAGCCCGGCAGCACGCCCACGCTGTGCGCCCGCGAGAGCACGCGGGTGATGCTGCTGGGCGGTGCACCGCTGGGCCACCGTCACATCGTGTGGAACTTTGTCTCCAGCCGCAAGGCGCGCATCGTGCAAGCGCAGGACGACTGGGAAGCCCAGCGTTTTCCCACCGTGCCGGGCGAAACCGAATTTATTCCGCTGCCGGCACGGCGCCCTTAGCGGCGTCGGCGTGTGCATCACGCACCGCCTGGGCTGCAATGTCCAGCGCACGCAGGCGCAAGGCGGGGTCGTAGATGTCACAGACCAGCATCAGCTCGTCGGCCTGGGTGGCCTCGGCCATCGCGGCCAGGCCGTCGCGCACGGTGGTGGGCCCGCCAATCACCGCTTCCCCCAAAAAGTCACCAATCGCAGCACGTGCATCGGCGGGCAGCTGGGGCAAATAGTGGGGCACCGGTGGCGGCAGCGAGCCGCGCTTGCCGGTCAGGATCCCCAGCACCCGCTGGTAGATGCTGCTGGCCAGCAACTCGGCCTCGGCATCGGTGGTGGCCGCTACCAGCGGCACGCCCACCATCACATAGGGCTGGGCCAGCGTGGCCGAGGGTTTGAACAGGCTGCGGTACAGGCCGAGGGCCTGGTGCAGAAAACGCGGCGCAAAGTGCGAGGCAAAGGCGTAGGGCAGGCCCATGTGCGCGGCCAGCTGGGCCGAATACAGGCTGGAGCCCAGCAACCAGATCGGTACCTCGGTGCCCGCACCGGGCATGGCCATGATCTTCTGCCCGGGTTGCAGCGGGCCCAGCAGGGCCTGTAGCTCGGCCACATCGCGCGGGAAGTCTTCTTCGTTCTCCACCTTGGCGCGGCGCAGGGCACGCATGGTGGCGGGGTCGGTGCCGGGTGCGCGGCCCAGGCCCAGGTCGATACGACCGGGGTAGAGCTCGGCCAGCGTGCCAAAGGCCTCGGCCACCACCAGCGGTGCATGGTTGGGCAGCATGATGCCGCCCGAGCCGACGCGGATGCGCTCGGTGCCGCCCGCAATGTGGCCGACCAGCACGGCTGTGGCCGAGCTGGCAATACCCGGCATGTTGTGGTGCTCGGCCAGCCAATAGCGGCTAAAGCCCAGGTGTTCGGCATGGCGGGCGGTGCGCAGGGCAATCTGCAGCGCCTCGGCCACCGTGCCGCCTTCGCGGACAGCCACCAGGTCCAATAGCGACAAACGGGTGTTTTTCAGTGCATTCATGGGGCCATTGTCTTGGGAAGACTAAAACCTTGTGCCAGCTTGTGTGATGGAACTGTGGCTGTGGGGTGGCCGGACCCCTGTGCGGAACATTAAAAAGGGCTTGCCAATTGGCAAGCCCTTGCGGGGTGAAGGCTGACGCAGGATTAGCGGCTGCTGGGGAAGCTGAACACCGCCCCTTCGCGCACCCCAGCCGAGGGCCAGCGCTGCGTGATGGTCTTGCGCTTGGTGTAGAAGCGCACGGCGTCGGGGCCGTAGGCGTGCAGGTCACCAAACAGGCTGCGCTTCCAGCCGCCAAACGAGTGGTAGGCCACGGGCACGGGCAGGGGCACGTTCACGCCCACCATGCCCACCAAAATGTTGTCGGTGAAGTAGCGGGCCGCCTCGCCGTCGCGGGTGAAGATGCAGGTGCCGTTGCCGTATTCGTGGGCGTCGATCAGGTCCATGGCCTCTTGCAGCGTCTTGACGCGCACCACACCCAGCACCGGGCCAAAGATTTCTTCCTGGTAAATCACCATGCCGGGTTTGACGTTGTCGAACAGGCAGGGGCCCAGGTAGTAGCCGTCCTCATGGCCGGCGATGGTCAGGCCACGGCCGTCCACCACCAGCGTGGCGCCTTCTTTCACGCCCTGGTCCACATAGCCCTTCACCTTCTCGAAGTGCGGCTTGGTTACCAGCGGGCCCATGTCCATGCCGGGGGCGGTGCCGGGGCCGACCTTCATCTTGGAAATCTCGGTCTTGAGGCCGGCAATCACGGCGTCGGCGGTGGCGTCACCCACGGCGACCACCAGCGGGATGGCCATGCAGCGCTCGCCGCAGGAGCCGTAGGCGGCACCCATCAGCGCGCTCACGGCATTGCCAATGTCGGCATCGGGCATGACCACGGCGTGGTTCTTGGCGCCGCCCAAGGCTTGCACGCGTTTGCCGTGTGCGCAGCCGGTGGCGTAGATGTATTCGGCAATCGGGGTGGAGCCCACAAAGCTCACGGCCTTCACGCGCGGGTCGGTCAGCAGCGTGTCAACGGCTTCCTTGTCGCCGTTGACCACGTTGAGCACGCCGGGTGGCAGGCCCGCTTCGAGGGCCAGTTCGGCGATGCGCAGGGTGGAGCTAGGGTCGCGCTCGGAAGGCTTGAGCACAAAGGTGTTGCCGCAGGACACGGCCATCGGCCACATCCACAGCGGCACCATGGCGGGGAAGTTGAACGGCGTGATGCCGGCGGTGACGCCCAGTGCCTGGAATTCGCTCCAGCTGTCGATGGCCGGGCCGACGTTTTTGCTGTGCTCGCCCTTGAGCAGCTCGGGCGCATAGCTGGCGTACTCCACGTTTTCAATGCCGCGCTGCAGCTCGCCCAGGGCGTCGCTCAGCACCTTGCCATGTTCGGCGGTGATGAGGGCGCAGAGTTCCTCGGCATGTTTTTCCAGCAGCACCTTCAGGTTGCCCATGACGCGGGCGCGCTTGAGGGGCGGCGTGTTCCGCCAGGCGGGGAAGGCGGCTTGTGCGTTGGCAATCGCTTCTTCCACGGTGGCCTTGGGGGCCAGCAGCACGCGTTTCTCGGCTTTGCCGGTGGCGGGGTTGAAGACATCCTGCGCGCGGTCACCGCTGGTGACGAGTTTGCCGCCGATCAAGTGGCCGACGATGGGGAGTGAGGACATACAGTGCTTTATAAAGGAAATAGGGCGCTAGCCCGCATGAAATATGCGCTAGCAGCTATGAAATTGATAGTAATGCGTGGTGCGGCAAAGCCGCCTTACGCCGTCTCGTTGATGGCCTCGCCCAAGGCGTTGACCAGGCTGTCGATCTCCGCCTCGGTGGTGATGAACGGTGGCGCCAGCGCAATGCAGTCACCGGCGTAGCGCACGTAAAAACCCTTGTCCAGGCAGCGCATGGCCACCTCGTAGGGGCGCTTGGCAGGCTCGCCGGGCACCGCAGCCAGCGTGAAGCCGGCGGACAGGCCCAGGTTGCGGATGTCGGTGATGTGCTTGGTACCGCGCAGGCTGTGCACGGCTTTCTCAAAGTAGGGCGTCAATGCGTTCACGCGCTCAATCATGTTTTCCTTGACCAGCAGGTCCAGCGCCGCAATGCCGGCCGCGCAGGCCACCGGGTGGGCGGAGTAGGTGTAGCCGTGGGGGAATTCCAGCATGTAGTCCGGGCCGCCCTGCGCCATGAAGGTGTCGTAAATCTCTTTCTTGGCCACGGTCACGCCCAGGGGCTGGGCGCCGTTGGTGATTTGCTTGGCGGCGTTCAGGATGTCCGGCACCACGCCAAAGTAGGCTGCGCCGGTGTAAGCACCCAGGCGGCCAAAGCCGGTGATCACTTCATCAAAAATCAGCAGGATGTTGTTCTGCGTGCAGATTTCGCGCAGGCGCTGCAGGTAGCCCACGGGTGGCACCACAATGCCGGCCGAGCCGGACATGGGCTCCACGATGACCGCGGCAATGTTGGACGCGTCGTGCAGGGCAATCAGGCGCAGCAGCTCGTCGGCCATGTCGCCGCCTTTTTCGGGCAAGCCCTTGCTGAACGCGTTGGATGCCAGCTGGGTGTGGGCCAGGTGGTCGGCCTCAATGCCCTGGCCGAAGGTCTTGCGGTTGGCCGGCAGGCCGCCCACCGAGATGCCGCCGAAGTTCACGCCGTGGTAACCCTTTTCGCGGCCAATCAGGCGGGTCTTGCTACCCATGCCCTTGGCGCGCCAGTAAGCGCGGGCCATCTTGAGTGCGGTGTCGGCCGACTCGGAGCCGGAGCCGGTGTAGAACACATAGTCCAGGCCCTCGGGGGTCAGTTCCACAATCTTGTTGGCCAGCTCAAACGACAGCGGGTGGCCAAACTGGAAGGCGGGCGAGTAGTCCATGGTCGCCATTTGTTTGCTCACCGCCTCGGTGATCTCGCGGCGGCCGTGGCCCAGGCCTGCACACCACAGGCCCGACAGGCCGTCAAAAATCTTCTTGCCATTGGAGTCGGTGAAGTAGGCGCCCTGCGCACTCACCATCATGCGCGGATTGGCCTTGAAATCGCGGTTGCCGGTAAAGGCCATCCAGTGCGATTCCATCCATTCGCGGGACATGGGGAAGGTGGATGCGCTGGTGACGGCTTCGCCAGTGGCGGGGCTGCTGGTGTCGTTGAGCTTCATGGGGAACTCCAGTGGGTGGGGTGGGTAAGCCTTCTCGGGCGATGGTGCATTGTGGGTAGCTCTGTTACTCTTATAAAGTCACAAATAGAACTATTTACTTCGCAAATTATGAAAGTAAAAAACAAGGCGGTCCTCGGCCAGATCAGCGACATGGACCTGCGCTTGCTGCGCGTGTTCAAGGCCGTGGTCGATTGCGGGGGCATGGCCGCGGCCGAACTGGAACTCAATATAGGCACATCCACCGTCAGCCGCCACATCAAAGATCTGGAAACCCGGCTGGGCCTGACCCTGTGCCGGCGCGGCCGGGCCGGTTTTGCGCTCACGGCCGAGGGTGAAAAGATCTACGCCCAGACCAGCCAACTGCTGGCCGCCACCGACGCGTTCCGCAGCAGCGTGGACGAAATCCACCAGCGCATGGGCGGGCAGCTACAGGTGGCGGTGTTCGACAAAACTGCCAGCAACCCGGCCAGCCACATTGCCGAAGCCATCGCTCACTTTCATGAAGAAGCTCCAGATGTCGGTCTGAACCTGCACGTCGCCACCCTCACGGCTATCGAGCGTGGCGTGCTGGACGGGCAGTTCCACGTGGGCATCATCCCCGGCCATCGGGCGTCGGACGTGCTGGACTACACGCCGCTGTTTGACGAACACATGCTGCTGTACTGCGGCACGCGCCACGCACTGTGGAATGCCAACCACCGCACCCTGAACTGGGACACGCTGGCCAAACACGAATTCGCGGGGCTGGGCTACCACTCGCCCAATATGGAACTGAGCCAGCGCATGCGCCTGCCGCGCCGTGCCACAGGCTTTGACCAGGAGTCCATCGCCACGCTGATCCTCTCCGGCCAGTTTCTGGGCTTCCTGCCTGACCACTACGCGGAAAGCTTTGTGCGCCGCGGCCTCATGCAGGCCGTGCGGCCCGACCTGCTGCACTACGCCTGCCAGTTCTTCGCCATCACACGCAAGTCACCGCAGCCGAGCCGGGCGACGCGGGCGTTTCAGGAGTGTTTGGCCGTGGCGCACCCCACGGTTTGACGATTGGCCTTGCAATGATGCAAATTTTGATGATAATTTGCATCAATTAAGGAGCGGTGCCATGAGAACTACAGTCACCATCGAAGATGCGTTGTACGAGCAGGCGCTTCAGGTCGCCGACCCGTCCGTAGACAAGGCCGACATTTTTCGTGAGGCCATGAAGACCTTTGTGCGCGTTCAAGCGGCTAAGCGTCTCGCCGCACTGGGCGGTAGCGTGCCGCAGATGCCGGACGTGCCCCGCCGCAATGCAGAGCCGTTGTCACAGTGAGCATTTTGATTGACACCTCGGTCTGGGTAGACCACTTTCGCCAACGCAATGCAGCCTTGGTCGACGTGGTGGTGGTGGACCAAGCGCTAACGCACCCGATGGTCGTTGCAGAGCTGGCGTGCGGGACCCCACCTGCACCGCGAGAGCGAACATTGGGAGACATCGGTCTGTTGCGAGTTGCCAATCAAGCCAGTTTGGTGGAGGTCATCGCCATGATCGAGCGTGACAAGCTGTTTGGCCTGGGCTGCGGCTTGGTTGATTTGGCTCTACTGGCGTCCACCCGTATCACCCCTGGTGCAACCTTGTGGACTCTGGACAAGCGACTAGCTGGCTTGGCCCAGCGTTTTGGTGTGGCACACCCAGCGGGCGTGCTAGGCTATGCACCGCTTCAAGCCCCGTAAAACCTGAAGTTCATCTCCGGCTTCTCGCCGTGGATCAACTGGGCGATCGCCTTGCCCGACCCTGCACCATGCGTCCACCCCAGCGTGCCGTGGCCCGCGTTGACCCACAAGCCGCGCACCGGGCTTTGGCCGATGTAGGGGATGTTGGTGGGGGTGGCGGGGCGCAGGCCGGTCCAGTAATTGGGTTGGCCGCCGTCGGCTTCGCTGCGGGTGTCGCACACGCCTGGCAGCACTTCCTCGATACGGCGGGCCAGCATGTTGCAGCGGGCCTGGGCCACGGGGGTGTCCAGCGTGAGGTCGAAGCCGCCCACCTCGATGGTGCCGGCCACACGCAGCTGGTCGCCCAGGCGGCTGATGGCGATTTTTTTGGCGTCGTCGATGGTGGAGACGAAGGGCGCCAGTTCGGGCTTCAGGATCTTGAAGGTGGCGCTGTAGCCCTTGCCGGGGTAGATGGGCAGGTCCACACCCACGGTGCGCAACAGCGGCGCGGTGTAGGAACCCGCCGCCACCACGATGTGGTCGGCCTGGAGGGTGCGCAGCGAACCGGGAACATTTTTGCCATTAGGGCCCGTGGATAGTGCGCGAACAGCTACTGATTTAATAGCGCCCAGGCTCACATTCAGCCCATCCACGCTGTGTTCGTACAAAAACTCGGCGCCGCGCGCGATGCAGCGCTTGGCCAGTTCCTGGGTAAAGACGCGGCAATCACCCGACTCGTCGCTGGGGGTGATGGTGCCGCCCACGATCTGGTGGGCAAACTGTTTAAACGCCGGCTCAATCTTGAGCAGTTCTTCTTTGCTGATGACCTGGCGGTTGACGCCGTATTTGCGCATCAGCGCGGCGGCCTCGCCTGCGGTGTCGAACGACTTCTGGTCGCAGTAGTAGTGGGCAATGCCGCGTTCCAGTCGGTTGTATTCGATGCCGGTGGTGACCACCATGTCTTTGAGTGCCGCATGGCTGTAGGCGCCCAGGGCCACGAGTTGCTGCACATTGCGCTCGAAGGCGGTGTCGTTGCAGTTGGCCAGGAACTTCAGGCCCCAGGCGTATTGGTGCAGACCGGCGCCGAAGGGGTTCTGGGGGCGGAACAGCAAGGGCGCCTCTTTGCTCAGCATCCACTTCAACGCCTTGAGCGGAGCTTCCTTGTTGGCCCACGGCTCGCAGTAGCTGACCGAAATTTGCGCGCCGTTGGCAAAGCTGGTTTCCATGGCCGCGTCGGGCTGGCGTTCGACCACGGTCACGTCGTGGCCCAGCTCCAGCAAATGCCAAGCGGTACAAATGCCGATGGTGCCGGCGCCGAGAACAATAATTTTCATGCTGGCAGTGTCAGGCAAGCCTTGCGCCAGTAAAAGCGAAATGAAAGCGTTTGCGAAAACATTAGCAGCGCTAATAATATGGGCATGCGAACGTTTGATACCGATGCCCTGGAATGTCTGGCCGCCATTGTGGAAGAGGGCGGCTTTGAGCGCGCTGCTGTGCGCCTGTCGATCACCCAGTCTGCCGTGTCCCAGCGCCTGCGTGCGCTGGAGGCGCAGGTGGGCACCGTGCTGCTGGTGCGCAGCCGCCCGGTCAAAGCCACCACGGCCGGGCGATTGCTGATCAAACACGCCATGCAGATGCGCCTGCTGCGCGCCGACCTGGAGAGCGACCTGTTGGAGCTGGCGCCCAGTACCGGCGCCTCACGCGAGGACGAACGCATCTCGATTGCGATCAACGCCGACAGCATTGCCACCTGGGCGCTCTCGGCACTGGACCCGCTGGTGCATGCCGGACTGCCGCTGGAAATCATCACCGACGACCAGGACTTCACCCACGAATGGTTGCGCGAAGGCCAGGTGCTGGGCTGTGTGACCACGCTCAAGCAGGCCCTGCGCGGCTGCAAGGTGCTGCCCTTGGGTGCCATGCACTACGTGGCGGTGGTGAGCAAGGACTATGCGCAGGTGCACTGCCCGCAGGGCCTCACGCCGCACAACTTCCGCAACATTCCGTTTGTGGCCTTCAACCGCAAGGACGATTTGCCGTCCGAATTTGTGGGCCGCGCGCTGAACCTGCGTCGCGTGTCGGTGAGCCAGCGCTTTGTGCCCAGCTCAGAGGGCATGGTGCGCGCCGTGCTGGCCGGTTGGGGCGCCAGCGTGGTGCCCGAGCTGCTGGTGCGCGGCCTGATCGACGACGGGCAGCTGGTGAACCTGGTGCCTACGGTGACGCTGCCGGTGAACCTGTACTGGCACTGCTGGAACCTGAATTCCGACGTGATTGACCGCCTGACGGCGGCGCTGTCACAGGCGGCAGGTCGCATATTGGGCGGAAAAACTACCTAGTCACAAATTGGACGATGCCTCCACAATTTGACGCCCCCGAATAGAATGGCGCCATGACCACCGCCGCTCCCGCCAAGATCTCTTTCAAACAGCAGATGCTGCAGGCGCGGGAAGACGCCATCATCCGCGCCGTGAACCTGCTGCTGGCCGAGAAGGGCTTCGAGGCGATGACGGTGGACGAGGTGGCTGCCAATGTGGGCATTGCCAAGGCCAGTCTGTACAAGCACTTTCCCAGCAAGGAAGACCTCGGGGCCGCCGCCATGGCGCACCTGATGACCCAGGCCCAGGCCTTTCTGGACACCCTGCCGGAGGACCAGGCGCCGCTGGACAAGCTGCGCGCTGTCGTGCGCTGGACCATGGGACTGAAGCTGGGCGGAGAAATGCCCTCTTTGCCCAGCCAGAACTCCACGCTGCGCGCCACCCTCATGGGCCACAAGGGGTACATGGATGGCCTGATGGACGTCAGCGACCGCCTGGGCGCCTGGATTGTGGCGGCGCAGGCGCAGGGCCTGATCAACCCCAAGCTACCGGCCATTGCCGTGCTCTACACCTTGTACGCCCGCGCGTGTGACCCGGTGCTGGAGTTTCTCAAGATGGGTGAATTGCACACGGACGAGGAAATCATCGAGCTGGTGCTGTCCACCTGTTTTGATGGTTTAAATGCGCGCTAGCCACCGTCCTTATTGCGCAAGCAGCTCCTGAATTGATAGTGTTTTAGGCCAGCGTTTCAAAGCGCCATTCCACCCGCTGGCTCAGCGTCTGGCCCGTCTGCAGCACCTGCAAGCCGGGCTGGCCTTCGGCATGGAAGGCGTCGATCGGGTGCGTCACCGGTTCAAAACAAAAGTGCTGGCCTTGCGGCGGGCGGTACAGCAGACAAAAACCGTCGCTTTTTCCGCGCGCCACTACGGCCGGCTCGCGCATGTGCAGGCGCAGGCCGTGCTCGGGCCAGTCGATGTGGGACTCGCCGCTCCAGCCGGTGTAGGCGTTGTCGATCAGGCTGCCACTCACCGCCATACCGGCACGTGGGTCCCAACTGGGCGGGAAGTTGGTGGTGTGCACGGTGGGCATGGGGTCGGCTCCGCTGAGCCACACGCCTTGCACCGCCGCCTGCAAGCGCGCCTGCGGCGTGCGCAAAAACGCCGGGTGCTGGCCCAGGCCATAGGGCAGGCTGTCTGGCCCCAGATGGGTCACTTCCAGCAACTGGTCCATGCCGTCCTCGCGCAGCACGAAGCGCTGTAGCGCGCGGTAGTGGTAGGGGTTGCCGTCAAAGCCGTTTGATTCGAGTGCCATCTCCAGCGTGTCCAGCCGCGGTTGGCGGATGGCCCAGGGCTGCAGCCAGCCATCGCCATGGATGGGGTAGGGCTCACCCGCGCGGTTGGGTCGCATGGGGTGGGTCGTGCCTTGGTGGGTGAAACCACCCTGGCCAATGCGGTTGGACCAAGGCACCAGCGGGAACGAGGCCGTGGTGTAGAGATCGGCCACACCACCCCAGGGACGCCACAGGTCCAGCGCGCCCGGCGCCGTGTCGCGCTGCCAGTGGGCGACGCTTCCGCCCAAGGTGGGCAGCAGGCCCAGGCGTTGGCCCGCGTGGTGCAGCCAATGGATGGTGTGGGTGGCAGTAGATGTCATACGGGGAAACGGGGGAAGTTGGACGGGGCGCAGGGCCTGCGGGTCTTGCATGCTACGGGCGCCACGCTTCCTTGGGAAATAGAAAGTTCAGCCTCTGACTTATCTTTTTTGCAATGGGTTCTTACGACGAATATCGGACTAAATCAGGCATAAGAATTAAATAGTCCTTCTAATTCAAGGACCTAGGGTAAACCTGAATCCAAAGTTCTATATGTGAGATATGCAAATCTCTATTAGATCTATATCAATTCGCTGCGTACTATCCGAGCACTTCTTGGTACCGATTTCAGGGATTTCTGGTGAGGCACAAGAGGCACAGAAGCAGGCCGGACGCGGGTGGCCCTTCTGGCACACCGTGGGCCCGCATCCACTTACAAAACGAGGAGACACAGACATGAAAAACAACCGACGTACCCTGCTGGCCACTGCGGCCGCCGCTTCCCTGGCCCTGGCTTTGCCCTTGAGCGCCATGGCGCAAAAGAAGATCGTGGTCGGCTTCAGCCAGATCGGCGCCGAAAGCGAATGGCGCACCGCCAACACCAACTCCATGAAGTCCGCCGCAGCGGCGGCCGGCATCGAGCTGAAGTTCTCGGATGCCCAGCAAAAGCAGGAAAACCAGATCAAGGCCCTGCGTTCTTTCATCGCCCAAAAGGTGGACGTGATCGCGCTGACCCCCGTGGTGGAATCGGGTTGGGACACCGTGCTGAAGGAAATCAAGGATGCCAAGATCCCCTTGATCCTGATGGACCGTTCGGTGGATTCCAAGGACACCTCCCTGTACGCCACCCACATCGGCTTTGACTTTGTGAAGCAAGGCGAGATGGCTGGCCAGTGGCTGGTGGAGAAGGCCAAGACCATGAAGGGCGACATCAACGTGGTCGAGCTGCAAGGCACCGTGGGCTCTGCGCCTGCCATTGACCGCAAGAAGGGTTTTGAGACTGCCATCAAGGGCAACACCAACATCAAGATCATCCGCTCGCAAACCGGTGACTTCACCCGCGCCAAGGGCAAGGAAGTCATGGAAGCCTTCCTGAAGGCCGAAGGCAAGAAGATCAACGTGCTCTACGCACACAACGACGACATGGCGATTGGCGCCATCCAGGCCATCGAGGAAGCCGGTCTCAAGCCCGCCAAGGACATCCTGGTCATCTCGGTGGACGGTGTGAAGGGCGCTTTTGAAGCCATGATCGCCGGCAAACTCAACGTCAGCGTCGAATGCAGCCCGCTGCTGGGCCCTCTGGTCATGGCCACTGCCAAGGACATCGTGGCAGGCAAGACCGTGGCACGTCGCATCATCGGCAAAGATGGTGTGTACCCCATGGAAACTGCGGCCAAAGAGTTCCCCAGCCGCCAGTACTGATCGCGACGGCTTCTCCATTTGGTCACCAGGTCTTGGCCTGCGGCTTGCGCTGCAGGCCTTTTTTACAACACACCATGACACACATACCACCAGCGGCTCCTGCTGTTGCGCCCGTGCTGGAGCTATCCGGCGTGGCCAAGCAGTTTGGTCCCGTGCGGGCACTCTCGGGCGTGAACCTGCGCCTGTTTCCTGGCGAAGTGCACGCCCTCATGGGCCAGAACGGCGCGGGCAAGTCCACCCTCATCAAGGTCCTGACCGGCGTGTACCCGGCGGACCAGGGCGACATGCGCCTGAACGGCCAGTCCATCCGCGCCACGTCCACGCTGGATGCGCAGCGCCTGGGCATCAGCACGGTTTACCAAGAGGTCAACCTCTGCCCCAATCTGTCGGTGGCCGAGAACATTTTTGCGGGACGTTACCCGCGCAAGGGCGCAGCGGGTTTGTGGTCCATCGACTGGCAGCGCATGCACCGCGAAGCACGCGAACTGCTGGCGCGCCTGAACCTGGACATTGACGTCTCCCAAACGCTCAGCAGCTACTCGGTGGCCGTGCAGCAGATGGTGGCGATTGCGCGTGGCCTGAGCATCTCGGCCCAGGTCCTGATATTGGATGAACCCACTTCGAGCCTGGACGACGAAGAGGTGGAGCGTCTGTATGGCGTGCTGCGCCAGCTGCGTGACCAGGGCATGGCGATTCTGTTCGTCACCCACTTTCTGGACCAGGTCTACGCCCTGTGTGACCGCATCACCGTGCTGCGCAATGGCGAGCTGGTGGGCGAATACCCGGCCGCCGAGCTGGGCCACAACGCGCTGATTGCGGCCATGGTGGGGCGCGAACTGGCGGCCGCGCACGGCGCCCAGCATGCCGATGGCGCGGCCCGAGCGGCCGAGCCCGAGTGGCTGCAAACCCAGGCCCTGAACCGCCGCGGCCACGTGAAAGCCATAGACCTCGGCATACGCCGCGGCGAGGTGGTGGGCTTGGGTGGCTTGCTGGGCTCGGGGCGGACCGAGCTGGCGCGCCTGCTGTTTGGCCTGGACCGCAGCGATGGTGGCGAGATTCTGCTGGGCGGCAAGCCCGTGCGCATGGATTCACCGGCCACGGCGATCCAGATGGGGCTGGCCCTGTGCCCCGAAGACCGCAAGGCCGAGGGCATCATCGCCGAGCTCTCGGTGCGCGAAAACATTGTGCTGGCCTTGCAGGCCCGCCAGGGCCTGTGGCCCGCCATCGGCCGGGTGCAGCAAACCACGCTGGCCGAGGGCTATGTGAAGGCCTTGGGCATCAAGACCGCCGATGTGGACACCCCCATCGGCCAGCTCTCGGGCGGCAACCAGCAAAAGGCCGTGCTGGCGCGCTGGCTGGCCACCCAGCCCAGTCTCTTGATATTGGACGAACCCACCCGCGGCATCGACATTGCCGCCAAGCAGGAAATCATGAACGAGATACTGGCCCTGGCCAAACAGGGAATGGCTGTGCTGTTCATCTCCTCCGAGATGGAAGAAGTGGTGCGCGTCTCCGACCGCATCGTGGTGCTGCGTGACCGTGCCAAGGTGGGCGAGCTGCCGGGCGGCACGAATGACCACGCGGTCTACGCCATGATTGCGGGGCAGGCATGAGCACACCCAACACGCCTTCTTTGCTGGCGCGGGTGCAGACGCACCCTTTGCTGTGGCCGGTGGTCACGCTGGTGCTGATCCTGATGGTCAACGCCAGCCTGAACCCCGGCTTCTGGATGCTGCAGTGGCGCGACGGCCACCTGTACGGCAGTGTCATCGACATCCTGAACCGCGCGGCGCCGCTGATGCTGGTGTCGCTGGGCATGACGCTGGTGATTGCCACCCGCGGCATTGATATTTCCGTGGGTGCCACCGTCGCCATCAGTGCGGCGGTGGCTGCCCTGATGGTGGGCGGCAAGCTGGTCATCACCGATGGGGTGGCCCAGCACATCAGCCGTTTCCCCATGTGGCTGGCGATTGTGTGTGCGCTGCTCACCGCATTGGCCTGCGGCCTGTGGAATGGCGTGCTGGTGGCCAAAATCGGCTTGCAGCCCATCATCGCCACGCTGATCCTGATGGTGGCGGGGCGTGGTGTGGCGCAGTTGCTCACCGACGGGCAAATTGTTACGGTGTATTACCCGCCCTATTTCTATATTGGCAGCGGCTACCTGTGGGGCCTGCCGTTTGCGCTGTTCATCGCAGCCTTTGTCTACCTGCTGATGCACCTGGCCGTCACGCGCACCGCGCTGGGCCTGTTTATCCAGGCCATCGGCATCAACCCCGCCGCGGCCCGTGTGGCCGGTGTGCGGGAGCGGCTGATCAGCATCTGTGTCTATGCGTTTTGCGGCCTCACGGCCGGGATTGCGGGGCTGATCATCAGCTCCAACGTCAAGAGTGCGGACGGCAACAACGCCGGCAACCTGCTGGAGCTGGACGCCATTCTGGCCGTCACCCTGGGCGGCACGCTGCTGACCGGCGGGCGCTTCAGCCTCGCCGGCAGCATGATTGGCGCGCTCATCATCCAGACGCTGACCTCCACCATCTACTCGATCGGTGTGCCGCCGGAGATCAACCTGGTGGTGAAGGCCGCCGTGGTGTTTGTGGTGATGTTGATGCAGTCCGCCGAGTTCCGCCGCGCGGTGCGCGGCTGGGTGGTGCGCCCCCACGCAGGGAGCCAGGCATGAAGCTGCAGAGCAAATACATTCCGCTGGCGGCCACCGTGTCGCTGTTTGCCGCTATGTCGGTCTTTGGTGCGGTGTCCTACACCGGGTTCTTCTCGGCCCAGGTGTTTCTGAACCTGCTGATTGACAACGCCTTTCTGGTCATCGTGGCGGTGGGCATGACCTTCGTCATCCTGTCGGGTGGCATCGACCTGTCGGTGGGCTCGGTGGTGGCGCTCAGCACCATTGTGCTGGCCAAGCTGGTGCAGCACCTGCACTGGGACCTGATGGTTGCCATTCCGCTGGTGCTGTGCATGGGCACGCTGTTCGGCGCCTTCATGGGCTGGTTGATCCAGCGCTTCCGCTTGCAGCCCTTCATCGTCACGCTGGCGGGCATGTTCCTGGCGCGGGGCCTGTGTTACCTCATCAGCATCGACTCCATCAGCATCACCGACGAGGCCTACACCGTGCTGGCACAAACCCGCATCCACCTCTGGCCCGAAGGCCCCATGGTGTCCATCAGTGCCGTGCTGGCACTGATGGTGTTGGCGGGCGCGGTGTTTGTCGCGCATTGCACGCAGTTTGGTCGCACCGTGTACGCCATTGGCGGTTCCGAACATTCGGCCGTACTCATGGGCTTGCCCGTGGCACGCACCAATGTGGCGGTGTACGCGCTCAGTGGCTTTTGTGCGGCGCTGGGCGGCGTGGTGTTCACCTTCTACATGCTGTCGGGTTACGGCCTGCATGCGGTGGGGCTGGAGCTGGACGCGATTGCCGCCGTGGTGATCGGAGGCACCTTGCTCAGTGGCGGCGTGGGTTATGTGGCGGGCACGCTGTTTGGGGTACTTACCCTGGGCGTGATCCAGACGCTCATCATGTTCGACGGCAGCTTGAGCTCGTGGTGGACACGCATCGTCATCGGCGCGCTGCTGTTTGTGTTCTGCGTGCTGCAGCGGGTGTTTGAAGCCGGGCGCAAGCCAGGGTCTTAGGGTTTGAGGTCAAATAGGCCTCTAGCCCCCGTAATCATTGCGCGAGCAGCTCCTGAAACCATAGCATTTTGAACTGAGACAAAACATGCAATACCGTCCCCTGGGCCGTACCGGCTGGAACATTTCAACCGTGAGCTTCGGCGCCTGGGCCATTGGTGGCACCTGGGGCGCGGTGGACGATGCCGACTCCATGGCCGCCCTGCACCGCGCGCTGGACCTGGGTGTCAACTTCTTCGACACCGCCGATGTGTATGGCGACGGCCGCAGTGAGCGCCTGCTGGCACGCCTGCGCAAGGAGCGCAGCGAGCCGTTTTATGTGGCCAGCAAGGCCGGCCGCCGCCTCACACCCCATGTAGCCGCCGGCTTCACGCGCGCCAACCTCACGGCGTTTGTGGAGCGCAGCCTGCAGAACCTGAACACCGAAGCCATCGACCTGCTGCAACTGCACTGCCCGCCCACCGAGGTGTTCTACATGCCCGAAGTGTTTGGTGTGCTGGATGACCTGGTGGCGGCAGGCAAGCTGCGCCACTACGGGGTGAGTGTGGAGAAGGTGGAGGAAGCGCTCAAGGCCATCGAGTACCCCGGCGTGCAAAGCGTGCAGATCATCTACAACCTGTTCCGCCAGCGTCCGGCCGAGCTGCTGTTTGAACAAACCCAAAAACGCGGCGTGGGCATCCTGGCGCGCCTGCCGCTGTCCAGCGGCCTGCTGAGTGGCAAGATGACAGCGCAAAGCACCTTTGCCGAAGACGACCACCGCGGTTTCAACCGCGAGGGTGCGGCCTTTGACAAGGGTGAGACGTTTTCGGGGCTGGACTTTGCGGTGGGCCTGCAGGCCGTGGAAGCCATGCGTCCGCTGGTGCCCGCGGGGATGAGCATGGCGCAAATGGCGCTGCGCTGGATCCAGATGCACCCGGCCGTGACCTGCACCATCCCCGGTGGCAAAAACCCCGCGCAGGTGGCCGACAACGTGGCCGCTGCGGACTTGCCGCCATTGAGCGACGCCAGCATGCAGGCGCTGGCTGAGGTGTACGCGCGTTACGCCAAACCGCTGGTGCACCAGCGCTGGTAAGCCCAGCGCCGGGGGCGCGGGCTTGGCGTGCTCTTAACGTACCAGCAATACCGGCACCTCGCAGTGCGCCAGCACTTGCGTGGTGACCGAGCCCATCACCAGATTGGCCAGCGCGCTGTGGCCATGGCTGCCCATCACCAGCAGGTCAAACTTGCCGCTATCGGCCAGCTTGGCAATGGCGGCGCCGGCGGGGCCGACTTTCCAGTCCGTCTTGGCGTTGATGCCGTGGCGCAGCAGGAACTTGCTCACAGGGGCCAGCACTTTTTCAGCCTCTTCGGACTGGTAGCTCTTCACCACTTCTTTGCCCACGGCGGCTTTGGCGCGTGGTGGCAAATCGGGCTGGGCGGTGAACACCGTGTACTCGTGGGCGGGCGAGAGCAGGGCTTCGTGGGTGCTCAGGTAGGCCAGCATTTTTTTGCTGTACGCGCTGCCGTCAACGGCCAACAGAATCTTCATGGAACGCTCCTCAGTAAAAACGCCAGTGTAGTGGCGCTATTGCAGAAGTCCGTGCGTCACATCAAACTCTCTTGTCCAACAAGGGGAGAACCATGCCACACCACAAGAACCTGACGCGCCGTACCCTGCTGCAAGGCAGCGCCCTGGGTTGGATAGGGGCCACCGTGTCCGTCCATGCCGCCAGCCCGGCCCAGCCGCCCGCCCTGATGCTGGCCCAGGTGCACACCAGCCGCCACCCGCTGGCCGGTGTGTGGGTCAGCGAGAAGTACGACGGTGTGCGGGGCTACTGGGATGGGCAGCAGTTGCGTACGCGCGGCGGCCACGCCCTGGCAGCGCCGGCCTGGTTCACGGCCGGGTGGCCCGCCCAGCCGCTGGACGGTGAGCTGTGGGCCGGGCGTGGGCAGTTTGCCCAGGCCGTGGCCACCGTGCGTGACCAGCGCCCTGATGAGGCTGCCTGGCGTGCGCTGCGCTACATGGTGTTTGACCTGCCAGCCCACGGTGGCGTGTTTGATGAACGCCTGCCCGCCCTGCAGGCCACCGTGCTGCAGATTGCCCAGCCTTGGGTGCAGGCAGTCGTGCACACCCCGGCCACCGATGCCAAGGCCTTGCAGCGCCAGTTGGACGCCACGGTGCGTGCCGGTGGCGAGGGCCTGATGCTGCACCAGGGGAGCACCCGCTACACCCCGCAACGCACGGATGGCCTGCGCAAACTGAAACCCCATGCCGACGCCGAAGCCCGTGTGCTGGCCCATGTGCCAGGGCAGGGTAAACACGCCGGGCACATGGGGGCCTTGTGGGTGGAGCTGGCGGCACAGGAGGGGCGGCCCGCGCAGCGCTTCAAGCTCGGCACGGGTTTTAGCGATGCCGAGCGCGCCGCACCGCCACCCGTGGGCAGCTGGGTCACCTACCGCTACCGCGGGCACACCGCACAGGGCGTGCCGCGCTTCGCCAGCTTTGTGCGCTTGGCGCCGGAGCCTGGCCTGTGAGTCGCGAGGTGCTGCATTTGCTATTAAATTAATAGCTTCTAGCGCAGTATCTGCGCGGCCTAGATGCCTATTTCAATCAAAAAATCGGGCCGGTAGCCCAGTTGTTCGTTTTTGCGGGCGTAGCCCAGCGGGTTGGCCACCACGCGGCAGCCGCCCACCCGGTAGTCGCTGGGGGCGTGCAGATGGCCGTGCAGCCAGAGCTGGGCGTAGGGCAGCAGTTCATCCAGCGCATTGCAAAAACCCGCTGTGCCCGGTACCAGGCCGTAGCGCGGATCGGCGCTGTGCAGGCTGGGCGCAAAGTGGGTGATGACCACCGTGGGGCCGTCAAAGGGCGCTGTCAGCGCCGTACGCAGCCAGTCCTGGCACTCCAGCGCCTGGGCCCGCAGCCCTTCGGCCAGCCAGGGTTCGCCATGGCGGGTGGTCAGCGTTTTCTTCAGGTAGTAGTTGGCGGCGCGGTAGGCCTTGTCGCGCGCCTTCAATCGCTGGGCTTCCGGGGCGTTCACGGCCAGTGCATCAAAGTCGGTCCACAGTGTGGTGCCGACGAGGCGCACGCCGTGCATCACCAGGGTTTCGCGCTCCAGCCAGAGAATCCCCAGGCGCTCGCAGGTCGCGCGCAGGCGGGCGTGGGCTTCGTCAAAGTCAAAGGTGTCGTACTCGTGGTTGCCGGGGACAAAAACGACCGGGGTAGGCCAGCCCTGCCGTGGCGAAAAGCGCGCCAGGCCGAAGTCTGCGTCCACCAGCTGCGAACCGGTCTGGTACGAACCCACATCACCCGCCAACACCAGCAGATCGGCACCGGGCAGGGGGCGGGCCTGCCAGTGGGGGTTGCCTTCGAGGTGCAGGTCCGAGAGCAGTTGGAGTTTCATGCGGAAAACAGGCGGTCGCCCAGGAGTGCAATTTGTTGGCGCAGCCAGGCGTGCGGGGGGGCAGCGTCCAGGCGCTGGTGCCACAGCGCGTCCACCTGGATGGGGGGCACCTTGAAGGGCAGCTCGCGGATCACCAACTGGTCGGCGTAGCCGGTGACGTTGACAAAGTGGCGTGGCAACACGGTGAGCAGGTCGGAGTGCACCACCACGCGCCCGGCGGTGAAGAACTGGTTGACGGTCAGCACCACGCGCCGCGTGCGCTTGAGGCTGACCAGGGATTCGTCAATAAACCCAAAGGCCCGGCCCGAGAAGCTCACCAGCATGTGGCTGGCCTCGCAAAAACGGTCCAGCGTGAACTTGCCCTGGGTCATCGGGTGGTCCTTGCGCATCACACACACATAGTCACCGACAAACAGCCGGTGGTGGCGGAAGGACTCGGCGGCGCCAGCCTGCGCACGTGCGGTCAGGTCGGTCAGCACTGCCGGAAAGTGGCCGATGGCCAGGTCGGCGCCGCCTTCGTCCAGCACGCGGCGCGGGTCGCGTGTGGTCAGTGGCACCACGCGCAGTGACACACCGGGGGCATCCCGTGCCAGCACCTCCACCAGCGGCGGCATGAGCTCCGCAGCCGTGGCATCGGCCATGGTCAGCACAAAGGTCGTGGCGGCGGTGGCGGGGTCAAACACGCTGGGGGAGAGCGAGCTTTGCAATTTCTGCAGGGTTTCGCGCACAGCGGGCCAGAGCTCCTGGCCCCGCGGTGTGGGCTCCAGGCTCCGGCCTTTGCGCACCAGCAACTCGTCACCCAGCGCATCGCGCAGGCGGCGCAGCGCGTTGCTCACGGCAGGCTGGGTCAGCGCCAGTTGCTCGGCCGCTTTGGTCAGGCTGCGCTCCGCCATCACGGTGTCAAACACCTTGAGCAGGTTCAGGTCAAAGGTGCGCAGGTTGAGTGGCGGCGGCATGGTCAATCATAACTTTGGTGAATACTAAACATCACTAAGCAAAAGTTGAGTCGCATGAGGGTTAACCCTATGATTCACTCACTTCAAAGATTTATCCCAGTGAGCTTCAACCTTTTCAAGGAGTTGACCATGACCACCGTACTCTCTTCCTCGTATTTTGCTTCGGCCCCCGCCGTACTTTCCGCCCCCAAGGCAGAAGGCTCCCGTACCTTGGCTGGCATGTTGCTGGCCGCTGTGCTGTCCGCCTTGCTGGTGGTGGCCGACCAAGTGATCGACACCTGGGTGGATGGACATTTGTTGGTGGGCTGGGTGGCTCTGTGGACCGTGGCTTTTGCCGCCTTGGCCCTGTTGGCTCCTCCCCTGCGCAAGATGTCGGCTGCCGCTTCTGCTGTGATCATGGGCTGGGTCCGCGCGGCCCAAGAGCGCCGCATGGAAGAAAAAATGTGGGAATACGCCCACCGCGACCCCCGCATCATGGCCGAACTGCAACACGCCGTGATGCGTAGCCGCAACGAAGCCTAAGTCGCTTCCCTCGTGGGCCCGCCAGGCAGGCGGGCAGAAAAAAGCCACCGGTTCGGTGGCTTTTTGCATGGTGCGGCCGCAAACGGGTGTTTTGCAGGCCAACGCCCAGCCTCGGCGGGATGCGCCGGGCCAGATCTTGGATAACCCTCAGGCAGCGAGGCGCTGTGCCAGTTGGGTTTTGGTCTCTTCGAGTTCCTTCGGCAAGTGGTAGGCCAGTTGAGTGAACAGCTCGGTGTGCAAGGCGATTTCAGCCTTCCAGTCGTCTTTGTTCAGGCTGGTCACGGAGTCAAACTGGGCCTGGCTGAAGTCCAGGCCGGTCCAGTTGATTTCGGAATATTGAGGCGCCACGCCAAAACCGGTCTCGGTGCCGCTGGCCTTGCCTTCGATGCGGTCGATCATCCACTTCAGCACGCGCATGTTGTCGCCATAGCCGGGCCAGACGAACTTACCGTCATCGCCCTTGCGGAACCAGTTGGTGGTGAAAATCTTGGGCTGTTTGGCGCCAGCGTTGGCCAGCTTGGCACCGATGGTGAGCCAGTGCTGGAAGTAGTCGCTCATGTTGTAGCCCATGAAGGGCAGCATGGCAAAGGGGTCGCGGCGCACGACGCCCATTTGGCCCACGGCGGCGGCGGTGGTCTCGGAGCCCATGGTCGCAGCCATGTACACACCTTCGGTCCAGTTGCGCGCTTCGGTCACCAGCGGCACGGTGGTGGAGCGGCGGCCACCGAAGATGAAAGCGTCAATCGCCACGCCGTTGGCATCGTCCCACTGGCTATCCAGTGCAGGGTTGTTGCCAGCGGCCACGGTGAAGCGGGCATTCGGGTGGGCAGCCTTGGCGCCCGTTTCCTTGGCAATTGCGGGCGTCCAGTCCTTGCCCTGCCAGTCGATCAGGTGGTCTGGCAGGCCGCCGGTGTCTTTTTCCATGCCTTCCCACCACACATCGCCGTCATCGGTCAGCGCAACGTTCGTGAAGATCACGTTTTTGTCCAGGCTGGCCATGCAGTTGGGATTGGTGTGGAAGTTGGTGCCGGGTGCCACACCAAAGTAACCCGCCTCGGGGTTGATCGCGTACAGCTTGCCGTCCGCACTGGGTTTGATCCAGGCGATGTCGTCACCGATGGTAGTGACCTTCCAGCCCTCAAAGCCGGCGGGTGGCACCAGCATGGAGAAGTTGGTCTTGCCACAGGCGCTGGGGAAGGCGGCCGCTACGTGGTACTTCTTGCCCTCGGGATTGGTCACGCCCAGGATCAGCATGTGCTCCGCCAGCCAACCTTGGTCGCGGCCCATGTTGGAGGCAATGCGCAGCGCAAAACACTTCTTGCCCAGCAAGGCATTGCCACCGTAGCCTGAGCCGTAGCTCCAGATCTCGCGCGTCTCGGGGTAGTGCACGATGTACTTGGTCTTGTTGCATGGCCACTTCACGTCGGTCTGGCCCGGCTGCAACGGTGCGCCCACCGTGTGCACGCAGGGCACAAAGGCGCCGTCCACACCAATCACATCGAACACGGCTTTGCCCATGCGGGTCATGATGCGCTGGTTCACCGCCACGTAGGGGCTGTCGGTCAGTTCAATGCCAATGTGGGCGATGTGCGAACCCAGCGGGCCCATGGAGAAGGGCACCACATACATGGTGCGACCTTGCATGCAGCCGTCGAAGAGGGCTTTTTCGCTTGCCGTGCCGGTTTGCAGCAGGGTGCGCATGTCGGCGGGGGCCATCCAGTTGTTGGTAGGGCCGGCGTTTTCCTTTTTCTCGGAGCAGATGAAGGTGCGGTCTTCCACGCGGGCCACATCGCTGGGGTCCGAGCAGGCCAGAAAGCTGTTGGGGCGCTTGGCGGGGTTCAACTTCTTGAAGGTGCCGAGATCCACCAGTTGCTGGCACAGGCGCTGGTATTCCTCTTCGGAACCATCGCACCAAACTACATCTTTGGGTTTGCACAGGGCCACCATGTCGGCCACCCAGGCAATCAGACGGGGGTTTTTGACATAGCTGGGGGTGTTGAGGGTCAGGCCCTGCATCACGGGTGCGTTCATGAAAAGCTCCTAAGTTTGAAAAACGTCTTTTCAAAATCGGGGGCCACAAGGCCGGCTGCCTGCAACTTTGAGAAGACGGCTCGGCCGGGACTGAGGGACCCTGCAACCAAGCGCTTCTCGTGAATTCTAAGAACTGGTACCGAAGTTACGAAGCGATTACCTCGAATAACTATGCATTAATTGCATTGGTAAATGCTTGTGAATCGTACCATTTCTACATTGTGAAAATTTGCGGCATGCCGAATGTTGCGCGAACGTGGTTGACCAGGTCGTGGCGCGAGGCCTGAATGCGGAATGTCTGGGGTGGGAGGAGAGTGGGGGCGGCCTGCCTTGGTGCAGGGGCCCGCAGGGCGAGGCAGCGCAGTGTGCCTCCAACCCGGCGACCCGTGACACGCGCCTACGGAGGGGCGCGTGCGGGTAATTGAGGCAGGTTCAGGCCATCGACACGGCGATGAACGCCAACAGGAACATCAATACGCCGCCCACGATAGGCAACACGATGGGCATCAAAGGCACCACTTCGTCCACGGGGTCGGTGGCATGGTTGTTGGCGTGGTTGTCAGGTGCGGACATGGTGGATCCTTGGGTTCTTCGATTGGAAAGCCGGAATTTTACCCACACCCATCCGGTGTTGCTGCCTGCGCGGGTGACTTCTGCGCGCTTTGTGGAAATCTGGGGTCCGTGGCTTCCATCTTGGCCCAGACTGCGCTATCGTCATTTCAGCACCTCACTGTGCTGGAGGCGTTTGGATGGTCAAGCGTACGCTGTTCCCCTCCCAGGGTGGACATCTCATTCCCTCACCGGGCCTGCAAGAGGCGCCGGTGCTGGATCTGATGTGTTCCCACTTTGTGCTCACGCTGGCGGCGCGCCAAGGGGCCAATTTCAATGTGCGGCGCGATTTCAATGGCGTAGTGGGCCTGGCCGGGCGGCACCTGGTCTGGCCGGTGTCGGTGTTGGGCCGCTTGCGTGAGTTTCTGGCTCGGCGATGCCAGGGCAACGAGCTGTGGCGCGGCCACGAGACGCTGGATGCCTCGGAGTTCCTGGCGCGTTATGGCCAATGGTGTGGTCCCTATGACGAGGCCACCCTGTTCTTCTTTCTGGACGAATACGCCAAGGACCAGCCCAAAGACCTGATTAGCGTGCTCTCGGTCACCGGGGAGTGGCTGCGCCATGCGTTGAAAAAGCAGCCCACTTTGGTGGAGAAAAACATCGACGCCCTGGCCGGGCTCTTGCAACTGAACAAGGCGGAGCGGGCGCTCTTGTTGTATGGCACGTTGGCGCGTTACCAGCGCGACATGCGCAGCATTCTGGTGGAGTTCAAGGTCAATAACGCGCCCGAAGCCTACGCCGCCATTGCCGACGTGGCGGGCGTGAGTGCCCAGGAGTTGGGCGAGGCGTTGCGTGCGGGCTCGCGCCTGGAGCGCATTGGGCTGGTGGAAAACCTGATCTCCGAACACAACATCACCGACCTGGCCGACCTCATGAAGGTCAGCGAAAAGCTGCCCCCTGTGCTGATGCGCCGGTACCGCGACCAGGCGGAGCTGATGGCCGTGTTCACCCGCCTGTCCACCAAAAGCCAGCTGGGTTTGCAGGACTTCAGCTTTGTGGCCGAAGACGCGGCCGTGTTGTGCAGCCTGCTGGCCAACGCTGTGGCGCGCAAGGAGGCGGGCATCAATGTGCTGCTGTATGGCCCCCCGGGGACCGGCAAGACCGAGTTGGCCAAGGTGGTGGCCCAGCAGGCGGGGCTGGAGTTGTTCGAGGTGGAATACGCCGACCGTGATGGCAATTCCCTGAGTGGGCGCGACCGTTACCGCTCGCTGCAAATCGCCCAGGTGTTCCTCAAGGGGAGCGCCCAGGCCGCGCTCTTGTTTGACGAGGTAGAGGACGTGTTTCCGCCGCTCTCCAGCGAGGCCGCACACCTGATTGCCCGGGCGGACGCTTCGGCCGCACCGGCCAGCGGCAGCGTGAGTGGCAAGGCCTGGGTCAATCAGGTGTTGGAGTCGAATGCCGTGCCCACGCTGTGGGTCACCAACCGCATTGAGCAGATTGACCCGGCATTTCGCCGCCGCTTTGCCTACCACCTGGAGCTCAAATCGCCACCACCGGGGGCCCGCGAGGCGCTGGTCCGCAAAACCCTGGCCGAAGTGCCGGTGTCGGAGGGGTTTGTGGCACGCCTGAGCAGCCGCAAAGGCCTGACGCCCGCCCAAATACGCACCGCGGCCCGCTTCGCCACGCTGGCCCGTGATCCCGTCGATACCGCCCTGGCTGGGGAGGCTCTGGAGGCCCTGATTGAGCGCCAGCTCAAAAACGCGGATCTGGCGCTGGGCAATGCGGCGCAGGCCGTGACCACACCCACGGCGCTGAGTGCCTACCGCCTGGAGCTGCTGCACCTGCAAAGCCGCTACGACATCGGGCGCGTGGTGCAGGCGCTGAAAACCCGTGGCCATGGCACGTTGTGTTTCTATGGACCGCCCGGCAGCGGCAAAACAGCGCTGGCCGAACACATGGCCATGGCGCTGGGCCGCCCCCTGCTGGTGCGCCAGGCCAGCCACCTGCTGAGCAAATACATTGGTGAGACCGAGCAGGCCATGGCCGCCATGTTCCGCGAGGCCGAGTCTGAGGGTGCGGTGCTGTTGCTGGACGAAGCCGATAGTTTTTTGCAAGACCGGCGCAGCGCCCAGCGCAACTACGAGGTCACCGAGGTGAACGAGATGCTGCAGGGCATGGAGCGTTACCGCGGCGTGTTCATTTGCACCACCAACCTGATGGACCGGCTGGACCCGGCGGCCTTGCGCCGCTTTACCTTCAAGATTGAGTTCCTGCCTTTGAGCCCGGCGCAGCGCGAGGCGGTGTTTCTGGCCGAGGCCTGTCCGGGACTGGAGGCTTTGCCCGCGACGCTGGCCAGCCGCCTGGCGGCCTTGGACCAGCTCTGCCTGGGCGATGTCGCCGCGGTGCGCCGCCAGGCGGACATTCTGGGCACCGTGCTGGAGCCAGACGAGTTTCTGGAGCAACTGGAAGCCGAACACCGGCTCAAACCCGAGGTGCGCGAGCGCCGGTCCATGGGCTTTGTGCACTGAAGATGCACCGTTCTGGTAACCCTTTTGTAATTATTTGAACCGGCTGTCAACCGATCCCCCCCTTGGTGCGTGAAAGGCTCATGCGGACGCCAAACCGCAGCCCACGTTGGACTCCTGGGGCCGCACTGGCGTCTATTTCCTTCTCTTAGCGCGGCAACTATGCACCGAGACACGATCCAAGTGCCTGAAAAAGGCACCTACAAGTGGCAGCTGTTTGACTACTGGTCTGGCGAATTCCGCCAAACCCATGCAGACCATTCGGCCTACATCGCCCTGAACTTCGCCGGTGCCCTGGAGGCCTGCCGCGCCAAATTCCAGGCCTTGGTGCAACACCACCGGGCCAAAGCGGCCGACGCCGCGTGCGCTGCGCGTCACATGCGCGCTATCCAGCGCTTGCAAAACACCATGTCGGGCGCCGCCATGGCCTACGAGAGCGGTTTCCACCGCCACTGAGTGCCTGCCCCCGGCGCTGAGATCTACTCCAGCGCCACCACCCGCAGCACGTCGCTGGCATAGGCTTCCAGCTTTTTGGCGCCTATGCCGCTGATGCCTTGCAGGTCGTCCAGACTCTGCGGCGCCCGCTGCGCAATGGCCGCCAGCGTGGCGTCGTGAAAAATCACATAGGCGGGCAGGTTGTGCTCCTTGGCCACCTCGGCCCGCCAGGCCTTGAGGGCCGAATAACGCAGCAGGCCTTCGCTGTCCAGGTTGATCGGTGCCTTGACCACCGCACCCAGGCGTGGGTTGCGCCGACTCTTGCGGTCGGCCGGCGCGGATACCGACTCCCGCAACATCACCGGCACTTCACCCTTGAGCACGGCGCGTGATTCGGCGGTGAGTTGCAGCGTGCTGAACTCACCCCCTTGCACTGCCACCGCGCCCATGGCAATCAGCTGGCGCAACACGCCGCGCAACTGCAGTTCTGAAAAATCTGATCCCAAGCCAAAGGTACTGAGGCTGGTGTGGCTGTACTGGGTCACCTTTTCGGTGGCCTTGCCACGCACGATGTCCATCAAATGCCCGGCGCCAAAGCTCACACCGCTCATTTGGTGGATGCGGTAAATGGTGGACAACAGTTTGCGTGCGGCGTCGGTGCCGTCCCAGACCGCGGGCGGGTTCAGGCAGTTGTCGCAATTGCCGCAGGGCTGGCTGGCTTCGCCAAAGTAACCCAGCAGGCGTACGCGGCGGCAGTCGGTGGCCTCGGCCAGGCCCAGCAGCGCGTCGAGTTTGCCGCGCATCACCTGTTTGAATTCTTCGCTGGCCGGGCTCTCGTCGATCATGCGGCGCTGGTTCACCACGTCCTGCAGGCCATAGGCCATCCAGGCGTCGGCGGCCAGGCCGTCGCGGCCGGCGCGGCCCGTCTCCTGGTAGTAGCCTTCGATGTTTTTTGGCATGTCGCGGTGGGCCACAAAGCGCACATCGGGCTTGTCGATACCCATGCCAAAGGCGATGGTGGCCACCATCACGATGCCTTCTTCGCGCAGAAAGCGGTCTTGGTTCGTCTGGCGCACCTTCTGGTCTAGCCCGGCGTGGTAGGGCAGGGCCTTGATGCCAGCGTCCACCAGCGTTTGGGCCATGTCTTCCACTTTTTTGCGGCTCTGGCAGTAGACGATGCCGGCCTCGCCCTCGTGCTCCCGCTCAATGAAGCGCAGCAGCTGGGTGGTGGAGTCCTTTTTTTCGACGATGGTGTAGCGGATGTTGGGGCGGTCGAAGCTGCTGACGAATGCACGTGCGTCTTCGAGCTGCAGCCGCTCCAGGATGTCGGCCCGCGTCAGGTCGTCGGCGGTGGCGGTCAGCGCAATGCGGGGAATGCCGGGGTAGCGCTCGTGCAGCACCGTCAGGTTGCGGTAGTCGGGGCGGAAGTCGTGGCCCCACTGGCTCACGCAATGCGCCTCATCAATGGCAAACAGGCTGAGTTTGCCGCGCTCGAAGAGTGAATCCAGCAAGGCCAGAAAACGCGCATTGCTGACCCGCTCGGGCGCGGCGTAGAGCAGGGTGATCTCGCCGCGCAGCAGTTGCTGCTCGATCTGGTAGGCCTCGTCACCACTCAGCGTGGAGTTGAGGAAGGCGGCGCTGACACCCGCCTCATGCAGCGCGCCCACCTGGTCGTGCATCAGCGCGATCAGCGGTGAGATGACCAGCGTGGCGCCCAGTCCGGCCTGTTGGCGGGCGATGGCGGGGATCTGGTAACACAGGCTCTTGCCGCCGCCGGTGGGCATGAGCACCAGCGCGTCGCCGCCTTGTGCCACGTGCTCCACGATGGACTGCTGGGGTCCGCGGAAGGCGTCGTAACCGAACACGGTGCGCAAAATGCCGTTGCAGGCATCCAGGGTGGTGCTGGAGGGGAGGGGGTTTGCTATCAAAACAGGAGCTTGTCGCGCAATGTCTACGGGGGCTAGAGGCCTAAAACATCAATAATGTGAACAGTTGGGCAGTGTGGCGGTTTTTCGCGGCCCGGGCGCTTATTGTCGGGCATGCCCATGGCTACACTCAACGCTCATGACGGACCCCCAGAGCGCCCCGGATGCGCAACACCCCACCAAAGCCCTGCTGCAGCTGTGCAAGCGTCTGGAGCGTGCCCGGACTCTGCCAGACATTCTGGGCGCGGTGGCTCCCGTGGTGGACGAGGTGCTGGGCTATGCCCATGCCTGGCTGGCCCTGTTGGGGGAGCGGCCCGGCTTTGTGTCCATCATCAGCCAGCTGACCTCGGACCCCGACTACCGGGATCGCCACCAGATGGCCCAGACCATGGACATCCCGATTGCAGGGGATCGCATGCTGGAGGAAATTCTGGCGGCAGACCACGTGGTGGTGGTGGATGACGCCCGCACCGACCCGCGTACCAACAAGGCGGTGGTGGCGCAGCTGGACAACCGCACCATCGTGAATGTGCCCCTGCTGCTGGCCGGAGAGCGGCTGGGGGTGGTGGGCATGGGCACCTTTGGCGATGTCGAGGGCGTGCGCCCGCCGCAGGACTGGCAGCTCGATTTCATGCAGGCGCTGGCGGGCCACGTGGCGGTAGCGCTGGACCGGGTGCGCTTTCTGGAGCGCCAGAAACGTGCCGAAGATGCGCTGTACCAAGAGAAAGAGCGCTTGCAGGTCACCCTGCATGCCATCAGCGATGCCGTCATCACCACCAACGCCCAGGGTCTGCTGCTTTATATCAACCCGGTGGCCGAAGCCCTGACGGGGGCCACGCTGGTGGCGTCCATCGGGCGGCCCTACCAGGCCGTATTTCCGCTGGACGGTAGCGAGCTGGCGCCCGACCTGGATGTGGTGGCCAGCGCCATGGCAGCGGGGCAAACCCAGCGTTACCCGCAGCTGGGCCTGGCCCATGCGCGGGGCCGCGTGTTGGTCGAGGCGGCGGTATCCCCCATCCGCGATGCGGATGGAGTGGTGCAAGGGGCGGTGCTGGTCTTTCGGGATGTGACCGAGCAGCGCCGTCTGAGCCGCGAAATGGCGTTTCAGGCCACGCACGACGAGCTGACCGGGCTGGGCAACCGCCGCGCCTTTGAAGCCACGCTGGCCCAGTGTTTTGCCCGCACCCGTGAGCAGGCCCAGACCCACGTGTTGTGTTACCTGGACCTGGACGAGTTCAAGGTGGTGAACGACACCTGTGGCCACGGCGCGGGCGACGCGCTGCTGCGCCAAGTGGCCCAGCTGTTTTTGGAGGTGCTGGGTCCGCAGGACCACCTGTGCCGCCTGGGCGGCGACGAATTCGGCGTGGTGCTGACCGAGCAGACGCTGCCCCAGGCCCTGCGCCTGGCCGAGCAGATGCAGCAGCGCCTGGCCAGCTACCGCTTTGTCTGGCAGGACCAAAGCTTTGGTGTGGGGGTGAGCATTGGCATGGTGCAGCTGGATGCGCAGAGCGAAAGCGTAGGCGCGCTGCTGCAGGCGGCCGACAGTGCCTGCTATGTGGCCAAGGATGCGGGGCGGGGCCGCATCCACGTCTATGCCACCGACGACCCGGCGCTGGCCCAGCGCTACGGCGTCATGGAGTGGGTGAGCCGCATTGAGAACGCCCTGCGCAACGACCGTTTTGTGCTCTATGCCCAGCCCATCGTGCCGATTGGCGGGGGGGCCGTGCGTGGCCTGCACTGCGAGTTTTTGCTGCGCATGCGCGACGTCAATGGGCGGTTGGTGCTGCCGGGCGAATTCATGCCGGCGGTCGAGCGCTACCACCTGGCGACCCGGGTGGACCGCTGGGTGGTGCGCCATGCGCTGGCATGGATGGTGGCGCACCAGGACCAGATTGAGCAGTGCTCGATCAATCTCTCGGGCCAGTCGCTGGGGGACCCCCAGTTCATGGCTTTTGTGCTGGAGACCCTGGCCGCCACGCCCATGCCCTGCCACAAGCTGTGCTTCGAGATCACCGAAACCGCCGCCATCGGCAACCTGCACGCGGCCCAGGACTTCATTGCCACCCTGCGCCGACTGGGCTGCCGGCTCTCGCTGGACGACTTCGGCAGCGGGCTGTCTTCGTTTGCGTACCTGCGCAACCTGCCGGTGGACGTGCTCAAGATCGACGGCCAGTTTGTGCGCGACATTGCCACCGACGCGGTCAGCCTGGCCATGGTCAAGTCCATCCACGAGATTGGCTGCCTCATGGGCAAGGCGACCGTGGCCGAGTTTGTCGAAAACCTGGCCATCCTGGACCTGTTGCGCGGCTTTGGCGTGCACTACGCACAGGGCTATGCAGTCGGCTACCCGATGCCGCTGGACCAGGTCTTGCTTTTGCCGGCTCACGGCACGGCCAGCACTTTGTGAACTAAAATCGGCCCTTCCCAAGGGGCGCTGCAGCTGGCGCCTGCCCTCAGACAGGCAGGCCTCCGGTCAGGCTTGGGACTCCCAACTGCGCTCACTTGTTTAAAACCACACAGTGAGCCGCCGAATGAAGCCCATCACCTACACCCGCGCACAAGCCCTTCCCGGCATTCTGGAAAACCGCATCGCCATTCTCGACGGCGCCATGGGCACCATGATCCAGCGCTTCAAGCTGGGTGAAGCCCAGTACCGTGGCGAGGGCTACACCGGCCCTGGCAGTCAGGGGGATCGCTTCAAGGACTTTCCCAAGGATGTGAAAGGCAACAACGAGCTGCTGAGCCTGACGCGGCCCGATGTCATCAGCGACATCCATGAGCGCTACCTGGCTGCCGGTGCCGACATGATCGAGACCAACACCTTTGGTGCCACCACCGTGGCTCAGGCCGACTACGACATGGCCGATCTGGCCGTCGAGATGAACTACGTGTCTGCCAAGCTGGCCCGCGCCGCCTGCGACAAATACAGCACGCCCGACAAGCCCCGCTTTGTCTGCGGCGCCCTGGGCCCCACGCCCAAAACCGCCAGCATCAGCCCCGATGTGAACGACCCCGGTGCGCGCAACGTGACCTTTGAAGAGCTGCGCGCCGCCTACTACGACCAGACCAAGGCCCTGGTGGAAGGTGGCGCAGACGTGATCCTGGTGGAAACCATTTTTGACACACTCAACGCCAAGGCCGCGCTGTTTGCGGTGGACGAGTATTTCGAGGCCAGCGGCGAGCGCCTGCCCATTCTGATCAGCGGCACCGTGACCGATGCGTCCGGCCGCATCCTGAGTGGCCAAACGGTGACGGCCTTCTGGCACAGCGTGCGCCATGCCCAGCCGCTGGCCATTGGCCTGAACTGCGCCTTGGGTGCGGCGCTGATGCGCCCTTACATCCAGGAGCTGAACAAGGTGGCGCCGGACACCTTTATCAGCTGCTACCCGAACGCCGGCCTGCCCAACCCCATGAGCGACACCGGCTTTGACGAGACCCCCGATGTGACCAGCCGCCTGGTGCGCGAATTCGCCGAAGAGGGACTGGTCAACATTGTGGGCGGCTGCTGCGGCACCACACCCGACCACATTGGCGCCATTGCCCAAGCGGTGAACCCGATTGCCACGCGCAGTGTGCAGCGCAACTACTTTTACAAAGAGGCGGCTTGAGCCGAGACATTGCCATGAACAAAGTCACCTGGGGCGTGCTGAGCACCGCCAAAATCGGCATGGAGAAAGTTACCCCCGCGCTCATGCGCAGCCAGTGGTGTGATGTGCAGGCGATTGCCTCGCGTTCGCTGGAAAGCGCCCAGGCCGCCGCTGGCAAGCTGGGCATTCCCAAAGCCTACGGCTCCTACGAGGCGTTGCTTGCCGACCCGGCCATCGAAGCAATTTACAACCCGTTGCCCAACGACCAGCATGTGCCCATGACGCTGGCGGCAGCGCGCGCGGGCAAACATGTGCTGTGCGAGAAGCCCATTGCGCTGAACGCCAACGAGGCCGCACAGCTGCGCGAGGTGGCCGACAAGGTGCACATCATGGAAGCTTTCATGGTGCGCTTCCACCCGCAGTGGCTGCGCACCCGCGAGCTGGTGCAAAGCGGTGCGTTGGGCGATTTGCGCACCGTGCAGGTGTGGTTCTCGTACTTCAACCGCAATGCCACCAACATCCGCAACGACGCCAGCAAAGGTGGCGGCGCCCTGATGGACATCGGCTGCTACCCGATTGTGGCGGGGCGGTTCTTGTTTGGTGCCGAGCCGGTGCGGGTGATGGCGCTGGCGGACATGGATCCGGAGTTTGGTGTGGACCGTACCTTCAGCGCCTTGCTGGACTTTGGGGGTGGCCGTCGTCTGGATTTCACCGTGTCCATGCAAACCACGCCCTACCAGCGGGTGCATGCGATTGGCACCGAGAAGCGGGTGGAGATCGAAATCCCCTTCAACGCGCCCCAGGGCCAGGAGACACGCATTTTTGTGGACGATGGCAAGGTGCCGGGTGGTGCCTCCGCCCTCACCGAAACCTTCGCCGCCTGCGACCAGTACAGCCTGGAGGGTGATGCTTTTTCGCTGGCCATCCGCGGCGAGCAGCCACTGCACTACGGCGTGGAAGACGCCATCCAGAACATGCGCATCATCGACGCGCTGTTTGCCTCCCAGCGCACCGGCGCCTGGGTTGCGGTGTAAGCCGCCTTGCCAGAAATTTGAGTCTTTTATGCCCCAAACCTCCGTGAATGCTGCGCAAGCAGCTATCAATACCGTAGCGCCCATGCTGCTCTCCGGTCTGGAACCCATCACCATCGACAGCAACAGCCTGTTCGTCAACGTGGGCGAGCGCACCAATGTCACCGGCTCCAAAGCCTTTGCCCGCATGATCCTGAACGGCCAGTTCGAGGAAGCGCTGGCCGTGGCCCGCCAGCAGGTGGAAAACGGTGCGCAGATCATCGACATCAACATGGACGAGGCCATGCTGGACAGCCAGGCGGCCATGGTGCGTTTCCTGAACCTGATAGCGTCCGAGCCCGATATTTCCCGCGTGCCCATCATGATCGACAGCTCCAAGTGGAGCGTGATCGAGGCCGGCCTGCGCTGCGTGCAAGGCAAGGCGGTGGTGAACTCCATCAGCATGAAAGAAGGTGTGGACGCCTTCAAGCACCAGGCCAAGCTGTTGCGCCGCTATGGCGCGGCTGCCGTGGTCATGGCGTTTGACGAGCAGGGCCAGGCAGATACGTATGCGCGCAAGATCGCGATCTGCGAACGCGCCTACCGCATCCTGGTGGACGAGGTGGACTTTCCAGCCGAAGACATCATCTTCGACCCCAACATCTTCGCCATTGCCACCGGCATCGAAGAGCACAACAACTACGCGGTGGACTTTATCGAGGCCACGCGCTGGATCAAGCAGAACCTGCCCGGCGCCAAGGTGAGCGGCGGCGTGTCCAACGTGTCCTTCAGCTTCCGCGGCAACGACCCGGTGCGCGAGGCCATCCACACCGTGTTCCTGTACCACGCCATCAAAGCCGGCATGGACATGGGCATCGTGAACGCGGGCATGGTCGGTGTGTATGACGACCTGGAACCCACCTTGCGCGAGCGCGTGGAAGACGTGGTGCTGAACCGCCGCGACGATGCCGGTGAGCGCCTGGTGGAGATTGCCGAGACCGCCAAGAGCGGCGCCAAGGATGAGAGCAAAAAGCTCGAATGGCGCGGCACCGCCGAGGCACCAGCCTCGGTCGGCGCACGGCTCTCCCATGCCTTGGTGCACGGCATCACCGACTTCATCACCCAGGACACGGAAGAGGCCTACCAGGACGTGCTGGCCAAGGGCGGCCGCCCGCTGCACGTGATCGAAGGCCCGCTGATGGACGGCATGAACGTGGTCGGTGATCTGTTTGGTCAGGGCAAGATGTTCCTGCCCCAGGTGGTCAAAAGCGCCCGCGTGATGAAGAGCGCCGTGGCCCACCTGTTGCCCTACATCGAGGCCGAGAAGCTGGCCATGGTGGAGGCTGGCGGCGAAGCCAAGGCCAAAGGCAAGATCGTGATCGCCACCGTGAAGGGTGACGTGCATGACATTGGCAAGAACATCGTCACGGTGGTCTTGCAGTGCAACAACTTCGACGTGGTGAACATGGGCGTGATGGTGCCCTGTCACGAGATTCTGGCCAAGGCCAAGGCGGAGGGCGCGGACATCATCGGGCTCTCCGGCCTGATCACGCCCAGCCTGGAAGAGATGCAGTACGTGGCGGGTGAGATGCAGAAGGACGCGTACTTCCGCAGCCGCAACATCCCCTTGCTGATTGGCGGTGCCACCTGCAGCCGCGTGCACACCGCAGTCAAGATTGCCCCCAACTACGAAGGCCCGGTGGTCTACGTGCCCGATGCCTCGCGCAGCGTGAGTGTGGCGCAAGGGCTGCTGAGTGACAGTGCTGCGCAGTACATCGCCGAGTTGAACGCCGACTACGACAAGGTGCGCCAGCAGCACGCCAACAAAAAGCAGACGCCGATGTGGCCCCTGGCCAAGGCGCGCGCCAACAAGACGCCCATAGCCTGGGCAGCCCACCAGCCTACGGTGCCGAAGTTCATTGGCCGCCGCGTCTTCAAGAACTTTGACCTGGGCGAGCTGGCCAAGTACATCGACTGGGGCCCTTTCTTCCAGACCTGGGACCTGGCCGGCCCCTTCCCGGCCATCCTCAAGGACGAGGTGGTCGGCACGGAGGCCGTGCGCGTGTACGCCGACGGCCAGCGCATGCTCAAGCGTCTGATCGAAGGCCGCTGGCTCACCGCCAACGCGGTGGTGGCGCTGTACCCGGCCAACACGGTGAACGACGACGACATCGAGTTCTATACCGATGAGAGCCGCTCTGAGGTTGCCATGACCTGGTACGGCCTGCGCCAGCAGACCGAAAAGCAGGAGATTGATGGCGTGATGCGCCCCAGCCGCTGCCTGGCCGACTTTGTGGCACCCAAGGGCGTGAAGGCGGACTATGCCGGCCTGTTCGCAGTGACCGCCGGCATTGGGGTGGACAAGAAGGAGAAGTACTTCCTGGACGACCTGGATGACTACTCGGCCATCATGCTCAAGTCGATTGCCGACCGCCTGGCCGAGGCTTTTGCCGAAGCCCTGCACCACCGCGTGCGCACCGACCTGTGGGGCTACGCGGCCGACGAGGCGCTGAGTAACGAGGACCTGATTGCCGAAAAGTACCAGGGCATCCGCCCCGCGCCCGGCTACCCGGCCTGCCCGGACCACAGCGTCAAGAAAGACATGTTTGCGCTGCTGCAGTGCGAAGAAATTGGCATGACCGTGACCGAGAGCCTGGCCATGACACCGGCGGCCAGCGTCAGCGGCTTCTACATCGGGCACCCGGACGCCACCTACTTCAACGTTGGCAAGATCAGCGACGACCAGGTGCAGGACCTGGCCGAGCGCCGCCAGCTGAACCGAGCCGAACTGGAGCGCCTGCTGGCGCCCAATTTGTAAGTCTGTGGCAGGTGTGCCGCCTTGGGCGGGGCCTGCTTTACCCAGCGTTACAACTCAGACACGGTGGCGAGCCCTGCGCTGTGTACCTTTGGCAGGCCTCGGTCGTTGTAGGGCGACCCAGGGTTGAAAGGGCGATTCCGCCCCTTGCCAAAGGAGAGATGTATGAACAGTGCCATGTCCGTTCCCGGCGCCGTCCTGGCCGTCGCGCCCGCCAACCGTTTCCTGTGGGTCGCCGTTGGCGCCCTGGGTGCGACCACGCTGGCCCTGGGGGCCATGCTGGTGCAGATGAACCACCGCAGCGCGGATGCACTGGTGCCCGCCACGTCGCAGCCGCCCGCAGTCACTGCGGTGGCGGCGCCCACACCGGAGTTGCCGGTGGTGCAGGCGGCGCCTGCCAAGGTGGCCACCCCAGTGCCAGAAAAAGTGCAAAAAGTGGCCAAAGCCCCCGTGAAATATGCGCAAGCAGCTCCTAAAACAGTAGCAAAAACAGTGCCCGCCGCGGCTGAAACGGGGGTGGCCGACAGCCTGCCCGGGCGCGACCAGTCCTGGGAGCCCGTGGCGGCAGTGCCCCAACCGGCACCCAAGCTGGTGTGCGCCAGCTGCGGCACGGTGGAAACTGTCACCCCCATTCAACGTGACGCTGCACCCAGCGGTGCTGGTGCAGCGGTGGGCGCGGTCTTGGGAGGCGTGCTGGGCAACCAGGTGGGCGGCGGCAGCGGCAAAACCCTGGCCACCATCGTCGGCATTTTTGGCGGCGGCATTGCCGGCAATGCGGTGGAAAAGAACATGAAAAAGGAGACCGCCTACGAAGTGGCTGTGCGCATGGAGGATGGCACCTTGCGCCGCATCGAACAAAACAGCCCGGCAGCGGTGGGCGCCCGGGTTACGGTGGACGGCAATACCCTGAGCCCGGCCCCCAGCGCTGCACCAAGCAGCTCGTCAGGAGTGCGCAGCACCATCTGACGTGCCTCGCGTGCTATTATTTTTGCAAACCGCAAAAGGAATAGCGCATGAATATGGCAACGGCAACGACCGGTGCGACCGAGGGCCCGCGCCCTCCCTCGGGCCGGCCTGAAAAGCTGCGGCTAGGCGATGTGCTGGTCCAGCAACGCCTGATTTCCCAAGAGCAGCTCCAGCAAACCCTGGAGCTGCAGCGCACCACCGGCAAAAAGGTGGGGCGTTTGCTGATTGAGACGGGTGTCATCACCGAAGAGCTGCTGGCCAACGGCCTGGCGCGCCAGCTCCGCATCCCCTTCGTCAACCTCAAGACCTTTCCCTTCCGGGCCGATGTGGTCAAGCTGCTGCCTGAGTCTGCGGCACGGCGTTTCCGTGCGCTGGTGCTGGAAGACAAGGGCGACGTGCTCTTGGTGGCGCTGGCGGACCCGCTGGACCTGTTTGCCTATGACGAGCTGGCCCGCCTGCTCAAGCGCAACATCGGCATTGCTGCCGTGCCCGAGAGCCAGCTGGCGCTCGCGTTTGACCGGCTGTACCGCCGCACCGAGGAAATCAGTGGCCTGGCCCGTGCCCTGGAGAAAGACCTGGGCGACGCTGTGGACTTTGGCGAGCTGACGGCGACGGTAGGTACCGAAGGCGCGCCCGTGGTGCGCTTGCTGCAGTCGCTGTTTGAAGACGCCATGCAGGTCGGCGCGTCGGACGTGCACATCGAGCCGCAAGAAGGGTTTCTGCAGATTCGCGTGCGTGTGGATGGTGTGCTGCAGACCCAGACGCAGGCTGACAAACGTATCGGTGGTGCGCTGGCGCAGCGCCTCAAGCTCATGGCCGGGCTGGACATTTCCGAGAAGCGCCTGCCGCAGGACGGCCGTTTCAGTGTGCGCCTCAAAGACAACACCATCGATGTGCGTCTTTCCACCTTGCCCACCACCTATGGCGAGTCGGCAGTGATGCGTTTGCTGAACCAGGGTGCCGGTATGCGGCGGCTCGACAGCATCGGCATGCCGCCCGGCATGCTCAAGCGTTTTCGCGAAGTGCTGGCCCGCACCTCGGGCATGGTGCTGGTCACCGGGCCCACCGGCTCGGGCAAAACCACCACGCTGTACGCAGCCTTGGCGGAGATCAACGCGGCAGAGCTCAAGGTCATCACCGTGGAAGATCCGGTGGAATACCGCCTGCCCGCCATCACCCAGGTGCAGGTGAATGACAAGATTGAGCTGACCTTTGCGCGCGTGCTGCGCGCCTGCCTGCGCCAGGACCCGGACGTGATTCTGGTGGGTGAAATGCGCGATGCAGAGACCGCCGAAATCGGCCTACGTGCGGCCATCACCGGGCATCTGGTGCTCTCGACCCTGCACACGCGCGATGCCATCAGCACGCCGTTTCGTCTGTTGGATATGGGCGTGCCGCCATTCATGGTGGCCACCAGCCTGCAGGCCGTCATTGCCCAGCGTTTGGTGCGCGTGAACTGCCCCGAGTGCTCTGCGCCCCACACCCCCACGCCGCAAGAGCAGTCGTGGCTGGACGCCACGCTGGAGTCCGGCGCTTCACTCACCCCCAAGCGCGGCTTGGGGTGTTCCGCGTGCAATGGCACGGGCTATGCCGGTCGCCAAGGCGTCTACGAGCTGTTGGAAATGGATGCGGTACTGACCCACGCGGCCTCGCACTCCGACCCTGCCAGCTTCATGCGCACGGCCCGCGAGCGCATGAAAGGCCACACCATGGCCCACCACGCGCTGGAGCTGGTGCGCCAGGGGCGCACCTCCCTGGCCGAAGCGCTGCGTATCGGTTTCGATGCGGACGACGACGAAGCCACTCCGGGTAGCTGAGCATGGCCCTTTACGCTTGGCGAGGCCGCAACAACCGGGGCGAGGCCGTGAATGGGCAACTCGAAGCCCTGACCGAGGGGGGCGTGGCCGATCAACTGCTGTCCATCGGGGTGTCGCCGGTCCACATTGCCCTGGCCGAGGCCAAGGAAGCAAAGTCCACCGGCTCTGCGCTGGCCTGGCTCAACCGCAAACCTGTGGTGGTGGAAGACCTGCTGATCTTCTCGCGCCAGATGTACACGCTCAACAAAGCCGGCGTGCCCATCCTGCGCGCTTTTGCCGGGCTGGAGGCCTCGGCCACCAAACCCGCCATGGTGGACATGCTCAAAGACATCCGCGCCAGCCTGGACCAGGGGCGTGAGCTGTCGGCATCGCTGGCGCGGCACAGCGCACTGTTTGGCGGCTTTTACATTTCCATGATCCGCGTGGGCGAGATGACAGGCCGTTTGACCGAGGTGTTTCTGCGCCTGACCGAACACATGGAGTTTGAGCGCGACGTGCGCGAGCGCATCAAGCAGGCCATGCGTTACCCCATGTTTGTGATGATTGCCATGGCGATTGCCATCGTGATCCTGAACATCTTTGTGATCCCGGTGTTTGCCAAGGTGTTTGCCGGCTTCAACACCCAGTTGCCCTTGATCACCCGCGGTTTGCTCGCGTTTTCCAGCTGGATGATTACCTGGTGGCCCCTGCTGCTGGCGCTGGCAGCGGGTGCTGTGGTGGGCGTGCGTGCCTACTTGCGCACCCCTGAGGGGCGCTACCGCTGGGACTCCCGCAAACTCAAGCTGCCCATCGTGGGCGACATCATCCTCAAGGCCACACTGGCGCGGTTTGCCCGCAGCTTTGCGCTGTCCAGCCAGAGTGGTGTGCCGCTGGTGCAGGCCCTCACCGTGGTGGCGCAGACGGTAGACAACGCATTTATTGGCAGCCGTATTGAGCAGATGCGTGACGGCATCGAGCGTGGCGAAAGCATCTCCCGTTGCGCGGCGGCCACCGGCGTGTTCACGCCCGTGGTGTTGCAGATGATCAATGTGGGCGAAGAAACCGGCGAGCTGGACAACCTCTTGTTCGAGATTGCCGCCATGTACGAGCGCGACACCGACTACAGCATCAAGGGCCTGTCGGCCTCGATCGAGCCCATCCTGCTCGCTGTCATCGGCGTGCTGGTGCTCTTGTTGGCACTGGGGGTGTTCCTGCCCTTGTGGAATATGGGCCAGGCCGCCATGGGCCGGGGTGGCGGCTAAGCCATGGCAGCGCTGCGCCCTGCGGCCCAGCCGTCGCCGGTGTGGAATGCGCACCTCACCGAGTGGGGGCTTGTGGCTGCGCTGGTGCTTGTCTTGGGGGGCGTGTTGGCCCACCATGCACGCGAGGTGCGTGGGCAAGCCGAATTGGCGCAAATCAAAAGCACCCTCGGGGGTTTGCGTACCGCGCTGGTGGTGGCGCACCTGGACGCCGCGGTGGCGGGCAGCCGGGCAGGGCGCCAGCCTGCGGTGGGCGTGCAACACAATCCTTTCGCCGCGCTGCAACAGTTGCCGCCTGGTTATGCCGGGTTGGCCGGGCCCGAAGCGCTTGCAGCGCTGCCCGGTGGCAGCTGGGTGTTTGACCCCGTTTGCAGCTGCATCGGCTACCGCCCTACCGAACCCGCCTGGCTGCAGTCCCCCGTGGGGGCGGTGTCAATGTGGTTTCGCGTGGGCGCTACCAGTGGCCCCCTGCAGATCAACGCCCATCAGCCGTATGTATGGATGGGGCAGGCCGTGGACTGAGCGCGCAAACGGGCCGCAAATGCAATAAAAGCGGTGAAATGGTGAGTTAACTCACATACTTAGGCGACAAACTTCATGCACGACAACAGTTCATTGCAATAGAATTAATTTGTCATGCAACGATCGAGATGACGTTGGGAGCCCGGCAATTCGCTTGGGCTGGAAGATTTTTCAAACGAAAGGCGAACGACATGAAACAAGTACAACGCGGCTTTACGCTGATTGAGTTGGTGATGGTCATTGTGATTTTGGGCGTGCTGGCCGCGGTGGCGATTCCGAAGTTTGTGGATTTGAAGAGTGATGCACAAGAGGCATCCATGAAAGGTGTCGCAGGTGCTGCCGCTTCAGCCTCGGCGATCAATTACGGTGGATGCTCGATTGCAACTGCCGCCAGTGCGTCGGCCAAATGTAAGGTGGTGAACACTTGCGATTCCATCAAACAAGCCATGAGTGGTGGTGTTTGGCCTACCGGGTATTCTGTGGCTGCGACATCGGGTGGTGAATTGGCTGCCGCCACTGCTTCTAACGGTGTTACCAAAAACTGTACGCTGACTTTGGCAGGCTTCACACCAAACACTGCAGTTACTTTTGACATTATCGGAGCTGGTAATTGATCTAACGGTTTAATGAGCACTCACGCTGTTGGCGTGTTTGTGAGTGCGTTCATATGACTTTGCTCTAAAAGCGAGGCACTCAATTGAGTCCTCGCTTTTTTACTAACTGACCGTAGCATATGCTTGGGCAATTCGTTGACTTCTTCGCGGAGATGCAAACTCCCATCAAGAGCGGACGTCGCCAGCATGGTTTCACTCTCGTGGAACTGATCATGGTTGTTGTGATGCTGGGGGTGCTGGCGGTGTTCGCGGCGCCACGCGTGTTCAATCGCAACGACTTTGATGCCCGCGGCTTTCATGACCAGGTCTTGTCCACCCTGCGCTTTGCGCAGAAAACGGCCATTGCCCAGCGCCGTACCGTCTGTGTGGCTTTCACTGCGACCACGGTTACCCTCACACGTGCTTCCACGGAGGCAAGCGCAACGTGTGGCACCGTGCCGGTGCCGGTGCCGGTGCCAGGGCGGCTTGGAGAACTGGTGCTGACTGCGCCCGCGAATGTGGCGTTCACAGTGGTGCCCACCGGGTTCTCGTTCGACGGACTGGGCCAGTCGCGCCCGGCCAGCGTGCCTCCCGCCGCGCGCACCATCACGGTGGTCAACGCGGGGCGCACCATCATCGTGGAAGAGGTGACCGGGTATGTGCATGACTAGGCGCCTGCAGCGGGGCTTTACCCTGATCGAGTTGATCATCTTTATTGTGGTGGTCGGTGCAGGCGTGGCCGGCATTTTGTCGGTCATGAACCAGGTGGTGCGCAACAGCGCCGACCCCATGCTCACCAAACAGGCGGCCGCCCTGGCCGACTCGGTGCTGGAAGAGGTGCTGCAAAAGGCCTTTGCCGATCCAGACGGTACCAATGTGGGTGAGACGGGTCGCACCGATTGGGACAATGTGGACGACTTCAACGGAGCGACGCAGGCGGCCTTTGCGCTCCCCGCCAGCCTTGCCGGGTACACACTGACGGTGGCCGTCAGTGACGGCACCGCCGCTTTGGGCGTTGCGGCGCGGCGGGTGGTGGTGACTGTCACCATCACGGCCAGGGGCGAGAGTGTGGTCTTGACGGGCTACCGGGCGGATTACTGACCATGCGCCACCCCTCCCGTACAACACCCCTGCAGCAGGGTGGCTTCACGCTGGTGGAATTGGTTATGGTGATTGTGATCATGGGTGTGATTGGCGCGGTGGTGGCCGTGTTCATGCGCAGCCCCATAGACGCCTATTTGGACAGCAACCGCCGGGCCGCGCTGACGGACACGGCCGACACGGCGGTACGCCGTATGTCGCGGGATGTGCGCAAAGCCTTGCCCAACAGCGTACGCACTCCCAATCCCCAGTGCCTGGAGTTCATTCCTACCCGTACCGGCGGCCGCTACCGGACTGCCGAAACGGTGGCCGGTGACAACACCAGCCTCAACTTTGCGGTAGCCGACACCACGTTCAATATGTTGGGCCAACACAGCCTGTCCCCCGCAGACCAGCAAATTCAGATCGGGGACACCATTGCCGTCTACAACCTGGGCATTGCCGGGGCTAGCGCCTATTTGGGCGACAACACGGCGGCGGTAACCGGCGTCACTGATGGAGCGGAGACCACCATTAGCATTGCTGCCAAACAGTTTCCCCTGGAGTCGGGTAGCACACGCTTCCATGTGATTCCTGTGGAAGAACAGGTGGTGGCCTATGTGTGCACGGGCGGCAACCTGCACCGCACGGTAACCACTGGCAGCTTCAACAGTACCTGTCCAGTATCAGGGCCTGTGTTGGCTGCCAATGTGGGGAGCTGCACGTTTGTGTACAGCGGCAGTGATTTGCAGCGCAATGGACTCGTGCAGATCCAGCTCGACCTCAACTCCAACAACGAACCCGTGCGTCTGTACCACGAGGTGCATGTGAACAACTCGCCATGACACGCCTTCGTACATTCCAACAAGGGTTTGCCGCTGTGGCCGCCGTGTTTTTGGTGGTCGGGTTGGCGGCTTTGGGCGCTTTTATGCTGTCGTTTTCCAATACCCAGCAGCTCACATCGGCACAAGATGTGCAGGGTTCCCGTGCCTACTGGGCGGCGCGTGCAGGGCTGGGGTGGGGGCTTTCCAGCCTGACGGTCAACACTGCTGCTTGTCCATCGCCCAATCCGAGGAGTTTTGTGCTCGATGGTTTTACCGTCGAGGTCAATTGCACGCCCGCGGTGTACTCGGATGCTGGTGTGAACAACGTGCTTATCTACCGCCTGGTCTCGCGTGCCAGCCTGGGTAATGGTGTTGCCGCAGTAGAGCGCAGTGTGTCGGCGTCTGTGGAGTTTTCACCATGAACATGATGTATTCAATTGCGCGAGCTCTGGTGGTGGGGCTGTTGGCGGCCGCTCCCCAGCTGCATGCGGCCAACTATGTGTTCCCGGGCACCCTGCCCGCAGGGTGCAGCGGTTCTGGCCCTACGTACAGCTGCAGTGCCTTGACGCTGGGCAACAACGACACCATCACCATCAACACGCCCCGCCCAGCAACCATCACCATCAACGGCAATTTTTCCACCAACAACGCCAAGATCAATGCTGCCGGATCGACCGGTAACCTGAGCATCGTGGTCAATGGAACCCTCACGACCGGATACCGTGCGGAAGTGAACGCCAATGTCACGGCAGGGGTGGTCAACGACAGCGGCGGGGAAGTGAAGTTTGGCGGCGACGTGACTGCCAACGCGGGCAACATCCTGCTTGGTTTCAAGACCACGGTGGCAGGCACAGTCACTTCAGGTAGCGGCTCCATCACCATGGGCAACGAAGCGCAAATTGGTGGCTCGGTGGCCAGCACCAGTGGTGCGGTGGTGGTGAAATACCGCTCGGCGGTCACGGGGTCGGTGTCGACCAATGGCACGGTTACCTTGGAAAACGAGACCACGGTGGGGGGCTCGGTGGTGGGGGGCGCGGGCGCCATCAACGTGCAATTCAAGGCAGCCGTGACGGGGTCGGTGGTGAGCACATCGGGCAGCATCACGATGGACAACCAGACCGTAGCCGGTGCCTGCGTGAAGTCATCGGGTTCCGCCTCCATCACGCTCAATTTCCAAGCTAATGTCAACAGTGTGTGCTGTGGTGCCACCTGTGGCAACAGCTGTGTCACCAACAGCAGCAGCTTTGCCATGCCGCCGGCCTGCACCTCCCAGATCATCGCGGAATACCGGATGGACGAAGCCTCCTGGAACGGGACTGCAGGTGAGGTCAAAGACAGCAGCGGCAACGGCGCCCATGGCACCGCCAAGATTTCCAATGGTGCTACACCGGTGGCCAGCACCGTGGGGGGGAGTCCGGCCTACATCAACGCCAGCCAGTCCACCTGTCGCTATGGCGAGTTCGACACCACGGCAGGAACGGTGCGAACCTACACCTATGTGGAGCTGCCCTCCATGCCGGTGCTGACCAATGGGTTCAGTGTGACGGCCTGGATACGCTCCACCGATGTGACAGCCAGTGGCCAGCGCATTTTTGTGCGTGACGATAACCAGAATGGCTGGGCGATCAGCCTGGGCGACGGTGGGGCGGGCAAGTTGCGCTTTTTCAACCGCAGTACAGCCAACGCAGGCGCCGTGACCGGTGGTACCAACCCCAGTGCAGGCGCCTTCGCCATCGACACGCCTGCCGTCATCAATGCCAACACCTGGTACTTTGTGGCGGCCACTGTGAATACCGTGAGCAAGACCATCACGGTGTACGTCTACAGCAATACGGGGGCCCAGCTGGCCAAGGCCAGCTCCCTGTATTCGGGCACCTGGTCTGATGGCACGGGCATGGCAGCCATCGGGGGCGAAACGGCAGCATCCAGTGAAGGGCAGACCGCAGCCTTCCACTTCAGGGGCAATGTGGATGAAGTGGCCTTTTTTACGGGTGTGCAGACCCAAAGCCAGATTGAAACCCGGCTGACCCAGGTGCGCACCTGCACCACTTCGCAAACTTGCATCGTGGACGATTTTGCCAGCGGGACCCTCAACGGCAGCCTCTGGAATCCGGTGACCATTGGCGGCAACTTTTTGCCGCAGGTGGTGGACGTGTCCGGGCAAAAGCGCCTGCGCCTGACCACGGCGGGAACCAACCAGGCCACGCTTGTGCAGCTCAAAAAGTGGTTTCCGGGCGCAGGCAACAAAATCGTCGTGCAGTTTGACCACTATGCCTATGGCGGTAACGGAGCCGATGGCGTGGGGGTGGTCTTCTCGGATGCCAGCGTGGCGCCTGCGCCGGGTGGCGATGGCGGGTCCTTGGGGTACGCACAGAAAAATGTGTCCAGTGGATATGCGGGTGGCTGGCTGGGCGTAGGGATTGACGAGTACGGCAACTTCCCCAACCCCACAGAAGGCCGTCTTGGCTACCCCGCCGGTTGGACGCCCCCGGCGGGTGCCGCAGTCGCCGCAGGGTTTTATCCAGACAGCGTCGCCGTGCGTGGCAGTGGCTCGGGTACTACCGGGTATCGCTTGCTGGCCAACAGTGGCGCCTTGGCGCCTGAAGTTTGGACCAACTCCAACAACTCGGCATCGCTGCAGAAGTACCGCATCACGATTGACAACACCAACAACGTCAATGCCTATGTAACGGTGCAGCGGGATACCACGGGGACCGGCGGTAGTTACACCACCGTCATTCCCACCTTCGATGCGCGTGGCGCCAACAGTCTGCAAGCCGCAGTACCGGCCAACTGGTTGGTGTCATTCACCGGGGGAACGGGTGGCTCCACCAACGTTCACGAGTTGGCCAATATCAGCATTTGTGCCACCTATATGAACGACCCGGGGGGATCTTCGGATGCCAGTGCCTTCGACTGCCTGGAGACAGGAGCCAACGCCACCTGGAGCCCGACCGTCCGCAAGCCGCTCTATACGAAGCGGGCCGGAGAGAACTTCAGCATGGACATTGCTGCCCTCAAGGCCGACGGAACCCTGGAGAGCAATTACGTGGCCGCAGGCGGCAACACCAAGTACGTGCGTGTTGAGTTGTTCAACGATGCTGCGAGTCCTGCACCCGCGTGTTCGGCGTACAGCGCTCCGGTGGCCAGCCAGACGGTGTCGTTCGCGTCGGGCACTTACTCGGGGTCGGCCGGACGCGCGTTGTCCGGCAACTTCAACCTGGCTGCCACCTATTCCAAGCTGCGCTGCCGTGTGCGCGAGTGCACCGACAGTAGCTGCGGCAGTTTCACCGCGGTGGCGCCTGCCTGTTCTTCGGACCAATTTTCGGTGCGCCCCAGTGCGGCCACCTTGGTTACCTCTGCCACCGCCGCAGCGCCCTCCACCACGGCAACTCCCGCCATCCGCGCGGGTGCGAACTTCACCTTGGCGGCAACGACAACACCGGCGACTTACACCGGAAACCTGGTGCTGGACACCGGAAAGCTCAGCGCCCAAACCACGACCCAGGCCAGCACCCAGGCCAGTGGTGGTGTGGTGGGTACCTTGTCGGCCAGCACTGTGCCGGCCAATGTGACGGCGGGCAGCGCCACGTATTCCGAAGTGGGGTATGTCTATCTGGCTGCCGGGGCTTACCGTGATGATGCTTTAACGGCAGTGGACGCCGCGCAGGGTGATTGCGTGACGGACACCACCAATGGCAAGAACCTCTCGGACTCCCTGGATGGAGGCAAGTACGGGTGTGCAGTGGGCAACACTGCAGCGGTATCGCTGGGGCGCTTTTACCCGGACCACTTCACCATCTCCTCACCCGCTGTGGCGCCGTTCTGTTCTGCCACGGCCACCACATTCACCTACTTTGGCCAGGATGGCTTTGGCACCAACTTCACCATGACGGCCCAAAACGTGGGCAATGGCACCACCCAGAACTACCGGGGCGTGTTTGCCAAGTTTGTGACCACGGGGTACGGCAACTACGGGTTTACAGGCTCCACCTTGCCCGCCGGGTCGGCCCTGCAGACCAGTGCCACCGCACCCACCGGCACATGGACTGACGGCGTAGCCGCCATCGTGGCGCGGCACCAGGTCAGCCGCCCCACCAACCCTGCAGCAGACACGCTGCTGACGGTGAATGCCGCCCCCAGCGATGGCGAGGTGTCCGCCAGTGCCGCCACGGCGGTAGGCACCAATGTCCGCCTGCGCTATGGCCGCCTGCGCATGCAGAACGCGTATGGGTCGGAGCTATTGGCGTTGCCGGTGCCGCTGGAGGCGCAGTACTGGAATGGCAACTTTTATGTGGTCAATGCCGATGACAGCTGCACCACCCTGCCCATGGGCAGCATCGTGATGTCAAATTTCACGGGCAATCTGCAGGCCTGTGAGACGCAAATTACACCCACAGGGACGCAGACGCTTGTCAACGGACGCATACCCGGAGGGCTGGTATTGACCCGTCCGGGCAAAGATAACGCAGGAGTCAGCAACTCCGGTAGCGTCGACCTGGCCATCAATGTCACGGCGACCGCTGCAGGCAATACCTGCGTGGGGTCCACGCCCAGCGCTGCCACGGCTGCCAACCGGCCCTGGTTTGGCCCCAATCTGGGCGGCCGTGCCACTTTCGGCATTTACCGCAGTCCGCTGATCTATCTGCGGGAGAACTATTAGGTACCAACGAGAAAACCTCCACTCCTGTGAAATACTGCCTCCAAAGGCTGTCATGATTGCGCAACCAGCTATTAAAATGAGAGCAAGCCGCTCCGCCCCGTCACCCAACATGATCGAAGCAACGCTCCATTGCACCCTGTGTGTTTCCGCCCGGAAGGCCCGCTGACCATGCGCTGGCCCTGGCAACGCAAGTCTTCGGCGGACCTGCTGGTCGTTTCATGGTCCGACCAGACCTTGGCCTATGTGCGGGCGCGCCCGGTCGGCCGTGGCTATGAAGTCACTGGCATGGGTGTGGAGCGCCAAGGGGGCGACAGCCGCGAGGACTTGCTGCAACGCTTGCAGGCCTTGGGCCTGAAGGGCCTGCAAGCCCACATCATGCTGCGCCCCGAGCAGTACCAGTTTTTGCAGATCGACGCCCCCGCCGTGCCACCTGAAGAGCTGCGCGCTGCTGCACGCTACCAGGTGCGGGACTTGGTGAACTCCCATCTGGACGACATCACCCTGGACGTGATGCGGTTAGGCGATGGCCAGGAAAAAGGTCAGGCGCACCTGTTTGTGGTGGCCACCCAAAACACCGTGGTGCGCGACGCCATGGCGCTGGCCGATGCCATGCAGTGGGACGTGAGTGTGATTGACGTCCAGGAGACCGCACAGCGCAACCTGCAAAGCTTGGTGGCGCAGGGTGACGGCAGCACGGAGCGGGCCACTGCGGCGCTGGTGCTGACCGATGGCAAGCAGGCCCTGCTCACCATCAGCGCCAATGAAGAGCTGTATTACACCCGGCGCCTGGAGCTGCCCGACGGTTTCATGGCCATGGCCTGGGGGCAGGGCGGTGTGGCTGCGGCCCCGGAGAGTTACACCCCGGTGAGCGAATACGTGCCCGACTACAGCGTGGGCGGTGTCGCCTATGGCAACGACTATTCCGATGCACGTAGCTCGGCTCCCGGTTTGGGGGTTGGTAACGCGGCCCAGGCCGACCATGAACGGGCCCAGCGCCTGGTGGTGGAAGTGCAGCGTTCGCTGGACTTGTGGGAGCGCTCCTGGACCCAGTTGCACCTGGCTGGGGTCCGTGTGTTTGCAGGCGCCCGCTCCCAAGAATTGGCCGATTGGCTGGGGCGCGAAATCGGGCAAACCGTGGGCGTGCTGGACATTGCCACGCAGTGGACGGGTTTGCCGCCCATGGACACGGAAGATGCCGCGTACTGTCTGCCCTTGGTCGGTGTGCTGTTGCGCACCGAAGTCCGCAATCTGTAGGACCGACCATGCCGCAGCAAATCAACCTTTGTACTCCCCTGTTGCTGGCGCCCAAGCGCTATTTTTCTGCGCAGACCATGGCGCAGGCGCTGGCCGTCTTCGTGGTGTTGGGCGGCGGTCTGTGTGCGGCTTGGGTCTGGAACCTGGGCCGCAGCGCCGCAGAGATGGCGCAGCTCAAGGCGAGCCAGGCCACGGAGCTGGCGAGCCTGCAATCGGCCCTGCTGGCCAATGCCGCCAGTGCGGCTCCGCTGAGCCCGGACTTGCAAGCCCAGGTGCAAAGCCTGCGCAGCCAGGTGCAAGCCCAAGAGAAAGTGCTGCTGGCCTTGCAAGAGGGGCGTATGGTGCCTGGCGCAGCGCACTCAGACCGGTTGGCCTTGGTGTCACGCAGCATCCCCGGGCCGGTGTGGCTGACCGGGGTGGATGCTGATGCAACACGCTTGGAAGTGACGGGCTACACCCTGGAGCCTTCGGCCTTGAATGAATGGGTAAATCGGCTCGCCTTCAGCCCGCTGATGCAGGGCCTGCGCCTGGCCACGGTCAAAGTACAGAGCGCACGCTTGGCCAAGGCGACGGCCGAGGCCACGGCAGCCCCCACCGGGCGCGAGGCCTGGTCATTCACGCTGGTGAGTGCCCAACCACCGGCGCCGGTGGTGTCCGCGGCAGGAGGCACCCCATGAAACATTGGTGGCTCCAGCAAAGTGCACGTATTGATGCCCTGAGCCTGCGGGAGCGGGCGTTTGTGTTTGTGTCGGTGATTGCCTGCTGCCTGGCTCTGGCCGATGTGTTGTGGTTGTCTCCCGCAGCGGGCGCTCACCAGTTGCAAACCCAGCAATACGCTGCCCAGAATGCCGAGTTGCAGCGCCTGCGCACCGAATTGCAGAAGGCGCCCAAGCCCGTGGATGTGAACTTGCCGCTGCGCACCGAGGTGGCCGCCTTGCAGCAAAAGCTGGCGGAGTTTCAGGGTCGCATTGCGGCCGACGCTGACAGCGGCAGCCCGGCCCTGGAGCCGGTGTTGGCGGAGTTTTTGCGCCGCCGCGAGGGCCTGACCTTGTTGTCCACGGCCACGCTGGCCGCTGGCGCTGCCGCAGGCAAGGACAGCGCGGTGCCTGGCATCACCCGCCGCGGGGTCGAACTCAAAGTCTCTGGCCCCTACGGAGAATTGCTCAAATACGTCAAAAGCCTGGAGCAGGCCCTGCCGAATTTGCGATGGGGGCCCATGCAACTGCGCAGTGAAAAACAGCCGCCCGAATTGACCCTGCAGGTGTTTGTGCTGGAGGTGCAACCATGACGTACATGCGTTGCCTTGCACGTGCGGTGGCCGTGGGCACATTGGGGGGGCTGCTTGTCATAGCGGCCCATGCGCAAGAGTTCAGAGACCCGACCACGCCGCCGCCTGAGGCCAGCACCCTGCCCGGAGGCGCTGCGGGTGCTGCGCCTGCGCCCGGGATGGCGGTGGTGGTGCGGGACGGCAAGCCCCACCTGGTGGTGGGCACACGCCTGGTGGCTGTGGGCCACAAGGTGGGAAACGCCAAACTGGAACGCATCACCGAAACCGAGGTGTGGCTGCGGGATGGCAAACAATTGACCAAGGTGCCCCGCTTTGGAGGCATCCAGCGCAGTGTGTCCAAGCCTGCTGTACCTTGTGCGGCGCCGGTCGCCAAAGCCCGTAGCCGATCCCAATCTGTCGTGACCCCCGCAGCTCCCTGCGCAGGAGTGAAACCGTGAAGTCCCGCCCCATGAAAGAATTTGTCGTCCTGTCTTCCACCCCACGCCGACCGGCGCTGGCTGTCTGGTCCTTGCTGGGTGTTGGGGTGCTCAGCGGCTGCGCTGCGCTGGACCGCCCATTGCGCACCCCCGATGTGAGTGCTGCTGTGCGCGCGGAGTTGCCCGCGGCGGCGCCCAGCGCGGTGGTGCCCGCCAAGGTGTCCGATGCGCTGGCTGAACCGGCCCCGCCCCCCGTTGCCTTGCCCCCCGAGCCTCGGCTGGACCTGCTGGTCAACAATGCACAGGCGCGCGAGGTGTTTCTGGCCATCGTGGCAGATACGCGCTACAGCATGCTGATGCATCCCGATGTCTCGGGCACCTTGTCCGTCACCCTGCGGGGCGTGACCGTGGTGGAAGCCCTGGAAGCCATCCGCGACGTGTATGGCTACGACTTCAAGATCGATGGCCGCCGCATCACTGTCTACGCACCAACCTTGCAGACCCGTGTGTTCACGGTCAACTACCCCACCTCGCTGCGCTCGGGCAGCAGCGAGTTGCGGGTGTCCTCCGGGGCGGGTCTGCAAAGCACCACCGCAGGCACGTCCTCGACGTCTGCCAATAGCACCGCAACGACCACCCAGCAACCGGAAAACAGCCGCGTCTCCACCACCTCGCGTTCCGATTTCTGGGGTGAGCTGGCCGCATCGGTGCGCAGCCTGGTGGGCACGGGCGAGGGACGCAATGTGGTGTCCAGTCCGCAAGCCGGCATTTTGGCCGTGCGTGCCATGCCCGAAGAATTGCGACAAGTCGACAAGTTTTTGAAAGCCACCCAGGCCTCGGTGGAGCGCCAGGTCATGCTGGAAGCCAAAGTGGTGGAGGTGGAGCTGCGCGATGGTTACCAAAGCGGCGTCAACTGGGGTGCCATGGGGAGCGATGTGAATGGGCAGGCCGCAGTGGGCGTGATTGGCAGTGGCGTGACCAGCACCAATGCCTTCGTGCAAGGCACCACCACCATCAACGGCGCGGTAGCCTTCCCGGCGGTGGCCAGCGGCGGTGGCCTGTTTGGCTTGGCGCTGGCCACCAGCCAGTTTGGTGCCGTGCTGGGGTTTCTGGAAACCCAGGGCGACGTGCAGACCTTGTCCAGCCCGCGCCTGGCCACGCTGAACAACCAGAAAGCGGTGCTGAAGGTAGGCTCTGACGAGTTTTACGTGACGGGCGTGACCGGTGGTACCTCCACCAGCAGCTCCACCACGACCAGCAGCAACACCACGATGCCTACCGTCACCCTGACACCGTTTTTCTCGGGTATCTCGCTGGACGTGACGCCGCAGATTGACGACGGCGTGAATGTCACCTTGCATGTACACCCCTCGCTCACCACCGTGACCGAGAAGACCAAACAGGTGGACTTGGGCAGTGTGGGCAACTACCGCTTGCCACTGGCGTCCAGCAGCGTGAATGAAACCGACACGCTGGTGCGTATCCAGGACGGCAATATCGTGGCGATTGGCGGGCTGATGCAGCTGGAGTCCAGCCGCAACGCCTCGGGCATTCCGGGCACTACCGGCATGCCGGGGCTGGGGGCCTTGTTTGGCAATCGCGCCACGCAAGGCCGCAAGAAAGAAGTGATCGTGCTGATCAAGCCGACCATCATCCGCTCTGCCGCGGATTGGGAAGCCCAGGGCCGCCGCACACGCGCCGCGCTGGACGACATGGATGCCGCGCGTGCGCGCGTGATCCAGATCGACGGCAACCAAGTCAAGTGATGTACCTGGGGCACTTTTCGCTGCGGGAGGCCCCGTTTTCCATCACGCCGGATACGGATTTCTTCTTCGCCCACGAAGGCGCCCAGGCCTCGTTGAACATGCTGCTGGTGGCCTTGCGCAGTGGCGAGGGTTTTCTCAAGGTGGTGGGTGAGCTGGGCTGTGGCAAGACCGTGTTGTGCCGCCAACTGCTCAAAACCTTGCAGGGCGAGTGTGTCACTGCCTACATCCCCAATCCCGACATGGGACCGGACGATTTGCTGGTGGCCTTGTGCCGAGAGTTGGGGCAGCCTGTCCAGTTGCCCGTGTTGCGCCACCAACTGATGGCTACCTTGGCCCAGTGCCTGCTGGCGCATGCCGAGCAGGGGCACCGGGTGGTGGTGTGTATCGACGAGGCGCAGGCCATTCCGGTGCGGACGGTCGAGAGCTTGCGCCTGCTTTCGAACCTGGAAACCGAAAAACGCAAGCTGCTGCAACTGGTGCTGCTGGGGCAGCCAGACCTGGATGACAAACTTGCGCGGCCAGAAATTCGCCAGCTCTTGCAGCGCATTACCTTCAGCGAATACCTGGGCCCCATGCACGCTGCGCGTGTGCAGGGCTACCTGGTGCACCGCTTGCAACGTGCGGCACAGGGGGAGGCTACCGATACCGATGTGTTCACCCCGGCCGCCGCACGCGCCATTGCGCAAGCCAGTGGTGGTGTGCCCCGCCTGATCAATATCCTGGCCCACAAATGCCTCATGCTGGCCTACGGGGAAGACCGGCACAGGGTCACCGCTGCCCATGTGCGCATGGCCGCACGGGACACGCCGGGGGTGGCGCGGCACCCCCCGTGGTGGCGCCGACTGTGGCCGGCGTCGGGTGCGCGGCACCTGCGCAGTACCCAAGGAGAGTGGGAATGAGCGTCATCAACAAAATGCTGCGCGACCTGGACCAGCGCCAATCACCCGCTGCAGGGACCGCAGACCCGCTGCGCCGCCACACCGCCAGCGTGGCGGCGGTGCCTGCGCGGCGCCCTTCACCCGCCTTGCGCTGGGCCACAGGGCTTCTGCCCCTTGCCGCGCTGGTGGCGGGGGGCTTTGTTTGGTGGAGTTTGCAGCAAGCGCCGCTTGTCCCTGCTCCGCCGTCGCCAGTGCCACAGGTGCCATCCGTGGCAGCTCCTGTTGTGCCGGAGGCTGTGGCCGTAGCTTCCGACCCGGCGCCGGTGGCGGATACCCAGCCCACGTCGGCGCCCGCGGTGGTGGCGACGCCACTGCCCGCCCCGGTGGGGATTGCGTCTTCTGGGCCGGTCCGCTTGGGTTTGCGCATGGATGCAACCTTGTCCAGCTTGGTGGCCCCGCCACCGCCTGCGGTGGAGGCGCTGGCGGCGGCGCCAGCCAAGGCTGTACGTGCCGCTGCCAGTGCGCCTCAGGCCGCACCGACCCCTGCGACCCAGACGCCTGCCAAGCCCCAGCCAGCGGCTCTGGACGCCGCGCCGGCCGGTCGCCCTCAACAAGCCGGGCGGGAAGCGCTGGCCCAAGCCCAGGCCTTATGGGCCAGCGGGGCGCGAGACACCGCCATCAGCACCCTGCAAGAGGCCGTGGCCACGGCAGAACGCAGCCCGCCGGGAGCGGTCAGCGCAAGCCTGGTGCCGATGGTGCGCGAACTCGCCCGCATGGAACTGGCCGAAGGCCGCCCTGCCGTCGTGTGGGAGCTGCTGACCCGCCTGGAGCCCCAGTTGGTCAACCAGCCCGAGCTGTGGGCCTTGCGCGCCAACGCTGCACAGCGTCTGGGGCGTCACCAGGACAGTGTGCAGGCGTACACCACCGCCCTGCAATCGCGCCCCAGCGAACAGCGCTGGCTGCTGGGGGCCGCCGTGTCTCTGGCTGCGCTGGGCCAGACCGTACCTGCGGCCGAGATGGCGGAAAAAGCCAGAAGCGTGGGACCGGTCAGTCGCGAGGTACTGGCATACTTGCGCCAACAGGGAGTACCGTTGACTGACCGACCGTGAGGTTTGTGATGCACGTTTGCCTGTCTGCCGGAGCCAGGGTGTGGGGGATTTGCAGCCTGGTCTTGGGCTTGGCGCTGTCGGCGCAGGCCCAGCCCGCCAGTGTTGAACTGGTCACGGGCGAGTACCCGCCGTTTTCCAGTGAAGATGCGCCCGCCATGGGCGTGTTGTCCGAGGTGGTGGTCGCCGCCTTCCAGGACCAGGGGGTGAGCACCCAGGTGCGTTTCATGCCTTGGCAGCGCGGTTATATGGAGACCCGTAACGGCCTGCACACGGGTACCTTTCCTTACGTCAAAAACGAAGAGCGTCAGCGCGATTTCTGGTTTTCGCAGCCGCTGTACCCGGATGTGGTGCGCATCTTTGTGCTTGCGGATGCCGACCCGACCTTGGGCTGGGCGGGCCAGTCGGTCTGTGTGCCCCAGGGCTACAACATTGCCCGGGTGGCGCCATTTATCGAAAACCAGCAGGCTCGCATGGAGCGCCCACCGGACATGCTCAATTGCTTCCAGATGCTGCAGCGCGGGCATGTGCGGGCGGTGTGGTGCAGCGAGATGGTGGCGGAGTTTGTGACACGTGACCTGCGCCGCGAGGGCCTGCGCCTCAAGCCCTTGACGCTGGGGCTGGAGTATCCGGTAGAGCTCTACCTCATCATCTCGCGCCAGCTGCCACAGGCGCAACAGTGGATAGAGCGCTTCAACACCGGCCTGGCCCGGATCCAGAAGAACGGCACCTACAGCAAAATCCTGGTGCGCCACAAAATACAAGCCAAATAAGGCTGTAGGCCGCGTAGATATTGCGCAAGCAGCTACAAAAACAATAGCAAAAATTCAAGAGCCCGTGCGCAGCACCCGCCGGTACTGCATGGCCTCGGCCACATGGGCGAGGGCGGTGGTCTCGGCGCTGGCCAGGTCGGCAATGGTGCGGGCGATTTTCAGCGTGCGGTGGGTGCTGCGGGCCGACCAGCCCAGTTGGGCGGCGGCGGCTTGCAAAAACTTGGCGGCCGCCGCATCGAGTTGGGTGTGGGTGTCAATGGCCTGCCCACTGAGGGCTTGGTTGGGCACGCCCTGGCGCGCCAGGGCGCGGCTGCGGGCCGCACTGCAGCGGTTGCGGATGCTCTCGGTTGACTCGCCTGCCGGGCTGCCCAGCAACTCGTGGGCGGGCAGGGCGGGTACCTCGATGTGCAGGTCAATGCGGTCCATCAGCGGTCCACTCAGCTTGGCCTGGTAGCGGTGCACCTGGTCGGGCGTGCAGCGGCAGCTGTGGCTGGGCGAGCCCTGGTAGCCGCAGGGGCAGGGGTTCATGGCAGCAATCAATTGGAAGCGCGCCGGGAACTCGGCCCGCCGTGCGGCCCGGGCGATGGTGATGCTGCCGGTCTCCAGTGGCTCGCGCAGGGCCTCCAGGGCGGCCCTCGGGTATTCGGGCAGTTCGTCCAGAAAAAGGACGCCGTGGTGCGCCAAGGAGATTTCGCCAGGGCGTGGCGGTGAGCCGCCTCCCACCAAAGCCACGGCACTGGCCGTGTGGTGCGGGCTGCAGGTGGGGCGCTGGCCCCAGCGTTCCATGGCGAAGCGGCCGCACAGGCTGCCAATGGCGGCGCTTTGCAAGGCCTCGTCGGTGTCCATGTCGGGCAGCAGCCCGGCAAAACGGTGTGCCAGCATGGACTTGCCGGAGCCTGGCGGACCCACGAGCAGCAGCGAATGCCCACCTGCGGCGGCAATTTCCAGTGCGCGTTTGGCGCCAGCCTGGCCCTTGACGTCGGCCATGTCGGGGCCGCGTAGCTGCAGGCCAGGGGGCGCACCCAGCACGCGCACCCAGCCATCGGGGTCTTCCGGGGTGGGCGGTGCGTCTTGTGCAGGGGGTGGCGCAAAGTGGCGCACCACATCCAGCAGATGGCGGGCACGCACCACATGGGAGTCTGGCACCAGGGCGGCTTCTTCGGCGCTCTCGGGGGGGAGCACCAAACGGGTGCTGACCTGGGCGGTGCGCAAGGCCAGCGCCATGGCCAGGGCGCCGCGCACCGGCCGCAGCGCGCCCGACAGCGACAACTCACCGGCAAACTCGTACTGGGCCAGCGCGGCGCCATCAATCTGGCCGCTGGCCGCCAGAATGCCCAGTGCGATGGGCAGGTCCAGGCGACCCGAGTCTTTGGGCAGGTCGGCTGGCGCCAAATTGACGGTGATGCGCTTGTTGTGGGGGAATTCGAGGCCGCTGTTCTGGATGGCGCAGCGCACGCGCTCACGGGCTTCTTTCACTTCCACGTCGGCCAGACCGACCAAGCCAAAGCTGGGAAGGCCATTGGCCAGATGCACCTCGACCGTGACCTGTACCGCTTCCAGCCCCAGCAGGGCGCGTCCCTGCACCAAAGACAAGCTCATGGACCCGTACTCCCAAAATGGTGCGCTGCATCGCAGTGCATGCCCAGCGGTTGCACCAATGGCGTGCATGCTGTATTTATATACAGGCATGTTACTCCTGTTGGTGCTGCTTGGGCCGTGGCCTCGCGAAATAGAGGGTTTTTAAACTTGGCATGCCTTCTGCTTTATGGGGTGTATCTCCAGACCCATGGAGAGGCAGACCAGCCAGACCCGGTGTCTGTATTCAACTGTTATCAAGCTGAGGTGAACACATGAAACTCGTAACGGCCATCATCAAACCGTTCAAGCTCGATGAGGTGCGAGAAGCCTTGTCTGGCATTGGTGTGCAAGGCATTACCGTGACCGAAGTCAAAGGCTTTGGTCGTCAAAAAGGCCACACCGAGCTGTACCGCGGTGCAGAGTACGTGGTGGACTTTTTGCCCAAAGTGAAGATTGAAGCGGCGATTGACGACGCTTTGGTGGACCGCGTGATCGAAGCCATCGAAGGTGCAGCCCGCACCGGCAAGATCGGCGACGGCAAGATTTTTGTCTACAACCTGGAACAGGTTGTGCGCATTCGTACCGGCGAAACCGGCAAAGAAGCGCTGTAACCAGAAAGAGAGCTCGAACATGAAAAAATTGCTTGCCTCCCTGGCCTTGGGCCTGAGCCTGCTGGGTGCCGGAACCCTGGCCCTGGCCCAGGACGCCAAACCCGCCGAAGCTCCTGCAGCCGCCGCCCCCGCAACGGCTGCGCCTGCTGAAGCAGCGGCACCCGCTGCAGCCCCGGCACCCGCCGCGGCCGAAGCAGCGCCAGCTGCACCTGCTGCTGCCGCACCCGTTCCCAACAAGGGTGACACCGCCTGGATGACCACGGCCACCGCCCTGGTGATCTTCATGACACTGCCCGGTTTGGCATTGTTCTACGGCGGCCTGGTCCGCAGCAAGAACATGCTGTCCGTGCTGATGCAGGTGTTTGTGGTCAGCGCCCTGATCTATGTGTTGTGGGCCATCTACGGCTACACACTGGCCTTCGGTGGTGACGGTGCATTCATCGGTACCCTGGACAAGCTGTTCCTGAAAGGCATTACGCCCGAATCGGTGGCAGCGACCTTCAGCAAGGGTGTTGTGATCCCCGAGCTCAGCTTCGTCGCCTTCCAGGCCACGTTTGCGGCCATCACGTGTGCCCTGATCGTCGGTGCATTCGCAGAGCGCATCAAGTTCTCCGCCGTGCTGGCTTTCAGCGTGTTGTGGTTCACCTTCAGCTACCTGCCCATGGCACACATGGTCTGGTACTGGGCCGGCCCTGATGCCATCTCTGACGCAGCTTCGCTGGAAAAAGTGGTGGGTGCAGCCGGTTACCTGTGGGCCAAGGGCGCACTGGACTTCGCTGGCGGTACCGTGGTGCACATCAACGCTGCGGTTGCCGGCTTGGTCGGTGCCTACGTGGTCGGCAAGCGTATCGGTTACGGCAAGGAAGCCATGGCCCCTCACAGCCTGACTTTGACCATGGTCGGTGCTGCCATGCTGTGGTTTGGCTGGTTCGGTTTCAACGCCGGCTCCAACCTGGAAGCCAACGGCCTGACCGCCCTGGCCTTCATCAACACCCTGTTGGCCACCGCTGCTGCCACCCTGGCCTGGATTACCGGTGAAGCCCTGACCCGTGGCAAAGCCTCCATGCTGGGTGCCGCCTCCGGTGCCGTGGCTGGTTTGGTTGCCATCACGCCCGCTTGCGGTTTTGTGGGCCCCATGGGTGCCATCATCATCGGCCTGGTTGGCGGCTTCGCTTGCCTGTGGGGTGTGAACGGTCTGAAGCGCCTGCTGGGTGCCGATGACTCCCTGGATGTGTTCGGTGTGCATGGTGTGGGCGGTATCGTGGGTGCCATCTTGACTGGCGTGTTCGCTTCCCCTTCTTTGGGTGGCACCGGCGTGTACGACTACGTGACCAATGCAGTGGCTGAGGGTTATTCCATCGGCACCCAAGTCTGGATCCAGACCCAAGGCGTGCTGGTCACCATCGTGTGGTCTGCTGTGGTGTCCTTCATCGCCTTCAAGCTGGTGGACCTGGTGATTGGTCTGCGCGTCAGCGAAGAAGACGAACGCGAAGGTCTGGACATTTCCAGCCACGGCGAGACAGCCTACAACCGCTAATCCCCAGGATTCGGTTACGAACCAGTTTCAATTCTTCTTGAGACATCGGCCCGGTCGGACTTTGGTCCTGCCGGGCCTTTTTTTCGCCGGGCTGCGGTGCACAATGCCGCCATGACTTCCACACTCACCTTGCGCAACGGCGATTTGCTGTGCGACCTCAAACCTGAATTGGGCGGCAGCATTGCCGGTCTGTGGCTGGGGACCGAACCGGTGCTGAGCTCCCTGCCTGGCGCGCAGATGCAGACGGTGCGCCAGTCCGGCAGCTACCCGCTGGTACCGTTTTCCAACCGCATTGGCCAGGCCCAGCTGCAATGGGCGGGTACCAGCCATCCCCTGGTCCGCAACTTTGACCCCGAACCCCACGCCATCCACGGGGTGGGTTGGCAGCGTCCTTGGGCGGTGCTGGAGTCCAGTGACCAGTTTGCGCTGCTGGCCTTGGAGCACAAGGCCGATGCGTCCTGGCCCTTTGACTTCGATTGTTCGCAGGCCTTCAAGCTGGAGGCCGGTGCGCTGGAGATGTCGCTGTCCATCACCAACCAGTCGCCCGTGGCCGCGCCGGTGGGCTTGGGTTGGCACCCTTTCTTCCCCAAACGCCCGGGCACCGAGGTGCAGTTCACAGCCACCGGCCGCTGGGAGATGGGCACTGACAAACTGCCCACGCACCGGGTGGCGCATCCCGGGCTGAACCAAAGCGTGGAATCGCTCACCGTGGACCATTGTTTTGATGGTTGGGGGGGCGTGCTCACCCTGCGGGATGCCGTGATGCGTGTGCGCGTCTCGTCCGCACTGAGCCGCCTGGTGGTCTATACCCATCCGGAGCGCGACAACATCGCCGTGGAGCCGGTGAGCCATGTGAACAATGCACTCAACCTCATGGCACAGACCGGCGCACGCGCCGAGGACCTGGGCGTGGTCATCCTGCAGGCGGGACAGACGTACTCCTGCGAGATGCGTATTGAGGTGGAGCGTGTGGCATGAGCTGGCAAACCCTGAGCCCAGACCTTTTTGAACTCGGCGAGTCGCCGTTCTGGCACCCGCAAGAGCAGCAGCTGTATTGGGTGGACATCCCGGGCAAAGCCCTGTTGCGTGCCAATGTCTACATGGGCACGGTGCAGCGCTGGGACATGCCCACCGAGCCCGGTTGCATCGCACCCGCTGCGTCGGGTGGCCTGGTGGTGGCGCTGCGCCATGGGGTGTTCCGCGCCCGCGCGTGGGGTGGGGCGCTGGAGCCCGTCACTACCTTGCCGTATGACACGGCCACCGTCCGCGCCAACGATGGCAAGTGTGATGCCCTGGGCCGCTTCTGGGTTGGCACCATCGACGAACCCAAGGCCAACCGTGCGGCGGCCTTGTTCAGCATCGACTGCCGCCGAGGCACCCCTGAGGTGCTGCAGCATGCCGGTGGCGCGTTGACCGGCAATGGCCTCGCCTGGAGCCCGGACAACCGCACCCTCTATTGGTCCGACACCCCCAACCATGTGGTCCACGCCTGGGACTACGACCTGCAGACCAACACCCTGGATGGACAGCGGAGCTTCCAGCAGTGCGCGCCCAAGCCCGCGGGCTGGACCTTTGAGACCACCAGTTACGCCGGTCGCCCCGATGGCGCGGCGGTGGACGTGGAGGGCAACTACTACGCCGCCATGTTCGAAGGCCGGCGCATTTGCAAGTTCGCCCCCGACGGCACACTGCTGGCCGAGATCCCGGTGCCGGCCCAGTGCCCCACCATGCCCTGCTTTGGGGGAGAAGACCTCAAGACTTTGTACGTCACCACGGCCCGCCATGGCCGCAGTGCGGCCGAGCTGGCGCAGATGCCGCTGTCGGGCGCGGTGTTCTCCATGCGGGTGGACGTGCCGGGACTGCCGGTGAACTTCTTCATCGACTGAACGTCCACACCCGCCCCGGTTCCGCGCCGCCAATTTTTTGGTGGCACGGACGCCAAAAAATTCACGCCTCGCCGGCAGTGGCCGCCTTACCATCGGCGCCATGCATGCCAGCCCCCCTCTCCAACGCCTGCTGGACCAAGTCCGCACCGCCGTAGCCGAACGCACCCCGCTGCAGATCCGCGGCGGTGGCAGCAAGGATTTTGTCGGCACCATCCAACCCGCGCAGTTGCTCGACACACGCAGCCATACGGGCATTCTGGACTACGCGCCCAGTGAACTCGTGGTCACCGTGGCGGCGGGCACGCCGCTGGCCGCGTTGGAAGCCGCGTTGGCAGAGAAGGGCCAGTGCCTGCCCTTTGAGCCGCCCCATTTCGCCTGGTCTGCCGGGGCGGGCGCACCCTCGGTTGCCACGGTCGGGGGCATGGTCGCCAGCGGTCTGGCGGGGCCGGCCCGGGCCACGGTGGGTAGCGTGCGCGACTATGTGTTGGGCCTGGAATTGATCAACGGCCAGGGGGAACACCTGACCTTTGGTGGCCAAGTCATGAAAAACGTGGCCGGGTATGACGTCTCGCGCCTCATGGCGGGTGCCATGGGCACGCTGGGCGTCATCACCCAGGTGTCACTCAAGGTCTTGCCCGTGGCCCCGGCCGAAGCCACGCTGGTGTTTGCCCTGGACCAGGCCACCGCGCTGGAGCAGCTGCACCGCTGGGGGGGCGAACCACTGCCATTGAACGCCAGCTGCTGGGTGCACGACGACACGGCTCCTGGCGGCGGGCGCGACCTGCTGTTTGTACGCCTGCGCGGTGCTGTGGCGGCAGTAGAAGCCGCCTGCCGCAAGATGCTGACCGAACTGCCCGGCGAGCGCATGGACAACGCCCAGGCGGGGCCGGACTGGGCGCTGTGCCGCGACCAGCGCCTGCCGTTTTTTGCGGATGCACGTGCACCCGAACTGGCGCTGTGGCGCCTGTCGGTGGCGCCCACCGCGCCGGTGCTGGACTTGCCGTGGCCGCAGCTGGTGGAGTGGCAAGGCGGCCTGCGTTGGTGTTGGGCGCCTCAGCAAGCGGGTGCGCAGTTGCAGATGGCCGCCCGTGCCGCGGGCGGAAATGCTACTGTTTTTGTAGCTGCTCGCGCAGATTCCATAAGGGCTGGATGCCAATTTGATGCCAAAAATGCAGCCAAGGACGCCATCAGCCAGCGGCTCAAAGTGGCGTTCGACCCCTTGGGCCTCTTCAACCCGGGGCGCCTGTGCGCCGACCTCTGAGCGCTGACCATGCAAACCCAACTCGCCCCTGAATACCAGAACACGGCCGACGGCCAGGCCGCCGAGGCCATCCTGCGCAAGTGCGTGCACTGCGGCTTCTGTACCGCCACCTGCCCCACCTACCAGCTGCTGGGCGACGAGCTGGACGGCCCGCGCGGCCGCATCTACCTGATGAAACAGGTGCTGGAAGGCCAGATGCCGACCCGCGCCACCCAGATGCACCTGGACCGCTGCCTGACCTGCCGCAACTGCGAAAGCACTTGCCCCAGCGGGGTGGACTACGGCCACCTGGTGGACATCGGCCGCAAGCTGGTGGACGCCAAGGTGCCCCGCCCCCTGGGCGAGCGGGCCGTGCGCTGGGCACTGAAAGAAGGCTTGCCTTCGCCGCTGTTTGCGCCGGCCATGAAGCTGGGGCAGCTGGTACGCCCGCTGCTGCCGACCAGCCTGAAGAACAAAGTACCCGTCCCGCAGGATGCCGGTGCCTGGCCCACGCGCCAGCACGCGCGCAAGGTGCTAATGCTGGAAGGCTGTGTGCAGCCCGCCATGGCGCCCAACATCAACAGCGCCACCGCCCGTGTGCTGGATGCGGCCGGTGTGCAGGTCCAGGTAGCCCGCAAGGCGGGCTGCTGTGGGGCCGTGAAGTTTCACCTGAACGACCAAGATGGCGGCAAGGCAGAGATGCGCGCCAACATCGACGCCTGGTGGCCCTATGTCGAGCAGGGCGCCGATGCGCTGGTGATGAACGCCTCGGGTTGCGGGGTGACTGTGAAGGAATATGGACACATCTTGTGTGACGATCCGCAGTACGCTGCCAAGGCGGCTCACATCAGTGGACTCACGCGCGACCTCAGTGAGCTGTTGCCCGAATTGCTACCTGCCTTGCAAGCCCGTCTGGATGTTCAAGCGGTGCGTGCACAGCCTGCGCTGGTGTTCCACCCGCCTTGCACGCTACAGCATGGCCAGAAGCTCAAGGGGGGTGTGGAGGTCCATCTCGCTGCGCTGGGCTTTTCAGTGCGTGTGGCGGCCAACGAAGCCCATTTGTGTTGCGGCTCGGCCGGTACCTACTCCGTGCTGAACCCGGAGATCTCTTACCAGTTGCGTGATCGCAAGCTGGGGGGCTTGGCGCCCGTGGAGAACGAAGTCATCATCAGCGCCAACATCGGGTGCATCACCCATTTGCAAAGTGGCACCGCAACACCGGTGCGGCATTGGGTGGAGGTGCTGGACACGGCTTTGACTGCCACACCGCCCGGGTTCGCCGCATAATCTTGGCAGGTGCCCGTCCATGCAGGGCGCTGGTTCCATATGTTTGATCCAGGGGGCCCCATGAACCCGTCCGACCACATCGATGACCCGCGCCGCCAGTGGCTGGTCCAGGCGCTGGCCGCCGGACTGTTTGGCCCGGCCATGGGCCTGGCGCAGGCGCAAAGCCTGTTCGGCAACCGCCCCAGCAAATTGCCGCCCGGCCAGTCCATCTACAGCCTGAGCGGCAATGTGCGCGTCAATGACCAGCCCGCCACCCTCAATACCCCCATCAAGTCTGGCGACACGCTGCAGACCGCCAAAGACAGCCAGGTCATCTTTGTGGTCAACACCCACTCCATGATTCTGCGGGGCGACAGCAAGCTGGTGATTGAAGCCCCCGCGAACGCACCGGCCGATACGTCGATCACCGGCCTCCTCATTGGCGGGCTTCGCATGGTCACCGGCAAGCTCTTGTCGGTGTCACGCAATTCGCCCATGCGCGTCACCACGGCCACCTCCACCATCGGCATCCGGGGCACGGGGTTCTATGTGGAGTCCGACCCCGAGCAGACTTACTTCTGCACTTGTTATGGCGCCACGGAGGTGCAGGCCAATGACGACCCGGACAGCCGGGAGCAGGTGGTGGCCTCCCACCACGACCGGCCGCTCTACATCGTCAAGGACGGTGGCAAGGGCAAGAACATCCGCAATGCCCCGTTTTTGAACCACACCGACCAGGAGCTGGCGCTGATTGAAACCCTGGTGGGACGCAAGACACCGTTTGTGTTTTCGACCGACGCCTACAGCGGCCCCAGGCGCGGGTACTGAAACGCAGGGTGCCTGCCCTATTCAGGCGCGCCGTTCAAAATCCAGTTCAGGAAGGTGTCGTAGTGGACGCGGTTAACGTGGCCGGGCGCAGCACTGGTGTCAAAGCCCGTCAGCAGGCCGCCGTTGTGGTGGTTGCCTGAAGGTTTGCGCAGCAGGGGGCTGGCCACAATGTCCGTGAAGTTGATGCGCCCGCGCAGCTCGGTATAGAACCAATGGTTGTCGGTCGCGTCGGTGTCGTTATCGGCATCCCGGTCAAAGTCGTTGTACCAAATGGGTGGCACTCCAGCGGTCCCCGCACTGGTGGTGTGGCATCCGGTGCAGGTGCCAGCACCCTGCAGAATGGTTTTGATGTCACTGAACCGCAGCGCAGACGGCGTATAGGCAAGTCCGGTATCCACCACGATCACGAGTTTGACTTCGGCACTTTGGGTGCTTCCTTTGCTGGTGCGCAACATCACCCAGTAGGTGCCGTTGCCCAGTGCGGTGAAGGTGGGGGTGGCGGTGTTGGCGTTGGACAAGCTGGCACCCACGGTGGGCGAGCTGGGCGAAATGCTCCACTGGTAGCTGTCGGAGTACAGGCTCATGGCTGCCGAGAGGGTGGTGCTCAAGGCCTTGACCACCCGGTCTGGCCCCGGATCGGCCACCGGCGCACCGGCTTGGGTGGTGGTGTTGGCGTAGCCTTTGCCCGCCAGGTAGGTACCCATGGGGCTGTAGGTGCTGCTGCTGGCCCAGTAGTTGTCGTAAATCAGCTTGGCCAGTGGCATGTTGCCACGGTCCAGCACATGGGCCTTGATGCGCGCCGAGTAGCCGTCAAACTTGGCGAAGCTGGCAAAGTCGATATCCGACTGGTTGCCATTGCCCCGCAGGAGGTGGCAGACCCGGCAGGCCTGGGCCTGGGTGTTGAGGTACAGCGCCGACTGCCCGGCCCAGCCAGCGGGCACATAGGTGTCGGTGGCCGCGGTGTTGGCCTGGGGCAGGCCGACGCCGCCGTACAGGTCTTTCAGATGTTCGGCCACGGTGCCCTGGTACTCATTGCCAATGGCGGTGCGGCGGCAGGCATCCTCACCCCCGGCCGCAACCGGAATAGGCAGGGAGCACAGCACCATCTTGTTGATGGTCTTGATCTTGGCCTCCTGCATCAGGCGTGTGAAGCCGGGCAGGCTGGAAAAGTCGAAGGAGGCGGGTTCCATCGGGTGCAACTGGGCTGCAATGTCCCCCCGCACACCGCCCTGGTTGGGGGCGACTGCATCCACCGCCGATTTCACATTCATCAGCCGCGGGAACAGGGGCTTGCCCGCTACCGCCGGTGTCAAGGGGTCGCCCCGTCCGCCATGGCAGGAGGCACAAACCGTGGGCATGGCCTTGGCACCACGACCGTCCAGATTGCCCATCATCAGGCGCGCACCGGTGATCGGGTCGTAGGTATAGAACTTGACGAAGCTGATGGTGCCGCCGGGACCGGGACTGAACTCAATCGCATTGGTGCCCAGATGCCATTTGGCCTCCGGCATGAGGGCTGCCTCCAGATTCAGTGCGCTGTAGGCGCCATAGGCGCCCACCATGTAGTTCTCCACCACAAAAGCCAGGGTGCCGTCAGGATTTTGGCGCGCCGTCATCTTGCGGCCATAGCCCAGGTCGCGCTGGTCGCCCACGATCACGGTTTCTTCGCCCAGCGTACCGGCCGCGGTGCCAAACAGGTTTTTGGCTTTGAACTTGGCCAGGGTGTCGCGTTCGTTGCTGGGGTCTATGGCTTCGTAATAGGCCGTGGCATAGGCCAGCGACGCCACTTGCAGCGTGCCATCGTCCTGCTTTTGCGGATTCGGGAACAGGAGAAAACTGTCTGGGCCACTGGTGGGGCTGGTGGTGCGCGGGGCGTTGGGGTCCACGTCGTTCCCACCGCCGGTGCCTCCGCATGCCGCCAGCATCCAGGGCAGCATCAGGCACAGGGCGCGAGAGATGCCTGCATGCGTGAACATGTGCGCCTCCACTCAGAAGCGGAACAGGTAACTCGCCAGCAGCTGGTTGCTGATGTAGCTGCGCGGTGAGGTGGCCCAGGTGGGCCGCAATTCTGGCGTGGATTCCACCCGCCGCCAGGCAATGTCAATGGCACCGCCAGACCCCAGCGAGTGGTTGTAGCCCACGGTGGTCAGCCAGGTGCTGCCATTGATCTTGTAACTGAAGAACTGCCCGCCGCTGAAGGCGCTGTCCAGCACAAACACCTTGGAGATGGTGACATTCTCCAGCGAGGCGCGGCCGGTGGACACCACGTCCCCCACGCGGTACTCGGTGCTCAGGTACAGGGCCTTGCGGGCGCTCAGTGCGTAGTCCAGGCTCATGCGCGCGGAAGTGTCCAGGGTCGTGAACACTTTGCTGGAGCTGTAACGCTGGTTGCTGGCCAGAGCGGCAAACAGGCTGATGCGGTCTGTCATCGGTTGGGTGTACGACAAGCCCAGGCTGTAGCGGTAGCCGTCACGCACATCCGACTCGTAGTCTTCGACCTTGAGTTTGGCAAACACCCCCAGTGTGGGCGCGGAAAATTCGGAGGATTCGCGGTACTGCAGTTCGGCTTCCAGCGCTGCATCCAGGTGGCTCAGGCCGGGGTAGGTCTGGAAGCGCTCGCCCCCCAGCACGCCGGCCAGCACCAGCCGGCTCTGGGTCCCTAGTGGCTGCGTTTTGCTTTTGCTGATGTTGATGCTGTAGGCAGTGTCGCTGAGGCGGTCGTTGCCTTCCTTGGCCCGCGTGACGTTGTCGTCCAACGTGAGCCCGGCATCCAGCAGCAGGCCAAAGCCGTTGTTATCGTCCGCCAGCGCGGGCAGCGCAGTGCCCAGGCACAGGACCAGCGCCATGCACGAAGAACGCCAGATCGCAGGGGTGTCGCAATGCAACGCCGATGTACAAGCCATGCTGGCCATCCCTCGCAAGAGCCACGATGGTCACGAGTCTAAAGCAAGCCAAGCCGCTTGGATACTGCGCCGCTCAGGCGGCCAGCGCGGCCTCAATGTCCTGTGCCAGACTGGCTGGCGTGTCGGTCGGGGCATAGCGTTTGAGTACCTGACCGTCCTTGCCAATCAGGAATTTGGTGAAATTCCACTTGATGGCCTTGGTGCCCAGAAAACCCGGCGCCTCTTTCACCAGCCAGTGGTAGAGCGGATGGGCGTCGGCGCCGTTGACATCGATCTTGGCCATCATGGGGAAGCTCACACCGTAGTTGAGCTGGCAGAACTCGGAGATTTCGTCGTTGCTGCCCTTGTCCTGGGCGCCAAACTGGTTGCAGGGAAAGCCCAGCACCACCAGGCCCTTGCCGCCATAGGCCTTGTGCAGTTCCTCCAAACCCGCAAACTGCGGCGTGAAGCCACAGGCGCTGGCGGTGTTGACGATCAAGAGGGGCTTGCCCTGGTACTGTTTCAAGGGCACCGGCTGGCCGTTGATCTGCAGGGCGTCAAAATCGTACACAGAGGACATGATTCAGGGCTTTCTGGAGTGGGGAATAATCCACGATAGCAGTTTGTGAAAACACTTGTCCCTGCTGGATTTTGCTGAGAAGATTCTGGGCATCAAGGAGATGCGGTGAACAAAGCCCCCTGGTACCAGCCCTACGCGGACTGGTTGCGGCTGACCAAACAAGAATACGACCTGGTGCAGGGCGAGGGCACCATGGAGTCGCTGCGCCGCTTTCGCTGGGTGGCCTGCCTCATGGTGCCGCTGCACATTGCCATGGCCTTCTTGCTGGATGCGTACCAGGCGCCCACCGACCACCCCGGGCTGCAGGACTGGGCCGACATTGTGGAGCGGGCCCACTGGGTGGCGGCGGCCTTGGTGACACTGGGGGGCGTGGCCGCCCACTACTTTCTGCGCCAGGCGCGCGCGTCGGCTGCCGCCATCTCGCTGCAAATCCTGGTGGCCATTGGCTATTTCTACCTGGGCGCTTACCTCAGCATCGCCGATCTGGTGGCCAACGCGGGGGCGGGCCTGTCCAGCTTCATGCTGACTTGCATCATGTTCGGCGTGCTGTCGCTGATGCGGCCCGCCATCTCGGTGCCCTTGTTTCTGGGGACCTACCTGGTGTTTGCCTACCTGCTGCGCCAGGCACCCATTGCGCCTGCGTACAACAACAGCCTGAGCATCGTCGCCTTCTTCTGTCCTCTGTTGGCCCTGGTGGCCTCGCTGATGGTCTGGAACCAGTTTGCCAAGGCGGTGATGCTGCGCCGCCAGCTCAGCCGCAGCAACCAGGCCCTGGTGGCCCAGCAGCGCGAGCTGGCCTTTCTGGCCGACCATGACACCCTGACCGGTTTGTTCAACCGACGGGAATTCATGCGCCAGGCACAGCAGGCGCTCAACCGGGCGGTGCGTGCAGGCGTGCCCACGCATTGCGTGATGGTGGACCTGGACTACTTCAAGAAGGTCAATGATGTGCACGGCCACCCGGTGGGCGATGCCATGCTGCAGCATGTGGCGGCCGTGTTGCGGCGCGGCGTGCGCAGCACCGACATGGTGGCGCGGTTGGGGGGCGAGGAGTTCATCGTTTTGTTGCCCGATACCGACCGCCAGGGGGCCAATGACGTGGCCGAAAAACTGCGCCTGCTGGTGCGCTCCTCCCCGCTGGTCTACCTGGGGGTGGAGCTGCCGGTCACGGCCAGCTTTGGTGTGAGTGGCACCGGGCGGGGGCAAAAAGCGGTGGTTGAGAGCATCTATGCCGCGGCGGACCGGGCGCTGTATGTGGCCAAGCAGTTGGGGCGTGACCGGGTGCAATACGCGGCGCCCGAGCCCTCGGAGCTGGCAGCGCCGCCCGTTTAACCGTGCAGGTTGTCGTTGCGGGCGATGTCCAGCAGGTGCTGGACCACGGCTGCATGTTCGCGGCAGTTGCGCGCATGCCAGCGTTTGATCAGCCACATGCAGCCCGCCACCACCACGCCAAACACGCTGATGGCGCCAAAGGCCGACAGGCCCATGCCGGTGGACAGGCTGTAGAACGCGCCCAGACCCAGGATGCAGGCCTGTTCGTTGAAGTTCTGCACGGCAATGGAGCGCCCTGCGCCCATCAGGTTGTGGCCCCGGTGCTGCAGCAGCGCATTCATGGGCACCACCAAAAAGCCGCCCAGGCCACCCAGCAAAATCAGGAAGGGTGCCGCTACCCAGACGTTGGTGATGAAGTTCAGCAAGATCACCAGCAGGCCCATGGCAATGCCCAGCGGGATGACGTTGACCGCGTGCTCCAGCCGCATGCGCAGCGAGGCCGCCACCGCGCCCACCGCCGTACCAATGGCCACCACCCCCACCAGGGCCGAGGCTTGTGTCACGCTGTAGCCCAGCGCCGCCGAGGCCCAGGCCAGCACGATGTAGCGCAGGTTGCCGCTCACGCCCCAAAACAGGGTGGTGGTGCTCAGGGAAATCTGGCCCAGGCGGTCTTTCCACAGCTTGGTGTTGCAGTTCCAGAAGTCGGGCAGCAAACTCAGCAGGTTTTTGGGCATGGCGCGCATGGAGACGCCGGTGTCCGGTATGCGGGTGTTGAACCAGGCCGCCGCCAGGTAGACAAAGATCAGGATGCCAATCGCGGCTTCGGGGGCCGTGTCGATGCTGGTGGTGATCAAGGGAAAGTCAAACGCCAGCAGGGCCTGCGAGATCATGGGGCTGACCAACTGGCCGCCCAGCAGCACGCCCAGGATGATGGAGGCAATCGTCAAGCCCTCGATCCAGCCATTGGCCTTGACCAACTGGCTGGCCGGCAGCAGCTCGGTCAGGATGCCGTATTTGGCCGGCGAGTAGGCCGCCGCACCCAGGCCCACAATGGCATACGACATCAAGGGATGGGTGCCAAACAGCATCAGCAGGCAGCCCACGATCTTGATCCCATTGCTGATCAGCATGACCCGGCCCTTGGGCATGGCGTCGGCAAAAGCGCCTACAAACGGGGCCAACACCACATAAAACAGCGCAAACATGGGTACCAGCGCAGCTTGTTGCCATTCGGGGGCACCGCTGCTGCGCAGCAACTGCACGGCGCCCACAAACAAGGCATTGTCGGCCAGCGAGCTGAAAAACTGCGCTGACATGATGGTGTAAAAACCGCGTTTCATGGGTGGGGGATAAGGCACATTAGCGTGACTAATGCGCTAGGTATTGTTGTAGGTCTCCAAACGTGCTGCGGTTATAGCATGCCGCTGAATGTCAAAATCTTTGTAGAACCACGCCCCATTCGACCCCATGCCCCGTCCCATCCAAGCCACCATCCACCCCCAAGCCCTGCGCCACAACCTGGAGGTGGCGCGTCGCGCGGCACCCGATGCGCGGGTCTGGGCGGTCGTCAAGGCCAACGCCTACGGCCACGGTATCGAGCGCGCGTTTGACGGCCTGCGCGGCGCTGACGGCATTGCCCTGCTGGACCTGGACGAGGCCCAGCGCGTGCGCAGCCTGGGCTGGCGTGGCCCCATCCTCCTGTTGGAGGGCGTGTTCGAGCAGCGCGATCTGGAGTTGTGTTCGCGCTTGGGCCTGTGGCACACGGTGCACTGCGAAGAGCAAATCAATATGCTGGCCATCCACAAAACCAACGAGCCGCACCGCGTTTTCCTCAAGGTCAACTCCGGCATGAACCGCCTGGGCTTCCAGCCCGAGCAGGTGCGCTCGGCCTGGACGCGGCTCAACGCGTTGCCGCAGGTGGACGAGATTTCGCTGATGACCCACTTCAGCGACGCCGATGGTGCCAAGGGCATTGGCGCGCAAATGGCCGCCTTCAAGGCCGCCACCGACGACCTGCCCGGTGAACGCACGGTCAGCAACAGCGCGGCCACGCTGCGTCACTCGGGTCCCGGCCTGGTGTCGGACTGGGTGCGCCCCGGCATTGCCGTGTATGGCAGCGCGCCCGACTACCCCGAACACACCGCCGCCCACTGGGGGCTGCAGCCGACCATGACGCTTGCTGCAAAAATCATAGCTGTTCGCGCACTATCCACGGGCGATACAGTCGGTTATGGCTCTACATTTGTGGCCGACCGGCCAATGCGCATTGGTGTGGTGGCCTGTGGGTATGCCGACGGCTACCCGCGCCTGTGCCCCACCGGCACCCCGGTGCTGGTGGACGGCGTGCGCACCCGCACCGTGGGCCGCGTGAGCATGGACATGGTGACCGTGGACCTGGAGCCGGTACCCCAGGCCGCCATGGGCAGCGAAGTGACGCTGTGGGGCCGGGCTGCCAATGGTGCGGTGTTGCCCATTGACGAGGTGGCCGCCAGCGCCGGCACCGTGGGCTACGAGCTGATGTGTGCGCTGGCCCTGCGCGTGCCCGTGGTCGTGGCCGACTGAAGCGCCGGCCTTGAGGTACGTGCCCATTCCGGTGGCCCTGCTCGCAGTGGGGCGGCCCATCCCGGTCAATATCTGGAGCGAAGCGGGCCAGCTGTTGCTGCGCAAGGGCCAGCCGGTGCTCTCCGAGCAGCACCGCGACAAGCTCCACGCCTTCAACGCCTCGGCCACGCCCGACGATGCGCTGGCCTGGCAACGCGCCTATGAACGCATGGTGCACGAGATGCTGCGCGACGGCGTGGACCTGATGACGATCGCCCAGGCCGGCATGCCCAGCGAAATCCGGGTGGCCGATTACGTGGTGGGCGCCCAGCTCAGTGGCGGCTGGCTGGACCTGCAAGAGGTCTTGCGCGGCATCCTGTACCAGGGCGGCTTGGCCATCAACCCCCTGGGCCGACTCGATGGCATTGCGCGCAAGTTGCTCAAGCTGCTGGAGGAGGATGCCGACGATAGCCTGTTCTGCCTGTTCCAGGCGTTGGCCGATGACAGCCTGGGCTACTGCGCCACCCACGCCTTGTTGTGTGGGGTGGTCAGTGCGCTCACCGCACAAAAATTGGGGCTGGACCCGCATGCCCGGCGCTGCCTGGTGGACGCCGCCCTGACCATGAACATTGCCATGGCGCGTGACCAGGACAGCCTGGCGCGCCAAACGGCCCCCCTGACCGAATGGCAGCGCACCCTGATCCGCGAACACCCGGAGCGCAGCGCCGCCATCCTGCAGGCCTTTGGGATGGACGACCCAGACACCCTGGACCTGGTGCGCTGGCACCATGCGCCCGACACCACCGGGGCCCTGCCGCGTAATCTGCGTTCGCGCAAGATCCTGAGCACCGCTGACGCCTTTGTGGCCAAGATGGCGGCGCGCAAGACCCGCTCGCCGCTCTCCCCGCTGGGGGCGGCCAAGTCCATCTATGTGGGCGCTGAAGGCGACGCGGCTGCCGTGGGTGCCGCCATGGCCACCGCGGTGGGCTTTTACCCGCCCGGCACCTACCTGTTGTTGGCCAACGGCGACACCGCCGTGGCGGTGCAGCGCGGTGCCAAGGCGACGACGCCGTGGGTGGTCGGTGTGATGGACAAAAACAGCATGCCCATCACCCGCTACCAGCCGATAGAAGCCGCCGGCACGGAGGCCACCATCGTGGCGCCGGTGAATTTTGAAACCGTCAAAATTGCCATCAGTGGGGAGCGGGTGCGCCGCGCCCGCGACCGCATCCCCAAGCCCTGAGCCTCAGGCCGCCAAGGGGCGGCGCTGCCAGGCCTTGAGCGCCTCAAACCACAGCACACACAGCAGGCCCAGGCCCCCCGCAAGTGCCAGCCCGGCGCCAGGCAAGGGCGCAAATGCAAACAAGCGCTGCAACCAAGGCAGGTACACCGCCGTCAGGGTGAGCAGCAGCGCCAGGCCGCACACCACCCACAGCGTGCGGTTGGGGGTGCCCACCGAGCGCCACAGCGGCAGGTGGCTGCGGTTGCAAAAAATCAGGCCCAGATTGCCCAGCACCAGCGTGACGAATGCCAAGGCCCTCCCGCCGTCTTCTCCCCATTGGCCCATGGCCCACCCCTGCGCCGCCATCACCACCGCCAGTGCACCCGCGCCCTGCAGCAGGGCCATGCCCAGGGCGCGCCGGTCCAGCAAGGGTGCTTGCACATCGCGCGGGGGCTGGCGCATGCCATCGGCCTCGGCCGGCTCGTTTTCAAACACCATGGAGCAGGCCGGGTCGATCACCAGCTCCAGAAACGCAATGTGCAGCGGAAACAGCACCGTGGGCCAACCCAGCAGCACCGGCAGCAGGGCCATGCCGGCAATCGGCACATGCACCGCCAGGATGTACGACATGGACTTGCGTACATTGTCAAAAATGCGCCGCCCCAGGCGGATGGCCCCCGCGATGGAGGCAAAGTTGTCGTCCAGCAGCACCAGCGCGGCAGACTCGCGTGCTACATCGGTGCCGCGCCCGCCCATGGCAATGCCCACGTGGGCTGCTTTCAGCGCCGGAGCGTCGTTCACGCCGTCACCCGTCATGGCCACCACCTGGCCATCGGCCTGCAGGGCTTGCACGATGCGCAGCTTTTGCGCCGGGGCCACGCGGGCACACACGGCCACCTCGCGCATGCGGCTGCGCAGCGCGGCATCGTCCAGCGTGGCAATCGCGTCACCACTCAACACCCCGGCCGCATCGCTCTGGGCCAGCCCGGCGGTCCGGGCAATGGCGTGGGCGGTGGCGGGGTAGTCGCCGGTGATCATCACCACCCGAATGCCGGCCGTGTGGCACTGGGCCACCGCTTCCGGAATGCCGGGGCGCAGCGGGTCTTGCAAACCCAGCAGCCCGACAAACTGGAAGGTGAAGTCGTGTTCCTGCGCCGGCCAGTTGGTGCCCTCAAACTGGCCTTGCGCCACGCCCAGCACGCGCAGGCCCTGTCCGGCCATGGCATCCACGGCGGCGGCAATGCGCAGGCGTTCGGCCTCGGGCAGGTGGCACAGGTCCACCACGGCTTCGGGCGCGCCTTTGGCCGCCACGATGCGGGTGTGGTCCTGGGTGAGCGTCGTCCACACATGGGACATGGCGCGCAGCTGTGGCGTCAGGCCGTACTCGCGCACCAGCGTCCAGTCGCGGTGCAGGTGTTCGGTGCCCTGCAAAAAGTGCGCGCCCAGCCGGTGAAAGGCCAGCTCCATCGGGTCGTACGGGTCTTGCACGCTGGCCAGAATGGCGAATTCGGCCACGGTGTGGAAGGCCTCTGGCAGGTCGGATTGCGCGCTGTAGTCCACCACCAGCGTGGCATCGGCCTGCGCGCCGCCATAGGCGTAGAGCTGGGCCACGGTCATGCGGTTTTCGGTCAACGTGCCAGTTTTGTCCACACACAGCACCGAGGTCGCGCCCAGCGTCTCGATGGCGGCAATGCGCCGGGTCAGCACCTGCAGTCGGGACAGGCGCCACGCGCCCAAGGCTGGCAGCACGGTCAGCACCACGGTGAACTCTTGCGGCAGCAGCGCCATGGCCAGGGCAATGCCGGCCAGCACGGCACCCATCCAGTCGCCGCGCATCAGGCCGTAGGCCAGCACCAGGCACACGCTGGCGGTGAGCGCCACCACGGCCAGTGTGCGCACCAGCCGCGCCGTCTGCGCGCGCAGCGGCGAGGCCTCGGCCTGCAGGCTTTGCAAGGCGCTGCCAATGCGGCCCATGGCGGTGCGCTCGCCGGTGGCCAGCACACGCGCCATGCCATGCCCTTTGACCACCAGCGTGCCGCAGTACAAAAACGGCGTCTGGTTGCCGCCAGCCTGGGGCGGCAGTTCGGTGAGCGCATCGCTGTCAGTCGGGGCGGCTACTTTGTCCACCGGGGTGGATTCCCCGGTCAGCAGGGATTCATCGGCCATCAGCTCGCTGCCGTCCAGCAGCACGGCGTCGGCGGCAATGCGGTCGCCCTCGGCCACCACCAGGATGTCGCCCACCACCACGTCCTGCCCGGCAATGCGCTGGGGCTGGCCGTCGCGCAGCACCAGCGCGCGCGGGCTGGAGAGTTGGCGCAGGGCCTGCATGGCGCGTTCGGTCTTGCCCTCCTGGTACAGCGTGAGCCCCAACACGACGGTCACCAGCCCCATCAAAATGCCGCCCTCCTGCCAGTCGCCCAACACGCCGTACAACACGGCGGCGGCCAGCAGCAGCATGAACATGGGCTCCTTCAGTGTGTCCTGCACGATGGCCGCCAGCCGGCGTGGCTGCTCACCGGGCAGCACGTTGGGGCCATCGGCCTGCAGGCGCTGCGCCGCTTCGGCCTGGCGCAGGCCCGTCGTCAGATTTTGGGGTGAAATTGGCATCTGGCCCTTATGGAATATGCGCAAGCAGCTCCTGAAACCATAGCAAATTGAGCGCTGGGAGGCAACTGCACGGCCCGCGATGGATGGTGCGCCCACCGGCCGTGGCCGTGGGTGCGCCAGCGTACGGTCTGCCGCGGGGGCGGCACCTGATGTGGCGCAAACCGGGTGAAAAGTCGCCCGGCCACTGGGGGTGGCGGCTTGGTATCTGTAAATACGTACAGTATTATTCGGCTATGGCCAAAGACAAAACCGTTTACACCTGCAACGAATGCGGCGGCACCAGCCCCAAATGGCTGGGCAAATGCCCGCACTGCCAGGCCTGGAACACGCTGATCGAATCCGTGGCCAGCAGCGACGGCCCGGCCAAAAACCGCTTTGCCTCGCTGGCCAAGACCGCCGAGGTGGCGGTGCTGTCCGACATTGAAGCCTCGGATGTGGAGCGCACGCCCACCGGCCACGAGGAGCTGGACCGCGTGTTGGGCGGCGGCATGGTGGAGGGCGGTGTGGTGCTGATTGGCGGCGACCCTGGTATTGGCAAATCCACGCTGTTGCTGCAGGCGCTGGATTCGTTGCAGCGCTCGGGCAAAAACACGCTCTACGTGACCGGTGAAGAGAGTGGGGCGCAAGTGGCTTTGCGCTCGCGCCGCTTGGGGCTGGACCACAGCCAGGTGAAGGTGCTGGCCGAAATCCAGCTCGAAAAAATCCTCGCCACCCTGGAGGCCAACCGCCCGGACGTGGCGGTGATCGACTCGATCCAGACCGTCTATTCCGAACAACTCACCAGCGCGCCGGGCTCGGTGGCCCAGGTGCGCGAATGCGCAGCGCACCTGACCCGCGCCGCTAAGGCCAGCGGCACGGCCATCGTGCTGGTCGGCCACGTGACCAAAGAGGGCGCCTTGGCCGGGCCGCGTGTGCTGGAGCATATGGTGGATACCGTGCTGTACTTCGAGGGCGACACGCACAGCCAGTTCCGCCTGGTGCGCGCCATCAAGAACCGCTTTGGCGCGGTCAACGAGATTGGCGTCTTCGCCATGACCGAAAAAGGCCTCAAGGGTGTCAGCAACCCCAGCGCCATCTTTTTGAGCCAGCACGCCGAGCCCGTGCCCGGCAGCTGTGTGATGGTGACGCTGGAGGGCACGCGCCCGCTGCTGGTGGAAATTCAGGCGCTGGTGGACAGCGGAGGGCCGTCGCCGCGCCGCCTCAGCGTGGGTCTGGACAAGGACCGTCTGGCCATGTTGCTGGCGGTGTTGCACCGCCACGCCGGCGTGGCCTGTATGGATCAGGACGTGTTCATCAACGCCGTGGGCGGTGTGCGTATTGGCGAACCGGCGGCTGACCTGGCCGTCATGCTCTCCATCACCTCGTCCTTGCGCGGCAAGCCGCTGCCCAAGGGCTTCATCGCGTTTGGTGAAGTGGGCTTGGCCGGTGAGGTGCGCCCCGCACCGCGCGGGCAGGAGCGACTGAAGGAAGCCGCCAAGCTGGGCTTCACCATGGCCGTGGTGCCCAAGGCCAATGCGCCCAAAAAGCCCATCGATGGCATGACCATCCATGCCGTGGACCGGGTGGAAGAAGCCATGAACGTCGTGCGCGGTTTGGGCTAGCGCAAACACCGCATCAGCCGCGCGACCTACACTGCGGGCATGCGCTGGCTCACCAAACTTCCTGGGTCCATCCGCTCTGCCAGTGGGCTGGAGTGGGCCTTGTGGCGCAAGCTGCCCGCCATCTGGGCGGTCGGCACCGTTCTGCTACTGGGGGCGCTGGGCGCTTACCACTGGCTGGCCGATACCTCCACCCCCGCGGCCGAGCGTGCCGTGTTACTGGCGGACTATGTGGTGGTGGGGCTGGTGGTGTTCCACTGGACGGCCATCCTCACCATCGCCATTGGCTGTGTGGTGGTCATGCTGATGAAAGGCCCCGCCTATGTGGCCGATGGTCTGGCGGTGAGCCACAGCGACCAGCCCCGCGCTGACGCTGAAGTCTGACTGCGGCGGTCCACTGCTGCGTATCCCGTTTCGCCTGTTGGCGCCCCCGCGTTGCCTTAAGACCCCGTTAATGTGTGCTTCCTACCATGCAAGGCATGGAGGTTTTGATGCACCGTTTTCGCCGTACCTTGCTGCCCGTCTGGGCAGCCGCCTTGTGCTCCACCGCGCTGTGGGCCGGCACCCCTGCTGAACAATTGAACGCCCTGGCCGCCCAGGCGGGGCGCAGTCCCAACCCGGCCCAAGGCCAACAGTTTTTCAACGCCACCCACGGCCGCGAGTGGAGCTGCGCGTCCTGCCACAACGCCTTGCCCACCGGCGACGGCAAACACGCCAGTACGGGCAAAGCCATCACGGCGCTGGCGCCGGCGTTCAACCCCGAGCGGTTTACCGACCCCGCCAAGAGCGAGAAGTGGTTCCGTCGCAACTGCAAGGACGTGTTGGCCCGCGAGTGCACTGCCGCCGAAAAGGCCGATGTGCTGGCCTGGCTGGTCAGCCTCAAGCGCTGACGGCCCCCGGCATGCCAACCCAAAGGAAGTTTATGCAAAACAGGCCTCTAGCCCCCGTGCAATATGCGCGAACAGCTCCTAAATGGATAGCAATTTTGGCCCTGGCCGGCTTGTCGCTGGGCAGCGCCTGGGCCGACTCCAAAGGCCCCATGGTGCCGCCCCTGCCCAAGTACCAGGCCGAATGTGCGGCCTGCCACATCGCCTACCCGGCGGGCATGTTGCCTGCTGCATCCTGGAAACGGGTCATGGGTTCGCTGGACACACACTACGGCACCGACGCGTCGCTGGACGAAGCCAGCGTGCGCGAGATCAGCCAGTGGCTGCAGGTGAATGCCGGTACCTACAAGCGGGTGCGCGAAGAGCCGCCGCAGGACCGCATCAGCACCTCGGCCTGGTTTGTGCGCAAGCACGACGAGCTGGACCCCGCCATCTGGAAACAGGCCGCGGTCAAGAGCGCGGCCAACTGCATCGCCTGCCACACGCGGGCTGACAAAGGCAGCTTCAGTGAACGCGAAATCACCTTTCCCAAAGGCCTGGATGCGCGCTTTCGCCGCAACTGGTCTGACTGACCTTCACCCCCTTGCCCTGTTTGACGAGGCCCACCATGACCACCACGACCTTCCCCTCCACCGCCGCACCCGCAAAACCTGCGCGTCGCCGTGTGGTGGACGCGCCCACCCGCGTCTTTCACTGGCTGTTTGCCCTGAGCTTTCTGGGCGCTTACCTCACCGCCGACGGCGAGCGCTTTCGCCTGCTGCACGTCACGCTGGGCTACACCATGGCGGGCCTGCTGGTCTTTCGCGTGCTCTACGGCCTGCTGGGGCCGCGCCAGGCGGGCCTGGCCTTGCTGTGGCGCAAACTCGGCGGGCTCTGGCCCTGGGCGCAATCGCTCAAGGCCGCCGTGAACACCACTGCGGAAATGGACGCAAGCCCGGCGGTGAACTGGCGCCAGGGGCAAAACCTGTTCATGGCACTGGCCATCGTGGCCTTGCTGCTGCTGGTGCTGCCGCTCACGCTGTCGGGTTACGCCACCTACCACGAGTGGGGAGACTTCTTGGGCGGCGACTGGATCGAAGAAGTCCATGAGTTCTTTGGCAACACCGTGCTGGCCGTGGTGCTGGCGCATATCGCGGCCATCGTGGGCCTGAGTGTGTTGCGCCGCAAAAATCTCGCGGCACAGATGGTGACCGGCCGTGCCGATGGACCGGGCCCGGACCTGGCCAAGCGCAACCACGGCGGTTTGGCGGCCTTGCTGCTGTGTGCCGTGTTGGCCTACTGGGCCTGGGAGTGGCAGCAGTCGCCCCAAGGATTGATCTCGGCGCAGGCCATCAGTGCCGTGCTGAGTGGGCAAGGGGATGACGAGGACGACTGAGCAGTCGCTGCACAATAGTCTGACCAGTACCCACGGAGTCCATTGAATGCGCGTGTTGCTTGCCGAAGACGATGCCATGCTGGGCGACGGCCTGCGGGCCGGCCTGCGCCAGCTGGGTTTTCAGGTGGACTGGGTGCGCGATGGCCTGGCGGCCGAGCGTGAGTTGTCGGGCGGTGAATACACCGCCGCCGTGCTGGACCTGGGGTTGCCGGGCAAGGACGGTCTGGATGTGCTGCAGGCGTTGCGCGGCGCTGGTGTGGCCACCCCGGTGCTGGTGCTCACGGCACGTGATGCCGTGCCCGACCGCATCCGCGGGCTGGACCTGGGGGCCGATGACTATGTGCTCAAGCCGGTGGATTTGCATGAACTGGCGGCGCGCCTGCGCTCGCTGGTGCGGCGCTCCCACGGTGCCGCGCAAGAGGTGTTGCAGATGGGTGCCCTGGCACTGGAGCCCGGCACCCGCCGGGTGCTCTGGCAAGGTGCGGAGGTGAGCCTGTCCACCCGCGAGTTTGACCTCTTGCACGCCCTCATGCGCAGTGCCGGGCGGGTGCTCTCGCGCGAGCAGCTGGAGCAGCAGATGTACAGCTGGGGCCACGAGGTGGAGAGCAATGCCATTGAGGTGCACATCCACCACCTGCGGCGCAAGCTGCAGGCCGATGCCATTCAGACCGTGCGGGGCGTGGGCTACCGCGTGAATCCGCAGCCGGGCGCCTGACCATGGGTGCCGGCCGCTCCTTGCAACTGCGCCTGCTGGTGCTGTTGTCGGTTTCCCTGACGCTGGTGTGGTTGGCCGTGGCCGTGTGGACCTGGGTGGACGCCCGCCACGAAGTGGACGAACTCATGGACAGTCACCTGGTCCAGGCTGCCGCCCTATTGGTGGTGCAGCCGCTGGACCTGGAGGACGACGCCGTGGCCGATGTCCCGGCCTTGCACAAGTACAGCGCGCGCGTGGCATTTCAGGTCTTCCACGAAGGCAGCTTGGTCATGCGCTCGGCCAATGTGGGGGTCGAGCCCCTGAGCGATGAACGCCACGGTTTCGACACCGTGCGCTACGGCGGTGAAAAGTGGCGTGTGTTTGCCACGCGTGGCACCGAGGGCGATGTGCAGGTCTACGTGGGCGAGCAAGTGGACTCGCGCAACGACATTGGCTGGGCCATGCTGCGCGGCATGCTGCTGCCCATGGCGCTGGCCTTGCCCGTGCTGGCGGCCTTGTTGTGGGGGGCGGTGTACCGGGCGCTGGTGCCGCTGCACACGCTGGGCCACACCTTGGGCCAGCGTGCGCCCGATGCCCTCAACCCGGTGGTGGTGCCCGATGTGCCTTCTGAGATGCAACCGCTGGTGGCCGAACTCAATGGCCTGCTGGCCCGCATTGAACGCATGGTGCAAAGCGAACGGCGCTTTACTGCCGACGCCGCGCACGAGCTGCGGACCCCCATTGCCGCTATCCGGGCCCAGGCCCAGGTGGCCTTGGGGGCCGGGGACGATGCGGCCCAGCGCGACCAGGCCCTGCAGACCACCCTGGCGGGGTGTGACCGTGCTGCGCATTTGGTGGACCAGCTGCTCGCGCTGGCCCGGCTGGAGGCTGGCGCGACGGCACCGTCCCAGGAATCTTGTGATTTGCGTGCCTTGGCCCAGCGGGTGGCCGCAGACCTGGCCCCTGCGGCCTTGGCCCGGGGGCAGGACCTGGAGCTCGAGGCGCAGGGAGCGGAGGCCAGTGTCTGCGCCCCGGCGGCCTGGCTGACCATGCTGCTGCGCAATTTGGTCGACAACGCCCTGCGCTACAGCCCGGATGGTGCGCGCGTGCTGCTGCGCGTGGCCGGTACCCCTGGGGGGCAGGTGGTGCTGGAGGTGCATGACAGCGGCCCCGGCATGGCCAGCGCCGACCTGCAGCGCCTGGGCGAGCGGTTTTTCCGGGTGCTGGGGCACACGCAGTCTGGCAGCGGCCTGGGCTGGTCCATCGTGCGGCGGATTGCGGACGTGACCGGGGCACAGGTGACGGTGCAGTCCTCGGCGCTGCTGGGTGGGCTGCTCGTCCAGGTGGCATGGCCCGGCCTGCGAAAATAGGCGGATGCAATTACAAAAAATCGTGGTGCCCGTTGCGGCATTGGTGGTCGCGGTAGCCGGTTACCGGGCGTATGGTTGGGCGGGTCTGGCCTTGGTGGCGGGTGGTTTGGTGATGTGGCAGCTGCTGCACTTCACGCGCATGTTGCAAATCCTCAAGCGCGCGGCCAACCGCCCGATCGGCCATGTGGACAGTGCGGTCATGCTGCACGCCAAGCTGGCAGCGGGCCAGCCGCTGCTGCACGTGGTGGCGCTGACGCGTTCGCTGGGTTTGCTGGAGTCGCCCAAGGACACCCAGCCCGAGCGTTTTCGCTGGACCGACGCGTCGCAGTCCAGCGTGTTGTGTGTGTTCCAGGGTGGCAAGCTGCAGAGCTGGGAGCTGACGCGACCAGCCCCTGAAGCCACCGCTGCGCAGGCCGACGGCCCGGCGCCAGCCCCGTAAAATCAGTGTTTCGCATTCTTTGCAGCCACCCCTTACAAGGACACCCTGATGAGCGTACTTCCTCCCTCCATGTCTGACCGCGACGGAAAAATCTGGATGGATGGCCAGATGGTGGACTGGCGCGACGCCAAGATCCATGTGCTGAGCCACACGCTGCACTACGGCTGCGGCGCCTTTGAAGGCGTGCGCGCCTACAACACCGTCAACGGCCCCGCCATCTTCCGCCTGCAGGAGCACACCGAACGCCTGTTCAACAGCGCCAAGATCCTGCGCATGAAGATCCCCTTCACGCAGGAGCAGGTCAACGACGCCCAGTGCGCCGTGATCCGCGAAAACAAGTTGGAGTCGGGCTACCTGCGCCCGCTGACCTGGATCGGTGACAAGAAGCTGGGCGTCTCGCCCAAGGGCAACACCATCCACCTGATGGTGGCTGCATGGCCCTGGGGCGCATATCTGGGCGAAGAAGGCATGAAGCGCGGCATCCGCGTCAAGACCAGCAGCTACACCCGCCACCACGTCAACATCACCATGACGCAGGCCAAGGCGGTGAGCAATTACACCAACTCCATCCTGGCCAATATGGAAGCCACCGACGACGGCTACGACGAAGCCCTGCTGCTGGACAGCTCCGGTTTTGTCTCCGAAGGTGCGGGCGAGAACATTTTTGTGGTCAAGAACGGCGTGATCTACACGCCCGACCTGTCGGCCGGAGCGCTCAACGGCATCACCCGGAACACCGTGTTCCACATTGCCAAGGACCTGGGCCTGGAGATTGTGCAAAAGCGCATCACGCGTGACGAGGTCTACATCGCCGATGAAGCCTTCTTCACCGGCACGGCGGCCGAAGTGACCCCCATCCGCGAACTCGATCGCATTGAACTGGGCAAGGCGGACTATGTAGGCTCGCGTGGCCCGATCACCGAAAAAATCCAATCCGCGTTCTTTGACATCGTCAATGGCCGCAACCCGAAATACGCCCACTGGCTCACGAAAGTCTGAGACTTTGCGGGTCAGACCACCCGCGCCTGCGGTGTGCGCTGACCCCAACTAGATAGGAAAACCATGACTACGATTGAACTCCTGGCCAAAGACCTGAACCACCAAGGCGGCGTGTTTTGCCCCAGCCCGGTGGCGGGCATGCAAACCTGGAACACCCACCCCAAGGTGTACCTGGATGTGGGCCGCACCGGTGAAGCCAAGTGCCCTTATTGCGGCACCGTCTACAAACTGAAAGACGGCGAGCATTTCGCGGGTGGACATTAAGTCCCTGGTCATTGCGCCCCAATGGATTGGGGACGCGGTGATGACCGAGCCGCTGATGCGTCGCCTGGCAGCGCGTGGTGAGCGGCTCACCGTGGGGGCCTTGCCCTGGGTGGCGCCGGTGTACCGCGCCATGCCCCAGGTGGCCGAGGTGATTGACTTTCCGTTTGCGCATGGCGGCCTGCAATGGGCGGCGCGTCGGGCCATGGCCAAGACCTTGCGCGGGCGCTTCGATACCGCCTATGTCTGCCCCAACTCCCTCAAAAGTGCCTTGGTTCCCTGGTGGGCCGGCATTGCCACACGCGTGGGGTATGTGGGCGAGAGCCGCTGGGGCCTGCTGAACCAGCGCCTGCCCAACCCGCCCGAGGGCGAGCGCCCGCCCATGGTGGCGTTTTACTCCGCACTCAGCGGTGAAAGCGGGCTGGATACCGACCGGCCCCAGTTGCAACTGGCCGCTGGCGCCGCCGAGCACGCGCTGGCCGCACAGGGGCTGCCTGCCCAAGGCTTTTATGTGCTGGCGCCCGGCGCCGAGTACGGCCCGGCCAAACGCTGGCCGGCGGCCCACTTTGCCGCACTCGCCCGCCAACTGGCGCTGCCGGTGTTGCTCTTGGGGTCGGGCAAAGACGCCGCGGTGTGCGCCGAGATCGCCAGTGCGGTGAACGCCAACCAGCCCGGCCACTGCGTGGACCTGGCGGGCAAAACCTCGCTGGACCAGGCGATTGCGCTGATCGCCTCGGCCAAGGCCATGGTCAGCAACGATTCGGGCCTGATGCATGTGGCTGCCGCCTTTGGCGTGCCGCAGGTGGCGGTGTTTGGCTCGTCCAGCCCGCTGCACACACCGCCGCTGAGTGACCGGGCCACGGTGCTCTGGCTCAAGAACGACCCGAGCTACCAGCCGCCGCTGGACTGCGCCCCCTGCTTCGCCCGCGTGTGCCCGCTGGGTCACACGCGCTGCCTGAACGACATTGCACCGGCCAGAGTGCTATCGATTTTGTAGTTGCTTGCGCAATATTTACGGGCGCTAGATGCCAATTTGATCTATAAATTGGGCAGAAAAAAAAGCCACCCGAAGGTGGCTTTGTAAAGTCCCCGAAGGGACGTCGTTGGAACCTGTTGAAGGAAACCTATTGGCTGGTTTCGCTTCGATCCTTGTGAACTGTGACAGCAGCTGGGATGAATTTTCTGCCTTGCCCGGCAAAAGCGGTATCCCCCATTCGGGTGAATTTGCAGTCTTTTTTGCAAAAAAATCGCAGTTTTTGACCTGTGCCGCCGGTTTTGGGCCACCAAGTCACCGCCGTCGGGCCTGTCACCCCCTGATAGTTCCGTCCGCACGGTGCTGGCTGGCTTCAATGCGCCGTGCATTGGGTTCATCGGTCTGGGCCATCCACTGCAGCGCCTGTTCGCGCGTACGGCCAAACTGCATGTGGCGCGCCAGCAGGCGTTCTTGGCGCACAAGCGGGTCTATGTCCAGGTACCACACCTGATCCAGCAGCGCACGCACGCCAGCCCAGCCATCGTCCTCGAGCAGCAGGTAGTTGCCCTCGGTAATGACCAGGGGAGCGTCGTGCGCAATGGGAATGGCGCCCGCAATCGGCTCTTCCAGGGCGCGGTTGAAGTCGGGCGCGTACACCGTTTCACCGGCCGTTTGTTGACGAATACGCTGCAAGAGGGCGATGAAGCCCGCGCTGTCAAAGGTGTCGGGCGCCCCCTTGCGCTGGGCACGGCCCAGGCGTTCCAGCTCGGCCTGGGCCAGATGAAAACCGTCCATGGGCAGGTACTGGCTCTGGCCAGCGTACTGCGCCTGCAGCGCCTGGGCCAAGGTGGACTTGCCGGCCCCCGGCGGCGCCACGATCCCCAGCACCTTGCGCTGCCCAGTGGCGAGCAGGGCGGCTATGCGCTGCTGCGTATCGGCGGGGGATAAAAAAAGTACCGATGGCTTAGGGTTTTCCATAATTAAAGTAACTTGATTTAAATAAATGAATGGAACTATAGTCCAGCCACGCCGTGAGAGAGCGTAATTCCCGGGGGCCTGTTCCCCTGACCATCCGCCAAAAAAAGGTCGCACAGACCGAGGAGATCCCTGATGAAGAAGTCCACCCCCCTGATCCTGTCCGCACTGGCCTTGGCCGCTTCCAGCGCATTCGCTGCCGGCGAGCCCGTGATCGGCCTGATCACCAAAACCGAAACCAATCCCTTCTTCGTGAAGATGAAGGAAGGCGCCGAAGCCGAAGCCAAGAAACTGGGCGCCAAGCTGATGAGCGCCTCGGGCAAGAAGGACGGCGACACCGCCTCCCAAATCGCCGCGATTGAAAACATGACCGCCCGCGGTGCCAAGACCATCCTGATCACCTCGTCTGGCGACGCGATCCTGCCCGCCGTGAAGAAGGCGCAGGAAAAAGGCGTGCAAGTGATTGCCTTGGACAGCCCGTTTGAAGGTGCTGACGCGCTGTTTGCCACCGACAACTACAAGGCCGGTGAGTTGATTGGCCAGTACGCCAAGTCCGCCCTGGGTGGCAAGCCCGCCAAGATCGCCATGCTGGACCTGTTTCCCGGCCACCCTGTGGGCGCGCAACGCCACAACGGTTTCATGAAGGGTTTCGGCCTGCAGGCCAATGACGCCAAGTCCAACGAACTGTCCAAGACCGCCGAGACCGTCTGTGCGGCCGACACCGATGGCAACCAGGCGAAGGGCCAGACCGCCATGGAAAACTGCCTGCAGAAGGACCCCGCTATCAATGTGGTCTACACCATCAACGAACCCGCAGCGGCCGGTGCGTACAACGCCCTGAAGAAAGCCGGTAAAGAGAAGGGCGTGCTGATCGTGTCCGTGGACGGCGGCTGCGCCGGCGTGGCCGACGTCGGCAAGGGCGTGATTGCCGCCACGTCCCAGCAATACCCCCTGAAGATGGCCGCCATGGGCGTGGCTGCAGGCGTGGATTACGCCAAGGGTGGCAAAAAAGCGTCGGGCTACGTGGACACGGGTGTGACCCTGATTGCCGGCAAAGCCGTTGCGGGTGTCGACAGCAAAGACGTCAAGACCGGCACCGACCTGTGCTGGGGCAAGAAGTAAGCTGACACGGGCTCGCGCCCTGTGAGTGCCCAGGGCCCGGCGGCTGTTCCCCACAGTGCCGGGCCCTTGTTCCCTCTCTTTATTGCGCCGATGCGCGCCAACTGGTAAGCCCCTATGGCAACGAATTCTTCCAAACCCATTCCTTGGGCCCTGCTGGGGCCCTGGCTGGCCCTGCTGGCGGCCTGCGTGTTTTTCGCCACGCAATCCGACCGCTTTCTGACGGGCGAAAACCTCTCGCTGGTGCTGCAGCAGGTCATGGTGGTGGGCCTGCTGGCCATCGGCCAGACCCTGATCATCCTGACCGCCGGTATCGACCTGTCGTGTGGCATGGTGATGGCGCTGGGCGGCATCGTGATGACCAAGTTCACCATGGACCTTGGCATGCATCCCGCCCTGGCGGTGTTGTGCGGTATTGGTGTGACGGCGGCCTTCGGACTGCTCAACGGCCTGCTGGTCACACGCGTCAAGCTGCCATCTTTCATCGTGACGCTGGGCACCATGAACATTGCGTTTGCAATCACCCAGATTTACTCCGAAGCCCAAACGGTGGGCAACTTGCCCGACAGCATGACGGTGCTGGGCAACACCTTCTCCCTGGGCGGCACCTCGGTGGCCTGGGGTACCGTGGTCATGCTGGGCATGTACCTGCTGGCCTGGCATCTGCTGCGTGACACCGCAGCCGGGCGCCATGTCTACGCCGTGGGCAACAACCCTGAAGCCGTGCGCCTGAGTGGCATTTCGGTCGAGCGTGTGCTCTTGGGTGTGTATGTGCTGGCCGGGGTGCTCTACGGCATCGCTGCCTTGTTGTCGGTGGCGCGCACGGGTGTGGGCGACCCCCAGGCCGGGCAAACCGAAAACCTGGACGCCATCACGGCGGTGGTGTTGGGCGGTACCTCGCTGTTCGGCGGGCGCGGCATCATTCTGGGCTCGCTGGTCGGCGCGGTCATTGTGGGGGTGTTCCGCAACGGCCTCACGCTGATGGATGTGGCCTCGGTCTACCAGACCCTGATCACTGGCATTCTGGTCATCCTGGCGGTGGCTGCAGACCAACTCTCGCGCAAGGGAGCCCGCTGATGTCTACGCCCCCAATTGTTCTCAAGGCCTCGGGCCTGGTCAAACGTTATGGCGGTGTGACCGCTCTGGATGGTGTCGATTTCGAATTGCGCGCCGGTGAAATCCTGGCGGTGATTGGCGACAACGGTGCTGGCAAGTCCAGCCTGATCAAGGCCCTGTCGGGTGCCGTGGTGCCCGACGAAGGCACGATGGAGCTGGATGGTCAGACGGTGCACTTCCGTTCGCCGATCGATGCCCGCCGCCACGGCATCGAAACCGTGTACCAGGACCTGGCCGTGGCGCCCGCCATGTCGATTGCCGAGAACCTGTTTTTGGGCCGCGAGCTGCGACGCCCTGGCCTGCTGGGCAGCGTGTTCCGTTCGCTCGACAAAAAACGCATGCTGGACGAAGCCATCTCGCGCATGAACGACCTCAAGGTCGGCATCCGTTCCATGACGCAGGCGGTGGAGACGCTGTCGGGCGGCCAGCGCCAGTGTGTGGCGGTGGCGCGGGCGGCCGCCTTTGCGCAACACGTGGTCATCATGGATGAACCCACCGCCGCGCTGGGCGTGAAGGAAGGCAATATGGTGCTGGAACTGATCCGCCGCGTGCGCGACAAGGGCCTGCCGGTGATCCTCATCAGCCACAACATGCCGCATGTGTTTGAGATTGCGGACCGCATCCACATCCAGCGTCTGGGCAAGCGGGCCTGCGTGGTCAACCCCAAGGCGATCAGCATGAGCGACACCGTGGCGGTGATGACAGGGGCCAAAGCGGTGGAAGACCTGCCGGCATCGGCACTGGCCTGAGCCGGCGCGGCGCGCCAAAAAGTTTTGGCGGGTGGGGCGCTTCATGGGTCAAAATCGCCTCACCATGAACTTTGCTGACAATGCACCTGTCTCACGCCCCGACACGGCGGGGGCCGCCTCGCCACCGGTCTTGCGGCCCCGCGGTTCCAACCATGTGGGCATGCGCCAGTTCAACGAGCGGGTGGTCTTGCACGCCATCCGCCTCAATGGCAGCCTGCCCAAGGCCGACTTGGCGCGCCTCACCGGCCTGACCGCCCAGACTATCGGCCTGATCACCACGCGCCTGGAAGACGATGGCCTGCTGATCAAGCAGGAGCGCGTGCGCGGCCGGATTGGCCAGCCCTCGGTGCCCATGGCGCTGAACCCGGATGGGGCCTTTGCCCTGGGCATCAAGATTGGCCGGCGCAGCGCGGACTGGTTGCTGGTGGACTTTACGGGGGCGGTGCGGGTGCGTGAAACCCTGGCCTATGACTTTCCCGATGCCGAGACCTTGTTGCCGGTGGTGCAAAGCCGCATGCGCGCCATCCAGGATGGCCTGGGTGCTCTGGCCCCGCGTTTGGTGGGAGTCGGTGTTGCGGCACCGTTTAATCTGGGCGGTTGGCACAAGATGCTGGGCCTGTCCGAGGCGGTGTCGGACCAATGGAACCATATCGACTTATGCGCACAGGTGCAGGCCATGACAGAGGCCCCCGTGAGTTTTGCCAAGGACACGTCGGCTGCCTGTGTGGCCGAACTGGTGGCGGGCCGCGGGCGCGATCTCAAGAGTTTTTTGTATTTGTTTGTGGACACCTTTGTGGGCGGGGGGCTGGTACTCAACTCCCACTTGCATGGCGGGATCCATGGCAACGCGGGCGCCGTGGCCTCGCTGCCGCTGCAGGTGGCCACGCCCGGCAGCATGCCCGAACAGCTGATTGCCCATGCCTCGCTGTGGGAGCTGGAGCAGCATTACCAGGCCGCGGGCCTGGACCCCAGTGCAGCCTATGACGACCGTGCCATGTTCGCGCCCTTTGTGGTCCACACCGATGCCTGGGTTCGCAGTGCTGCCTTGGGCTTGGCCCAGTGTGTGGTGAGTGGCACCGCATTTCTGGACATTGATGCGGTGGTGATCGACGGCTCGTTTTCGCGCAGCATGCTGCAACGCCTGATCGAGGAAACCGGCCAGGCCCTGCGCCGCTACAACTGGGAAGGCCTGTGGCCTGCCACCGTGATCGCGGGCAGCATGGGCTCGGACGCACGGGCTTTGGGCGGCGCCCTGTTGCCGCTGCACGAGAACTTTGCCCCGGATCGCGACCTGTTCCTGAAAGCCGCGTCCTGAGTCGCTGCGATTAGCGGCCGCCGGTAGCTGCCTGCAGCGGCAGACGAATCTCAAAACAAGCACCACCATCGGGCCGGTTGCGGCAAGTGACCGTGCCGCCATGGCGCTGGGTGATGGACTTGACCAGCGCCAGGCCCAAGCCCACGCCGCCCTCACGCTCGGAGGCACCGGGCAGGCGGTAAAACGGTTCAAAAATCCGGTCTTGCAAAGCCTCGGGCACGCCGGGGCCGCGGTCACACACCTGCAGGGTGGCGTGGGTGCTGTCTTGGGCCAGCACCAGCGTGACATCGCCCGCGCCATAACGGCGTGCGTTTTCCAGCAGGTTGCGCACGGCGCGGCGCAGCAGCTTGGTGATGCCAGGCACCGCCAGGGTGGCGGTGGCGGTGTCCAGCAGCGCCTGCGTGCGTGCACACTCCTCGGCTGCCAGGCCGACCAGGTCCACCGATTCGATGGTGCCCATGTCTGCCTCTTTGGCGTCCAGCCGGCTGGCCAACAAAATCTCTTCAATCAACTGGTCCAGCTCGCTGATGTTGCGCGCGATCTCGGCCTTGAATGTGGGGCTGGGGTTGCTGCCCATCAGCTCCATGCCCATGCGGATGCGCGCCAATGGCGAACGCAGCTCGTGTGAGGCGTTGGCCAGCAGGGACTTTTGGGATGCCAGCAAGGCCTTGTGCGACTGCACCAGGCTTTGCACCTGTTGGGCTGCATGGTTGAAGCGGGTGGCCAAGAAGCCAACCTCGTCATCACCCCCCAACGGAACGCGGGCGCTCAGGTCGCCGTCACCCCAGCGCTCCACGCCTTGGCGCAGGGTTTCCAGTCGCCGTGTCAGGCGGCGAACAATCGGGTACGTGCCCAGCGCCACGGCAATCCCCACCAAGCCCAGCGTCCAGAAGAAGCCAAACGGGGCTCGCAGGCTGGATGCCGGGGGGCGTGGCAGGTGCATGTGGACGGTTTGGCCATCCTGCATGCGCACCAGGAATTCGGGGCCGCGGCCGAAGCGGCCGGGCAGGTCGTCATCGGGCGGTGCGTCCAGCTCGGGCGGTGGTGGCGGTGGGCCACCCGCGCTGCCAAGGGCTTCCTTGTCCAGTAGCTCACCGCGTTGCAGGGGGCGGCGCAGGCGTGCGTGGCCGCTGCCAATCACCTCGCCGGCTTCGTTGCGCACCACCACTTCGCGCAATGGCGGCTCGGTCGTCAGGCGCCAGGCCCAACCGACCAGCAGGGTGAGCACGGCCACGGCCAGTACCACGGCCAGCCAGATACGCACATACAGTTGCTTGAAAAACATGGAAGGGAAAACCAAGCTTAGTCTTGCTGACGCGCAAACACATAACCCACGCCACGCACCGTGAGGATACGTTTGGGGTCTTTGGCGTCGGCTTCGATGGCGGCACGGATGCGGCCCATGTGCACGTCGATGGAGCGGTCAAAGGCTTCGAGTTCGCGGCCGCGCACGGCTTCCATGATCTGGTCGCGCGTGAGCACGCGCCCGGCGCGCTCGGCCAGTGCCACCAGCAGGTCAAACTGGTAGGACGTGAGCTCGCATGGTGCGCCCGAGACGGTCACGGTGCGTGCGTCGCGGTCAATTTCCAGGCTGCCAAAGCGCAGCGACTTGCCGCTGGGGGCGGTGGTTTCTGTCTTGCGGCGCAGGATGGCCCGGATGCGGGCCAGCAGTTCGCGCGGCTCAAAGGGTTTGGGCAGGTAGTCGTCAGCGCCCAGCTCCAGGCCGATGATGCGGTCCATCGCATCGCCTTTGGCCGTGAGCATGAGGACCGGCACGCTGGAAGCCGGGGCAGGCAGCGCGCGGATGCGGCGACACACCTCCAGGCCGTCGATGTCGGGCAGCATCAGGTCCAGGATGACCAGCTCCGGCACCGCCCCGGCGGGGGGCTGGGTCAGGTGGCCCAGGCCGCTGAGGCCGTCGCCGCAGTGGCTGACAGCAAATCCCGATTGCTCCAGGTACTCGGCCACCATGGTGGCGAGGCGGGCGTCGTCTTCGATCATGAGCAGGTGTTGGCGCATGGCCGCAGTCTATCGCCAGGCCCCCCTTGCCGTATACCGGCGGTTTGTCGGGTGGGTAAAGTTAGGTAAATGGCGCTATCAAATTAATAGCTATTCGCGCACTATCAATGGGGGCTAGGGACTGTTTTGATGCGTGAAGCCAACCATACCAACAGCAAGACCGGTGCACCCAGGCACGCAGTGGCCGTGAAGAAGCTGGGGTAGCCGAAGGAGTCGACAAATTGCCCCGAGAAGCCCGCCAGAAACTTGGGCAGCAAGAGCATCATCGAGCTGAACAGCGCGTACTGGGTGGCCGAGTACTGGACATTGGTGAGTGACGACAGGTAGGCGATGAAGGCCGCGCTGGCAATGCCGCTGGAGAGGTTGTCGGCCGAAATGACCAGCACCAGCGCGCTCAGGTCGTGGCCGCGTGTGCCCAGCCAGGCAAACAGCAGGTTGCTGGCCGCACTGAGCACAGCACCCAGCATCAGCACCCGCATCACCCCCAGTCGCAGGGCCAACACGCCACCCACGAAGGCGCCCAGCAGTGTCATTGCCACCCCAAACCCCTTGCTGATGGCAGCGACCTCGTCCTTGCTAAAGCCCATGTCCACATAGAAGGGATTGGCCATGATGCCCATCACCACGTCGCTGATGCGGTAGGTGGCAATCAGCCCCAGGATGAGCGCTGCGTGCCAGCGGTAGCGGCCCACGAAGTCGGCAAAGGGCGCAATGAGCGCACCGTGCAGCCATTCGGCGGCATTGCGGGCCGGGGGCAGCGCTTGGCGTGCGGGTTCCCGCGAGAGCAGCACGGTCAGTACGCCGGGCAGCATGCTGGCGGCCATCACCAGGTAGGCGGTGCGCCAGGCGCCATATTGGTACAAGGCTGCGTTGGGCACTTCGGCGCGTGCGGCAATCCACAAGGCCCCGGCTCCGGCCCAGATCATGGCCAGGCGGTAGCCCGCCTGGTAGGTGGCGGCCAATGCGGCCTGGTGTTCGGTGTCAGCGGACTCGATGCGGAAGGCGTCCAGTGCAATGTCTTGCGTGGCAGAACCAAAGGCCACCGCTACTGCGCACCAGACCATGGGTGCAAGCGCCAGCGTGGGGTCGGTCAGCGCCATCATCACCAGCGCGGCCATGATCACCGCTTGCGACAGCAGCAGCCAGCTGCGCCGCCGGCCCAGCAAGCGGGTGAGCACGGGGATTGGCAGGCGGTCCACCAGCGGCGACCAGACCCACTTGAAACCATAGGCCAGGCCTACCCAGCTCAGGAATCCGATGGTGGTGCGGTCCACCCCGGCCTCGCGCAGCCAGAAGCTCAGTGTGCCAAATACCAGCAGCAGTGGCAGCCCCGCCGAGAAGCCCAGCGCCAGCATGCGCAGCGAGGCGGGTTCGGCATAGACCCTGAGCGTGGCAAGCCAGCCCATCGGTGCGGGGGGAGGTGGGGAGGAGTGGGGCGCAGTCATGCGGGGAATAATAGCGGCCATGACCTTGCGCATTTCTCACCATCTCTCCGGGCCTGTGCTGGGCCTGGTCCTGTCATTGGGCGTCGTCTGTACCGCGGGGGCACAGACGCGCGACGGGGTGAATGTGGGTGGCAATTCAGCCTTCAGCAAACTGGTACCTGCCGAACAGGTGGAACAAGCCGCCGCCCAGCAGTACGGGCAGATGCTGGCCAAGGCACAGGACCAGAACGCCCTGGCGGGGCCGAATGACCCGCAGGTACGGCGCCTGCGCGCGATAGCTCACAAGATCATTCCGTTTGCCAACGACTGGAATGACCGCGCCAAGAGCTGGAAGTGGGAGGTCAACCTGATGGGTGCCAACCAGATCAATGCCTTCTGCATGCCCGGTGGAAAAATTGCGTTTTATACCGGCATCCTCGACACCCTCAAGCTCACGGACGACGAGGTGGCCATGGTCATGGGGCACGAAATTGCCCACGCCTTGCGTGAGCATGCGCGTGAGCGCATGGGCAAAAACGCCGCGACCGGCCTTGGCGCCAACCTCTTGAGCCAGGTGCTCGGCCTGGGCGATATTGGCCAGACAGTGACCCAGTACGGTGCCCAGCTGTTGACCCTGAAGTTTGGCCGGGAGGACGAATCCGAGGCCGATCTGGTCGGCATGGAGCTGGCCGCCCGTGCGGGGTACAACCCACGCGCAGCGGTCAGCCTGTGGCAAAAAATGGGCGCCGCCAACAAGGGCGCACCGCCCGAATGGTTGTCCACCCATCCATCGGGCAATGCCCGCATTGCGCAGATTGAGGCCAATTTGCCCCAGGTGATGCCCTTGTACGTGCGGACCCGCAAGGCCAAGCCCTAAACGCCAGCGCGGCCCTGGCCCCGTTTTACAGCGTGAGGTCGTAGTCCAGGGTGATGGGCGCGTGGTCCGAAAACTTCTCGGCCTTGTAGATCTGGTGGCCCCGGGCCAACGCGGCCAGCGCGGGCGTCGCCAGGTGGTAGTCCAGGCGCCAGCCCACGTTCTTGGCATAGGCCTGGCCTCGGTTGCTCCACCAGGTGTAGCAATCGTCGGTGGCGGTAGGCTCCAGCTGGCGGTACACGTCCACCAGGCCGCCGTCGGTGAGCAGGGTGCTCATCCAGGCCCGCTCTTCCGGCAGGAAGCCGGAGTTCTTTTTGTTGCCTTTCCAGTTCTTCAGATCGATCTCCTGGTGCGCGATGTTGATGTCGCCGCAGAGGATGAATTCGCGCTCCTGGCGCAGGGCCTGCAGGTGGGGGTAAAACTCGGCCAAGAAACGGAACTTGGCCTGCTGCCGGTCTTCGCCGGAAGACCCGCTGGGGAAGTAGGCACTGATGAGCGAGAACTTGCGCTGGGGGGTGTCAAAGCGCAGTTCCACATAGCGGCCCTCGGCATCAAATTCGGGGGAGCCGTAGCCGATACGCACATCGCTGGGGGCATGACGGGTGTAGACCGCTACGCCCGAGTAGCCTTTTTTCTCGGCAAAGTGGAAGTGCCCCTGCAGGCCACTGAGTTGCTCGAATTTGCCCGCTACATCGGCCGCCTGGGCCTTGACTTCTTGTACACAAATACAATCGGGCCGCGTTGTGGCAAGCCAGGCCTCCAGCCCTTTGCTGGTCGCGGAGCGAATGCCGTTGAGATTGAGACTGCTTAATTTGAACAAGGAAACCCCCATGTCGGACCGTGACCCATTGGCCCTGGAATTCGTGCAATTTGCTGTGGAGTGTGGGGTGCTGCGCTTTGGCGAGTTCAAAACCAAAGCCGGGCGCATGAGCCCCTACTTTTTCAACGCGGGCCTGTTTGACGACGGGGCCAAGCTGGGGCGTTTGGCCGAATTCTATGCCCAGCGCCTGCTGGCCAGCGGCATCGAATTCGACATGGTGTTTGGCCCCGCCTACAAGGGCATTCCCTTGGGCGCTGCGGTGGCCATTGAGCTGGCGCGCCGGGGACGCAACGTGCCTTTTGCCTACAACCGCAAAGAGGCCAAAGACCATGGCGAAGGTGGCACCCTGGTGGGCGCACCCCTGAAAGGCCGGGTGCTGGTGATTGACGATGTGATGTCGGCCGGCACGGCGGCGCGTGAGTCGATTGCCATCATCCAGGCTGCAGGCGCCAAGCCGCATGCGGTGTGTATTGCCCTGGACCGCCAGGAAAAAGCCACCGAGAACGGCCAGGATGTGCCTTACAGCGCCGTGCAATACGTACGTAACCAGTTGGGGCTGCAGGTCTGTGCAATTGCGAAGCTGGGCGATTTGATGCAGTATCTGGCGGCGCGCCAGGCATCCGGTTCGGATGCCGACCACCAACGCGTGTTGGCTTACCGCCAGCGATACGGTGTGGATGAAGGAGACGCATGAGGATTTATTGCCGTTTGGCCCTTGGGGCCATCACCGTCGCTGCCAGCGGGATGGTGTGGGCCCAGGCCCAGCCTTTGCCAGGGGGGGTGTACACCTGCGTCGATGCCAAAGGCCGCAAGCTCACGGCGGACCGCCCGATTGTGGATTGCATAGACCGCGAACAGAAGGTCTTGAATCCCAGTGGCACGGTGCGCGCCAAAGTAGGCCCTTCGCTCACAGCCCAGGAGAAGCTGGACCTGGAGCAAAAGGAAAAGCGCGAGGCGGAGGAGCGTGGCCGGCTCGCCGAAGAAAAACGCCGCGACCGTGCGCTGCTGACCCGCTACCCGACCAAGGGTGTGCATGACCAGGAGCGTGCAGAGGCGCTGGCCCAGATCGAGGCAGTTGCCAAAGCTGCCACCACGCGCCTGAACGAACTCGTGCGCCAGCGGGTGGCGATTGACGAAGAAATGGAGTTCTACAAAAAGGACCCGAACAAAGCGCCTGCCTATGTGCGCCGCCAACAGGAAGAAAACGCCCAGAGCCAGAGCGTACAAAAACGGTTTATTGCCGAACAGGACGCAGAAGCTCGCCGTCTGAATGCGCGGTTTGATGACGAGCTGGTGCGATTGCGCCAGCTCTGGGCGCTGACGGCACCCGCCAGCAAGTAAAAAAGGCCTCGCAAGAGGCCTTTTTTGTGGGTGGTGCGGTTTACGCCAGCTTGCTGCGCAGCAGCTCGTTGACCTGCTGGGGGTTGGCCTTGCCCTGGCTGGCCTTCATGATCTGACCGACCAGCGCATTCAGCGCCTTGTCGTTGCCGGCCTTGAACTCGGCCACGTTTTTGGCGTTCTTGTCGATCACCTGCAACACGATGGCTTCCAGCGCGCCGGTATCGTTCATCTGCTTCAGTCCCTTGGACTCAATGACGGCATCCACCTCGGTTGCACCGTCCCACAGTGCGTCGAACACCTGTTTGGCGGCACTGTTGGAGATGGTGCTGTCGCTGATGCGCGTGATCAGTTGGCCCAGCGTCTGAGCGGATACGGGGGACTGTTCAATGGACAGGTCTTGGGCATTGAGGCGGCGTGCCAACTCGCCTGTGATCCAGTTGCTGGCCAGCTTGGCCTGGCCGCTGGCTTTGGCGGCAGCTTCAAAGTAGCCGGCGAGCGCCAGGCTTTGCGTGAGCTGGGTCGCATCGTATTCGCTCAAACCATAGCTGGCCTGGAAGCGCGCCGCCATATTGCGTGGCAATTCGGCCATTTTGCCGCGTACTTCCTGCACCCACTGCTCCGAAATACAGAGCGGTGGCAAGTCTGGGTCAGGGAAATAACGGTAATCGGCCGCGTCTTCCTTGGTGCGCATGGCACGGGTTTCGCCGGTGTCGGGGTTGAACAGCACGGTGGCCTGCTGGATCGCGTGGCCGTCTTCAATCTGCTCGATCTGCCAGCGCACCTCGTAGTCGATGGCCTGCTGCATGAACTTGAAGCTGTTGAGGTTCTTGATCTCGCGGCGCGTGCCCAGGGGGCTGCCGGGCTTGCGCACCGACACGTTGGCATCGCAGCGGAACGAGCCTTCCTGCATGTTGCCGTCGCAGATGCCGATCCAGGTCACGATCTTGTGCAGCTCCTTGGCGTAGGCCACGGCCTCGGCACTCGATCGCATGTCGGGTTCGGTCACGATCTCCAGCAGCGGCGTACCGGCACGGTTCAGGTCAATGCCGCTTTGGCCAATGAAGTCTTCGTGCAACGATTTGCCCGCGTCTTCTTCCAGGTGGGCACGCACCAGGCGCACCGACTTCTTCTCATCGCCGAGGAAAAAATCGACCGCTCCCCCTTGCACCACCGGGATCTCGAACTGGCTGATCTGGTAGCCCTTGGGCAGGTCGGGGTAGAAGTAGTTCTTGCGCGCAAAGATGCTGCGCGGTGCAATGTGCGCGCCAATTGCCAGACCGAACTGGATGGCGCGTTCAACCGCGCCCTTGTTCATCACGGGCAGTGTGCCGGGCAGGGCCAGGTCCACCGCGCAGGCCTGGGTGTTGGGTTCGGCGCCAAAGGCGGTGCTGGCGCGCGAAAAAATCTTCGATGCGGTGGAGAGCTGGGCGTGGGTTTCAAAGCCGATGATGACTTCGTAGCCATGCACCAGCGGGCCAGTCGGGCGGCCCTGTTGTTGTGCTTCAAATGTGTTCACGGTCTCGCTCATGGTCAGAATCCTGCGGGCTTGGCCAGGTGGTAATCGGTGGCTTGCTGGAAGCGGTGGGCGGCGTTGAGCAGGCGTGCTTCCTGGCAGTAGTTGCCCAGCAGCTGCATGCCAATCGGCATGCCCTTGTCGGCCTCGGCCTTGGCAAAACCCACGGGGATGCTCATGCCCGGCAAGCCAGCGAGCGAGCCCGACAGGGTGAAGATGTCGGCGAGGTAGTTGGCCACGGGGTCGTCGGACTTTTCGCCAATTTTCCACGCCACTGTGGGGGCGACGGGGCCGGCAATCACATCGCAGTCCTTGAAGGCGTTCTGGAAGTCGTCGGCAATCATGCGGCGGATCTTTTGCGCCTGCAGGTAGTAGGCGTCGTAGTAGCCGTGGGACAGCACATAGGTGCCGATCATGATGCGGCGCTTCACCTCGTCGCCAAAACCTTCGGCGCGGGTCTTCTTGTACATATCGGCCAGGTCACCATGGTCCTTCGCGCGGTGGCCGAACTTGACACCATCAAAGCGGCTCAGGTTGCTCGACGCTTCGGCTGGCGCAATGATGTAGTACACCGGAATCGACAGCTCGGTACGCGGCAGCGTGATGGGCACCAGCTTGGCGCCCAGGGCTTCGTATTGCTTGAGTGCGGCGTCCACGCTGGCACGCACATCGGCGCTCAGGCCATCGCCAAAAAACTCTTGCGGGATACCAATGCGCAGGCCTTCAATCGAGTCGTTGAGCTGGCGTGCAAAGTCTTCGCCCGGCACGTCCAGTGAGGTGGAGTCGCGGTCGGGGTCCGGGCCGCACATGGCCGAGAGCAGCAGCGCGCAGTCTTCGGCGCTGCGGGCCATGGGGCCGGCCTGGTCCAGGCTGGAGGCAAACGCCACCATGCCGTAGCGCGAAGCGCGGCCATACGTGGGCTTGATGCCGGTGATGCCGCAAAACGCGGCGGGCTGGCGGATGGAGCCGCCCGTGTCAGTGCCGGTGGCGGCGGGGGCCAGGCGCGCGGCCACGGCGGCCGCACTGCCACCCGAGGAGCCGCCGGGAATGCGTGCGGTGTTCCAGGGGTTGCGCACCGGCTGCACGGTGTCGCTGCCCACTGGGGCGATGGCAGAGTTTTCATTGCTGGAGCCCATGGCGAACTCGTCGCAGTTGAGCTTGCCCAGGGTCACTGCACCGGCCTGGGCCAGCTTGTCGACCACGGTGGCGTCAAATGGCGAGCGGTAACCCTTGAGCATGCGCGAACCTGCCGTGGTGGCGAAGTCGCGCGTCACAAAAATATCCTTGTGTGCGATCGGCACACCTTCGAGTGCGCCTGCCGTGCCTGTGGCAATGCGGGCGTCGGCCGCACGGGCTTGGGCCAGCGTGGCGGCCGTGTTGGTGGCTACAAAGGCGCCAAGTTCTGCATGGGCCGTGCCGCGCTGCAGAAAATATTCGGCAGCTTCGACTGCGCTGAGTTGCTTGTCGCGCAGGGCCTGGGCCAGCGAACGCACGCTCAGGTCGTGCAAGGCGGTTTGGGAAAATGAAGTCGACATACGGGGATCTGCTTATTCGATGACTTTGGGAACCAGGAACAGGCCGCGCTCTACCGCGGGAGCGCTTTTCTGATTGGCTTCCCGCTGGTTGGGCTCGCTCACGGCGTCCTCGCGCAGGCGCAGCACGATGTCCTGGATGGCGGCCACGGGGTGGGACAGGGGCTCCAGTCCGGTGGTGTCCACAGCGCGCATGGTTTCCACAATGCTGAAAAAGTCGTTCATTTGGGTCTGCAGGCGCGCGGTTTCGGCCGGGGCCAGTTCCAGGCGTGCCAAATTGGCAATGCGGGCGATGTCGGAAGATGTCAGGGACATGGGTGTAGAAGAGTTGAAACCAAGGGTAAATCGTGTCAGGCCAGCGGCTTTTGCACGAGTTATTCACAGGCGATGGGGTATTATCCTGCCTTTGGTAAAAGTGCCGCGGATACGCGGACTTTGACGCCAAACTTACACATTTAAACCGCAAAAAACATGGCGATGGACGGCCGAAGTGCCCTCCGTGCCTGAGAGGAACCGTAATGCTTGGAGCTTTTCGTCGGTACTTTTCTACCGACCTGGCGATTGACTTGGGTACCGCCAATACGCTGATTGTGGCGCGTGGACAGGGTATCGTTTTGAACGAACCGTCGGTGGTTGCGATTCGCCACGAGGGCGGTCCCCAGGGCAAAAAAACCATCCAGGCGGTGGGCAAGGAAGCCAAGGCCATGCTGGGCAAGGTGCCCGGCAACATCGAAGCCATCCGCCCCATGAAAGACGGCGTGATCGCCGACTTCACCGTCACTGAGCAGATGCTCAAGCAGTTCATCAAGATGGTGCTGCCCCGTGGTGTCTTGAAGCCGAGCCCCCGCATCATTATTTGTGTGCCCTGTGGCTCCACCCAAGTCGAGCGCCGCGCCATCCGTGAGTCCGCTTTGGGCGCCGGTGCCAGCGATGTGTACCTGATTGAAGAACCCATGGCTGCCGCCATCGGTGCCGGCCTGCCGGTATCCGAAGCGTCCGGCTCCATGGTGGTGGACATTGGTGGCGGTACCACCGAAGTCGGTGTCATCTCGCTGGGTGGCATGGTTTACAAGGGCTCGGTGCGTGTCGGTGGCGACAAGTTCGATGAAGCCATCATCAACTACATCCGCCGCAACTACGGCATGCTGATTGGTGAGCCCACCGCAGAAGCCATCAAGAAACAAATCGGCTCGGCCTTCCCCGGCTCCGAAGTCAAGGAAATGGAAGTGCGCGGACGCAACCTGTCCGAGGGCGTGCCCCGCAGCTTCACCATCTCGTCCAACGAAATTCTGGAAGCGCTGACGGACCCGTTGAACAACATCGTGTCGGCCGTCAAAAATGCCTTGGAGCAAACCCCGCCTGAGCTGGGGGCCGATATTGCCGACCGCGGCATGATGCTCACTGGCGGTGGTGCCCTGTTGCGTGACCTGGACCGCCTGCTGGCCGAAGAAACCGGTTTGCCGGTGCTGGTGGCTGAAGATCCTCTGACCTGTGTGGTGCGCGGTTGCGGCATTGCGCTGGAGCAGATGGAGCGCCTGGGTTCCATTTTCACGAGCGAATAACGGCCGGACACAGCGATGCCGCTCGGTACGCTGGACAGAGATCCTCCTCCCTTCTTCCGACAGGGCCCTTCGGCCCTGTCCAAGTTGGCCGTCTGCAGCGCCTTGGCGCTGTTTCTCATGGTGGCTGATGCGCGCTTCAAAGTGATGCAACCCCTGCGCGTGGTGCTGGCCACCGCGCTCTACCCGGTGCAGTGGCTGGCCCTGCAGCCCGTGGTGCTGGTGCAGTCTGCGGCGACCTACTTCACCACCGTGGCGTCTGCCGAGTCGGCCCAGGAAGAGGCCCGCAGAAAACTCAGCCTGCAGTCCCTGCGGGCCAACCAGGTAGAGCAGCTGGAGCTGGAGAACCAGCGCTTGCGCAAGTTGCTGGACCTGTCGCCGCGCCTGAGTGCACCGGCCAAAGCCGCCCAGGTGCTGTACGACGCGGCGGATCCCTTCACACGCAAAGTGGTGATCAACAAGGGGCTGATGCACCAGCTGACCTTGGGCTCGCCGGTGCTGGACGAGATGGGCGTCATTGGGCAGGTCACGCGTGTGTACCCGGCCATGAGCGAAGTCACCCTGATCACCGACCGGGACCATGCGATTCCGGTGCTCAACGCGCGCACCGGTGCACGTGGGGTGGCATTTGGTGACACCTCCACCCACGCGGATGCGCTGGAGTTGCGCTACATGGCGGCCAACGCGGACGTGGCCGTGGGCGACCTCCTGACCACCAGCGGGGTGGATGGTGTGTACCCGCCGGGCCTGCCGGTGGCGCGCGTGGAAAAGGTCGAGCGCCAGGTGGACGCCGTGTTTGCCCGCATTTACTGCGTGCCGCTGGCCTTGGTGTCTGGTACCACCCATGTGCTGGTGTTGGACCCGCTGTCAGACCAGTTGCCTGCCCGCCCCGTTGCGGATGCGTTGGCGGCGTCGCCCAAAGGAGCAGGTTTGCGATGATCATGCGTCCGGGTCAGCAGCTCTTGCTGCCTGCCAACCCCCTGTTTATTTGGGGCAGCGTGGTGGGCGCGCTGCTTCTCAATATGGTCAACAACATGGGCCTGTGGGGGCGTGTGGCCTGGGCGCCCGATTTGTTGGCCGTGGTGTTGGTGTTCTGGACCGTGCACCAGCCGCTGCGCGTTAGCATCGGCGCCGCCTTTGTGTTCGGCCTGCTGATGGATGTGCACCAAGGCGGCCTGCTGGGCCAGCATGCCATGGCCTATACCGTGCTGAGTTTTTTGGCCATCACGGTGCATCGCCGCTTGTTGTGGTTTACCGTGCCTTCGCAAGCGGCGCAAGTGTTCCCTTTGTTCTTGGCGGCCCATGCCCTGGAGCTGATGCTGCGCCTGATGGGGGGGGGCACATTTCCGGGCTGGTGGCTGCTTTTGGCGCCAGTATTGGAGGCGGCGTTGTGGCCCGTGGCCAGCGTGCTGCTGCTGGCTCCACAACGCCGTGCGCCTGATCCTGATGCCAACCGCCCGTTGTGATGTGGCCCCCACGCTTGCCACTGCGTGTGCTGCGCTGCCCCCCGAGGGGGCTGGTTCGCCTTGGGGCGGCCCAGCGGCGAACCGGTTTGACCATCGCGGCTAAACCATGACCGAGTTGCGCAACGTCCAGGCCGACCTGGCCCGCTTTCGCACCCGTGTCTTCGTGGTCAGTGTGGTGGTGCTGTGTTGCTTTTTCTTGCTGGCCCTGCGTGTGGCGTATTTGCAGGTGGTGCGTCACGACGACTTGCGGGCACAGGCGGAGAGCAACCGCACGTCCATCGTGCCCATCGTGCCCAACCGTGGCCTGATTGAAGACCGCAATGGGGTGGTGCTGGCGACCAACTACTCGGCCTACACGCTGGAGGTCACGCCCTCCAAGACCGGTGGCGTGGAAAAAACCATCGACGAACTGGCCAGCGTGATCGACATCACGCCGCGCGACCGGCGCCGCTTCAAGAAGCTCATGGAGGAATCCAAGAACTTCGAGTCCCTGCCGATTCGCACCCGCCTGACCGATGCCGAGGTCGCCCGTTTTGCGGCGCAACGCTTTCGCTTCCCCGGTGTCGAGATCAAGGCCCGCTTGTTCCGCAGCTACCCCTACGGCGAGCTGGCCAGCCACGTGATTGGGTATATCGGGCGTATCAACCAGTCCGAAAAAGAGAAGATCGAGGACAGCGATGACCAGGCCAACTACCGCGGGACCGAATACATCGGCAAACTGGGGGTGGAGCAGAGTTTCGAGTCCACGCTGCACGGCCTGACCGGGGTGGAGCGGATTGAAACCTCGGCCGGCGGGCGCGCCGTGCGCAAACTGGCCAGCAACCCGTCCACCCCCGGCAATGTGGTGGTGCTGTCCATTGACATCAAGCTGCAAAAACTGATTGAGGACATGTTTGGCAGTCGCCGGGGGGCGTTGGTGGCGCTGGACCCCAAGACCGGTGAAGTGTTGGCTTTTGTCAGCAAACCGACGTTTGACTCCAACCTGTTCGTCGAAGGCATTGACCAGGAAAACTGGCAGATGCTCAACGAGTCGATCGACAAGCCACTGCTCAACCGCGCACTGCGCGGCACCTACCCACCGGGCTCCACGTACAAGCCTTTCATGGCCCTGGCCGCGCTGGAGACCGGCACACGCACGCCGCAAACCCTGGTCAATGACCCCGGCTTCTACATGTTTGGCGGCAACCGCTTTGGTAGCCCCGAGAACGAGAAGGGCGGCATCATGGACATGCGCCGCGCCATTGTGGAGTCCAGCAACGTCTACTTCTATTCCTTGGCCAATGAGCTTGGCGTGGACACCATGCATGACTTCATGAAGCCCTTGGGTTTTGGCCAGCACACGGGCATCGACATCCACGGTGAAGTGCGCGGCGTCTTGCCCAGCCAGGAATGGAAGCGCAAGTACTACAAGCGCCCCGAGCAGCAAAAGTGGTATGCCGGAGAAACCATCTCGTTGGGCATCGGGCAGGGCTACAACAGCTTCACCATGTTGCAACTGGCGCAGGCCGTGGCCATCGTGGCCAACAACGGGGTGAAACACAAACCCCAGTTGGTGATCGCCACCCAGGATGCCAGCACCCGTGTGCGGGTGCCAGTGCCCCCTGAACCGCCGGTGGACCTGGGCTACAAGCCCGAGAACGTGGCGGTGATCCGCGATGCCATGGTGGGGGTCACGCAGGGCGGAACCGGCACCCGCGTGTTTGCGGGCGCCGGGTATGTGAGTGGTGGAAAAACCGGTACAGCGCAAGCCGTGAGCCTGGGGAAAAACCAGAAGTACAACGCGTCAGCGATGGAGGAGCACCAGCGCGACCACTCGCTGTATGTGGCCTTTGCCCCGGCAGCAGACCCCAAGATTGCGTTGGCGGTGATTGTGGAGAACGCAGGCTTTGGCTCTGCCTCGGCCGCGCCCATTGCACGCCGCGCCTTCGACTACTGGCTGTTGGGCCAGTACCCCAGCGAAGAAGACTTGGCGGCGGTGAGCAAAGGGCAGGCTGGCGCCCCGCTAGGCAAGCCCCGCGTGGCGGCCGACTTGCCCTGGCCACCCGCCCGTTAAGTCGCGAGCCTAGAGGCTACGCAGAAATGCGTCGTAGCCGGTTTTGAGGATCAGTGCCGACACCACTACGATGAACATGCTGCGCACAAAACCCGTGCCGTGTTTGAGCGCCAGATGGGTGCCGGCCAGGCTGCCCAGCACATTGGCGACGGCCATCACCACCACAAAGTGCCACCACACATGCCCCTTGAGCGTGAACAGAATGAGGGCGGCGAGGTTGGATGCGGTGTTGAGCAGTTTGGCGCTGGCTGACGCGTTCAAGAAGTCATACCCCAGCACACGGACTAACAGGAACACAAAAAAACTGCCCGTGCCGGGACCAAAAAATCCGTCGTAGAAACCAATGACGGCGCCAATCGCGCAGGCCACCAGCGCCTCGTGTTGCCCGGCAAATCGGGGGGTGTGGTGGCGTCCCAGGTCTTTTTTGACCAGGGTGTAGGCCAGCACCAGCACCAGCACCAAGGGCAGGGCCTTGCGCAGGTGCTCGGGTGACACCACGGTGACCAGCCAAGCCCCCCCCAGCGAGGCCAGAAAACACACGGCCGCTGCCGGGGCGATGGCATGCCACTGCATCTGCACCCGGCGTTGGTACTGCACCGTGGCAAAGGCCGTGCCCCAGACCGAGGCGCCCTTGTTGGTGCCAAACAGCGTGGCGGGGTGGGCGTTGGGGAAGGTGGCAAACAGGGCGGGGGTCAGAATCAGGCCACCGCCGCCCACAATTGCATCGACAAAACCGGCCAGCAGCGAGGCCAGCGTCACAACAATCAATTCCATGGGGAGATTGTCGCATCCGGTTTGGCTGCGGATTTTGCTATCAAATAAGGAGCTTGTTACGCATATCCCATGCGGGCCGCAGGCCAGAATGGCATAAAAAAAGCACCGGGGTTGCCGGTGCTTTTGTAAATCTGCATCGTGGTGTGCAGGGTTTGTTGTTGGTTTTAGCCGTCTCCTCGGCGTCGTTTCAAGCTTGGTCTGGGTAGACCTCGCAGTTGCTGTCAGGTCTGCGTTGACATGCAATGTAGCCGCCCTGTGGGGGCCGCGGCATCGGGACAAACCCTCTACTGTTTCAGCGCGTCGCATCCTCCGCAATCCATTGCGCGGCCTTCTCCGCAATCATCAGCGTGGGGGAGTTGGTGTTGCCGCTGGTGATGAGGGGCATGACACCCGCATCCACCACGCGCAGGCCCGCTACACCCCGTACCTTGAGGCGGCTGTCCACTACCGCCATCGGATCGTCTTCACGGCCCATCTTGGTGGTGCCCACGGGGTGAAAAATGGTGGTGGCAATGTCCCCGGCCAGCTGGGCCAATTCCGTGTCGCTCTGGAACTGCACGCCGGGCTTGTACTCCTCGGGCTGGTACTTGGCCAGTGCGGGCTGCGCCACGATCGTGCGCGTCACGCGCAGCGAGTCGGCGGCAATCTTGCGGTCAGCCTCGGTGCTCAGGTAGTTGGGCGCAATCGCCGGGGCGTCTTTGAAGTCAGCCGTCTTGATCTGCACGGTGCCACGGCTGGTGGGGTTGAGGTTGCACACACTCGCAGTGAAGGCGTTGAAGGTGTGCAGCGGTTGGCCAAATGCGTCCAGGCTCAGCGGTTGCACGTGGTACTCGAGGTTGGGGTGGGCTTGGTTGGCGTCGCTGCGTGTGAAGGCGCCGAGCTGGCTGGGCGCCATGCTCATGGGGCCACTGCGCTTGAGGGCGTACTCCAAGCCGATTTTGGCTTTGCCCCACAGGCTGTGGGCCTGGGTGTTGAGCGTGGGGGTGTTCTTCACCTTGAAGACCGCGCGGATCTGCAAATGGTCTTGCAGGTTGGCGCCCACACCGGGCGTGTCTTGCACCACGCTCACGCCCCGTGCCTGCAGCAGGTCGGCCGGGCCCAGACCCGAGAGTTGCAGGATTTGCGGGCTGGCCACGGCACCTGCGCACAGCAGCACCTCGGCGCGGGCCGTGGCGGTGACCATCTCGCGACCATCCCACACCTGCACACCGGTGCAACGCAGGCCCGCGCCTTCGGCTTGCGGTTCCACCACCAGCTTGGCCACCTGGGCACTGGTCCACAGCTCGAAGTTGGGGCGCGCGTAACACATGGGGCGCAAAAAGGCCTTGGCCGTGTTCCAGCGCCAGCCGGCCTTCTGGTTCACTTCAAAGTAACCCACGCCCTCGTTGCTGCCGCGGTTGAAATCGTCGGTGGCAGGAATGCCGGCTTGGGTGGCGGCTTGGGCGAACGCGTCCAGCACATCCCAGCGAAGGCGCTGTTTCTCGACCCGCCATTCGCCACCAGCCTGGTGGTGGCGCAGCACGCGGCGGTAGTCGGTGCCGCTGTCGTGCAGCAGCGCGGAGGGGGTTCCCTTGGCCCCGTGCAGGGCATCGGCACCCTTGTGGTGGTCTTCGTGCAGCTTGAAGTAGGGCAGGCTGTTCTCCCAGGTCCAATTGGCGTCGCCGGTCAGCTGGGCCCATTGGTCGTAGTCGCGGGCCTGGCCGCGCATGTAGATCATGCCGTTGATGCTGGAGCAGCCGCCCAGCGTCTTGCCGCGCGGGTAACGCAGGCTGCGGCCGTTCAGGCCCGCCTCGGCCTCGGTGTTGAACAACCAGTCGGTGCGCGGATTGCCAATGCAGTAGAGGTAACCGACGGGGATGTGGATCCAGTGGTAATCGTCCTTGCGGCCGGCCTCGATCAACAGCACGCGTTTGGAGGCGTTGGCGCTCAGGCGGTTGGCCAGCAGGCAGCCGGCTGTGCCCGCGCCGATGATGATGTAGTCGAAGGTGGTGTCGTTGGTCATAGCAGCAGGAAAAAGGCGGCAGTCACCGCGGTAGGAAGCAGGGCGCCCAGCAGCAAGCCGCCGGCACCGATGGACTGGTCTTGAAAGCCCGCGCGCAACAGCGCCACGCCGGCCGGGTTGGGGGCATTGGCAATCACGGTCAGGCCACCGCCCGCCACAGCACCGGCCACCAGCATGTACTTGGCCGGGTCCGAGATACCGACGATCAGCGAGCCCAGGTAGGTCAGCGCTGCGTTGTCGGTCACCGCGGTAAGGCCCAGGGCGCCAAAAAACAAGGCGGTCGGTGCCAGGCTCTCCACAATCGGTTGCAGCCACCACTGCTGCATGCCGCCCAGCACCACCAGCCCGGCCAGAAAGAAGCCGACCAGCAGCCCCTCTTTCAGGATCAGCGGGTTTTGGAAACGGGCATAGGCCTGGGTGTAGCCCAGAAAAAACAGGAACAGTCCCAGAAACAGCACCGGATGGTGGGCCAGCAACACCACGCCCGCCAGAAAGGCCAGGTGCACCGCGCTGACCACCCAGGGAATGGACACCTCCGCGGTGCGGGGCGGGGGTGGCGCTGCGCGCAGGGGCTTGCGCAGTAGCAGCACCATCACCGTGGCGTTGAGCAGCACCGCCAGCGCGGCCTTCCACCCAAACGTGCTGGCCATGAACGCCGTGTCCCACTGCCAGGTGGCAGCGACCATCAGCACCGGGGGGGCGGCATAGGCCGTGAGCGTGCCACCGATGGAGATGTTGACGAACAGCACACCCAGTGCGGCGTATTTCAGACGCTCGGGCATGGCCGGGGTGAAAAGCAGGGGGGCCAGCATCAGCGCGGCCAGCGTCATGGCGGCCGGCTCGGTCACCAGCGAGCCCAGCAGGGGCACCACGGCCAGGCCGAGCCAGGCTAGTGCCAACGGCCGGGGGAGTGGCAGCAGGCGGGCCAGCAGGTTCATGCTGCGGGCCACCACGTCCAGCACCGGGCGTGAGGCCGCCACCACCATCACCACACACACAAACAGCGGCTCGGTGAACTGGCGCGACTCGGCATACGCAATCGCCGGGCCGCTGCCCGCCACCAGGGCCATGCAGGCAATCAGCACAAAGGCCCAAAAGCCAAACACCACCTCTACCTCGCCCAGCAAATGGAACAGGCCTGCGTGCTTCGGGTGTCGGTGCGCCAGCCCCTCGAAGAACTTGGCGCCAAAGGTATGCAAGAGTGCCGCGCCAAAAAGCACGGCAGCGATTTGGTGCATCAGGTCGCTGTGGATCAATTCGGTGCCCATGGTTCAGGTGCCCGCAGGGAGGCCACCGGGCGTTTGTTTTTGTGGGCGTCTCTGGATGGGCATGGCGTCTCCTGTGGTCCTATTTTGCTTGCATTTCCTTGCGGGTACGATGCGCACCTTAACCACTCGCCGAATGCCCCTTTTGGTGGACACCGAACCCCGTCTCGAAATTCGCACTGAGTCCTCCGCCTCCGTGATGCTTTTGCACGGGCGTTGGACGGCTGACGAACTGGCCGTACCCTCGGTGTGGCAGGGCTTGCCAGCGCGGCTGCAACGGGCGCTGAAGGATGGCCATGGATGGGACCTGTGCAGCCTGCAGCGCCTGGACCACACGGGAGCCCAGCTGCTGTGGAATGCCTGGGGTCGGCAGTGGCCCGCGCAGCTGCAACTTTTGCCCGAACAACGCACGATGCTGGAGCGGGTCGCGCAGTTCAGCGCGCCCGCGCCGGTCCCCGTTCCTTACTCTTGGCATGCGGTGTACCTGGGCCTGGGCAGGCGGGTCATGGGGGTGGTCAACCACCTGGGTGCGGCTGTTCGCCTATTGGGCCAATTGCTGCTGGACTTGCTGCGCCTGCTGCGCCACCCGCTGCATGCGCCGTGGCGCGACATCTCGGGTCACCTCTACCGCATTGGTGCCACGGCCATGCCCATCACCGCCCTGGTGGGGTTCTTGATCGGGGTGGTGTTGGCGTACCTGATGTCGCAGCAGCTGCGCCAGTTTGGCGCCGATGCTTTCATCGTCAACATCCTGGGCCTGTCGCTGATCCGGGAGTTGGGGCCGGTATTGGCCGCCATCCTGATTGCCGGGCGCTCGGGTTCGGCCATTACGGCCCAAATTGGCGTGATGCGCGTGACCGAGGAGCTGGACGCCATGCGCGTGTTGGGCATTGCCAAGGGCTTTCGCCTGGTGATGCCGCGCACTGTCGCCATGGCCGTGGCCATGCCGCTGCTGTCGGTCTGGACCACACTGGCTGCGCTCTTGGGCGGCATGCTGGCGGCCGATCTCGCCATGGGGCTCACCCCTGCGTACTTCATCACGGCGCTGCCCAAGACGGTGCAGATTGCCAACCTCTGGCTGGCGCTGGCCAAAAGCGCGGTATTCGGGGTGCTGATCGCCCTGATTGCCTGCCACTACGGCCTGCGCGTCAAGCCCAACACCCAGAGCCTGGGCGAGGGCACCACCGCCTCGGTGGTCACCTCCATCACGGTGGTGATTCTGGTGGATGCCCTGTTTGCCGTGCTGTTCAAGGGAGTGGGCCTGTGAGCGCGCCGCGGGTGGTCGAGATCAACAAGTTGTGGTCGGTGTTCCGCACCGAGGGTGTGCCCACGGTCATCCACCAGGACCTGGACCTGCAAATCGCGCAGGGCGAGTTGTTGTCCATCGTGGGCGGTTCGGGCAGCGGCAAGACCGTGCTGCTGCGGCAAATGTTGGGGCTGGAAACTCCGGCGCGCGGCAGCGTGACCGTGCTGGGCCACCCGGCCGCCGAGCTGGGGCGCGCTGGTGCGGCCAGCCGCGTGGGCATGTTGTTCCAGCATGGCGCACTGTTCTCGGCTTTCACGGTGCTGGAAAACATTGCCTTTCCGCTGCGCGAGCTGGGCACCCTGCCTGCCGACCTGGTGCGCGACGTGGCCATGGTCAAGCTGCAGATGGTGGGGCTGGACGCCCGCCACGCCCACAAAATGCCGGCCGATTTGTCGGGCGGCATGGTCAAGCGCGTGGCGCTGGCCCGTGCGCTGGTGATGGACCCGCCGCTGTTGCTGCTGGACGAGCCCACCGCCGGGCTGGACCCCGACAGTGCCGACGGCTTTTGTGCGCTGCTGCAAAGCCTGCACCGGGAGCTGGGCCTGACGGTGGTGATGGTCACGCACGACCTGGATACGATTTTTGAGCTCAGCACCCGGGTGGCCGTGGTGGCCGACAAACATGTGGTGGTGGATGCGCCACCGCGCGAGGTGGTGGCTTTTGAACACCCCTTCGTGAACGACTTTTTCCGCGGTGGGCGCGGGCACCGGGCGCAGGCCTTGTTGCACCCCACCCCGGATGCCGTGTAGAAAGACAGTCTTATGGAAAACAAATCCCACGCCTTTGCTGCCGGTGCCTTTGTGCTGGTGGTGGCGGCCCTGCTCACGGCGCTGGCCGCCTGGCTCACGCGTGACACTGCGGAGCAGCGGGTCTTCGAGATTTCCAGCCCCGAGGGCGTGACCGGCCTGCAGCCCCAGGCCGGTGTGCGCTTCAAGGGCGTGCTGGTGGGGCGCGTCACCGACATTTCACTGGATACGGTGCAGCGCGGCAATGTGCTTTTGCGCATCGCGGTCAACGAGCAGGCGCCCATCACCCAGTCCACCTTTGCCACGCTGGGGTTTCAGGGCGTCACCGGCCTGGCCTTTGTGCAGCTTGATGACAAGGGCGAGCAGCCTGCCGCGTTGGTGGCCAGCGGCAGCGCGCCGGCCCGCATTCCCATGCACCCCAGCATGGTTTCGCGCTTCACCGAGCAAGGGGGCAACCTGCTCACGCAGATGGAGCAGGCCAGCGGGCGCGTCAACACCCTGCTGGACGCAGAGAACCAGAAAGCCTTGATGGGCGCGATCCAGCAAATGGGCCAGGCGGCCGCCAACGTCAGCACCCTGGCCCGCCGCGCTGAGCAAGTGCTGGGCACCCAGACCGATGCCACCCTCAAGAGCATGCAGGCCACCTCCGAGCGCCTGGGCGCCAGCGCCGACTCGGTGCGTACCTCGGCCGCCGAGTTCCAGCGCATGTCGCGCCGCATGAACGAGCCCGGTGGCACACTGGACAAGATTGCCCAAAGCACCGAGTCGCTGGCGCACACCAGCCGCCAGGTCAACGCCCAGCTGCTGCCGCGCCTGAACCGCGCCACCGACGACACGGCCCGCACCTTGCGCCAGGTGGGCCGCGCCGCCGACGCCGTGGGCGACAACCCGCAGTCCCTGCTGTGGGGCAAGGGCCAGGCCACGCCGGGCCCGGGCGAGCGCGGTTTTGTGGCACCGGCCACCGCGCAAACGGCTCCCTGATATTTGGAAGAATTTATTTGCTATGAAAATGCTAGCTGTTTGCGCATATTCCACGAGGGCTAGAGCCCTATTTGGCTTGATTTTGACGGCGGTGCTGGCTGGTTGCAGTGCCTTGCCCACGGGCGACTCCGCGGTGGCGGTGTATGACTTTGGCCCCGGTGCGGTGCAGGCCCAGCCCAGCAACCGCATGGCCCCGCTGCCCACGCTGGCGCTGGGCGAGGTGCTGGCCCCCAGTGCGCTGGACACCCTGCCCATCATCTACCGTCTGGGCTACAGCGACGCGCAACAACTGCGCCCCTACGCCCAGGCGCGCTGGAGCATGCCCCCGGCCCAACTGCTGCGCCAGCGTGTGCGCGAGACCCTGGGCCAACGCCGTGCGGTGCTCAATCTGGCCGATGGTGTGTTGGCCCCGCCCGGCACCCTCACGCTGCGCCTGGAGCTCGAAGAATTCAGCCAGCTGTTTGACGCCGCCAACCGCAGCACAGGTGTGTTGCGCCTGCGGGCGACGCTGACCCACCCCGCCCACGGTGGCGATGCCTTGCTGGCCCAGCGCAGCTTTGTACTGCGTGAGCCGGCGGCCAGCGCCGATGCGGCCGGAGGCGTGCGCGCCTTGACCGCCGCGGTGGACAGCGCCGTGCAGCAGCTCGACCAGTGGGTGCAGCAAACCCAGGCCAGCCTGCCGCCGCGTTAGGGGCTGCCACGCCACCATGCCCGAGTTGCTTGCACTCCACCAGTTGCCGCTGTTCCCGCTGAACACGGTGCTCTACCCCGGGGGCAGCCTGCAGTTGCAGATTTTTGAGGTGCGTTATCTGGACCTGATGGGCAAGTGCCACAAGACCGGTGCGCCCTTTGGCGTGGTGGCGCTCACCCAGGGCAGCGAGGTGCGCCGCGCCGACCCGCAGGCCCCCAGCGGTGACGGCTTTGCGCATGAGGCCTTTGTGGACATTGGCACGCTGGCCACCATCACCGAGTTTTCCAGCCCGCAACCGGGCTTGATGGTGCTGCGTTGCACCGCCGGCGAGCGTTTTCGCATCACCCAGCGCAGCCGCATGAAGCACGGGCTGTGGGTAGCCGATGTGCAGGCCCTGCCTGCCGATGTGCCCACGCCGGTGCCGCCCGATCTGCAACTGGTTTCGCAGGCACTGCAGAACGTGGTGGCGCAGCTGCAGGCACGGGGCGGCGAATTGCCCGCGTCGCTGCGGCCGCCCCACCGGCTGGACGACTGCGGCTGGGTGGCCAACCGCTGGTGCGAGCTGCTGCAGCTGCCGCCCGATCTCAAACAAAGCCTGATGCAGCTCGACAACCCGCTCTTGCGGCTGGAGCTGGTGGGCGACTTCCTGAGCCGCGCGGGTATCAGCGGCTAAGCCGCCGCTTGGCTCAACCGGCCAGTACCGGGAACAGCTTGGTCAGTCCGTCAGTCATCACCTCGACCGCCAGCGCCGCCAGAATCAGGCCCATGAGCCGGGTCATCACGTTGATGCCGGTCTTGCCCAGAAAACGCGCAATCGGTTCGGCCAGCGAGAAGCACAGCGCGGTGGCCAGCGCCACCACCACGCCATAGCCCACCAGAGTGGAGAGTTGCCAAAAGGTTTTGGCTTTGTCGGCGTAAATCACCACGGTGGACATGGTGGCCGGGCCGGTCAGCAGCGGAATGGTGAGTGGCACCACGGCAATGCTGGCGCCCATGGCGGCTTTTTCGGCGCCATCCTCCAGCTCGTGGGTGCTGGTTTTGGCCTCGGCCGGTTGGGCGTTCAGCATGTTGAGTGCGCTGGTCAGCAGCAGCATGCCGCCGCCCACCTGAAAGCTGGCCAGCGAGATGCCAAAGAATTCCAGGATGTGCAGGCCCGCCACGGCGCTGATGGCAATCACCACAAAGGCGCTGAACGACGACACCCAGACGGTGTGGCGCCGCTGGGCCAGATCAAACCCTTGGGTGTAGTGGATGAAAAAGGGCACGATGGCCAGCGGGTTCACGATGGCCAGCAAGGTCACCAGCGGTTTGAGGTCCATACGGCGTGTCCTGGGGAGGGAAGGGTGGCGGCATGGTACTGCACCCATGCGCGGCAAGGAACGGGAAAACCCGCTACAAACCCGTACAGCACCCCTTGAACATTGTCCCGGCCGGAGGCCTCCCATGCAGACATCCCACCGTTTTTTCTGGCGCGCATGCCTTGCGGCCCTGTGCCTGCTTGGGGGCGTTGGCCTGCAGGCCCAGGCCGCCGACTACACCGGCCCGCTGTTGGACGCCCACCTGCACTACAACGTGGAGGCGCAGCAGCCCCACCCGATCCCCGATGTGCTGGCGCGCATGCAGCGTAGCGGGGTGCGCGCCATCGTGGCCAATTCCCGCCCTAACGACGGCACACGCGCGCTCACCGAGGCCCGTGCCCAGACCCAGGCCGCTGGCGTGGCCGTGGTGCCGCTGGTGCGCCTGTACCGCAACCGCGACGACTACAGCCACTGGTTCCAGGACCCGACGATTTTTGACATGGTGCAGGCCGAACTGGCGCGCGGCACCGCCGCCGGCCCCTACCGCGGCATTGGCGAATTCCACCTCTACGACAGCGCCAACGCGCGTGGCAAGGTGGCGCAGCAGCTCATGGCACTGGCCGACCAGCGTGGTCTGGTGGTGCTGGCGCATGTGGACGATGCCGCCATCGATTTGCTGATGGCCGCCACGCCCTCGGCGGGGCAGGCGACCCGCCTCATCTGGGCGCATACCGGCATCGGCGGTGCGTCGGTGGCGCGGGTTCGGGGCTTGTTGGCCCAATACCCGGCGCTGATGGGGGAGCTGTCGTACCGCCCGGGCCTCACCTGTGCCGGTGCGCAAGGCGGTACGGTGGTGTGCCCGGAGTGGCGTGCCCTGTTGCTGGAGTACCCCGACCGGTTTCTGGTGGGCTCGGACACCTGGATCAACCCACGCTGGCAGTACTACGAGGCGCAGATGCAGGAGTACCGCAGCTGGCTAGGGGACTTGCCGCCCGCCGTGGCACGCAAAGTGGCCTGGGAGAATGGCGCGCGATTGTTTGGTTTGCCCCTGGCGCCCTGAGCCGTGACGGGCTGGAGGGTTTAGCGCCCGCCGCCCACGTCCAGAATCGCACCCGTGGTGTAGCTGGCGGCATCGCTGAGCAGCCAGGCAATGGCGTTGGCAATCTCTTGCGCGGTGCCGGGGCGCTGCAGGGGCACTTGGTGCGCCAGGCGCTGCGCGCGGTCGGGTTGGCCGCCACTGGCGTGGATCTCGGTGTCAATGATGCCCGGGCGCACGGCGTTGACGCGGATGCCCTCGGCCGCGACCTCGCGTGCCAGGCCCACGGTGAAGGTGTCAATCGCGCCTTTGCTGGCCGCGTAGTCCACATACTGGCCCGGTGAGCCCAGCGTCGCCGCCACGCTGGAGACATTCACGATGGCGCCCCCGCTGCCGCCATGGCGCGTGCTCATGCGCAGCACCGCTTCGCGCGCGCAGACCATGCTGCCCAGCACGTTGGTATTGAGCATGCGCTGCATGCGGGCCACTGACATGGCGTCCACCCGGCTGGCTACGTCCACCACGCCGGCGTTGTTGACCAAGGCCGTGAGCGTGCCCAGCTTGGCGTCCACCTTGGCAAACATGGCCAGCACCTCGGCCTCCACGGCCACATCGGCTTTCACGGTGATGGCGTTGCCGCCCTGCGCGCGAATCTGGCGCACCACCTCGTCGGCAGCGAGCGAGTTGTCACGGTAGTTGACGGCCACGGCGTAGCCGGCCTGGGCCAGGGTGAGGGCGGTGGCGGCGCCAATGCCGCGTGAGGCGCCGGTAATGAGTGCGATGGCATGCATGGCGTCATGGTAGCGCGCGGGCTTTTGGGGTATGTTTGCACCCATGCTTACTGCCCAAACCTTTGCCGCCTATTGGTCTGCTCCCGTGGTGGAGGCCAACGTCTTTGTGCTGCTGCACCTGCTGGGGGCGTTGGCGCTGGGGCTCATGGTCGGTTATGAGCGCTCCTACCACGGGCGTGCGGCGGGCATGCGCACCTACGGGCTGGTCTGCATGGCCTCGGCTGCATTGGCCGTTATGGGGGGCTATTCCCACTTCTGGTACGGCGGCATGAGCACTACGCTGTTCAGCAACGGCGACCTTTCACGTGTGATGCAGGGCATCCTGACCGGCATTGGCTTCTTGTGCGCCGGCGTCATCATGAAAGAGGGCTTCAATATCAGCGGCCTGACCACGGCGGCGTCCCTGTGGGCCTCGTCGGTGATCGGCATTCTGGTAGGCGTGGGGCTGTATACGGCGGCCATGTCGCTGGCGCTGCTCTGCACGTTTTGCATGGTGTGGGTGTCCAGGCTGGAGAGCTGGCTGCCCTCGCGCCAGGCGGTGGCCATCCGCCTGACCTTTGATCCGGGTTATCGACCGGTGGAGGCGGCCTTGCGTGCCATGGCGCATGAGCGTGGCTACGACATTGCCGGTGGCACCATCGTGATTTCGATGGACGAGGGATCTTTCACCTGGAACTTTGTGGCGGTGGCGCGCAGCCGCAAGAAGATGGCACCGATTTCTGATCTGGCCTCGGAAATGGGCCAGTTCCCCGGTGTGCAGCGTTTCCATGTGGCCTACGCGCGCAACTGACGGCGTACCGTTTTTCGCTTTTCGGCTTTTCGTTTTTGCATATTTTTTAGGAGTTTCAAGATGGGTTTCGCATTGCAAGGGTGGAGTGGCGCGTTGCGCCGCGCAGGCGTGTTGGCCGTGTCGGTATCGGCCTTGTTGGCCGCAGGCCTGGTGCAGGCCCAAACGGGCCCGGTGCGGCTGATGGTGGGGTTCCCACCTGGCGGGGGGACCGACGCCATTGCGCGCACGCTGGCCGACAAGCTCAAGGACCAGTTGGGCATGCCGGTGGTGGTGGAGAACAAGGCCGGTGCCGGGGGTCAACTGGCCGCGCAGGCGCTCAAGGCCGCAGCCCCTGATGGCCAGACGTTTTTTCTCTCGCACGACCACACGATCTCCATCCTGCCCCTGGTGGTCAAAAACCCGGGCTACGACAGTGCCAAGGACTTTGTGCCGGTGGCCGGTTTCGCCACCTTTGTGAATGCGCTGGCGGTGTCGGGCGGCACTCCGGCCAAGTCGGTCAACGAATATGTCGCGTGGGTCAAGGCGCAGGGCGCTGGCAAAGGCACGGTAGGGGTGCCCGCACCGGCCTCCACCCCCGAGTTTTTGGTCGGCGTGATTGGCAAGAAGTACGGGCTGGACCTGCAGTCTGCGCCTTACCGCGGCAGCGCCCCCATGATGGCCGACATGCTGGGCAACCAGATTGCCGCCGGCACCGGTTCGGTGCCCGACTTCATTGAAAACCACAAGGCCGGCAAGATCCGCGTGGTGGCGGTGTTGGGTGGTGCGCGCCAGGCCATCCTGCCCGATGTGCCCACCTTCTCCGAGCTGGGGCTGGCGGGGTTTGAAGACCTGCCCTACTACGGCATCTTTGCCCCGACCGGTACGCCCAAAGCAGCCATCGACAAGTTCTCCGACGCGCTGGCCAAGGTGCTGGCCCTGCCCGAGGTGAAAGAGCGCCTGACGGCCATGGGCCTGAGCGTGGGCTTTATGGACCAGGCCACACTGGCCAAGCGCGAGCAGGCCTATACCAAGGTCTGGGCCAAGCTGATCAAAGACAGCGGGTTTGTGGCGCAATGATGGCTGACAGCCTGCACCTCACGGCCGCCGATGGGATGGTCTTCCCAGCCTATGTTGCCCGTCCTGACGGTCCGCCCCGCGGGGGCATCGTGGTGCTGCAGGAAATCTTTGGCGTGAATGCGCACATCCGCGCGGTGGCCGATGGGTATGCGGCCCAGGGTTACCTGGCCATTGCGCCGTCCACCTTCCACCGTGTGCAAACCGGGGTGGAGCTGGGCTACACGCCCGAGGATGTGGCGGCAGGGGTCAAACTGAAAGCCGCGGTGGAGGGCTTGCCCGCACCTGGTGTGCTGCAGGATGTGCAAGCCGCCGTGAACGCGGCCGCCGAGGCCGGTGCTGTGGGGGTGGTGGGCTACTGCTGGGGGGGCTTGCTCGCCTGGCGTGCAGCATGCCTGCTCTCGGGTATCCGCGCGGCCGTGCCATATTACGGTGGCGGTATGACCACCCCCGCCGAGGTGGCGCGGCAGCCGCTGTGTCCGGTGCTGGCCCATTTTGGCGACCAGGACCATGCGATTCCGCTGGACGGTGTGCAAGCCTTTCAGGCTGCGCACGCCGGTGTGCGGGTCGAGATGTACAGCGCCCAGCACGGCTTCAACTGCGACCACCGGGCGGCCTTCAACGCCACGGCCGCCGCGTTGGCGCGTGAGCGCACGCTGGCGTTTTTCGCACAGCACTTGCAGGCTTAGCCGACAGGCTTGTTACTGCGGCAATCCGTAGCGGGCCAGGGTGCGGCGCACCACACCGTCCCGCACCAGCTGTTTCATGGCGTTTTGCCAGAGCAGGGCTTCGGATTCGGGAATGTCCAGCGATCCGCCCAGCCAAATCTCGCCATAGTCCAGCGGCTTGCTGACCTGCAGCTGGGCACGCGTCATGCCGTAGTCCGCCAGCACGGCGAGGTTGATGGCCTCCCCGCCGTAAATCGCGTCGGCCATGCCGCGCTCCAGCATGCGGGCCATGTCGAGTACCGAATTTGCCGGAAGTACTTGTTGGAAGTTGCGGTTGAGCAGATGGCTTTCGTTGGGGGAGCCGCGCAACACGGCGATGCGCAATCCGCGCAGCGTGTCCATGGCGTTCAAATTGATGGAGGCGCCGCGCAGAGCCATAAAAACGAACTGCTGGCGGTACAGCTTGACGATCCAGCGGTAGTTGTTTTCCCGCTCGGGCGTGCGGGTCAGCGGCAAAATCAGGGTGCGAGGCTGCGCGCCCACGATGCTCAGGGCGCGTGTCCAGGGGTAAAACTGGATGGCGGGCGCAGTGCCTAGCCGCAGAGCCATGTCGTGCACCAGGCTTGCCAAGGCGCCGGGGTGATCCGGGCCGCTCTCGACGGCGAAGGGCGGCAGGTTGCCGCTGACGATCTGGTAGGGCGCAAGGGTGTCCGCACGCGCCTGCAGGGCGAGTACCAGCAGCACCAGAGTGAAGAGGGCGCGCAGTCGCAAAACCATCGGGGGCATTAGCGTTCGGAGCGCGCCAAATACCGCTTGCGCCAGAAGAACACCGCCAGCACCACCGCGGTCAGCACCATGCTGGCAAGCGCCCACCAGAAGCCGCTTTGCTGGTGTAACAGCGGGATGAAGTCGAAGTTCATGCCGAAGATGCCGGCAATCAGGTTCAAGGGCAGAAAGATGGCGGTGAGTACGGTGAGCGTGCGCATGATGTCGTTGGTGCGGCTGCCCTGCACGCTGAAGTGCATTTGCACCGCCGTCTCCACGCTTTGCTCCAGCCGGCGCACATGGTGCACCACGCGTTCGATGTGCTCCAGCACATCGCGGCTGCGCACCTGCAGCAATTCTCGCTCGCGGGCTTCACTGGGCGTGGCGGGTTCGGGCCAGGTTTTGATGGCCTCGATCCAGTCTTGCACGCTGGAGCGCTGCTCCTCGCACACGTCATCGAGCTGGTGCAGCGCCATGCGTGCGTCCAGCAGCGAACCCCAGTTGCTGAAGCGGGTGCGTGGGCTCAGCAGCTCGGTTTGCCAATGGTCCAGCTGCTGGGTCAGTTCTTTGCGCAGCGCCAGGTAGCCGTCCACCATGTGGTTGACGATGCGCAGCATCAGATCGGCGGGGCTGGTGGGCAGGCGGGCACCGGCGCTGCGCGACTCGTTGCTGGCGGCCTGCAGCAGCTTGGCGGCGTAAGCGTCGCGCACAGCGCAGTCGGTCGGGTGCACGGTGAGCAGCACGCGGTCGAACACGGCAAAGCCGACCGGGCTGGTGTCGATGCGCCGCAGAATGGGCGGGCCGCCGCGCTTGGGCGCCACATTCAGGGGTTGGCCGGGCTGCTCCAGGTCGGTCGGGCGGCTGCCTGCGGCCAGGCGTCGGAACACCAGCAGGTCGTACTGCGAGGTGTAGTCGTAGTGCGAGGGCAGCTGGTTGTTGATCAGGTCCGAGATGTGCAGGTCTACCAGTTGCACACCACACAGCGCTTGCAGCGTGGCTTGCACCTCCGCTTGCGCCACCTCAAATTCGCGCCGCGCACACGCCACCCAGACATAACTCTCGGGTGGGAGGCCTTGGGCCGCAAGCTCGGCAAGACTCTGGCCCTCGGTCACGCTGTTGGGCTGGATGTGGAAGGTGCGCATGGATGTCCGAAATATGGGTAAAAAGAGCCACTAGCCCCCGTGGGGTATGCGCAAGCAGCTCCTGTTTTTGATAGCGTCAGTCGCGCAGGGCTTTGGCCGCGGCTATGGCAAAGTAGGTCAACACACCATCGGCTCCCGCGCGTTTGAAGGCCAGCAAGCTCTCCAGCATCACGGCGTCATGGTCCAGCCAGCCATTTTGCGCTGCGGCCTTGAGCATGGCGTATTCACCGCTCACCTGGTAGGCAAAGGTGGGTACCTTGAATTCGTCCTTGACGCGACGCACCACATCCAGATACGGCATGCCGGGTTTGACCATCACCATGTCCGCACCTTCGGCAATGTCCATGGCCACTTCGCGTAGCGCTTCGTCGCTGTTGCCGGGGTCCATCTGGTAGACCTTTTTGTTGCCCTTGCCCAGGTTGCCGGCCGATCCCACGGCGTCGCGGAAGGGGCCGTAAAAGGCACTGGCGTACTTGGCGCTGTAGGCCATGATGCGGGTGTGCACCAAGTTCTCCGCCTCCAGGGCCGCCCGGATGGCGCCAATGCGGCCGTCCATCATGTCGCTGGGCGCCACGATGTCCACCCCGGCACGGGCCTGGGTCAGCGCCTGTTGCACCAACTGCGCTACGGTGGCTTCATTGAGGATGTAGCCGTTTTCCTCGGGCCGGGTGTCGGGCAGGCCGTCCTGGCCGTGGGTGGTGAAGGGGTCCAGTGCCACATCCGTCATCACGCCCAGATCGGGAAATTCCTTTTTCAGCGCCCGCACCACGCGCGGCACCAATCCGTCGGGGTTCAGGGCTTCGGCGCCATCGTACGTTTTGAGGGACTGGTCCACCACCGGAAACAACGCCATGACCGGAATGCCCAGCTTCACGCACTCCTCGGCCACGGGCAGCAGCAGGTCCAGGCTCAGGCGTTCGACGCCGGGCATGGAGGCAATCGGCACGCGCTGTTGCTGGCCGTCCACCACAAACACGGGATAGATCAGGTCGTGGGCGGTGAGTGCGTTTTCACGGACCAGGTTGCGGGTGAAACTGTCGCGGCGCAGGCGGCGCGGGCGGCCAAGGGGAAAGGGGGCATAGGACGTCATGGGGAAAATTGTGCCTGATTCCCACAACAACTCCGTGCACTGACTGGAAGGCCCGGTTTGCGCAATACCGTAGTGCTGGGGGAGGATTTACAAAAAAATACTTGTCACACGGCCGCAACATTGTTAAATTCCGCTCCGGATAGCTTGCTATCCCCCGCTTTTCCTCCCTGAGCGGGGCCTTGATGTGTGACAGCAAATAGGCTTACCACCCCAGCCCACGTGCTGGGGTTTTTTTTGCCTGTACTTTTGTTGGCGTTTCTGGCGCTAGGGCGGGATGGCTGGGCATTTTGCTTCGTGTCCCCCGCCCTTTGGGCTCCTCCTTTACCTACGCAAAACGCCCAGCCATCCCGCCCCCGGTTTGTAGAGGGCGTCAAGCCGACTCCAACGACTACACTTTCCCCATGCTCTGGGTCAAAGCCTTCCACATCGTCTTCGTTGCCAGCTGGTTTGCTGGCTTGTTCTACCTGCCTCGCATCTTTGTGAACCTGGCCCTGGTGCCACCGGGTTCCGAGGCCGAGCGGGCGCGCCTGCTGCTCATGGCGCGCAAACTCCTGCGCTTCACCACTTTGTTGGCTGTGCCTGCCATCGGCCTGGGCACTTGGCTCTGGCTGGGTTATGGTATTGGGCGCGGCCCCGGCAATGGCTGGATGCACGCCAAACTTTTCATCGTCGTCTTGGTTGTGGGCTACCACCATGGCTGTGGCGTGCTACTGCGCAAACTGGAGGCCGGCACCCTGCAGCGCAGCCACGTCTGGTTTCGCTGGTTCAACGAAATTCCGGTGCTGATGCTCACCGCCGCGGTGGTGCTGGTGGTCGTCAAACCCTTTTAAGCCACGGCATGCACAAATCCGCCGCATGGCCCCTGGCTTGGCTGTACGCCGGTTTGGTGGTGTATGCGAGCTGCTACCCCTTTGTGGATTGGCGCGACCAGGGTATCGCGCCGTGGGAGTTTTTGTTCGCGCCCATGGCGCGCTACTGGACCGGGTTTGATGTCGGCGTGAATGTGGTGGGCTATGTGCCCTTGGGGGCGCTGCTGGCCCTGGGGGCCTTGCGCACCCGGCGCAGCCGCCACCCGGTGGCCGGTGCGGTGTTGGTGGCTACGCTGCTGTCGCTGGTGATGGAGGCTTTGCAAAGCTACCTGCCGGCCCGCATTCCGTCCCGGGAGGATTTTTTGCTCAATGCCCTGGGTGGGGCGGTAGGGGCTTGCGGCGCCTTGCTGCTGGAGCGCTGGGGGGCGATTGACCGTTGGAGCCGGGTGCGGGCGCGCTGGTTTGTGCCCCACTCGCGCGGGGGGCTGGTGCTCTTGGCCCTGTGGCCGGCGGCGCTGCTGTTTCCGGCCCCCGTGCCGCTGGGGCTGGGCCAGGTGCTGGAGCGCGTGGAGCTGGCTCTGGCCGATGGGCTGAGCGACACCCCCTACCTGCACTGGCTGCCTGCCCGCGATGCCGAGCTCACCGCCTTGGCGCCCGGCACTGAAATGTTGTGCGTGGCGCTGGGGCTGTTGATCCCTTGTCTGCTGGGCTTTTGCATCGTGCGTCCATTGGGGCGGCGGCTGGCGCTAGTGGGCGCGCTGCTTCTGCTGGCGGTGGCGGTCACCGGGCTGTCGGCCGCGCTGAGTTGGGGGCCTTTGCATGCCTGGGCCTGGCTCGATTTGCCGGCCCAGTGGGGCTTGTTGGTGGGGGGCTTGCTGGCCTTGGGGTTGGCTTTTATGCCCTGGCGCGGCAGTGCGGCGCTGGCGCTGGTGGCCTTGGGGCTGTACATCAGCGTGTTAAACCAGGCGCCCGAGAGCCCGTACTTTGCGCAAACGCTGCAGCACTGGGAGCAGGGGCGTTTCATCCGTTTCCATGGCTTGGCGCAGTGGCTGGGCTGGCTCTGGCCGTACGGCGCTCTGGTGTATTTGCTGACACAACTGGGGCGGCGCAGCGAGGAAACCTAGAATCCTGCCATGACCGATGCCACCGCACCCCAGAGCTCGTATTACGAGCGACACATCTTCTTTTGTCTGAACGAACGCAGCAATGGCGAGGCCTGCTGTGCCCAATACCAGGCCCAGGCGGCGTTTGACCGCTGCAAGCAGCAGGTCAAGGCCGCAGGGCTGGCCGGCCCCGGCAAGGTGCGGGTCAACAAGGCCGGTTGCCTGGACCGCTGCGCTGCCGGCCCGGTGGCTGTGGTCTACCCCGAGGCCGTTTGGTACAGCTTTGTCGACCTGCAGGACATCGACGAAATTGTCGAATCCCATCTAAAAAACGGCGAGGTGGTCGAGCGGCTGGTGACACCGGCCCACCTGGGGCGTTAGTTTTAAGTCAAATAGGCCCCCAGTCCCCGTAAATGCTGCGCGAGTAGCTATCGTATTGATAGTGATTGATGAATACTTCCACCCAGAAATTTAGCCTCACCGGGCCTGCAGGCGTCTTGGAAGCCTTGCTTGACCTGCCACCAGAGGGCGTGGTGCCGCGGGGTACCGCGGTGATTGCCCACCCGCACCCGCTGTTTGGCGGCACCATGGACAACAAGGTGGTGCAAACCCTGGCGCGGGCTTTTGTGCAGTCGGGCTGGCGCTCGGTGCGCTTCAATTTCCGCGGCGTGGGTGCCAGTGCGGGCGTCTACGACGAAGGCCGTGGCGAGCTGCAAGACCTGCTGGCCGTGGTGGAGCACAGTGCGCCGCTTGGCGCGTTGGCGCTTGCCGGGTTCTCGTTTGGGGCCTTTGTCACCAGCCATGCCGTGGCCGCTCTGGCTGCCCGCGAACCCGCTGCCGTGGTGCTGGTCGGTACGGCGGCCAGTCGCTTCACGGTGGCTCCCATTGCCCCTGCGCTGCACGAGCGCACGCTGGTGCTGCATGGCGAGGCCGATGACACCGTACCCCTGGCCGACGCCATGGCCTGGGCGCGTCCACAAACCTTGCCGGTGACCGTGGTTCCCGGGGGCGGCCACTTCTTTCATGGACAATTGCCGCTTCTGCGCAGTCTGGTCGCGCGCCATGTGCGCGCCGTGTGAGTTTCCTCTTCTTATCCTATCCCCCATGAAATCTTTCATTGCGGCCTTGTTGGCCTCTGTGTGCTTGGCCGTTTCTGCCCAGGTCCCCCAGCCCCCTGAAATTGCGGCCCGTGCCTACATGTTGGTGGACGTGACCGCCAACCAGATCCTGGCGTCCAAAGATATGGATATGCCCGTGGAGCCGGCCTCTTTGACCAAGCTGATGACGGCGTATTTGGTGTTTGATGCCTTGCGCAGCAAGAAAATCGACTTTAAACAGGCCTTGCCGGTCAGCGAGCGCGCCTGGAAGATGCCGGGCTCCCGCATGTTCATTGATCCCAAGATGCAGGTGCCGGTGGAGGATTTGATCAAAGGCATGATTGTGCAAAGCGGCAATGACGCCACCATGGCGCTGGCCGAGGGCGTGGGCGGTACCGCAGAGCGGTTTGTCCAGATGATGAACGAGCAGGCCAAGGTGCTGGGTATGAAAAACTCGGGTTTCAAAAATCCCGAAGGCCTGACCGAAGCGGGCCACACCACCACGGCGCGTGACCTGAGCATTCTGGCGACCCGCTTGATGTCGGATTTCCCCGAGTACGTGCATTTCTATGCCGTCAAGAAGTACCGGTACCCCGGCACTCCCGCAGCCAACGACAGCAACCGCAACCTCCTGTTGTTCCGTGATCCGACTGTGGACGGCCTGAAAACCGGCCATACCGACGCTGCTGGCTACTGCCTGGTGGCGACCGCCAAGCGCGATTTCCCCCATTTGGTCTCGGCCGGTGCGCCCGCCGGTTCGGCTGCCGCGTCGGGAAGCCGCCGCCTGTTGTCCATTGTTTTGGGCGCAGACAGCGAAAACGCCCGTGCCAACGAATCGCAAAAACTCTTGAACTGGGGTTACACAGCATTTGAGGCGGTCAAGCTGTTTGATGCCAACCAAGCCGTTGTGACCCCCAAAGTCTGGAAAGGCAGTGCTTCCGAGGTGCGGGTAGGAAAGACGCAGGCGCTGATCGTGGCGGTGCCCGCAGGTACCGCCAGCCGCCTCAAAACCGAGGTTGTGCGGAATGAGCCAGTGGTCGCCCCTGTGGCGGCAGGCCAGCAGCTGGCCACCTTGCGGGTGCTGGCGGGTGAGCAAACGGTGGCGGAAGTGCCTCTGGGGGCGCTGGACCGGGTTGAGCAAGCCGGCATTCTGGGTCGTGCCTGGGATGGCATCCGCCTCTGGATTCGCTGAGTGCCGCACGCCAATATTGCGTGTAAACCCTCAATCTGGTACATTAGAAGGCTTTTCGGAAATTCCGAAGGGATTCACGTTTTCGTAATATTCAAACGTTTAGGGACGTTTTTCAATGCCAACCATTAACCAACTCGTGCGTCAAGGCCGTGAGGTCGAGACCATCAAGTCGAAGAGCCCTGCCATGCAGAACTCTCCGCAGCGTCGCGGTGTGTGCACTCGTGTGTACACCACAACGCCTAAAAAACCTAACTCCGCTCTGCGTAAAGTTGCCAAAGTGCGCTTGACCAACGGTTTTGAGGTTATCTCTTACATCGGCGGTGAAGGCCACAACCTGCAGGAACACAGCGTGGTGCTGGTTCGTGGCGGTCGTGTCAAGGACTTGCCAGGTGTGCGTTACCACATCGTCCGCGGTTCGCTGGACTTGCAAGGCGTGAAAGACCGCAAGCAGTCGCGCTCCAAGTACGGTGCAAAGAAGCCCAAGGCCAAATAAATTGACCTGAGCCCAAGGCCTGAAAGCCCTGGATTCGAAAAATAAAAGGTGTTTGTTTACTGCGTGGCGCAGTGAATGAACGAAGTGACCCGCTGTTTGGGTCGAGTAAGTGAGAGTCTTATTGAATAACTCTCGCGGTGTCCGCAAGGGCGCCAACTGAAGCAAAGAGGTGAAAAAATGCCACGTCGTCGCGAAGTCCCTAAACGTGAAATCCTGCCGGATCCCAAGTTCGGCAACGTCGAGCTGTCCAAATTCATGAACGTGATCATGGAAGGCGGCAAAAAAGCGGTAGCTGAGCGCATCATTTATGGTGCTCTGGAGCTGATCGCCAAGAAGCACCCTGACAAAGACCCGGTGGAAGCCTTCACTGTGGCCATCAACAATGTCAAACCCATGGTGGAAGTGAAGTCCCGCCGCGTGGGTGGTGCCAACTACCAAGTGCCTGTGGAAGTGCGTCCCGTCCGTCGCCTGGCTCTGTCCATGCGTTGGATCAAGGAAGCGGCCCGCAAGCGTGGTGAGAAGTCCATGGCCCAGCGCCTGGCCAACGAAATGTTGGAAGCCACTGAAGGCCGTGGCGGCGCCATGAAAAAGCGTGACGAAGTGCACCGCATGGCTGAAGCCAACAAGGCCTTCTCCCACTTCCGCTTCTAAAAGCGGATTCCGCGGCTTTCAAGTGGCGGGGTGGCCCTGGCGGCGCAATGGCGCTGTCATCTGGGCTGCCCACACTTTGAGGGCCGCACGCCAGGCTGCACTGTGCAGCTGGCGGTTTACAGAATTTGATCAACCAAGGATCCATCATGGCTCGCACTACCCCCATTGAGCGCTACCGCAATATCGGTATTTCTGCGCACATTGACGCCGGCAAAACCACCACGACCGAGCGTATTCTTTTCTATACCGGCGTGAACCACAAAATCGGCGAAGTGCACGATGGCGCGGCCACGATGGACTGGATGGAGCAAGAGCAAGAGCGTGGTATCACCATTACCTCTGCTGCAACAACCTGCTTCTGGAAGGGCATGGACACGTCCTTCCCCGAGCACCGCATCAACATCATCGACACCCCTGGACACGTGGACTTCACGATTGAAGTGGAGCGTTCCATGCGTGTGCTGGACGGCGCTTGCATGGTCTACTGCGCTGTGGGTGGCGTGCAACCCCAGTCTGAAACCGTGTGGCGTCAGGCGAACAAGTACAAAGTGCCACGTTTGGCTTTTGTGAACAAGATGGACCGTACCGGTGCCAACTTTTTCAAGGTTGTGGACCAGATGAAGCTGCGCCTGAAGGCCAGCCCTGTGCCCATCGTGATTCCCATCGGCGCTGAAGAAAACTTCACCGGTGTGGTGGATCTGCGCAAGATGAAGGCCATCATCTGGGACGAGGCGTCTCAGGGCATGAAGTTCACCTTCGAAGAAATCCCCGCCGACCTGGTCGCGACTGCCAAAGAGTGGCGCGAAAAAATGGTGGAAGCCGCGGCTGAAGCCTCTGAAGAGTTGATGAACAAGTATCTCGAAGAGGGCGAGTTGACCGAAGAGGAAATCACGGCCGGTCTGCGCGCACGCACCATCGCTGGCGAAATTCAGCCCATGCTGTGCGGTACTGCGTTCAAGAACAAGGGCGTGCAGCGCATGCTGGACGCCGTCATCGAATTGATGCCTTCTCCTCTGGACGTGAAGGCCATCAAGGGCTTCGACGAAGAAGAAAAGGAAATCACCCGCAAGGCTGACGACAACGAGAAGTTTGCCGCCTTGGCGTTCAAGTTGATGACCGACCCGTTTGTGGGTCAGTTGACCTTCGTGCGTGTGTACTCCGGCGTTCTGAAGAAGGGCGACACCGTTTACAACGCGGTGCGCGGCAAGAAGGAGCGTATCGGTCGTATCGTGCAGATGCACGCCAACAACCGCGAAGAAGTGGACGAAATCCGCGCTGGCGACATTGCCGCATGTGTGGGTCTGAAAGACGTGACCACCGGTGAAACCCTGTGTGATCCCGCTGCCGTGATCACACTGGAGCGTATGGTGTTCCCGGATTCCGTGATTCGCCAAGCTGTTGAGCCCAAGACCAAGGCTGACCAGGAAAAGATGGGCATTGCCCTGAACCGTCTGGCCGCAGAAGATCCATCGTTCCGCGTGCAAACCGACGAAGAATCTGGCCAAACCATCATTGGTGGCCAGGGCGAGTTGCACTTGGAAATTATTGTCGACCGCATGAAGCGCGAGTTTGGTGTGGAAGCCAACGTGGGCAAACCCCAAGTGGCTTACCGTGAAACCATCCGCAAGCAAGTCACTGACGTCGAAGGCAAGTTCGTGCGCCAGTCCGGTGGTAAGGGTCAGTACGGCCACGTGGTGCTGACCGTGGAGCCTAACGAAGCTGGTAAGGGCTTTGAGTTCGTTGACGCTATCAAGGGTGGTGTGGTTCCTCGCGAATACATCCCTGCTGTGGAAAAGGGCGTGATCGAAGCCCTGAACCAAGGCGTGTTGGCTGGCTACCCTGTGGTGGACGTCAAAGTGACGCTGACTTTCGGTTCGTACCACGATGTGGACTCGAACGAAAACGCGTTCAAGATGGCTGCCATCTTCGGTTTCAAGGAAGGTTGCCGCAAGGCCAACCCCGTGATTCTGGAGCCCATGATGGCTGTGGAAGTGGAAACACCTGAAGACTACGCCGGTAACGTGATGGGCGATCTGTCCTCCCGCCGCGGCATGGTGCAAGGTATGGACGACATGGTGGGTGGCGGCAAGGCCATCAAGGCCGAAGTGCCGCTGTCCGAAATGTTTGGTTACTCCACCACCCTGCGCTCCATGTCGCAAGGCCGTGCTACGTACACGATGGAGTTCAAGCACTACGCGGAAGCCCCACGTAACGTGTCTGAAGCCATCATGGCTGCACGCGCCAAGTAATTTTTGTTGTCTGCGACGGTGTGCCGCCCTGTTCCCGTGCGGGGCGAATCAGCAACACCGTGCAGACGTAAAACCAACACACGGGATTAGCTCTTTTGGAGATTTGAAAAATGGGTAAAGAAAAATTCACACGTACCAAGCCGCACGTCAACGTAGGCACGATTGGCCACGTGGACCACGGCAAGACCACGCTGACAGCGGCTATCACCACTGTGC
>MGPB01000003.1 GCA_001795455.1 Curvibacter sp. GWA2_63_95 | reverse complement strand
TTCGCTGGCTACTCGTCCGAGGACCTTGTCGGTCGCGTCAATCACAAACCACTCGTGCACGACCTCAGCGGGTTTTGCGCTGAAAGTAGACATGAGATTTTCCTAAAAGGAGTGGGTTTGGTGGGTTCTTTTCCACGGTCGGCGTTCCTCTGATGGGAATCTCTTAGGTGGGGAACATTTGGCACCTACCCCCTGAAGGGCGATGCCAAATGACTTCGCCGCGGAACCGCTTAGGCGCTACGAAGCTCTCGATTATACAAAAAATGTTGAAAAGCCCAAACCCGATGCAGGTCAGGGGCTGAAAGCCTTGTTGTTTTGGCTTTCCCAACGCTTGCGATCGGCAATGCACACTGGCAACTGCGCATATTCCGGCTTTTGGCATTCTTGGTACACACACATGCTGCGCGTCCACACACTGGCATTGGGGCACAACTCCGGCGTCGCAGTCGGCGCCACCGGGGCGGAGGCCGCGACCACCGCGGGCCGGCCCTCTGCCCGGACCGGCTTGGCCGGCACGGCAGCAGGCTTTTCCGGCACGGCGGATGTAACTTTGGATGGCACGGGCTTGGACTGAACGACAGCCGGCGCAACAGGACGGGCTGGCATGGCACTGGCCGCCTGGGGTGCCGTCTCGGTTGCCGTGGCCAACGCGCTGGACGCAGCGACCGGCATCGGTGACTCCTGCACCACCACAGGTTTGCGCAATGCCAAGTAAGCACTCACCAGCAGCAACAAGGCCACCGACACAAATCCTCCCCAAAACACCCAATTGGCGGCGACGGGGGAACTGGTTTTGCGCCTGGCAGCCCCGCGCGTGCGCTGCGCTCTGCGGACGGCCGTGTTATCGCGGCCCTCCCGACGGTTGCGCTTGGCCGCCAAGGATTGGGTACGTGGCTGAGGAGCGGGCTGCGTGGTGAGCAAGGCCGTGGTTGGGGTATTTGCGTGCTGCGTGTCAGTGTCCAGAGTCACATCGGGCCCCAGAGCCTCGCGCCAGTCAAACCGCGCCATGTCAAACGGTGGCTGCAACAGCATTTCCTGGGCAAACGCATCCACACTTTGCGGGCGGTGGTCAGGCTCGATGGCCAGCGCATGGGCCACAGTCCGCACAAAGTCAGGCGTATAAGCTTGGCCAAAGTGTGTTTGTGCCGTCTGGGCCACCTGCGCAAACGACGGCATGCGGTCACGCACCACCCGAAACGTCGCGGGCAAGGGCGACTCGTTGCACACGCAGCCGTGCACCACGGCCGCCAGGGCGTACAAGTCGGTCCAGGGCCCCTCGCGCAGATCGGGTGCATCGGCGTACTGCTCGATCGGTGCGTAGTTGACCTTCAGAATGGCGGTATGTTTGTGGCTGCTGTCCAGAATGGCGCGCCGGGCGGCCCCCAAATCCAGTAGCACGGGTGGTCCCACATCCTGCAGGAAGATGTTGTCGGGCGACACGTCGCGGTGCAGCATGGAGTTGCCATGCAGTACCCGCAAGGCCTCAAGCACCGACCACAGCACTTGGCGCAACCATGCCTCAGGGGGCGGGCCGCTCATGCGCCGACGGGCCTCCTTGAGCGTCATCCCTTCATAGAGCGGCATGGCCATGTAGGCGGTGTTATTGGCCTCCCAGAAGCGATAGACCTTGACCAAGGAGGGGTGCTCAAAACGCGCCAGCAGACGTGCTTCCTCCATAAAGGATTGCAAACCGGTCTGAAAAGGCTGGGTGTCGGCCGTGGAGCGCGCGGTCAGCGCCAGGCTTGCATCACGCCCCACCAGGGCCGAGGGCATGTATTCCTTGATAGCCACAGGGCGATGCAAGGTGTGGTCATACCCCCGGTAGACCATGCCAAATCCCCCCACCCCCAAAAGCGACTGCACTTCAAACTCGCCCAGCATCGCGCCGGGTGGCAAAGCATCAACATGCCCCAAGGGGACCGCAACAGACGCACCGGGCGGGGATGTTCTTTCACGCATTCTGTAACTGTGTAGAGATCGCGGCGCGAGGCCTTGCGGAACTTGCGGGCCCGTGTGTCCAACGATTACGCCTGTGGCGTGGGTGCCCTGCGTGGGTATCATAGGGGATGTTCAGTTACCGCCACGCCTTTCACGCCGGCAACCATGCCGATGTCCTCAAACACACCGTCCTGCTGGCGGTTCTGCGCTATATGACGCAGAAAGACACCGCCCTCAATGTGTTTGACACCCATGCCGGAGCCGGCCTGTACCGCCTGGATGGTGATTACGCCAAGACCAGCGAAGAAGCCGCGGAAGGATTCTTAAAACTGGTGGGTGCAAAACCCAAACAACCATTTGCCCCTGCGCTGCAGGACTATGTCGACATGGTGGCGGGCTTCAACAGCGGAGAGCGCTGGAGCGTGTACCCAGGTTCGCCCTTCATCATCCAGAGCCTGCTGCGCGAGCGCGACAAGCTCAAGCTCTATGAACTGCACCCCACCGACACCAAAACCCTGATGGCCAATGTGGCCCAATTGGAGGCAGGCCGCCAAGTCGCCATCCTGCGTGAGGATGGTTTTGAGGGACTCAAGAAGTTTCTGCCGCCGCCGTCACGCCGCGCCCTGGTGCTGTGCGACCCCAGCTACGAGGTAAAGAACGACTACGGCCGCGTACTCGACATGGTGGCGGATGCGCTGCTGCGCTTTGCCACCGGCACCTATGCCGTGTGGTACCCCATCATCCCCCGGCCCGAAGCGCACGACCTGCCCAAGCGCCTGAAAACCATGGCCAACAAAGCGGGCAAGTCCTGGCTGCATGCCACGCTGACGGTCAAGTCCAGCAAGCTGACGCAGGATGCACAAGGTGAAGTGGTTCGCCCCGGACTGCCCGCCAGCGGCATGTTCCTGATCAACCCGCCGCACACGCTGAAGGCCCAGCTCAAAGATGCCCTCCCGCAGATGGTGGAGCTGCTGGGGCAGGACAGCAACGCCGCGTTTACGCTGGATTCCGCAGGCTAAGTTGGCAAACGCCCCATCAACCAATGGGGCGTACGCAAATCTCAGCTGGCTGACAAGCCCAGGTTCTGGCACAGCGCCAAGGTGGCAGCGCTTTGGTTCATGGTGTAGAAGTGCAGCGCAGGCGCCCCACCGGCGCGCAACTGCTCACACAAGTCCGTCACCACTTCCAGGCCAAAGGCCTTGATCGAGGCCACATCGTCCCCATAGCTTTGCAGGCGCAGGCGAATCCAGCGCGGGATCTCGGCGCCGGAGGCATCCGAGAAGCGCATCAGCTGCGTGGAGCTGGTGATGGGCATGATGCCAGGCACCACCGGCACCTCCAGCCCCAGCGCATCCACCTCTTCCACAAAGCGGAAATAGGCGTCGGAGTTGTAGAAATACTGGGTGATGGCCGAATTGGCACCGGCCTTGACCTTGGCGGAAAACGCCTGCAAATCGCTGGCAGGTGATTTGGCTTGGGGATGCACCTCGGGGTAGGCCGCCACCTCAATGTGGAAGTCGTCCCCTGTCTCGGCGCGGATAAAGGCCACCAGATCACTCGCGTAGTGGAACTCGCCGCCAGCGCCATAGCCGCTGGGCAGGTCCCCACGCAGAGCCACCAGGCGCTTCACGCCCATGGCCTTGAGCGTGGCCAGTTGCGCGCGCACCGTGTCTTTGGTGGCACCAATGCACGAGAAGTGTGACGCCGCGCTCACCCCTTCGGCAAGGATCTCGCGCACGGCGCCGAAAGTGCCTTCTTGCGTGGAACCGCCGGCACCAAAGGTGACCGAACAAAATTCCGGCTGGAGCGCATACAGCTGCTGGCGCACGCCACGCAGCTTCTCCGCACCTTCGGGCGTCTTGGGAGGGAAGAACTCCAGGCTCAGGGGAATTCGGTCGTTGGCAAACATCAGCATCTCCGTCTCACCGGCCCCGCACATGCGGGGTTGGTGCTCAGCCCGCCTTGCGGGCGAAAATAAAAAATTCGCGGTTACCGTCACCACCTTCGATGGACGAGTCGAACCACGCGGTGACCGTCAGGCCCAGTTCGGCGCAGGCCTCGCGCAGGCGCTGTTCGACGATGGCATACATGGCAGGGTCTTTGACAATCCCCCCCTTGCCCACCTGGCCCGGCTGCAGCTCAAACTGCGGCTTCACCAGGGTTAACAGGGAGCCACCCGCTTTGAGCAGGGATACAGCAGCGGGCAACACCAGTGTCTGGGAGATAAAAGACAGGTCCGCCACGAGCACGTCAAACGGCGGAGCGAACTCCGCAGGCAAGGCGACCAGCTCTGCGTCGTCACCCTCGGCAGGAGGCTCGGCGCCGATTTCGGAGTCATCAAAATCCTCGAAGGTTTCGCCGTCTTCTTCAAGGTCAAATTGCCCCTCAGTGCCCGTACTATCTGCGTAAGCAGCTATCAAGTCTGTAGCGGACAGGGTGCGTGCATTGACCCCCTCCACACACAAGACCCGGGCATCCCCGCGCAGGCTGGGGTGCAGCTGGGCGCTGCCCACGTCCACCCCCACCACCGACTGGGCGCCCGCCTGCAGCAGGCAGTCGGTGAAACCACCGGTGCTCTGCCCCACATCCAGACAACGCAAGCCCACCACTGACAGGCCTACGTGTTTGAGCGCCGCCTCCAGCTTCAGGCCACCGCGCGACACATAACGTGCCTCGGAGTCGTCCAGCAGCTGGATGGGGGCGTCTTCGGGCACATCGTCGCCGTTTTTGACCACGCGCTTCCAGACTTCCCCGCCCACTTCCATTTTTTGCCATTGCACGCCGTCGGCGATCAGGCGCTGTGCTTGCGAGCGGGTGCTGGCCAGCCCGCGCTGTACCAGCAGTTGGTCTATACGCATGGAATCCTTGGCTTAGTAGCGGTAAGTGTCTTTTTTGTACGGACCGGCTTTGGAAACACCGATGTACGCAGCCTGCTCGTCGGTCAATTCGGTCAGCATGGCACCCACCTTCTTCAGGTGCAAACGGGCCACTTTTTCATCCAGGTGCTTGGGCAACACGTAGACCTTGCCAGCCTTGTATTCCTTGGGCTTGGTGAACAGTTCGATTTGCGCAATGGTCTGGTTGGCAAAGCTGGACGACATCACAAAGCTGGGGTGGCCGGTGCCGCAACCCAGGTTCACCAGACGACCCTTGGCCAGCAGGATGATGCGCTTCTCGGCCTTCTTGCCGCTCTTGGGGAAGATCACGTGGTCAACCTGGGGCTTGATCTCTTCCCACTTGCACTTGGACAGGGAGGCAACGTCAATTTCGTTGTCAAAGTGACCGATGTTGCAAACGATGGCCTGGTCCTTCATCGCATCCATGTGCTTGTAAGTGATGACGTTCTTGTTGCCGGTCGTGGTCACAAAAATATCGGCCTTGTCGGCGGCATATTCCATGGTCACTACCTTGTAACCTTCCATCGCAGCCTGCAGGGCGTTGATCGGGTCAATCTCGGTCACCCACACCTGGGCGCTCAAAGCGCGCAGGGCCTGGGCGGAGCCCTTGCCCACGTCGCCGTAGCCGGCCACCAAGGCCACCTTGCCGGCGATCATCACGTCGGTGGCGCGCTTGATGCCGTCCACCAGGGATTCCCGGCAGCCGTACAGGTTGTCAAACTTGCTCTTGGTCACCGAGTCGTTCACGTTGATGGCGCGCAGGGCCAGCGTGCCCTTGGCGGACATTTCCTCCAGGCGCATCACACCCGTGGTCGTTTCTTCGGTTACGCCAATGATGTTTTTCAGGCGACGGCTATACCAGGTGGGGTCCAGCTTGAGCTTGGCCTTGATGCTGTTGAACAGGCAAATTTCTTCGTGGCTGCCGGGCTTGGCCAACACCTTGATGTCCTTCTCGGCACGGGCACCCAAGTGCATCAACAAGGTGGCATCGCCACCGTCGTCCAGAATCATGTTGGGGCCTTCAGCCGCGGTGCCCTTCTTGCCGCTGAACTCAAAAATGCGGTGGGTGTAGTCCCAGTAGTCTTCCAGGGTCTCTCCCTTGACGGCAAACACCGGCGTGCCGGTGGCGGCAATCGCGGCGGCGGCATGGTCCTGGGTCGAGAAAATGTTGCACGAAGCCCAGCGCACATCGGCGCCCAAGGCTTTCAGCGTTTCAATCAGCACGCCAGTCTGGATGGTCATGTGCAGCGAGCCGGTGATGCGTGCGCCCTTCAGAGGCTGGCTCTTGGTGAATTCCTCGCGGATGGCCATCAGACCGGGCATTTCGGTTTCGGCAATGGTCAGCTCTTTGCGCCCCCAGGCGGCCAGGCCGATGTCGGCAATTTGAAAATCTTCAGCGGCAGCCGCTGCAACTTTGGCGACGATTGTCTTGGCCACAGCGGCCTTCGATGTCTTGGGGGTCTTGGTGGGTTTCAATACAGCGCTCATGGTGTGCTCCAAACGTTCATTTGCATAAGCACTGGCGGCATGGGGGAGTTTTCAAAACCAACTCACCGCACACGACCAGTGGGTGAGCGCCGTTGACAGGCACGGCGCAGGACGCGGCGTGTTTTCCGAGCCTCACTCGCGGCACCCACGTGGCATGGGCGGCGAGCTGCAACGCTCCTCGGAAGTGGGGGATTTTAGCGCGTTGCTGCGAAGCGCAATAGCCCCGCAGCACCAAGCCCGCAGAAAAAGGTCAAGCTTGCCTCACCGGGCCCGTGCTGCTGCCCAGCTGCAAGGCCGGCTGGCGCAGCACTTGGTAGGGGCCGTCTTGCGGGGCGCGCAATACCTGCATCACCATCTCGGCCAACGCCATGCCTGTCGTCTGCGGGGTGGGCTGCGTGACGGTGGTGACATCGAGCCCGGTGAGGAGGGTGTCTTGCGGAATATCGCCATGGACCACGACCGAGATGTCTTGCCCCACATGCAAGCCGGCATCGATGAGCCCGCGGATCAGGCCCACCCCCCCGAGGTTGTTGTCCACCAACACGGCCGTGGGTTGGGGTTGCAGCGCGAGCAACCGGGCCGCCGCCTGCAAACCACTGCGGCGGTCGTTCACGCCCCCCATGCAGTAACTCGCAGGGATGTCCACCCCGGCCGTGGCCAGAGCGTCCACAAAACCCCGGTGGCGCTGGTAGGCAAAGTTCAGCGCCAGCGGTGCATGCACATACGCAATGCGGGTGTGGCCCAGCGCCAGCAAATGCTCCACCGCCAATCGGCTGCCCATGTCATTGTCAAAGTCCAGCCACGAGTAGTGGTCGCACTGCGCCGTGCGGCCATAGCCCACAAAGGGGTAGCCCTTGTCCAGCAGGTAATCCACGCGCGGGTCTTGCACCCGGGTGTTGGGCACAATCACCGCGTCCACCCGCCCGCCCCGGAACAGGCGTTCATAGATTTCCAGCTCGGTCTCGTTTTTGGCCACGGCCAGCAGCAGGTCCAGGTGGTCGCGTTCCAGCCGTTCGGCCAGGCCATCGGCCATGTCCAGGAACTGCGGGTTGCCCAGGTTCTCGACGGCGGCGGAATACACAATGCCCACGGCGTCCGTGTTGCCACGCACCAGGCGGCGCGCGCCGGCGTCAGGCCGGTAACCCATGGCAGCCGCCATCTCCTGCACGCGCAGGCGGGTCTGCTCGTTCACATCGGTGTAGCCATTCAGGGCGCGGCTGACCGTGGAGGTAGACAGGCCCAAGGCCTGTGCCAGTTGCTTGATATTGGTCGTGCCACCGCTTTTTTGCATGGCGGGAGTGTAGATGCCCAAGGGACGGAATCAGTCCCTGCCGCTCCGGGCCCCGCGACGGTGCATCACGCCGGAGCCGCTTGCCAGCAGCGAGGGCCCTAAAATCCCCCCCTTTGCCTCAGCCGCTGCCTGCAGCCCTCCCCCTCCATGTCTTTTCTTGCCGAAACCCGCCGCCGCCGCACCTTTGCCATCATTTCCCACCCGGACGCCGGCAAGACCACGCTGACCGAAAAACTGCTGCTGTTCTCGGGCGCGATCCAGATTGCTGGCTCGGTCAAGGCGCGCAAGGCCAGCCGCCATGCCACCTCCGACTGGATGGAAATCGAAAAGCAGCGCGGCATCTCGGTGGCCTCGTCGGTGATGCAGATGGCCTACCGCGACCACGTCATCAACCTGCTGGACACCCCGGGCCACAAGGACTTCTCCGAAGACACCTACCGCGTGCTGACCGCCGTGGACTCGGCACTGATGGTGATTGACGCGGCCAACGGCGTGGAAGCGCAGACGCGCCGCCTGATCGAGGTCTGCCGCCAGCGCGATACGCCCATCATCACGTTTGTGAACAAGATGGACCGCGAAGTGCGCGAGCCGCTGGACATCCTCGACGAGATCGAACGCGAGCTGGGCATGCCCTGCGTGCCCATGACCTGGCCCGTGGGCCAGGGCAAGGCCTTTGGTGGCATCGTCAACCTGCGCACCCAGGCCATGACCGTGTTTGAGAGCGGCAGCGAACGCCGCCCGCAGGACTTTGACACCGTGTCGCTGGACAACGCCGACTCCCTGGCCCAGCGCTTTGGCCACGAGTGGACCACCGCCATGGAGAGCATGGAGCTGGCCACCGGCGCCAGCCCTGCCTGGGACCTGGAGGCCTTTTTGGCCGGCAAACAAACCCCCGTGTTCTTCGGGTCGGGGGTGAACAACTTTGGCGTGATGGAAGTGCTGGACGCCCTGGTGGATCTGGCGCCCAGCCCGCAAAGCCGCACCAGCACCACACTGGTGAACCGCCAGCCCGTGGTGAAAGAAGTGCAGCCCGAAGACGAGGCCTTCAGCGGCGTGGTCTTCAAGGTGCAAGCCAATATGGACGCCAACCACCGCGACCGCATCGCCTTCGTGCGCATGGCCAGCGGCAAGTACACGCCGGGCATGAAGCTCAAAGTGATGCGCACCAGCAAAGAGCTGCGCCCCACCTCGGTCGTGACCTTCATGAGCCAGCGCCGCGAAGCCGTGGAAGAGGCCTACGCCGGCGACATCGTGGGCTTTACCACCCACGGCGGCGTGCAGCTGGGCGACACCATCACCGATGGCAGCGTCAACCTGATGTACACCGGCCTGCCCTTCTTCGCCCCGGAAATGTTCATGACCGTGGTACTGAAGAACCCGCTACGCACCAAGCAGCTGCAGCAAGGCCTGGCCCAGTTGGGTGAAGAAGGCGCGATCCAGGTGTTCAAGCCCGAGATGGGCGGCAACATGCTCCTGGGCGCAGTCGGCCAGCTGCAGTTTGAAGTGGTGCAGCACCGCCTGAAGGCCGAATACGACGCCGACATTCGCCTGGAAGGCAGCCAGTACACCGGCGCACGCTGGATCACGGCCGACAGTCCGGCCGAACTGCGCGAGTTTGTCTACGCCTACCCCCAGCGCATGGCCAAGGACGCGGCCGACACGCTGGCCTACCTGTGCACCAGCCCGTATGACGTGCGCCTGGCGCAGGAGCGATTCCCCAAGATCCACTTCCACCCGCTGCGCGAGCATGCGGGCTTGGCGCTGCAAAGCGCGGGCTGAGGGTCCACACGCCAGCCGCAGTAAGATAAAAAGCCCGCTGACCCCAGTGGGCTTTTTTATTGGCTTGACCGGACAGGAGCTCCCATGACATTTCCCTCTTCCCTGCGCCTCGCCAGCGCCCTGCTGCTGGCAGCCCTGGGCACTGCCGCCAGCGCAGAACAACTGCAACTGCGCATCCTGGAGACCACCGATGTGCACATGAACCTGCTGAGCTACGACTACTACCAGGACAAGCCCACCGACCAGTACGGCCTGGCGCGCGCCATCAGCCTGATCAAAGCCGCGCGCAACGAGGCACCCAACAGCTTGCTGTTTGACAACGGCGACCTGCTGCAGGGCAACCCGCTGGGCGATGTGGTGGCGCGCGTGGCGCCGCTGCAGGCTGGCCAGACGCACCCCGCCTACAAGGTCATGAACCCGCTGGGCTACGACGCCGCCAACCTGGGCAACCACGAGTTCAACTACGGCCTGGACTTTTTGCGCCGCGCCGTTGCCGGGGCCGGCTTCCCCTATGTGAACGCCAACGTGCTGCTGGCCGACGGCAAGCAGGACAGCGCCAGCCCCACCCACGCCTTCACCCCTTATGTGCTGCTGGACCGCAGCTTCAAGGACGCCAATGGCAAGGCCCACGCGCTGCGCGTGGGTGTGATCGGCTTTGTGCCGCCCCAAATCATGCAGTGGGACAAGGCCAATCTGGAAGGCAAGGTGGTCACGCGCGACATGGTGGACATGGCCCGCCGCTATGTGCCCGAGATGCGGGCCAAGGGCGCGCAGTTGGTGATCGCCATCCCCCACTCTGGCTTTGAAAAAGGCGAGGTCGGCAGCTTTGCGGAAAACGCCGTGTCGCGCCTGGCCGAAGTGCCCGGGGTGGACGCGATTCTGTTCGGCCATGCACATGCCGAATTTCCCGGCAAGGCCTTTGCCAGCTACCCCAAGGTGGACATCGCACGCGGCACCATCAATGGCGTACCCGCCGTCATGCCCGGCCGCTGGGGCGACCACCTGGGCGTGATCGACCTGACGCTGGACAACCGCAGCGGCAGCTGGAAGGTGGTGGGCAGCCAGGCCGCCATCCGCCCTATCTTTGACCGCACCGCCAAACAGTCGCTGGCGGCCGAAGATCCGATGGTGATGCAGCTCATTGGCGCGGAGCACCAGCGCACGCTGGACTATGTGCGCAACAAGGTGGCCCAGAGCAGCGCGCCCATCTACAGCTACTTTGCGCAGGTGGCGGATGACCCGTCCATCCAGATCGTGTCCAACGCACAGATTGCCTATGTGAAGCGCGCCATGCAGGGCACCGACTACGAGAAGTACCCGGTGCTCTCGGCTGCCGCGCCTTTCAAGGCGGGCGGGCGCCAGGGCTGGAACTACTACACCGACATTCCTGCCGGTCCCCTGGCCATCAAGCACATGGCCGACCTCTACATCTACCCCAACACGCTCAAGGCCATGCTGATCACCGGCGCAGAGGTGCGCGAATGGCTGGAAATGTCAGCCGGCCAGTTCCTGCGCATCGACCCGCAGGGCCCGGCACGCCAGCCACTCATCAACGACGCCTTCCCGTCCTACAACTTCGATGTGATCGACGGTGTGCAGTATGAGATCGACGTGAGCCAGCCCGCCCGCTACGACGCCAAGGGCCAGCTCGCCAACCCGGAGGCCCACCGCATCCGCACGCTGCTGTTTGAAGGCAAGCCCATCGTGGACACGGCCCGCTTTGTGGTCGCCACCAACAACTACCGCGCCTTTGGCGGCGGCAACTTCCCCGGCCTGAAGGCCGACAAGGTGGTGCTGGACGCGCCCGACGAAAACCGCCAGGCCCTGGTGGAGTACCTGCGCATGTCGGACAAGCTGGCAGCGGACCACACCGTCAACCCGTCTGCCGACGGCAACTGGCGCATCGCCCGCATCCCCGGTGTGCACCCCACCTTTCTGTCGGGCAGCGCGGCCAACCGCTTTCTGGGCCAGCACCAGGAGATCCGGTTGGTGCAGGACAACGGCGACGGCTCCGCCCTCTACGAACTGGTGGACTGAGGCCGGCTAGGGCGTGTACTGCCAGCCGTTGGGGTTGGTGTCGGCCTGGTGGCACAGGGCCAGCCCCAGCTCGGTGACCGAGCCGCTGAAACACACCAAGATGGCTTGGTGGGTGGCCCACTGGCGATTGCAGTGTTTCTGGAAGTTGGTCTTGAGCCGGCCCTTGCGGTGCTCGGCCCACATCTGCAGCACCGACGGGTTCTGGGCCTCGGCCTGGTACTCCAGCACCATGGCATGCCAGTCTTCGATGAGCGCATCCATCTTGCTGGCGGCACGCTGGCAGGTGAAGGCCTGGTCGCCCCGCGTCTGTGCCGCGGCGCCCCAGGCCAGCAGCCACAATGACAACCCCATGACGACCCAACGCTGCATCACCAACTCCCGGACAATGGCGCCTTTGTGCGCACAAGCCGCAGCATACCCAACCGCCGCATGCAAGCCCTGACCCTTTGGCCCCAAGAAGCCCGCCGCAAGCTGGTGGGCGTGTTCACCGACATTGACGACACCCTGACCACCGAGGGTGCCATCACGCCCGACGCGCTGCAGGCGCTGGCCGACCTCAAGGCCGCGGGCCTCATCGTCATCCCCATCACCGGGCGCCCCATTGGTTGGTGCGAACCCTTCATGGCGGGCACCTACGGCACCGCTTGGCCCGTGGACGCCATGGTGGCGGAGAACGGGGCGGTGGCGTTTGTGCATCAAAAAGGCCTGCAGAGCGCATGGAATATGCGCAAACCGCTATCAAAACTGTATCAACAAGACGCCGCCACGCGCACCGACAACCAGGCCCGCATGCAGGCCATCGCCGCGCAGGTGATGGCCCAGGTGCCCGGCGTGCAACTCAGCCGCGACAGCGCCGGGCGCGAAACCGACCTGGCGTTTGACTACGCCGAGTTTGCCCGCCACTCGCCCGAGACCGTGCAGCAGGTACTGGCCGTGCTGCAGCGCGCGGGCATGCAGACCACGGTGAGCAGCATCCACATCCACGGTTGTTTTGGCAACTTCAACAAATGGCAGGGGGCCTGCTGGATTGCCCAGGCGCTGCTGGGACGGGACTTGCCGAACGAACGGGACCGCTGGGTGTTTGTCGGTGACTCGGGCAACGACCAGGCCATGTTTGAGCACTTCACGCATAGCGTGGGGGTGGCCAATATTGCGCGCTTTGTGCCGCAGCTGGCGCACCTGCCGGGCTATGTGACTGCAGCCGAGCGCGGCGCCGGCTTTGCCGAAGTAGCGCGGGCCATTCTGCAGGCCCTCAGCCCATGACGGACGCAAGCGCTCGCCGCACGTCGACGGGCTCGCCCCTGGGCCTGCTCAGCGTGTTTGGCTCCACGCTGTTCCAGCTGTCGGGGGTGTTCATGCTGTCGCCACTGATGCTGGTGCTGCTGAAAGAGCGCGACGTGTCCACCACCGTGGCGGGCCTGTTTGCGGCCACCACCTGGCTGGGCATCTTCATCGTCACCCCGTTTGCCGCCGCACTCACCCGGCGCTGGGGCCAGCGCACCACCATGTGGTTTGCCTCCGGCGCGCCGCTACTGGCGGCCATCGGATTTTTGACCACCGACGCGCTCTGGCTGTGGTTTGCGCAGGAACTGCTTGCAGGCGTGGCGGGCGGGCTGCGCTGGGTGCTGGCCGAGGCCTTCATTGCCGAGTTCTCCCCGTCGGACCGGCTGGGCCGCACGATCGGCATCTACGCCACCATGGTGGGGGCCACCTTCATCATCGGCCCCACGCTGCTGGCCTGGGTGGGCTCGGACGGCCCTGCGGCGCTGGGCCTGGCGATTGCCCTGCTCAGCATCGGGCTGGCGTGGACCACGCAGATCCCCGTGGTGGCGCCGCATGCCGAATCGGCCCACGCGCCGGTAGGCCTGCACGGCCTGTGGCTGGCTGTGCGGAACCACCCCATCATCATGCTGGCCGGCTTTATTGGCGGTTTTTTTGAACTGGGCCTGGCCTCCATCCTGCCGCTCTACGGCCTGGCCATGGGCTTGGGGGCCGCAGCGGCGGCGCTGTTGATTTCGGTGAGCGGACTCGGCAGCACCCTGATTGCCATTCCGGTGGGCATGGTGGCGGATCGTTTTACCGACAAGGTCCGCGGGCGACGCACGTTGATGGCGGTATGTGTAGCCATCGCCCTGCTGGCCGCCTGCGGGCTGCTGTTGGTGGCGCAGGCGCAGTGGCTGGCCTGGCCCATTGTGTTTGTGCTCGGTGCGGCGGGTAGCAGCCTCTACACCCTCAGCATGACGGATATCGGCGCGCGGGAGCAGGGCATCCCCCTGGTCAACAGCACCGCCGTGCTGGTGTTGAACTACACGCTGGGCGGGCTGGTGGCCTCGGCCATATCAGGGGCCTTGATTGATTGGTCCCCCACCGCAGGGTTTCCGCTCGTGCTGATTGCGGTGGCCGCCATCGGTTGGTTCGCCCTGCTGCGCACCTGGCGCAGCGGCACGGTCTAACGCCCTGCGGGTGCGCCCTATTTGCCGGGCTTTTTGGGGGCGGCTTTCGTCTTTTTGCCGGCCGCTTTGGCGGCAGGTTTGGTGGCCGCTTTCTTCTTGGCCTTGGCGGTTTTCTTGACCGCAGCCCGCTTGGGAGCGGTCGATTTGGGCGGTATCAAGTCTTCCACCGACATGCCCGCGCTTTGTGCCATCGCCCCCCAGCTCAGGCCCTGGGCGCGCTGCGGCAGCACACCGGGCAGCACCTTGGGGCCGTTGGCCGTATCGACGGTGCCACCATGCAAAGCCGCCTGGATTTGCGCGCCGCTGGGCTGGGTCACACCTTCTTGCGCCAGGGTGGCTTGCGCCAGCTTGAGCGCCAGGCGCGTTTCGCCATAACCCAGCGCACCGGTGGCAGGCACCCCACCGGCCATCCCGCTGGGGTCCAGCGCCTGGCCACTTTGCAGGCTCTGCACCAACACCGCGGTGTCCTGCGGGCTGCCCACCCAGGGGGCGAACTCGGTCACCAAGCGCTCGGTGTAAGCATCGTCGGCATAGGCCAGTGATGGCGCACCGGCGCAGGCCACCAGGGTGCCCAGCAGGCTGGCCAACCACCAACGGCGGGCCCCGGCGCACAGGCGCGCCGGCAACAAAAAAATTCGGGTCATGGGGCGGGAGCTTAGCCGCACCGGGCCTGCCCGGCGCGCTGGATTTTGTTAAGCGCTTGTAAAAGCTTGCAGCACATTCACGGCGTTGATGCCCACCTCTTCCACCGCATAACCGCCCTCAAAGACGAAGGCAGTGGGCAGGCCCAACTTGGCCAGACGCTCGCCCACGCGCAGGTAGTCATCGCTCTTCAAGGTGAAGCCCGAAATCGGGTCGCCCTCAAAGGTGTCCATGCCCAGCGAGACCACCAGCGCCTCGGCGCCAAACCGGGTGATGGCCGCCAGGGCCGTGTCCAGCGCTTGCGCCCAGGTGGCGTAATGGGTGCCACGCGGCAGCGGCAGGTTCAGGTTGGCACCCAGCCCCGCGCCCTGCCCGGTCTCATCGGCATGGCCCAGGTAAAACGGGTACTCAGTGCGCGGGTCGCCATGGAGGCTGGCGAAGAACACATCGGGCCGGTCGTAAAAGATGGCCTGGGTGCCGTTGCCGTGGTGGTAGTCCACGTCCAGCACCGCCACCTTTTGCATGCCCGCATTGCGCAAATGCTGCGCAGCAATTGCAGCGTTGTTGAGGAAGCAGTAGCCACCAAAAAAGTCCGCACCCGCGTGGTGGCCCGGCGGGCGGCTCAGCGCAAACGATGCGCGGTCGCCGTCCAGCAGGGCTTGCGCGGCGCTCAGCGCGCAGTGCGCACCGGCACGCGCCGCCACCCAGGTGCCGCTGGTGAAGGGCGAACCCGCGTCGTAGGAATACAGCCCCACCTTGGCCGCAAAGTTGTCGGGCTCGATGTCGGTACGGAAGGTGCGCGTGGGCCAGACCGAGGGCAGGATGTCCTTGTCCGCATTGGCCGGGTCCAGCGCCACCCACTGGTCCCAGGCCGTGGCCAGGAAGTTCAGGTAACGCGGGCTGTGGATGGCGGTGAGTGCGCTGTCGTCAAAGGCCTGGGCTTGTAGCACGGTGCCCAACTGGCGGCGCTGCAACTCGGCCAGCACATGGTCGGCGCGGGCCGGTACCTCAAAACACGGCACCAGCGCGCCACGGAACATTTCGACCTTGCCCTGGTGCTGGGCGTGCAGGTGGTTGTAGAAGGTTTTCATGGTTTAGGCATCAAATAGGGCTCTAGCCCCCGTGGATATTGCGCAAACAGCTATTTTTTATATAGCAGACTCAGGCCTTCTGGGTGATGCGGGCACCCAGCGCCAACAGTTTTTCGTCCAGCTTTTCGTAGCCGCGCTGGATCATGTTGGCGTTCTGCACGGTGGACTTGCCGCTGGCGCACAGGGCGGCGCCCAAGAGGGCCATGCCGGCGCGGATGTCGGGCGACGGCAGCGTGGTGCCGCGCAACTTGCTGCGCCCGCTGATGACCACGCGGTGCGGGTCGCACACCACGGCGGCGGCGCCCATGGCGATGAGCTTGTCGACAAAGTACAGGCGCGACTCGAACATCTTCTCGAAGAACAGCACATTGCCCTCCACCTGCGTGGCCAGGGTGATCATGCAGCTCATCTGGTCGGTGGCGAACTGGGGCCAGGGGCCGTCGCCAATCACCGGCATGGCGCCGTCAAAGTCGCGGGTGACCTGCATGCGCTGGTTGCCGGACAGGAAGATGTGTTTGTCGTGCAAGTCGATCTTGACGCCCAGCGTCTCGAACACGCGGTGGCACATGCCGTAGGCGTGTTTGTCGGTGCCCTCCACCGTGATTTCGCCGCCGGTGGCGGCGGCCAGCGCCAGGTAGGACGCGGCTTCGATGTGGTCGTGGCACACGGTGTAGCGGGTGCCGTGCAGCGAGTCCACACCTTCCACGCTGAGCTGGTTGGTGCCGATGCCGCTGATCTTGGCGCCCATGGCGTTGAGCAGGTGGGCCAGGTCTTGCACATGCGGCTCGCAGGCGGCGTTGCGGATCAGCGTGTGGCCGCGGCTCACCACGGCGGCCATGAGGATGTGCTCGGTGCCGGTCACCGACGGTTCGTCAAAAAACAGCTCGGCGCCGGTGAGCGGGCCGGGCATGGTGAAGTCGTAAGTGCCATCGATGCTGACCTTGGCGCCCAGCTTCATCAGGCCGTAGAAGTGTGTGTCCAGCCGGCGGCGGCCAATGACGTCGCCCCCCGGCGGGTACAGGCGCGCGGAGCCAGTGCGATGCAAGAGGCCGGCCACACACAGGATGGAGGTGCGCACCTTGTTGCACAGGGCCTGGCCGATTTCGCTGGTGCGCACGCTGGCCACATGGATGCTGACGCGCTCGCCACTGCGCTCCACCTTGCCGCCGAGCGCAATGATCACGTCCAGCATGTGGCGCACGTCGATGATGTCGGGCACGTTGTCGAGGATGACTTCCTGGTCCGTCAGGATGCAGGCTGCGATCATGGGCAGGATGGCGTTTTTGTTGCCGGAAGCGCGAATGGTGCCCCGCAGGGGCACGCCGCCTTCAATTTCAAATGTGGACATGGGTTAGGAGATAAGTGATTGATGAGATTGAGGGCATTGTTCGCTCGGCTTAAACGGCCAAGCCAGCGGCAATGTTCGTAAAGCGCTGCAGCACAAGGCCTGCGCGTGCGCTCTGTGAAACGATGCCGGGCAATACGTTGGTGAAATCAGGGTGCTGCAAAAGCTCGCCAAAGGTAGATGCTACAAAGCTCCGCACATCGGTTGGCGCGGATCTCATCTCAACGGCCAGCTCTTCGCGGCCATCAACTACCGCGATGACGTCTTCCAGATCATGGCTCATGTAGACGTCATTGTTACCCCGGTCTTTAAATGCTTCCAGCTTGGTAGCCATAAAGTACGGCGCAGACAGATGCCGCAGTTGCAAACCGGAAGGCAAGGTTGCGGTGTTTGCCGCTTCGAAACCTGGTTTGTACCAGCGGTTGGCAAAGCCAAGCACCTTCTCGTCCAGAGGTACCAAGTCCAGCTGCATGCCATTCCAGTACCACCGGAATGGCGGTGTGTTGTCAGCCATGGTTTGCTTGAAACCCAGATCCGTGAGCTGCCGCGCAAGTGCGTGGTATCCCACCAGCGAGGCCACTTCGACAATGGCGTCGACATCCTCAGTAGCCCGTGCATCCGCAACGATGGGCTGGGTTATCAGCAATCCAGTTGCGCAACCACCCACAAACACCACCTGCTCTCGCAACCCACCCATCGCGTTGGCAATGGATGTAAGCAAGTCAAGGTTCGGATTAGCCATACATGGGCCTCTCTGCGGGCTTGGGGCCGTCGGGGTAAATCAATAACGGCAGTCGTTTGAGCGCCATGCCCCGCTCACGGGCCCGGCCTACGCGTAGCGCATCAAACAAGGCCAGCATTTCGTAAAGCTTGGTGTCTTGCATTGCGGCAAAAGGCACGCTGGGGTGCAATGGCTCCAGCCCCTGCCCACGTACCGAACCATTGGGGTGCGGCCAAACCCAATCATCAGAGCCCGGCGCGAACACACTCGTAAACGCTGGCGCGCTGTGGCTGGTGGGCACGCCCACCGAGACAGGCAGCCTATCGGCTGGGAATGCATATTTGGCCCCATGCACGGCAAACTCTGCCAAGTTGCGGCCGTGCACTTTGGCAGGATTATCCGCGCTGCCGGTGCTGTCAGAAGAGTCCGCCCTGGCCCGGCGGGGCCGCGCCTGTACGCGATAAACCGCACCACCCTCTTGTACGCCTGGTGCAACCTCTGGCGGCGGAATCAACAAAGCGGTATCGACCAACAGCCCTGCCTGCAAGCCGCGCTTGATGCAGGCATGGGCCTCCGACACACTGATGCCCAGCTCCTGCGCCAGCCGCGCATACGTCCAGCGCTGCTCACCCCAAGCCACCAGCTTGAGGGCAACCAGGAAGTCTTGAGGTTTCAGTTGCATTTACATTCAATATTCGTGAATCGCGAATATTGAATGTAAATGAATGGATGACCAAAGGCAAGTCATGAATGAAATTAGCCTCTAGCCCATGCAGATACTGCGTAAGCAGCTATCAAAACAGGAGTGAATTAGTCCCGTGCCTGCACCACCAGCTCGTCATACCCGGTTGCCGCGTCCGGCTCGCGGCTGAACTGCCAGTCGGGCAGCAGGGCCAGCAGCACCTCGGCCGTAGTGAGCACGGTGCAACCCGGCGCCACATGCCCGCCCAGCACCTGGCCCGTGGCAGTGGAAATGGCCATGTGCATGTGGGAGGCGGTCTTGCCACCCTCAGTCACCGCCACCGTGCCCGACAGCGTGAGGATTTCCATGCTCTCGGTCAGCCGCGTGGGCTGCTCTGCGCCCGCAAGGCGAATGCCCGCTGTGGACAGGCTGCCGATGCCGGACAGCACGAAGGCCGCGCGGCAGTTCTGGCTCTGCACCGCGACTTCCAGCGCGGCGCGCAGGTCCTGGCCGGGGGTGAGGCGGAGGGGGAAGGTTTTCATGGATTTCATATCAAATCAGCCTCCAGCCCTTATGGAGTATGCGCAAGCAGCTATACAAAACGTAGCAAATCAGGCCTTGTGCGGCGGCAACACCACCACAATTTCCAGCCCCGGCTGCGCATTACGCACGGCAAAACTGCCGCCATGCGCCTGTGCCACCAGACGGCACAGGTAGAGGCCCAGGCCGACGCCGCCGCCTTCGCGGGTGCGGGCTGCGTCGGGGCGGAAGAAGGGTTGGCCCAGGTGGGGGATTTGGTCGTCTGCCACGCCAGGGCCAAAGTCACGCACGATGATTTGCACGGCGCCGCCCGCCAGCGGCTGCACCTCGATGCGTGGTGCGGCGCTGCCCTCGTGGCTGTGGCGCAAGGCGTTGTCCAGCAGGTTGCGCACCAGCAGGCGCATGCGGGTCGGGTCTAGCGGCAGCCGGGGCAAGGCGGCGGGCAGCGTGGTGTTGATGGACGGTGCGCCCGAGCCATCGGGTTGCGCGTGGGCGATTTGCAGTTCGCACACCACATCGCGCACCAGCGCGGGCAGGTCGACCGCCTCGCGGTGCAGCGCTGCATGCGGGCTGGCCAGGCGTTCACTCTCCAACAGGTCGGTCACCAGGTCGCGCATCAGGGCCAGGTCGCGCAGCAGGGCTTCGCGGTTGGGCTGCACCTCGGTGGATTCGGGCAGCAGCTCGGTATTCAGGCGGGCGCGGGTGAGCGGGCTGCGCAGCTCGTGGCTGATGGCCAGCAGCAAGGTGCGTTTGGCTTCCAGCATCTGGTGGATGTCGGTGCCCATGGTGTTGATGGTGGCGGCCAGCTCGCCCAGTTCGTCCGGATGGTGGGCGTGGCGCACCGGGATGTTTTGGGCAAAGTCGCCCGCGCCAAAGCGCAGTGCACCGGCGCGAATATCGTCCAGCGGACGCAGCATGCGGCGCACCCACTTGTAGGCCACCCAGGTCAACAGCAGCAAAGTGGTCAGGGTGACCCAGCCGATGAAGCGGGGCTTTTGGTTCCAGGCTTGCACGCTGATCCCGAACTGGACGCGGTGCCCGTCGGCCGTGGTGCGCTGGAAGAACTTGTATTCCTCCCCGGGGCCGTGGTCGTCGTACATCCAGTCCAGCTCGGGCTCCTGCGGGTGGCTGCGCCAGTTGAGTTGCGGGCCGCTGATGCGGATGCTCAGGGGCAGGTGCTCGGTCAGGGCCAGGGCCTTTGCGGTGCTGGGTGGGCTGCCAATATCGGCGGCCAGGCGGTCCACATAATCGGTGAGCAGGGGCTTGGCCACGGCGCGCCAGCTGGCCCCGATGGCCGCCTGCATGCCAAAGGTAAATGCGGCCGCCATGGTAAGCGCCAGCACCACAAACAGGGCCACCAGCTTCACGCGCAGCGAATGCGCCAGCGCGTGCTTGGCACGGCGGTGTGCCATGACACAGAACTTGAGCCCCCGGAATTTCATGTGGCGCTACCGGCCAAGGCCAGGGTGTAGCCAGCGTTGCGCAGGGTTTTGATGCAGTCCAGCGGTTCCAGCTTCTTGCGCAGGCGGCTCACCACGATGTCCACCGCGCGGGTGTAGAGCTCGGCCTCATGGCCGCGCAGCTGGTTGAGGATGTCGTCGCGGCTGAACACCTTGCCGGGCGCGCGCGCCAGCAGCAACAGCAAATCGAACTCGGTGCTGGTGAGGTCCACCGCCTCGCCCTGGCGCAGCACGGTGCGGGTGGTGGCGTTGACCTGCAGGCCGTCAAACAGCAGCGTGTTGGCATCGGGCGGCACCATCTTGGCGGCCACGGGCGCACGGCGGCGCAGCACGGTTTGCACACGGGCCACCAGTTCGCGTGGCTCGAAGGGTTTGGGCACGTAGTCGTCGGCCCCCAGCTCCAGGCCCACCACACGGTCCATCACTTCGCCGCGCGCAGTGAGCATGAGGATGGGAATGTCGCTCTCCTTGCGGATGGCGCGGCACAGGGCAAAGCCATCCATCTCGGGCAGCATCACGTCCAAGATGGCGGCATCAATGCCGCCCTGCTGCAGACGCGCCAGCCCCTCGCTGGGGCGCAGCGCACACTCCAGCGCCATGTCAAACCGCGCAAAGTACGCGGCCAGCGGGCCACCGAGTTGGGTGTCGTCGTCGATCAGCAGGATGCGGTGCATACGTTGGGGCTAGTGGGCGGCCTGCGCATTGTCCCACCGGCTGCGGTGGCGCAGGATGAGGGTGCGCAGGCGCTGCCGCTCAGCCTCCGGCAGGCTGTCAAAGTGGTCCGCGGCCTGGCGCACGGCCTGCAGCACCTGCGGCACATAGCCGGGTCGGCGCTCCAGCAGGGTGTGGGCGTGCTCCCGGTCAAACCGGGGGCCCCACACCAGCGCCATGATTTCGGCATGGGGTTCCTCGTAGCCCTCAAACACCACGGGACCATAGGCCCGGAGTGGCGCGGCAATGGCGTTCAATGCGGCGGTGGCCATGGCGCTCACCCGCGGCTGAACCAGTGGCCGCGACCTTCCATGTAGTCGCGCACTTTTTGTTGTTGCACCGGGTTCAGGCTGTTGTAGAAGTCGGCCAGCGCGGCAATCACTTCGGGGCTCTTGGCCTGCAGGGCGGTGGTTTTTTCGTTGATGAGGGCCTGGGCCCGCACGGCATCAAACTTCTCCCCGGCCATCAGTGCTTGCAACTCGGCACGGGGGTTCTTGGTCTGACCGATGAGTGCGGTGCGCTGCTCGAACAGCTTGTCGCCCAACACGCTCAGGCGCTTCTTCTGGTCTTCGTTGAGGTCGAGCTTGCTGGCGGCCTTGTCCACCATCTTGTCGCGCTTCTGGGCGTATTGCTCGGCGTTCATGCTGGCGCCGACTTCGTGGCGGCTGCCAGCGCAGGCGGCAAGGCCACCGACCAACACGGTGGCGGTCAGGGCCCCCAAAAGGGTGCGTTTGAGGCTGATGCGGGAGAAGTGAGTCATGGCGGTCTTTCGTGTCCCACAGGACGGGTTGAACATGACCGCCATGGTGCCGCCGGGGCCCTGACACTGGGTGTCAGGGCCGTTTCGCTTTGTTTCGGTTTATGTCGCTCAAAAGGCGTAGTTCAGCGCCAGCAGCGCCGAGTTGGCACTGGACTTGCGCACCATGGGCGCGTCTTTGGCGTCGCCCAGCAGCTGGGTATGGCGCAGCCCGCCCGTCAGCGACCACTGCGGGCTGATCAGGTAGGTCAGGGCCACGCGCGCGCTCACGTCCCGCGGGCCGGCCGAGGGGGTGTAGACGGCATAACCGCTGGCCTGGGCCTGCTGGGCCGTAACACCGAAGTAGGACTGCAAGTAGTCTGCATTGGCGTAGGTCACACTCAGCTCGCTGCCCAGGCGCCAGCTGGCCCCCAAGGGCTGGCCGTACTCCAGCCCCAGGTCCCACAGCGCCCCTTTGTTACCCACACCAGAACCCGCACGCAGGCTGGTTTTGGCCGCAAAGCCCTGGCCCAGGGCATAGCGGGCAAAGCCGCCCAGCTCCGCGCTGGCGTCCACACTGCCCAGGCCGCGCAAGGCGCTGCTGCGCCCCTCCTCACGCCCCATGTCAACACCGAGCTTGAGGCCATACTGCAGCGCACCCGTGCTCCACTGGCGCCCCACGCCGTTGATACCAGCGAACCACCCATTGGCCCAGGTGTAGTCCAGCGTGGGCAGCACCAGGGTGCGTGTTTCGTCCGAGCCCTGGTACTCGTAGCCGCCGATCGCGACCAGCCCCACCCGCCCACCGTCTTTGGGAGCTTGCTGGGCGTGGGCACCCCCCATGAATGTGGTGCCGACAACAGCCAACGCGGAAAGAGACAAAGCAGATACGCGGAGATACATCACAGAAACTTTCGGAAAAAAAGGAGATGCCGATAGTGGGGTCGCTCCCGTGACGCCGGGTGTCATGCCGGTTTCGCTTTGTTTCGATTTATGTCAGGGGCTTACTTTTTGCTGCCACCCCCACCCCCACCTCCTCCGCCATGCCCAGACCGTCCCGATGCACTGCCCCCACTGTGATTCGCGTATTCGCTCTTCTGGGATGACTCGGCCTTGCTCTGGCGGGCCGTGCGCTCGGCCCCTGCCTTGGACTTGTCCGTTTTGCTGGCGCTGACCACCGACCCCAGCTTGACGCCTAGCGACTGGGCGATCTGCCCCCAGCCACTGCCTTCTTGCCGCTGCGTCAGCACACCCGCCACACTGGTGGTGGAGGTGCTAGAGGTGATCACACCACCATTCAGCGCGGCACTGAGCTGCGCGGGCGTGGGATTGGTGATGCCCTGCTGCGCCAAGGAGGCCTTGGCCAGTGACAGGGCAATACCCACCTCCCCCACCCCCAGCTTGCTGCTTGCCGGGGTGAACGTGCTGGCTGTACCGCCGCCCGCGGCATTGAGTGTGACGGACGACCCCGTGTTCAGCCCTTGCACCAAAGACGTGGCGTTTTCTCTGGACCCTGCCCACGGGCTGTACTGGGCAATGAGCTTGCTCATTGCGTTGCTGGTGGCCACGGGCTTGGTGGCGGGTGCGGTGGTGGTCTGCGCCCCCGCCGTCAGGGCAGCCGTAGCGCCAAACACTATGGCCAACAGGGCCCATTGCTTAAATACCCTGGGTGCGGTTTTCATGGTGACTCCTTCTCATGTTCCAACGAGTAAACAGTGTAGGCAGCCCCACTCGGCGCGTCCAGTCTCCAAGTGTTACGCCCTGTCACCGCGCCAAAACCGCCTCCAACGCCTTGCCCGTGTGGGTGCCCAAGCGCACCACCGCCTCGGGTGTCGTCGCCGCCACCACCCGGCCACCACCATTGCCGCCGTCCGGCCCCAGGTCAATCACCCAGTCGGCTTCGGCGATCACATCCAGGTCGTGCTCGATCACCACCACGCTGTGGCCACCGTTCACCAGGCGGTGCAGCACGTGGATGAGCTTTTCCACATCGGCCATGTGCAGGCCCACGGTGGGCTCGTCCAGCACATAGAGGGTGTGGGGCACCTTGTTGCCGCGCTTGCCCACGTCGTCGCGCACCTTGCTGAGCTCGGTCACCAGCTTGATGCGCTGGGCCTCGCCACCGCTGAGTGTGGGCGATGGCTGGCCCAGCGTGAGGTAACCCAGGCCCACGTCTTTGAGCAACTGCAGCGGGTGTGCGATCACGGGCATGGCGGCAAAGAAGTCCACCGCCTCGTCCACTTCCATCTGCAACACATCCCCAATGTTCTTGCCGCGCCAGGTCACTGCCTGGGTCTCGGGGTTGAAGCGCGCGCCCTTGCAGGTTTCGCACAGCACCTTCACGTCCGGCAGGAAGCTCATGCCGATGGTGCGTATGCCCTGCCCTTCGCACGATGGGCAGCGGCCCTCACCCGTGTTGAAGCTGAAGCGGTTGGACGCATAACCGCGTGCCTTGGCTTCCAGTGTGTCGGCAAACAGTTTGCGGATGGTGTCCCAGAAACCGATGTAGGTGGCGGGGCAGCTGCGCGGTGTTTTGCCAATGGGGGTTTGGTCCACTTCGAGCACGCGGTCCACGGTCTCGAAACCTTCCACGCCCTCGCAACCGGTCCACTGAATTTTCTCCCCCGCGTCCAGCGCATCGCGGCCAGCCTTGGTGCTGCGCTTCTGCACGGCCACTTGCACGTTGGTGAGCAACACGTCGCGCGCCAGCGTGGACTTTCCGGAACCGCTGACACCGGTGATGGCGACCAGGCGTTTCAATGGCACATGGGCGGTGACGTTTTGCAGGTTGTGCAGGTTGGCGCCTTTGACGGTTAGCCAGTCGATTTTTGGCTTTGGCTCGTGTGCTTTTGCTGTGCCCGCAGCGGGTAGCCCGGTGGCAGGCTCCTCATGCATTTGCTGCGCAACTGCCAAATCGTCACCCGCCGCCGGGCTACCCGCTGCTGCGACGGACATTTGGGCGGCGCGACGGTCGGCCAGGGCGGCGTATTCGGCGGCTACCTTGGTGCGTTCGGCAAGTTCGGCGTTGGCCGTTTCGCTGGCGCTCACCTGGGCGGCGGCCACTGCGGCCTTGGCAGCTTTTGCACTGAGTTTCTTCGCAGGTTTGCCAGCCCCCGCGGTGGAAGTCGAGGCGCCGGGTGACGATTTTGGTTCGCCGTATGAGGAACCCGGTGCCTCGGCTTCCGCCGCGTCGAGCACCAAAGTCTCTGCATAAGAAACCATGCCCCGCCGCACGGCCAAGGGATGCTTCATCGCATGCAACAAGTAACGCCCCGTCTGCGATTCGGGCGCATTCTGCACATCCGCAATCGACCCCTGCGCCACCAACCGCCCCCCGCGCTTGCCCGCGCTGGGGCCAATGTCGATGATGTGGTCCGCGTGACGAATCGTGTCTTCGTCGTGCTCCACCACCACCAGCGTGTTTCCCTTGTCACTGAGGCTTTGCAAGGCACCCAGCAAAATCTTGTTGTCGCGCGCATGCAGACCAATGGTGGGCTCGTCCAGCACGTAACACACGCCCTGCAAATTGCTGCCCAGCTGCGCAGCCAAACGGATGCGCTGCGCCTCGCCACCAGAAAGCGTGGGCGCGCCGCGGTCCAGCGTCAGGTAACCCAGGCCTACCTCTTCCAGAAACTCCAGCCGGCTCTTGATCTCGGGCACCAGGTCGCGTGCGATGTCGCCCTCGCGCGTGCTCATACCACCCGCCACTTGCAGCGTCTGTACCCACTTGCGCACATCGGTCACGCTCAGGCGCGCAATGTCGGTGATGCCCACGTTGGCGAACTTCACGTTGCGCGCCGTCGCGTTCAGGCGCGTGCCACTGCAGGTGGGGCAGGTCGCGTCGTGCAGGTCTTCAATGTCGGCCTCGGCAAAGGTCTGCTCGCGGCCCTTGTTGTCATCGTCCTTCACGGAGTCGTCGAACACCTTGCGCTGCTCCTTGGTCAATGCCACACCGGTGCCCACGCAGTCCGGACACCAGCCGTGTTTGCTGTTGTACGAAAACAGGCGCGGGTCCAACTCGGCATACGAGGTGGAGCACATCGGGCAGGCGCGCTTGGTGGAAAACACCTGCACCTTGCCAATGTCCGCAGCAGGCGTGCCGGCCAGCATGGCCTCGCGCAGCCCGTCAATCTGGCTCAACACATAGACCACGCCCTTGCCGTGTGTGAGTGCATCCGCCAGCGCTTGGCGCAGCGCGGGCTCGTTGGCCGGCGTCACATCCAGGCTGGCCACTGGCAGCTCGATGTTGTGTTCCTTGAAACGGTCAATGCGCGGGAAGCTGGTGGTGGGCAAGAAGTTGCCGTCCACCCGCAGATGCGTGTAGCCGCGCGGCCGTGCCCAGTCCGCCAGCTCGGTGTATACGCCCTTGCGACCCTGCACCAGCGGGGCCAGCAGACCGATGTGTTGACCCCGGTAATTTTTGAGCAACTGCGCTGCAATGCTGTCCGCCGACTGCGGCTCCACCGCCGCACCGTCCTTGTAGCAATGCTGGGTGCCCAGCTTCACATACAGCAGGCGCAAGAAGTGCCAGACCTCGGTGGTAGTACCCACAGTGGACTTGCGCCCGCCGCGCGACAGGCGCTGCTCAATGGCCACGGTCGGCGGAATGCCATACACCGCATCCACCTCCGGCCGCCCTGCGGGCTGCACGATGGAACGTGCATAGGCGTTGAGCGACTCCAGATAACGGCGCTGGCCTTCGTTGAACAGAATGTCAAACGCCAACGTGGACTTGCCCGAACCCGACACCCCCGTCACCACACTGAACTTGCCACGCGGAATATCCACTGACAAGGATTTGAGGTTGTGCTCCTTCGCATTCACGATACGAATGGAGTTAGACGTATCGACAACCCCAGCACCGGAGGTGGATGGGCTTGCGCCCGGGGCCGACTTTGCAATCGCGGAGCGAGTGTATGAGGCACTGGGCGCAAGCCCATCCGCCGCAGCGAGAGAGGAAGCCCCCGCCGCAGGCCGCACCAAATACTTGGCAGAGGGTTCGGCCACCTCATGCACCACCCCCATAGCCGCCGCGTAATCACGCAAAGCCTGACCCGTGTGCGACGTGGCATGCAGCATCACGTCTTCCGGTGTGCCGTGCGCCACCACCTCGCCACCCGCATCCCCACCCTCGGGCCCCAAATCAATCAGCCAATCCGACGCCCGAATCACATCCAGGTTGTGCTCAATCACCACCAGCGAATGCCCCGCATCCAGCAGCTTGCGCAACGCACGCATCAGCTTGGCAATGTCATCAAAATGCAGACCCGTCGTGGGCTCGTCCAGCATGAACAGCGAACCGCGTTTGGCCAAGAACTGCGCACTCGCACTCTTGCCCTTGGCCGCCTCCGCCAAAAAGCCCGCGAGCTTGAGGCGTTGGGCTTCGCCACCCGACAGCGTGGGCACGGGCTGCCCCAGCTTCACATACTCCAGCCCCACATCCACAATCGGCTGCAACACGCGGATCACATCGCGGTCGGCGCTGAACAGATCGGCCGCCTCGCTGACCGTCAGGTCCAGCACATCGGCCACGTTCACATTACGGCCCTTGCGCTCAATGGTCACTTCCAGAATCTCGGGCCGGTAACGCTTGCCATCGCAGTCCGGGCAACGTAAATAGACGTCGCTCAAGAATTGCATCTCCACATGCTCAAAGCCCGAGCCGCCGCAGGTGGGGCAACGGCCATCACCGCTGTTGAAGCTGAACTTGCTGGCCGTGTAGCTGCGCTCTTTAGACAAGGCGGCGCCCGCAAACAACTCGCGGATCGCGTCCCACGCGCCCACATAACTCACGGGATTGGAGCGCGCCGTCTTGCCGATGGGCGACTGGTCCACAAATACCACTTCGCTGAGCAGCTCGGCGCCCAGCAGGCGCGCATGGGCGCCAGGCGTCTCGGTCGCCTTGCCAAAGTGGCGCAACAACGCGGGTGCCAGCACATCCTGAATCAAGGTGGACTTGCCCGAGCCCGACACACCGGTCACACAGACCAGGCGCTGCAGCGGAATCTCGACCGACACGTTCTTCAGGTTGTGCTCGGTCACGCCCTCCAGGATCAGGCGCGGGGTGTTGGGTGCCACCATGCGCTTGAAACCCATGCCCACCTGCTTGCGGCCGCCCAGGTAGGCGCCGGTCATGGTGTCCGCGCCCTTCAGCGCTTCGGTGGTGCCGTCAAACACAATCTGCCCGCCCTTCTCGCCCGGGCCGGGGCCCATGTCAATCATGCGGTCTGCGGCCAGCATCACGGCCGGGTCATGCTCCACCACCACCAGCGTATTGCCCGCATCGCGCAGGCGCTGCATGGCCACGATGATGCGGTTCATGTCCCGCGGGTGCAGGCCGATGCTGGGCTCGTCCAGCACAAACAGGGTATTCACCAGCGAAGTGCCCAGTGCCGTGGTCAGGTTGATGCGCTGCACCTCCCCGCCGCTGAGCGTGCGGCTTTGCCGGTCCAGCGTGAGGTAGCCGATGCCGACGTCACACAGGTACTTGAGGCGTGTGCCGACTTCTTCGAACAAGAGCTTCAGCGTTTTAGCTTCAGCCTCAGACTGGGCCGGAGCAACATCACCCGAACGCGAAGCGGAGCCAGGGGTGTCGGCAGGGGCCGACTTGGCAATCGCGAAGCGAGTGTCTGAGGCCTCTGCCGACACCCCTGGCTCCGCCCCACTGCCATCCAGCTGCACCTGCAGCGAATCAAAAAACCGCCTGAGCTTGTCCAGCGACAGCAGCATCATGTCGTGCAAGCAGAGTCCCGGCAGCGCCTCCAGTTGATCGCGCGACCACTTCACGCCTTGGGGCATAAAACGCTTGGCCGGTGGCAGCACCGCATCGGCCTGCGCCTTGGTGCCAATGCGCCACAATAGGCTCTCGGTCTTGAGCCGCGCGCCGCCGCAGGTGCCACAGGGCGTGTAACTGCGGTACTTGGACAAGAGCACCCGGATGTGCATCTTGTAGGCCTTGCTCTCCAGATATTCAAAGAATCGGTCCACGCCGAACCAGTGCTGGTTCCACTTGCCGTTCCAGTTCGGGGAGCCCTTGAACACCCAATTCTTCTGCTCTTCGGTCAGCTTGTACCAGGGCGTGTCGCGCGGAATACCGCTCGCCTCGGCGTGGCGCATCAAATCGTCCTGGCACTCCTGCCAGGCCGGCGTCTGCATGGGCTTGACGGCACCGGCCCGCAGCGTGAGTTTATCGTTCGGGATCACCAGCCCATAGTCCACCCCCACCACACGGCCAAAGCCGCGGCAGGCCTCACACGCACCGACCGCCGAATTGAACGAGAACATCGAGGCAATGGGGTCGGTGTAGCGCAGATCGCTTTGCGGGCAGTGCAGCCCGGTGGAAAAGCGCCACAGGGCGGGCACTGCATTTGCTACAGTTTCAGGAGCTGTTTGCGCAGCATCCACGGGCGCCAGAGCCTCATTTAATGCATACACATTGAGGCGGCCGCTGCCACGCTTCAGCGCGACCTCAATGGCCTCCAGCACACGGGACTTCTCCACGCCGTCGATGCGGAACCGGTCTGCCACCACATCCAGAATCTTGCGGGGGCCGCTGACCGTGGCCACTTCGCGCTCGGCCTGCACACGGGTAAAACCGCTGGCGCTGAGCCACTGTGTCACTTCCTCCTGCGTCGTGCTGGCGGGCAGCTCCACGGGAAAGGTCAACACCAGACGGGGGTTGCCTTCGCTGGCGGCACGCCGCAACAGTTCGGCATAAATCGTCTCAGGGGTGTCGTGCTGCACCGGCAGCGCAGTGTCTTTGTCGAACAGCTTGCCCGCGCGGGAGAACAGCAGCTTCAAATGGTCGTTGAGCTCCGTCATCGTGCCTACGGTGGAGCGGCTGGAGCGTACCGGGTTGGTCTGGTCGATGGCGATGGCGGGAGGAACACCTTCCACCTTGTCCACCGCGGGCTTGTCCATGCGGTCCAGAAACTGGCGCGCATAGGCAGAGAAGGTTTCCACGTAGCGGCGCTGGCCTTCGGCGTACAGCGTGTCAAACACCAGGCTGGACTTGCCCGAACCGCTGGGACCGGTCACCACGGTCAATTCGCCGGTGCGAATGTCCAGGTCAAGGTTCTTGAGATTGTGTTGCCGCGCTCCGCGAATGCGGATGGTTCCCTGGGACATAAGTGAATGCTCTTCTGGAGGAGGAGAGACATTCTAGGCAGCCCGGTACGTGCAACCAGGGCGTGAGGATATTTTTGCAGACGTCCGCGCGGGACGCATCCGGTGCGGCGCAGTGCCGCAGCGAATCAGTCTTTCAGGGCTCGCTCCAGCTCGCTAGCGAGCTTGCCGCCCACCGCATCCTGGATCTTGGGCAACAGGGTCAGCAAGTCGTCAAACCCGGCGGCGGCTTCGACGGACAGGTTCAGGCGAAAACCGCGCAAGCCCAAACCGGCAGTGAGCTTGGTGGCAATGGGTTTGGCATCCGCGTAGCGCTCTTGCGGTGTACGGTTGCTGGGGGGGCGCGCCGCATCTTCGGCTTTCTGAATGGCCTCGGCCGTGGCCACCGGGCCAAGCGCCGTGGTGGAGCCTGCAGCCGGGGTCAAAAAACCCTGCGCCACCATGTGCTCCACATCCTCGACAGTCACACCCATGCCGGCCGCGGCGGTCAACACTTGCTCCAGGGTCTTGTTGCCATCAAACAGGATGAAGGTGGACCGCTGGCGCGCAGAAAAGAGCGGCGAGCGTTCCTTGAACGCTTGCTGCCCCAATTCTGTTTTGATGTATTTCATGCGGGCATTTTAGGGCGAGCCCCCCGCCCTGGCAGCGTTTTCATGCTGCCTGCAACATCAGGTAAACCCTACTACTTGGCTTCGCTGGCGGCGGCGGCGGGTGCAGGTGCGGCAGCTGGGGCTGATGCTGTAGCGGCAGGCGCCTCGGTGTGCAGGGCTTCCGCACCGTGCTTTTCACCACCCATGTCGACGTCACCGCCCTTGCTCAGGACAAACAGCGCCAAACCTGCAAATACGACAAAACCCACAACAATTTTCCACATACCACTTCTTTCAAAAAAAAGGCCCCCACAAGGAGAGCCTGGAAATTGCCCCGGCCACACGGGCCGGGGCGCTAACTCAACTTCGCTCGAAACTTTTAGTCGTTGGCGTAGATGTCCACGTCTTTGGTTTCCTTGATGAACAAGCCACCGATCACCACAGTTGCACCGGCAATGACGATGGGGTACCACAGACCGTTGTACATGTTGCCTGTCTGGGCCACGATGGCGAAGGCCGTGGTGGGCAGCAAGCCGCCGAACCAGCCGTTACCGATGTGGTAGGGCAAGCTCATGGAGGTGTAGCGGATGCGTGTCGGGAACATTTCCACCAACATGGCGGCAATAGGACCGTACACCATGGTCACCAGGATCACCAGGTACGTCAGGATGATGATGACCTTGACCTTGTCGAACTTGGCCATGTCAGCCTTGGCGGGGTAGCCAGCGGTCTTCAGGGCTTCGTTCAGGGCCTTGTTGAATTCGGCAGCCTTGGCAGCGCCTTCTTCCTTGCTCAAGCCTTTGGAGGTGTAACCGGGGATCACGGTAGTGCCCACGGACACGGTTGCAGGCGTACCTGCAGCGGCCACAGCGTTGTCGTAGCTCACCGAACGACCAGCCAGACCTTGTTTGGCAATGTCGCAGGAGCTGATGAACTTCACAGTACCAGTGGGGTTGAACTGGAACGAGCATTCAGCAGGGTCTGCGGTCACAACCACTTTGTTGGCAGCTTGCGCAGCAGCCAGATCAGGGTTGGCAGCCTTGGTCAGCGCTTCGAACACGGGGAAGTAGGTCACCGCGGCCAACAAGCACCCAGCCAAGATGATGGGCTTGCGGCCAATCTTGTCCGACAGCGAACCGAAGACGATGAAGAACGGTGTGCCGATGATCAGCGAGATGGCCACCATGATGTTGGCGGTAGCACCGTCCACCTTCAACGCTTGCGTCAGGAAGAACAGGGCATAGAACTGGCCGGAGTACCAGACCACGGCTTGACCGGCAGTCAAACCGATCAGGGCCAGGATCACGATCTTCAGGTTTTTCCACTGGCCGAAAGATTCGGACAACGGTGCCTTGGAGGTCTTGCCTTCGGCCTTCATTTTGGCGAAAGCGGGGGACTCGTTCATGCTCAAACGGATGTAGACCGACACGGCCAACAAGAGAATGGACACGATGAACGGAACGCGCCAGCCCCAATCGGCAAACGCGGCTTCACCAATGATGGAGCGGGTACCCAGAATCACCATCAGGGACAAGAACAGGCCCAAAGTGGCGGTGGTCTGGATCCAGGAGGTGTAGGCACCACGTTTGCCATGGGGTGCGTGTTCAGCCACGTAAGTCGCAGCACCGCCGTACTCACCACCCAAAGCCAGGCCTTGCAGCATACGCAAGGCGATCAGGATCACGGGGGCCGCGACGCCGATGGTGGCGTAGTTCGGCAGGATACCCACGATGAATGTGGACAAACCCATGATCAAGATGGTCACCAGGAAGGTGTACTTGCGACCGATCATGTCACCCAAACGGCCGAAGAAAATGGCACCGAAGGGACGCACGATGAAACCTGCAGCAAACGCCAGCAAGGCAAAGATGAAGGCGGAGCCTTCGTCCAGACCGCTGAAGAATTGCTTGGCAATGATGGCTGCCAAAGAACCGTACAGGTAGAAGTCGTACCACTCAAAAACGGTGCCGAGCGAGGAAGCGAAGATAACTTTCTTCTCTTCCTGCGACATCGGCCGTGGGGCTGCTGTTGCCATAGTGTGTGTCTCCAATTGTTGTAGAGCCTCCGACATGGAGGTTGAACGTATTCTTGGAGTGCGCACTGACCCTGCTCTGACGCGAAACCAACGCTGGCTTGCGCAGAACTGACGGCCCTCTGACGGTTTAGGGTCTAACCCTTAACCGCCATTTCACATCGCGGCAATTCAGCGGGGGCGCACGGGTATACCCGATGGCCACCCTTGCACGCAGTTCCAGCGCGTGTCAGCGTCGCTACCGGCCAGGCTGGTGTCACCTTCCAGGTAGGCGCGCAGCATGGGCAGCGCATCCAGGCCCCAAAACACCTTGCCATCCACCTCAAAGCTGGGCACGCCAAACACCTCCTGCGCAATGGCTTCGTCGGCGTGGGCCTTGAGCTGGGCTTTCACGGCATCGCTGCCCGGGTCTTGCACGGGAGCCAGGGCTTGGGTCACTTCGGCCAGGCGCTGCGGGTTCGCAGCATCGGCCCCGCCCACCCACACATGGTGAAACAGGGTTTCGCAGACATAACGGTTGGGCAGGCCTTGCGCATCGCTGGCCACGGCCAGGCGCAACAGGCCCAGGGGGTTGAAGGGATGTGCGGCCGGAAAATCCAGCGGCACACCGTTGCGCTGCGCCAGCCACTGCACGTGGCGGTAGATCCAGTGCCGCTTGGGCGGCACCTCGGCCGGGCCCAGCACCGCGTTGTGCTTGAGCAGCCCCCCCAGAAACACCGGCTTGTAGCGCACGCTGTAGCTCAAGCCCTGCAGCGCGTGCGGCAGTTCCTCAAACGCCAGGTAGGCATAAGGCGAAATGAAGTCCAGGTAAAACGTGATCTGTTTCATGGGGGCCTTGGTGTGGCAGCGGGTTCAGGCAAACGCGCCGGGGTGGGTCTGGCGCAGGCGCTCGGTGATGTGGCCCCACATTGCCTTCTTGGCCGCGTCATCGCTGCGGCCCCACTCCCGGATCTCATCGATGGTGCGAAAGCAGCCTTCGCACAGGCCACTGCCCGTGTCCATGCGGCACACGTTCACACAAGGACTGGGCACGTTTTCGGCCAAAGCGCTTATGGACAGTGCGCGAGCAGCTAGCGTTTTGATAGCATTTTCACGCGCCATCGTGTCCAGCGCATCCTCTTCCTCGGGCACTTCCACCACATCCGCCACTGGCGCACCAGTCAGCACCACCAGGTGCTGCGGATGCAGCTTGAACACCCCGTGCGGGTGCCCGGCCGCCGCCCACACCTCGTCAAAGCGGAACAGTTCGCGGTCGATCAGCGTCACCCCCGGCATGGCATGCGCCACCGGGCTCACCCCGCCAATGCTGAAACCGGTGCGCTCTTTCACAAACGCCGCGTTGGCCCGACCCAAGGGCCCCACCAGCGCAGCCACCTTGGCCTCGTCCACGCGGCGGTCGCCCGAGGTCACCACCAGCACCGCCACATCGTCCTCGATGCGCTTGAAGATGATGCTCTTGGCAATCTGGCCCACGGCCACCCCCAGCGCGTCAGCCGCCTGCTGCGCGGTGCGCGCGGCACCGTCCAGCATCACCGGGCTGTGCGGGTGGTTTTTCTCTTGCAGGGCCGCAGCGACACGCTGTACGCCTTCAGGTAGTTCTATCAATTCAGCTCCACACATGGTGTTGTTTATCCGAGGCGCTTGGTCAGCAATGCATTGGCTGCGCGGGAATGCGGCTTGCGCTGCAAAAAGTCGCTGATGAATTGGCCTGCGTCGATCAGCTTGTCCAGGTCAATGCCAGTCTCAATGCCCATGCCGTGCAGCAGGTAGACCACGTCTTCCGTGGCCACATTGCCGGTCGCGCCCTTGGCATAGGGGCAGCCGCCCAGCCCGGCCGACGAGGTGTCGAAGTGCCAGATACCCATTTCCAGGCAGGCCAGCGTATTGGCCAGCGCCATGCCGTAGGTGTCGTGGAAGTGGCCCGAGACTTCGTCCACGCTGTAGTACTGCAGCGTCGCGTCCAGCGCGCGTTGCACCTTGAGCGGCGTGCCCACACCAATCGTGTCGGCCACGCCCACATGCTCCACGCCAATGTCTTTCATGAGCCGCGCCACCAGCGCCACACGCTCGGGCGCAATCTCGCCCTCGTAGGGGCAGCCCACGGCGCAGGAGATGGCGCCGCGCACCGCAATGCCCGCCGCCTTGGCCGCTTGCGCCACGGGGCGGAAGCGCTCGATGCTTTCCTCGATCGAGCAGTTGATGTTCTTCTGGCTGAAGGCTTCGCTGGCCGCACCAAACACCACAATCTCGTCGGGCTTGGACAGCACAGCCGCCTCGTAGCCCTTCATATTCGGTGTGAGCACCGAGTAGCGCACACCAGGCTTGCGCTGGATGCCCGCCATGACTTCTGCGTTATCCGCCATCTGCGGCACCCACTTGGGGCTGACAAAGCTGGTGACTTCAATTTCCTTGAGGCCCGCATCCTGCAGGCGGTGCACCAGCTCCACCTTCACGGCGGCCGGTACGGCTTGCTTCTCGTTCTGCAGGCCGTCGCGCGGGCCGACATCGATGATGGTGACTTTGGAGGGAATGGACATGGTCTGTATCTTTCGTTTTAGTAGCCACGCACCGCATCCACGCGGCCTGCCACGGCTTCGCCGCGCTGCAACGCGCCAATCTTGCTGGCAATCTGCGCAATGCTTTCGCTGCGCAGCGTGCGGGCGGAGGTATGCGGGGTGATGGTGATTTTGGAATGGTTCCAGAAGGCGTGGCCCGGCGGCAGCGGCTCCACGCGGAACACATCCAGCGTGGCGCCGGCAAGATGCCCGCCGTCAATGGCGGCCAGCAGATCGGCATCGACCACATGGGCCCCGCGCGCCACGTTGATGACGTAACCACCGGGACGAATCTTCGCCAGGCGTTGGGCGTTGAGCAGGTTTTCGGTATCCAGGGTCAGCGGCAGCAGGCAAACCACGATGCGGCTGGCGGCCAGGAAGGCGTCCAACTGGTCTTCGCCTGCAAAGCTGTGGATGCCGGGCACCGCCTTGGGCGAACGGCTCCAGCCGTTCACCGGAAAGTCAAACTGCGCCACCGCCTTGGCCACACGCTCGCCCAGCACGCCCAGGCCCAGCACCCCCACGGGGAAGTCCACGCGGCTGCGCGGCTTGCGGAAGGACCACTTGCCCTGGCCCATGTCGGCCTCGTACCCATCGAGTTCACGGAAGTGGCGAATGACGGCGTGGCACACGTACTCGGCCATCTGCACCGACATGCCGGCGTCGTCCAGCCGGATCACCGGCACACCTGCCGGCAGGTTCAGCTTCATCAGCGCATCCACGCCCGCACCGGTGTTGAAGATCGCTTTGAGACCCGGCTGCTCGTCCAGCAGCTGCTGGGGCGGCTTCCACACCACCGCGAAATCCGCCTGCGGCGCACCAGGCTCCCACAGGGTGACCGAGGCACCGGGCAAGGCCGCTTGCAGGCCGGGAATCCAGGAGGCCGCATCCATGTCGGCCGAGTAGTAGGTAACGTTCAAAGAAGGCATGCGGGGATTTTCGCCGCTTTGCAAAGCCCCTTCCCCGTCCGCGTTTCAGGCCGCTACGTCCAGGCGCAGCAATTCGGCCCCTTCGGTCACCTGGTCGCCGGGCGCAAACAGCAGCTCGGCCACGGTGCCATCGGCGGGCGCAGCAATGGTGTGCTCCATCTTCATGGCTTCCATCACCGCCAGCGCCTGGCCCTTGGTCACCGCGTCGCCCGCCTTCACCGCAAACGACACCACCTTGCCTGGCATGGGTGCGGTCAGGCGGCCACCCTCGGCATGGGTTTCCCCGGCATGCGCCAGTGCGTCAACTGCTACGATTTGTATAGCGCCTTGCGCAGTGAATACGTGGGCTACATCGCCATTTCTATAGATATGGGCCAATACCCGCTGCGCGCCGAGCTGCAAGTCCAGCGCGCCCGTGGCGCTTACGGCCCACTGCAGCGGCAAGGTCTGCCCCGCCACGGCCAGCGTGGTGCCGCCGCGCACGGTGGTCAGCACCGCGGTGTGGGGTTCGCCGGCGTACTCCAGCGCAAAACCGCGCACCGACGGACCATGTGAACGCCAGCCGTCGCGCTGCGCCCAGGGGTCGCGCCAGCCGGCCGTGTCGGTCTGCGCGCCGTGGTCCTGCTCTGCCTGCAACGTGTGCGCCACCAGAGCCGCGGCGGCCAGCGGCAGACCCAGCTTGTCCTGGTTGAACAGGGCTGCGGCTTCGCGTGGAATCAGCGCCGTGTCCAGATTCGCCTGGGCGAACGACGCGCTGGTGGTCACATGGCGCAGGAACTGCACATTGGTCGCCAGCCCCACGATGTGGGTCTGCGCCAGCGCGGCATCCATGCGCGCCAAAGCTTCGTCACGCGTGGCGCCATGCACGATGAGTTTGGCCACCATGGAGTCGTAGAACGGGCTGATGGTGTCGCCCTGGCGCACGCCGGAGTCCACCCGTGTGCCATGGCTAGCCCGCTCAAAGGTCACATGCGCGGGCAGGCCGTAGACCTGCAGCGTGCCGGTGGCGGGCAAGAAATTGTTGTCGGGGTTCTCGGCGCAGATGCGCGCCTCGATCGCGTGGCCGTGGATCTTCAGTTCGTGCTGTTGCAGCGGCAGCGGTTCACCCGACGCCACACGCAGCTGCCACTCCACCAGGTCTTGCCCAGTAATCGCCTCAGTGACCGGGTGCTCCACCTGCAGGCGGGTGTTCATCTCCATGAAGAAGAAGGTCATGCTGCCATCGGGCTTTTGCTCGACGATGAATTCGACGGTACCGGCGCCCACGTAATTCACCGCACGCGCCGCGGCTACGGCGGCTTCACCCATCTGCTGGCGGAAGGCCTCCGTCATGCCCGGTGCGGGCGCCTCTTCCAGCACCTTCTGGTGGCGGCGCTGCACCGAGCAGTCGCGCTCGAACAGGTAGACGTAGTTGCCCAGCGTGTCGCCAAACACCTGGATCTCGATATGGCGTGGGCGCTGCACATACTTTTCGATCAGCACCGCGTCATCGCCAAAGCTGTTGATGGCTTCGCGCTTGCACGACGCCAGCGCTGCGGCAAAGTCCTCCGCCTTGTCCACCGCGCGCATGCCCTTGCCGCCACCGCCCGCGCTGGCCTTGATGAGCACGGGGTAGCCGATGCGGTCCGCCTCGCGCTGCAAGAGTGCTGCGTCCTGGTCCTTGCCGTGGTAGCCAGGTACCAGGGGCACGCCGGCTTTCTCCATGAGTTGTTTGGACTCAGCCTTCAGCCCCATCGCCAGGATGGCAGATGCGGGCGGTCCAATAAAGACCAACCCCGCCGTGGCGCAGGCTTGCGCGAACTCTTCGTTCTCGCTCAAAAAACCGTAGCCCGGGTGGATGGCCTGGGCGCCCGTCGATTTGGCGGCTTCAATGATCTTCTCCCAACGCAGGTAGCTGTCTTTGGGCGCGCTGCCGCCAATGTGCACCGCCTCGTCACAGGCAGCCACGTGCTTGGCAGAGGCATCCGCATCGGAATACACGGCGACGGTTTTGATGGCCATACGCGCGGCTGTAGCAGCCACACGGCAGGCAATCTCCCCGCGGTTGGCAATCAGAATTTTGGTGAACATGTTGTTTTCCTCGGGTACTCAGACCAGCCAGTTCGGCTTGCGTTTTTGCAGGAAGGACTGCACGCCCTCCTTGCCTTCGCTGCTGCTGCGGATGTCGGCAATGCCTTCCACGGTGTGGGCAATCAGGGTGCCATCGATCTCGCGTCCGGCCACGGTCTGCACCAGCTCTTTGCAGCTGCGCACGGCATTCGGACTGGCGTTGACCAGTGCTTTCACCAGTTCGGCCACCTTGGCGTCCAGCTGCTCGGCCGGCACCACCTCGTGCACAAAACCGATGCGCAGCGCCTCCTGCGCGCTGAAGCGTTCGGCCGTCAAAAAGTAGCGGTGTGCAGCGCGCGCGCCCATGGCTCGGATGACATAAGGGCTGATGGTGGCGGGAATCAGGCCCAGCTTGACCTCGCTGAGGCAAAAGCCCGCGCTGTCGACGGCCACCGCCATGTCGCAGGCGGCCACCAGGCCCATGCCACCGGCCACCACATCGCCCTGGATGCGCGCAATGGTGGGCTTGGGGCAGGCGTACATCACACGCAGCATCTCGGCCAGCTTGGCGGCGTCCGCCAGGTTTTCGGCCCGCGTGTAGTCGGCCATGCGGCGCATCCAGTTCAGGTCGGCACCCGCACAGAAGGCGGGGCCCTCAGAAGCCAGCACCACGGCGCGTGTCTCGGCGCTCGCTGCCGCGGTCTGGAAGGCCTGGGTCAGCTCGGCAATCACCTCGTCGTTGAAGGCGTTGCGCACCTCGGGGCGGCTCAGCGTGATGGTGAGCAGCGGGCCGGTGTGGGTCAGGGTCAGTGCAGTCATGGCGCGATCCCTTACATGCGGAAGACACCAAACTTGGTGTCTTCAATCGGCGCGTTGAGTGCGGCGCTCAGGCCCAGGGCCAGCACACGGCGCGTGTCGGCGGGGTCGATCACGCCGTCGTCCCACAGCCGGGCGCTAGCGTAGTAGGGGTGGCCCTGCTCGTCGTACTGGCGGCGGATCGGCGCCTTGAAGGCCTCTTCTTCCTCCATGCTCCAGGCGCCGCCCTTGCCTTCAATGCCGTCGCGCTTGACGGTGGCGAGCACACTGGCCGCCTGCTCACCACCCATGACGCTGATGCGCGCGTTGGGCCACATCCACAAAAAGCGCGGGCTGTAGGCGCGGCCACACATGCCGTAGTTGCCGGCGCCAAAGCTGCCACCAATGATGATGGTGAACTTGGGCACCTTGGCGGTGGCCACGGCCGTCACCATCTTGGCGCCGTTGCGCGCGATGCCTTCGTTTTCGTACTTGCGGCCCACCATGAAGCCGGTGATGTTTTGCAAAAACACCAGTGGAATCTTGCGCTGGCAGCACAGCTCGATGAAGTGCGCGCCCTTGAGGGCCGATTCGCTGAACAGAATGCCGTTGTTGGCGATGATGCCCACGGCCATGCCCTCGATGTGGGCAAAGCCGCAAACCAGCGTGGCGCCATAACGCGGCTTGAACTCATGGAACTCGCTGCCGTCCACGATGCGGGCAATGATCTCGCGCACGTCAAAGGGCTTGCGCGTATCGGTGGGGATCACTCCGTACAACTCTTCCGCTACATATTTAGGAGCTACTGGCGCAAGTGTGGCGAGGGCTGGAGGCTTCTTTTTATTCAAATGCGCCACCGCCTGGCGGGCCAGCGCAATGGCGTGCAGGTCGTTCTGCGCCAGATGGTCCGCCACGCCGCTAAGCCGCGTGTGCACATCGCCACCGCCCAGGTCTTCGGCCGTCACCACCTCGCCCGTCGCCGCTTTTACCAGCGGTGGGCCGCCCAAAAAGATGGTGCCCTGGTTCTTGACGATGATGGTCTCGTCGCTCATGGCGGGTACATAGGCGCCACCTGCGGTGCAGCTGCCCATCACCACGGCGATCTGCGCAATGCCCTGCGCGCTCATATTGGCCTGGTTGAAGAAGATGCGGCCAAAGTGGTCGCGGTCGGGGAAGACCTCGTCCTGGTTGGGCAGGTTGGCGCCGCCGCTGTCCACCAGGTAGATGCAAGTGAGGTTGTTTTGCGCCGCGATCTCCTGCGCGCGCAAATGCTTTTTGACCGACAGCGGGTAGTAGGTGCCGCCCTTCACGGTGGCGTCGTTGCACACAACCATGCAGTCCACCCCACTCACACGGCCAATGCCGGCCACGATGCCGGCGCCCGGCGCCGCGTTGTCGTAGACGTTGAGCGCGGCCAGCGGTGCCAGCTCCAGAAACGGTGTGCCAGGGTCCAGCAGCATGGCCACGCGGTCGCGCGGCAGCAGCTTGCCGCGTGCCACATGTTTGGCACGGGCCGCCTCTCCGCCGCCTTCGGCAATACGGGCCACCTGGGCCTGCAAGTCGTCGACCAGGGCGCGCATGGCGCTGGCGTTGGCCGCAAAATCGGCCGAGCGGGGGTTGAGCTGGGATTCCAGAATCGTCATGGGCGCATCCGGTCAGGGGTTGGACAGTCAGCAGGCATTGTGCGTCCGCCGCTCCGCGGGCGGGACGCCACCGAGGTTGCAAATCCTGCCACAGCCTTCGCATTTTTTGGCACACTGCAGGCATGCCACGCCCCAGCCCCGTTGCCGCCACCCCCATGGCCTTTGTCCAAGCCATTGTGGCCGCCTACGCGCGTTATGGCCTGGACCCGGCCAGCGCCCTGACCCAGGCACAGATTGCGCCAGAGCAGGTGCTGCAAAACCATGCCCGCATCACGGCCTGGCAGATGGAGCGCATTTCGGACCTCGCCATGCGCGAACTGGACGACGAGGCGCTGGGCTGGTTCAGCCGCCGCCTGCCCTGGGGCAGCTACGGCATGCTGGCGCGTGCCTCCATCAGCGCGCCCACGCTGGCACTGGCCGTCAAGCGCTGGTGCCGCCACCATGGCCTGATTGCCGACGACATCACGCTCACGCTGCAGACCAGCGGCACCACGGCCAGCATCCTGATTGCTGAAAACCGGGACCTGGGGGTGCTGCGCGAGTTCTGCCTGGTTTCGGTGCTGCGCAACATCCACGGCCTGGCCTGCTGGCTGGTGGACTCGCGCATTCCGCTTTTGCACGCACAGTTCCCGTTTGCGGCCCCGGCGCATGCCGAGGCCTACCAGGTGCTGTTTTCGGGCCCAACCCGCTTCGGGCAAGCGCAGGCCGCTATCAGTTTTGATGCGCAGTACCTGCATCTGCCGCTGCGGCGTGATGAGAAAGCGCTGCAGCAAATGTTGCAGCACGCCCTGCCCTTGACGGTGCTGCAGTACCGGCGCGACCGCCTGCTGGTGCAGCGCGTGCGCCAGCTGCTGGGGGCCCAGCCGCAGGACACCCATGGCGCCGAGGCGCTGGCCGCGCTGCTGCACGTGTCACCGCGCACACTGCACCGCCAGCTCAAAGAAGAAGGCGCCACGCTGCAGGCCCTGAAAGACGAAGTGCGCCAAAGCCGCGCCACCGAGCTGCTGCTGCGCACCCAGCGCCCTATCAAGCAGGTGGCCGAGGCGGCGGGCTTTCAGAACGAGAAAAGTTTTATCCGCGCCTTCAAGGGCTGGACCGGCCAGTCCCCCGCCGAGTTCCGCCGCAGCGCCACGCCGCTGGCGTGATTTGTGGCCTTGTTGGCGCACGCTGCGCCACAGCGCTCCATAGACTAAGCCCATGATTGAGATTGACGACGCCACCACCATAGGCCAGGCTTTTTTTGAAGCCTGTGCGCGCTACGCCACCCACAGCCTGCTGGCGGTGCCCGCCAACCCGGCACGCGCCTACGACCCCGAAGGCCGCGAGATCACGTATGCCGAGGCCACCGACACCGTGCGTGGATTGATGGCACAGTACCGCGCCGCGGGTTATGGCCTGGGCCACCGCGTGGGCCTGTTGTTGGAGAGCCGGCCGGAACACATGTTGCACAAGCTGGCACTCAACAGCCTGGGCGTGTGCTGCGTGCCCATCAACCCCGACTACCGCCCGCGCGAACTGGCCTACCTGGTGGACCATGCGCGCGTGGACCTGGTCGTGGTACTGGCCAGCCGCCTGGAGGCCGTGCAGGCTGCCCTGGCGATAAGCCAGCACCAGCCCCCGGTGTGCGTGCTGGAGGCACTGGCAGACGCGCCCTTGCCAGCCCCTGCCACACCCGCGCAGGCCGGAGAGCCGGTGGGCGACACGCCCGCCAGCATCCTCTACACCTCGGGCACCACGGGCCAGCCCAAGGGCTGCGTGCTCTCGCACACCTACGAGCTGGCCGCCGGCCACTGGTACGCCCACCAGGGCGGGCTGGGCACCGTGCGCGAGGGGCAGGAACGCCTCTACAACCCGCTGCCGCTGTTTCATGTGAACGCGTCCATCCTGTCCTTCTATTGCATGTTGCTGAGCGGTGGCTGCCAGGTGCAGACCGACCGCTTCCAGCCCAGCCGCTGGTGGGCCGAGGTGGTGCAAAGCCGCGCCACCATCGTGCACTACCTGGGTGTGGTGGTGCCCATGCTGCTGAACCAGCCCCAAAGCCCGCTGGAGCGCGCCCACTGCGTGCGCTTTGGTTATGGCGCAGGCGTGGAGCCGCAACTGCATGCCACGTTTGAAGCCCGCTATGGCTTCCCCTTGCTGGAACTGTGGGGCATGACCGAGATGGTGCGCCCGCTGTGCGATTGCCACGCACCGCGCCAGGTGGGCACACGCGCCTTTGGCCGTGCCCGCCCCGGCCTGGACGCCTGCGTGATGGACGAGGCGGGGCAGGTGCTGCCCGATGGCACGCCGGGAGAGCTGGTCATCCGCCACAGCGCGGCCACGCCGCGGCGCCATTTCTTCAGCGGCTACCTGGACAACCCCGAGGCCACGGCCGACGCCTGGCGCGGCGGCTGGTTCCATACCGGCGATGTGGTGCAGCGGGGGGAAGACGGCATGCTCCATTTCATGGACCGGCGCAAGAACATCATCCGCCGCTCGGGCGAAAACATTGCCGCAGCCGAGGTGGAGGCGCTGCTGCTGACGCACCCGCTGGTGGCCAACGCCGCCGTCATGGCGCTGCCCGATGAGGTGCGCGAGGAAGAGGTGCTGGCCTGCGTGGTGCTCAAACAAGCGCAGGGGCAGGAGACCGCCGACACCGCGCGCGCCCTGTTCGACTTTTGCCACCAGCAACTGGCCTATTACAAGGCACCGGGCTGGCTCTGGTTTGCGCCCGAGATCCCCACCACCGGCACGCAGAAGATCCAGAAGCACCGCATCTTCCCCGAAGGTAGCGACCCGCGCACCCTGCCCGGCATGCACGACCTGCGCGCCCTCAAGAAACGCTAGAAAGCCACCACCATGCTTGTTTTGTACCACTGCGTCAGCGCACGTTCCCTACGGCCCCTGTGGATGCTGGAGGAATTGGGCCTGCCCTACGAATTGCGCATGCTGCCCTTTCCGCCCCGCGCCCTGGCGCGTGACTACCTGCAGGAGAACCCGCTGGGTACGGTGCCGCTACTGGTGGACGGCGCCACGCGCATGACAGAGTCCGCCGCCATGTGCCAGTACCTGGCGGCACGCCATAGCGCGGGCCAGCTCGATGTGCCAATGGACGATGCGGCGTTTGGCACCTACCTGAACTGGCTGCACATGAGTGACGCCACGCTGACCTTCCCGCAGACCCTGGTACTGCGCTACACCCACTTCGAGCCGCCCGAACGCCTGCAACCGCAGGTGGCGACCGACTATGCGCGCTGGTTTCTGGCGCGCCTGCGTGCGGTGGACGCCGCGCTGCAGCACGCGGACTACCTGTGTGCGAACCGATTCACTGCAGCCGATGTGGCCGTGGGGTATGCGCTGCTCTTGGCCCAGCACCTGGGCTTGTCTGCACAGTTCTCGCCCACCGTTGCCGCCTACTGGCAGCGCCTGCAGGCGCGCCCTGCCTACCTGCGCACACTGCAAATACAGCAGCAAGCGGCGCTGGACCAGGGTGTTCCCACCACGCCCTCGCCCGACATCCGCCCCTGATACAGGTTCAGGCGGGCTGGCGCAAATCTGCGCCCAGCAGGCAGGCGTGCAGGGCATCCATATGCGTGAACACCTGGTGGGCGCCAGCCTGGCGCAGCACATCCCCCTGCCCTGCCGGCGCATAGGCAAACACCGTGGCGCCAGCGGCCACACCCGCCGCTATGCCGGTCACGGTGTCTTCCACCACGGCGCAACGCTTGGGGTCTGCGCCCAGGGCGGCCGCGGCGGCCAGGTAGACATCGGGGTGCGGTTTGGAGCGTGGCATCTCGTGCCCGCTGAACACCCGTCCGTCAAAGTAGGGCCACAGGCCCACCTTCTGCAACTGCATCTCCACCTTGATGCGGTCTGCCCCCGAAGCACAGGCAATGCGCCCCTGCACGCTGGCGTGCACGGCAGCCACGGCAGGCACGGCACCGGCAATGGCGACCACCTGCGCATCCAGTGCCGCATTGCGCCGGGCACGAAAAGAAACCATCCACTCAGGGGTCAGTGGCTTGCCTGTTTCTGCCTCAATGCGAGCGCGCTCATCGATCACCGCTTTGCCCACAAAAATGTCCATGCATTCCTGTACGCTCAGCCGCCAGCCCTGTTCGGCCAGCATGTCACGCAGCACACCGTTGGTAATCGGCTCGCTGTCCACCAGCACACCATCGCAGTCGAACAACACAGCATCAAACTTCACAGGGCATCTCCATCCACGTACAGCCAGTGGCCGTTTTCCAATACAAATCGGCTGCGCTCGTGCAGGCGCACGGCGGGGCCACTGAGCGGTTTTTGGCGCGCCACAAACTCCACCTGCGCATGCGTCGCGTCCTGCACCGTATGGCTGCGCACCTCCAGCCCCAGCCATCTGACGCCAGGGTCGAATTCGATGCTGGCCGGGCGGTGGCTGGCATGCCAAGTCATGAGCAGGTAAGGGGCGCGCTCCAGGGCAAAGGCGCTGTAGCGGCTGCGCATCAGGCTTTCGGCATCGGGCGCGGGGGTGTCGGTGTCCAGCCAGCGGCCACAGCATGCGCCGTAGGCGAGGGCTTTCTTCTGGTGCAGCCTGCCGCATGGGCAGGCGGAATTGATCTCACAAGGTTTCATGCCCGCCATCATGCCTTGGCGGCGCGGCGGGCTTTCTGTTGGTCCAGCGTTTCAGTGGGGCTCCCGGCCTGCAGCCAGCCCTCCCAGCCGCCGTCCATATGGGCCACGTTGGCCATGCCCATGTCCTGCAGTGTCTTGGCGGCCAGCGCGCTGCGCCAGCCCAGGCCACAGAACAGGATGAATTCCTTGTGTTCGTCGGCAAACAGCTTCTTGTGGTACGGCGACGCGGGGTCCACCCAGAATTCGAGCATGCCGCGCGGCGCATGGAAGGCCCCCACCACCGTGCCGGCGTCCAGCTCGCGGATATCGCGAATGTCCACCAACTGCACGCGCGGGCTCTCCAGCTTGGCCAGCACTTCAGCCACGCTGTAGGTGGTGACCTGCGCCATGGCGGCGTCCACCAGCGCGCGAAATCCTTTGGTGATGGGCATGGTGCGGGTCCTCAGGGTTCAAGTTTGTAAATCCGGACAGCGTTCTGAAACGCCACTTTGCGCGCCACGTCAGGAGGCAAGGCCGCCAAGACCATCAGGATGCCCTGGCGCTGGGTGGCAGAACGCTCTGCAAAAATGCGCGCGGCGGGGCCACCCTGGGCCTTGTCGGCCACCAGAAAACTGTCACTGCCCATGACAAAACGATCGGCATATTTCTGCACTACTGCCACCCACTCCGGATTGAGTTTGCCCCGGCCTTGCAACATCACCCCAGCTTGCATGCCGCGGGGGCGCAGGCTCATGTACAGATTCGGATGCCGCTCCAGCATGGCGGCTGCGAGCCGCGGGGTGAAGTCACCCAGCATGTCGTTGCCACCGGCATGGGCCCACACGATCCGGGCCTTGCGGTTGTAGGCCAGGAGCCGCTCAAAGGCTTCGAAATTGGGCGCAAACTCGGCAGGGTTGTTGGGTGATGTCAGCTCTGCAGGTTTGGCCATTCTGGCCAGCACCGGGTCGAAATGGACATCCAGCACCAGATCGTATTGGGCCACCACATCCACAAGGGTTTTGACCAAACCGTCGTCGGCGGGAATCGCCTCATAGGCATGCAAATCGTTCAGCGAGAGGTGGTGCAAGGCGATTTCACCGAAGCCCTTGACGCCACTCTGCGCGGACTGCTCCGCCAGGGCCCGGAAGGCGGCGACTTTCTCCGGCGGGACTTTGCCTTCGTGGATCTGGTGCATCAGAGGATTCAGGGAGTTGCCGCCCGCCATGACGGCAAACTGCTTGCCGTCCGCCGCCAACTCGCGCTGTACCGCCAGGAAATCGGACCCCGCCATATTGGGCCGCGGCTGCGAGGACACCACCATCATGCGCATGTTCTCTGCCTGCATGAGGGTCTTGGCTTTGGCCACCAGCTCGGCAGTGCTGGAGGCATCGTCCATGGTGAAGTGAAAGTGGGTGTCTATCCACTCCACAGGTGGGGCCTGCGCCACGGCCAGGGCCATCCACCCACAAAGGGCGGCACCACACAGTCCGCGTCCCCATGCCCGGCCCACCGGCATTGGCAATTTAATACGTGACAACATTTGCGCTCTGCCTCTCATGGCAAATGGTACAGCCGTATTGCATTTTCACTGGCCACCTTGCGTGCGGTCTCAGGGGTCAGCAATTGCAGGACGCGACGTATGGCCTGGGTCTGAGAACCAAGGCGCTCGGCGAACGTTTGCGCCGCCCCGCCACGTGTACTTTGCACAAAAAAACTGTCACTCCCCATGACAAAGCGATCTGGGAAACTTTCTATGACGGCAAGCCACGCATCGTTGCGCTCACCCGTTCCAAGTATGGCGCCCGGCCGCTTGCTGCGCGGGCGCACACTCAAGTACAAATTCGGATGCTCAGTCAACAAACGCGTCACCAAGTGCGGGGTGAATGCGCCAAAGTCATCCCCACCCCCTGCATGGGCCCATATCACGCGGGCGCCGCGGTTGTAGGCAAGCAGGCGCTCAAAGCCGTCCACATTGGGGGTAAATCCGGAGGGGTTCTTGTTGCCCCGCAATGCCTCGGGCAACGTGGATTGGGCCAGTATCGGATCAAAGTGCAGGTCAATAGGCAGATCACGGGCGGCTGCCACATCCATCAGCACCTTGAGATAGGGATGGTCTGCGGACACCAGCTCGTACGGATGCTTGGATGTCATCGACAGGTGGTGCAGTGCGATTTCACCAAATCCGCGGGCGCCCGATTGGGCGATCAGCTCCGCACGCTTGCGGAAAACATCCAACTCCGATGGGGTTGGCGTCCGCTCCGCCGCAGCCTGCAGCAGGGGATTGAGACTGGCGCCTCCCCCCAAAAACGCCAGGCGCGGACCGAACTCCACCAAGGCGGCAGAGAACTCGGGGCCATCCAGGATGCTGTCTTGCCCCATTTGCGGCGGAGGAAACAGCAGCGCGGTGCGCATGCCTTCAGCTTGGGCAAAGGCAGCCACCTCGGCCGCCAGAGCTTTGGCGCCTCCGATGTCGGTTGCCAACAGATGAATGTGTACGTCAATCCAGGGCAATGGTTGCGCTTGCACACCACCGGTGGCCACGCACCACACCAACAGAACGCACGGCCAGAGACCAGACTTCAACCGCACTGCACCGTCCATGGCGTTTCCTTCGCAAAGTCGTTCCACTGTCGCACACTTTCAGCGGCGCGCTTGCGGTTGTGCGGATTCAGGCGTTGTACACCACCGTGCCCTGCACCGTGGCCGCCCCCGAGCGCACGAGGTCTTGCACCAGTTGACCCGCCGCGGCTTCAAAACCCTGCCCCGCAAAGTGCGTGGCCAGCATGGTCGCAAAGTAAGGCGTGCCGCGGGCCCAGCCCAGCAGCGTGTCCATCTCCAGGTGCTGGGCCTCCAGCAGCTTGAACTTCAGCAACACTTTGGCCGCGTATTGCAGATGCTTGGCGGGGTTCTGCACAAAGCCGTTGAGCCGCTGGCGTGCAAACGCGATCGCCGCGGGCGCATCGGCAAACGCGGCGCCGTGGCCAGGAATGACGGTGGCCGGGTTCAGCCGCTCAATCAGCTCCAGCGTGGCGGCCACCTCGTCAAACGCGCCTTCGCCATCCAGCTCGGGGAACACCACGCCAAAGCCACGCTCCCACAGCGCATCGGCCGACACCAGGGTGCGGCTGGCAGGCTCGAACAGGATGACCGAATGCGGGTCGTGTCCCGGCGCGGCATGCACCTGCCACGGCAGGTCGCCCAGGCGCATCTCGGTGCCGGGCTGCAGCGTGGCATCCAGCCGAAACGGTGGGCACTGCTGCCCCGTGGGCGTGTAGCTCAGCGCGTGCGCATCCCACACACGCACGTACTCGGCGTGGCCCGGCGGGATGTGGGTCTGCAGCGCCGGGTAGCGCGCCTGCAGCGCGGCATTGCCACCGCAGTGGTCGCTGTGCAAATGGGTGTTGAGCAGCAAGTCCAGTGGGCGCCCCTGCAAAGCGGAGTCCACCAGCGCCAGCGTCTGCTCCGCATGGGTGCAGTAGCCGCTGTCGACGAGTACGGTACCGTCCTCGCCCACGATCAGGACATTGTTGCTGGAGAGCCAGCCCCGCTCGAAGAGGGTGACACCGGAAGGCAAGGTGACGGCCATGGGTACCTCAGCCCAGTGCGCGCAGGATGATGATCTTCTGCACGTCACTCGTGCCTTCGTAAATCTGGCAGACGCGCACATCGCGGTAGATGCGCTCCACCGGAAAGTCGCTCACATAGCCGTAGCCGCCCAGCGTCTGGATCGCGGTACTGCAGACCTTCTCCGCCATTTCACTGGCAAAGAGCTTGGCCATGGCGGCTTCCTTCAAACAGGGGCGCCCCGCATCGCGCAGCGCGGCGGCGTGCCAGATCAATTGCCGCGCGGCCTCGATCTGCGTGGCGCATTCGGCCAGGCGAAACCCCACGGCCTGGTGGTTGAAGATGGGCTGGCCAAAACTCTGGCGGTCCTTGGCGTAGGCCACGGCCACCTCGAAGGCGCTGCGCGCCATGCCCACGCTTTGCGCGGCAATGCCAATGCGCCCGCCTTCCAGCCCTCCCAAGGCAATGCCGTAACCCTCGCCCTCTTTGCCGATCAGGTTCTCTACGGGCACGCGGCAGTTGTCGAAGTTAATCTGCGCGGTATCACTGCTGTGCTGGCCCAGCTTGTCTTCCAGCCGCGCCACCACGTAGCCCGGCGCGTTGGTCGGCACCAGAAAGGCGCTCATGCCCTTCTTGCCCGCGCCCTTGTCGGTCACCGCGATGACGATGGCCACATCGCCATGTTTTCCGCTGGTGATGAACTGCTTGACGCCGTTGATGACGTACTCGTCGCCCTCTCGCACGGCGGTGGTTCTGAGCGAAGAAGCATCGCTGCCCACATGCGGCTCGGTCAGGCAGAAGGCACCCAACAGTTGGCCTTGCGCCAGCGGCTCCAGCCACTGCTGGTGCTGCTGCGCGTTGCCGTATTTCATGAGGATGGCGTTGACCGGGCAATTGGTCACACTGATCACCGTGCTGGTGCCACCATCGCCCGCAGCAATTTCTTCCAGCACCAGGGCCAGGGTCACGTAGTCCAGCCCCGCACCGCCCTGGTGTTCGGGTACGCAGATACCGTAGGCGCCCAGCGCGGCCAGGCCCTGGTGGGCGGCCTTGGGGAAGGTGTGGTCCTTGTCCCACTGGGGCGCGTGGGGCCAGAGTTCGGCCTGGGCGAAGGCACGTACGGCGTCGCGCACCATTTCCTGGTCTTGGGTCAGCAGCATGGGCTTGTCTCTCTCGTTTTTTTGGGGGGGGTGTGCCGGCTTACCAGCTATCGAATGCGCTGCCGTCCCAGCGCAAATACGGCACGTCGCCACAGGCAAACCCGGTCTTGTCTGTCTTACGTGCCGCCACGGTGGTGCGGATGGCGGCGACGCTCTCTTCGGGCAGCAGAGGGGCATCGGGGGTGCCCATGTCGGTGCGCACCCAACCGGGGTGGATCAGCAAAAACTGCGCCGTGGGGTAGTCGGGTTGCGCCGCCACCACGGCCATGTTCAGCGCAGCCTTGCTGACGTGGTAGACCCAAGCGCGGCTGTTTTCGACACCGCTGATTTGCGCAAAGTCGCTGGTCAAAAACACGAACTGGCCCTCGGCCTCTTCCACCCAGGGTGCCACCTGCGGCAGCGCCTGCATGGCGCCCAGCACGTTGGCGTGCATCATGGAATCAAAAGCCTGCTGCGTGGGTGGGGACTTGGCATCCTCTTGCGCGAACACACCTGCCACGTAATAGGCCACATCAATCTTCTCGCCATCGAGCTGCCAGCTCAGGCCGCTGATGCTGGCGGGGTTGCTCACGTCCAGCTTCATGGCCTGGGCGCCCAGGTCGCGCAGGCGCGCCAGTCCCGCTTCGTCGCGTGCGGTGGCAATCACGCGTTCACCGGCATCCAGGTACTGGCGCACCAGTTCCAGGCCAATGCCGCGCGATGCACCTATTACAAAAACAGTCATGCCCATGTGTCTCCTTCAACGCAGGCCTCGCCCGTATGCGGAGTGCCGGGGGCCGATTTCTGCGCATTTGGCAGTATGAGGCCCCCGGCACTCCGCATATGGGAAGGAAATAACACTCTAGCCCCCGCAGAATATGCGCGAACAGCTCCTGAATTTATAGCAACTCCAGCGCCAGCGCGGTGGCTTCACCGCCGCCAATGCACAAGGTCGCCACACCTTTTTTAAGGCCACGCGCCTTCAGCGCGTGGATCAGCGTCACCATGATGCGCGCACCGGAGGCGCCAATCGGGTGGCCCAGCGCGCAGGCGCCGCCGTTCACGTTGACCTTGTCGTGCGGAATGTGCAGCTCGGCCATCAGCGCCATGGGCACCACGGCAAAGGCTTCGTTGACTTCCCACAGGTCCACGTCCTCCACCTTCCAGCCGGCCTTGGCCAGCAGCTTCTGCGTGGCGCCCACAGGGGCGGTGGCAAACCAGTTGGGCTCCTGCGCGTGGGTGGCATGGGCCACGATGCGGGCCAGGGGCTTGCAGCCCAACTCGGCAGCGGTGCCCGCGCGCATCAGCACCATGGCGGCCGCGCCGTCGTTGATGGAGCTGCTGCTGGCGGCGGTGATGGTGCCGTCTTTCTTGAACGCGGCCTTGAGCGTGGGGATCTTGTCCAGCTTGATCTTGCCCGGGCCTTCGTCCACGCTGATCTGCACATCGCCCGCACGGGTCTTGACCGTCACGGGGGTGATTTCTGCCTCAAATGCTCCTGATTTGATAGCTGCCTGCGCACGCTGCACGCTGGCCGTGGCGAAATTGTCTTGTTGTTCGCGGGTGAAGCTGTACTTGGCGGCGCAGTCTTCACCGAAGGTGCCCATGGAGCGGCCGGCTTCGTAGGCGTCTTCCAGGCCGTCCAGCATCATGTGGTCCATCACGCGGTCGTGGCCGATGCGGATGCCGCTGCGGCCCTTGAGCAGCAGGTGCGGTGCGTTGGTCATGCTCTCCATGCCACCGGCCACCAGCACATCGTGGCTGCCGGCCAGCAGCATGTCGTGCGCAAACATGGCCGCGCGCATGCCGGAGCCGCACATCTTGCTCAGCGTGACCGCGCCCGCGCTCTTGGGCAGGCCGCCCTTGAATGCCGCCTGGCGCGCCGGTGCCTGGCCTTGGCCGGCCATCAGGCAGTTGCCAAAAATCACTTCGGTCACCAGCTCGGGGCTAATGCCGGCGCGCTGCACGGCGGCCTGGATGGCGGCACCGCCCAGGTCATGGGCGGCAAGGCTGGAAAAATCGCCCTGAAAGCCCCCCATGGGGGTGCGGGCGGCGCTGACGATCACGATGGAGTCTGGCATGGTCTTCCTCGGTTGGCTGGGGGTGAATGCAATTGACGTTTACGTAAACGTCAATTGTGGCAGAAAAAACTTTACCGCCGCTTCACCTGCGGCACACACGTCTTCATGCGGGCCCGGCACCATGGGCGGCATGAAAGCCCTTGCCCCCACCCTGCCGCGCCTGATGCGCACCGCCCTTCTCGTTCTGGCTGGCACCAGCCTCTTGGCCACCGGCCACGCGCAAACCACCAGCCCCACCAGTGCAGCGCCACCGGCCATCCGCACGCTGGGCACACCCGACTTTGCGCAGATCGTGCAACGCTACGGCCCGGCGGTGGTCAACATCAGCGTGAGCGGCACGCGGCTGATCACCGCGGACAGCAAGGACAACAGTGCCAACGCCAAAGGCGCCGACAGCGAAGACCCGACACAGCTGTTTCTGCGCAAGTTCCAGGAGCAGTTTGGCGCCACTGGCGCCAGCATGCAGATCCCGGTCAGTGGGCGGGCGTCGGGCTTCATCGTCAGTGCCGACGGCCTGGTGCTGACCAATGCCCACGTCATCGCCCATGCCACCGAAGTGACCGTCAAACTGACCGACCGGCGCGAGTTCACGGCCAAGGTACTGGGCAGCGATGCCAAGACCGACGTGGCCGTGCTGAAGATTGAAGCCAGCAACCTGCCCACCGTCGCCATCGGCAAGCCGGCCGACCTGAGCGTGGGCGAATGGGTGTTGGCCATCGGCTCACCGTTTGGGCTGGACAACACCGTCACCACCGGCGTGGTCAGCGCCAAGAGCCGCAGCCTGCCCGACGACTACACCGTGCCCTTCATCCAGACCGATGCCGCCATCAACCCCGGCAACTCGGGCGGCCCGCTGTTTAATGCGCGCGGTGAAGTGGTGGGCATCAACTCGCAGATCTACACCCGCAGCGGCGGCTACCAGGGCCTGAGCTTTGCCATTCCCATTGATCTGGCGCAATCGGTGCAGCGCCAGATCGTCGCCACCGGCCATGCATCACATGGCGTGCTGGGTGTGTCGGTACAGGAAGTGACCCAGGCGCTGGCCGATGCGTTCAAGCTGCCCCGCCCCGTTGGCGCCCTGATCTCGGAAGTCCGCACCGACACAGCCGCGGCCAAGGCGGGTTTGCAGCCCGGCGATGTGATTGTGGGCATCGATGGTCACGCCATCCTGGCATCGAGCGACCTGCCGCTGTGGGTGGCCATGGCCGTGCCAGGCCAGCAGATGCAGATCGACGTCTTGCGCAACGGACGGGCGATTCAGACGCGCGCCACACTGGAAGACCCCACCCTGGCCAAACCGCTGGCCGACTCGCTGGCCAACGTTCCTGTGCTCCCCCAGTTGGGCTTGGCCGTGCGCCCCCTGCTCCCCGTGGAACAGCGTGCCGCCGAAGCACGCCACGGCCTGATGGTCGAAGGTGTGCAGCCCGAGGCTGACAAAGCCGGCATTGCACCCGGCGACATCCTGCTGGCCATCAACCATGTACCCGTCACCTCGGTGGAGCAGGCCCGCGCGCTGCTGGCGCAGGCCAAAGGCTCGGTGGCGCTGCTGGTGCAGCATGAAGGGGACAAAAACTACATCGCCCTCACGCTCAAGTCGAAGGTGTAGTGCCGCACGCAAAGCCCTGCAGCAGCGCCGTGCAAGCCTGTTCAGGATCGGCCGCCTTGGTGATCGCCGAAATCACCGCCGCGCTGGCCGCGCCCGTCGCGGCCACCTCGGCCACGTTGCCGGCATCAATGCCCGCAATGCCCACCACGGGCAGGGGTAACACGCGGGCCCAGTAGCGCAGGTTGTCCAGCCCCTGGGGAATCCAGGGCATGTCTTTGCTTTGCGTGGCGAAGATGGGGCCGCAGGCGATGTAGCTGGGGCGCAGCGCCCAGGCGCGGGCCACCTCCCAGTAGCTGTGGGTACTGAGCCCTAAGCGCACGCCGGCCTGGCGCAGCGCCTGCAGGTCCACCTGCTCCAGATCCTCCTGACCCAGGTGCACGCCATACGCGCCGTGCTGCAGGGCCAGTTGCCAGTGGTCGTTGATGAAGAGTTGCGCACCCGGCGTGGCGCGTGCGATGGCCATGCTCTCTGCCATTTGCGCGGCCAGCGTGGGCTCCGCGGGGTCTTTGATACGCAGCTGCACGGTACGGATACCAGCGGCCAGCACGCGGCGCACCCAGGCGGCGCTGTCGACCACGGCATAGACACCCAGCGCCGGGTTGCTCAGCGGTGCGAAGGGCTGCAGCGCATGCACGGCCAACGGTGCTGTGGCACCCGGCAGTGTGAAAGCGGGCAGGTTGTCGATGTGCTGCGCAAAGTCCGGCAGCGCCTGCACCGGGCCCGCGCCCTGCCCCGCGGCATAGGCGTGGCGCAGGGCGTGCGTGGTGGCCATCTTGGCCAACACCACGGCGTCGGCCACGCAGTAGCCGCTGGCCAGCGCGGCGGCGGCAGTGGCGGCAAAGGTGCAGCCCGTGCCGTGGTGGTGCCGCGTGTCCACGCGTGGCTGGCTGAGCCAGCCGGTGGCTTGCGGACAGTGCAGCCAGTCGGCGGCCAGCCCGTCGCGCCCCGATGTATCGCCGCCCGTGACCACCACAGACAGACTGTCTGGTGCCAGCCCCGCAAGGGCGGCCGCGGCCTCCGGTACTGTGGCAGACGCGCCTTGCCCCACCAACGCCAACAGGCGTTCAGCCTCCTCACGATTGGGCGTGACCAGCGTGGCGCGCGGCAACAACTCCTGCACATAAGCCTGCACCAGCGCGTCGCCCGCAAAACGGACCCCGGTCGTGGCGCCCAGCACCGGGTCCACGACCAGCGCCACCGGTTGGCCCTGCGCGCGCAGGCGGTCCACCCACTGGCAGACCACGCGCACGTTGTCCACGCTGCCCAGCAGCCCGGTCTTGATGGCCTGCGGCGGCAAGTCTTGCGCCAACGCACGCAGCTGCGCGTCCAGCACATCGGCGCTCACCGGCTCCACGCGGGTGACGGCCACCGAGTTTTGCGCCGTGATGGCGGCCACGGCCGTACAGCCATGCACGCCAAAGGCCTGTAGCGCTTTTAGGTCCGCCTGCAGGCCGGCGCCAGCGCCCGAGTCGGAGCCGGCAATGCTCCAAACCACAGGGCGCACGCCAGCGGCCACCGGGCGTACTTCAGTGCCAAAAGTGCCTCTAGCCCTTATGGATATTGCGCGAGCAGCTTCTTTTTTCATAGCACCCTCAGAGCAAGATGGGATGGCCCGCCACCGGGGTGGAGGCCACGGCCATGTCCTGGCGGGCCATCACGCCAGCCTCGAACGCCATGCGGCCAGATTCGATACCCAACTTGAAGGCACGTGCCATGCGCACCGGATCCACCGCGTGGGCCACGGCACTGTTGAGCAGCACGGCGTCCAGCCCCAGCTCCATGGCCTGCACGGCATCGGCCGGCGAGCCGATGCCTGCATCCACGATGAGCGGCACGCCGGGCAGGCGCGCACGCAGCGTGCGCAGCGCACCGGGGTTGACCAGCCCCTGGCCCGAGCCGATGGGCGCGCCCCAGGGCATGAGGATGTTGCATCCGGCGTCCAGCAGGCGCTGGCAGCTCACCAGGTCGTCCATGCAATACGGGAAGACCTCAAAGCCGTCTTTCACCAACTGCGTGGCGGCGGTCAGCAGCTCAAACGGGTCGGGCTGCAGGGTGTGGGCGTCGCCCACCACTTCGAGCTTGATCCAGGTGGTGTCAAACAGCTCGCGCGCCATGTGGGCCAGGGTGATGGCTTCGCGTGCGGTGTGGCAGCCGGCGGTGTTGGGCAGCAGGTGGGCGCCGGTGGCTTGGATGAGCGCAAAAAAATCGCCAGCCTCTGCGCCATGGGCGAGTTGGCGGCGCAGGCCCATGGTGACGACCTGGGCGCCGGAGGCGGCAATGGCTTGTTGCAGCACGTGGGGGGACGGGTACGCCGCGGTGCCGAGGAAGAAGCGGCTGGTCAGTGTTTTCCCGCCTATTTGCCATTCTGTTTGCGGGGGGAGACTGGACGCCTGAGCGCTTTGCTCCGTGTCCCCCGCCCGCGGTGCGGGCTCCTCCTTGACCTGCGCAAAGCGCTCAGGCGCCCAGTCTCTTGGTGTTGCGGACATGCTCAACCTCCTTCTATCGGTTGGAAGGTCAGGATGGTGTCGCCCTCATTCAGCGGCTGCTGGGCGCGCTGGCTGCGCGGCACAAACTGGCCGTTGACGGCGGTGGCAACGGCCGCAGGCAGCACGCCGCGCGCCTCCACCCAGGCTTGCAGGGTGCGGGCGGAGGTACTTTCGGGGTTGCCATTCACCACCACGGTGATGGTGTGCAGCGCAGTGTCTGGGGTGCTCATAGCGATAACTCGTGCAGGGCCTGCTCCACCAAGGCCGGTGCAATGAGCCAGCCGTGGCGGAAGAGGCCGTTGATGACGGTGAGGCCCGGTGCGTGGCGCAGTGCGGGCAGGTTGTCGGGCAGCGCGGGGCGCAGGTTGGTCTCGGTGTGGACCACGCGTGCCTCGGCCAATGCGGGGATGGCGCTGTGGGCGGCGCTCAGCAGCTCCAGCGTGCTGCGCAGGGACACGGGGGAGCGGTCTTCGCTCTCGATCTCGCTGGCGCCGACCACGATGACATCATCCGGCCGCGGCACCAGGTACACCGAGTGGCGCGGATGCAGCAGGCGCACGGGGCGGTGCAGCGGCACACCAGGCGCGTGCAACCAAAACACTTCGCCGCGCACACCACGCACCGGCAGCGCGGGCTTGGCGCCCACGCCGCGCACGTCAAACACGTGGTCGAAGGTATGCCGCTCGGGGTGGATGGCACCCACCAGCAACTCACCCGCATCCACCCTTGTCACACTACGATTCCAGTGCCATTGCACGCCCTGCTCGGCCCCTTGTGCGGCCAGAGCCTGCAGCGCCTGCCAGGGGTGAATCTGCCCCTCGCAGGGCAGCAGCCAGGCCAGCGCCGGGCCTTGAATGGCGGGCTCCAGTTCGCGCAGTGCGTCCAGCGACAAGGGTTGCGGTTGGTACGGTGCATCGGCCTTGGCCTGCAGCAGCCCAACCACACGCTGGGCCGCACCCGCATCGCCGCGGTGCGCCAGCAGCAGGCTGCCCTGCATGCGCAGGTCCACGGGCTGGTTCAGGCCCTGCACGATCTGTGGCCACAGCACACAGGAACGCAGGCCCAGCGCAAAAACCTCGGCCCCCGCACGCTCCAGTTCGGCCACCGGGCTCAGCATGCCCGCGGCCGTCCAACCCGCGGCCCGCAAGCCCGAGTCCGCGCGCGGACCGGGACCGGATGCAGGGTCAAACACCTGCACGGCGTGGCCCGCGCGGCTGAGCGTGAACGCCAGCAGCCGACCGAGCACGCCGGCACCGGCAATGCCTATGCGTTGGGCTGCCACGGTCAGGCCTTGGCGTCTTCAGCTCTAGCGATAGGGATGTAGATTTCCCCGCCCACCTTCTTGAACGCATCGGACATGACGTCCATGCCCGACTGCAGCGCCTGCTCGTCGCTCACGCCCAGGTTCTTGGCGTACTCGCGCACCTCTTGCGTGATCTTCATGCTGCAGAACTTGGGGCCGCACATGGAGCAGAAATGCGCCACCTTGGCGCCCTCGGCCGGCAGGGTTTCGTCGTGGAACTGCTTGGCGGTGTCCGGGTCCAGCGAGAGATTGAACTGGTCCATCCAGCGAAACTCGAAGCGCGCCTTGGACAAGGCGTCGTCACGCGCCCGCACACCGGGGTGGCCCTTGGCCACATCAGCCACGTGGGCGGCAATCTTGTAGGTGATGATGCCGACCTTCACGTCCTCGCGGTCGGGCAGGCCCAGGTGTTCCTTGGGAGTGACGTAGCAGAGCATGGCGGTGCCGAACCAGCCGATCATGGCGGCGCCGATGCCGCTGGTGATGTGGTCGTAGCCGGGTGCAATGTCCGTGGTCAGCGGGCCCAGGGTGTAGAACGGCGCCTCGCCGCAGTGCTTGAGTTGCTCGGTCATGTTGGCCTGCACCATATGCATGGGCACGTGACCGGGGCCTTCGATCATCACCTGCACATCCTGCTGCCAGGCCTTGTGGGTCAGCTCACCCAAGGTGCGCAGTTCGGCAAACTGGGCTTCGTCGTTCGCATCGGCGCCAGAGCCCGGACGAAGGCCATCGCCCAGCGAGTAGCTCACGTCGTAGGCGCGCATGATCTCCGTCATCTCATCGAAGTGCGTGTAGAGGAAGTTCTCTTTGTGGTGCGCAATGCACCACTTGGCCATGATGGAGCCGCCGCGCGAGACGATGCCGGTCACGCGGTTCGCCGTGAGGTGGATGAAGGGCAAACGCACACCAGCGTGCACGGTGAAGTAGTCCACGCCCTGCTCCGCTTGCTCAATCAATGTGTCGCGGAAGATTTCCCAGGTCAGGTCTTCGGCAATACCGCCTACTTTCTCTAGCGCCTGGTAGATGGGCACGGTGCCGATGGGCACGGGGCTGTTGCGCACGATCCAGTCGCGCGTGGTGTGGATGTTTTTGCCGGTGGACAAATCCATCACGGTGTCGGCGCCCCAGCGGATGGACCAGACCAGCTTTTCCACTTCCTCTTCGATGCTCGACGTCACCGCCGAGTTGCCGATGTTGGCGTTGATCTTGACCAGGAAGTTGCGGCCGATGGCCATGGGCTCCAGCTCGGTGTGGTTGATGTTGGCCGGGATGATGGCGCGGCCGCGGGCCACTTCGTCACGCACAAACTCGGGCGTCACCACCTTGGGGATGCTGGCGCCAAAGCTGTTGCCGGCCAGGCGCGCTTCACGCTCGGCATTGCCCAGGTACTGCGCCTGCCACGCCAGGTTCTGGTTTTCGCGCAGGGCCACGTACTCCATCTCGGGCGTGACGATGCCTTTGCGCGCGTAGTGCATTTGCGTGACGTTGGCACCACTGCGCGCGCGGCGTGGCTGGCGCTGCAGACCGGCGGCCTGGGCGCGCAGGGCGGCCAGCGCATCGGTCTCGCCGTTCTTCAGGCCATCGTCCAGCGCAAACGGCGGGCGGCCCACGTACAACTCGGTATCGCCCCGACCATCCACCCAGCCCTGGCGCACCAGCGGCAGGCCCTGGCGCACGTCGATGTCGGCGCGCGGGTCGGTATAGGGGCCGGAGGTGTCGTAGACCGTGATGGCCTCGCCGTTGCTCTGCATGATTTCGCGCAGCGGCACCTGAATGTCGGGGCGGCTGCCTTGCAGATAACGTTTGGTGGAGGCGGGAAGCGGTTCGCGCGTGAGGCGAATGAACTGGGCGAGTTTGTCGGGTGCGTTCACGGGAGTTCTCCGGTTAAGACCCGAAGACTCAGAGAAAAAACACGGCTCCGCAAACTGATGAAAAAAGACGCCGCCCGGACGGCATTCGGCCGTCGGCTGCGTTGCACTTCTTACGCTGGTATGAACCAGATCAAGTTCGCGGGTTCGGAATCCATCTCAGCGCAACCATTGCGCACCCCGGGCAGGGCGGAGTGTACGTCAAACCCAGATGCAACTCCGTCAACGGAGCACGCTGTCCATCAACCAAACGCTTAAATCCTGCACGACGCGGCGCTCCAATCCATTGAAGCCGTGGTAGGCCATGGCCTCGCAGGGGTCCCCGACATTGCCGCCCCCTTCGTACATGCGAACCTGATACCCCGCGGGCAATTTGCCCAATAGCGTGGGCAAGTCCGCGGGTGAACACAGTTTGCATCCATCCTGCTGGTGGTGCATGACCAACACCGGAATACGCAGCGTGTCCAAGGCCATCTTGGGCACGGCCTTGCTCTGCGGATCGGTGAGGATGGTCGAGGTCAGGACCAGCGCATCCGGACCTCCGGACTCGGCCAGGGCGATGGCCACTGCCGCTGCGGACTGCGTTCCCCGGCTGGTCCCCACCAGCGCCACCGGAAGCTGGCCGCGCTGGCGAACATCCGCGATCAGTGCCTTCAGGTCTGCCACATGCTCGGGCGTCTGACGAAACCCGCTGAGAAATGGCGGCACCTGCCGGTCCGAGGGGGCGTCCATCAGTGCCACCGCCAGGCCTTGCTGGAGGAATTGCGCACGGGTGCGCGACAAGAAGTTTCCCCCCATGCCACCAAGGCTGCCGTCAGCCCCCAGGTGCAAACCACCATTGCCGCCGACCAGCAAAATGACGCTTGCCCGGGGTTGCGCAGGAACTTGCCACAGGTAACGCACCGTCACCCCCGGGCGCGTGGGCACATCCACCACGGTGCCCACCTCGGCCTGGGTCACGCCGGATAGAAGGCTTGCAACCACAGCCACTGCTACGCGCCAATATGTCCCCATACGCTAGACCTCCTGACGTGGGCCGCGAGGAAACCGCTTGCCCTTTTCATACGGAAACACATCATGCACATACCCCGCCGCAATACGCTCCTTCTGCGTCTGCCAGAAGGCAGGATCGAGCAGGTTGGCGTGGTACTGCATGAAAACCTCGCGCACCAGCGGGTTGCCCAATAGAAAAGGCGCGAAAGTCTCGGGGAACACGTCGTGCGGGCCGACGCGGTACCAGATCTCGCCGGACATTTCCTCTTCCTCGTTACGGGGCTCGGGCACCTTGCGGAAGTGGCAGTCGGTCAGGTACTCGATCTCGTCGTAGTCGTAGAACACCACCTGGCTGTTGCGCGTGACACCGAAGTTCTTCCAGAGCATATCGCCGGGAAAGATGTTGGCTGCCACCATGTCCTTGATGGCGTAGCCGTAGTCGATGACGGCACGGGTGATTTGCTCGCGCGCACGCAGCGCGGCCGGGCTAGTGTTGGCGGGGTCGGCGCCACCGGCGTCAAAGGCTTCCTGCAGGTAGATGTTGAGCGGGATCATGCGCCGCTCGATGTAGAGGTGCTGGATGATGACCTCGGTCTGTCCATCCCCATCGCGGTCGCTGATCTCCAACTGGCTGGCGGCAAACTGCTGCAGCTCGGCGATCAGCGCATCGCTGAAGCGCTCCCGTGGAAAAGCCACATCCCCATAGTCCAGCGTGTCGGCCATGCGGCCCACGCGGTCGTGCTGCTTCACCAATTGGTACTTGGCCTTGACCTGCGCGCGCGTGGTCTCTTTCTGGTGGGGAAAGTGGTCTTTGATGACCTTGAACACATAGGGGTAGCTGGGCAGGTCAAACACCAGCATCACCATGCCCTTGATGCCCGCGGCGATGCGGAACTGGTCGGTGCTGTGCTGCAGGTGGTGCAGAAAGTCGCGGTAGAACAGGGTCTTGCCCTGCTTGGCCAGGCCCAGCGCGTTGTAGAGCTCGTTGCGTGGCTTGCGGGGCATCATGCCGCACAAAAACTGCACATAGGCGCTCGGTATCTCCATGTCCACCATGAAGTAGGCGCGTGCAAAGCTGAACAGGCGCAGCAGGTCGTCTTCGCCAAACAGCGCGGCATCGATGCGCAGCTTGCCGCCAGGCCCATGCAGCACCGGCAGCGCAAAACCGTGCTCGACAAACCCATTGATGAGTTTGCCGATGATGTAGCAACCCTTGTTGCGAAAGAACAGGTTGGACAGCACCTGGACCTGGAAGTTGGCGCGCAACTTGACCTCGCCCAACTGCGCGCGCATCACCTCCATCACCCGATGGGTATCCCGCGCCAGGTCGTCAAACGGCACACGCAGGTCGAAGTCCTGCACCATGCGCACCAGCTGATCCTGCACTTGGTCCTGGGCGGGGTAGTAGCTGCGGTAGGTGGGGCGGTGGCTGGGGCGGCCCGCGGACGCCAGGTTTTCGATGTACTCGGTGCTGACCGCAGGGCGCACAAAGATGAAATCGTTCTGGAAGTAGCTGCGGTGCAGGATCTTGGTGGTGACCGAGTTGAAAAACGTCTCGGCCAGCTCGGGCTGGTGGTGGTCCACCAGCAGCCCGATGTAGTGCAGCTTGATTTGCTGCCACACCTCCATGCCCTGCTCGCCAGCCTTGAACTCACGCTCCAGCCGTTTGGAGCATTCCTTTACGCGCAGGTCGTAAAACTCGATGCGCTCCCGCTGCGCACGCTGCTGTCCATGCCAGTCGGCCACTTCAAAGCGGTGCTTGGCGCGCGCACTCTCTGCGCGGAAGAGCTGGTAGTGGCGTTTGAAGCCGTCCAGCATCGCCCGGGCGATGTCGTAGGCCACCGAGGAGTCGAGCCGCGTGGGGAACATGGGCAACAAAATGCTATAAATTTAATAGCTACTCACGCATATTCCACAGGCGCAAGAGGCTTATTTACCTTGGATTTCGTGGCATCAGGCGCACGCCGGAGATGGCTTCGCGGTACAGGGCGTCCAGGTTGTCCTGGCGCGCCACGGTCATGTGCAGGTCCTGCACCAAGCCGTCATGCACGCCATACACCCAACCATGCAGCGTGACATCCTGCTCCGCGGCCCAGGCGTCTTGCAGCACCGTGCTCTGCGCCACATTGACCACCTGCTCGATGGCATTGAGCTCACACAGGGCGGCCGCCTTGCCGTGCTCGGGGATGACGTCCAGGATGTCGCGGTGGCGATCCCGTACGTCCTGGATGTGGCGCAGCCAGTTGTCGGCCAAGCCGATACGCGCCCCTTCGAGCGCGGCCTGCACACCCGAGCAGCCGTAATGGCCCACCACCATGATGTGCTTGACCTTGAGCCGCTCCACCGCGAACTGGATGGTGGACAGCGCATTCAGATCGGAATGCACCACCACATTGGCCACGTTGCGGTGCACGAAGATTTCGCCCGGCGCCAGGCCAATGATCTCGTTGGCGGGCACGCGGCTGTCGGAGCAACCGATCCACATGTACTTGGGCTTTTGCTGGTTGGCCAGCCCCGTAAAGAAGCCGGGACGCGAGCGCTCCATCTCGGCGGCCCATTCACGGTTGCGGGAAAAGAGGGCGTTGAGTTTGTCAGTCATGGGCTTGATTATTTCTTAAGTGAGATGCGAACATGCCAGTCCAAAAGTCCGTACCGGGCACGTTCCTGCTGGTCGTCCAGCGCGTTGAACTCGCACTGCGCCGCAGGCGGCTTGGCAGAGCTGCAGACAAACGAAGCCTTGTTGCCGAGTTGCCACATGCCTTGGGCGTTGCGCGCCTCACCCGTGAAGAACATGGCGCGTGGTGCGTTCACGGGGTCGGGCTGCGCGGACAAGGGCTTGAGCAGGTTGCGCCCGGCGTTGATATAGGGCGCATCAATGCCCGCCAAGGGCAGCAGTGTGTTGAACATGTCACGGTGGCTGGCGGGCTGGTCCAGCTGGTTGCCGCAATGGAGTTTGCTGCCCCAAATGACAAACGGCACCTGGCGCACCAGGTAGCGGCGGCTGGCCTCGGCGTAGACGCCAAACGAGCGCACATTGTGGTCGCCCGTACCGGCAATGATGGTGGTGTCCTTGAGCGGGCCACTTTGCACCTCTTGCACAAATCCGCCCAGCAGGTCCGCCGCGTAGTGGTAGCTGTCCAGGTTGGGGATGAGTGTCTCCGAGTTGGTTTCACCCTTCCACAGGCCCATGTCGCGCGGCACGCGTTGGTAGTCGGCGGGCAGGTCATAAGGCGGGTGGTTGGTGCTGGTGAGCACAAACACAAACAGCGGCTTGTCGGTGGGCTGGGCGGCCATGCGTTTGCTCAGGTACTTGAAGACATAGCTGTCCCACACGCCCCAGATGCCCAGTGTGGCCTCGGGGTAGGCTTCCTTGAGGGTGTTGGCATCCACCACTTCGTCGAAGCCCTGCACTTTGAGCACGCGGTTCAAATCGCGCCAGCCCGAACGGGCGGAGGTCACAAACAGCGTTTGGTAACCGGCGTCCTTCACCACCTTGGCCAGCGCCCAGGGAATGGGCTTACGCCCCACGTCGCCCAGCGTGAGCGGGGTGATGGGGGTGGAGAACAGAATGGCTTCCAGCGAGGGGTGGGTGCCTGCATGGGCCGAGTCAAAGTTGCGGAAGTGGCACACCTTGCTAGGGTCCGTCAATGTGGGAGCCAGACGCCCCAGCACATCGAACTGGGGGCTCTGGTAGAGCATAGGCTCGGCGCTCCACGACTCCATCAGAAAGAACACCAGGTTTTTCTTGGCCGTGCCCATCGGCAAGGGATCGTGCTGGTAGAGCGCGGCCTTGACTTCCTCGTCCGACCCCATGGGCAAGCCGAGCGCCTGGGCCGCAGCTTGCGGGGACTCGAAGCCCATGGCCTTCAGGCCCACCAGCGGGTCCGACAGGTTTTGCGACTGGCCCCGGCTGTCCCACGCGTACTTGAGGGCAATGATGCCGTTGGGCACCATGTCGTTGAGAAACTGCGAAGTGGTGACCGTCAAATGCTGGCGCTGCAGCGCCATCTGCCGCAAGGTGCCCTTGCCCGCAAACAGCATGGCAAACAGCACCAACACGGCCACCAACACCTTGGTCATGGCATGGCGGGTCTGCAACAAGGTGTCCGGCTGCAGGCGCTGCACCAAGCCGCGGTGCAAGGCGATGGCAGCCCAGGTCAGTGCTGCCGCCAGCAACAGGGTCCAGATGACCGGAAAATCGCGCCAGATGGTTTCCAGCACGGCGGCGGTGTCGTCCTCCACCAACCCGAACACCAGGGAGTCGATGGGGGTTTTGTAAAAGCCGAAATAGTGCAGATTGACCAGCGAGGCCATCACAAACACAAACGCCACCACACCGGCGATACGCGCCTGCACCTTGCCCGACACCCAGGGCAAGAGCAGGAGCAGCACAAAGCCCGCAATGGCGCTGACCTTGAGGTCAAAGCGCAGCCCCTGAATCACCACTGCGGTCAGGTCAGCACCAGACGCCTGGTAGCCACTGGGCCAAAAATAGGCCAGTTGTCCGAGCCGAACCAAGGACAGTGCCAGCACCAGCGGCACCACCAGCACCCAGGCGCGCAACAGGCCGCGCAGGGCACCATGGAGAAGGGTTGTCAGGGTACGGGCAATGGCGGATTTCATTCAGGTTAGGACAATGTAGGGCTAGGTTTCACCGCAGGGCCGCCCCAAGGTGAACGCGGCCCCCTCGGGGGGCAGGGCGCCACACGCAGTGGGTAACCGTGGGGGCAATGCTCTACATTGTCTCAGCGAACAGCTCCCGGCCAATCAGCATGCGGCGAATCTCACTGGTGCCAGCCCCGATTTCGTACAGCTTGGCGTCACGCCACAGGCGGCCCAGCGGGTATTCGTTGATGTAGCCATTGCCGCCGAAGATCTGCACGCCCTCGCCGGCCATCCAGGTGGCCTTCTCGGCCGTCCACAAGATGACGGAGGCACAGTCCTTGCGCACCTGGCGCACGTGTTCGGTGCCCAGCAGGTCGAGGTTCTTGGCCACGGTGTAGGCAAAGCTGCGCCCGGCCTGCAGCACGGTGTACATGTCGGCGACCTTGCCCTGGATGAGCTGGAATTCGCCAATGCTCTGGCCGAACTGCTTGCGGTCGTGGATGTAAGGAATCACGTTGTCCATGACGGACTGCATGATGCCCAGCGGGCCGCCGGTGAGCACCGCACGCTCGTAGTCCAGGCCGCTCATCAGCACCTTGGCGCCGCCGTTGACGCCGCCCAGTACGTTGGCCAGCGGCACTTCCACGTTCTGAAATACCAGCTCGCCGGTGTGGCTGCCGCGCATGCCCAGCTTGTCGAGCTTTTGCGCAATGCTGAAACCGGGCATGCCCTTTTCGATCAGGAAAGCGGTGACACCACGCGCCCCCAGCTCGGGCTCGCTCTTGGCGTAGACCACCAGCGTGTCGGCGTCGGGGCCGTTGGTGATCCACATCTTGTTGCCGTTGAGCAGGTAGTAGCCGCCCTTGTCTTCGGCCTTGAGCTTCATGCTCAAGACATCCGAACCCGCCCCGGGCTCGCTCATGGCCAAAGCGCCTACGTGTTCGCCACTGATGAGTTTGGGCAGGTATTTGGCGCGCTGCGCGTCGGTGCCGTTGCGCTTGATCTGGTTGACGCACAGGTTGCTGTGCGCGCCATAGGAGAGGCCCACGCTGGCCGATGCGCGCGAGATTTCTTCCATGGCAATCATGTGCGCCAGGTAACCCATGTTGGCGCCGCCGTATTCCTCGCCGACGGTGATGCCGAGCACGCCCAGGTCCCCCATCTTGCGCCACAGGTCCATGGGGAACTGGTCGTTGCGGTCGATCTCGGCAGCGCGGGGGGCGATTTCGGCTTGGGCAAATTCGCGCACCGCGTCGCGCAGGGCGTCAATGTCTTCGCCGAGTTGGAAATTCAGTCCGGGCAGGTTGTTCATGGAAGTCTCCTCGTGATGGTGTTTTGAAATGGCCGCTCAGCTGGCAGCTTTTTTGGGGGTGGTGGCGGGCCGGCTGGCCTTGGCTTCGCTGGCCAGCAGCAGCGCCCGTGCTTCGCGCTGGTGCACCTTGATCTCGTCCAGATTGGACTGGAGCTCGGCCATCTGCTCTTCCACCTGCTTGCGGTGGGCAGCCAGCACGTCCAGAAACTTCTTCAACTGCGCCCCCGTGTCCCGCGGACTGTCGTACATCTCGATAATGTCCTTGGCCTCGGTCAGGCTCAGCCCCAGGCGCTTGGCCCGCAGCGTGAGCTTCAGGCGGGTGCGATCACGCCCGCTGTACACGCGGTTGCGCCCGCCCGGCCCGGTGCGCTCGGGCTCCAACAGCCCCAGGTCCTCGTAGAAGCGAATGGCACGGGTGGTCAAATCAAATTCTTTGGCCAGATCGCTGATGCTGTAGGTGGTGCTCATGGTGCGGTAAAGGTGGCGACAGGGCAGCAGGCCCCGCCTGTCTACAATGCCCAAGATTGACGTTTACGTAAACGTCAATTATGAAGCAAAACGATTGGGGCTTATGAACGACCTGGAACAGCGCCTGCATTACCCCTTGGGCGACGCCCTGCCCGAGAACGGCCGCTGCATCGAGGTGGCACCGGGCATCAAGTGGATCCGCATGGCCCTGCCCTTTGCGCTGAACCACATCAACCTCTGGCTGCTGCGCGATGAGATGGACGGTGTAGCCGGCTGGAGCGTGGTGGACACCTGCATTCACCGCGACGAAGCCAAGGCGCAATGGGGGGAGATCTTCGCGCATGAACTGGCAGGCCTGCCCATCCTGCGCGTCATCGCCACCCACATGCACCCCGACCACATTGGCCTGGCGCACTGGCTGTGCGATCGGTGGAATGCTCCGCTGTGGATCAGTGGGTTGGACTACCAGGTCGCTCGCTTAGCGTGTCTGGCGCCAACCAGCTTTGGCGGCGCACGCACGGCGGCCTTCTTCGCACAGCATGGGCTCAACGATGCCGAGACCCAGTCCAAACTGCTGAACCGACGTGACTACTTCACCACCCTGGTGCCCTCGGTGCCCGACGACTACCACCGCCTGCTGGACGGCCAGACGCTGCGCATTGGCGCCCACACGTGGCGCTGCATCAGCGGCTACGGCCACGCGCCCGAACACATGGCGCTGTACTGCGAAGGCCTGAACGTGCTGATAGCCGGCGACATGATGCTGCCGCGCATCTCCACCAATGTCAGCGTCTACGAGTCCGAACCCGAGGCCGACGCACTGGCCCTATTCCTGGGTTCCATCGACAAGTTCCGTCCCCTGCCCGAGTCCACACTGGTACTCCCCGCGCACGGCAAGCCCTTCACAGGTCTGCATGAACGCATCCAGCAGCTGCACGACCACCACCGCGCCCATCTGGACAAGGTGCGGCAAGCCTGCCGCCAGCAGGCCTGCAGTGCCGCCGACATCATTCCCGTGCTATTCACGCGCGCCATGGACTTTCACCAGACCACCTTCGCACTGGGTGAGGCCGTGGCCCACCTGCACGCGCTCTGGTATGCGGGGCAGCTGCAGCGCACGCGGGGCGCTGACGGCGTGTTGCGCTTTGCAGCCACCCCGGGCTAGCCGCACACCGCTGGTCAGTTACAAAACTGGAACGCTGCAGGACACCCTGCCGTAGCGCCCGAGGGCGCAACGATCGCCGCTACAGTGGGCCCATGCTGCGCACCCACCATTTGCTGTTTTACGCCTCCTTGCTGCTCTCGCGCCTGGCGGACCAGGTCTTGCTGTTTTTGGTGCCACTGGTGGTGTACCAACAGACCGGCAGCGCGTCGTGGACCGGGATTGCATTTTTTGTGGAAACACTCGCGCGTTTTGTCGCCTTCCCCGTCTGCGGTGTGCTGAGCGACCGGCACCCGCCCATGCGCCTGCTGCGGCAAAGCCAGGCCCTGCGGGCGCTGAGCTGCATCGCCGGACTGGCAGCCGGCGTTGCCTTGCATGGGCATGCCGCGCTGGTGGCACTGGTGCTGGTGTCGGCGGCCTGCGGTGTGTTCACCACCCAGGGCGTGATGGCGCGCGAGGTGCTGCTGCCCCACATCTTTCCCGGGGACCGGTTTGAGCGGGTGTTGGCCCATGCCCAGATTGCCGACCAGTTGGGCATGGTGGCCGGCCCGGCGGTGGCTGCTGCGGCCCTGGCACTGTGGCCCTGGCAAGGCGTGTTGGGGGTCAGCGCCTTGTTGTTTCTGCTGGCCGATGCCGGGCTGGCCTGGTGGCAGCGCCAGCACACCGGCGCCCTGCCCCAGGGCCGCAGCGCGCAGGGGGAACGCTGGTGGGTTCCGCTGCGCACCGCACTGCACCACATCGTGCAACTGCCCGGCCTCAAACCGCTGATTGCGCTGGCGGCCGGCGTCAACCTGGTGGTGGGTGTGACGCAAGCCACCGCCGCCGCCATGGTGACCGGCCTGCTGGTCCAAAGCAATGCGGTGTATGCGCAGCTGCAAACCGCGGGCGCGGTGGTCACGGTGCTGGTGCTGGCCTGGGTGGCCCGCGTGCACTGGCGCGGCCACGCGCTGGGCGTGTGGTCCTACACCTTGTTGCTGGCGGGTGGGCTGATGACGGCCTGGGCCGTGCACCCCGCGGTGTATGGGCTGGGCTTTTTGCTGGTCATCGGGTTCGACAAGATGTTCAGCGTCTACATCCGTGCCGGCCGTCAGCGCATCATCCCGCCGCAAGACTTTGGCAAAACCAGCGGTGTGGTCGTGCTGCTCAACAACCTGACACAACCGCTGGCAGGGCTGGCCGTCGGCCTGGGTGCGCAGGGCGCGGACGCACGCGGCGTGATTACCGTGCTGGTGCTGGGCATGGGACTGATCGGTGGGGCCGTGCTGTGGATTGGGCGCGGTGCTGCAAGCCCAAAGCAAATCGGCTAAGGTTTGCGCTCTTTCAAAGGGAGCGCCTTGCATGATTGACCTGTACTACTGGACCACACCCAACGGCCACAAGATCACGATGTTTCTGGAAGAGGCCGGCCTGCCCTACCAGCTGCACACCATCAACATCGGCCGCGGCGAGCAGTTCCAGCCCGACTTTCTGGCCATCGCACCCAACAACCGCATCCCCGCCATCGTGGACCAGTCGCCCAGCGACGGAGGCGCAGCGATTCCACTGTTTGAATCCGGCGCCATCCTGCTGTATCTGGCAGACAAGATCGGCCGCTTTGTGCCGCAGGACCTGCGCGGGCGCAATGTGGCGCTGCAATGGCTGTTCTGGCAGATGGGCGGCCTGGGCCCCATGGCTGGGCAGAACCACCACTTCAACCAGTACGCGCCCGAGAAACTGCCCTACGCCATGGAGCGCTACACCAAGGAAACCGCGCGCCTCTACGGCGTGCTGAACAAACACCTGAGCGATGGCCGCGAGTACATTGCGGGCGACTACAGCATCGCCGACATGGCGAGCTACCCCTGGGTCGTGCCCTACGAACGCCAGGGCCAGAAGCTGGAAAATTTCCCGCATCTGGCCGCCTGGTTTGCCCGCGTAGCGGCGCGCCCCGCCACCGCACGCGCCTACGCGATTGCCGACGGCATCAAGAACCCGGGCATGGACGAGGCGGCCAAGAAGATTCTGTTTGGGCAGGACGCCCAGACCGTCCGGTAAACCGCAGGCGCCCCGCTAGGGAGCGACCACCAAGGTCTGGATGGAAGGGACGTCGTCAAACGCAGTCGGGGGCTTGGAAAAAGCGATCGCCTTGTTCACGCCGTCTTGCAGAAGCCTCACCACTGGGGCAGGGTCGGGTCCTTGAGGCTGCCGCGCAACTCCGCGTAATCGGGTACGACCGAGCGCACGGTGTCCCAGAAGCGGGGGCTGTGGTCCATCACGCGCAGGTGGCTCAGCTCATGGGCTACCACGTAGTCGATCACGGCCTGGCGGAAGTGGATGAGGCGCCAGTTCAGGCGGATGGAGCCATCGGACTTGGCGCTGCCCCAGCGGGTGCCGGCGTTGCTGAGGCTCAGCTTCTTCCACTGCACCTGCAGCTGGGGCGCGAAGTGGTCCAGGCGCTGCACAAAGTTGGCCTTGGCCTGGCGCATCAGCCAGGCCTGTACGGCGTCGCGGATCTGTTCGGGCGTGGCGGTGTGTGGCAGGGCCACATGCAGCGGCAACACGCCCTGCGCATTGGGCTCTGCTGCCAGCTGGGCGCCCTTGGCAGCAAAACCGTGGCCGGCGTCCAGCACCATGCGCACCGTCTGGCCCAAGTAGGGAAACTCGGCCCCGTCTTGCCAGACCACTTGGGTCTGCTGCTGCCGGGCCTGGCGCTCACGCGTCTCGGCCAGTTTGCGCAGAATCCAGCTGGCTTTTTCCTGCAACGCCGCATCCACCTCGGCCAGCGGCGTCCAGCGTGGGGCACGCACGCTCAAACCGTCGGGCCCCACGGCAAACCCAATGGTGCGGCGCTTGCCGCGGGCAAAAGCATAGGCCACCACGGCACCGTCCAGGCGCACCTCGCGCGTGGCTTTGGGATGGGCGTAGTGGGCGGGTGAAATCGCCTGCTGCAGCGGCTGCCCGGCCACAAAGGGCTGGTCCGGCGTGAGATTTGCTATGTTTTTAGGAGCTGCTTGCGCAGTATCCACGGGGGCCTGGGCCTCAAAAGGCTCGAAAAGATCGAGGGTGTAACGCAGCAGGGCCGCACCCACACTCCCTGCGACACCTGCGGCATTGCCCACTGGGGGCAGCCGTTTCACCTTGGGGCGACCCTTTGGTGAAACAGGACGCTGGCTAGCCAAGGTAGGCCTCGGGGTCCAGGCGGCGCATCTCGGCCTCGATCCAGGCCTGCACCTCTGCCATCAGCTCCTTGGGCTCGCGGCCTTCGCTGGGGATGGGTTTGCCAATCGACACTTCCACCACGCCCGGCGTCTTGATAAAGGCCTTGCGCGGCCAGCATTTGGCCGAGGTCACCGCGACGGGAATGACTGGAGCCCCTGTCGCCACGGCCAGGCGCGTGCCGCCCAGCTTGTAGGTACCGGTCTGACCGCGTGGAATGCGTGTGCCTTCGGGAAACATGATGACCCAGATGCCCTGGGCCAACAGGCGCTTGCCCTGCGCCACCACTTTGGAGAACGACTCAGCGCGCTGGCTGCGGTCTATATGGATCATGTCCAGCCGCCCCATGGCCCAACCAAAAAAGGGCACATAGAGCAGCTCTTTCTTGAACACATAGGCCAGCGGGTGCGGCATCAATGTGGGCATCAAGAAGGTCTCGAAGGTGGACTGGTGCTTGACCAGCAGAATCGCGGGGGCGGTGTCGCCCGTGGGCAGGTTCTCCCAGCCGATCACATGGGTGCGGATGCCCAGCAGCACACGTGCGCCGCCAATGGCCCAGCCCAGCCAGCGCACCGCCATCCACCACAGTGGTTTGCCGCGCACGCGGATGGATGCAACCAGCATGATGATGCCCCAGGGCATCACCGTCACCAGCATCCACAGCATGTGGAGGCTGGAGCGCAGCACGGCCATCAGCCAGTTGGGGCGGGCGGGTTGCCCAATGTTCGGAACCGGGGGCATGCCGCTCATGCCTGTGCCACCAGGTGTTCGGCAAATGCAGCCAGGTCGTCATGGACGATGGTGCCGGCCGGAAAGCTCTCGGGCAACTCGCGCCCCTTGTAGACGGCGGCCTTGCCGGTCAGCACCAGGTGCGGCACACAGCCCACGGCGGCACCGGCAATCAGGTCGCGCGCCGAGTCGCCCACGGCGGGCATGCCCTTGAGGTCCACACCAAAGCGCTCACCAATCTGCTCGAACAGGCCCGGCTCGGGCTTGCGGCAGTGGCAGTTGTCATCAGGCGCATGCGGGCAGTAAAAAATGGCGTCCACCCTGCCACCGACTGCCGCCAGCATGGTGTGCATCTTGGCGTGCATGGCGTTCAGCGCCACCACATCAAACAGGCCGCGGCCCAGGCCGCTCTGGTTGGTGGCAACCACCACATGCCAGCCCGCGTGGTTGAGCTTGGCAATGGCTTCGAGCGCGCCCGGCAGAGGCCGCCACTCGTGGGGCGATTTAACGAACTCCGCACTGTCGATGTTGATGGTGCCGTCGCGGTCGAGGATGCAGAGTTTCATGGGGGCTGTGGTCCGGTTAGGCAGCGAGCTTGGACAGATCGGCCACGCGGTTCATGGCGTCGTGCAGGCACTTGAGCAGGCCCAAACGGTTCAAACGCAGATCCAATTGCTCCGCATTCACCATCACATCCTCAAAAAACGCATCCACCGGCACGCGCAGTGCGGCCAAAGATTGCAAAGACGCGGTGTAGTCCCCCGACTGCCACTGGTTTTGTGCCTGGGGCAATACGGTTTGCATGGCAACGAAGAGCGCTTTTTCGGCCGCTTCCTGCAGCAGCACCTCGCTCACATGCGCATCCACATCGTCCGTCTTTTTGAGGATATTGCTGATCCGCTTGTTGGCGGCGGCCAATGCGGGGCTCGCGGGGAGTGCGGCAAAGGCACGCACGGCCGCCAAGCGCTTGGCGACATCCCCCAGGCGTTGGGGCTTCAAGGCCAGCACAGCGTCCACTTCCTGGGCGCTATAGCCCTGCTCGCGCAAAGAGCCGGCCAGGCGGTCGAAGATGAAGTCGGACAAGGCGGCGGAGGCATCCGAGATCTTGTCGCCGAAGGCAGGCGCAGCACCTTGCACCAAAGCCGACACGTCCAATGCCAAGTCTTTCTCGACCAGCATGCGGATCACGCCCAGCGCATGGCGGCGCAGGGCAAACGGGTCTTTGTCGCCGGTGGGCAGATTACCGATACCGAACATACCGACCAGGGTTTCCAGCTTGTCGGCCAGCGCCACCACCACACCCACATCATTGCGCGGCAGGCTGTCGCCCGCAAAGCGCGGCTTGTAATGGTCTTCAATCGCATGGGCCACCGCCTCGGGCAGGCCGTCATTGAGCGCGTAATAGCCCCCCATGATGCCCTGCAGCTCGGGGAACTCACCCACCATGTCGGTCACCAGATCGGTCTTGGCCAGTTGCGCGGCCTGGTCGGCTTGCGCCACCAAGATAGCGTCACCCAGTTGGGCCGCAATGGCTTTGGCAATGGCACGCACGCGCTCCACCCGCTCGCCCTGCGTACCCAGCTTGTTGTGGTACACCACCTTGCCCAAACCATCAACACGCGAGGCCAGCGTCTTTTTGCGGTCCTGGTCAAAGAAGAACTTGGCATCGGCCAGACGCGGACGCACCACGCGCTCGTTGCCACCGATCACAAAACTCGTGTCGTCGGGGTTGATGTTGCTTACGACCAAAAACTTGTTGGTCAACTTGTTGTTGGCGTCCAGCAGCGGGAAATACTTCTGGTTGGCCTTCATGGTCAGGATCAGGCATTCCTGCGGCACGTCCAGGAACTGCGTCTCGAACTCGCAGATCAGCACATTGGGGCGCTCGACCAGCGCGGTCACTTCGTCCAGCAGCGCGTCGTCGTCGATGGGCTTGCAACCGCCGCCTACTTTGGCTGCCGCAGCTGCCAGTTGACGAACGATCTCGGCACGACGCTCGGCGAAACTAGCAATCACGGCGCCATCCATGGCCAACACGGCGGCATAGGCATCGGCATCTGGGACCACCACGGGCGACACAGCCGCTTCAAAGCGATGACCCTGCGTGCTGTTGCCGGCGTTGAGACCGAGCGCCTGCACCGGCACAACGTCACGCCCATGCAGCGCCACCAGACCATGTGCGGGACGCACAAAACTCACACTGCTCCAGCCCGGCAGTTCGCAGCCGCTCTCCAGCTGGTAGGTCATCACCTTGGGAATGGGCAATTTGGCAATCGCGTCCAGCAGCGCCTTTTGCAGGCCTTCGGTCAGCGTGGCGCCTTTGACGGTGCTCTCAAAGAAAAGGGCCTCAGCCTTGCCATCGGGCGCACGCTTGAGGTTCGCCACCGCAGATGCGTCCGCCCCCAGGGCTTGCAGCTTCTTCAGCAATGCGGGGCTTGCGTTGCCAGCCGCATCCAGGCCCACAGCCACGGGCATCAGTTTTTGGGACACGGCTTTGTCGGCCGCCTGTGCGGCAACAGACGTGACGTGCACGGCCAGACGACGCGGCGACGCAAAATGGGTCACCACCGCATCGGCCGCCGCCAGCCCTTGGGTCTTCAGCGAATCCGCCAACACCGAGGAAAACGCCTCGCCCAGCTTCTTCAAAGCCTTGGGTGGCAGCTCTTCTACAAACAGTTCAACGAGAAGGTTTTTGCTAGTCATGCTCATGTCTCTCACGCGGCCTTCTTGGTCAACTGGGTCATCTGTTCCACCCATTCACGCGGCGCCATGGGGAAGCCCAGGCGCTCGCGGCTCTCGTAATAACTTTGCGCCACACTGCGCGCCAGGTTGCGGATGCGGCCAATGTAGGCAGCGCGCTCCGTCACGCTGATGGCACCACGCGCGTCCAGCAAGTTGAAGCTGTGCGCGGCCTTGAGCACCTGCTCGTAGGCGGGCAGGGCCAATTGCGCTTCGATCAAATGCTTGGCCTGTTTCTCGTGCGCGTTAAACGCGGTGAACAGGAAGTCGGCGTCGCTGTGTTCGAAGTTGTAGGTGGACTGCTCCACCTCGTTTTGTTTGTACACGTCGCCGTAGCTCAGGCCCTCGGTCCACGTCAGGTTGTAGACGTTGTCCACGCCCTGCAGGTACATGGCCAGGCGTTCCAGCCCGTAGGTGATTTCGCCGGTGGCGGGTTTGCAATCAATGCCGCCCACCTGCTGGAAGTAGGTGAATTGCGTCACTTCCATACCGTTGAGCCAGACTTCCCAGCCCAGACCCCAGGCGCCCAGTGTGGGGTTTTCCCAGTCGTCTTCCACAAAGCGAATGTCGTTTTTCTTCAGGTCAAAGCCCAGCGCTTCCAGCGAACCCAGGTACAGCTCCAGGATGTTGCTGGGTGCAGGCTTCAGGACGACTTGGTACTGGTAGTAGTGCTGCAGGCGGTTGGGGTTCTCGCCGTAGCGGCCGTCCTTGGGGCGGCGGCTGGGCTGCACGTAAGCGGCCTTCCACGGCTCAGGACCAATGGCGCGCAAGAAGGTTGCGGTGTGCGAGGTGCCTGCGCCCACTTCCATGTCATAGGGTTGCAACAGGGCGCAGCCCTGGTCAGCCCAGTAGGACTGCAGTTTCAAAATGATTTGCTGAAAAGTAAGCATGGTGCGTGGGCTGGTGCGCGGCAGGGTGCCGCGGCAAGAACGTTCGTTCGAGTAAACCCCGCATTTTACGGGGCTGCAGGCCCTTAACGCGTGCGTCGGCCCAAGCGCCAGGCCGCGGTAGCCAACAGCAGGCACACCCCCCACAGCGGCCACAGCCCAAAGCGTGCCGCCCACCAGGCGAACGGTGTCACCCCGGTGCGGCCCTGCACCTCGCCCACCAGCGCACCGCGGGTGCGCGCGGGCAGGACTTTTTGCACCACAGCCTGGTGGTCCAGGATGGCGGTGGCGCCGGTGTTGGTGGCCCGCACAAAGGGCCGCTGAAACTCTAGCGCCCGGGTACGCGAAATATTCAGGTGCTGGTCCAGCGCAATCGAGTCGTTGAACCAGCCCAGGTTGCTCACGTTGGCAAACACGGTGGGCGCCAGCGCGGGATCCGTAAAGCGGCTGGCCAGCTCTTCGCCATACAAATCTTCGTAGCAAATATTGGCAGCCACACGCTCACCCGCCACCGACAGGGACAGCTGGCCCAGCGGCCCGCGATTGAAGTCGCCCAGCGGGATGTTCATCATGCGGGTGAACCACTTGAACAGCGGCGGAATGAACTCACCAAACGGAACCAGGTGGTGTTTGTCGTAGCGCCAGGGCTCGGTCTGTCCTGGCACCAGGCCCAGCACCGAGTTGGTGTAGCCCTGCTTGTAACTGCCCAGCGGAATACCCACCAATGCCACCGACGTGCCGCTGGCGAAGCGCTGTTGCAGTGCTGTCCAATAGCCTTCCGGCAACTGCTGCGGCAGCAGGGGCACGGCGGTCTCTGGCGCCACCACCAGATCGGTGCGGCTGGCCAGCAGTTGTTCGGCGTACCAGCGCAACGCCAGCGGCACACCGCTGCCGGGCTCGAACTTCTCGTCCTGCGGAATATTGCCCTGCAGCAACGTCACGCTCAGGCTGCCGCTGGCCTGCGTCCACTGGTTCCATGCAGGGGGCGCCGTGAGCGGCAGCGCCAACAGGCCCGCCAGCAACACGGCGTTGGCAACCCCTTTGCGCCCAAGCAGCGCCAGCGTGGCCGCGCCAAAGGCTGCTAGCCAGCCCACACCATAACTGCCCAGCCAGGGCAGGTACCAAGCCAAGGGGCCATCGAGGTGCGCATAACCCACCGCGCCCCAACCAAAGCCTGTGAGCCAGGTGCCACGCGCCAGTTCGGCCATGGTCCACAAGGAGGCAAAGCCCAGCGCCAGCACGACGGGGGAAGCATGGCGCCAGCGCCAGAACAAGCAGCCCGCGATGGCGTAATACAGCCCCAGAGCCGCAGTCAGCGCGACGATGGCGAAACCTGCCAGCGCAGCGGGTAGCCCGCCGTAGGTGTGCAAGGCGATGAACAGCCACCAGAAGGTGGTGCTGAGCCACACGGTGGCAAAACCCAAGGTCAGGCCTGCCGCCGCACGCGCAGTGGGGGTACGCAACAGCGCCACCACGAAGGCAGCTTGGGCCAGCAGCTGTAGCCACCACAGCGTGGCACCCCGGTTAAAAAACGCATCAAAAGGCCACGCAGCCCCTGTGGATTGTGCGCAAGCAGCTATTAATACAATAGCAAACCAGATCCGTGATCCGGGTGCGGCGGGCGCCCTAGCGAAGCGCAAGGCCCCTGTGGTCACGCCGATACGGTGTCAGTGACAGGCGACACCTTGAACCACTTGACCGCACCACCCTTGGTGTGCAGCACCAGAAAGTCCAGCCCACCCAGGGTGTGGCGTTCGCCGCGTTTGGGCACATGGCCCATCTCGTGGGCAATCAGGCCGCCAATGGTGTCAAAGTGGTCTTCCGGGTCGGAACCCGCGAGCGTGACCGAAAAAGCGTCGTTCACACGCTCCAGTGGTGTGTCGCCACTGACGCGGTAGGTGCGATCGGCCAGGGCGAAGATATCGCCCTCGTCTTCGGGAATGTCGAACTCGTCCTCAATCTCCCCGACGATTTGCTCCAGCACATCCTCAATGGTGATGAGTCCGGCCACGCGGCCAAACTCGTCAATCACGATCGCCAGGTGGTTGCGGTTGCCGCGAAATTCACGCAGCAAGTCGTTCAAGCCTTTGGACTCTGGGACAAAGGCCGCCGGGCGCAACAGGGCACGGATGTTGAGCTCGGGGGCCCGCTGCAGCTTGAGCAGGTCTTTGGCCATCAGGATGCCAATGATGTTTTCACGCTCGCCCTCGAACACCGGAAAACGCGAGTGCGCCGTGTCGATCACGGTGTGCAACAGGCTGTCCAGGGGTTCCAGGATGTTGAGCAGGTCCATGCGCGTGGCGGGCACCATCACGTCGCCGGCGGTCATGTCGGCCATGCGGATCACGCCTTCGAGCATGACCCGGGATTCCGCTCCGATGATGTTGTTGTCCTCCGCCTCCGCCAACGTTTCGATCAACTCGGCGGTGGAATCCGGTCCAGGATGGATGAATTCGGCCAATTTTTGGAGAAAGGTGCGCTTATCTTCTTTTTCAGACAGGCGCGCAGGATGAGGATCGGACACTCGATTAGGGCAAATAACTGCCGTGGTTGCGGAACGCCAAGGATAGCGGATTTGAAAGTCAGGGAGAACTGCGCTGGTTGGCATCAATCGTGTCGCGGCGTATGGCCTGCAGATCGGCCAAAAAACTCCAAAAACTCTTCGCCTGTGATTTCAACCGGTAGTCGGTCTGTGCAATCTGCTCTTCAATTATTTCTGTGACCCGTGAGTCCAGTGTGGCAGGCGGCAAGCGAAGGTAGGCTTCAGACTCCGCACCGTCACGCTCGACTTTTGCACCGGCATTGCGCGCAATTTTGAGCATGGCTGCGTTCTCGCTCAGGGCATGGATAAACATGAGGCTGATGCCATCATTGGCAGCGTGCATGGCCGCACGATCGAACAGGCGGGCTCCATAGCCCCGCCCACGCGCTGCAGGCAGCACAGATACACCAAACTCGGCACAGTTGTCATGTCCTTGGTCCTGGGCATAGGCCAGGTGTGCCACTGCAATCAGCGCTAGCTTGCGGTTATAGATGCCAAATATCTCGTCGCGCTCAAAGTCCAAGGACGCGGAATACCGTTGAATTTGCTCATCATTGGCCCAATGGCCGAACCGCAAGTAACGGTCATGGGGTGCGAGCGCGAGCAGGTGTTCCGTTATGCGCCCCCTGTGGTTTTCACCCAAGGACCGGATAGGCACCAGCGCTGGCGCAGGGCGGCTCGGAGCCTCGGCCTCCCGCTCTGAAGGCGGCCGCAAAAACTCCCGCCCGGCCTCGAACGAGGCTTTGATCAGAGTTTTAGTGTCCACCATGGCGCAACTATAAGGGTTTTCCCCTAGTCAGAACACCTCAATCTCGTTGGACCCGTTGTTCGTTAATCCCTATGGCTGCGTGTATGGTGGTGACTCTGTCTTTTGCCACATGTTCGCTTATGGATGCCGCAACCACGATTCGTCACTCTCTGTCCCGCGTCGTAGACCTGCGCGCACAAGCGGCTGCATCACGCCCCCTGCAGACTGCACTGCAGCACATCAAGCAATTTCAAGCGCGCCGGTTCGCTGGTACCTACCAAGATTTGTTGCGTTCTCCCACATTCGCCGCACCAACCGGTTTTTTCCTTAACGAACTTTACGGCGTCCGGGACTTTTCCGACCGTGATGCCCAATTCGCACGTATCGCCAGCGCGTTACAAACTTTTTTCCCGAAACAGGTGGTCGCAACCGCTGTTGCGTTGGCCGAGCTACATGCCTTGACGGAGGAGCTTGATCTGGAGATGGCGCATCAGTATTTGCAGTTGCACGCATATGCGTCACGATCGATGCTGGATGGCAGCGTTTATCTAAAGTGCTGGAAGTTCGTTGCGAATCCCGCGCTGCGCCTGGGGCAACTCCAGTCAGTGCTGGAGATTGGCCGGGAGCTGGACAATCTCACGCGCACCAAAGGCCTGCGTATGACCTTGCGCATGATGCGTGGCCCCGCCAGAGCAGCTGGCTTGCAGGCTTTGCAGTCCTTTTTGGAAGTCGGTTTTGACACGTTCGCCAGCATGGGGGGCGAAGGGCAGCAAACGAAACAATTTCTGTGCACCATCCATGAACGCGAGACCGCGTGGATCGAGAAACTGTTCAATTCGCCCCCAAGCTTGTGCGAAGCTGAATTGGAAGCTTGCCTTGCAAGGGCTTTATAACGCCCCCCCAGCGTATAGGCCGGACAAACACGGGTAGACACGGGGAGCGTAAAAGTAATGGCCAAAAAAAAGCCCCGTCTAACTAGACGGGGCTTTTTCCACTGTAATAGCCTGACGATGACCTACTTTCACACGGGAATCCGCACTATCATCGGCGCTGACTCGTTTCACTGTCCTGTTCGGGATGGGAAG
>MGPB01000002.1 GCA_001795455.1 Curvibacter sp. GWA2_63_95 | reverse complement strand
TGGGTTCGATGAGGTGGTAAAGCGAGATTATAGGCGTCTGCTACATTGCGGTCCTCGGCTCTAGAGGCACTCCATGGATTTATCTGGCAAACACATCGTTCTGGGGCTCACCGGCGGCATCGCCTGCTACAAGGCGGCCGAACTCTGCCGTGCGTTGATCAAGCAGGGCGCCACCGTGCAAGTGGTGATGACCGAGGCGGCCGCGCAGTTCATCACGCCGGTGACCATGCAGGCGCTCAGCAACCGCCCCGTGTACGACTCGCAGTGGGACGCGCGGGAGCGCAACAACATGCCCCACATCAACCTGAGTCGCGAGGCCGATGCCATCCTGATTGCCCCGTGCAGTGCCGACTTCATGGCCAAGCTTTTGCATGGCCGCGCGGACGATTTACTCAGCTTGATGTGCCTGGCCCGTCCCATCGAATCCGTGCCGCTATTGATTGCACCTGCCATGAACCGCGAAATGTGGGCGCACCCCGCCACGCAGCGCAACCTGGCGCAGCTGCAGGCTGACGGTGCGACCCTGCTGGGCGTGGGCAGCGGCTTTCAGGCCTGTGGTGAAACCGGTGATGGCCGCATGCTGGAGCCGCAGGAACTGCTGGAAGACGTGATTGCCTTTTTTCAGCCCAAGGTGCTGGCCGGCCAGCGCGTGCTGGTCACCGCGGGTCCCACCTTCGAGGCGATTGACCCGGTGCGTGGCATCACCAACCTGTCCAGCGGCAAGATGGGTTTTGCCATCGCTCGCGCGGCTCACGAAGCGGGCGCAGAGGTCACCCTGGTAGCCGGTCCCGTATCCCTGTCCACACCGCGAGGTGTGCAGCGTGTGGATGTGAAATCTGCACAAAATATGCATGTAGCCAGCGTGGAATATGCGCAAGCAGCTACTATTTTTATAGCAACTGCAGCCGTTGCCGATTGGCGTCCCGCGCAGGCGTCAGACCAGAAGATCAAGAAAGACGGCTCCGGCAACACGCCCGTGCTGGGCTTTGTTGAAAACCCGGACATCCTGGCAGACATTGCCCATTCACCACGCGCCACCAATGGCGCCTTGTTCTGCGTGGGCTTTGCGGCCGAAAGCCATGACCTGCTGGCACACGCGACGGCCAAACGCGCGCGCAAGGGGGTGCCACTGCTGGTCGGTAACATCGGCCCCGCCACCTTTGGGCAAGACGACAACGCGTTGCTGCTGGTGGATGCCCAGGGTGCGCAAGAACTCCCCCGCAACTCCAAACTGGCCTTGGCCCGGCAACTGGTTGCCGAAATTGCCAAGCGCCAACGTGCCACCCATTGAAGCTATCCCATGAAAATTGACGTCAAGATCCTCGACAGCCGCCTGAATGACAACCTGCCTACGTATGCCACGCCCGGCAGCGCGGGACTGGATTTGCGGGCCTGCCTGGACGCTCCGCTGACCCTGGCGCCCAATGCCTGGCAACTGGTGCCTACCGGCATGGCCATTTACCTGGAAGACCCCGCCTATGCGGCGCTCATCCTGCCGCGCTCGGGCCTGGGCCACAAACACGGCATCGTGCTGGGCAATCTGGTGGGGCTGATTGACAGCGATTACCAGGGCCAGCTCATGGTGAGTGCCTGGAACCGCAGTGCCGTGGAGTTCACCATCCAGCCCATGGAGCGCATTGCACAGCTCATGATCGTGCCGGTGGTGCAGGCGCAGTTCAATGTGGTGACTGAATTCCCGGCCTCGCAGCGTGGCGAAGGCGGCTACGGCTCCACAGGCAAGGCCTGAGCCGTAGCTATACCAACGCCGTTTTAGTGCAGCGTGTCGTTGCCGGGGGCAGACGCGTGGACCGGCTGAATACGGAAGAAGCCGGTGCCGGCGGTGCCGCGGCCGATTTCTTCTTCAGTCGCTTCGCGCACCGATTCCACCTTGAGGCTGATGCGAATGGCGATACCCGCCAGCGGGTGGTTGCCGTCCAGCACTACGTGCTCGGGGTAGATGTCGGTGATCGTGTAGAGCGCGTCTTTGGGGGCATCCGGGTTGCAGCCCGCAGGCAGGGCGTGGCCTTCCATGGTCAGGCCTTCTTGCAACTCTGCGGGAAACAGGGTGCGTGGTTCCAGAAACAGCAGTTGGTCGTTGAAGTCGCCAAAGGCCTGCTCGGGTTCAATTTGCAAGTCCAGCTTGGCGCCCGCCACATGGCCTTGCAGGGCGGCTTCAATCGGGGGCAACAGGTCGTTGCCGCCCAACAAAAACTCCACCGGATCGTCCAAAACGTCCAGTTCTTCGCCCAAAGTGTCTTTCAGCGTCCAGGTGAGGGCAACGACGCATTGCGGTGTGATTTCCATAGGAGAATTGTCCCATGAACATCCAAGAACCATTGCAACTGCTGGGCGGACTCTCGCCAAAAACCTTTATGCAACGCCACTGGCAGAAAAAGCCGCTGGTGATCCGGCAGGCGATTCCGGGCTTTGCGCCGCTGCTGGACCGGGCTGAGCTGCTGGATTTGGCGGCCCAAGAAGACGTGGAGTCGCGGCTGGTGGTGCAGGCCTCTGTCAAGGGCGGTGCAGGCTGGCGTTTCAAACACGGGCCGTTTGCACGCAAGGCATTGCCACCCTTCAAACAAGCCGGCTGGACCATGCTGGTACAGGGTGTGGATCTGCACGACGAGCGCCTCCATGCCCTGATGAACCAGTTCCGCTTTGTGCCCGATGCGCGCCTGGACGACCTGATGATCAGCTATGCCACCGATGGTGGCGGAGTAGGGCCGCACTTTGACAGCTACGACGTGTTCTTGCTCCAAGCCCATGGCCGCCGGCGCTGGCGCATTGGTCGCCAGAAGGATCTGAGCCTGCAACCCGACATGCCACTCAAGATCCTGGCGAACTTTGAGCCCGAAGAAGAGTTTGTGCTGGAGCCCGGTGACATGCTGTACCTCCCGCCCAAGTACGCACACGACGGCATTGCCGAGGGCGAGTGCATGACCTATTCGATTGGGTTTCGATCACCGGATCGCGCTGAGTTGGCGCAAGAAATTTTGCAGCGGCTGGCCGAACAAGCGGTGGATGAGCTGGGCCCCGGCTTGTACCGTGACCCCAAACAGGAGGCCGTGGAGCGCAGTGCCGCCATGCCCGCGGCATTGCTGGAGTTTGCCCATGTCGCTTTGCAGGATGCCCTGCGGGACCCCAAGGCCGTCGCCCGCGCGGTGGGCGAGTACCTGAGCGAGCCCAAGGCCAATGTCTGGTTTGATGGCGGTGAGCCGGAGGTGCAGGGCGCTGTGCGCTTGGACCGCAAGACCCGCATGCTGTATGACGCTGACCATGTATTCATCAATGGCGAAAGCTTCAACGCTGGTGGCAAGGATGCACAGCTCATGCGCACACTGGCTGACACGCGCTGCCTGGGCGCAGCAGATGTCAAGCGCCTGAGTGCTGGGGCACGTGCACTGATGGATGACTGGTGCGCTGTTGGCTGGTTGTATCCCGATGACTGAGTTGCCACAGTCCTCCACGCCTCTCTTCGAAGGGAGTTTTGCGGGGCTTGCCGCATTTGCGCAACTGGTGCGCGAAGCGCTGGCATGTGCTGCGCGGGAGGGGTGGTCGCAGATGGTGTGGAGCGATGCGAGTTTTCTCGATTGGCCCCTGCGCGAGAAAGCCGTGGTCGAGTCCCTGAATGCCTGGTCTGGCAGTGGCCGTCGGCTGGTGCTGTTGGCGCAACGGTTTGACGAGGTGCAGCGCCACCACGCACGCTTTGTGCAATGGCGCAATACGTGGGACCACCTGGTGGAATGCCGCGTGTGCAAACAGTTGGATGCTTCGGAATTTCCCAGCGCGTTGTGGAGTCCGCACTGGGTCATGCGGCGCCTGGACGTGGAACGCAGCACCGGTGTTGCGGGGTATGAACCGCAACGCCGCGTGCTGTTGAAAGAGGAACTGGAGGAGTGCCGACGCCAGAGCTCTCCGGGGTTTCCGAGCACTATTTTGGGTTTGTGAGTGTATAAAAAGGGTTTACCCCTATGCACTGTTTTGGGTCTTGTATAATTTTGAGCTCTGGGGAAAGAGATCGAATGCTTTTGCCAGGGCTGGGTGGCTTGCCACCTAGGCAATTTCCGGAAATTGTTTCGTTAACTCACTTTTGAACTTAAAAATGAACAAATCTCTCGTTTTGGCAGCTTTGATCGCTGCTGCTGCCCTGGCTGCTTGCGGTAAAAAAGAAGAGGCTCCTGCTGCTGCTCCTGCCGTTGAAGCTCCTGCTGCTGCTCCCGCACCAGCTGCTGCTCCTGCTGCTGAAGCTCCTGCTGCTGCTCCCGCAGCTGCCGCTTCCGAGCCAGCCAAGCAGTAATCTGCTTGCAGACGAAAAAAAACCACCGCAAGGTGGTTTTTTTTCGTCTGCACCGTGTGGGCGTGACCCCACATACAGCAGTGTGTTACTTGATGTCGTCGGCCAGTACCTTCACGATACGCTGCGCGATGGCCGAAGTTTCGGCTTGTCCGTTCGTATTCAGCACCAGCACGTTGGATGAGTCGCCAGTGCTGCGCACGGCGATCTGGTACTTGGTGGGCTCTGTGCCTTTACTGGAGCCGCTGAACAGCTTGCTGAAGAAACCGGGCTCCGAGTTTTCGGAGGTGGTGCTCACGTAGCGGACAAAGTAAATGCCCTGCTTGCGGTCACGGTCTTCCACCGTGAAACCGGTGCGGTCCAGTGCCAGACCGACGCGGCGCCAAGCGCGGTCAAAACCTTCTTCCAGTTTGACTGCTGGTTGGCCGTTCACCGTGGTCACGGCGGCAATAGCCTTGGGGGCGCTGGCGGTCACCAAGGCTTTGGATTGCTCTTGGGAGACACCCAACTTCACCATCAGGCGGCGCAGAAACTCGGCTTCCAGCTCGGGGTCGGCCGCGCGGGGTTGCCACACGGTTTGTTTTTCGCCGGTGGTGGTGTAGACCTCGACCATGCCGCGGTGGCTGATGAAGATCTCTGTGTTGCCGTTGGCATCACGTTCCAGGCGGGTGCGGAACTTGTCCCGCTCGCCGGTGGAGTACAGGGAATCCAGCAGCTTGCCCAAAGCGGCGCGGATGGCGTCTTGCGGAATCTTGGCGCGGTTTTCGGCCCAGTCGGTTTCCATGATGCCCAGATTGCTCTGGTCCATCGCGAGCAAGAATCCGTTCTCTTGCCAGAAGTCTTTCACTGGCTCCCACAGCTTGTCGGCCGGGCGGTTCACCACCAGCCAGCGCTGGTTGCCTGCGCGTTCGATGCGAACATCGCCCACGCTCAACGTGGCCACGGGAACCTTGTTATTTGCGGCCTGATTGGCTTGGTAGCCTGACGCAGAAATCGCCCCATCCACCACGGTGTAGCGGGTGTCTTTGGAGAGTTGGGTCAGGTCTGGCGGGATGTCCAGCGAAGGTGCTTTGCCGGTGGACCGGTAGTCCACCTTGTCCGATTCCAGGGAGCCACATGCGCCCAGGGCCAGGGTGATGCCAATCAAGGCAGCTTTGGAGGTGAAATTCACAGAGGGTTCCAGTGGCGTAAAAGCTCAGATCAATCCGCAGGTCTTCAGCGCGCGTTCGAGCACGGGCTGACTGGCTGCGGTTAATGGTGTTAAGGGCAGGCGCAACGCCTGCTTGCTCAGACCCATGCGGGATACCGCCCATTTCACGGGGATGGGGTTGGACTCCACAAACAGGGCTTTGTGCAGTGGCAGCAGCTGCAGCTGAATCTCCATGGCACGGGCCACGTTGCCCGCCATGGCGGCCACACACAGCTCATGCATCAGGCGTGGGGCCACGTTGGCCGTCACGCTCACGTTGCCGTGGCCACCGCACAGCATCAGTGCTACGGCGGTAGGGTCATCACCGCTGTAAATGGAGAAGTGTTTGGGGGCATCCTTGATCAACCACTGGGCGCGCTCGATATTGCCGGTGGCTTCCTTGATGCCCACAATGCCGGGCACCTCAGCCAGGCGCAGCACCGTGTCGTGTGCCATATCAGCGACCGAGCGGCCGGGCACGTTGTAGAGCACGATGGGCAGATCACCAGCGGCTTCGGCAATGGCCTTGAAGTGCTGGAACTGGCCTTCTTGGGTGGGCTTGTTGTAGTAGGGCACTACCTGCAGCTGGCAATCGGCGCCCACGCCTTTGGCAAACTTGGCCAAGGCAATCGCCTCGCGGGTGGAGTTGCCGCCGCAACCGGCCATGATGGGTACGCGGCCCGCCGCTTGCTCGACCGACACGCGGATGATTTCGCAATGCTCGTCCACACTGACCGTGGGCGACTCACCGGTGGTACCCACCACACCGATGCAATCGGTGCCTTCGGCAATTTGCCAATCAATCAGTTTGCGCAGCGCGGGGTAGTCCACGGAGCCGTCGTCGAGCATCGGGGTGATGAGGGCTACGATGCTGCCCCTGATTGGACCTTTGGAAGCGTTCATGGTGTGTGGTGGATTCAGTAAACGGGCATTTTAACTAGAGTGCGTGTCGGGCCGACACAGCCCCAGTGTCCGGGTGGGTAAAGATACGTAAGGCGGCAATGCGCTGCACAAAGCGGGCGGGATTGTCCAGGTAACCCTGCTCAAACGCGACCACATGCCAAGCTGCGCACACGTCCAAGAGTTCGCCGGGCCGCAGCAGAAAATCCGGGCGACTGGGGCGCCCTACGGTTTCATTGCCAGCAGCAAAGGTCTCATACAGTAACACTCCGCCGGGAGCCACGCTGTCCAGCAGGGTGGGAAACAGGGGGCGCCACAGGTAGTTGGTCACCACCACGGCGCCAAACGCCTGCGGGGTGCCATCCTGCAGCAGGGGCCATGGCGCATTTTCAACATCTGCGGTGACCAGTGTTGCCGTCGGCACACGCTGGGCCACCTGGGTGGTGTCCAGGTCAATGCCTGTGACCGCATGGCCGCGCTGGGCAAACCATGCCAAGTGCCGACCTGCACCGCAGGCCACATCCAGCACGCGGGCTTCTGGGGGCAGCAAATGGCTCCAGCGCTGCACCCAGGCAGAGGCGGCGCCGCTGCCGTGGGCGGTATCGTTGGCGCTCATTGCGGTTTGACGTGGTCTTTGAGTGCCGCCAGTGCCATCTTTTCCACCACACCGGGGAGCAGCAGTTTGATGAAGCGGCCCAGCTTGCCCTTGGTGGTCATCACCACTTCACGTTCGCGTTTGGCCATCCCTTCCAAAATCAGCCGCGCGCATTCCTCCACTGTCATCGCGTTGTCCTCTTTCAGTCCGCTGGACCCCGCGGCCTGGCCTGCAGCATTGAGGCCGCGGCTTCGGATATTCGTCAGCACCACGCCGGGGTAGGCGGTGGTGACGCTCACGCCAGCACCGCGCAACTCGGTGCGCAGGGCCTCAAAGAAACCGGTCATGGCGAATTTGGAGGCGCTGTAGGCCGTGCGGCCTGGCACGCCCACCAGCCCCGCCAGCGACGACACGGCCACGATGTGGCCCTGGCTGGCCTTGAGGTGGGGCAGGGCGGCATGGGCACACCACACACTGCCCCAGAGGTTGATGCGCATGAGCTGCTCGTACCAGCCCAGGTCTTCGGCCTTTACATCGCTGAACAGGGCCTGCGCCGAGATGCCGGCGTTGTTGATCAGTGCATCCACCCGGCCAAAACGCTGCATGGTCTGGTCCACCAAGGCGCGGCACTGGGCTTCTATGGACACATCCGTGGGCATGACCAGGGTTTGCGCGCCCAGTGCTTGGCATTGGGCGGCTACGGCGTGGAGCAGCTCCACGTTGCGCGCCGCCAGCACCAGCGCGGCTTTGCCCCCGTGTTGGCGGGCCAACTGGCGCGCCATTTCGGCGCCAATGCCATCGGAGGCACCCGTGATGATGGTGGTGTTCAGGCTATCGGTCATTGGAGGGGTGATCAAAAACAGGCCCAGACCTGGTTGGCCAGTTGGACCAGAAAGTCGGGTTGGGTGTACAGGTAAAACACACCCAGCAGCGCCGCGACCACGGCACTCCAGATGAACAGGCGGTTGCGGGTTACCACGTCAGTGTGCCAGCGCCGTGCGCTGGATGGGTGCTTCGCGCACCGGCAGGTTCACCAGCGCGGCCAGCACGCCCAAGGCAATGGCGATGTACCAGACGATGTCGTAGCTGCCGGTTTTGTCATAGAGGTAGCCGCCCAGCCAGACGCCCATGAAAGAGCCAATCTGGTGGCTGAAGAACACAAAACCACCCAACATGGACAGATGGGCGACGCCAAAAATCTGCGCCACCGTGGCATTGGTGGGCGGGATGGTGGATAACCACAGCAGCCCCATGACCGATGCAAACACGTAGACGCTGGCGGGCGACAGCGGCACCAGCAAAAACACACTGATGGCTACGGCGCGGGCCAGGTAGATAAACGCCAGGATGTTTTTCTTGGCCATCTTCTGGCCCAACACACCCGCGGCATAGGTGCCAAACACATTGAACAGGCCGATCAGCGCCAGTGCGTAGCTCGCCACCTGGGGCGACAGGCCCTTGTCTTTGAGGTAGCTGGGCATGTGCACGCCAATGAACACGACCTGGAAGCCGCAGACAAAGTAGCCCGCCATCAGCAACTGAAAGCTCGGGTATTTGAACGCTTCACGCAGCGCTTGCCCAATGGATTGATCGCGCTTGGGCGCAGTGGCTCCGCCAAAGCCGGGCTCCCGCAGCCCCCAGGCCAGCGGAATCATCAGCAACGCGGCGGCGCCCAGCACCACCAGCGCCTCCTGCCAGCCCAGGCTGCCGATCAGGAATCCTTCGGTCGGCACCATCAAAAACTGCCCAAATGACCCCGCTGCCGCGGCCACGCCCATGGCCCAGGAGCGCTTCTCCAGCGACACATTGCGCCCGATCACGCCATAAATGACCGCATAGGTGGTACCGGCCTGCGCCATGCCGATCAGCACGCCGCTGGACAGCGAAAACAGCAGTGGCGTGTTGGCGTAGGCCATGCCGACCAAGCCCAGTGCGTAAAGCACCGCGCCGCCCACAATGACGCGGAAGGCGCCAAAGCGGTCTGCCGCCATGCCGGCAAATATGCCCGACAGGCCCCACACCAGGTTCTGGATGGCTATGGCGAAGGCAAAGGTCTCGCGTGTCCAGCCCTGGGCTTGGGTGATGGGCTGCAGCCACAGGCCAAAGCCGTGGCGTATGCCCATGGACAGGGTCACGATGGTGGCTCCGCAGGCCAGGATCTGGACGATGGAGAGTGGTTTGTGGGAGGAAGTCATCGTTGAAATGTAGCCCGTTTGCCATGGTCTTGCTGCAGCAGCTGTGACAAACTTGGCAACCCATATGCTGCTGTATTCTGTATATGCATACAGTTGTTTTCTCAGCGCCCACTACAATCCGCCCACTATGGCAGTGAAACCCACCCCCGAATATTCCGAATCGTCGATCCGCGTGCTCAAGGGCCTGGAGCCCGTGAAACAGCGTCCGGGCATGTACACCCGCACCGACAACCCGCTGCACATCATCCAGGAAGTGCTGGACAACGCCGCCGACGAGGCACTGGCCGGTCACGGCAAAAAAATCAAAGTTACCCTGCATGCCGATGGCTCCGTCAGCGTGGAAGACGATGGCCGTGGCATCCCGTTTGGCATGCACCCCGAAGAAAAAGCACCCGTGATCGAGCTGGTGTTCACCCGCCTGCACGCGGGTGGCAAGTTCGACAAGGGCAAGGGCGGCGCCTACAGCTTCTCCGGCGGCTTGCACGGCGTGGGCGTGAGTGTGACCAACGCGCTGGGCAAGCGCCTGGAGGCCACCAGCTACCGCGAAGGCTCGGTTGCCCGTCTGGCGTTTGAGGGCGGCGACGTGACCGAGGCGCTAGAGATCCGCAAGGCCGGCGAGGGCGACCGCAAGCAGGGCACCACGGTGCGTGTCTGGCCCGATGCCAAATATTTCGAATCTGCCGTACTGCCCATGGGCGAGCTGACCCACCTGCTGCGCAGCAAGGCGGTGCTGATGCCCGGCGTCAGCGTGACGCTGGTGAATGAAAAGAGCAAAGAGAGCCAAAACTGGCTCTACAAAGGTGGCCTCAAGGACTATCTGGGCCAGACGCTGACCGCCGACCCGGTCATCCCCATGTTTGATGGTGAAGGCTTTGCCGACAGCCAGAGCGACAACTTCGCCGAAGGCGAGGGCGCCAGCTGGTGCGTGGCCTTTACCGAAGAAGGCCAGCCGGTGCGCGAGAGTTATGTCAACCTGATCCCGACCAGCGCCGGTGGCACGCACGAGAGCGGCCTGCGCGATGGCCTGTTCACCGCGGTCAAAAGCTTTATCGAACTGCACAGCCTGCTGCCCAAGGGCGTGAAGCTGATGCCCGAAGACGTGTTTGCCCGGGCCAGCTATGTGCTGAGTGCCAAGGTGCTGGACCCGCAGTTCCAGGGCCAGATCAAGGAGCGGCTGAACTCGCGTGATGCGGTGCGCCTGGTCAGCAGCTTTGTGCGCCCCACGCTGGAGCTGTGGCTGAACCAGCATGTGGACTACGGCAAAAAACTGGCCGAGCTGGCCATCAAGGCCGCACAGACGCGGCAAAAAGCCGGGCAGAAGGTCGAGAAACGCAAGAGCAGCGGCGTGGCCGTGTTGCCCGGCAAGCTCACCGATTGCGAAAGCCGCGACATTGCCTACAACGAAGTGTTTCTGGTCGAGGGCGACTCCGCCGGCGGCAGCGCCAAGATGGGCCGCGACAAGGAAAACCAGGCCATCCTGCCGCTGCGCGGCAAGGTGCTCAACACTTGGGAGGTGGACCGTGACCGCCTGTTTGCCAACACCGAAATCCACGACATCTCGGTTGCCATTGGTGTGGACCCACATGGCCCCAACGACACGCCCGACCTGAGCGGTCTGCGCTATGGCAAGGTCTGCATCCTGTCCGATGCGGACGTGGACGGCTCGCACATCCAGGTGCTGCTGCTGACCTTGTTCTTCCGCCATTTCCCCAAGCTCATCGAGACGGGCCACGTGTTTGTGGCGCGCCCCCCGCTGTTCCGCGTGGATGCACCGGCCCGTGGCAAAAAGCCCGCCAGCAAAGCCTATGCGTTGGACGAAGGTGAACTGGTGGCCATTCTGGACAAGCTGCGCAAGGAAGGCGTGCGCGAAGGCGCCTGGTCCATCAGCCGCTTCAAAGGCCTGGGCGAGATGAATGCCGAGCAGTTGTGGGACACCACGCTCAACCCCGACACCCGCCGCCTGCTGCCGGTGGCGCTGGGCGCGATTGACTTTGGCGCGACCGAATCGCTGATCACCAAGCTGATGGGCAAAGGCGAGGCCGCGGCGCGCCGTGAGCTGATGGAGCTGCACGGCGACTCGGTCGAGATTGACGTCTGATTGCTATGAAAATAGTAGCTGCTTGCGCACTGTTGACGGGGGCTATGGCCTCTTTTTATGCCCAAGCGGACGTCTGGGTGTGGGTCGACGAGCAGGGCCACAGCCACTTTGCGGCTGAGCAGGTGGACGCGCGCTACAGCCAGTTTTATCGGGCGCCCTTGCAGTCCACGGCACCGGGCATGGCCGAACCTGCAGTGGCTGCCGCACCTGAAGTCAACCCCAAGCTGGCCGAGTTTTTCGAATCCTCGCCGCGCTACCGCAAGATCCAGCCGTTGCTCAAAGAGGCAGCGGCGCGTTACCGCGTGGACTATGAGCTGTTGCAGGCCCTGGTGGCCACGGAGTCCGGCTTTGACGCCGAGGCCGTGTCCCCCAAGGGCGCCGTCGGTCTCATGCAGGTGATGCCCGACACTGCGCGCCGCTTTGGCGTGGATGGCGACCGCCGGCGATCGGTGGAGTCCAAGCTGACCGACCCCAAGACCAATATCAACCTGGGCACACGTTACCTGCGCCTGCTGATCGACATGTTCCCCGGCAAGCTGGACTTGGCGCTGGCCTCGTACAACGCGGGCGAGGGTGCGGTGCAGCGTGCGGGCAACAAGGTGCCCAACTACAAAGAAACCCAAAACTACGTGGCCACCGTGGGCGAGCTGTATGCCGCCCTCAAACCCGTGCCCGTGGCCCAGGTGAACAAGACGGCGTCTGGCCGTGTGAAAGCCACCTATGGCGAAGGCTACGTGCTGGCCGGCGCCCGTGATCCCTATGTACTAAGAGCGCCCGGCGCTGCCCAGGCCATGGCCTTGGGCGGCGCTGCAGGCCGCGGCAACATGGTGGCGCCCTTGCAGGGCCAGCCCGTGCCGCAGACCCCGATAGCTGACTGACGAAACATGACTGACCAAACCACGCTCGATCTGATCCCCGAACCCGCCGCCCCCGGCGATTACAGCGAACTCAACCTGGCCACCTACGCGCAGCGCGCCTATCTGGAGTACGCACTTTCCGTCGTCAAGGGGCGTGCACTGCCCGATGTGTGCGACGGCCTCAAGCCCGTGCAGCGCCGCATTCTGTACAGCATGTCGCGCATGGGCCTGGGCTTTGGTGGCACCAACGGCAATGTGGGCGCCAAGCCCGTCAAAAGCGCCCGTGTGGTGGGCGACGTGCTGGGCCGCTTCCACCCGCATGGCGACCAGTCTGCGTATGACGCGCTGGTGCGCATGGCGCAAGATTTCTCGCAGCGTTACCCGCTGGTGGACGGCCAGGGCAACTTCGGCAGCCGTGACGGCGACGGCGCTGCCGCCATGCGCTACACCGAGGCCCGCCTGGCCAAAATCACCAGCCTGCTGCTGGATGAAATCGACATGGGCACGGTGGACTTCCAGCCCAACTACGATGGCTCCACCGAAGAGCCCTGCCAGTTGCCGGCCCGCCTGCCGTTCAGCCTGCTCAACGGTGCCAGTGGCATTGCGGTCGGCTTGGCCACCGAAATCCCCAGCCACAACCTGCGCGAGATTGCCGACGCCTGCGTGGCGCTGATCAAGACGCCCGCGCTGGCAGACGCCGAGCTCTATACGCTGATCCCCGGCCCTGACTTCCCCGGCGGTGGCCAGATCATCAGCCCCGCCCAGGACATTGCCGATGCCTACCGCACCGGCCGTGGCAGCCTCAAGGTGCGCGCGCGCTGGAAGATTGAAGACCTGGCGCGCGGCCAGTGGCAGCTGGTGGTGACCGAGCTGCCGCCCGGCGTGAGCAGCCAGCGTGTGCTGGAAGAAATTGAAGAACTCACCAACCCCAAGGTCAAGGCCGGCAAGAAGGCGTTGAGCCAGGAGCAAACCCAGCTCAAGGCCAGCATCTTGAATGTGCTGGACGTGGTGCGTGATGAATCGAACAAAGACGCCCTGGTGCGCCTGGTGTTCGAGCCCAAGACCCGCACCGTGGAGCAGCAAGAGCTGATCACCGCGCTCTTGGCCCACACCAGCCTGGAAACGTCTTCGCCCATCAACCTCACCATGGTGGGGCTGGATGGTCGGCCCACGCAAAAATCGCTGCGGCAGATGCTGACCGAGTGGATCAGCTTCCGCCAGACCACCATCGAGAAGCGCAGCCGCCACCGCCTGGGCAAGGTGCTGGACCGCATCCATATTCTGGAAGGCCGCCAGACCGTTCTGCTGAACATCGACGAAGTCATCGCCATCATCCGCCAGTCGGATGAGCCCAAGGCCGCGCTGATGGCCCGCTTCAAGCTGAGCGACCGCCAAGCCGAAGACATCCTCGAAATCCGCCTTCGCCAACTGGCGCGGCTGGAAGCCATCAAGATCGAGCAAGAGCTGTCCGAGCTGCGCACCGAACAGGGCAAGCTGGAAGAAATTCTGGGCAGCCCTGCCGCACTGCGCCGCCTCATGGTCAAAGAGATTGAGGCGGACGCCAAAGTGTTTGCCGACCCGCGCCGCACCCTGATCCAGACCGAGAAAAAGGCCGTGGCCGAAGTGAAGGTGGTGGACGAACCGGTGACTGTGGTGGTGTCCGAAAAAGGCTGGGTGCGGGCCCGCACCGGCCATGGCCACGAGGCCTCCACCTTCGCCTTCAAGGCGGGTGACGGCCTGTACGGCACGTTTGAATGCCGCACGGTGGATACGCTGCTGGTGTTCGGCTCCAACGGGCGCATCTACACCGTGCCGGTGTCTGCCTTGCCTGGCGGGCGGGGCGACGGCCAGCCGGTCACCACGCTGCTGGAGCTGGAGAGCGGCACGCAAATCCTGTATTACTTTGCCGGGCCCGCCAGCGCACAGTTGCTGCTGTCCAGCAGTGGCGGCTACGGCTTTATCGCCGGGGTGGAAAACATGACCTCCCGCCAAAAAGCCGGCAAGGCCTTTGTGGGAGTGGGCGAGGGCGAAACCCTGTGCGCTCCGTCCGTTGTAGCCGGTGCGCAAGGCAAGGTGACGGTGGCGGGCACGCCTGCAACGGTGGTGGCGCCTGCCACCCACGTAGCCTGCGCGTCCACCGGTGGGCGCATCCTCACGTTTGAGATCACCGAACTCAAGACCATGGAGAAGGGTGGCCGCGGCCTGATGCTGATCGACCTGGAAGCCAAAGACACCCTGGCCGGTGCTGCCGCCTACACCCGCAGCATCCGCATCGACGGCATTGGCCGCGGCGGCAAGGAGCGCGACGAAACCCTGGAAATCCGCAGCCTGAACAACGCCCGCGCCGCGCGTGGCCGCAAGGGCAAGGCGGCGGACCTGGGCTTCAAGCCGAACCGCATCACCCGGATGGAATAAGCCCCATGGTCGCCCCTCCCAACGACACCACCCTCAAGCTCAAGCTACCCGACGGTGCCATGTTTGAAGACCTGAAGCTGCGCCGTTGCGCGGATGACGCCATCGACCTTGACATGGATCTGGTCGAGCGCATCTGCAAGCTCAACGATTGGGACTTCACCAAGGTCAAGCACAACCCCGGTCCGGTGGTGAGCACGATCTTGAGCGTCTGGTACAAGCAGCACCTGTCCGAGGGTGGTTCGCCAGACCTCCTGATGGAAGCTCTCAAACAGGCGTCCATGCGCCATTGAAAGAATACCTTGAACGCCTTGCCCCCGTGCCCCCAGTGCCAATCGGCCTACACCTATGAAGATGGCGCCGTGTTGGTCTGCCCCGAGTGTGCCCACGAATGGAGCCTTGGCGCCACCGTCCAGCAGGAGGTGGCCCGTGTCTGGAAAGACGCCAACGGCAATGTGCTGCAGGACGGCGACACCGTGGTGCTCGTCAAAGACCTGAAGGTCAAAGGATCTTCCAACGCCATCAAGGTCGGCACCAAGGTCAAGAACATCCGTCTGGTCGAAGGCGATCACGACATCGACTGCAAGATTGACGGTTTTGGCGCGATGCAGCTCAAGTCAGAGTTTGTGAAAAAAGCCTGACGCGCGCGTTTCATCAGCGCCGCAGGTCTGCGGCATCGCGCACCGGCTGGGGCCAGACACAATGGCAGGGCGGGCGCTGGGACGGCGTGTGGAGATGGATTGCCGCTCGAGAGCATTTGGAGATGCGGGGGATGTGCGGAAGCAGTGGGGCCGTGTTGTTGGCGTGATGTGGCTAACAGAATGCTCCTGATTCAGGAGCTACTCGCGCATATTCCACGAGGGCTAGAGCCTGTTTTTATCAAATTCTTGCTCCGCCTGACCATCCCGCATATCGCGGACCGGTACCCGTAAAACGGATGTTGAACTATCGAATAGCGACTGTTGTGGGCCACTGGCGGAAGTTGGCCAGTGAATGCTTTCTGGAAGACAATCGCTCCCAACTGTTGCACCGCGGGATACGCAGCCGCCTAGCTGAAGTTAGCCTGAAGCCAACGGAAGCGTCTAAGGCTGGTAAAGCACTTCATAACCAACACCTGCCCCGCGCTTTTCGAGATGCCTACCTTTCATCATGGATAAATTCTTGCTGCAGCAGCAGGTGCTGGAGCGGCTCGCTGAAGACCTGCTGCAAGCCGAACAGGCAGTGCGTGCGGCCCATGAAACGGCGACTCACGAAGAAAACATTGCCGAAAA
>MGPB01000001.1 GCA_001795455.1 Curvibacter sp. GWA2_63_95 | reverse complement strand
GGGGGCGGTGGTGCGCGTCGCCGGTGGCTGGATCTCCGACCACTGGGGCGGCGTGAACACGCTGACGGTGGTCTTGGTCATCGTCTCGCTGGCACTCATCGGCGTAGGGATGTCGTCCGGCTCGCTGGTCATGACCACGCTATTGCTGATCGTTTGTTTTGCCGCGCTGGGTGCGGGCAATGGCGCACTGTTTCAGCTGGTGCCGCTGCGCTGGCCCACCTCCACGGCGGTGGCGGGGTCCATGATCGGCGAGATCGGCGCCTTGGGTGGCGGCACCATCCCGGCCTTGATGGGCCAGTCCAAGCAGCACACCGGCAGCTTCATGTCCGGATTTGTGGTGTTGGCAGTGTTCTCACTTCTGATGCTGGTCGTCATGCGCGCCATGCAAGTCCGCTGGACCCGCACCTGGGCTGAAAAGGGAGGTCGTGCGCGTAGCGCATGATCCTCGCGGTCAGCCGCCCGCATCCGTGCGGGCGCTCTCGTTGGGCGCAGGCGTGTCTCTCATGCCCACGCGCCCCACAAAAGGCAGGCGCAATGCCGGGGCGTTGAGATCAATGCCGAAGTTCAGGCCCAGCACATTCAGCTCCAGCCCCTCCTGCAAGCCCACACTCACGCCCAGCAGCCCCAGCAGGGACACGTGCACACCGGAGCCCGATGGAGAAACCCCGACGGGGTTGCTGAGCGGCCGGTAGTCTTTGCCGATCGCGTTGGATGGCAAATCCAGTTGCAGCGCCCGCACCTCGCGGCCAATGTGCGCCAAAAAGGTGTTGCTGTTGGGCCCCGGATAACTGCGGTACTGGTCCGCATAGGGGTAGCTGGCCACCGCGGCTTCGATGCGGTCAATCATGGTCTCCACACCGGCGCCCCGGTGATCCACCAACAGCTCCGGGAGCGAGCCGTACCAGAGCCCGTCAGGGATGGCGTAGTTGCGCTGCACCACCCGCGGCGCGCGCCAGCCCACCACGTCGTAACGCGTGTAGGCCGTCTGGCCTTCGCGCTTGTAAATGATCCAGGGATGCACCGCAAAATTGCCGCGCCAGCCATAGGTGGGCGCCGCGTAGACCTGCACGATGGCCTGGTCCATATGCTGCCGGGGGTCTGGCGCCTGGCCCGACGAGTGCCGGGGCACCGTAGCCCAGTTTCGGCTGGGGGTCTGTTGGGCCTGCACGCCTTGGGCACAGAACACCAGCCCGCCCCACAGGCCCACAACCACCAAACGCGCAAGTGCACGCACAAGCATCAGCGGCTGGAGTCAGCCGAAGGAGGCCACCGGTGGCGGCAAGGTGTCGTCCAGGTAGAGCTCGTACTCGTCCCACTCACCCTTGCCAAAGTTCTCGTCGCACTGTTGGGCAATGTCGTCGAAGGACGTGAACTCGCTGCAAAACATCACGGTGCTGAAGTCTTGGCGGTAGGCGCGCCCCGCTTCGTCGAGCAAATCGCCTTCTGGGTCCATGACGGTCTGGCAGCAATGCACCCAGACGTAATGGCCCTCCAGGGCGTCCTCCATCTCCAGGGCACGCAACGCCTCTTCTTCGTCTGCACGCGGAGGCCACGGCTTGGTCAAGCGGTAGGTCTGTCCATGGCAGGGGTGCTGGGGGTCCAGCTCCAGATCAATGGTTTGCCAGTCCGGTGAAATCTGGTCGGCCACCGCCATCAACTCCGCTTGGCTGATGTCGCCTTCCCAGTACACATCGGTGATGTGCACAGAGCTGCCAAATTCGCCGAACCAGAGGCTGGCTTTGTGTTTCAAGGTGTCAGGGTGCATGCGGAACTCCAAAGTGCGTTGGAGCACTTTAGCGCATGCCACCCCGCCAGCCCCAGCCGGGTGGCGAAAAGCCTGATCCGCTCAGTGGTCCAGCTTGGAGGGGCTGTCCCTGCTCAGCAGGGCATCGAACCACGCCGCGTGCTGGGCACTGCATTTCATGTGCCGCTGCAACTCACGCTGGAACGACGTCAGCCGCGGCTGGCGCTGCTGCATGGGAGGTGTCAATGCTTTACCAAGCTGCCGAACTTTTCGCATGGGCGGTCCCTTCGAGTGGTGAAACCATCGTAGCGCCTTGGTGTGACACCCGGCGGCTGCACGCCGCTCTTTTTTTGTAAAGCCCAAAAACTGTGGGGCCGTCTCCACACGCGCCCGCCTACCCTAAAAAACGGCAAACGCAGCACTATGAATCGCATTAGAAAAACCTATTTGAGCGCATCGCACGCAAACCCTACACTGACTCTGCAAACCAATTTTCAACAGCCGAGGAGATACCCATGTCGACAGAAGCCAAGTGCCCATTCCCCCACGCCGCCCGCACCAACACCACGGCAGGTGCCCCCTCCAACACCAACTGGTGGCCCAACCAGCTCAAGCTCACTGTTTTGCACCAGCACACGCCCGCATCCAACCCCATGGGCGCAGCGTTTGACTACGCCGAGGCCTTCAAAACCCTGGACCTGCATGCCGTCGTAGAGGACCTGAAGGCCCTGATGACAGACTCACAAGACTGGTGGCCTGCCGACTGGGGCCACTACGGCGGCCTGATGATCCGCATGGCATGGCACAGCGCCGGCACCTACCGCACCAGCGATGGCCGCGGCGGCGCAGGCAGCGGCAACCAGCGCTTTGCCCCACTCAACAGCTGGCCCGACAACGGCAACCTGGACAAGGCACGCCGCCTGCTCTGGCCCATCAAACAAAAGTACGGCCGCAAGATTTCGTGGGCCGACCTGATGATCCTGGCCGGCAACGTGGCCCTCGAATCCATGGGCTTCAAAACATTCGGCTTTGCCGGTGGCCGCCCCGACATCTGGGAGCCCGAAGAAGACATCTACTGGGGTGCCGAAAAAACCTGGCTGGCCACCAGCGACAAACCGGACAGCCGCTACTCCGGTGACCGCAAGCTGGACAACCCGTTGGCCGCCGTGCAAATGGGGCTGATTTACGTGAACCCGGAAGGCCCGGACGGCAAACCCGACCCCGTGGCGAGCGGACGGGATGTGCGCGAAACCTTTGCCCGCATGGCCATGAACGACGAAGAAACCGTGGCCCTGGTGGCCGGTGGCCACACCTTTGGCAAGGCACACGGCGCGGGTGACCCGGCACTGGTAGGCCCCGAGCCTGAAGGCGCAGGCATCGAAGAACAAGGCCTGGGCTGGATCAACAAACTCGGCTCAGGTAAGGGCGTGCACACCACCACCAGCGGCATTGAAGGCGCCTGGAAACCCAACCCCACCACCTGGGACAACGGCTATTTCGACATGCTGTTGGGCTACGAGTGGGAGCTGACCAAGAGCCCCGCAGGGGCCCACCAGTGGGTGGCCAAAAACGTGAAACCCGAACACATGATTCCGGACGCACACGACCCGTCCAAGAAACATGCGCCCATGATGACCACGGCCGATCTGTCCCTGCGCTTTGACCCGGCCTACGAAAAAATTTCGCGCCGTTTCCACCAGAACCCGGCCGAATTCGCCGACGCTTTTGCACGCGCCTGGTTCAAGCTCACCCACCGCGACATGGGGCCGGTGAGCCGCTACCTGGGTCCGCTGGTTCCCAAGGAAACCCTGATCTGGCAAGACCCGATTCCCGCCGTCAATCACGCCCTGGTGAATGCACAGGACGTAGAGGCCCTGAAAGCCAAGGTGCTGGCAGCGGGCCTGTCCACCGCCCAACTGGTGAGCACAGCCTGGGCTTCGGCATCCACCTTTCGCGGCAGCGACAAACGCGGCGGTGCCAACGGTGCACGCATCCGCTTGGCGCCGCAAAAAGACTGGGAAGCCAACCAGCCAGCAGAGTTGGCCAAAGTGCTATCAGCGCTGGAAGCCATCCAGAAGGCGTTCAACAGCACACAGTCGGGGGGCAAACAAATCTCCTTGGCCGATCTGATCGTGCTGGCGGGTGGTGCCGCCATTGAGGCTGCGGCCCAACAGGCAGGCACTGCCGTGACGGTGCCGTTCACCCCAGGCCGCATGGATGCTTCGCAAGAGCAGACCGACGTGGAGTCGTTCGCCGTGCTGGAGCCGCTGGCTGACGGGTTCCGCAACTACGTTCGCAAGGGTGCAGAAGGCTCTGCTGCCGAACTATTGGTGGACAAGGCCCAATTGCTCACCTTGAGCGCACCCGAGATGACGGTGCTGGTCGGCGGCCTGCGTGCCCTGAATGCGAACGTCGGGCAGGCAGCCCACGGTGTGTTCACCAAACGCCCCGGCGTGTTGAGCAATGATTTTTTTGTGAACCTGCTCGACATGGGTACCCAGTGGCAAAAGTCTGCCACTGCGGCGGGCGTACTGGAAGGCCGTGACCGCAAGAGCGGCGCCATCACATGGACAGGCACGGTGGCCGATCTGGTCTTTGGCTCGAACTCGCAGCTGCGGGCCCTGGCCGAGGTCTATGCGTCCAGCGATGCACAGACGGCCTTTGTGCAGGACTTTGTGGCCGCCTGGACCAAGGTAATGAACCTGGACCGCTTCGACCTGGCGTAAACCGCGCTCTTCCTGCCTATTTGGGCAGGAAGAGCAGCCAGTACACCAGCAACAGATTGACCAACCCGAGGACAAAGGTCGCCAGCTTCCAGACGAAGCTGGGGTCGCGCTGCATCAGCGGCGTGCCCTGCGGGGCGGTGAGCGGGCGCGACGCGCCACGCTCCAGGGCCAGCAAAAACTCTTCGGCCGTCTCAAAACGCTGGCGCTGGTCCCGCGCCACGGCTTTTTGCAGCACGTGGTCCAGCCAGATCGGCACCTCGGGGTTGTGGCGGCTCGCAGGGGTAGGGTCCCGGTAGTAGCGGCCCACCTGGTAGGGCAAGACATCACCATAAGGCAGCTTGCCAGTCAGCAGTTGGTAGAGCGTGACACCCAACGCAAACAAATCACTCTGCGCATTCGGCAGTTGGGCTTCACCTTCTTCGGCCTCGCCCTTGCCGTTGACCGACTTGGTACGAAAGCCCCACTGCTCGGGGTTCACATAACTGGGCGTGCCTGCGTGCAGGGCGCGCATGGCAGCGGGCTCGCGCCCACTCAGGGCCACGCCCAGGTCCAGCACACGCAGCACGCCGTCTTCGCCCAGGTGCAGGTTGGCGGGCTTGATGTCACGGTGCACCACGCCCTGGCGGTGCAAGCGCCCCAGCGCACGCAGGGCCTGCATGGCATACCCCAGCGCCACGGCAGGCGCCACGCGGCCCTGTTTGTCCAGCAGTTGCTGCAGGGTTTCGCCGCCATGCCAGTCGTACAGCACATAAAAGGCCGAGCGCTCATGGCCGGTAGGCAGCGTCTCGTACACCGCCACCAGGTTATCGCCAGCCCGTGAGCTTTGCATGCGCTGCGCCAGCCAGGCCTCGTGGGCCAGCATGGCACGCTCTTCCTGGTCATGGGCACGGGCAGTGTTCAGCGTTTTGAGGGCATACAGTCGTCCGGGGGGCGGCGCAGACACGCCAGTGCCGGGCGTGGGGGCGGCACTCCCCGCCCGCACCTGGTAGAGCACATTGATGCCGTTATCGGCAATGGGCGCGGTCACCGTGAACCCGTCCAGCGTGTCCCCCACCTTCAGGCGCGGCGGAATTGGCAAGGCCTGGGCCAGGCGGTTGGCGTCCGTCAGCGTGGCCTCTTGCAAGCCCCGCACGCGCACCACGATGGCGGACACATTGTCATTGCTGCCCTTGGTCAGGGCCTGCTCCACCAGCTTCTCGCTGGCCTCACGTGCATCGGCCATGGCCGCGACCTCTGGCAGGCGCCGGGCAGACACTTCGCCGTGCACGCCATCGCTCATCAGAATGAACACGTCACCCACCTGCAGGTCGCCCTGCTGGTAGTCCACCACCAGGTGGTCCTGCGCGCCCACCGAGCGCAACAGTTGGTGCTTGAAGTCAGGGTGGTTGACCACATGGTCTTGTGTGAGCTGGGTGGCCACACCTTCGCGCACCAGATAACAGCGCGTGTCGCCCACATGGGCCAGGGTGTAAGACTGGCCACGCAGCACCAGTGCGGTGAGCGTGGTCAGCCCCATGGCGGGCTGGCGGCGCCGGTTGATGCCGCACAACCAGGCGTTTTGGGCCCCAATGATGCGGTCCAGCGCCACCGTGGTGTCCCAGGTCTCGGGCGTGCCAAAGTAGTCGCGCACCAGACTGGTAACCGTGGTCTGCGCGGCCTCGCGGCCCATGCCCCCGGCACTTACGCCGTCGGCAATGGCGACGATGGAGCCGTGGTCCTCCTGCCCTTGCGCCGGCAGCATGGCCGCACAAAAGTCTTCGTTCAGCGCCTTGCGCCCGGCTTGCGAGGCAAAACCAATGTCAATGTCAAAAGCCATGCACCAAGATAAGCAATTTTGGTGCCGAATATTGCCGCACCGCACCAAAGCTGTGCGGGTTAACCCTTGTCAGGGCTGGCCCAACAGCATCTGCATGCTGCGTTCATAGTGGGTGGAGAGCTGCTCGAACAGGCCCAGCAAGGTCTCGCTGCCGGCAGCCAACTCCTCCAGACGCGCGCCCCGTTTGGCAGGCGCCAGGCGCTGTGCCGCCTGTGCCGCTGCCACCATCTGCAGCCAGGCCACCCCTGCCGCCGCCAACGCGCCGTGGATGTCGGGCGTGCTCAGGGGAATGCCATTGAGGTAAGTGAGTGCTTCTTCAAACTCACGCTGGGCGGCGTGCATGCTGGCCTGGGCCAGGTCCACCACGGCACCTTCACCCACCAGGGCCAACAGCGCGTACTTGCTAAAACGCTGCGAGAGCATGCGCTGGCGCCCGGCCAGGTTCAGCACATGCAGGGGTGCGGCGGAGCCCGAGCTTTCCAGGCTGGTGGTCAGGCGCTCGGCCCCGAGCAGCAGGGCCTCGGCTTGCTGCTCCACGGCGTCGGTGCTGCCCTGGGCCAGGGCGGTCTTGAGCTGCTCCCAGGTCTGGGCGACCTGCTCCAGCAGGTCGCCGTAGGTGGGTTGGGACAGGTTTTTGCGCAAGAGCGCAAAGTTGCCATCCACCCACTGCAAGGAGTCCTGCAGCAGCGCAGCGTGGTGCACCGGCTGCACACCCGCCGCCAGCAGCAGGTGCAACTTGACCAGGCGCTGCGACAGCATGCGCAACTGGCCCGAGCGGTTGACCGCTTCGGCAAAGTGGGCTGACTGGATGATGTGCTGCGAGAGCTGGCCCATGCGCTGGTTGGAACTCATGGCGGCCGAGCGCAGGGCGCGGAAGGCGTCGTCGTCCGACAGGCTCTGGGCCCGCATCAGGATGCCCTTGGCCCGGTCCACGGCCTTGCGCTCCTCAAAGCGGGTGGCCATGCCCTCAAAGGCCTCGCGCTGCTGTCGTTCCTTTTGAAACCGGGCCTGCGCCAGATGGATCAGCGGGCGCAGGCGGTTGGCGCCATAGCCGTGCACGACATAGGCGTGCACGCCGCTGTCGACGGCCTGCTGCATATGGCTGGCATCCGCGTCATGGGTAAAGACGAGCAGCGGGCATGGCACCGTCTGGCCCACCATGTGCAGCGCCTGGAACCAGGCCGCCGTGGGCAAGGCCAGGTCACACACCACCACATCTGGTGCGTGCAGCACCACGGCCTGCACCAACTTGCTGCAATCCTCCACCGTGGCGCACACCGCCATGCCCGCCGCCAGCAGATCAGCGGCCAGCGTGGGGGCAGTCTGGGGGCGGGCAGAACACAGCAAGGCAGAGGTCATAAACATCAGGTGTAGCTAGGGGAAACAGGGCTTTTGGGCCCCGCCAGGCCATGCAATTCGCACACCAAGGGGTGGCAAAGCGCAGGCACGAAACCCAGCGCCAATCATATGGCACAGCTCTTGCATCAGCTCCTGCGGGCGCAACGACGCGCCCCAACGAGATGACAGCCGTATTGGTTCTGCGCACAACGACGTCGCGCAGCGCAGGGCTGTCCAAGGCCAGTGCTTGCTGGTGCGCCTTTGCTGAAGGCGCGGATCTCCTCTACCCCCTCATTTCTGGCATGTGGCCCTGCCACATCCGCGTTTGTCTCGTCCTTTGGAGTCGGCACTATGAAAAAATCGAAACTGGTAATGATTGGCAACGGCATGGCCGGTGTGCGTACCCTTGAGGAATTGCTCAAGGTGGCCCCGGACCTGTACGACATCACCGTCTTTGGCGCCGAGCCCCACCCCAACTACAACCGCATCTTGCTGAGCCCGGTGCTGGCTGGTGAGCAGACGCTGGACGAGATCGTGCTGAACAGCTTTGAGTGGTACACCGACAACCACATCACGCTGCACGCCGGCAAGAAAGTGGTGGAAGTGGACCGCGTCAAGCGCATCGTCAAGGCGTCTGACGGCACCGAGGCCGAATACGACCGCCTGCTGATCTGCACCGGCTCCAACCCCTTCATCCTGCCCATCCCCGGCAAGGACCTGCAAGGCGTGATTGCCTACCGCGACATTGCCGACACCAACGCCATGATCGAGGCGGCCACCAAATACAAACACGCAGTGGTCATTGGCGGCGGCCTCTTGGGCCTGGAAGCCGCCAACGGTCTGATGCTGCGTGGCATGACCGTGAGCGTGGTGCACGTACAGCCTACCCTGATGGAGCGCCAGCTGGACACCGTGGCAGGCGGCCTGTTGCAGAAGTCGCTGCAAGAGCGGGGCCTGAATTTCCTGATGGGCGCCCAAACCCAGGAGCTAGTGGGTGGTGACGATGGCCGCGTCAAGGCCATCAAGTTCAAGGATGGCACCGAAGTCGCGGCCGATCTGGTGGTGATGGCTGTGGGCATTCGCCCCAACACCGAGCTGGCCACCAGCATGCGCCTGCATGTGGACCGCGGCATTGTGGTGACCGACACCATGCAAACCGTGACCGACGCGCGCATCTACAGCGTCGGGGAATGCGCGGCCCACCGCGGCATCGCCTACGGCCTGGTGGCCCCTTTGTTTGAGCAGGCCAAAGTGGCCGCCAACCACCTGGCCATGTACGGCATTGGCCGCTACACCGGCTCGCTGACTTCCACCAAGCTGAAAGTGACCGGCATTGATTTGTTCAGTGCCGGTGAGTTCCAGGGCGGCGAAGGCACCGAAGAAATCGTGATGAGCGACCCCTTTGGCGGCGTTTACAAAAAGCTGGTCATCAAGAACGACAAGCTGGTGGGCGCCTGCATGTACGGCGACACGGTGGACGGCAGCTGGTACTTCAAGCTGTTGCGCGATGGCCGCAGCATTGCCGACATCCGCGACAAGCTGATGTTTGGCGAAAGCGGCTCCAACATCGGCGACGTGGGCCACCAGGGTCAGAACAAGGCCGCGGCCATGGCCGACAGCGACGAGGTTTGCGGCTGCAACGGCGTGACCAAGGGCACCATCTGCAAGGCGATCCGCGACAAGGGCCTGTTCACGCTGGATGAGGTGAAAAAACACACCAAGGCTAGCGCATCGTGTGGCTCCTGCACCGGCTTGGTGGAACAGATCATCATGTTCACCGCCGGAGGCGACTACTCCGCCACCCCCAAGACCAAGGCCATGTGCAGCTGCACCGACCTTGGCCACCAGGCGGTACGCGAGGCCATTGTGGCCAACAAGTACCTGACCATTGCCGATGTGCAAACAGGCTTGGGCTGGAAAACGCCCAACGGCTGCTCCAGCTGCCGCCCCGCCCTGAACTACTACGTGACCAGCAGCTGGCCCAAGGAAGCCAAGGACGACCCACAAAGCCGCTTCATCAACGAACGCAGCCACGCCAACATCCAGAAGGACGGCACCTATTCCGTCATCCCGCGCATGTGGGGTGGCGAAACCACGGCCGACGAGCTGCGCCGCATCGCCGACGCCGCCGACAAGTACAAGGTCCCCACCATCAAGGTCACCGGCGGCCAGCGCATCGACTTGCTGGGCGTGAAGAAAGAAGACCTGGTCGGCATCTGGAAAGACATCGGCATGCCCTCCGGCCACGCCTACGCCAAGGCCCTGCGCACGGTGAAGACCTGCGTGGGCAGCGAATGGTGCCGCATGGGCACGCAGGACAGCACCCAGATGGGCAAGGACCTGGAGCGCGCGATGTGGCGCATGTACGCACCGCACAAGGTCAAGTTCGCCGTCTCCGGCTGCCCGCGCAACTGCGCCGAGGCAGGCATCAAGGACGTGGGCGTGATCGGTGTGGACTCGGGCTGGGAGATGTACATCGCCGGCAACGGCGGCATCAAGACCGAGGTGGCGCACTTTCTGGTGAAGGTGAAGACTGCCGCCGAAGTGCTGGAGTACACCGGCGCGTTTTGCGAGCTGTACCGCCAGGAAGGCTGGTACCTGGAGCGCACCGTGCATTACGTGAACCGTGTGGGCCTGGACTATGTGAAGAAACGCATTCTGGAAGACCACGAAGGCCGCAAGGCCCTGTGGGAACGCCTGCAATTTGCGCTGGACGGTGAACCCGATCCCTGGTTCGACTTCAAGGACGCACAGGTTGACACCCGCCAGTTTGAAGCCGTCAAGGTCTGAGGGGCACACCATGCAACGCAGAACCCTGATGTCAATGGCCGGTGCCAGCGCCCTGGGCCTGGCCCTGCCAGCCCGCGCCCAGGTGACGGATTTGAGCGACGCCATCAACAAGGCCGGCCGCCAGCGCATGCTGAGCCAGCGCATGGGCAAGGCCTGGCTGGCCCTGCTGCAAAACGTGGAGAAGACCAGCGCCCAGATGGTGCTGGACAAATCCATGGCGCTGTTTGACCGCCAGCTGACCGAGCTCAAGGGGTTCGCCCCCACGCCCGATGTGCAGGCCACCTACAGCAAGCTGGACGCTGCCTGGTCCGACTACAAAAGCGCGCTGGTGGGCAAGGCCCCTTCCCGCGACGGTGCGGCAACCCTGCTGCAGCTCGACGCCAAGGTGCTGGCCCTGGCCCACCAAGGCACGGTGCAGTACGAAGCGGCGCTGTCCAAACCTGTGGGCAAGCTGGTCAACGTGGCCGGGCGCCAGCGCATGCTGACACAGCGCATGGCCAAGTTCTACCTGGCCGCCACCCTGCCCGTGGACGCCAGCGTGGCCGCCGCCGAAATCGGCAAGGCGCGCAGCGAATTCACCGCGGCCATGGAGCTGCTGCGCAATGCGCCCGAAGCAACCTTGCGCATCAAGGACGAGCTGCTGCTGGGCGATGCGCAGTGGGTGTTTTTTGACATGGCACTCCGGCAGCTGCAGGAAGGTGCGCAGCGCCCCAAACCCATGGCCGATGTGTTTGTGAGCAGCGAAAACCTGCTCACCGTGATGGACCGGGTGACCGGCCTGTACTCGGCCCTCAAGGCATAAATACAAGCCAAATAGGCCTCTAGCCACCGCGGAATATGCGCAAGCAGCTACTAAAACAATAGCATTAGGAAGAACGACATGACCGAATGGACCCTCATCTGCAAGATTGACGACATCCCCGTGCTCGGCTCGCGCCGTGTCGAGCGCGCCCAGGGCCTGGACGTGGCCGTGTTCCGCAACACACAGGATGAAGTGTTTGCGCTGCTGGACCGCTGCCCGCACAAGGGCGGCCCGCTCTCGCAAGGCATTGTGTTTGGCACCAGCGTGGCCTGCCCGCTGCACAACTGGACCATCGGACTGTGCGATGGCCAGGCCTCCGCCCCTGACGAAGGCTGCACACCGAAGTTCCAGGTCAAGCTCGATGGCGGCCAGGTGTTCCTGAAGACCACCGAGCTGCAAGGCCACGCCACCGACCTGGTGCGCCCCATTGCCGGCCCCACCCGCCGCACCACCAGCGCCTGAAGAAGAACCACCGTCCAGGGAGTCTTTGCATGCAGAAGGAAACACGCTCTACCTGCCCCTACTGCGATCTCGCTGCTATCGCAGCGGATCGCGTTGCGAGCAATGAGAAACACCTACGTAGGGGCCTTGCATGGTGAAGGAAACACGCTCTACCTGCCCCTACTGCGGTGTGGGCTGTGGCGTCATCATCGAATCCCGGGGTGCGCAGATCACCGGGGTGCGCGGTGACCCGGACCACCCGGCCAACTTTGGCCGCCTGTGCTCCAAGGGCTCCACGCTGCACCACACGGCGAGCGCGCCCGTCACCCTGCAAACACGCCTGCTGCAGCCGCTGCAGCGCCTGCAGCGTGGCGCCGCGCCCCAGCCCCTGTCCTGGGACAGCGCACTGACGTTGGCCACTGACCAGTTCGCCCGCATCATCCGCGACCACGGCCCCGACGCCGTGGGCTTTTATGTGAGCGGCCAGCTGCTGACCGAGGACTACTACGTCTTCAACAAGCTGTCCAAGGGCCTGATCGGCACCAACAACATCGACACCAACTCGCGCCTGTGTATGAGCAGCGCCGTGGCCGGCTACAAGAAGACACTGGGCGCCGACGCTCCGCCCGCCTGCTATGACGATGTGAACCACGCGCAGACCATCTTCATCGTCGGCTCCAACACCGCATTCGCCCACCCCATCCTGTTTCGCCGCATCGAAGACGCCAAGCGCAAGAACCCCGGCATGAAAATCGTGGTGGCCGACGTGCGCCGCACCGACACGGTGGAACTGGCCGACCTGTTCCTGCAGATCCAGCCCGGCACCGACGTGATGCTGTTCCACGGCATGCTGCACCTCATGCTGTGGGAGGGCTGGACCAACCCCGCCTTCATCGCCGCGCACACCAGTGGCTTTGAAGACCTCAAGGCCACGGTGCGCGACTACACGCCCGATGCCGTGGCCCAAACCTGCGGCATCCGCAAGGAAGACCTGCTGGAAGCCGCGCGCCTGTTTGCCCAGAGCCCGGCCACGCTGAGCCTGTACTGCCAAGGCCTGAACCAGTCCAGCAGCGGCACGGCCAAAAACACCGCCCTCATCAACCTGCACCTGGCCACCGGCCAGATCGGCATGCCCGGTGCCGGCCCCTTCTCGCTGACCGGTCAGCCCAACGCCATGGGCGGCCGCGAAGTGGGTGGCCTGGCCAACCTGCTGAGCGCCCACCGCGACTTGGCCAACCCCGCGCACCGTGCCGAAGTGGCCGCGCTGTGGGGCGTGGCCAGCGTGCCCGAGACACCCGGCAAAACCGCCGTGGAGATGTTCCAGGCCGCCGCCGATGGCGAGATCCGGGCCCTGTGGATTGCCTGCACCAACCCCGCGCAAAGCATGCCCGACCAGGCCACCGTGCGCCGTGCACTGGAGCGCGCCGAGTTTGTGGTGGTGCAAGAGGCTTTCAGCACCACCGCCACCGCCCGCTACGCTGACCTGCTGCTGCCCGCCACCACCTGGGGCGAAAAAGAAGGCACCGTCACCAACAGCGAACGCCGCATCAGCCGCGTGCGCGCTGCCGTTGTGCCACCGGGCGCGCCCGACACCGCCCCGCGCCACGACTGGGCCATTGCCACCGACTTTGCGCAGCGCCTGGAGCGCGCGCTGGGCCGTGGCACCGCCGCTGGCACGTTGTTCCCCTACCCCACGGCCGAATCGGTGTGGAACGAGCACCGCGAATCCACCCGTGGCCGCGACCTCGACATCACCGGCATGGACTACGCCCAGCTGGAAGCCACCCCCTTGCAATGGCCCATGCCCGAAGGCGCCAGCGCCGGCAAGGTGCGCCTGTACGAAGACGGCGTGTTCCCCACCCCCGACGGCCGCGCACGGTTTGCCAACGTGGCCTACAAGGGCGTGGCCGAGCCGCGCGAGGCGCGCTACCCCTTCTCGCTGACCACCGGCCGCCTGCGCGACCAGTGGCACGGCATGAGCCGCACCGGCACGCTGGGCCGCCTGTTTGGCCATGTGCGTGAACCCGCGCTGCAAATGCACCCGCAAGACATGGCGCGCCGCCTGATCACCGAGAACGACCTGGTGCACGTGACCAGCAAACGCGGCTCCATCCTGGTGCCGGTGCAGGCCAGCCCCGAGGTAGGGCTGAGCCAGGTCTTCATGGCCATGCACTGGGGGGAAGAGTTTTTGAGCGGCGTCAGCGCCACCGGCACCCGCCTGGCCGGCGTCAACGCGCTCACCACCTCGGCCTACTGCCCGGACTCCAAACAACCCGAGTTCAAACACTCCGCCGTCAAGGTGCTCAAGGCCGACATGCCCTGGACCCTGCTGGCGATTGCCTGGCTGCCCGATGACACGGTGCTGGCCGTGCGCGGCAAACTGCAGGCACTGATGGCGCGTTTTGCCTACGCCAGTTGCGTACCGTTTGGCAACGCCACCGCCGACGGCCACGGCCGCAGCGGCGTGTTGTTCCGCGCGGCAGACATGCAAGCCGCGCCCGACACGCTGCTGCAAGAGATCGAAGCCCTGCTGCACCTGGACGGTGCCGACGTGGTGCGTTATGCCGACAAGAAACGCGGCCAGCGCCGTGCCGTGCGCCTGCAGCGCAACACGACGGACGCCACGCTGGAAGGCTTTTTGCTGGCCGGTGACACGCGCGCCCAGAGCTGGATGACCACGCTGCTGCAGGATGAACAGCCCGCGCAGAGCTACGGCCGCGCGCTGCTGGCACCCGGTGCCACACCGCCCGTGCCCGTGCAATCGCGCGGCAAAACGGTGTGTACCTGCTTCAACGTGACGGACACCGCCATCGACGCCACGCTGGCCGAGTGCACCGGCTTTGCCGCCGACCGCCTGAGCACGCTGCAAAGCACACTCAAGTGCGGTACCAACTGCGGCTCCTGCGTGCCGCAGCTGCAGCGCATGGTGCGTGCCAGCATGGCACCGGCTGCGGCGGGTGCATAAGCACATAGCCGAAAGTTATCTGGTATCAAAGACAATCGCCCCATGGCTATTGGCAACTACATCAAGGAAATCGGTCGCGGCAAAGACGGCGCCCGTGCGCTCACCCGTGAGCAAGCGGACGATCTGTTCGGCCAGGTGCTGGACGGCAGCGTGACCGACCTGGAGGTGGGCGCCTTCTGCCTGGCCATGCGTATCAAGGGGGAAACCGCCGAAGAGATGGCCGGGTTTCTGGACGCCACGCGCCGCCGCATGGCCCTGCTGCCCGCCAGCGGCCAGCCCACGGTGGTCATCCCCAGCTACAACGGTGCGCGCAAGCTGCCCCTGCTGACACCGCTGCTGGCGCTGCTGCTGGCGCGCGAGGGCCTGCCGGTTCTGATCCACGGCTCGGCCACCGAAGACCGTCGTGTTTTTATATCAAAAGTACTCGAAGCCCTTGATATACATGCGCAAGCAGCTATTAAAACAATAGCACCCGGCAGCGTGGCCTTTGTGCCCACAGCCCTGCTCAGCCCCGGCCTGCAGCGTTTGCTGGACGTGCGCCGGGTGGTCAACCTGCGCAACCCGGCACACAGCCTGGTCAAGCTCATGAACCCGGTGGATGGCCCCGCGCTCATCGTGAGCAGCTACACCCACCCTGAGTACGCCATCTCCATGGCCGACACCTTTGCGCTGGTGCAGGCCAACGCCTTGCTGATCCGCGGCACCGAGGGCGAGTCGGTCGCCGACCCGCGCCGCACGCCCAAGATGCAAGCCTTTGTGCGCGGCCAGGCGACCGACCTGCAGGCCTACCAAAGCGGCGCCCTCACCGATCTGCCCGATTTGCCCACCGCCATTGATGCCGCCAGCACCGCGGCCTATATTGGCGATGTGCTGGTCGGCAAGCAGCCCCTGCCCACCCCGATTGCCCAGCAGTTGGCGCACATTTTGCAATTGCACCGCAGCCTCTAACGCACCGGACACTGCCCATGACACACCCCTTTTCCTGCACTCCGTCCAGCGGCCACGTCACCCTGGTCGGCGCCGGCCCTGGCGACCCGGAACTGCTCACGCTCAAAGCCCTCAAGGCCATCCAGCAGGCCACCGTGCTGCTGGTGGATGATTTGGTGAACGACGCCATCGTGGCACATGCCAACCCGGCCGCCCGTGTGGTGCATGTGGGCAAACGCGGCGGCTGCAAATCCACGCCGCAGTCCTTCATCGAACGGCTCATGATCACCGCCGCCCAAGAAGGCGAAACCGTGGTGCGCCTCAAAGGCGGCGACCCCTTCATCTTCGGCCGCGGTGGCGAGGAGGTAGAGCACCTGCAGGCCGCCGGCATCCGCGTCTCGGTCATCAACGGCATCACCGCCGGCCTGGCCGCCGTCACCTCGCTCAATGTGCCGCTGACGCACCGCGAGCATGCGCATGGTGTGGTGTTTGTCACCGGTCACGCCAAGCCCGGCGACAAAGGCACCGACTGGCCTGCGCTGGCCGCTGCGGCCCAGCAGGCCAAGCTCACACTGGTGATCTACATGGGCGTGAGTGGTGCGGCCGACATTGAGGCCGGTCTGCTGCAAGGCCTGCCCGCCGACACGCCAGTGGCCATCATCCAGAACGCCAGCCTGCCCACACAGCGCCACGCGGCCTGCACCCTGCAGGCACTGCAAGCCACCATCCGCCGCGAGCACCTGGCCAGCCCCAGCGTGATCGTGGTGGGCGATGTGGTGCTGGGTTTGCAAGCTGCGGTGCAAACACCGCATACCAAGGTGGCATAACGGCATTGTTTTTGCATGGTGTTCTCCAACGCGAAAGGAGTTCACCATGTTCATGCCCGCCCCCGTCCAGAACCCCTCTCCCCCTCGCACGGCCCTGCAGACGCAGCCGCTTGCCAGGCCCACCGTAGCGGCCGTGACGGCCCCCATTTCCGACCTGAACCTCGCTGCCCGCCAGCGCATGCTGTCGCAGCGCATGGTCATGCAAACCCTGCTGGCCGCCGGCGGTGACGCGCGCCAGCTCAGCGCTGCACGCACCACCTTCCAGCTGTTTTGCGACAGCCACGCACGGTTGCTGGGCACCATGTCCCATTACGACACACACAGCGCCACACGCCTGCACGCGGTCTACGAAGGCCCGCAGGGCGTGAACGCCACCATCCAGTCCTTCATGGAATTGATGCGCAGCGCGCTGGACCACATTGCCCGGCAGTCGCCACACGTGCAGTCGGTGCTCGAAGCCATCGTCGACAGCACCGACGCCGTGCTTGACGCGCTGAACGCCGCCACCAATGTGTTCGACGCGGTGACCAAGGCCCGTGCCGACCTTTTGTTCAAGGAGCTCACAGGCATCGTCTCCGACATCCACACCATCGCCCGCGAGGCCAAGGTGGTGAGCTTCAACGCCCAGGTGATGGCCGCACGCGCGGGCCAGCAGGGCCGCGAGTTTGCCGTGGTGGCCAATGTGCTCTCAGGCATCAGCACCGAGATTGACGGGCTGTCCCGCAAGGCGATTGATTTGGCGGACCGGAACCGGCAGCAGGCCTGACGGGATCGCGACGCCGGAGAATCGCGGCGCACCTGATTTTTCTCCGGCTAAGTCGCAGCGCACCGGTGCCCGCAGCCGGCGCTCATGGCGCCCTGCTGGTCGCAAAATCGCGCCGAACTGCGGGCACCGGCGCGTTGCGACGTGGTGCGCAGACCCGCTCCTCTACACTGCGCCCTATGCACAGTTTTGACGTGGTGATCGTGGGTGCCGGGGCTGCCGGTTTGTTTTGCGCCGGGGTGGCGGGCCAGTTGGGCCTCAAGGTGCTGGTGATCGACCACGGCGAGAAGGTGGCCGAGAAAATCCGTATTTCGGGCGGCGGGCGCAGCAACTTCACCAACGTGGACGTCACCGCAGCCAACTTCCTCAGCGAGAACCCGCGCTTCGCCAAATCGGCCCTGTCGCGCTACACCCCGGTCGACTTCATCGGCTTGGTGAAAAAACACAACATCGCCTTCCACGAAAAACACAAAGGCCAGCTGTTTTGCGACCGCTCGGCCGAAGACCTGATCGCCATGCTGCTGGCCGAATGCGCTGCAGGCGGCGTGGAGCGCTGGCAACCCTGCAGCGTTAAAAATATAAAGTTTTTGGCCTCTAGCCCTTATGGGACCTGCGCAAGCAGCTATGAAATTGAGAGCGACCGCGGCACCATCCATTGCGGCGCGGTGGTCATCGCCACGGGTGGTTTGTCCATCCCCAAGATAGGCGCTACGGATTTTGGCTACCGCGTGGCCAAGCAGTTCGATCTGCCTGTGGTCGCGCCCCGTCCCGCGCTGGTACCGCTGACCTTTGACGAGGCCGCCTGGGCTCCGTTTGCCCAACTCTCGGGCCTGTCGCTGCCCGTGGACATTGCCACCGGGAGCAAAAAGGCCAGCATGGCGTTTCGCGAAGACCTGCTGTTCACCCACCGCGGCCTCAGCGGCCCGGGCGTGCTGCAAATCTCGAGCTACTGGGCCGAGGGCACGCCCATCCGCCTGAACCTCGCACCCGGCACCGACCTGGCCCGGCACTTGATGGAGGCCAAGGCCACCTCACGCAAGCGCATTGCCAACGAGCTGGCGGGATTGGTGCCCAGCCGCCTGGCCGACACCTGGGTGGACCAGGGAAAGACCTGGGGACATGACTGGCAGCGCCCCGTGAACGAAGCCAGCGACAAGGCCCTGAACGCCCTGGCCGAGCACCTTTCCCGCTGGGAACTGACGCCCACCGGCACCGAGGGCTACCGCAAGGCCGAGGTCACGGCGGGCGGCGTGGACACTAAAGTGCTGTCCAGCCAAACCCTGGAAAGCCGTCAACCCGGCCTGTTTTTCATTGGCGAAGTGGTTGATGTGACCGGCTGGCTGGGCGGTTACAACTTCCAGTGGGCCTGGTCCAGTGGCTATGCCTGTGCGCAGGGCTTGGCAGCGCGCATTAACGCGTTATAATCGCGGGCTATTCTGGCAGTCTCCCCATCGGCCAATACTAGTTATAGATGGGGAAATACCGCTGAACGTGGCATGTGGGTCTCGATCTCCCCCCATGACTGGCGACAGCACATTTTGGAATTCATTACGTAATGACAACGATCCGTGTAAAAGAAAACGAGCCCTTTGACGTCGCCCTGCGTCGCTTCAAGCGCACCATCGAAAAATTGGGTTTGCTGACCGACCTGCGCGCCCGCGAGTTCTACGAGAAGCCCACTGCTGAGCGCAAGCGCAAGAAGGCTGCTGCCGTCAAGCGCAACTACAAGCGCATCCGCAGCATGCAACTCCCTAAGAAGCTGTACTAAGGCTTCACGGTCAGGAAACGCATGGCGTTTCCCTGCCCACCAAAGCTCGCCTGGGGACGCTCCGGCGGGCTTTTTTCATTCTGCAGTCCCTCTTTTTTCCACCTTCAGGAAACACCGCTATGTCACTCAAAGACCAGATCACCGAAGACATGAAAACCGCCATGCGCGCCAAGGACAGCGAGCGCCTGGGCACCATCCGCCTGCTGCTGGCGGCCCTGAAACAAAAGGAAGTCGACGAGCGCGTGGAGCTGGACGATGCCATGGTGGTGGCCATCGTGGACAAACTGATCAAGCAGCGCAAGGATTCCATTGAAGCCTTTGTCAAGGCCGAACGCCAGGAACTGGCCGACAAGGAAGCCGCAGAGATGAAAGTGCTGCAGGCCTACCTGCCCCAGCGTATGGGTGCGGATGAGGTGCTGGCAGAAGTGAAGGCTATCGTGGCCGAGCTGGGTGCTGCAGGCCCGGGCGACATGGGCAAGGTGATGGGCGTAGTAAAGACCCGACTGGCTGGCAAAGCCGAGATGGGAACCGTGTCTGCGGCAGTGAAAGCCGCATTGGCGGGCTAAGGCTGCACACGCACCGTGGTGGTCACGGCCCCCACCACGGCCTGCTTGGGATCGATGTTGTCTACAAACTCCAGTTTGAGTGTGTAGTCCCCCGCGGGTGGGGCCAGCCAGGTTTCGGTTTGGCCTTCCACAAAGTCCATTTCGGCCACCGCACCGCCTTTGCTGCTCACCGTGAGCTTGAAATGGCCGGTGTCTTTTTCCTGCTGCACCGCATGGGCCACGTTCAGACCCGAGGCGTGGAATTGCACCCGAAACGGCGTTTTTTGCTCCATCCCTGACACCATCAGCGCGATCCCCTTGCCCACCAAGGCCTTGGGGTCTGTGTTGTTCTTTTTGCTGACCTTGATTTTCAAGGGCTTGCTGTACACAAAATGCGGCAGATGCTGGCCATCCGCCAGCAGCATGCGCAAGGTGTAGGTGCCGGGGGCCAGCGTGAGCACCGTCTCCATCTGGCCTTTGCCGAAGTGGATGTACTGCTCGTTGAAGGGCAGCGCCGCCTTGAAGTCCAGCGGCAAGTCACGGTTGACCAGCAGGTGGTGGTGGCCACTTTTGCCACCCAAAGGCTTGGCAATGGGCGCCAGGCCCCAGCCGCCCGACAGACCAAACTTCAGCAGAAATGGGGTTTCGATGCTCTCGCCTGATTTCAAGTTGGTGAAGTAGGCCTCAGCAGTACCCGCCGGAGTGGGTGCCTGCCAGGGATGCAACACACGCCCAGCAGCGGCCGGCGCTTGGGCCTGCACCAGCGCACTGGCAGACCACATCACAAGGCCTGCGACCCCGTAGACACACCGATGCATACGCGCTCCTTCAGCTACCAGCGAGCTTCATCCGGTTGATCAGTACCGAGCCCACTGTCTTGGCACCATAGTTGTAGGTATCGGCGCCCACGGCTTCAATACCCTTGAGCATGTCTTTCATGTTGCCGGCGATGGTGATCTCATGCACCGGGTAGGCAATGCGGCCCTTCTCGACCCAGAAGCCGCTGGCGCCACGCGAGTAGTCGCCCGTGACATAGTTCACGCCCTGCCCCATCAGCTCGGTCACCAGCAGGCCCGTACCAAGCTTTTGCAGCATGGCGTCCAGGTCGTCGCCTGCTTTCGTCAGGCGTGACGTGAAGGTCAGGTTGTGCGAGCCACCCGAGTTGCCAGTGGTACGCATGCCCAATTTGCGGGCCGAATAGCTGCTCAGAAAATAGCCCTGCACACGGCCGGCGTCCACCACCTTGCGGGCCTGCACGCGCACACCTTCGTCGTCAAACGGTGAGCTGCCCTTGCCGCGCAGCACAAAGGGGTCTTCCTGGATATCGATGTGCTTGGGCAGCACCTGCTTGCCCAGCGAATCGAGCAAAAACGTGCTCTTGCGGTACAAGGCACCGCCGCTCACCGCCTGAACAAACGCGCCGACCAAACCCGCCGCCAACGGCGATTCAAACAGCACCGGGCATTCCACGGTGGCGATCTTGCGGGCCTTCAGGCGGCTCAGTGCGCGCTCGGCGGCGTAGCGGCCCACGGCCTGGGGGGACGCGAGTTCGTCGGCCGAACGCATGGAGCTGTACCAGGCGTCCCGCTGCATGTCACGGCCCTTGCCCGCAATGGGCGACACCGAGAGCGAGTGGCGCGAAGACGCGTAACCGCCACGGAAACCGCGCGTGTGGGCGCTGAAAAAGTGCGACTGCTGGGCCGACACGGCCGCGCCTTCACTGTTGGTAATACGCTTGCTCACGCCCAAGGCTGCGGCCTCGCATTCCAGCGCCAACCGGGCCGCCTCTTCGCTGCTGATGGCCCAGGGGTGAAACAGATCCAGGTTGCGGCTGCCCTCCGCCGCGGGCACGATGTCATCGGCATCGGGCAGACTGGCAAATGGGTCTTCGGCGGTAAAGCGGGCAATATCAAAAGCGGCACGCACGGTTTGTGCGATGGCCGCATCCGAGAAATCGGAGGTGCTGGCATTGCCGCGGCGGTTGCCCACGTAGACGGTCACTCCCAGCGATTTGTCGCGGTTGCGCTCCACATTCTCAAGCTCGCCATTGCGCACCGACACGCTGAGTCCACAGCCTTCGGACACCTCGGCGCCAGCATCCGTAGCCCCCAATTTCTTGGCATGCGCCAAAGCAGTGTCCACGCGCGACTCGAAAAAATCACGGGTGTAGGCAAAGCCGCTGTCGGCCGGTTTGGCCTTGGGAGTGGGTAATGGGGAGGTGTGCCCAGAGGCGGGGGTGGGTTTCTTCATGGCGACGGCTATGATACTTGGCTATGTCACGCAAACTAAAAAAGGGCTATTACGTCAAGGGTCAGTTCGTCGCCGAAGGCAGCGCACTGGACTTGGAGTACAAGCGCGAACTCAAGGGCACGGATGAGCCGACCCGCACCGACCTCAAAAAGGAAAGCACCGAGCTGCAAAAGCTGGGTGAAGACCTGCTGACGCTGCGCGCCGAACTCATGACCAAGTTGGACCTGCCCGACAAACTGGTGGAGGGCGTGGCGGAAGCCAAGCGCATCACCAACTTCGAAGGCAAACGCCGCCAGATGCAGTTCATCGGCAAGCTGATGCGCAAGCTGGAGCCGTCCAAATGGGACGAGATCCGTGCCGCCCTGGAAGAGCAGCACATGCCCTCGGCCAAAGAAACTCTGGTGCTGCACCAAGCCGAGCAATGGCGCGACCGCCTGATTGCCGACGACGATGCCGTGGGTCAATGGATCACGCTGAGCCCCGCCACCGACAGCCAGAACCTGCGCGCCCTGGTGCGCCAGGCCCGCAAGGACGCCAAACCCGAGAAGCCCGGTGAAGCCCTGCGCCACGGCCGCGCCTACCGCGATATTTTCCAATTGGTGCGCGAAGCCTTACAGGCCCATCAGGATGGCCCCGGCTCTGACGATGCCGACAATGGAGCTGACTACGACGGTGACGAGGCGTGAACGTGTCGCAGATTGAGTCGGTCAAGATTGGCATCGTTTCCATCAGCGACCGTGCATCCAGCGGCGTCTACGAAGACAAAGGCTTGCCCGCCCTGCGGGACTGGCTGGGCCGTGCACTGCACAACCCCATCCAGTTCGAAGCGCGGCTGATTGCCGACGAGCAGAAAACCATTGAAGACACGCTGATCGCGCTGACCGACGCGGGCTGTGCACTGGTGCTGACCACTGGCGGCACCGGCCCCGCGCTGCGCGATGTGACGCCCGAAGCCACGCTGGCTGTGGCGGACAAGGAAATGCCGGGGTTTGGCGAGCAGATGCGCGCCATCAGCCTGCACTTTGTGCCCACGGCCATCCTCTCACGCCAGGTGGCGGTCATCCGCAAACAAACGCTCATCATCAACCTGCCCGGCCAACCCAAGGCGATTGCCGAGACGCTGGAAGGCCTGAAGGATGCTGAGGGTAAGCAGATCGTGCCGGGCATCTTTGCGGCCGTGCCTTACTGCGTGGATCTGATCGGCGGGCCCTACATGGAAACCGTGGACACGGTCTGCAAGGCCTTCCGCCCCAAAAGCGCCGTGCGGCCGGCGCGCGTGCCTTAACCCAGAAACACCGTGGAACCGGCTTCGCCGGGCCACTGGTGTTGCCCCCTGCAAGGGGGATGCGGCAAAGCCGCCACGGGGGTGATTTTTATTTCCCGATCAGCTGGTTAAGCTTCTCGGCTTCAAAGCACTCCTTGCGCGCCGCATCCTTGGGCACACAATCGCTGTCCGCCAACCGGGCCGAAAGTTGCTCCACCGCCTTCCACAGCATGGCAATTTGGTGGTCTTGGCCGGAAGCACTGTCTACCAGGCCACGCAGGGCCTGGCTCACCGGGTCATCGTCCTGGGTGATGCCATAGGCACTGAATTTGCGCTCGGTACCGGTCACGTCGGCGCTCACGCCTTCTTTGCTGGGGATGATGCGTGCCGGAATACCCACCGCCGTGGCCCCTGCGGGCACGGGTTTGATGACCACGGCATTGCTGCCGATCTTGGCGCCATCGCCCACTTCAAAGCCGCCCAGCACCTTGGCGCCTGCACTCACCACCACGTCTTTGCCCAGCGTGGGGTGGCGCTTGGCCCCCTTGTAAAGGCTGGTGCCGCCCAGGGTCACGCCCTGGTAGATGGTGCAGCCATCGCCGATTTCGGCGGTCTCGCCCACAACCGTCCCCATGGCATGGTCGAAAAACACCCGCGCGCCCAGCTTGGCACCAGGGTGAATCTCAATGCCCGTGAAAAACCGGCCCAAATGCGAGACAAAACGCCCCAGCCATTTGAAGCCATGTGTCCAACACCAGTGCGCCACCCGGTGCAGCACCACGGCATGCAGGCCGGGGTAGCAGGTGATGACTTCCCAGGTGGTGCGGGCCGCAGGGTCCCGGTCCAGGATGCATTGGATGTCAGTGCGCAGGCGTGAAAACATGGGAAAGAGTCTATCCGTTCAAAGTGGAACTGCCGTCTGGGGGCACCATGCCCGCAACCGCGGCAGGTGTTTGCCGTGCCACGCTGGCGCTCTGCTGCAGTATGGCTTTGGCAATGCCACGCAGGATGTGGATTTCCTCCTGCGTGACCTGAGCGCGGTTGAACAAGGCATTCAGTCGCGGCATGAGCTTCTTGGGCGCGACCGGGTCCAGAAAACCCAGCGCCACCAGCGACTGCTCCAGATGCGTCAGCATGCCGCTGACCTGGGCGGCGTCTGCCAGCGTGCTGGGCGGGCTGGTCACGTCCACACCAAAGCCTCCCAGTGCCAGGCGCCACTCATAGGCAATCACCTGCAGGGCGGCACCGATGTTGAGCGAGCCAAACTGCGGATTGCTGGGGATGGAGAGGCACACATGGCAGCGGTACACATCTTCGTTGCGCATGCCAAAACGCTCGGAGCCAAACAGGAAACCCACACCAGACTGGGCTGATTTGGATGCCAAATTGCCCTCTAGCCCCCGTGTTTCCTGCGCGAGCAGCTCTCCTTTTGATAGCGCCGCAAAGTGTTCACGCGGCGTGGTGGTGGGTGGGCCAAAGTCGCGTGGCGTCATCGCCGTGGCGCACAGGTGGCTGAGGCCATCCAGCGCTTCGTCCAGCGTGTCCACGATGCGGCATTTGTTCAACACGTCCAGGGCGCCGCTGGCGCGCTGGATGGTTTCTTCACGGCGCAGCACATTGGCCCAGCGCGGTGCCACCAGCACCAGGTCGTCAAATCCCATGGTTTTCATGGCACGGGCGGCGGCGCCCACATTGCCAGCATGGCTGGTGTTGATCAGGATGAAGCGGGTTTGCATACGAAAATGGGGGCAAAAGGGGTTGGTTGACTGCGATATGACCCCAATAGGGTGCGCAACCAAGGTCCAGCCGTTAAAATACGCCTATTGTCGCCGCCTGCATCGCCAGCCGGTCCTCCCAGTTCTTCCCCCAACAATCTATGACGCTCAATCTGCACCCCATGGTCAATGTGGCCATCAAGGCCGCCCGCACTGCCGGAAACATCATCAACCGCGCCGCGCTGGACATCGAATCCGTCCGCGTTTCGCAAAAGAAGGCCAACGACTTCGTCACCGAAGTGGACCACGCTGCAGAGCAAGCGATCATTGAAACCCTGCTGACGGCCTACCCTGGCCACGGCATCTGGGCCGAGGAATCCGGCAAGGAACACGGCGCCAAAGACTCCGAATTCGTCTGGATCATCGATCCGCTGGACGGCACCACCAACTTCATCCACGGCCTGCCCGTGTACTGCGTGAGCATCGCACTGGCCGTCAAAGGCAAGATCGAGCAAGCCGTGGTGTACGACCCCACCCGCAACGACCTGTTCACCGCCACCAAGGGCCGTGGCGCCTACCTGAACGACCGACGCATCCGTGTCTCCAAGCGCACCCAGCTCAGCGAGGCCCTGATCTCCACCGGTTTCCCCTTCCGCCAAGGCGACAACTTCAACCAGTACCTGCAGATGATGGGTGACGTGATGCAACGCACCGCCGGCCTGCGCCGCCCCGGCTCTGCCGCGCTGGACCTGGCCTATGTGGCCGCTGGCTACACCGAAGGCTTTTTCGAGCTGGGCCTGCAGCCCTGGGATGTGGCCGCAGGATCGCTGCTGGTCACCGAAGCTGGTGGCCTGGTGGGCAATTTCACTGGCGAAGCCGAGTTTCTGGAGCAAAACGAAATCCTGGCCGGCAGCCCCCGCGTGTACGGCCAGATGGTCAACATCCTGGGCAAGTACAGCAAGTTCGCCCCTGCCGGTGAAAAAGCCGCCTTGCGCCAGGCCGCGGCGGCCCAGAGCGATGCCGCAGTGGAAGACAGCGGCTCTGTGGGCGACGCCCTGCTGTAATCAAATGTCCCAGAGGGGTGGCAGAGCCGCCACCCCGGGCGCCAGCAGCAACTGCTGCACCGGCACCGCACGGCCGAACAAATAGCCCTGAAACAGGCTGCAGCCGTTGTCCAGCAGGAAATCGCGCTGCCCTTCCGTCTCCACCCCCTCGGCCACCACACTGAATCCCAGGCTCTTGCCCAGCGCCAACACGGTGCGGGCAATGGCGGCGTCGTTGGGATCGGTCAGCACATCGCGCACAAAGGACTGGTCGATCTTGAGCTGCTGCAGCGGCAGCAGCTTGAGGTAGGACAGCGACGAATAGCCGGTGCCAAAATCGTCCAGCGCAAACCCCACCCCCACGGCCTGCAGGGCCGACATCTTGAGAATTGCGTCCTGGGTGTCGCTCAACAGCAGACTCTCGGTCAGCTCCAGCTTCAGGCGCAAGGGGTTGGCGCCGGTTTTGTGCAGCAAGTCCAGCACCTGCTGGGCAAAATCGGGGTGGCGAAACTGGCGTGCACTCACATTCACCGCCACCGTCAGCGCCTCGGTCTCCACTTGCTGCGCCCACTGGGCCAGTTGTCGGCACGCCATTTCCAGCACCCAGGCGCCCAGAGGAATGATGAGCCCGGTCTGCTCTGCCACCGGAATAAACTCCATGGGCGACACCAGGCCGCGCTGCGGATGCTGCCAACGCACCAAGGCCTCGGCGCCCACCACACGGCGCGCGGCGTCCACCACGGGCTGGTAGTACACCACCAACTCCTGGCGCTGCAACCCGTGGCGCAGGTCCAGCTCCAGCGCGGTACGCTGCGCCACCAAGGCCTGCATGGCAGGGTCAAAAAAGCGCATGGTGTTGCGCCCCGCCGCCTTGGCCTCGTACAGCGCCAGATCGGCCTGTTTGAGCAGTTCGTCCACCGTCTGGTGCTGCTGGGCAAACAGGGTGATACCGATGCTGGGCGTGCTGTGGTGCTCCGCGGCACCCAGCAGATAGGCCTGGTTCAGACTGCTGATCACTTTCTTGCCCACCAGCTCCACATGAGCGCTGGCCTGGGCCGCATCGGTATCCAGGCTGTGCAACATCACCACAAACTCGTCACCCCCCAGGCGCGCCACCGTGTCGGCAGCGCGCACGCAGGCCAGCAGACGCTGGGCGACCTGCTGCAGCAGCAGGTCGCCCACGTCGTGGCCGCGCGTGTCGTTGAGATCCTTGAAGTTGTCGAGGTCAATGAACAGCAGGGCTCCATAGTGGCCGTCGCGTGCGGCCAGGGCCAGCACCTGCTGTAGCCGGTCGATCAACAAACGCCGGTTGGGCAGGCCCGTCAGCACGTCGTAAAACGCAAGACGCTCGATCTTTTCTTCGGCCGTTTTACGGGCCGTGATGTCGCGCCCGACCCCGCGGTAACCGCAGAACACCCCTTGGGCGTCAAAGAAAGGGGCGCCACTGACCGACACCCAGTAGGGCTGCCCATGGTCGTCGGTATCACACAGCTCCAACTCGCGGAAAACCTGGCGGGCCAGCAGCATCTGGCGATGCACCTCCCAGTCCGCGGCATGCAGGTTCAGCGCGCCCAGCTCCCAGCGTGTTTTGCCCATGCGGTGGAGTTGCGATTTCCCAGCCAGATTTCCCGCAAACCGGACAAAACGAAACTCGGCATCCTGCTCCCAGTACCAGTCGGAAGACAGCTCCGTAAGCGCACGAAAGCGTGCCTCGCTTTCCATCAGCGTGGCCTGCGAGGCCTTGATGGCGGTGATGTCGGTCACCGAGCCGTAGGCGATGTGGTGGCCCGATGGCTCCCAGATGGTGATGGCCTTGCCAAACAGGGAGCGCACCGCACCATCCGCACGGCGCACGCGAAACTCGTGGGCCCATGTGGAACCATGCTCGGCCGTGTCATTCATGGACGCCACCATGGCGGCCAAATCATCGGGGTGCACAGAACGGAACACCGTGTTGGGGTCGGTCCGGGCTGCCTGGGCACTGACACCAAACAGGGCCTCGCAGGCATCACTCACAAAAATGAATTCGCCCCGCGTCGGGCTGTGGCGCACAAACTGAAACACCATTTCAGGCAAGCGGCTGGTCAGGCGCTGGATCATCTCCAGGCGCTCCTGCAAGGCCTCTTTGGCGCGTTTCTCTTCCGAAAAATCCTGCACCACGCCGTAGTCCACATAGGAGCCGTCATCACGCTGCTGGCGGCGCATGCGGGTTCGCAACCACTGCACACGGCCGGTTTGGTCCAGCCAGCGGTACTCCAGCTCACTGCCGTCCATGCGCTCGCGGGCCTGCAAAAAGGCGCGCCGGTCATCGGGGTGGATGTGTTGACGCGCGGTCTCAAAACTCACATCGGGCTGCCACGGCATCCCGCTCAACGCATACAGGCCTTTGGACCAGACCGAGCGCCCCGCCCCCTGCGGCACCGTCCAGTGGCCAACCCGGGCCAGACCTTCGGTCAGCTCAAACAGTTCCAGCTGCGCGCGCAACTCCTGGTTCGCCTGCTGCAAGGCCTGCTCGCTCACCTGTACCGCGTCCTCGGCCTGGCGCTGCAGGGTGATGTCGTGCAGGTACACCACCATATGCAGCTCCCCGGCCAATTCCAGGCGCGTGCCTTCCATGCGGAACAGCACCTCGCGGCCATCGCGTGTGGTGAAGGGAATCTCGATCTGGTGGTTCCCGTCCTGCCCTGCCGCGCGGGCAAAGGCAGCGTCCCGGGCGACCACATCGGGCCAGAAGCCCAACTCCAGCGCGGTCTTGCCCACGGCGTCAGCCCAGCGATACCCAGTCACGGCTTCCCAGTGGGCGTTCACATCGACGAAGCAACCGTCACTGAAGCGTGAGAGGGAAATGGCGGCTGGGCTGCGCACAAACAGGGCGTCCAGCATGTCGTATTGCCGACGGGCTCCGGACTCTACCGAAGCCAGCGCCCCCTCCAGCCGCGCAATCTCTTGCGCACACTCGGCGGGCGAGCGTTGCGCCCAGTCCCGGCCACTCATGGTGCTGGCAACTCCAGCTGCTCCACCGGTACCGGACGGCCAAAGAAATACCCCTGGAAGGCCTTGCAACCGTTGTGCAGCAGGAAGTCCCGCTGACCCGCAGTCTCCACCCCCTCGGCCACCACGCCCAGGTCCAGGCTGCGCGCCAGGTTGAGGATGGTACGGGCGATGGCCGCATCGTTGGGGTCGGTCAGCACATCGCGCACAAAGGACTGGTCGATCTTGAGCTGGTCCAGCGGCAGGCGCTTGAGGTAGGCCAAGGACGAATACCCGGTACCAAAGTCGTCCAGCGAGAAGCCCACGCCGATGGAACGCAGCTCGCTCATCTTGACGATCACCTCGTCAAAGTCGGACAGCAGCAGGCTCTCGGTCAGCTCCAGCTTGAGCCGGTAGGGGTTGGCCCCCGAGAGGCGCAGCAGGCTCAGGATGTGGTGGGAGAAATCCGGGTGTTTGAACTGGCGCGCGCTCACGTTCACGGCCATGGTCAGCTTCTGCGTGTGGGGCTTGGCGCTCCAGGCCACCAGTTGGGCGCAGGCCGCCTCCAGCACCCACTGGCCCAGCGGGAGGATCAGCCCGGTCTGCTCGGCCACGGGGATGAATTCGCCCGGAGGCACCAAGCCGCGTTCGGGGTGCCTCCAGCGCAGCAGGGCCTCCACCCCGGTGGTGTGGCCCTGGTCGTCCACCACACGCTGGTAGTACAGCATGAACTCGTTGCGCAGCAGGCCCTGGCGCAAATCAGCTTCCATGGCCGCGCGGGCCGAGGCCGCGGCCTGCATCTCGGGGTCAAAAAATCGCAGCGTGTTGCGCCCGGCCGCCTTGGCCTGGTACATGGCCAGGTCGGCGCGCTTGAGCAACTCGTCCACCGAATGGGTGTGCTGGTGGAACAGCGTGACACCGATGCTGGGCGAACTGTGCAGCTGGTGGCTACCCAAGGTGAACTGCTGGTTAAGCGCTTGCAGGATTTTCTTGGACACCATTTCGGCCTGGCTGGCCGCCTCGGCGGCGACCGCGCCCAGTTCTTCGAGCATGACCACAAACTCGTCCCCGCCCAGCCGGGCCACGGTGTCCACATCGCGCACACAGGCCTGCAGGCGGCTGGCCACCTGCTCGAGCAACAGATCGCCCATGTGGTGGCCCAGGGTGTCGTTCAATATCTTGAAGTTGTCCAGGTCAATGAACAACAAGGCCCCATGGTGACCATGGCGCGCACTGGCAGCCACCGCGTGCTCCAGCCTGTCAATCAGCATGCGCCGGTTGGGCAGGCCGGTCAGCGAGTCAAAAAAGGCCAGGCGTTCGATCTCCGCCTCGGCCTGCTTGCGTGCAGATATGTCGCGTCCGGTGCCGCGGTAGCCGCAAAACACCCCGTCCGCATCAAAGATGGGAGCCCCGCTGATGGAGGCCCACATATAGGTACCGTCCTTGAGGACGCGCTGCATCTCGAAGTCATGGAAGGTCTCGTGCGCCAGCAGCTGCGCCTTGTGCGCCGCCCACTGCGCCGGCCCCACGCCCAGGGCGCCGGACTCCCAGCGCGTCTTGCCGATGGCTGCCTCCGAGGCCAGCTTGGCACTGCTCAGGCCGTTGCCATCGATGCGCACAAAGCGGAACTCCGCATCCTGCTCCCAGTACCAGTCGGAAGACAGGGCTGACAGGCTGCGGAAGCGTTCCTCGCTGGCTTGCAGACGGGCCAACGCTTCTTTCTGGGCAGTAATGTCGGTGATAGAGCCGCAGAACAGTACCGATCCGTCGGGCTGCAGCTCCGGCAGGGAGTTGCCCAGCATCCAGCGATCGGGCTCACCGAGCCTGCCGACGCGGAATTCACAGCGCCAGGGCTGCACCGCCCCCATGGCCGCCCAGGTGCTCTTGATCACCAGGCCCGTGTCGTCGGGGTGGATGCGCTGGAACACGGAGACCGGGTCGGCATAGGCCTGCTCCGGCGAGACGCCGTAAATCTGCTGCACCCCGGCGCTGACAAACGGGAACACATATTTCCCGTCGGGCCACATCTGGTATTCGTACACCAGCCCCGGTGCGCGGCTGGTGATCTTGTGGATGAAGGCCAACTGGTTTTCCAGGCTTTGTCGCACCTGGTACTCGTCGGTGAACTCCTGGATCACACCCATCTCGGCCTGGATCACACCCTCCTTTATTTGGCGGTAAAAACGGGCACGCACCCAGATCATCTGCCCGTCGGAGCGGCGCCAGCGGTACTCCACCACTTCGCCGTCCATGCGCTTCAGGGCCTGCTCCACCTGGGGCCGATCCTCGGGCACCAGATCCGCCATGAGCTGGCCACGCGGCAAGCGGGTCTGCTCTCCCATGCCACCAATGCGGGCGGCACCGCGCGAGATCATCAAATCGGTCGTATCCGGGTAGGCCACCCAGTGCCCGACCTTGGCCAGAGACTCGGTCAGCTCATAGAGCTTGATCTGGCGGTTGAGTTTGTCATTGGTCTGCTCCAGCGCCTGCTCGCCGGCCCGCAGTGCCTCGTGCGCCAGGCGATCGGCGGTCACATCGCGCAGGTACAGCAGGATGTAGGCCTCGCCCTGCTCGTGCACCCGTGTTGCGTTCATGCGCACCACCCGGGGGTTGCCGTCCTTCATGACCAAGGTGACATCGGCATCCACCACGCGCCCGCCCTGGTAGAGCGGTGCGAACACCTGCTTGCGCTCCTCGGGGTCCAGCCAGTGGCCCATGTCCACGGCGGTGCGGCCCAGGGCTTCCTCGCGGGAATAACCGGTGAGGTGCACCCATTCGGCGTTGACTTCCACCAGCACTTCATCGCGCACCCGGGTCAGGACGATGGCCTCCGGGCTGTGGTCAAAAATGGTCTTGAACATGCCCCCGGCCACACCCCAAGCCACCACGGGTACCGCAGGCTGCGCGCCGGTCAGGGCCGGCTGGGGCTGTTCGGGTTGGTGCAACACGGGCAAAGGAGGGCTGGCCAGAGTGGTGAATAGTCCCATCATAGAGCCTCAAAGGGGTACCCGCCACGCTGGGGAACCCCTAGTGAAGGCCGTTCGTGCTGGCGAAGTTGATAGACTTCTTTGGATGACAGAACAGGCCCCTCCCCACACCCCCATGATGCAGCAGTACCTGGGCCTCAAGGCCCAGTACCCCGGCACCCTGCTGTTCTACCGCATGGGGGATTTTTACGAGATGTTTTATGCCGACGCCGAGAAGGCTGCGCGGCTGCTGGACATCACACTGACGCAGCGCGGCCAGTCGGCCGGCCAACCGGTGGTGATGGCCGGCGTACCCTTCCACGCCATGGAGGGCTACCTGGCCAAACTGATCCGCCATGGCGAGTCGGTCGCCATCTGCGAGCAGACCGGTGAGGTGGGCGCCAACAAGGGCCCGGTGGAACGCAAGGTGGTGCGTGTGGTCACCCCCGGCACGCTGACCGATGCCGAGCTGCTGAACGAAAAATCCGAGTCCATCCTGATGGCTGTGCACCAGGGCCCGCGCAACCGCTGCGGCCTGGCCTGGCTGTCGGTCACGCAGGGCGTGGTGTTTCTGGCCGAGTGTGCACCCGACGAGGTGAACGGCTGGATCACCCGCGTGGCCCCCAGCGAGCTGGCCTACAGCGCCGCTTGCACCACCACGTTTGAAGACCGCCTCAAGCGCCTGCGCTCCACCAGCCAGGCGCTGTACCTGACGGCCCGGCCCGAATGGCAGTTTGACAGCGCGCTGGGTAGCGCCAAGCTGCTGGACGCGCTGCAGGCCGCCAGCCTGAGCAGCTGGAACGCGCAAGACCTGCCACTGGCCCATGCTGCCAGCGCTGCCCTCTTGGGCTATGCCGAGCACACGCAGGGCCGCGCGCTCACCCACATCCACCGCGTGCAGGTGCAGCGCAACGACGCGCTGATCGACCTGCCTGCCACCACACGCCGCAACCTGGAGCTGGTGCAGACCCTGCGCGGCGAGGACAGCCCCACACTGTTCAGCCTGCTGGACACCTGCATGACCGGCATGGGCAGCCGCATGCTCAAAAGCTGGCTGCTGGAACCCCAGCGCGACCGCACCGAGGCCCAACACCGCCTACAGGCAATTGGCGTGCTCCGTAACAACCTCTGGCAAACCCTGCGCGGCCAGCTCAAAGGCTGTGCCGACGTGGAGCGCATCACCGCGCGCACGGCGCTTCGCCAGGTGCGCCCGCGCGAGCTGGTGGCGCTGGTGGTGACGCTACAAAAAACAGAGCTACTCGCGCAACATCTACGCGGGCTAGAGGGCTATTTGGCCCATATTTCAGAGCAATTGCAGCCGCCTGGCGAGGCTACCGCCCTGCTGGCCCGCGCCATAGACCCCGAGCCCGCCGCCCTGGTGCGCGATGGTGGAGTGATTGCCGGCGGCTTTGACGCCGACCTGGACGAGCTGCGCGCCATCCAGACCAACTGCGATGCCTTTTTGCTGGACCTGGAAGTACGCGAGAAGGCCCGCACCGGCATTGCCAATTTGCGCGTGCAGTTCAACAAGGTGCACGGCTTCTACATCGAGGTCACCACCGGCCAGGTCGACAAGGTGCCCGATGACTACCGCCGCCGCCAGACCCTGAAGAATGCTGAGCGATTCATCACCCCCGAGCTCAAGGCCTTTGAAGACAAGGCCCTGAGTGCGCAGGAGCGTGCGCTGGCGCGAGAAAAGTATTTGTTCGAGCAAGTGCTGGACCAGTTGCAGGGCCATATTCCGCAACTCACCCGTGTGGCCCGTGCCCTGGCCGCGCTGGACGCGCTGTGTGCGCTGACCGAGCGCGCACTCACGCTGGACTGGAACGCCCCGCAGTTTGTGGCGGAGCCCTGCATCGACATCGAGGCCGGCCGCCACCCGGTGGTACAGGCGCGGTTGGCAGAGCTCTCCAGTGGCAACTTCATCGCCAACGACGCGCGCCTGGGTGCCCGCCAGCGCATGCAGATCATCACCGGCCCCAACATGGGCGGTAAATCCACCTACATGCGCCAGGTCGCCCTCATCGTGCTGCTGGCCAGCATGGGCAGCTACGTGCCCGCGCGCGCCTGCCGCCTGGGGCCGATTGACGCCATCCACACCCGCATCGGCGCTGCCGATGATTTGGCCAACGCCCAGTCCACCTTCATGCTGGAGATGACCGAGGCTGCGCAGATTTTGCACAGCGCCACGCCGCACAGCCTGGTGCTCATGGACGAAATTGGCCGCGGCACATCCACGTTCGACGGCCTGGCCCTGGCCAGCGCGATTGCCACCCAACTGCACGACAAGACCCAGGCCTTCACGCTGTTTGCCACCCACTACTTCGAGCTGACCGAGTTCCCCGCCACGCACCACGCCGCCATGAATGTGCACGTAAGTGCGGCCGAAGCTGGGCGTGACATCGTCTTCCTGCACGCCATCGAACCCGGCCCCGCCAGCAAAAGCTACGGCGTGCAAGTGGCCCGCCTAGCCGGCATGCCCGCCGCCGTGCTCAACCACGCGCGCCACACGCTGGAGGCGCTGGAGACCCAAGCCACGGCATCGCAGGCCCAGGTGGACCTGTTTGCGGCACCACCTGCCAAAGACATGGAAGCTGGCAGCGCCGTAGAGACGGCGCTGGCGGGCATCAACCCCGACGCCTTGAGCCCGCGGGAGGCGATGGAAGCGCTGTACCAGTTGAAGGCCTTGGCCTCCAAGGCCTAGGCCTCCCCCCGATACACTCTAGCTTTACGCCTTCCAGAACAACAAAATGACCTACTGCGTCGCCATCAAACTCAACGCCGGACTGGTGTTCCTCTCCGACTCGCGCACCAATGCCGGGCTCGACCAGATCAGCACTTTCCGCAAGATGATCGTGTACGAGAAGCCCAACGATCGTTTCATGGTGCTGCTCTCGGCGGGCAACCTCAGCATTTCGCAGTCGGTACGCGAGATTTTGCAAATCGAACGGCTGAAGGACCATGAGGACGATGAAGGCATCACCATCTGGAACGCCAAGAGCATGTTTGATGCGGCCCGCGTGCTGGGGTCGGCCATCCGCAAGGTGCAGGAGCGCGATGGCGCGGCGCTCAAGAACGCTGGCGTGGATTTCAACGTGTCGCTGATTTTTGGCGGCCAGATCCAGGGCGAAGGCATGCGCCTGTTCCAGGTCTATTCGGCTGGCAACTTCATCGAAGCCACACCCGAGACGCCCTACTTCCAGGTCGGCGAATCCAAGTACGGCAAACCCGTGCTGGACCGCGTGATCACCCCCCACACCCCGCTGGACGAGGCCGCCAAATGCGCGCTGGTGTCCATGGACTCCACCCTCAAGTCCAACCTGTCGGTGGGCCTGCCGCTGGACATGGTGGTGTATGAAGCCAACAGTTTTGCCACCGACAAGGTGGTCTGCATCGACGAGAACAACCCCTACTTCGCCATGCTGCACAACAGCTGGGGCCAGAAGCTGCGCGAGGTGTTTGACAGCATTGAAGACCCGATGTGGAATGGCGGTCAGACCGCAGTGCCCTTGCTGGTGCCATCGGCACGCAGCCTGCCGCTGAAGAAAATCACCACCCCCGACGAGAAGCTCATCTAAGCATGCACGCATCCCTGTTTGTGTTCTTGCGGCCCGCGGGCGGCTCTGCGGTGTTCATCTGATGTCGACCATCGTTTTCTCTCACGCCAACAGCTTTCCTGCCAGTACCTACAAGGTGCTCTTCAAAAGCCTGCGCGCCCGCGGTTATGCCGTCAAGGCGGTTGACAAATACGGCCACGACCCGCGCTATCCCGTTACCGACAACTGGCCCCACGTGGTGCAGCAACTGGTGGACTACGCCACCAAGGTGGTGGAAAAGGCAGAAGAGCCGGTCTGGCTGGTGGGCCACTCGCTGGGCGGTTTTCTGAGCCTGATGGCAGCTGCGCTGCACCCCGAGCTGACCAAGGGCGTGGTACTGGTGGACTCCCCGCTGGTGGGCGGCTGGCGTTCGCGCATGGTGGGCTTGGCCAAGACGACCCAGCTGGTGGGCGCCATCTCGCCCGGCGCCGTGAGCCGCCAGCGCCGCAACAGCTGGCCCAGTGCACAAGCCGCCTTCGAGCATTTCCAGCACAAGAAGGCGTTTGCCAAGTGGGATGCGCAGGTACTGCAAGACTACGTAGACGCCTTTGACGCGGACGAAGAGGGCAAACGCGTGCTGGCCTTTGACCGCGCGATTGAAACCGCCTTCTACAACACCCTGCCCGACAACCTGGACCGCCTGCTGGCGCGCCACCCGGTGAAATGCCCGGTGACCTTCATTGGCGGCGACCAGTCCGAAGAGATGAAACAGGTCGGCATGGCCATGACCGTGAAGGTGACCAAGGGCCGCATCATGATGCTGGACGGCAGCCACCTCTTCCCCATGGAAAAGCCGTTGGCCACCGCCGCAGCCCTGGAAGCGGCGCTACGGAACATGGAGCGCTGACGCCCCATGGACACCGGCCTGCAAGCGCAAGTGGACCGACTGCAAGAACAGGTTCAGGCCCTGCAGTCCAAAAACCGGCAACTGCAAGCCGCCCTGGACGAACAGCAGACCCTGGCCAGCCAGTGGATGGAACAGCGCACCCGCGAACTGCACACCAAGGCCCAGGTGCAAAAGAAGGCGGAAACCCTGCAAAGGGTCTTCTACCGGATAGCCGAGCGCGCCACGGCCGGACTCACGCTCTACGACTTTCTGAAGACCGTGCACCAGCTGCTGGGCGAGTTGCTGTATGCCAAAAACTTCTATGTGTGCCTGAGCCACCCATCCCAAAACACGGTGGACTTCCCCTACTACGAAGACGAAAAAGACGGCGACACCATGCAGCGCTTTGGCGTGCCCCGCTTGCCTAGCATGACCGAATTTGTGCTGCGCAGCGCACAACCCCAACTCATCAGTGCCGAGCGTTTTCAGGCGCTGCAGAACAGCGGCGAGATCACCCATGCCACCGGGGACCTGACCTTCACCAGTTGGCTGGGCGTGCCCATGCAGATCCAGGGCCGCGTGCGCGGCGTGCTGGTGGTGCAGGGCTACGAACCCAATGTGCACTACTCCGAGGACGACGCCGACATCCTGGGCTTTGTCGCCAACCATGTGGGGGCCGCGCTGGAACGGCAGCAGGCCATTGAAGAGATGCGCAACTCTGAGGCACGCTACCGCTCGGTCATCGAGAACGTGGGCGTGGGTGTGATGGTGGTGCAGGAGGGGCGCACGGTGTTTGCCAACCCGAGCATGGTGCGCATCGCCGGGCATTCGCACGCGTACCTGCTGTCCCACCCCTTTACCGCCACCGCACACCCCGACGATGTGCCCGCCCTGCTGGAGCGCAACCAGCGCCGCATGCGCGGCGAGGCGATGGAGCCGTCGTACAGTTTTCGCATGATCACCGGCACTGGCGACGTGCGCACGCTGGAAGTGTCTGCCGTGCTGATTGAGTGGAGCCAACGCAACGCAACGCTGCTGTTTGTGGTGGACGCCACCGCCCGCATGCAAGCCGAAGAGAGCCAGCGCCTGGCGCTGCAACAGCAAATTGCGCTGAACGACATGAAGGCCCGCTTCATCACCATGGCGTCCCACGAGTTCCGCACGCCACTGGCCACCATCCACGGCTCAGTGGAACTGCTGCAGCACTACGAAGACCGCATGCCGGCCGACAAAAAACAGCAGACGCTGCAAAAGATTGACGATGCCGTGGAGCGCATGACACACATGCTAGAGAACGTGCTGGTGATTGGCCGCACCGATGCCGGACGGCTGGAGTTCAAACCCCGTGCCCTGAGCATCACCACCTTTTGTAACGGCCTGGTGGACGAGGTGCGTAGCGCCATGGCACGCCAATTGGTGGGCGTGCAACTCCAGCTGGAACTCCCCCCGGCCGAGCAGCGCTTCTGGCTCGACGACACCCTGATTCGCAACATCGTGGGCAACCTGCTGTCCAACGCCATCAAGTATTCGCCCCAGGGCGGGCTGGTGCGCTTTGCGGTGCAGGACCAGGGCCAGGCCCTGGTATTCACCGTGTCCGACCAGGGCATTGGCATTCCCGAGGCCGACCAGGCCCAGCTGTTTGTGAGCTTCCATCGCGCCAGCAATGTGGGCCCGATTGCCGGCACCGGCCTGGGCCTGTCGATCGTGAAAGAGGCCGTGACCTGCCACCAGGGCGAGATCCGGGTCACGAGCACCGTAGGCAAGGGCAGCACCTTCACCGTGACCCTGCCCGCCCACCAATGCACACCTGAGGACTGAGGCCATGCGCATCCTGATTGCCGAAGACGAACCCTCGCTGCGCGAGAACCTGCAGTGGATGCTGGAACTGGAGGGCTACGAGGTGATGGTCGCCTGCGACGGTGCCGACGCCTACGCCCAGGCGCAGGCCCTGCGGCCCGACCTGGTGCTGACCGATGTGATGATGCCCGTGCTGGACGGCTACGGCCTGATCCGCAAGCTGCGCGAGGACGCCCGCACCGCCACGGTGCCCATCATCATGCTGACTGCCAAGGCCGACCGGGCCGATGTGCGCGCCGGCATGAACCTGGGTGCCGACGACTACCTGACCAAGCCTTGCCGCCGCGACGAACTGCTCGAAGCCGTGCAGGCCCGCCTGCAGCGCAGCAGCAGCCTCGACCAGGCAGCCCAACGGCTACAGAATGAAACCCGCTACGCCATGCAAATCGACACGCTCACGGCCCTGCCGGGACGTGACCTGTTTGAGCAGCAGCTGGAATCGGCCCTGGCACACCACCAAGGTGTCGCCCTGCTCTGCCTGGGCCTGGACGGCTTTGCCAAGATCAACGAATCGCTGGGCACCGGCGTGGGTGACCTGGTGCTGCGTGAAGTCGGCAAGCGCCTGAACCTCTACTCCGCGCAATGGGAACAACCAAGCGCCCATGATGTAGTGGGCCGGATCGGTGGCGACCAGTTTGCCGTGTGCATGGCCGGGCTGGGCCTTGAAATGCAGCTGAACGAGCGCGCCACCGAAATGCTGCGCCGCCTGGCCCAGCCCTACCAGGTGAGCGGCCACACGCTCTTCCTCACCGCAAGCGCGGGTGCCAGCTTGTACCCCATGCAGGCGGACAGCGCACACGCGCTGCTGCTCAATGCGGAGTCGGCCCTGCACCACGCCAAGCCGACCGGCCCCGGCACCTATGTGTACTTCGACGCTGCCATGAACCGCCAGGTGGCCCGTTCGCTGCAAATCCACAACGAGCTGCACCGCGCCGTGGCCCAGGGCGACCTGCAGGTTTACTACCAGCCGCAGGTCAACATCGAAAGCGGTGCCGTGGTCGGCTTTGAGGCGCTGCTGCGCTGGCACCACGCCACGCTGGGCTGGATTCCGCCCTCCGAGTTCATCCCGATTGCCGAGCAAAGCGGCGTCATCGTGCAGCTGGGCCAGTGGGTCATGCACACCGCGGCCGCCCAGGCGGCGACCTGGCTGGCCCAGGGCCACCGCAACTTCCGCATGGCGGTGAATTTATCGGTGCGCCAGTTTGTCGGCAAGGAGCTGCCGACTCTGGTCGCCCAGGTACTGCAGAGCACCGGCCTGCCCCCGTCCATGCTGGAGCTGGAAGTGACCGAGAGCATGGCCCTGCAAAGTGTGGCCTCCACGCTGGCCACACTGCATGCGTGCAAGGCGCTGGGTGTGAAGCTGGCCATGGACGACTTCGGCACCGGCTATTCCAGCCTGGCCTACCTCAAGCAGTACCCGCTGGACGCGCTGAAGATCGACCAGGCCTTCACCCGCAACATCACGCAGGACACGGGGGATGCCGCGATCACCAAGGCGATTGTGGCGATGGCGCACAGCTTTGGCCTGACGGTGGTAGCCGAAGGGGTGGAGACAGCCGAGCAGCTGGCATTTCTGCGCGAGCTGCAGTGTGAGGAGTTTCAGGGCTATCTGTTTAGCAAACCGGTTCCGGCGGAGGAAGCGGTGTTGTGTTTTGCGGGGTATCGGGGCTGACTATTTTTTTTCCATCGCCTGCACGGCTTTTTTTTAACACCCACTCCCCCAGCCCCTCGCCCCGTCGGCGAGGGGAGCTCTTAACAGCCGTATTTGGTGGTTGCGCGCCGACAGCGTGGCTACTGGGGTGAAGTTGCCAGCGTGCGTTGTCACCACGGCCAGTGCCTGCGGTTGTGGCGACCTCGGAGAGATTTGTGTGCCAACGCTGGCGGCTGCGCCCGCCAGTGGCTCCGCACCAGCTTCTTTCTATTCACCACAACCGTTGGCGCTGGCCGTGGCGTACCCATCTGTTGGCAGCGGTACTTGTGTAGCACCGTAGCCGGAGCGCAGCCCCCAAATCGGCTGTTGAAAGGCTCCCCTCGCCGACGGGGCGAGGGGCTGGGGGAGTGGGTGTTAAAAGAAAAAGCGTCGCTACAAAAACAAAATCAAGCCGCCCAAGTCACCACCCCAGTCCAAGCCGTCACCAACACCACGATGCCAAACACGATGCGGTAGTAGGCAAACCCCACAAAGCTGTGGGTAGAAATAAACCGCAACAACCAGCGCACACACAACCACGCGCTGACAAACGAAAACACCAGCCCCACGCCAAACAGCGGCACATCCGCCACCGACAACAGCGCCCGCTCCTTGTACAGGCTGTACACCCCCGCTCCAATCAGGGTGGGAATGGCCAGGAAGAAAGAGAAATCCGTGGCCGCCTTGCGCGACAGGCCCAAGAGCATGCCGCCGATGATGGTGGCGCCGCTGCGGCTGGTGCCGGGCACCATGGCCAGGCACTGCACCAGGCCCACCTTCAGTGCGTCCAGCGGCGTCATGGCGTCCACCTCGGCCACACGCACGGTCTTGGGGTTGTGGGTCTGGCGGCGCTCGGCCCAGAGGATGATGAAGCCACCCACGATGAAGGTGGTGGCGACGATGGTCGGGGTGAACAGGTGGGCCTTGATGAACTTGCCAAACAACAAGCCCAGCACCACCGCAGGCACAAAGCCAATCGCGACATTCAGGGCAAAACGCTGCGCCTGTTTCTCGGTGGGCAAGGCCACCAGCGTGTCGCGGATTTTTTGCCAGTAAACCAGGATGACGGCAAAGATGGCGCCGGTCTGGATGGCGATTTCAAACACCTGGCGCTTGTCGTGGTCCAGAAAGTCCAGCAGCGCGCCCGCCAGAATCAAATGGCCGGTGCTGGAGATGGGCAGAAACTCCGTCAACCCCTCCACCACACCCATGAGGGCCGCCTTGATCAGCAATATCATGTCCAAAACACACTCCCTTTTATAAGCAAAAAATAGCCAGAACGCCCGTATTATCTGCGCGAGCAGCTCACTTATTCATAGCGAAGTGCTTGAATCGGTAACAGTTTGGAAGCACGCCGGGCCGGGTAGTAGCCAAAAAACACGCCTACCACGCCCGAAAAGCCCACCGCCAGCAGCACCGACCCCACACTTAAGGACACCTGCCACCCGGCAAAGTGGCCCACGCCCCAGGTGGCCAGCGCGCCCAGCGCCACGCCCATGGCGCCGCCCAGCACACTCAGCGTCACCGCCTCGATCAGGAACTGCGCCAGGATGTCACGCCCGCGCGCGCCCACCGCCATGCGCAGGCCAATCTCGCGCGTGCGCTCGGTCACGCTCACCAGCATGATGTTCATGATGCCAATACCGCCTATCACCAGGCTGATGCCCGCCACCGCGGCCAGCAGCAATGTCATCACATGGCTGGACTCTTCCTGCGCCTGCAAAATTTCAGTCAGGTTGCGCACGACAAAGGGATCATCGCCCCCCTCCTGCACCTTGAAGCGTTGGCGCAGCAGGTCCTTGATACTTGCCTCCACCGCCTTCATGTCCTGGCCGTCGCGCACCTTCACGCTGATGGCCCCTACACGCTTCAAGCGGCTGGTGGCGTCACCGCCCCAGATGCGGTTGCGCAGCGTGCCCAGCGGGATCATCACCACATCGTCCTGGTCCTGGCCCATGGAGTTTTGCCCCTTGGGTGCCAGCACACCAATGACGGTGATGGGGATGTTGCGCACACGGATCACCTGGTCCACCGGGTCCTGCTCGCCAAACAGCTCGCGCGCCACCGTGCTGCCAATCCAGGCCACCTTGGCCGAGCCCGACAATTCGGCCACATCAAACACACGGCCACTGGCCAACGGCCAGTCGCGCGCCTCCAGGTAGTCGTTGTTCACGCCAATGATGCTGCTGCCCCAGTTGGTGTTGCCAAACACCAGCTGCCCGCTGGTGCGCGACGTGGGGGCCGCCACCTGCACTTCGGGAATTTCCAGCGCTATGGCGGTGGCGTCCTCTTCGGTCAGGCGCTGGCGGGTTTGTGCGCCCAAGCGCACACCGGCCTGCGACACACCACCGGGCAGCACCAGCATGATGTTGGAGCCCAGCCCCTTCATTTGCTCTTGCACCCGGTTGGTGGCGCCTTGCCCCACCGCCACCATGGTGATGACAGCGGCCACGCCAATGATGATGCCCAGCATGGTCAAGATGCTGCGCAGCGTGTTCGCCGCCAAGGACCGCAGCGCACTGCGCAGTGCCGCAAAGGTATTCATGGCCCCCACGCTCCACCGCTTTGCGGGTCGCTGCCCCCCAAGGGGGCCCTCGCGCCTTGGGGCGGCCCGGCGGCGCTCGCTTCTTCGCGTACTGTGTCCTCCACGATGTGCCCGTCCTTGAACACCAAGGTGCGCCGTGCCCAAGCGGCAATGTCGGCCTCGTGCGTCACCAGCACCACGGTCATGCCCTGGCGGTTGAGCTCGGTCAGCAGCTGCATGATGTCTTCGCTGGTCTGCGAATCAAGGGCGCCGGTGGGTTCATCGGCCAATATGAGTTGGGGGTTGTTGACCAGTGCGCGCGCAATCGCCACGCGTTGCTGCTGCCCACCCGACAGCTCGGCCGGTGTATGGCCGGTGCGCTGGCCCAAGCCCACCCGCTCCAAGGCAGCGCGTGCACGCTGGTGGCGCTGGGCGGCGGGCACACCGGCGTAGACCATGGGCAGCTCCACGTTCTCCAGCGCGCTGGTGCGCGGCAGCAGGTTGAACTGCTGGAACACAAAACCAATGCGCCGGTTGCGAATGCTGGCCAGCGCATCCGACGCCATGTCTTGTACCGGCTCACCGGCCAGCACATAACTGCCGGCGCTGGGCTGGTCCAGGCAGCCCAGTATGTTCATGAGCGTGGACTTGCCCGAGCCCGAGGCGCCCATGATGGCCACCATCTCGCCCTCGGCAATGTCCAGCGACACCCCGCGCAGCGCGTGCACCGTCTGGTCGCCCATGGCATAGGTTTTGGTCAGGTCACGCGCTTGGATCAGGGCGCGCGCCGGGGTGGTCGATGGCACGGTGCCCGCCTCAGAACGGAGGCCGCGGGCCATTGCTGCGCGGTGCAGTGGCGCCGCCTTGCGGCTTGGTGCCCACCAACACCTCCACACCCTCACGCAGTGCCGTCGCTGCAGGTGAGTCCGGCGGCAAGATCAGCTCGGTGCTGCTGCCATCCGACACCCCCACCCGCACGGCATAGGCCAACGGTTTTCCATCGCTGCCCATCACATACACCCGGCTGCGGTTTGCGCCACGCGCCGCGCCGCCCTCGGGGCGCGGCCCCTGCGCACGTGCACCGGGTGCCGACGCAGCCAACGCAGGTGCCACGGGTTCCACACCCTCGATGCGTAAACGCAGCGCCGCGTTGGGTACCTTGAGCACGTTCTCGCGCTGCTCGGTCACCACCCGCACATTGGCCGTCATGCCCGGCAGCAGCTTGCCTTGCACATTGGCAAAACGCACGATGGCCACATAGGTCACCACATTCGCCACATTGGTGGCGGCTTTGCGCACCTGGCGAATCTCACCTTCAAAGGTCTGGCCCGGGAAGGCGTCCACGTTAAAGCTGGCTTTTTGTCCCGGCTGCAGGCGGCCCACGTCACTCTCGTCAATGGCGGCCTCCACCTGCATGTCGGAGAGGTTTTGCGCAATCACAAACAGCTCGGGCGACTGCAGGCTGCTGGCCACGGTCTGGCCACGCTCAATGGTGCGCTTGATCACAATGCCGTTCACCGGCGAGGTGATGCGTGTGCGCGCCAAATCCACCCGCGCCTGGGCCAGCGCGGCCTCACGCTGCGCCACATTGGCCTGCGCCGTTTTCACCTGTGCCTGCGCCACACCCACCTGGGCCTGCACCGCCTTCAGGGCTTCGGTGCTGGTGTTCACCAGTGCGCGCGCCTTGTCGGCCTCGCTCTGGGTAATGAACTGTTTTTCCACCAGGCTTTGTTTGCGCTCCAAGTCGCGCTGCGCCTCGTTCAGGTCCACCTGCGCACGCGAGACCTGGGTCTGCACAGCGGCCACATTGGCCTGCGCGGTCAACACGGCAGCGCGCGCAGCGTCCACATCGGCCTGGGCCGAGCGCACGCGGTATTCAAAGGTCTCGGGATCAATCTGGGCAATCAGCTGGCCGGCCTTCACCTCGCTGTTGAAGTCCACCAGCACCTCGCGGATCTGCCCGCTCACCTGCGTGCCCACACTCACCTGGGCCACCGGGCTGACCGCACCACTGGCCGCCACAGTGGCCTGCAGATGGCCGCGGACGATGGCCGCCGTGCGGTACTCCACCTTGTCGCCGGCACCCGCCTGCGTCCACCACCACGCACCACCGCCAAGCACGGCGACCAACACCGCGGCGCCACCTATCCATGTTCTGTTCATGCACCGATTCTAGAAAGCCCCCATGGCAGTGCGGTGGCAGCCCCCGAAAGCCCCCGCTTTTTGGCATTTCGCGGCGCCCAAGCGGCATTTCGTCGCAGCCCCCTCGCGCCCATGGCATGCGGGCGGCACAGTCGGCCCATCACTGTTGAACCTTCTCATGGGAGTCTTGCCATGTTCTCTATGTTTGTTTCCAACACCCCGGTCTGGGTGTGGCCCCTGTTGCTGGGCCTGCTGGTACTGGGCCTGCGCCAAACCCTGACCCAGCAGATGGGCTGGATGCGCGTCACTGCATTGCCGCTGGCGCTGGTGGGGCTTTCGCTCTACGGCACGCTGACCGTAGCGCTTGCCTACCCGACCGCCCTGCTGCTGTGGGCTGTGGTGGCCCTCAGTGCTGCCGCCCTGGTGCTGCGCCATCCCCTGCCCGCCGGCGCCCACTACGACCTGGCCCGCCAGCGCTTCACCGTACCGGGCAGCGCCGTTCCGCTGGCGCTGATGATGGGCATCTTCTTCACCAAATACGCCGTGGGTGCCACCCAGGCGCTCGCCCCCGCCCTGCTGCAATCTCCCCTAGCCGCCACGGCCATAGCTGGCATGTATGGACTGTGCAGCGGTGTGCTGCTGGGCCGCAGCCTGCGGCTCTGGAAGCTGGCCGCACACACGGATGCCCAATGGCACCACCACACGCCGACGTCCCGAGTCAATGCCTGAGGAGCACCCCATGCCAGCTTCCACCTCCACCACGCGCCTCGCCCTCTGGTCCGCCCTGCTGGGTGTGGTGCTTCCAACCGCTGCCCAAACCTTTGATTCGGTGCAACTGCATAACGCCGCACCCGGCGCCGATGGCGGCACGATAGGCTTGGCCATCGTGTCGACCCCGGAATACCTGGGCAGTGACCAGCGCAAGACGCTGGGGTTTCCCGCCTTGGGCTACCAGTGGGCCAACGGTTGGTTCGCCGGGCTGGACAATGGCGTGGGCTACAACTTCTCCAAAAACCCGGCCCTGCACTACGGCCTGCGCCTGACAGCGGACCTGGGCCGCCCGAGCGGCGACAACGCGGCCCTGCGCGGCATGGGCGATGTGGATGCCAAGCCCGAAGTCGGTGGCTTTGTCACCTACGCCCCGGCTGAAGGCCTGGCGCTCACCGGCTCGGTGCGCTGGGGCTCGGGCCCAAGCAGCAATGGCACGGTGGTGAACCTGGGCGTGGGCTACTCGGTGGCGCTGGCACCCCAGTGGCGCCTGGGCACCCAACTCAGCGCGACCCTGGCCGACCGCCAGCACATGCAAAGCTACTTTGGGGTCGACGCCCCACAAGCCGCCCGCAGTGGCTACGCCCTCTACACCCCCGACGCAGGCCTGCGCGACACCCGGCTGGGCGTATCCCTCACCTACGCCCTCAACCCGCGCACCTTTGTCACCACCATCGTGTCGGGCAGTGTGCTGGGCGATGCTGCCAAAAACAGCCCGGTCGCACGCAGCAGCAATGCCAATGCTGCGGTGCTGGCACTGACATACGCCTTCTGACCCCGATCCACGAAGGCCCACACCATGTCGACAACAAACTCTCTCTTTCCAGCACCCTATGGCCTTGCGCAATGGGCTAGGTGGTCCACCCTGATGCTGCTGGCACTGGGCGTGGCTGGCTATGCCTTCTGGCTGGTATTGACCAGCACCCGGCCGGACTTTGCCGCCAGCCTGTTTGCCCGCCACCCGGTGGGCGCACTGCTGCACATGGTGTGCAGCCCGGTGGCGCTGGTGGTCGGTGCCCTGCAGGTCAACCGCGCCATTCGCACCCGCCACCTCCTGTTGCACCGCTGGTTGGGGCGCCTGTATGTGCTGGCGGTTGTGCTGGGCGGCACCAGCGGCTTGTCCATGGCCCTGGAGGCCCAGGGCGGACCGGTCTCCGCGTGGGGCTTCGGGCTGGCGGCCATGCTGTGGCTGTGCAGTACGGGTGCGGGCTTCTTGGCCATGCGCCGGGGTGATCGAACGGCTCACCGGGACTGGATGCTGCGCAGCTACGCGCTCACCATGGCGGCCATCACGCTGCGGCTCTACATTCCCGCCAGCCTGATGGCCGGCCTCCCATTTGAGGATGCGTACCGCGCCATTGCCTGGCTAAGTTGGGTACCCAACCTGCTGGTGGCCGAATGGCTGATCCGCCGCCTGCACCGCATCCCCCCAGCCTGACCGGTGCAGGACATCCCATGCAACAGCGCGACCTGGGCCAACAGGCGTGGAGCCAATGGCTGACGGCATACTTGCCAGCATGACACGCAGACACTTCACCACCCTGGGCCAGGGCCTGTGGAAGACCCTCACGCTCAACACCGTGATTGCCATTGGCATCACCCTGTTTGGCGACCATGGTCTGTGGGACAACCTGGTCTATTCCCAGTGCATCGGCCTGAGCATTGGTGCGGTCATCGATGTGGGACGTTTCTTTTTCCTGCACGACTGGTCCACCCAGATGCGTCGCCTGCTGGCGATCGTCCCCATCGGGGTGGTGCTGGGTTTTTTCTTCGGCAATTTTGTGGCCGACCTGATTCTGGGCGGCAGCGCGTTTCACTACTGGATGACCTCGCCCCACAAAGCCTGGGGCATGCTGTTTTTGAGCCTGGTGGCAGGCACCGTGCTCACGCACGAGTTCGTCAGCCGCGAGGTGCTGGCGATCGAACGCGAAAAAGCCGAAGCCGCACGCCGCCAGGCCAGCGAAGCCCAGTTGCGCCTGCTCGAAACGCAGCTGGAGCCCCACATGCTGTTCAACACGCTGGCCAACCTGCGCGCCCTCATCGCCCTGGACCCAGTGCGCGCCCAGACCATGCTGGACCACATGATTGACTACCTGCGCGCCACCCTCAACGCCTCACGCGCCGACGCCAGCCGCCCGCACACACTGGACAGCGAATTTGCCCGCCTGGAAGACTACCTGGAGCTCATGGCCATCCGCATGGGGCCGCGCCTGCGCTTCACGCTGGAGCTGCCTGACGCCCTGCGCCAGTGCTGCGTGCCGCCCCTGCTGCTGCAGCCCTTGGTAGAAAACAGCATCCAGCACGGGCTGGAGCCCAAGGTGGAAGGTGGCAGCGTACGCATCAGCGCCACCCGCCAAGGCGAGCTGCTGTGCCTGGAGGTCGAGGACAGCGGACTGGGCATGCCGCCGCCCGACACCCGGCGCGCGGGCTTTGGCCTGCAGCAGGTGCAAGACCGGCTGCGCACCACGTTCGGCGCCATGGGCGCTATCAAAATAGAAGCTGCTCGCGCAGGTGGTACGCGGGTTAGCATCACTTTTCCCTTAAAATCATGAACCCTCCCACCGCCCTGATTGCCGAAGACGAACCGCTGCTGGCCCAGGCCCTGCTGGCCGAACTGGGCCAGGCCTGGCCCGCACTGCAGGTGCTGCGCACGGTGGGCGACGGCGTATCGGCCGTAGAGGCCGCGCTGGCACTACAACCCGATGTGCTGTTTTTTGACATCCGCATGCCAGGCCAAAGCGGGCTGGAGGCTGCCGCCGAGTTGGCAGACACCTGGCCCCTGGACGGGCCGGGGGCGAAGCCCTTCCCCGCGCTGGTATTTGTGACCGCGTACGACCAGTATGCCGTGCAGGCCTTTGAGGCCCAAGCGGTGGACTACCTGCTCAAGCCGGTGCAGGCGGCACGTCTGCAGAAAACAGTGTCAAAACTGCATTCAACCCTCGCCAATACTGCGCAAGCAGCTCCTAAAACAGGAGCAGATGACACCTTGCTGGAGGCCACCTTGGCCCAACTGCGCAGCCTGCTGGCCCCTGCAGCCAGTGCTGCCCCGCCGCTGCAGGTGCTGCAAGCCAGCATCGGCAACAGCATCCACATCATTCCGGTAGGCGACGTGCTGTACCTGGAGGCCGCCGACAAATACCTGCGCGTGCTCACCACCACCCAGGAGTACCTGCTGCGCACCCCGCTCAAGGAACTGCTGCCCCAGCTCGACGCCCAGCTGTTCTGGCAAATCCACCGCGGTACCGTGGTGCGGGTGCAGGCCATCCGCAGCGTCAACCGCGACGAGGCCGGGCGCCTCTGCTTGACCTTGCACCACAGAAGTGAAAGACTCCCGGTCAGTCGGCTGTATGCCCATCGCTTCAAGGCGATGTAGGCGCTGACGCAAAAGGAGGAGTCCCATGGCATTGCTCCGTGGAGCACGGATGTGCGTATGCGCGCGGGCCGCGCTGAGCGGTATGTCCACCTCCCATGCCCAACCCCAGGCCCGCACGCCGAACTTTGCAGTCACCAGCCGCAGCTGGCCCAAACAAGCAGGACTGCGCAAGGTGCTCGGCCGCACACTGCGCCGGTGCGGGGCGCTGGTCACGCTGGCCGGTGCGGCTCTGGGGGGCCAGGCCGCAACACCGCTTGTATTTGCCATCCCGCCCGAAGACCGCTTGAGTGTGACCATGGCCCAGCGTGTGCTGGCGCTGGCCTACCAAGAACTGGGCGTCGAAGTGCAATACACCAAGCTCCCGGTGCGGCGCGGCTACGCGCTGGCCGACGAGATCGACGGTGTCGGCCTGGGCGTCACGCTGGATATCGCCCTGACGCAGGTGCGCATCGAGGTGCCGGTGTCCTACGAAGAGGCCGCGGTCTACGCCACCCGCACCGACATTGTCCCCAACGGTTATGCCTCGCTACAGCCTTATGTGATCGGCCACATTGCCGGTATCGGGTATCTGGAGACCCGGCTGCAAGGCATGCGCACCGATACCGCGACCAATGTGGAAAGCCTGTTTCGCAAGCTGGAGATGGGCCGCACCGATGTCGTGGTGGACTCGCGCTTCAACAGCTGCCTGATCAAGACACTGGGCCTGCGCAAGGTGCAGCTGCTGCACCCCTCCCTGGAAACCGCGCCGGGCTTTCACTTCCTGCACATGCGTCATGCGGCCCTGGTTCCACGGGTCACCGCGGTGCTGCGGCGCATGGCCGCGGATGGCACCATCAAGAAAGTACAGGCCCAGGCACTCAAGGAGTACCGGTCGCAGTGTGATTGAGTGTTTCCTAGGGGTTAACCACAGGCCCGACAGCGTGGCACGGTGGTTGCGTGAACAGGCTCCCTCCCTACAATGTGCCCCTTCTCCTACCAGGAACCCCACGATGCAACTGAATCTCTCGCGCCGCGGCGCTGTGCGCCTGTTGGCCCTGTCCGCTGTTCTCTCCAGCGCCCTGCTCCAGGGTTGCGATTCCGTCCCTTCGGTCATCAAAATCGGCGTGGCCCAGCCGCTCACCGGCAACCTCTCGGCCCTGGGCCAGGACTTGCTCAATGGCGTGAACATGGCAGTGGAAGAACTCAACAAGGAAGGCTACAAGGTCAAGGGCAAGACCGTGACCTTTGAAGTGGTGGCGGTGGATGACCGCGCCAACGCGGAAACCGGCAAAGAGGTGGCCCAGCAACTGGTGGACGCCGGCGTGGTGGCTGTCATTGGCCACCTGAACTCCGGCGTGAGCATTGCCGCCGCCCCCATTTATGCCGCCAAGGGCATCCCGCAGCTGGCCATCTCCACCAACCCCAAGTACACCGAGCTGGGTCTGGACACCACCTTCCGCCTGGTGGCCAACGACAAGCTGCAAGCCAAGGCCATTGGCAGCTACTCGGCATCACAGTTCTCGGGCACCAAGTTCGCCCTGCTGGACGATGGCACCCCCTATGGCAAAGACCTGGCTGCCGGAGCCGGCACACAGCTCAAGGCGGCCAAGAAAGAGGTGGTGCTGCAACAGTCGTTCGACGACAAGACCACCAAATTTGAAGAAGTGGCCGCCAAGATCAAGGAGACCGGCGTGGAAGTGGTGGTTTCCACCCTCAACGACTTCCAGATCGTGGCCCTGCTCGACGCGCTCAAGGCCATCAGCTACACCAACATCAAAGTGCTGGGCGGCGACACCATCAAGACCACGCTCATGCTGAAAGGTGCCGGTGTGGCCAGCGGCCTGTTTGCCACCTCTCCCATCCTGGAGGCGCGTGAATTCACCGCGGGTGGCGCCTTCCTGGACAAGTACCGCGCCAAGTACAAGATCGAGCCCGCCTACGCCGGTCACTACACCTACGACGCCATGTACGTGCTGGCGGCAGCCATCCGCCGCGCCGAATCGGCCAAACCCCAGGACATCACCACCACACTCAAAAAGATCGACGGCTACGCACCCGTCACCGGCTCCATGAAATGGGACGAAAAGGGCGAGCAGCGCTACGGCGTGATTGGGGTGTACAGTGCCAACGGCGGTCTGTGGGAATCGCAGATGCGCTCCGACAACTGGTAAGCCCCCCCCCGTCAGCAGGAGATGCCTATGACCTTGCGTTACACCACAGTGCCCAACACCTTGCCCGAAACCAAGATGCGCCTGTACCCCACCAAGGTCATCAACGTCATCGGCGGGCCGGGGTGTGACAAGTCGCTCATCTCCTCGGCCATCATTCTTTACCTGCACCTGCACACCAAGACGGTAGAGACCATCCCCGACTACGCCAAGTCACTGGTCTGGCAGCAAAACTTTGAAGTGCTCAAAAACCAGTACTTCATCGCCCAACGACAGTATGAAATGCTTAACCTGCTCGACGGGCAGGTGCAGTTCCTCATCACCGAGTGCTCCCTGCCCCAGGTGCTGTACTACAACGAAAACTACCCCGAGAACATTTGCGACGTGGCCAAGACCCGCGCGCAAATTCTGGAGTGGTACCGGCAACACGACAACATCAATGTATTTGTGGAGCGTGGCGACAAGAAATACGTGCACACCGGCCGCTTTCAGGATGAAGACCAGGCCCGCGGCGTGGACCGCGGCCTGCGCGCCACACTGGTCCGCGAAGGCCTGCACTACACCGCGCTCAAGCCCGATCTGGAATCCATCAACGCTTTTGCAAAAACACTGCTGGGCTAACCATGCACTGGTGCGGTGCGCACTCCCCGCACAAGCACCAAATGAATACGGGTTTTCACCTACGATTCCCGGTTTTGGGAGTAATGAAATTCATGCATCATTAGATCTTTGAATACAACAAGGACCTAAGTACAAGCCTCATGTCCAGTGCCTGTGACTTGCGCTAACGTCCGCGTTGTGGAAATTAATTCACGATTTTTTTTACCTGGAGTTCTTATGTTGATGAAGTTGAAAACCGTCGCAGCAGCAGCTATCGCTCTGTCTACCGGCATGGCATTTGCGCAAAACGCTGTTGTCACCATCGCTCACGTTGGCCCCACCAGCGGCGCGATCGCCCACCTGGGTAAAGACAACGAAAACGGCGCTATCCTGGCCGTGGAAGAACTCAACGCTGCTGGCGTGACCATCGGCGGCAAGAAGGTCACCCTGAAGCTGATGACCGAAGACGACGCTGCAGACCCCAAGCAAGGCACTGCAGTTGCCCAGAAGCTGGCTGACGCAAAAGTGGCTGGCGTTATTGGTCACCTGAACTCCGGCACCACCATCCCCGCTTCCAGCATCTACTCCGAAGCCGGCATCCCCCAAGTTTCTCCTTCCGCCACCAACCCCAAGTACACACGCCAAGGCTTCAAGACCGCCTTCCGTCTGGTGGCTGACGACGCTCAATTGGGCGGCACCCTGGGCAAATACGCTGTGTCTACCCTGAAGGGCAAGGCCATCGCCGTGATCGACGACCGTACTGCGTACGGCCAAGGTGTGGCGCAAGAATTCACCAAGGCTGTCAAGGCCGCTGGTGGCAACGTGGTCGCTACTGAATTCACCACCGACAAAGCCACTGACTTCAACGCCATCCTGACCACCATCAAGGGCAAGAAGGCTGACGTCGTGTTCTTCGGCGGTATGGACGCTGTGGCCGGCCCCATGCTGCGCCAGATGAAGTCCTTGGGTATCAACGCCAAGTTCTTGGGTGGCGACGGCATCTGCTCCACCGAACTGGTGAAGCTGGCTGGTGACGCAGTGGCTGACAACCAAGTGTTCTGCGCAGAAGCCGGTGGTATCGAAGCTGGTAGCCCGTTCGAAAAAGCACGTGCTGACTTCGACAAGAAGTTCAAGGCCAAGTTCAACGCTGACGTGCAAGTGTACGCACCCTACGTTTACGACGGCGTGAAGGTCATGGTCGCTGCCATGGTCAAGGCTGGTTCTTCTGACCCCGCCAAGTACCTGCCCGTGCTGGCCGCTACCAAAGACTTCAAGGGCGTGACAGGCAACATCTCCTTTGACAACAAGGGCGACATCCTGAACGGCGCTTTGACCTTGAAGACTGTCAAGGGCGGCAAGCTGGAAAAAGTTTCCGTGATCCGCTAAGTCACACCGCTGTCCATGGGCCACACACGTGGCCCTGCCAGCAAAAAAGCGCACTGCTTGCAGTGCGCTTTTTTTATGCTCGCGTTCCGCGTCAGCTACGCGGCTGCAGCCCCACCGGCACATAGCGCGCCAGCCGCGCCGCAATGGCCACTTCGTGCCGCTGCCACCAGACGCCCAGCGCCACCACCCCCAGACCCAGCAGCGTGAGTGCGAGCGGGAACAGCAGGCTGTCCTGAAACACCTCGTGCGACAAATGGCCCAGGTACAGCGCCACACCCAGTGCACCAAACACCGTGAACACACGCCGCCCAATGGCTGCGCCCGCCAACACCATGGCCAGGTTGATCAAGGCGTAGACAAACTTGCCCAGTTCCGAATCAGAGTCGCGCAGGCTCAGGCCGCACCAGAACATCACGGTGCCAAACATGTAGAGCCAAAACGCAAAGTCCTGTCGCCACTCCGCGGTCCTGGACAGGCGGCTGCGCACATCCACCCACAAGGCCACGGCCACCGTGCCAATACCAAACACCAGCGACATATCGCGCATGAACGTCCACTCCCAACTGTGGTCGTCGAGCAGGGCATTGGCTACATCCATACTCATGTACCAGAGCGTTAGCGCCAGTGGCATCACCATGAACGGCAGGCGGTAGCGCCACAGCATCACCACACCTGCCGCCAGCGTGGCAAATTCAAGGGTGAGCCAGCGCCAGTCGATACGCGTGTGGTAGCTGGAGAACGCGTCGGAACCGCCTGGCGGCCACAGTCCGGCCAGGCTCTGTGCGCTCCACACGGCCAATGGCACCAGGAACACCGCCAGCGTGGCCAGTAGCCCGGCTGGCACAGCCAGACCACGCACCTTGAAGTGGTCCGCCACCTTGAAGCAAGCCACCATGTAGGCCAGCGCAATGGCCAGCAAAGCGCCCGCACCCAGCGACTGAAAACCCAGCGTCATAAAGAGGCTCATGGCACCAATGGCCACCAACCCGCCAAAGTAATACAGCACATTCACAAAGCCAAACGAAGGCCCCGCGGTGGGCGCAGTGGGCAGCGGCGGCTGGGGGTGCGCGGGGGTGCTGTGGCTCCAGCGCTGCCACAGCGTCTGCGCCTGCGTCTCGGTAAGCAAACCCTCCCGCGCGGCATCCTTCAAATCCTGCAAGCGCAGTTCCACCACCAGATTGGCGGTGTCCGTAAAGTCTTTGATGTGCATGGTGCATACCTGCTGTGGTTTTGCCGCATATGTACCACAGGCGGGCTCCTAGAATTCGCCCATGCAAACCCTTACGCCCTCGGCCCAGGCCACAGACCTGTCCACCATCCTGGAGCAGATCCACACCGAAGCCCAGGCCCTGTTTGGCCAGGGCCGCGTAGCCAGCTACATCCCGGCACTGGCCGAGGTGGCGCCACGCCAATTCGGTATGGCCGTGGCGCTGGTGGATGGCAGCACCTACAGCGTGGGCCATGCGCACACCCCGTTCTCGCTGCAAAGCATCACCAAGCTGTTTACCTTTGTGCTGGCGCTCAAGACCGTGGGCGACAACCTGTGGCAGCGCGTGGGCCGCGAGCCATCGGGCGCAGCCTTCAACTCCATGGTGCAGCTGGAAACCGAAAAAGGCATTCCGCGCAACCCCTTCATCAACGCTGGTGCGCTGGTCATCACCGACATATTGACCACCCGCTACGCCCATCTGGACTACGCGCTCTTGGGCGCCCTGCGCCGCCTGACCGACGACCCCGACCTGAGCTGGAACGCACGCATTGCCCGGTCTGAACGCGAGACCGCCCATCGCAATATGGCCCTGGCGTATTTCATGAAGAGTTACGGCAACTTTGTGAACGAGCCCGAACTGGTGCTGGACAACTACTGCCGCCAGTGCGCCACCGAGATGAGCTGCACCCAGCTCGCCCAGGCCACCATGTTTCTGGCCAACGGCGGGCGCGACTTGGGCCGTGACGGCCAGCAGGACGAACAGTTCTTGGCGGCCGATGATGCGCGTCGCGTGAATGCCCTCATGCTCACCTGCGGTGCCTACGATGCCGCGGGCGACTTTGCCTACCGCATTGGCCTGCCAGTCAAGACGGGCGTGGGCGGCGGCATTGTTGCAATTGCGCCGGGCGTGGGTACCATAGCCGTGTGGGCACCCGAGCTGGACGCCAAAGGCAACTCGGTGCTAGGCGCCTTTGCCCTGGAACGCTTGGTGCAACTGACAGCCTGGAACCACACACCATAAAAAAAACAGGGGGCCGGAGTCGTTGTTGGAAAGGGCACCATGCCCATTTGGCTCAAAAGATTACACGCCAGCCTGGCGTGCCTGCTGCTACTCACCGCCGGGTCCGTGCAGGCCGCCAAGTTTTCTGTGGTGTATTCCCGGGAAATCCCCGAAGCAGACAGCCGGCTCGAATACCCGGTCCGGCTGCTGGAGCTGGCCCTGAAGAAATCAGGCTCGGACTATGACGTCCGGGCCTACCCACGCCCCATGCCCCAGGGTGCCGCCCTGAACCGGTTGGCCAGTGGCACCGGCATCAATGTGGTGTGGAGCATGACCTCCAAAGACCGCGAAGACCAGCTGCTCCCCCTCCGCATTCCTATCGACAAGGGCCTGTTTGGTTACCGCATCGCCTTTGTGCGCGAGCAACACAAGGGCATCATCTCCGGCGTCAAAGGGCTGGAAGACTTGCGCGCCTTTTCTGCCGGCCAGGGCCACGACTGGCCCGACACCGACATCTTGCAGGGCAACGGCCTGCGAGTCACCACCAGCACCACCTATGAAGGCCTGTTTGCCATGCTGCAGGCCGGGCGGTTTGATTACTTTCCGCGCTCCATTCTGGAGATATGGGACGAGGCTGCACAGGCCCGCAATCAGCAACTGGTGGTGGAGGACAAAGTGCTGCTGCACTACCCCACAGCCATCTACTTTTTTGTGAACAAGAAAGACACAGTGCTGGCCAAAGCCATCGAAACCGGCCTTCACAAGGCCATGGCCGATGGCAGCTTTGATGCCCTGTTTTACGAGCGCTTTGGCGGGATCATCAAACGTGCCAATTTGCGCGGGCGTGTCGCCATTGCGCTGAACAACCCGCTGCTGCCCGCTGCGACACCCTTGTCGCGCAAGGCCCTGTGGCTGGACCTCGCCGCCCTGCCCAAGTAGGCAGGGCGTTCAGCCCTCGGCCCACACCAGGCAGTCGCGCCCCTGCGCCTTGGCAACGTACAGCGCGTGGTCGGCACGGCGCATGTTGTGCGCCGCGTCTTGGCTGGGGTCCAGCATGGTGAGCCCGGCCGAGCAGGTGTAGGCAAAGCCGGGCACCTCGGGGAGGGGGCGTGCAGTGCGCACCTTCTCCAGCACCCGGCCCACGGTTTGCTCCAGCGCCGCGTGGCTGATGTTGGGCAGCAGGAGCATGAACTCCTCGCCCCCCAGGCGACCAAAGCCGTCTTCGCGGCGCAGCGTGGCCTCTACCAGCCGCGCAAAGTGCACCAGCACTCCATCGCCCGCATGGTGGCCATAGGTGTCGTTCACCCGCTTGAAGTGGTCCAGATCCAGCATCACCAGGCCACAGGGCTGCTGGCGCTCGCGCAGTTGGTCCAAGCGCTTCTCCAGTTGCTGCATCACATGCGCGCGGTTGCTGATGCCGGTAAGCCCATCCACCTGCGCGGCACGCAACGCGCCGTCGCGTGCCAGGCGCAGTGAGCGCTCCCCCACCCGCATGGACGAAATATCAAACGCCACACACAGCATCCAGCCCTGCGCATCCACCGTTTCGGTCATGTAGATCCAGCGGCCGTCGGTCAGGTCCGCCTCAAAGGTGCGAAACGGCAGCTTGCCCCGGCGCGAGCGGGTGGACGTGAGCCAGGCCTCAAAGTTGTCGGTCTTGATGGCCGCCCCCACGCCCGAGGTGTGGCTGCAGCGCATCAGGTCGGTCCAGGTGGGCTCGGCACCCGGGGACACGTCAAACGCTTTGCGAAACGCCGGGTTGGCATAACGCATGGTGTCGGAGGCATCAAACAGCGACACAAACAGCGGCGACTGCTCGTACAAGCGCGCCATGTGAAGGGCGGTGGCGTTGGGCACGTCGGGGGGCGCGGCCATGGGCTGGTGCTTTTGAAAAGAAAGTGGCGAAACTGTTGCGCGCCAGTGTACGGGGGGTGCTTCGCATTTCCAAGCGGCGTCTAAAATCCAACGCATGAGCGCCAACACCCCTTCTTCCGCTGCTAACGCCGCCAACACCCCCGAAACACCCAAGATCAGCAACTTCCTGCGCCAGATCATCGAATCCGATCTGGAAAAAGGCACTTACGCCCAGCGCCGCTGGGCCGGCACCCCCGGCGACGCCGCCCACCACGCCGCGGGCCAGCCCGACCCCGCCAAAATCCGCACCCGCTTTCCGCCCGAGCCCAATGGCTACCTGCACGTGGGCCACGCCAAGAGCATCTGCATCAACTTCGGCCTGGCGCGCGACTACGGTGGCGTGTGCCACCTGCGCTTTGACGACACCAACCCCGAGAAGGAAGACACCGAATACGTCAACTCCATCATCGACGCGGTGAAATGGCTGGGCTTTGACTGGAACGGCGCGCCCGATGCTGCCGCCTACCAGGCCAGCGACTACTTTGGTTTTATGTACCGCGCAGCGGAGTATTTGATTGAAGCCGGCTACGCCTATGTGGACGAGCAAACGGCAGAGCAAATGCGCCTGAACCGCGGCGACTTTGGCAAGCCCGGTGTGGACAGCCCCTTCCGCGCCCGCACGCCCGCTGAAAACCTGGCCCGCTTTCGCGAAATGCGCGACGGCAAGCATGAAGATGGATCGATGGTGCTGCGCGCCAAGATCGACATGGCCAGCCCCAACATCAACATGCGCGACCCGGCCATCTACCGCATCCGCCGCGCCACGCACCACAACACCGGCGACACTTGGTGCATCTACCCGATGTACACCTACGCGCACCCCATTGAAGACGCGCTGGAGCAGATCACCCACAGCCTGTGCACGCTGGAGTTTGAAGACCAGCGCCCGTTTTACGACTGGCTGCTGGAGCGCCTGAGCGAAGGCGGCCTGCTGGCAGCGCCCGCGCCCAAGCAATATGAATTTGCCCGCCTGAACCTCACCTATGTGATCACCAGCAAACGCAAGCTGGCGCAACTGGTGTACGACCACAAGGTGCAAGGCTGGGACGACCCGCGCATGCCAACAATAGTCGGCCTGCGCCGCCGCGGCTACACGCCCGAGGCCATCCAACTGTTTGCCGAACGTATTGGCGTGACCAAGAGCGACAGCTGGATTGACTACAGCACGCTGGAAGGCTGCCTGCGCGAAGACCTGGAGGCCAAGGCCCACCGCGGCATGGCCGTCATCAACCCCGTGAAACTGGTGCTGACCAACTGGGACGAAGTGATGGGCGCCGGCCACCTGGAACCCTGCACCCAGCCCGCCCTGCCCCACCCGCCCGAAGGCGTGGAAAGCCCCACGCGCCACTTCACCATAGGCAAAGAGGTGTGGATCGAGCGCGAAGACTTTGAAGAAGTGCCACCGAAGGGCTACAAGCGCCTGTTCCCCGGCAACAAGGTGCGCCTGAAGGGCGGCTACGTGATCGAATGCACCGGCTGCACCAAAGATGCGAACGGCACCATCACCGAAGTGCTGGCCACCGTGGTGCCCGACACCAAGAGCGGCACGCCAGGTAGCGACTTGGTGAAGGTGAAAGCCGCCATCACCTGGGTGGGCGTGGCCAACGGCGTGAACGCCGAAGTCCGCATGTACGACCGCTTGTTTTTGGATGCACAGCCCGACGCGGGCGGCAAAGACTTCATCGAAAGCCTGAACCCCAACAGCCTGAAAGTGGTGACCGCGATTGTTGAGCCCTCATTGGCCAATGCCGCGCCGGACCAGAAGTTTCAGTTTGAACGGCATGGGTACTTTGTGGCGGATCGGGTGGATCACGTGCAAGGCAGCAAGCCGGTGTTTAACTTGGCGGTGGGGTTGAAGGATAGTTGGGGTAAGTGATTCACTTCACCCAAGAAATTTAAAATTAAGCTGAGGGGGGCAAGATGAAAACAAATGGAATAAGCCGCTTATCCGTAGAGGGACTTCATGATCAGTTCGATCTGCAAATGGAGTTCAAACCTGGCCTAAACATCATCTACGGTAAGAACGGTAGAGGAAAGACAACAGCGCTGCACATATTGGCAAATGCGCTTGAACTTGACTTCAAAAGATTCAATTACCTAAATTTCCGACGCATTCGAATTTCAACGTTTTCTGATGACGTCTTGGAAATACATCGGGGGGGGCCTGATGGGAATTGCTCAGTTTCTTTGAATGGCAACACAACTTCCTTTGAAGGAGAGTCAGGCACGCTCAGTGAAGCGGAATCTGACGCGATTAGAGCGGCCATTGGAGATCGAGCGACATATTTACCCGCATTTCGCTCGGTTCTAGAGCGCATCCAAGGTGGTGCCGCCACTTACTATCGAGATTCAGCAAAAGAGACAGAGCTGGAGGAAATAGAAGTTAAGGAGGTTTTGAATCTTCGTGAAGCCACAGGGCGTTTACTATCTCGATTACCTCGAGAGGCAATAGAAACACGTGCTATCCGAGAAGAAGCTGCGACGACCGCCCGCAAAACGCTTCAATGCCGCCAATGGTTTGGTCAATTCGTTCCAATCGTTCGTTATCCATCAATACTAGAGGTTGATGACGGCCTCTCCTCGGAGTGGCGTACTGCCCAACTAGAAACAGCACAACGGGAACAGAATATGTTTGCGGATGTGTTTGTTAAAGTATTTCGGACAATTGTTGGTCTTGACACCCCGGATTCAACAGTCGGAACCGATCAACTCTTGGCATCCATTGCAGATTCTCTAAACAGCACCGACTATCAGCTAGGGAATCGCGAATCTTTCCGTATTTATCAAAATTTGAGTGAAGCTACTGATCATTTAAAGCGTTACGGAGGTCGCGACACCAAAGGCATCGAAAATGCAGTTTTAAATCTCTACTTAGACACATTAGTTGCGCGAAAAGAGGAGCGCAAGCAAGCATTTCAAAAGAGTCGCGATTTCGAGTCTTCAATAAACAAGTTTCTCGATAAAAAAACTTTGCAAATTGGCTCTGTGGATTCAAGAACGCGTACTAGATCTTCCGTATCAGTCGGAACTGAGGGCGGGAGGAGTTATGGTCTTTCATCATTATCGTCAGGTGAGAAACAGATTTTGACCATGCTCTATTCGGCTAGCCGCTCAAGATTTAAAAGCGGGACCTTTCTTATAGACGAACCAGAATTGTCATTGCATGTTGACTGGCAAAGACAAATCTTGAGGGAGCTAATGCAGCAATCGGCACACAGACAAATCATCGCCTGCACACACTCACCGGAAGTCGGCGGCGATCACTTGGAAGAAACACAAGATTTCGAACCAACTTTGACGCGAAGTTTGCAAGAGGGTTTGTTTGAGGACGACAGCGCGGAGTAGCTATGCAGGGATACTCACTTTCTGGCTACATAAATACAGTCCTCCGTCGCTCCGGGAAAACACTTTTAACAGAGGGAGTTTCAGATAGAACAATCATCAATCGACTGAAGCTTGACAAAGAGGAAGAAAGACAGATTTCTTCAAAGGGAGTAGTCGATTGCGTGCAAATCATTACCGGAACGGAACTCCATGGGCTTGGAAACAAGGCGCGCATCGGTGCAATAAGGTCTGCCATTGAAGCACTAACCTCTCCGACCAAAGAGCTAGTTTTAGCAAAATTCGGTTCTCTCACTGACAGGGAATGGGACGGCATTCCTCTGAACAACGGCGTACCAAATCAGTGGACCCCCCCAACACAGGGGCCAGGGAGTTTCACTACGATTGGACACTCGATTGAAAACTATTTCTTCAGCATATCGAGCGCCGCGGCATATCTCAAGCAATCCTATCCAGATGAAATATCGGCAGAGTTTTTAAGAGATCTCGGAAGTCGTTTTCACAAAATGGTTGCTTTGGCGACTGCATATTCTTTAGAGTTAAAGGCTGCCAGCGCACTTGGAAGATCTGATGGTGCGATTTGCGAGAAGCGTGTAAGTTGGTCTGGCAATCGCTACCAGCTAGACCAGAGTTTGGTACAGGTACTTTCTCACCGTGGACTGCAACTGCCAGTCAACTTTGTACCTTCGGTAAATTCCGGCGCCGACACTTACCTAGCCGCGTTTCAAACTGCAGAGCCTGGCCGTTGGCTTTGCCATGGACACCTTGGCGAACAGGCGATCTGGGCCTGTATAGGCAATTTGGCAGAAGAGCACAACGTGACTGCAGATGTTGCCAACGCAATTGCAAAGGGCTCGCGGGAGGGAAAGCTCAAGCACGCGGCAAATCATCTTTGCGTTGTCCCAGTTGGCGAACGACAACCACTCGACGACGCAATTGCCTGGATACAAAGTTAGTATTCCTGTTATTTTTTGCTTTGACAGACATACTTGTCGATAGATTAGACGTGCGTTCACTTGTCTTACAGACATCGCATTGAACTCTATATTTGCCCCATGCAACCCCAATCCATCCTCCACTTCTGGTTCGATGAGCTAACCCCCAAGCAGCACTTCATCAAAGACGCCGTGCTGGACGAAACCATCCGCGCGCGCTTTGGCGACACGCTGAAGACGGCGGCGCAGTGTGAGCTGTTTGCGTGGCGCGCCACGGCTGAGGGGCGGCTGGCGGAGATCATCGTGTTGGACCAGCTCTCGCGCAACGTCTACCGCGCAACAAAGCAAGCCTTTGCGCAGGACGCGCTGGCGCTGGTGTTGGCGCAAGAGCTGGTGGCCAGCGGGCAAGACCGCAGCCTGCCTGAAGAGCAGCGGGTGTTTGCCTACATGCCCTACATGCACAGCGAGTCCGCGCTGGTGCATACGCAAGCGGTAGCGCTGTTTACGCAGTTGGGCATACAAGACAATCTGAACTTCGAGCTACGCCACAAAGCCATCATCGACCGTTTCGGCCGCTACCCCCACCGCAACACCATCCTGGGCCGCAGCTCCAGCGCGGAGGAGCTGGCCTTCCTGAGTGAGCCGGGGTCGTCGTTCTAGGTTTTGCTTGGCATTTGCTACGCTTTTAGTAGCTGCTTGCGCATACTCCACGGGCGCTAGAGGCCAATTTCATAGTAAATAGCACCCCACGCGTACACTGCTCCGCCATGGGCTCTCTGTTCAATCTATCTCTGCTGACGCTGGCCATGCTGGCCTTTGCGGGCAACTCGCTGTTGTGCCGCGTCGCGCTCAAGGGCGGCGCCATGGATGCGGCCAGTTTCACCACCGTGCGTTTGGTGTCTGGCGCAATCACCCTGGCGGCCTTGGTGTGGCTACAGCGCAAACCAAGCGCGCAGGGGGCACGCACCGCAGCGCTGCCGGGTGATGGCTGGTCGGCGCTGGCGCTGTTTGTGTATGCGGCCGGGTTTTCGTTTGCCTACCTCAGCATGTCGGCGGCCACGGGCGCGCTGCTTCTGTTTGGTGCGGTGCAGGCCACCATGATTGCCTGGGGCCTGTACCGGGGCGAGCGCTTGAGTGCGCAGCAGCTTGGCGGCTTTGCGCTGGCGGTTGCCGGGCTTGTGGTGCTGATGTTGCCGGGCGTAGCAACGCCGGGCTTAGCAGGTTCTGCGGCCATGCTGGGTGCCGGGGTGGCCTGGGGCGCTTACTCGCTGCTGGGCCGGCGCCAGCCCGCCCAAGGTGGCGCTGACCCCACGGCGGTAACGGCGGGCAACTTCATTCGCACTGTGCCCATGGCGCTGGTGCTCAGTGCGGTGGCGCTGCCGCAGCTCCATATCACCAGCAGCGGCTTGGTGTTTGCCTTGGCCTCGGGCGCGCTGACATCGGGTGTGGGCTATGCCGTGTGGTACCGGGTGTTGCCCACGCTGCAAGCGACCCACGCGGCCACGGTGCAGCTCAGCGTGCCGGTGATTGCGGCTGTGGGCAGCGTGGTGCTACTGGGCGAGGCCGCTACCTGGCCGATGGCGCTGTCGGGCTGCGCCATTTTGGGCGGCATTGGCTTGGTGATTTGGAAGAAGGCTTAAGCGCTGCGTTGCTGCTGGCCGCCCTCGCCACCATGGCCCATACCGCCGAGCCCGTGAGCACCGGCTGGATGAATGGGGCCGCCATGGGTGGCAGGAAATACTCGCCGCCAAGCGGCAAAGGTGCAAGCCACCGGGGCTTTGCTCTAGTTTGCAAGGCTAAGATTGCTACGCTTTTGGTAGCTGTTTGCGCATATTCCACGAGGGATAGCGGTCAATTTCAATCAAATTTTCACCCACTCTCTTTTGGCAAACCTGCGTTTTGATGCGGTGTTTCGGACCTATCGGGCAAGGAGCATATCTGCCGGGCACAATCTTGCGCATGTTGCATCCACTCAAAAACCTGTTGGTCCAGTTTTTTAACCTGAGCGATGAGAGCGCATCGTCTGTGAGTGACAGCCATAGCTTGCAGTTGGCAACGGCGGTGCTGTTGATCGAGGTCATGCGGGCTGACGCGGGTGTTGGCGACCAGGAGCGTGCATCGGCGGTACAAGCACTGCGCAGCAAGTTTGCGCTGACCGACGATGAAACGCAGCAGTTGCTAAGCCAGGCAGATAGCGCCGCCAAGCACAGCAACGATTACTTTCGCTACACCAGCGCCATGAACGAGCACTTCACGCAGGCGCAAAAGATCATGGTGGTGGAACTGATGTGGCAGGTGGCGTATGCAGACGGCGACCTGGACGCCCACGAGAACCACGTCATCAGCAAGGTGGCGGGCTTGCTGCACGTCACCCACGGTGAATACATTGCCGCCAAGCTTCACGCCAAGCAGGCGGCCGGCTTGGCCTAACGTTTACTGCACGCTCTCAAAGTCAATAAAGCCGCGCTCCACATTGGTGGCCAGCAGCTTCACGCGCACTTTGTCCCCCACCTTCAGCGCGCTGGCGCCGCGCAGCAGCTTGCCTTCGGCGGGCGGGTTCAGCAGGCGCACCCACTGGCCATCGGCGGCGTTGCCGGTGACGATGGCGTCAAAGCGTTCGCCAATGCGGGATTCGAGCAGCAGCGCGGCTTCGGACTTGCGCATTTGCCGCTCCACCTTTTGCGCCGCGTCTTCCTGGCGGGTGCAGTGGGTGGCCAGTGCGGCCAGCTCGGCGTTGCTATAGGGCGGCGGCTCCTTCGCCAGCGTGGCCTTGAGCAGGCGCGCGGTGATGAGGTCGGGGAAGCGGCGGTTGGGCGCGGTGGAGTGGGTGTAGTCGGTTACGGCCAGGCCAAAGTGGCCTACGGGCGGGCCGCCGGGGGCCTCCAGCACGTATTCGCCTCGCCCCATGAGCTTGACGATGACCAGCGACAGATCGGCAAAGCGCAGCGGGTCGGCCCGGCGGCGCTTGGCCAAGAAGTCTTCCAGCGCTTTCGAATCCGGGTCGGGCGGCAGCACGTCGCCATATTCTTTGGCCACCGCCACGATGCGCAGCCAGCGCTCGGGCGAGCGCACCACGCGGCGCAATGAGGCCACGCCCTGCGCGGCCAAGTAGCGCGCGGTGCAGGTGTTGGTGGCAATCATCACTTCTTCAATGAGCTGGCGGGCGCGGTTGTGTTCTTGCAGCGCGATGTCGGCCACGCGTTCACCGTCAAACGTAACGCGCGGCTGAAAGCTCTCAAACTCCAGCGCACCCGCGCTGCGGCGGCGTGCGCGCAGCTGCTGGGCCAGCGCGTCTTGTGTGCGCAGCTGTGCGTCCAAGCCGGGCACGGCGGCCGCAGCGGCGGGCAAGTCGCCCTGCCCGTCCAGCCAGGCGCTCACCGCGTCATACGCCAGCTTGGCCTGGTTGCGCACCCGGGCGCGGTAGACGGTGGAGCCGGCCAGCGAGCCATCGGGGTTGAACACCATCTCGGTGACCATGGCCAGGCGGTCTTGGTGGGGGTTGAGCGAGGTGAGGTCGGTAGACAGGCGCTCGGGCAGCATGGGGAAGATGCGTGCAGACGTGTAGACCGAGGTGGTGTTGGTGCTGGCGTGCTGGTCGATGGGTGTGTCGCGCGGCACCAGCGCGTCCACATCGGCAATGGCCACCCACAGGCGCACGCTGCCGTTGGGCAAGGCTTCAGACACGGTGAGCTGGTCCAGGTCCATCGAGTCGTCGTTGTCGATGGAGCACCACAGCAAGGTGCTGAGGTCGTGGATGGCAGGGTCTGCGCTGGTGCCCGTGGCGGTAATGCCAGCCAGCTGGCGCTCCACCGCGGACGAGAACTCGGGCTCCAGCCCGCGCTCCGACATGGCGTGGATGGCAATGCGAACAAGGTCGCTGCGGTGGTGAGATGGTGGCTTGGTACGCATCAAGCCAATATACGCCTGCGTGGGCCCGCTGCGCTGAACGGCTGACTGGGCGGATTCACTATTGTTTTGGTAGCTGCTTGCGCATACTCCACGTGGGCTAGAGGCCGATTTGACACATCAACGGGGCGCTCCAGTAAACTCCAAGTCATGCACCCAGCCATCGCCCAACACCGCACAGGCATTTCTGCCATCTGCCAGCGCTACCGCATTCAGCGGCTGGAAGTGTTTGGCTCGGCGGCACGGGCCGATGACTTTGACCCTGCCAACAGTGACGCTGACTTTCTGGTGGAGTTTGCGCCGGGCGTCCAGCCTGGGCTCAACGCCTTGTTTGGTGCCAAAGCAGACCTGGAAGCCCTGCTGGGCCGTGGAGTGGACTTGGTAGAGCCTGGCGCAGTCCGTAACCCCTACGTGCTGGCCAGCATCAATAGCAACCGCGAAGCTGTTTATGCAGCGTGACCCACGTGCCTTTTTGTGGGATGTGCGCGATTCGGCTTTGGCGATTCAGTCGTTTACCGGTGGTATGGATGTGACGGCGTATGAAGGCAACGCGATGGCCCAGGCTGCGGTAGAGCGCAAGTTTGAAATCATCGGCGAAGCACTCAACCAGCTATCCAAACTGGATGCCGCGATTGCCGCACGTATTCCAGACCTGCCGCAAATCGTGGCGTTCCGCAATCAACTGATCCATGGATACGCCACGGTGAGCGTGGGCACGGTCTGGAACATCACCCGGAGCGCCCTGCCCGCTCTGCTTGACTCCGTGCAAGTGCTGCTGGACGAGCTCGGTTAGGTCTTGGCCCCACCAGCGGCTTTGCGCCGCACATGCAGATGCGTTTGCACCGCATTGCCCTCGCCGTAGTTGCGCGGGTCAAACGAGGGGTGGCTGCGGTTGATCTGGCTGCCCAGGGCAAATAGCGTGGTCCAGTCGCCATCGGCGCGCTTGATGGCGGCCATGGCGTTCCCCCTGTGATTTGCCATATCGTACCGCGCGACAAAACTGCTATGGTTTTCGTAGCTGCTCGCGCAATATCCATGGGGTCTAGCGGCCTATTTGACATGAAAATAGAGCGGGCCGGTAAACTGTATCCCGGTGCCGCCCCGCGGCCTTGTAAGATCACGCCCTTTTGCCCGCCTGGAACCGGAAACAAGCATGCCCAAAACCAACAACAAACCTTTCGTGATCGGTGTCGCAGGCGGCAGTGGCAGCGGCAAGTCCACGGTCACCCGTGAGGTACTGGCCTCCATTGGGCCGGAGATGGCTTCGGTGGTCTACCAGGACGACTATTACCTGGACCAGACCCACCTCTCGATTGAAGAGCGCGTCAAGACCAATTACGACCACCCCGATGCCTTTGACTGGCCGCTGATGGTGAAGCAGGTGCAAGCCTTGCGCCGTGGCGAGGCTATCGACATGCCGACCTACGACTTTGTGAAGCACAACCGCGCGCCCACCACGGTGGTGGTGAACCCGGCGCCGGTGATTGTGGTGGAGGGCTTGTTTGCGCTGTTCGACCCCGAGCTGCGCAAGATGATGTCGCTGAAGATTTTTGTGGATACGGCGGCCGACGTGCGCTTTATCCGCCGCCTGCAGCGTGACATTTCCGAGCGCGGGCGCAGCGCCGAGAGCGTGATTGCCCAGTACCTGGAAACCGTGCGCCCCATGCACAAGCAGTTCATCGAGCCCACCAAGCGGCACGCGCACGTCATCCTGCCGCACGGCGCCAATGACCCGGCGGTGGACATCATCACCACCAAGGTGAAGACGCTGATCCGCGACCTGGAACGCAGCTAAAGCCACGCCATGGCCGAGCCCCTGGTTGCCCAATACGGCCCCGATGTGCCCCGCGCCATTGCGCGCATGGTGGCCGCGGTGCACCGGCGGTTTGACACCGATGCCTTTTTGCACGACGCGCTAAGCGGCTACGAAGCGCTGGCGCTGATGCCGCGTGGCAAACACATGGCGCGGGCGCTGCAGCGGCATTTGCCGCAAGACTATGCCCAGGCGCTGCCCATCGTGCTGGCGTCGGCCGAGCAGCCGCATGGGCGTGATCCGGGTTTGTCGCTCGGGTCGTTCTTGTACCTGCCACACACGGCGTTTGTGGCGGAGTTTGGGCTGGGGCATTTTGATCTGTCGATGCAGGCGCAGCACGCGCTCACGCAGCGCTTCACGGCAGAGTTCAGCATTCGCCCCTTTCTGCAGCAGCACCCAGAGGCCACGCTGGAGCGGCTGGCGGAATGGACGCAGGATGCAAGCGAACATGTACGCCGCCTGGTGTCCGAGGGCACACGGCCGCGGCTGCCCTGGGCCTCGCGCCTGCCCGCCTTCCAGCGCGACCCGGCGCCGGTGCTAGCGCTGCTGGAGCGCCTGAAGGACGACCCGGCCTTGTACGTGCGCCGCTCAGTGGCCAACAACCTCAACGACATTGGCAAAGACCACCCCACCCTGCTGGCCCACACGGCCCAGACTTGGCTGCAAGGCGCCACGCCCGAGCGGCGCTGGATCGTGCAGCACGCGCTGCGCAGCGCGGTGAAACGCGGCGAGGCCGGTGCGCTGGCGGCACTGGGCTTTGGAGAGACTGCCAACGTGGTGGTTGGCCAGCCTGCCATCACGCCACCACGCGCCGTGGTGGGTGGCTCGCTGAACGTGGCCTTTGACGTGACCAACACCACGGCGCAGCCCCAGCAGGTGCTGGTCGACTTTGCGGTGCACTACGTCAAGGCCAATGGCCAGGCGCGGGCCAAGGTGTTCAAGCTCAAGACGCTGGACCTGGCCGCGCACGAGACCCAACGCGTGGGCAAAAAGATCTCACTGGCCGACATGACCACCCGCAAACACTACCCCGGCCACCACCGGGTAGACGCCATCCTCAACGGCCGCGCGCAGGCGCTGGGGGCCTTTGATTTAACAACCAGTTAAAGCACACTTTTGACCGCCAGCCCGCGCCGCCGTTGCGCCAGCAGCTATAGTTTCAGGAGCATTTGCGCCAACACCAGGCGCGCGCTGGACAGGTTGGTGGCGCAGGGCACGTCGTGCACATCGCAGGCGCGCACCAGGGCGTTGATGTCGGGTTCGTGCGGCTGTGGGGTCATGGGGTCGCGCAAGAAGATCACCGCGTCCACCTCGCCCTGCGCCAGCCGCGCGCCAATCTGCAAGTCGCCGCCCCAGGGGCCGCTGAGCATGCGCTCCACATCCAGGCCCGCTTCATCCACCAGACGTCCGCCCGTGGTTCCGGTGGCCATCAGTGTGCAGCGCTGCAGGTAGGGCGCGAACTCTTTGGCCAGTGCGACCATGGTGTCTTTCTTGCGATCGTGCGCAATGAGTGCGATGCGCGGGCGGTCTGACGGGGTGGGGGTGGCAGGGGCGTTGTACATGCCCACTATGCTAATCCAGCAGGCGCGAGGACTTGGGCACGTGCGCCATCAAAAACTCCATCTGGTCCGCCAGGATGCGGCGGTTGCGCAGGATGAAGTCCTCCCACAGGCTGGGCACGTAGGGCGTGTAGAGCAAGGGCATGTGGGCCTGCTCGGGCGTGCGGTGGCTCTTGCGGTGGTTGCAGGGCTTGCACGCGGTGACCACGTTCATCCAGGTGTCGATGCCGTGCTGGGCAAAGGGGATGATGTGCTCGCGCGTGAGCTCGCTCTCGTGGAAATGGCCGCCGCAGTAGGCGCACACATTGCGGTCGCGGATAAAGAGCTTGGCGTTGGTCAGGCCAGGGCGCAGGTTGAAGGGGTTGATACTGGGTACGCCGCGCGTGCCAATGATGCTGTTGACCTTGATGATCGACTGCTGGCCGGTCATGGCGTTGTGCCCGCCGTGGAACACGGCGACCTCGCCCCCCGACTCCCAGCGCACCTCGCCCGCAGCGTAATGGATCACCGCTTGCTCCAGCGAGATCCAGGACTGGGGAAGCCCTTGGGCCGACAACTTCAAGACTTTCACGCAACGCCTCCATCAACGGTAAAACCTACCACCAACACGGACTGCCAAATGTCTGCAAGTGCGCGCCAGACGTGTGTCCGGGCCCTGCTAAGTCACAATATACCGTGTTTCCATGACAAATTGGCGTCCAGCCCCGGCAGCGTTTGCGCGGCCTGCTATCAAAAAGATAACAAAACATGAAGGTTTTCCGCGGTTTCAAGCACCCTGGCATTGCCAGCGCGAGTGCGGTCACGATTGGCAACTTTGACGGTGTCCACCGGGGGCACCAGGCCATGCTGGCCCTGCTGCGTGCCGAAGCCCAGCAGCGCGGCGTGGCCAGCGTGGTGCTGACCTTTGAGCCCCACCCACGCGACTACTTTGCCGAGCTGCACAAGAAGCCCGAGCTGGCCCCGGCCCGCGTGGGCACCCTGCGCGACAAATTGGAAGACCTGGCCCAAGCCGGCGTGGACCAGACCGTGGTGCTGCCCTTTGACGCCCGGCTGGCGAACCAGAGCCCGCAGGCGTTCATCGACCAGGTGCTGCTGCAAGGCCTGGGCGCCCGCTATGTGCTGGTGGGCGACGATTTCCGCTTTGGCAAGGCCCGCGCGGGCGATTACGCCCTCTTGGACGCCGCAGGCGAGGCCCAGGGCTTTGACGTGGCCCGCATGAATTCGTACGAAGTGCATGGCCTGCGTGTCTCCAGCTCCGCCGTGCGCGACGCGCTGGGCCGGGGCGACATGGCCGCCGCCGCCCGCCTGCTGGGCCGCCCCTATTGCATCAGTGGCCACGTGGTGCACGGACGCAAGCTGGGCCGCACGCTGGGCTTCAAGACCCTGAATTTGCGCTTTGCGCACTGGAAACCGGCTGCCAGCGGCATCTTTGTGGTGCTGGTGCATGGCCTGGCCAGCAAGCCGCTGCAAGGCGTGGCCAACCTGGGCGTGCGCCCCTCGCTGGATCCCAACGATGTGAACGGCGGGCGTGTGCTGCTGGAGACCCATTGCCTGGACTGGCCTGCCGAGCTGGGCCCCGAGGGGGCCTACGGTAAAATCATCCGCGTGGAACTGCTACACAAACTGCACGACGAACTGAAATACGACGGTCTGGATGCCCTCACCCAGGGCATACAAAAAGACCGCGACGACGCGCGTGTCTGGCTCCAGTCCAACGTCAGCACCCGAATTTGACGGGGCTCCCCGACGCACTTTGCCCCGCGTCTTGCCCCATTGCTTGCCGTGACGACCACCGCAGGCCGTCCAACTCCCTTTGAGATTAGCCATGACTGACAAAGTTGATTACCGCAGCACCCTGAACCTGCCCGACAGCCCCTTCCCCATGCGCGGCGACCTGCCCAAGCGCGAACCGGCCTGGGTGAAAGAATGGAACGAAGAAGGCCTGTACAAGAAGCTGCGCGATGCGCGCCATGGCGCCCCCTTGTTTGTGCTGCACGATGGCCCGCCCTATGCCAACGGCAAGCTGCACATCGGCCACGCGCTGAACAAGGTGCTCAAGGACATGATCGTCAAGAGCAAGCAGCTCGCCGGCTTTGATGCGCAGTACATCCCCGGCTGGGACTGCCACGGTCTGCCGATCGAAAACGCGATCGAAAAACTGCACGGCCGCAACCTGAGCCGCGACGACATGCAGGCCAAGAGCCGCGCGTTTGCCACCGAGCAGATCGACCAGCAGCGCGAAGACTTCAAGCGCCTGGGTGTATTGGGCGACTGGGAGCGCCCCTACAAAACCATGAACCCGGCCAACGAGGCGGGCGAAATCCGCGCCTTCAAGCGCGTGATCGAACGCGGCTTTGTGTACCGCGGCTTGAAACCCGTGTACTGGTGTTTTGACTGCGGCTCGTCCCTGGCCGAGTTTGAAATCGAGTACGCCGACAAAAAGAGCGACACGCTGGACGTAGCCTTCGAGTCCAACGATGCCGCAGGTCTGGCCAAGGCCTTTGGCCTGAGCGCCCTGCCCGCGGGCAAGCCAGCCTTTGCCGTGATCTGGACCACCACCGCGTGGACCATCCCGGCCAACCAGGCACTCAATGCCCACCCCGAGCTGGAGTACGCGTTGGTGGATACGCCCAAGGGCGTGCTGCTGCTGGGTGCCAATCTGGTCGAGAAGTGCCTGGAGCGCTTCGGCCTGACTGGCACGGTGCTAGCGACCGCCAAGGGCGAGGCCTTGCGCGGCCAGGTGTTCCGCCACCCGCTGTATGACCTGCCTGAGAGCGGTAACGAATACAGCTACAAACGCCTGTCGCCGCTGTACCTGGCTGACTATGTGAGCGACGGAGACGGCACCGGCATCGTGCACTCCTCGCCCGCCTACGGCGTGGACGACTTCAACAGCTGCATCGCCAACGGCCTCAAGTACGACCAGATCTTGAACCCAGTGCTGGGTAATGGTGTGTATGCCGAAGAGCTGCCCCTGTTCGGTGGCCAGCACATCTGGAAGGCCTGTGCCAACGTCATTAACACGCTGCGCGAACACGGCCGCCTGATGGCCACCGTGGGCATCACCCACAGCTACCCACACTGCTGGCGCCACAAGACACCAGTGATCTACCGCGCCGCCGCCCAATGGTTTGTGCGCATGGACGAAGGCGTTGGCGTGTTCACCAAGGACAAGGCGCCCAAGACCCTGCGCCAACTGGCGCTGGACGCGATCGAAGACACCCAGTTCTACCCCGAGAACGGCAAGACCCGCCTGCGCGACATGATCGCCAACCGGCCCGACTGGTGCATCTCGCGCCAGCGCAGCTGGGGCGTGCCCGTGCCCTTCTTTTTGCACAAGGACAGCGGCGAGCTCCACCCGCGCACCATGGAGATCCTGGACCAGGCTGCAGACATCGTCGAAAAGGGCGGCATCGAGGCCTGGAGCCGTGTGTCGGTGGAAGACATCCTGGGCGCAGCTGACGCCCCCAGCTACACCAAGAGCACCGACATTCTGGAAGTCTGGTTCGACTCGGGCTCCACCTTCCAGCACGTGCTGCGCGGCAGCCACAAGGACGCCTACGACCGCGTGCCCTTCCACACCGAAGGGCCCGAGGCCGACCTGTACCTCGAAGGCCACGACCAGCACCGCGGCTGGTTCCACAGCTCGCTGCTGCTGGGCTGCGCGCTGTACGACCGCGCCCCCTACCGTGGTCTGCTGACCCACGGCTTTGCCACCGACGGCCAGGGCCGCAAGATGAGCAAGAGCCTGGGCAACACGGTGGACCCACAAACCGTGACCAGCAAGCTGGGCGCCGAAATTGCCCGCCTGTGGGTGGCCAGCACCGACTATTCGGGTGACCTGAACATCGACGACAAGATCCTGGCCCGCGTGGTGGACACCTACCGCCGCGTGCGCAACACGCTCAAGTTCTTGCTGGCCAACGTCAGCGACTTTGACCCGGCCAAGGACGCCGTGCCAGCAGACCAGCTGCTGGAGATCGACCGCTACGCCCTGAGCCGCGCCGCGCAGCTGCAGGCGGACATCCTGGCGCACTACAAGGTGTACGAGTTCCATCCTGTTGTGTCGAAACTGCAGGTCTATTGCAGCGAAGACCTGGGCGCGTTCTACCTCGACATCCTGAAAGACCGCCTCTACACCACCGGCGCCAACAGCCTGGCACGCCGCTCCGCACAAACCGCGCTGTGGACGATCACCCAGGCCATGCTGCGCTGGATGGCACCGTTCCTGAGCTTCACCGCCGAAGAGGCGTGGGCCGTGCTGGGTGCCGAAGGCAAGACGCCTGCCGCCACCAAGCTGTCCATCTTCATGGACGGCTATGTGGCGCTGGCCGCGGCGGATGAGGCCTTGCTGGCCAAGTGGGACCGTATCCGCGCCGTACGCGAAGCCGTCAACAAGGACATCGAAACCCTGCGGACTGCCGGCCAGGTGGGCGCGTCCTTGCAGGCCGAAGTGACACTGACCGTGCCCGCAGAAGAGTTTGCACTCTTGAGCAGCCTGGGCGATGACCTGAAGTTTGTGTTCATCACTTCCGCTATCAATTTAATAGCTGGTGACGCACAATCCATCAGCGTTGCAGCCTCAAATGGCACAAAATGTGAGCGCTGCTGGCACTATCGGCAAGACATCGGCGTAGATGCAGCCCACCCCACGCTATGCGGCCGCTGCACCAGCAACCTGTATGGCGCCGGTGAAAACCGCGTGTTTGCCTGATGGCCCGCGGCGGCAAAGCGGCCGGTGGCAACACCGGCCTGTGGCAGTGGCTGGGTCTGGCCTTTATCTTGCTACTGGCAGACCAGTTCACCAAAATCCTGATCCTGGGCTACTACCAATTGGGCGACAGCACCTACGTGACCAGCTTCTTCAATGTGGTGCGGGTCCACAACACGGGGGCTGCGTTCTCGTTTCTGGCGGGCGCCTCGGGCTGGCAGCGCTGGTTCTTCACGGTGTTGGGCCTGGTGGCAGCCGGGGTCATCATCTGGATGCTCAAGTCCCATCCGGGGCAAAAGCTGTTCAGCTTTGCCATGGCCTGCATTCTGGGCGGCGCCATTGGCAACGTGATTGACCGCCTGGCCTATGGTTACGTGGTGGACTTTTTGGATTTCCACTGGCGGGGCATGCATTTCCCCGCCTTTAATGTGGCGGACAGCGCGATTTCCATCGGCGCGGTTTGCCTGATACTGGACGAACTGCTGCGCGTGCGCAAAACCCGCTAAACAGGGACGGCACACCGCGCGGCACACAAGGAAGAGTTTGTGACGCATTTGCTGAATCTGTTTGCCGCGATTGCCCTGCTGGTGTGGGGCACGCACCTGGTCCGTACCGGTATCCTGCGCGTGTTTGGCGCCAACCTGCGCAGCATCCTGGCGCACAGCACCGGCAACCGCTTTGCCGCCGTGGTGTCGGGCATTGGTGTCACGGCCGTGGTGCAGTCCAGCACCGCCACCGCACTCATCGTCTCGGCCTTTGTGGGCCAGGGGCTCATGAGTCTGCCCTCGGCCCTGGCCGTGATGCTGGGCGCGGACATTGGCACCAGCCTGATGGCCGTGGCGTTCTCGCGGGATCTGTCCTGGCTCTCCCCTCTGTTCATTTTTATCGGCGTGGTGCTCTTCATTGCGCGCCCCTCCACCACCGTGGGGCGCGTGGGGCGCGTACTCATCGGGCTGGGCCTGATGCTGCTGGCGCTGCGCCTGGTCACACAATCGGCCACCGTACTGACCCAGTCAGCAGCGGTCAAAGCCCTGCTGGGCACGCTGACCAGCGACTTGCTGCTGGAGATTGTGGTGGGGGCCGCACTGGCCCTGGTGTCCTACTCCAGCCTGGCCATCGTGCTCCTGACCGCCACGCTGGCCACCTCGGGAGTGATCCCGGTGGATGTGGCATTGGGTCTGGTGCTGGGCGCCAACCTGGGCAGCGGTGCGCTGGCGGTGCTGACGACCATGAACGCCAATGTGGAGACGCGCCAAGTGCCGCTGGGCAACCTGGTGTTCAAGGTACTGGGGGTGGCGGCGGTGCTGCCGTTTTCGGGCGTCTGGATGCGATATGCCAGCCCCTACCTCACCGACGAGGCCACGCTGGTGGTGGGTTTTCACCTCGCCTTCAACGTGGGCGTAGGCATTGCCCTGATCGGCTTCACACAGGTGGTGGCACGCTGGGTGGAACACTGGCTGCCCAAACCCCAAAAGACCACCGTGGCGGGCCGCCAGCGCCACCTGGACCCCTCGGCTCTGGCCACGCCCTCCTTGGCGATTTCATGTGCCGTGCGCGAGGCCATGCACCAGGCCGATGTGGTGGAGTCCATGCTGCTGGGCACCCTGGCGGTGATGCGCGACAACGACCAGGCCCTGGCCAAACAGCTGCGCACCATGGACGACACGGTGGACGAGCTCTACAGCGACATCAAGTACTACCTGACCAAAATCTCGCGCGAGGCGCTGGGCGAGAACGAGGCCAAGCGCTGGACTGACATCATCAGCTTCACCATCAACATGGAGCAGATCGGTGACATCATCGAGCGCGTGATCCTGGATGTGGAAGACAAGAAGATCAACAAGGGGCGCGAGTTTTCCGACGCGGGCATGGCCGAGATCTGCGAGCTGCACAGCCGCCTGGTGGACAACCTGCGCCTGGGCATGAGCGTGTTTTTAAATGGCAATGTGCGCGATGCGCGCCGCCTGCTCGAAGAAAAAACCCGCTTCCGCGACCTGGAGCGCCAGTACGCCGCCACCCACATCGCGCGCCTGTCAGACAACACACTCTCCAGCATCGAGACCAGCTCTCTGCACCTGGACCTGATCAGCGACTTGAAGCGCATCAACTCACACATCTGCTCGATTGCCTACCCCATCCTCGACTCCGCGGGCGAACTGGCGCCCAACCGCCTGCGCATGCATGTGGAGTCCAGCGGCAAATAAAAAAGGCCGGCGCATGCACCGGCCTTTTGGCTTGGAAACCCAAGCGCTTAGAAGCGGTAACCCACCGCCACCAGCAACTCGTTGTAGGTGAAATGGTGCGAGGCCTTGTCGCCGCGCGCACTGGTCAGCACATCGGGCAGGTCCACATACCCCATCTTGTAGGCCGTGCGCACAAACACGGTCTTGGTCACGTCCACGTCCATGCCCACACCGGCGCCCACGCTCCAACCGGCCAAATGGAACTCGTCGTTGCGGGTCTGGTTCACCATGTGCATGGTGGCGTTGGTCTTGGGAATCACGATGCCCAGGCCCACCAGCGCAAACACCTTGGTGCGGTCGCCACCAAACCAGTCCACCTTCTTTTGCTTTTCGTATTCCAGGCTCACGATGTTCAGGCCATCGGTGTGCTCGAAGTTGAGCCAATTGTCGGCAATCACCTGCTGGCCGCTTTGCGTCACACCCTTGATCTGGCCGTCAATGGCAACGGACTGGTCCTGCACCACCACGTATTTCATGTGGTCCAGGTTCAGGGCAATGGCGGTGTCGCCATCGAGCTGGTAGGCCACACGCAGGTTGGTTTGCGGGATGGTGATCTCGGCTGGGTTCAGGTAGTACTTGAAGATGTCCGCCAGACCGGTGTTGGTCTGCATGTCGGTGGCCTTGACATCGTGCAGGGTGAAGTCGTGGTCCGAGCCCTTGAAGTGAATGGTGCTGTTGGAGTAGGTGGAACGGTTCCAGCCCCAGTAGATCGACCAACGCCTGCTGTTCTCCGCATCAATCTGGGCCGCGGTCTTGTCGACGGCGACGGCAGGTGCTGGTGTGGCGGCAGGCTGGGCCTGGGCCAACACCACCGAAGAGGTCTGCGCGTAGGACGCAGCAGCAGCCACCAGGCCCGCTGCGCAAACAAGGGATTTGCGCAGGAGCGCGGAGGAAGTCAAAGTCATCTTGCGATTTTATCCCCCTGACTTACAGGGTCAGGATGGTGCAACCGGTTGTTTGACGTGCCTCAAGGTCTTTGTGGGCCTGCTGCACGTTTTCCAGCGTGTAGCGTTGGGCGATGTGGATCTTCACGGCACCGCTTTGCACCACGGCAAACAGGTCGTCCGCCATGGCCTGCGTGGCCTCACGCGTGGCGATGTGGGTGAACAAGGTCTGGCGCGTCACGTAGATGGAGCCCTTGGCCCCCAGCATGCCGGGTGCAAACGGCGCCACTGGGCCCGAGGCATTGCCGAAGCTGGCCATCAGGCCAAACGGGGCCAGGCAATCGAGTGATTGGTCCCAGGTGTCTTTGCCCACCGAGTCGTAGACCACCTTCACACCCTTGCCACCGGTGATCTCTTTGACCCTCGTCGCAAAGTCATCTGCTGCGTAATTGATAGCAAACTCCGCACCATTGGCAAGCGCCAGGGCACATTTGGCATCAGACCCTGCAGTGCCGATGAGGCGCAGACCCAAGGCCTTGGCCCATTGGCAGGCAATCAGGCCCACACCGCCAGCCGCCGCGTGGAAGAGCACAAAGTCGCCAGGGTTCAGTCCGCCCTGGGGCAAGGTGCGCTTGAGCAGGTACTGTGCGGTCAGGCCCTTGAGCATCATGGCCGCACCGGTCTCGAAGCTGATGGCATCCGGCAGCTTGCACACGCACTTGGCGGGCAGCACCCGCACCTCGCAGTAGGCGCCGGGCGGGTTGCTGGCGTAAGCGGCGCGGTCGCCCGCCTTCAGGTGGGTCACGCCCGCACCCACCGCCTCCACCACACCGGCGGCTTCCATGCCCAGCTGCACGGGCAATTGCTGCGGGTACAGGCCGGTGCGCTGGTACACATCGATGAAGTTCAGGCCCACCGCGTGGTGGCGCATGCGCACCTCGCCGGGGCCCGGCTCGCCCACGGTCACGTGCACCAGCTGCAATTGTTCGGGGCCGCCGTGCTGGGCGATGTGGATGGCACGGGAGGGAATGGCAGTCATGGGGTGATCTCCAAAGTAGTGGTGAACTGTGGGCGCTGATGGTGCCAGAAAGCCGTGTCAGCCGCTCGCAAGCGAGGTCATGCCCGGCTTGCTACAGTCGCCCGCATGCACAAAGGCCTCACTCCCACCGCAATTGCGTTGCTCGTCATTCCGCCCCTCATGTGGTCGGGCAATGCCGTGGTGGGGCGACTGGTAGCACCCATGGTTTCCCCCATGACGCTGAACCTGCTGCGCTGGGGCATTGCCTTTTTGTTGCTGCTGCCGCTGGCCGGTGCCGTGCTGCGCCCGGGCAGCGGCCTGTGGCCCCAGTGGCGGCGCTTTGCCTGGCTCAGCCTGTTCAGCATCGGCGGCTACAACGCGCTGCTCTACCTGGCCCTCAACACCTCCACCGCCATCAACGTCACCCTGGTGGGCGCCAGCACGCCGGTGTGGATGCTGCTGATTGGGCGGCTGTTTTTCAAGATGGCGGTGACCCGCCGCCAGCTGCTGGGGGCGGCCTTGTCCATGGCCGGTGTGGTGCTGGTGCTGGGCCGGGGCGACTGGGAAGTCATCACCCATCTGCGCCTGGTACCGGGCGACCTGTATGTGCTGCTGGCCTCCATGGCCTGGGCCTTCTACAGCTGGCTGCTGGCCCATCCCACACCCGAGTCCGCCCACATCCGGGCCGACTGGGCGCAGTTTCTGCTGGGGCAGATGGTGTTTGGCCTGGGCTGGTCGGCGCTGTTCACCGCGGGCGAGTGGGCACTGACACCGGCGCACATCGACTGGAGCTGGCAGCTGGTGGCTGCCTTGGCTTTTATTGCGGTAGGCCCCGCGGTGATTGCCTATGGGTCCTGGGGCGCAGGCGTGTCGCGCGCCGGGCCCGCGGTGGCGGGCTTTTTCATCAACCTCACGCCCCTGTTCACGGCACTGCTCTCTTCCCTGTTTTTGGGGGAGCCACCGCGCGTCTACCATGGCGTAGCGTTTGTGCTCATCGTCTCGGGCATCGTGCTGTCTTCCCGCAAATAGCCCACCCCAGGCTGCTGCCTAGGCCTTCTCGGGTACGTGGCGGACACTGAGCGCCAGGATGGTGGAAGCCAGCACCACCACGCCCATGGCTAGGGTGAGTGAGGCGTGCTGGGCAATGCCGCCAATCAGCGGTGGCCCGATCATGAAGCCGCTGTACCCAATGGACGACACCGCTGCAATGGCTGCAGCGGGGGTGGTGCCCGGCACACGGCTGGCCGCGCCATACAAGATGGGCACCACCATGGCCAGGCCGGCACCAATGAAGGCATAGCCCAGCAAGGACACCCAGGGGTTGCCGCTCAGCAGCAGCACCGCCATGGCCAGTGCCGTGGTGCTGCCGCTGGCGCGCAGCAGTCGCTGCTCGCTGAACCGGGCGCGCAGGCCGTCGGCCACAAAACGCATGGTGGCCATGGCGCCGGAAAACGCGGCATAACCCAGGGCCGCCTGCGCCTGGGGCATGCCCACCTCCTGCTGCAGGTAGAGCACACACCAGTCGTACATCACGCCTTCGGCGCTCATGCCAGCAAAAATCAGCAGGCCAATCACCAGCAGCGGGCCGCGCGGCCAGGCAAAGTGCGGCTTCTGGGCGCTGGCTTCGGTGTCTGGCGCGGTGGGCAACATCCAGCGCGAGCCCACCAGCACCCAGGCCGCCATGCCCAGCCCCACCGCGCTCAGCTGCCAGGGCGCAGGCACGCCCGCGCGCAAGAGCCCCGCCGCCAGCGCGGCCCCAGCCATGCCACCCACGCTGAACATGCCGTGCAAACCACCCATGATGGGCTTGCCCCCCGCAGTCTCCAGCGCCGAACCTTCGGTGTTGATGGCCACGTCGTACACGCTGAGCGAGGAGCCGAATACCACCATGGACAGCAGCAGGAGCGCAAAGCTGGGCCACTGCAGCGCCATGCCCAAAGAAAACGCCATGACCAATGCACACAGCGCCGCCGCATTGCGCGCCCCCAGCCGGCCAATCACGCGGCCCGCAAAAAACAATGCCAGCACGGCACCACTGGCCGCCGCCACCAGCACCAAGGAGAGCGCGCCCTCGCCCAGCCCGTAATGCGCCTTGACAGAAGGAATGTGCACCCCCCAGGCCGCGCTGAGCACACCCAAGGCGGCAAACAACGCGCGCGTGGCCCAGGTGGCCTGGCGGATTTGCGCGGGTGTGCCGTGCACGGCAGCGGCGCTCATGCGGCACTCCCGGGCAGGCAAGCGCTAGCAAAAAACCGGGAATCAATACGAGGAATCTTGGTTGGCATGAGAAATAACAGGGATTCTGGAAACACAGGAAAATAAAACCATCACTCGTGCGCTAGCGTACGGGTTTGCCATACCGCGGGCAACGCCAATTCATACCAGCAACATGTCAAAAGTAGCAAAATTCTTTGAAACACCGACACTGCCCGATTGCAGCTGCGTGGCCGCCATCTCGCCCGACGATCCGTCCGCGCCCGCCCACGCACGGCAGATGCGTGTGGTGCTGGGCGACTTCATTGCGCGCGCGGCCCAAGGCAGCCTGCGCGTGCTGTCGCCCCCGGCGCAAAGCGGCTGGACCACGCGCGGCGCGGGGCACTTGCACCTGAACCCCGAGCTGTTTTTGCAGGTGCAGGGCCACACCACGTTCCGCTTCCCCGAGGGCGAAGTGACCCTGCGCGCCGGCGAGGCCCTGCTGATGCCCCCCAAGCTGCTGCACGACGAGTGGGTGGCCGGGGACGGAGCGCAGGCGTTTTCCAACCTGGTGATCTATGCCGACCACCAGGCCCTGTCGTGCCATCTGGCGCACGAAGACCGCCCTGGCCACCCCGCCAACCTGTACCTGGAGGTCTACCCGCATGTGGAGGCCGCGCGCATTGAAGGCTGGTTGGGCGACGCCAGCAAGCCGCCCGCACACGACGCACAGGACCTGTGGGGGCTGCAGCAGCGCGCGCTGGTGCTGGCGGCACTGACGGCGGTGGCACGCTTGCTGGATGCACCGCAAAAATCCGTGGCCAGCGAACCGGCTATGCTGGGCCAACTGCGTGTGCTGGTGCAAAACCGCTTGGGCGAAGTGGACCTGACAGTGGCCAGTCTGGCCGAGGAACTGGGCTGCACCGCGGACTACCTGTCGCACCTCTACAGCCGCAGCACAGGGGAACATCTATGGCAAGTGGTGCTGCGCCAGCGTTTGGCGCGCGCGGCCCGGCTGTTGGCGGAGGATGGTTCGGCGATCAAAGAGATTGCCTGGTGCTGCGGCTTTGCCAGCGCGAGTTATTTCATTCGCAGTTTCAAGCAGCAGTTTGGGCTGACGCCCAAGGTATTTCGGGCGCAGGCGCAGGCGGGGGTGTCTTGAGTTTTTGGGCTTGCTGTGGATTTCTTTGCACGGCTGCACTGCTTTTTTTTAACACCCACTCCCCCAGCCCCTCGCCCCGTCGGCGAGGGGAGCCTTTAACAGCCATATTTGGTGGTTGCGCGCCGACTGCGTGGCGACTGGAGTGAGGTGGCCACCGTCAGTTCGCTCCACGGCCTGTGACTGCGGTTGTGGGACTTCGGAGGAATGTGTTTGCCAACGCTGGCGGCTGCGCCCGCCAGTGGCTCCGCACCAGCTTTTTTCTATTCACCACAACCGTTGGCGCTGGCCGTGGCGTACCCATCTATTGGCAGTGGTACTTGTGTAGCACCGTAGCCGGAGCGCAGCCCCCAAATCGGCTGTTCAAAGGCTCCCCTCGCCGACGGGGCGAGGGGCTGGGGGAGTGGGTGTCCAAAAAAGCGGTTTAGGCGAACAAAAAATCTCCCCCAAAATAACTAGTAGGTCCCCGGATAAGCCCCACCATCCAGCAACACGTTTTGTCCCGTCATATAGCTAGCCTGCTGGCTGCACAAGAAAGCACAGACCTGCCCAAACTCCTGGGGCGTGCCATAACGCCCCATGGGAATCTGCGCCTGCTGCGCGGCGCGCACCTCGTCCACACTCTTGCCCGTCTTGGCCGCCGCGGCCTTCACCGTCGTGGCAATGCGGTCGGTGTCGAACTTGCCAGGCAAGAGATTGTTGATCGTCACCCCCTTGGCGGCCAGGCTGCTGCGTGCCACGCCGGCGACAAAACCGGTGAGGCCGCTGCGTGCGCCGTTGGACAGGCCCAGGATGTCGATGGGTGATTTGACCGAGCTGGAGGTGATGTTGACGATGCGCCCAAAGCCGCGAGCGGCCATGCCGTCCACCGTGGCCTTGATGAGCTCGATGGGCGTGAGCATGTTGGCGTCCACCGCTTTGATCCAGGCCTCGCGGTCCCAGTCGCGGAAGTCGCCCGTGGGTGGGCCGCCCGCGTTGGTGACCACGATGTCGAACTGGCTGCGCATGGCGAACACCGCGGCGCGGCCGGCCTCGGTGGTGATGTCTTGGGCACAAAACAGCACCTCAGCGCCCGTGGATACTGCGTAAGCAGCTTCCAAATTCATAGCACTTTGCTGCAGCGCCTCGTGCCCACGCGCCACCATCAGCACATTCACGCCCTCGGCCACCAGTGCCTGCGCACAGCCCAGGCCCAGCCCCTTGCTGGCGCCGCACACCAGCGCCCATTTGCCCTTGATTCCCAAGTCCATTGTGTTGTCTCCAGAAAATAATTCAGTCGGCCACCGGTGCCGCCGCGCGCTGGCGGCTCACCACGTACACGCCCAACAGCACCAGCACCGTGCCGCCCACCACCCAGCCGTTCATGGGCTCGTCCAGCAGCAGCACACCCATGGCGATGGTGGACATGGGACCCACCATGCCCACCTGTGCGGCCAGGCCGGCGCCAATGCGCTCGATCGCCATCATGACCATCAGCACCGGCACCACGGTGCAGGCGGTGGCGTTGAGCAGGGACAGCCACAGCACCTCGGGCGCCACGGCAAAAGCGGTGTTCAGCGGGCGCAGCACCACGAACTGCGCGATGCACAGCACGCAGGCCACACTGGTGGCCAGACCCACCAGGCGCAGCGAGCCCAGGCGCTTGACCAGCTCACCGCTGTACGACAGGTACAGCGCGTAGCTGATGGCGCTGCCCAGCACCAAGAGCGCGCCCAGCGCCACATCACCGCCAGCCAATGTGACCTCGTGGCCAAACACCAGCAGCACGCCGCCGTAACTGATCGCCATGCCCAGCGCCTGAGGCGCCGTCACACGCCTGCCGTACAGCGCCACACCCAGCAGCACCACCAGCGTGGGGTTCAGATACAGGATCAGCCGTTCCAGCGAGGCCGAGATGTAGGCCAGCCCGGCAAAGTCCAGAAAGCTGGCCAGGTAATAGCCGGTGACGCCCAGGCCCAGAATGCCCCACTTGTCGTGGGCAGTCAGGCGCGGCAGGGCCACACCCGAGAGGCGCGCCTTGCGCCCGGTCCACCACACGATGACCAGAAAGAAAGGCAGCGCCATCAGCATGCGCAGCATGATGAGGGTGACCGCGTCCACCCCATAGCGGTAGGCCAGCTTGACGATGATGGCCTTGCCACTGAAGGCAATCGCGCCTGCGATCGCCAAAAACAAACCAGTTGCTATTGATTTAGGAGCTATCTGCGCACTATTCATGAGGGATAGAGGCACTTTTCATTGTTATTTCTACCGCAACACCCGGCGCGCGCGCTGCACAGCCGCCACACCGGCCAGCACCAGCCCACCGGCCACCACGCCGACCAGGCCATCCCACACAAAGCCGAGGGGCAAGCCTTCGAGCAGGTGGTGCAACAACGGCAGGCCGTGCACCAGAATGCCGCCGCCCACCAGGAACATGGCCGCCGTGCCCGCTACCGACAGCACTTTCATGAGGATGGGCGCTGCCCGCAACAGGCCGCGCCCCAGCGCCTGCGAACCACTGCCGGATTGTCGGCTCAGGTACAGGCCCGCGTCGTCGATTTTCACGATGCCAGCCACCAGGCCATACACGCCCATCGTCATGATCAGCGCCACCCCGGCCAAAACGGTGAACTGGGTTGCAAACGGGCTGGTTTGCACCGTACCCAAGGTGATGGCAATGATCTCGGCCGAGAGGATGAAGTCGGTGCGGATGGCGCCCTTGACCTTGTCTTTCTCCAGCGCCAGCAGGTCCACCTCGGGGTTGGCCAGCGCCTGCATCAGTTCGGCCTCGTGGGCCTGGTCGTCTTCGGCGCGGTGCAAGAACTTGTGCGCCAGCTTCTCAAAGCCTTCGAAACACAGAAACGCACCGCCCACCATCAACAGCGGCGTCACCAGCCAGGGCGCCACGGCGCTGATGGCCAGCGCCGCGGGCACCAGAATCATCTTGTTGACCAAAGAACCCTTGCACACCGCCCACACCACGGGCAGCTCGCGGTCGGCGCGCACACCGGCTACTTGCTGGGCATTCAACGCCAGGTCATCACCCAGCACACCGGCCGTTTTTTTGGCCGCCACTTTGGTGAGTACGGCCACGTCATCCAGGATGGTGGCAATGTCGTCGAGGAGGGCAAGAAGGCTGCTGGCCATGGCGTGTTGGGGCGAAAGTGAAAGAGGCGCCCATTGTCACCCGTTTGGCGTAGGCGCCTTAGTGCTTACCCGTACAGGCCTGGCCCGGGCCTTGCTGGAGAATGGCAAACAGCAGGCGCCGCCTTCCCCATGCATTCCTCCCCTTTGACCCACCCCAAGCCATCCCTCTCACCCGCCGTGCCCACGGTGCTCGACATTGAAGCCTCCGGCCTGGGCCGCAGCAGTTACCCGATCGAAGTGGGCTACGTACTTCCCGACGGCCACGCCTACTGCACCCTGGTGCAACCCGAGGACGACTGGACCCACTGGGACGAAGGTGCCGCTTCCCTGCACCGCATCACCCGCGACCTGCTGCAAGCCCGCGGCCTGCCCGCCAAAGACGTAGCCCGCCGCCTGAACGAACAGCTGGCCGGCCAAACCGTGTACTCCGACGGCTGGGCCAATGACTACACCTGGCTGTCGGCCCTGTTTGAGGCGGCCGAGATGACACCCCGCTTCAAACTGGACAACCTGCGCAGCCTGCTGACCGAAGCAGAAGCCGACCAGTGGCACGACGTGAAGGCGCAAATTGCCAGCGAACGCGGCACGCAGCGCCACCGTGCCAGCTCCGATGCGCGCCTGCTGCAGCTCACGCTGCAGCGACTGCGCGGGCCGCACTGAGCTCGGCGCGTTTTAGGCAGCCAGCTCCAGCCCCGGCCACCACTGCGCGCAGTAACATGCGCCCACAGCATTCACAACAAGGAGACAGACACCATGGCCGTTACCGTAGAGATCAACCTGGGTTACGAATTTGAAGTCAAGGCCAAGGCGGCCGAGGTTTTTGAAGTCCTGTCTGACGTGCCCACCTCAGCCAGCCACTTCCCCAAGGTTGACCAGTTGGTAGACCTGGGCGGCGGCGCCTACCGCTGGGAGATGGAAAAGATCGGCATCGCGTCCATCAGCCTGCAAACGGTGTACGCCTCCAAGTACGTGTCCAACAAATCCAAGGGCACCATTGTCTGGACACCCGTGAAAGGCGAAGGCAACGCACTGGTGTCGGGCAGCTGGAAGATCACCGACAACAAAAAGTCCACCAAGCTGGAACTGGAAATTCAGGGCGAACTGACCCTGCCCCTGCCCGGCCTCATGAAGATGGTGGCCGGCCCCGTGGCCGAAGCCGAGTTTGAGAAGATGGTGGAGCAATACATCGAGAACCTGACCCAGCGCTTTGGCGGAGAAGCGTAAGACCGGCGCACAAAAATACGCTATGGAATAAGGAGCTACTGGCACCCTGTTGATGGGGGCTGGCGGCTCTTTTTATTGGGCATTGAGGCAGCAGCGTGCGCGCTGGTTTATTCGCTGTACTTCTTTTGCAAGGCCGCAAATACGCCAGACGCCTTTAATCCGTCCAGCGTCTTCTGCCACAGCGCAATGTCTTGATCGGCAATGTCTGTGCTGCATGCGATGTACAAAGGGGCACCCACCAGTTTGACCGGTGTCTGAACCAATGCGCTGGCCGGCATATTCAACTTCTTCAGAATGTGCTTCACGCCCAACGGCGTGTCACTGATGGCCAAGTCACACCGGCCCAGCAACAGCTTCTTGTAGACAGACTCACCGTCAGTGGAAGTGGGGTCAAGGTTCGCAAACCCCGCTGATTTCAAGGTATTCAGCACCAGGCCGGCATGTCGGCATCCGATCAGCTTGACCTTTCTGGCATCGTCCAAACTGGCGATCTCCAGTGGACTATCGCCCTTCTTGTAGAAGTAAATGTGGCCATCGCCCAAGGGCCCTATCCATTTGTACTTCGTCTCTCGTTCAGGTGTCCTCAACATGGTGATCATCATGGTCCCGGGCACACTGCCAAGCATCAGGGTCGTGCGCATGCTGGGATAGACCTCGATCGATATTTTCAAATTCAGTCGGTCAATGATGTGCTGCACCACCTCCACTGAAAATCCCTTCAGAACGCCATCTTCCAGATAGTTGTACGGGGCCCAGTCCTCTGTGATCACGCTCAACTTCTTCTCCTCGGCCCACAATGCAGACGGAGATGCCCCACCAAGCAGGAGGGTCAGTCCAAGCAGGGTAGTTCTTCTGTCGCTACGGATCGGGTTGGGGGGCATGGGAAGACTCGTTTTCTGCTCGGACCGCCATGAATTCTGAAACCGCTTCAGCCATCCCAACAGCACCGGCGGACACCTCTGGCATATCGCAAACTACGCAAAACAGGCCATTTTGGTAGACCCAGCAGCACCGGTCAATGGGCGCCATGCACCGGAGTGCCTTCCAGCTGACACGTGGAGACACGCAACTTGCGCAGACAGCACGTCCCCAAAAAAGGCAGCGCAGCACTTTTCGGCACTCCCACAACGTGATAACGTGCAATATCAAACAAAAAAACACTTGGATGTCTGAATCGGACAAGGAAGAATGAAGGCACACGAACCCGCTGACACGCAAAGTGTTCCGGTTGTTGCAATCAGCGCACCAGTGGGCCCGTTTGAAGGTGTCCATTCCGTTGCGGTTGCCACTCTGAAGAAAGTGTCTGCGGCGCTGGGAGGGGTGATCTTTCTCAGCCTCGCTGCCATGCTGCTCCTGCTGCTGCACATGGGCGATAGCCATGACGAGTTGGCGGCTGCAGATGCACAGCGGCAGTTCAGCAGTTTGCTGGAGCTGCAATCCCGGCAACTCGCCACGCAAGCCCTGGACTACTCCAACTGGGATGAAGCGATCGAGGCTCTGCTGGTAAAGAGAGACACCAAGTGGTGGGCAGCCAATGCGGGGGACTACGCAGTGACCACGTTTGGCCTCTCCTTCAGCCTGGTGATCGATGGCCGCGACAAAGCAACCTTTGTCGCCCTGACAAAAGACCTGCCCCTGACCGTGCCCGAGATCACGGCAGCCCCGTCATTGCAGGCATTGCTTCGCTCGGCCCGCAATCGGCCATTGTTGGGAAACGCAGCGTTGGTTGCGGCGACCGGGCTGGTGAACGTTCAAGGACAGGTCTATTCGGTTGCCGCAGTTCGCTTCCGCACTGAGACACCCGCCTCCAAACGCAACCCTGACCCGGAGGCCTTGCTGCTGTTCGGGCGGTCCGTGCCAGATTCCGTGCTGCCGATCACCGCAGAAGTGATGGGGGTGCGTGATCTGCAACTGGGGCAGGATTCCACACCAGAGCAGGTGGCGGTCCGTCTGGAGTTGGCAGATGGTGAGCCCGCCGGTGCGGTGACATGGCCATCCCCAACCCCTGGGCGGAAGATGGTGGTTTCTGTGCTTCCCTGGATGGGGGGACTTTTTTTACTGGTGCTGGCCGCCGTCGTTTATGCGGCCTTGCGTACACAGCGCCTCACCCGCGAGATCCTGGCCGAGTCACGACTGCGACAAATGCTCGCCGTGCGCAACCGCTCCATCCTGGACGCAGCGGATGACGGCATCATCGGCATCGACAGACAGCGCCGCATCATTTTCGTCAACCCCGCCGCGATGCAAATTCTTCGGCAACCGGAGTCCGCGCTGTTCGGCCTGGATTTGCACCAGGTCCTTTTGCCCCAAACGGCCGATGTCTTGCAGTCCGCGCTCGCGAACGGCGAGTCCTGGAGCAGTGCATCTGAAATGTTGTGCGACAGCGCAGGCCGGATGTTTCCCGCAGAGCTGTCCATCACGATGGTCCGGCACAACCACGTGATCGACGGTGCGGTGGTCGTGTTTCGGGACATCACCGAACGCAAATCCATCGAGGATCAAATTCACCACCGCGCCAACTTCGACGCACTCACGGGGGCCCCCAACCGCAACCTGCTGAGCGACCGTTTGGCCAAAGAGATCGCGCTCGCCCGACAAAGTGGTCGCTCCGGTGCGGTGATGCTGATCGATATTGACCGTTTCAAAAAAGTCAATGACTCCATGGGCCACGAAGCCGGTGACTTGCTCCTGCAGCAGGCCTACGATCGATTGCGCAAGTGCGTGGGCACGGTGGACACCGTGGCCCGGCTGGGTGGTGACGAGTTTGTTCTGATTTTTCCGAATGTCAGCGATACGCAATCGGCCAAGCAAATGGCCAAGACACTGCTGGCAGAACTCAGCCACGGCTTCGACCTCCTGGGCCATTCCGTATGGGCGGGCGGCAGTCTCGGCATTGCCTTCTATCCTGGCGATGGTGAGACTTCCGCCGATTTGCTCCGCCACGCCGAGATGGCGATGTACAAAGCCAAACACGAGGGGCGCAACAGCTACCAGTTTTATGAACAGGCGATGGCCGAACACATTCAGGCCTACCGTTCCCTGGAAGTCAATCTGCGCCAAGCCTTGGTGCAACAACAGCTGCTGCTGCACTACCAGCCCATTTTGGACTTGAAAACAGAACGCATGTCGCACATGGAGGCACTCGTGCGGTGGCGCGATCCTGAGCGCGGGTTGATCAGCCCTGACGCCTTTATTCCCTTGGCGGAGGAGACAGGCCTCATCGTCGACATCGGGATTTGGGTCCTGGACGAAGGCTGCCGACAGCTGGCGGCCTGGCACGCCCAAGGGCTGGACGCGTCCATCGGAATTGCCATCAACGTATCGGGACGCCAAGTGCCGCGGGGTCTCTCCGTGGAAAGTGTCGCTGCCACACTGGCAAGGCACAACATGGCAGGAACGCTGCTGAATCTTGAAATCACCGAGTCCGTGCTGTTCGACCGATCACCTGCCGTGATGGAGTGGCTGCACGGTATTCGCGCATTGGGCATCAAGCTGATGATTGATGACTTTGGAACGGGCTACTCCTCGCTAAGCTACCTCAAGCACTTTCGTGCGGGCGCACTCAAGATCGACAAGAGTTTCATCGCCGGCGTCGTGGACAAGAACGAAGACCAGTCGCTGGTGCGTGCCATTCTCGCCATGGCCCACAGCCTGGACTTGCCCGTGGTGGCCGAGGGCGTAGAGACGCAGGAACAAGCGGCCTGGCTGCGCGAACACGGCTGCGACTACGCACAGGGTTACCTGTTTGGACGCCCCATGCCGGCCGGTGACATGTGGTTGTCCATGGATCGGGCTACCCGAGCAGCCTGAGCTGCTCGCGCCACTTGCACTTCCCGCTGGAGTGCATTATTTTGCTATCAAATACATAGCTTCTCGCGCAATATCCATAAGCCTCAAAGGCCTATTTCAAGCAAAAATCACACGAAGTCGGCATCCAGCACCACGCGGTAGCGTGCCTTGCCGCTGCGCAGATGCTCCAGCGCCTCGTTGACTTGGGACATGGGAAAGTGCTCTACCTGCGGTGCGATGCCGTGGCGGGCGCAGAACTCCATCATCTTCATCAGCGTGACAGGCGATGGTGTGGGTGACGCAGAGATGCTGCGTTGCCAGGACAGCAGGCCATTGGTGCGGAGCTTCATGGCCTCTGTCACCACGCCCACCAGGTGCAGGCGGCCCTTGGGCGCCAAGGTGCCCATCAGCGCGTCCCACTCCAGGCTGGCGCCCACGGTCACCAGCAAAAAGTCCAATTGGCCCGCATGGGCTTTGAGTTCTTTCACATCCACACTCGACACCGTGCGGTGCGCGCCCAGCAGCAGCGCCTCCTCGCGCTTGGACGGGCTGGAGGTGAATGCCGTGACCTCGCAACCCCAGGCCTTGGCAAACTTGACGGCGAGGTGGCCCAGGCCGCCAATGCCCACCACGCCGACCCGGTCAGTCGGCTTGATGTCGTGGATCACAAAGGGCAGAAACGCCGTGCCGCCACCACACATCAGCGGGCCGGCTGCTGCCGGGTCCAGCCCCGCCGGGATGGGCAAGGCCCAGCTCCAGTGCGCACGCAGCTTGTCGGCAAAGCCGCCATGGCGGCCGATGATGGTGGGCTGGCGGGTGCCGCAGAGGTGTTGTTCACCCCCCACGCAAAACTGGCAGTGCTGGCAGCTCCTGCTGTGCCAACCCACCCCCACACGCTGGCCCACGCTGCGGCCCTTGGCGTTGGGACCCACGGCCACGATGGTGCCCACCACCTCATGACCAGGCACCACGGGGTAAGTGGTGGGGAACCATTCGCTGTCCACCATGGCCAGGTCGGAGTGGCAGACGCCGCAATACTCCACGGCTATCTCCACGTCCTCCGCGTCGAGGGGGCCAGGGTCAAAGTTCAGGCGCTCCAGCGGGGCAGCCTTGCTGGGGGCGGCCCAGCCACGGAAAGGGGTCATGGTGGTCTCCTGCAGACGGGATGGCAAATGCAGGCGGCAGGGTACAACGAAGCGGCCGTGCTGCACAGGCCCGCTGTAACGCCCGGGACTGCCCTGCGGGCAGCGATAATCCGCCCGTCGCCGGGCAGCTGCCCGCCCCCATCCAGCCAGAGAAGACCACCATGCACCGTGTCGCCATCAGCAGTACAGGCCTGTTCACCCCGCCCCACGTCATCACCAATGCCGAGCTGGTCGCCAGCTACAACGCCTACGCCGCCCTGCAAAATGCCCAACACGCCGACGCGATTGCAGCCGGCACTCGCACGGCGCTCACCGACTCCAGCGTGGAATTCATTGAGAAGGCCTCCGGCATTCAGCGCCGCTACGTGATGGAAAAAACCGGCGTGCTGGACCCCACGCGCATGCGCCCCCACTTCACCCCGCGCCCCGACACCGAAATTTCGCTGATGGCCGAGATTGCCGTGAAGGCCTGCCAGGACGCGCTGACAGCAGCTGGCAAGACCGCGGCCGATGTGGACGGCGTGATTTGCGCCGCCGCCAATATGCAGCGCCCCTACCCCGCCATGGCGGTGGAAATACAAACCGCGCTGGGTGTGCAGGGCTATGGTTTTGACATGAATGTGGCCTGCTCGTCGGCCACCTTTGCGCTGGAGCAGGCGGTGAACGCGGTGCGCTGCGGAAGCGCCCGCGCCGTGCTGGTGGTGAACCCCGAAATCACCTCGGCCCACCAGGCCTGGATAGACCGGGACTGCCATTTCATCTTTGGCGATGTGTGCACCGCCATCCTCGTGGAACGGCTGGACCTGGCGCCAGCAGGTGCCTTTGAGGTGCTGGGCACCAGACTGCTGAGCACCTTCAGCAACAACATCCGCAACAACCACGGTTTTATGTGGCGCGCCGAAGACCGCAACCCCGAAGACCGCGACCAGCTGTTCCGCCAGGAAGGCCGCAAGGTGTTCAAAGAGGTATGCCCCATGGCGGCTGAGCACATGGAACAACACCTGAAGAGCCTGGAGCTGACGCCGCAGAACGTGCGCCGTTTCTGGCTACACCAGGCCAACCTGGGCATGAACCAGTTGATTGCGAAGAAGCTGCTGGGCCGGGAGGCGACGCTGGATGACGCGCCGGTCATTCTGGACGAGTTTGCCAATACTGCATCCGCCGGCTCCATCATCGCCTTCCACCGCCACCACGCCGACATTGCGGCGGGTGAAGTGGGGGTGATTTGCTCGTTTGGTGCGGGCTATTCGATTGGCAGCGTGGTCGTCAAACGCCTGCAGTAGCAGACCGAGGCTCAGGAGGATGAAAGGCAATTTGCCACCGGGCCGCCCCAAGGCAAATTAGCCCCCCTGGGGGGCAGCGACCCGCGCAGCGGTGGAGCGTGGGGGCCTTAATTCAGTGGGCGCTTGAGGCGGATTTCCTCGATCTTGACGGTGCCGATAGGCACCGTCTTGGCGCTGGACATTTCGCGCTTGAAGCCGGCCAGCTCATGGAAACGCATGGCCCGCTCGTTGGCAATCGGCAGCCACACGCTGACGTGGGTGCAGCCTTCGTCCTGCAGACCTTCGCGAGCCGCGTCCCACAGGGCCAGGCCTACGCCCTTGTCCCAGTGGCTGGGGCTCACGTAAATGGCCCAGATCTCGCCCATGGTGGGGGGAGTACCTTTATCGCGCGAACGGTCAAAGCCAACAAACCCAACGATCTTGTCGTCGTCCAGCGCCACTTGCACCTGGGGTTCGGCGTATTCAATCGCTTCGCGCCAGTAAGCCTGGCGCTTGTCCAGGGGTGTGGTGGGGATGGGGGTGTCGGCCAGCATGCTTTTGAAGGCTTCGCGCACGGTAGAGTTGTGGAGCTCAGCGATGGCTTTGGCATCGCGCAGTGTGGCGGGGCGAACCTTGTAGGTGGTCGTATCGGACATGTCTAAACGCAAACTCACGCAAAATTGAAAAAAAGAGCGTGATTGTCGCAGCATTCGTAGAAACCCTCCCTAGCCCCCACTTTGATGCCCGATTCCAACCCCAGATCTGCCGCCGATCCGACACCCCCGCTCTCCGCGTTTCAGGTGCGCATTGCGCCCGACGGCTGGGTGTTTGCGGCGACGTCTGCGCAGAGCGTGCTGCAGGCGGCCTTGGCGGCCGGCGTGGAGCTGGAGAGTTCGTGCCGCAACGGCACCTGTCGCACCTGTCTGTGTCGGCTGGTGCAAGGCACGGTGGCCTACCCCATGGCCTGGCCGGGCGTGAGTACGGAGGAGCAGGCTGAGGGCTGGTTTCTGCCCTGCGTGGCCCAGGCCCGCAGCGACCTGGTGGTGGACCAACCCATGGCCTGGCCCGCGCCCACACCGTAGAAACGCCAAGTTCGCCGTGCCACGTCACCTAGGGTCAACACCATTGCCGCAGGAGATACAGGCCCCAAGAATGGCCGCTCCAACCACAGGGAAGCGTCCATGACCACCATCACCGTCTCGCCCGGCGATTTGCCTCTGCAATGCCTGTACCGCTGGGAAAAGGAGCGCGGCCCGCAGGTCTACCTGACCCAGCCCACCGGTGGCGGTGTGGTGCTGGACATCACCTGGGCCCAGGCCGCCCGGCAAGTGCGCGGCATGGCGGCTTGGCTGCAATCCCAGGGATGGCCACAGGGCAGCCGCGTGGCCATCATCGGCAAAAACAGCGCGCACTGGATCCTGGCGGACCTGGCCATCGTGATGGCGGGGCATGTATCAGTGCCGATCTACCCCACCTTCAATGCCGAAGCGCTGGCCTACATCCTGGCGCACAGCGAAGCCAAAGCCCTGTTTGTGGGCAAGATGGACGACATTGCCAACCTCCACAACGGCGTACCTGCCGGTCTGCCGCTAGTGGCTTTGCCGCTGGCCCCCGCGCTGCCAACGCTGCAGTGGGCTGATGTAGTCAAGGCCCATAGCCCTCTGGGCGGCGAGCCGGTGGCTGACGGGGACCAGATCAGCACCATCATCTACACCTCGGGCACCACCGGACAACCCAAAGGGGTCGTCCACACCTTCAACACCATGGCCTGGGGAGTCTCCAGCGCTACGCAGCGCGTGCGCATGGATGTGAATGATCGCTACATCTCCTACCTGCCGCTGGCCCATGTGGCCGAGCGCATGCTGGTGGAACAGGCCTCGTTGCGCTACGGCGGGCGCATCTTTTTTGCCGAGTCGCTGGACACCTTCTTGCAGGACCTGCAACGCGCGCGGCCCACCATCTTTTTCTCGGTGCCACGCCTGTGGGTCAAGTTCCAGCAGGGCATCCACGGCAAGATTCCGGCACCCAAACTCCAGCGCCTGCTGGGCCTGCCGCTGATTGGCAGCCTGGTGAAAAAAAAGATTCTCAAGGGCTTGGGCCTGGACCAGTGCCGCATTGCCGCCGGTGGTGCCGCGCCCATGCCGGCGGATGTGCTGCAGTGGTACCGCAAGCTGGGCCTGGATTTGATCGAGGTCTATGGCATGACCGAGAACAGCGGTGTGTCCCACTCCACCCTGCCAGGCTCGCGCCAGACGGGCTCGGTGGGCCTGCCCTACGCGGGCGTGGAAAGCCGTGTGGACGCAGAGACCGGCGAGATCCAGATGCGCTGCCCGGCCCTCATGAAGGGTTACTACCGCGAGGAAGCGCAGACCGCTGCAGCCCTCACACCGGATGGCTGGTTGCGCACCGGAGACAAGGGCCAAATCGACGCGCAGGGCTTTTTGAGCATCACCGGCCGCGTAAAAGACATGTTCAAAACCAGCAAGGGCAAGTACGTGGCCCCCGCCCCGATTGAGGACCGACTGGTGTTGCACCCCGACATCGAGGCCTGCGCCGTGACAGGCGCCAACCTGGCCCAACCACTGGCGCTGGTGATGCTGTCGCCAGATGCCATTGCGCGCAGCCAAAACAGCGAGGACCGCCAGACCCTGAACACCTCGCTGCAACTGCACCTGCAGGCCGTGAACGCCAAATTGGAACCGCACGAAAAGCTGGACTGCCTGGTCGCCGTGACCACCGTCTGGACGCCGGAGAACGGTTTTGTCACACCCACGCTCAAGGTCAAACGCAACATGGTGGAAGAGGTCTACGCCCCGCGCTTTGGCAACTGGCTGGCGCAGGGCCAGCCCGTGGTGTGGGCCGACGCCAGCTAAAGGCTGCTCACACCTGCTGCGGTAAGCTCGCAGCATGCATGCTCGGAGATTCTTTTTGTCACGTCGCGGCCAGTGTGCCGCCGGGCTGGCGGCCATGGCACTGTGGCTGGCCCCGGCACGCGCCGAAGCAGCCGAGCCCCCTCACCCGATGGCTGAGCGCACCGCCGCCTGCACCGCCTGCCACGGCACGCAAGGCAAAGCCGGGCCGGATGGCTACTACCCGCGCCTGGCCGGCAAGCCTGCGGGCTACCTCTACAACCAACTGCGCAACTTCCAGGAAGGCCGCCGCCACTACACGCTGATGGCGGGCTTGCTGGCGCCGCTGGGCCCTGGCTACCTGCGCGACATGGCCACCTATTTTTCGGAGCTGGACCTGCCCTACCCGCCCCCTGCCCGCAGCAGCGCCCCCTCAGCCGTGCTGGAGCGTGGCAAAGCCTTGGTGATGCATGGCGACAAGGCGCTGGGAATTCCGGCCTGTGTGGCGTGCCACGGCACCGCGCTGACCGGTGTGCAGCCCCACACCCCAGGCCTGTTGGGCTTGCCACGCGACTACCTCAACGCCCAACTGGGCGGCTGGCAAACCGGCCAGCGCAAAGCCCATGCGCCCGACTGCATGGCCACCATTGCGCGCAAGCTCAGTACGGACGATGTGAATGCCGCCAGCCAGTGGCTCTCATCCCAAGCCCTGCCCACCCCCACCAAACCAGCCACCCAGCGCCCCAGCGCCGTGGCTGGTGCCTTAACACTGCCCACCTGCGGCAGTGCCCCCTGATATGCGCGCACGGACTCCGCTTTGGCGTCGCCTGTGGTGGGTCTTGCTGGGCCTGCCACTGGCAGCGGCCGTGTTGCTGGCCACACTGGCGCTGCGTGAACTGCGCACCCCAGCCCCCAACGCAGCCACTCCTGCCGCGGCCGCCCCGTCCATGGAGCAGGTGCAGCGCGGGGCCTACCTGGCCCGTGTGGGCAACTGTGCCTTGTGCCACAGCGCACCAGGCGGTGCGAGTTATGCGGGTGGCAAAGGCATTCCCACACCATTTGGCACGGTCTACACCAGCAACCTGACCCCGCACCCCGAACACGGCCTGGGCCGCTGGTCGGCTGACGACTTCTGGCAGGCCATGCACCTGGGCCGCTCACGTGACGGCCACCTGCTCTACCCCGCCTTCCCCTACACCAGCTTTACCCAACTGGCGCGCGACGACAGTGATGCCTTGCTGGCTTTTTTGCACACACTGCCCGCGGCAGGCCAGCCCAACCTGCCCCACGCTCTTCGCTGGCCCTACAACAGCCAGTGGGCACTGGCGGTGTGGCGCGTGCTGAACTTCGCGCCTGCGCAGGCAGTCGCCACCGCCCCAGCGCAAGGGGATGCTGTGCTGCGCGGGGCTTACCTGGTCAATGGCCTGGGGCATTGCAATGAATGCCATGGCGGGCGCAATGCGTGGGGGGCGCCCGACCTGCAGCAGACGCTGTCGGGCGCCACGCTGCCGCAGAGCCTGTGGTACGCCCCCTCGCTGCGCACGGCTGAGCAGGGCAGCGTCGCCGCCTGGACGTTGGAGGACACCGTAGCCCTGCTCACCACCGGCACCAACCGCCACGCCAGCACCAGCGGCCCCATGGCCGAGGTGGTGCACCACAGCACACAGTACCTGCAGGCGACCGATGCCCAGTCCATGGCCCGCTATCTGGCCCAACTGCCCGCTGCGCCCGCCCGCCAGGTGAACACCGACCCGGTCACGCCCGCCAACCAGCCGCTGGGCGCACGCCTCTACGAGGCGCAGTGTGCCCAATGCCACGGCAAACAGGGCGAGGGCCAGGCGAATGCCTATCCCGCCTTGGCGGGCAACCGTGCGGTGCAAATGACACCCAGCAACAACCTGGTGCTCAGTGTGCTGCAGGGTGGCTACGGCCCGTCCACCCAGGGCCGTCCCCAGCCCCATGGCATGCCGCCGTTTCAGTTGGTACTCAACGACGCCGAGCTGGCCGCCGTGCTCAGCTACATCCGCAGTGCCTGGGGCAACCAGGCCCCGGCCCTGAGCGAGTTTGATATAAACAAGTTTCGCAATCTCCAAGCCCCGTAAAGCCCCCGGAACCACCACCATGCGTACCTCTCCCCTTCTTCTCAGCGTCTCCGTACTGGCCCTCGCAGGCTGCGCACAATGGGGTGGCCCTGGCCCGGACAAGGACAAGACCTACGCCATCACCATCCTGCACACCAACGACCACCACGGCCGTTTCTGGAAGAACCGCGATGGCGAGTACGGCATGGCCGCCCGCAAAACCGTGGTCGACCAGATCCGCCAGGAAGTCAAGGCCGCGGGTGGCTACAGCCTGCTGCTGGACGGCGGCGACGTGAACACCGGCGTGCCCGAGTCCGACCTGCAGGACGCTGTACCCGATTTCCGAGGCATGAACCTGCTGGGTTATGACGCCATGGCCGTGGGCAACCACGAATTCGACAAGCCGCCTGTGGTGTTGCAGATGCAACGCGACCTGGCGACCTTTCCCATGCTGTCAGCCAACATCTACAAAGACGGCAACCGCCTGTTTGCGCCCTACAAGGTGTTCAACCTGGGTGGCGTGCGCGTGGGCGTGATGGGCCTGACCACCGAAGACACGCAGAAGATGGTGCACCCGGACAATGTGCGCGGCGTCACCTTTGCCAATGTGCAAACGGAGACCGCCAAGGTACTGCCCGAACTGCGCCAGAAAGCCGACGTGGTGATTGCCGCCACCCACATGGGCCACTACGAAGACGGCAAACACGGCGTGCAGGCCCCTGGCGATGTGGAGTTGGCCCGGGCCGTCAAAGGGCTGGACATGATTGTGGGCGGCCACTCCCAGAACCCGGTGTGCATGAAGGCCGAGAACGTGGCGGACCGTGCCTACGTGCCTGGTGCCGCCTGCCAGCCCGACCGCCAGAACGGCACCTGGATCGTGCAGGCGCACGAGTGGGGCAAGTACGTGGGCCGCGCCGACTTCAGCTACCGCAACGGCGAATTCAAGCTGGTGAAGTACTCCCTGATTCCCATCAACCTCAAGAAGCCCGTGAAGACCACGGACGGCAAGACGGTGATGCAACCCTACACCGCCGAGATTGCAGAGTCACCCGAGATGCTGCAGCTGCTCAAACCCTTCCAGGACTTTGGCCAGCAAAAGCTGCTGGTGGAAGTGGGCAGCAGCGATGGCAAACTCGAAGGCGACCGCAGCGTGGTGCGCAGCCAGCCCACCGCACTGGGCGTGATGATTGGTCAGTCCATGATGGACAAGACCAAGGCCGACTTCGCCATCGTCAATGCCGGCGGGGTGCGCGACTCGCTGCCCGCAGGCAAGCTCACCTACAAGGATGTGCTGACGGTGCACCCCTTTGGCAACACCGTGGTGGTGGTGACCCTGACCGGCAAGGAAGTGCTGGACTACCTGAACGCCGCCGCCAAGATGACCCCGGGCTCGGGCGCCTTTGCACAGTTTGCCGGGGTACAACTGGTGATTGAGGGCGGCAAGGTGCAAAGCGCCCAGGTGGCCGGCCAGGCCATCGACCCCACCAAGACCTACCGCATGGCGATCAACAACTTTGTGGCCGCAGGTGGCGATGGTTATCCCAAGCTGAGCACCCACCCCGGCTATGTGGACACCGGCTTTGTGGATGCCGATGTGCTGCGCGCCTACATCGCGGCCAACAGCCCCCTCAAGTCCCAGGCCTACGCGCCTAGCAACAGCGTCGTGCGACGGTAAATGGCACAACTCTCACGCCGCAAAGCCAAACTACCCTCCTCGCGCCAAGCCTCCGTGCCCACACGCCAGGGGCGTGCCGGGCAGCACATGATCATCGACGGCTACGCCCCGTCGCAGATGATTGAAGACCTGCGCAAGTACCAGGCCGAACTGGAAATCCAGAACAAGGCCTTGCGTTACTCGCAGCAGGAGGCCGAAGGCGCCTCGGAGCGCTTTGCCACCCTGTTCTCCAATGTCCCTCTGGCGCTGATGGTGGTGGACGAAGAGGGCCTGGTGCTGGCCAGCAATGCTATGGCACTGCGCCTATTCCAGCCACTGGAGAGTGATGCACCGCTGAATTTTTTGCTGCCCTTTGTGGGGCCGGACCATGCAGACGAAGTGGCGGTGGCTTTTTCCAGCGCCAAGCAGGACGGTACCAGCGAGGTCCATGAGGTGGAGTTCCTGGCGGGCTCACGCGGCAAGTTCACTGGTGACCTGCACATTGCACGTATTGAGAACCCGCTGGACGAGCTGGCGCACTTCATCTGCGCCATCATCGACCAGGGCCCCTTGCTGGCAGAACGCCAAGCCCTGCAGGAAAGTGCGACCGTGCTGCGCCAGCGCAACGAAGACTTGCTGCTCAGCGAAAACCGCATGGCGGCCATCATCAACTCCTCGCTCGATGCGATCTTGTGCATCGACGAGAAACAATGCATCACGGTCTTCAACCCGGCTGCGACGGCGCTGTTTGAATGCCCGGCCGACCAGGCTTTTGGTGCCCGACTGGGCCGTTTTTTGCCTGACGTGGAATATGCCTTGGCAACCGGCAGCGTTCCCGCGCAGGCCATGCTGGGGGAGTTCACCGCCACCACGCTGAGTGGCAGGAAAATTTACGTCGAAATCAGCGTCTCGCTGGAACGGCGCCTGCGCACCCGTGCGCCCCTGCGCTCACTGGACAGTGACCCCACTGCACACCGAGGCCAACACAGCGCGCATGGCGCCATCACCACCATTTTTGCGCGCGACCTGACCGCAAAAAAACTCGCAGAAGCCCAGCGCACCGCCCTGGAAACCCAGCTGCGCGAATCGCAAAAAATGCAGGCCATGGGCACCATGGCGGGTGGCATAGCGCACGATTTCAACAACATCCTGAGCGCGATCCTGGGCAATGTGGAGTTGGCCAAGCAAGACACCGCACCCGACGCGGCCTCCCTGGTGAGCCTGCAGGAAATTGACAAGGCCGGTCGCCGCGCGCGCGACCTGGTGCGGCAAATCCTGACCTTCAGCCGCAACGAGCCCCCCAAGCGCACCCCGCTGCAGCTGGCCGAGGTGGTACAGGAAACCGCGCGTCTGGTGAAGGTGGCTCTGCCCCCGGCGGTGGAATTGCAGCTCATGCTTCCGGACAACCTGCCATCGGTGCTGGCCGACGTCACGCAAGTGGAGCAAGCCCTGCTCAACCTCTGCACCAACGGCATTCTGGCCATTGGCAATGCCAAGGGCTCGGTCACCATAGAGCTCAGCCAGATCGAGATCGAACTGCCCTTCAGCAACCGCCTTGGCCTCCCCGAGGGGCACTACGTGACCGTACGGGTGCGCGACACCGGTGGCGGCATGTCCGAGGCCACCATGCAGCGCATCTTCGAGCCCTTCTTCACCACGCGCCAGGTCGGCCAAGGCACGGGCTTGGGTTTGTCGGTGGTGCACGGCATCATGCAAACCCACCTGGGCGCCATCGACGTGCACAGTGAACTGGGGCATGGCAGTGTATTCACCCTGTACTTTCCTGCCACGGAGCAAATGCCGCTGGACGTGGCAGAGCCCGAACCCGTGCAGGAAGTCAGGGGCAGCGGCCGCCGTGTGATGTATGTGGACGATGACCAGGCCCTGGTATTCCTGGTATCGCGCGTGCTCACGCGCAAAGGCTTTGCCGTGACCGCCTTTACCGATCCGCACGAAGCCCTGGCCGCACTCAAGACCAATGCGGCCCACTACGACCTGCTGGTCACCGACTACAACATGCCGGGCTTCAGCGGTGTGGACCTGCTGCGTGAGGCCAAAGCGCTGCGGGCCGACCTGCCAGTGGCCCTGGCCTCGGGCTATGTCACGCCGGAGATTGAGCAACGCGCGCTGCAAGAAGGCGCCAACGCGCTGATTTACAAACCCAATGATGTGAACGAGCTGTGTGAAACCGTACAGCGCCTGATAGCCCCCCCCGATGCTCCCCACTGAAGATTTCGCTACCCTGCCCTTGGACGTGGTGTTTGCCGACGACGCCATCGTGGTACTCAACAAACCCTCGGGCCTGCTGACCGTGCCAGGCCGCGGCCCGGACAAGGCAGACTGCCTGAGCAAACGTGTGCAGGCGCACTACCCCGACGCACTCATCGTGCACCGGCTGGACCGCGACACCTCAGGCCTGGTGGTGATGGCGCGCGGCCTGCCGGCCCAGCGCGTGCTCAACCTGGCATTTGAACAGCGCCGCGTGGACAAGCGCTACACGGCGGTGGTAAGCGGCCTGCTGACTGTGGACGGCCAGTGGCACGAGATTGACCTGCCCATGCTGGTGGACTGGCCCAACCGGCCCAAGCGCACCATCAATTTCGCGGAAGGCCAAAGCGCGCTCACCCGCTGGCGCTGCACGGCGGTGGACACCGAGGCCCACACCTCCCGCGTGGAACTGGAGCCGGTGACCGGGCGCACGCACCAATTGCGTGTGCACATGCAAGCCATCGGCCACCCCATGGTGGGCGACACCCTGTATGCGCCGCCCGAGGTGCAAGCCCAGGCCAACCGGTTGCTGTTGCACTCGGGCCTGCTGAGTTTTCCGCACCCGGTGACGGGCACGGTGCACGAATACACCGCGGCGCCTGCCTTTTAATGCCTGGGCCTAAAATGGTTCGGTGACTATCCAACTCAACGCCGACCTCCATTGCCACTCTGTGGTGTCCGATGGCACCCTGCCCCCCGAAGCCCTGGCTGCGCGCGCCAAAGGCAATGGTGTGGAACTGTGGGCGCTGACCGACCACGACGAAGTGGGTGGTCTGCAGCGCGCGCGTGATGCGGCCCATGCCGAGGGCATGCAGTACCTCACCGGCGTAGAGATTTCCATCACCTTTTTGAACCAGACCGTACACATCGTCGGTCTGGGTTTTGACGCCGACAACGAGGCCCTGCGCCAGGGCTTGCGCCAAACCCGTGGTGGCCGCAAAGAGCGCGCCATGGAAATGTCGGACGGGCTCGCCAAGGCGGGCATCCAGGGTGCCTATGAAGGCGCACTGAAGTTTGTCGGCAACCCCGAGCTGATTTCGCGCACCCACTTTGCGCGCTTTCTGGTGGAAAGCGGCGTCTGCCGGGAAACCAACGAGGTGTTCCGCAAGTACCTGACCGATGGCAAGCCCGGCTTTGTGCCGCACCGCTGGGCCACGCTCAAGGACGCGGTCACCTGGATCACCCAGGCTGGCGGTATGGCCATCATTGCCCACCCGGCGCGCTACAAGTTCACACCCAACGAGGAGTTCGCGCTGTTCACTGAATTCAAGGGCTACGGCGGCCAGGGTGTGGAAGTGGTGACCGGCAGCCACTCGGTGCCCGAGTACCAGATCTACGCCGAAACCGCCAGGGAATTTGGCCTGGCCGCCTCGCGCGGCAGCGATTTCCACAGCCCTGATGAAAGCCACACAGAGCTGGGCACCCTGCCCATGCTACCCAGTGGCCTGACCCCCGTGTGGGAGTTGTTGAGCTCCCGTATTCAATAAAAACAAGAGGACAAGCGCGCAAGCGTTTGCCATGCCATGGCGCAGTATTTCGAAGTTCACCCCGACAACCCCCAACCCCGCCTGCTCAAGCAGGCCGTAGGTCTGCTGGAAAAAGGCGGCATCCTGGCCGTTCCAACCGACTCCAGCTACGCCCTGGTCTGCCACCTGGACGACAAGGCCGCAGCCGACAAGCTGCGCAGCATCCGCGGGGTGGACGACAAACACCACCTGACCCTGCTGTGCCGCGACCTGAGCGAACTGGCCAGCTACGCGCGCGTGGACAACGCGCAGTACCGCTTGCTCAAGGCCGCCACACCGGGCGCCTATACCTTCATCCTGGAAGCCAGCAAGGAAGTGCCACGTCGCGTGAGCCATCCCTCGCGCAAGACCATCGGCCTGCGCGTCCCCGAGCACAAGGCACTGCAAGAGCTGCTGGCCCTCCACGGCTCGGCACTCCTGGCGACTACGTTGATCGCGAAGGGGGACGTGGAACCGCTCAACGAAGCACAGGACATCCGCGAGCGCTACGAGCACCAGATCGCCGCCGTGATCGACGCGGGCGCCTGCGCAGCAGAACCCACCACGGTGATCGACCTGACGGGTGACACGCCCGAGGTGATCCGCCAAGGGGGCGGCGAGCTGGCTGCCATCGGGCTCTAGCCCAGCCGCGCTCCCCACGTTTTGCCCCCATTTCACTCTGAGACAATTGCCCTGTGGACTTTGCACACCTGATCCAAACCGTTGCCATTTATGCCCTGCCCGTGCTGTTTGCAATCACGGTGCACGAAGCCGCCCACGGCTACGCGGCCCTGCATTTCGGCGATAAAACCGCCTGGGCCCTGGGCCGCATCACACTCAACCCGGCCAAACACATTGACCCGGTGGGCACCCTCCTGATGCCGCTGCTGCTGTACTTCGCCACTTCCGGCGCCTTTCTGTTTGGCTATGCCAAACCGGTGCCGGTGCGCTTTGGCAACCTGCGCAACCCCAAGCGCGACATGGTCTGGGTCGCCCTGGCGGGCCCGGGCGCCAACCTGCTGATGGCGCTGGCCTGGGGCGTGGCTTTGTACCTGCTGCAAGGTGCGGGGGTGAGCGAACCCTTCTTCCTGAAAATGTGCCAGGGCGGTGTTTTGGTCAACGTGGTGATGTTCGCCTTCAACCTGTTCCCGCTGCCCCCGCTGGATGGCGGCCGCATTCTGGTGGGGCTGCTGCCTCTCAAGCAGGCCATGGCCGTGTCGCGCATTGAGCCCTGGGGCTTCTTCATCGTCATGGCGCTGGTGATTGCCGGTGTCCTGAGCGCCGTGTGGATGCAACCCGTCATGTCCCTCACCTTTGGCTTTTTGGACCTGGTGCTCACACCACTGTCCATGCTGACCCGTTGACTATTTACTGTTTTGTCTGACCGATTGTTTCCATGAGCACTGTTCGCTTCCTCACCGGCATCACCACCTCCGGCACGCCCCACCTGGGCAATTACGTGGGCTCCATCCGCCCCGCCGTGCGCGCCAGCCTGACGCCGGGCGTGGAGAGTTTTTACTTTCTGGCTGACTACCACGCGCTCATCAAGATCGACGAGCCTGCGCGCATCCAGCGCTCCACGCTGGAGATTGCGGCGAGCTGGCTGGCCGCAGGGCTGGACCCGTCGCATGTGACCTTCTACCGTCAGAGCGACGTGCCCGAGATTCCCGAACTCACCTGGTTTCTGACCTGCGTAACCGGCAAAGGCGTGCTCAACCGTGCGCACGCCTACAAGGCCTCGGTGGACAAAAATACTGCAGCGGGTGTGGACCCCGATGCCGATGTGACCGCCGGCCTGTTCATGTACCCGGTGCTCATGGGCGCGGACATTCTGATGTTCAACGCGCACAAGGTGCCCGTCGGGCGCGACCAAATCCAGCACATCGAAATGGCACGCGATATGGCGGCCAGCTTCAACCACCGCTATGGCGAGCACTTTGTGCCGCCCCAGGCCGAGATTGAAGAGTCCGTGGCCACCCTGCCCGGCCTGGACGGCCGCAAGATGAGCAAGAGCTACGACAACACGATTCCGCTGTTCAGCAGCCGTGAACAGCTCAAGAAGCTGATTGCCGGTATCAAGACCGATTCGCGCGCACCTGGGGAGCCCAAGGACACCGAAGGCTCGGCCCTGTTCCAGATTTACCAGGCTTTTGCGTCTGAGGAAGAGACTGCCACGCTGCGCCAGGCCTATGCCAGGGGCATTGCCTGGGGTGATGCCAAGGCCCTTCTGTTCGAGCGTATCGACCAGGAAATCGCGCCCATGCGCGCCGCCTACGAGGACTACATGGCCCACCCCGAAAAGGTGGAGGCCCTGCTGCTGGCCGGCGCCAAAAAAGCCCGCGCAATTGCGACGCCTTTCATGGCCCAACTGCGCAGCGCTGTGGGCCTGCGTGGCCTGGGCAGTGCGGTGCAAACCAAAAGCGACAAGAGCAGCAAGGCCACCCTCGCCGCCTTCAAGCAATACCGCGAGAAAGACGGCCTGTTCTACTTCAAGCTGGTGGACACGGCCGGCGCCGTGCTGCTGCAAAGCAAAGGCTTTGAGTCCCCCAAGGTTGCGGGTCAGGCGATTGCGCAGCTGCAACGCGAAGGCGCTGCAGGCATTGCGGCACTGCAGGCCCAGCTGGAGACGCTGGGCAGCGAGGCCCAGACCCGCGCCGTACAGGCACTGACTGCGCTAGCCGAAGCGACAGACGCCAAATAACGCTATTAAATTAGTAGCTGCTTGCGCATATTTCATGCGGGCTAGAGGCCAAAATGGCCTCAAAACACGGCATTCGGCTAGGGCACCAGCACTCGGATCTGCAAGAGGCGTCGCACCTCGCTGCCGCCCGCACTGCTGTAGCTGCCTTGGCGGATGGGTGCAGGACCCGTCGCGGCAATGGTGACCCACTGCGCCAGCGGCGCGGTCACCGTAGTGCTGAACTGGCTGCGGCTTTGGCTGGGCATGTCAGCGTTGTGGCGCGTGACCAGGGCGGCTTGTTGCACCTCCAGCTCCACCGTGGCAGCGCGGTTGCCCCCCGGCCAGCGTGGGGTGACCGCCATGCTTTGCCCGGCCTCAAACCACTGCAGCGCATTTTTGACCCCCGCCCCGCTGTTGGCCGATGCGGCCTGCGCAGCCTCCACCCACTGCATGGGAACCGAGAGCTGCATGCGCAGCTGTGCCTTCTGGCCGTTGCGCACCTGCACCTTTTGGGGCTGAAACGACTGCGCGCTGTTTGCGGCACCCGCGCGGTAGCTGCTGCCATCGTCGCGGCCTTCTTCAATCTGGCGCAGCTCCACGGTCAGGTCCCGCGCAGGCAACTGGGCTAGGGCCCAAGGCGCCCAAGCGCTGCAGACCAGCAGCAGGAACGAGGCAATGGAAGTGCGCATGGGGCCATTGTTCCACGCAAGCCCCTGGCCGACCAGCCGGCAAAGGGGGCAACAGGGGCCGCAAATAACGGCTTATTCGATCTTCAGGTTCTGCGTCTGGACCACGTCGCGCCAGGCGCGGTAGTCGGCCTCGATGAACTTGGCCTGCGCCAGAGGCGTGCCCGGCGTGGCTTCCACCGCATCGAGCTTGAAGCGGGCCTGTACCTCCGGCAGTTGCACCACCTTGTTCAAGGCCGTGTTCAGCTTGTCGATGACCGCTGCCGGTGTACCGGCGGGAGCGGCCAACGCAAAGTAGTTCAGCACGTCAAAGCCCTTGAAGCCGGCTTCAGCCATGCTCGGTACATCGGGCATGGCGCTGGAGCGCTTGGCACTGGTCACCGCCAGAGGCTTGATGCGCCCGTCTTTCACCAAAGGCAACAGCGCCGGGATGGTACCGGTCACCAGTTGCACCTGGCCCGAAACCATATCCAGGGCCGCAGGCGCCACGCCGCGGTAGGGAATGTGGGTGATGAAGGTGCCGGTCTTGGCCTTGAGCAGCTCCAGCACCAGGTGGTTCACCCCCCCCGCACCGGCCGAGCCGTAGTTCAGCACACCTGGTTTTTGCTTGGCATAGGCCACCAGCTCCTGCATGGTGCTGATGCCGGTCTGGTGGTTGGTGGCCCAGACCAGGGGACCGCTGGCAATCATGCCCACGGGCGTAAAACTCTTGATCGGGTCGTAGCCCGCGTTGGGCAAGGACGCCGCGACCGTGGTGAAGGGCGATGCCACCAGCAACAGGGTGTAGCCATCGGCCGCTTGTTGCGCCACGTACTGCGTGCCAATGGCACCGGAGGCGCCGGTGCGGTTCTCCACCACAAAGCTTCCACCCATCACCTCACCCAGCTTTTGCGCCATCAGGCGGCCCATGGCGTCGGTACCGGCGCCGGGTGCAAAAGGCACCACGATCCGGACCGGCTTGTCGGGGAAGCCGGTGCTGCCGTTTTGCGCCCACGCTGCCGGGCCCCAAAAAATGCTTGTCAGTAGGGCCGCAGCCGCTGCGCGACGGGACATTGTGTGAATCTTCACCATGAAAAACACCTTAAACACTGGAGACAGCCTGCCACTATGCGACAAACAGATTGCAGCCACATGACAGCACCCACCGGGGCGCGGCGCCCCAACAAAAAAGCCTGCATCGTTGTGCGATGCAGGCTTTTGTATGTGGAGGAGAAGGAGGGATTCGAACCCTCGGTGCCTTGCGACACGCCTGATTTCGAGTCAGGTACATTCGACCACTCTGCCACTTCTCCTGATTCGTGTCGGTCGAAACGAATCCGAGATTCTATCAGGCCTTCAGCACCGCTTTTCCGCCCAGGTAGGGCCGCAGCACTTCCGGCACGGTAATGCTGCCGTCGGCGTTCTGGTGGTTCTCCAGCACCGCCACCAGCGCGCGGCCCACGGCCAGGCCGGAGCCGTTCAGGGTGTGGACCAGTTCGTTCTTGCCCTGGGCATTTTTGAAGCGGGCCTGCAGGCGGCGCGCCTGGAAGGCTTCGCAGTTGGAGACCGAGCTGATTTCGCGGTAGGTGTTCTGCGCGGGCAGCCAGACTTCCAGGTCGTAGGTCTTGGTCGCGCCAAAGCCCATGTCGCCGGTGCACAGACTCATCACGCGGTAGGGCAGCCCCAGCTTTTGCAAAATGGCTTCGGCGTGGCCGGTCATCGCCTCCAGCGCTTCGTAGCTCTTCTCGGGGTGCACGATCTGCACCATCTCCACCTTGTCGAACTGGTGCTGGCGGATCAGGCCACGCGTATCGCGCCCGGCGCTGCCGGCCTCGGACCGGAAGCAGGGGGTGTGCGCGGTCAGCTTGATGGGCAGGTCGGACTCGGCCGACACCACGTCACGCACAAAGTTGGTCAGCGGCACTTCGCTGGTGGGAATCAGGTACAGCGCGGTGTTGTCGTCACCACCGTCCTGGCCACCCTTTTTCGCGGCGAACAGGTCTTCCTCAAACTTGGGCAACTGGCCGGTGCCGCGCAGGCTGTCGCCGTTGACGATGTAGGGCGTGTAGCACTCGGTATAGCCGTGTTCTTCGGTCTGCACGTCCAGCATGAACTGGGCGAGTGCGCGGTGCAGGCGGGCGATGGGGCCCTTCATCACGGTAAAGCGCGAGCCAGTGAGCTTGACGCCCATCTCAAAATCCAGGCCCAGAGGGGAGCCCAAGTCCACATGGTCCTTGACTTCAAAGTCATAGGTCTTGGGTCCCTTACCGTCAGGACTCCAGCTGCGCACCACCACATTGCCGTGTTCGTCTTCACCCACGGGCACGCTCTCGTGCGGCAGGTTGGGCACCGCCTCCAGCATGGTTTGCATCTCGGCCTGGATGGCATCCAGGCGGGTGGCAGAGGCGTCCAGTTCGGCCTTCAAGCTACCCACTTCAGCCATGGCAGCGTCGGCCTCGGCGTGCTGGCCCTTGCCTTTGAGCATGCCGATCTGTTTGCTGACCGTGTTGCGCTTGGCCTGCATTTCCTCGGTACGCATCTGGATGGTCTTGCGCTCGGATTCCAGCGCCTTGAAGGCATCCACGTTCAGGAAGGCTTGCGGGTTTTTGCGGGTTTGCAAACGGGCGACCACCGAATCCAGGTCTTTGCGCAGCAGGGTGATGTCTAACATGGTGTTCTCGTACTTCTAAGTCAAATCAGTATCAAATCGGGCTCTAGCCCTCTATTTTATTGCGCAAGCAGCTACCAAAAACATAGCGCTTTGCAACGGCCTCAGGCATCCAGCTTCAGTCCCTTGGGCAGCGGAAACTTCACGGTTTCCTCGATGCCGTCCATCTTGCGCACCGACACGGCGCCCAGCGCCTTGATGCGGTCGATCACGGCCTTCACCAGCACCTCAGGCGCACTGGCACCGGCGGTCAGACCCACGCGGGAGCGGCCTTCAAACCACTCGGGCTTGAGCTCGTCGGCGTTGTCCACCATGTAGCTCTCGGTGCCCAGCTTTTTGGCCACTTCGCGCAGGCGGTTGCTGTTGGAGCTGGTGGGGCTGCCCACCACGATCACGATGTCCACCTGCGGGCTCATCACCTTGACCGCGTCCTGGCGGTTCTGGGTGGCGTAGCAAATGTCTTGCATCTTGGGTTTCTTGATCAGCGGAAAGCGCGCGACCACCGCGGCCGTAATGTCCGCCGCATCGTCCACGCTGAGGGTGGTTTGGGTCACCACGGCCAGCTTGTCGGTCTGGCCGGGCTGGATGCGGGCCACATCGGCCACGTCTTCCACCAGGTGAATGCCGCTCTCCAACTGCCCCATGGTGCCCTCCACCTCGGGGTGGCCCTTGTGGCCGATCATGATGAATTCAAAGCCTTCTTTGTGCAGCTTGGCCACTTCCACGTGCACCTTGGTCACCAGCGGGCAGGTGGCGTCGAAAATCTGGAAGCCCCTCTGCTGGGCCTCGCGCTGGATGGCCTGGCTCACGCCGTGGGCCGAAAACACCAGCGTCGCGCCCGGGGGCACATCGTCCAGCTCTTCAATGAAGATGGCGCCGCGCTCTTTGAGGTCGTTGACCACATAGGTGTTGTGCACGATCTCGTGGCGCACGTAAATCGGCCGGCCGAACTTGGCGAGGGCCTTTTCCACAATCTCGATGGCCCGGTCCACACCGGCGCAGAAGCCGCGTGGCTCGGCCAACAAAATTTCCTGGGGCAACACCGGTGCGCTCATAACACGCCAATCAACTGCACTTCAAACGTGACGGGCTGGCCGGCCAGCGGGTGGTTGAAGTCAAACAACACGGCGCGCTCCTCACCCTCGCCACGCAACTGCAGCACCACGCCCGCAAACTGGCCTTGGCCATCGGGTGTGGGGAACTGCACCACGTCACCCACGCTGTAGGTCTCCAGCGGGTCACCCATCTGGGTCAGCACCTTGCGCGCCAGCCACTGCTGCATGTCGGGATTGCGCTCGCCAAAGGCAGCACCAGCCGGCAACTCAAACGTGGCACGGGCGCCCTCTTCCATGTCCATCAAGCAGGCTTCCACCGCGGGGGACAGCTCGCCCGTACCCAGACTGAGCGTGGCCGGCTTGCCGGTGAAGGTGTTGATGATGTCCCCAGCCGGGCCGCCCAGGCGGTAGTGCAAGGTGAGGAAAGAGCCCGCTTGGACTCGGGGGAGCGTGGTGGTCATAAAAGTCCCGATAAACTGGCCTCTATTGTAGAAAGCTTGCCCCGACCAGCCTTCCGGCACCCGCTTCACCTCCCCGCCATGCCCCTCAAAGACCTGCCCCTGGAAGCCCGCCCGCGCGAAAAGCTGCTGGCCCGTGGCCCCGGCGCGCTCAGCGATGCGGAGCTGCTGGCCATCCTGTTGCGCACCGGCATGGCGGGCAAAGGGGTGTTGCAGATGGCGGAGGAGCTGCTGCGACTCAAAAATGATAGCGTCTCGCGCAATACCGACGGGCGCCGAGGCGGGTTTGGAGGCATAGCCGGCTTGCTGCACGCCACCGCCGACGACCTCAAGCGCGTCAAAGGCTTGGGGCCTGCCAAGCGGGCCGAGATTGTGGCGGTGCTGGAGCTGGCCCGCCGCGCCATGGCGCAGCGCCTGCAGGAGCGCGAGGTATTTGCCGACCCACAGGCCGTAAAGCACTACCTGCAGCTGCACCTGGCCGCCAAAGGGCACGAGGTGTTTGCGGTACTTTTCCTGGACAGCCAGAACAAGCTGCTGGCCATGGAGGAGCTGTTTCGCGGCACGCTCACGCAAACCAGTGTGTACCCGCGCGAGGTCGTCATCCGCGCGCTGCACCACAGCGCGGCTGCCGTGGTGCTGGCGCACAACCACCCCAGCGGCAGCGTGCAGCCCAGCCGTGCCGACGAGGCACTGACCCAAACACTCAAAGCCGCGCTCGCACTGGTGGATGTGCGGGTGCTGGACCACATCATCGTAGGCCCCGGCCAGGCACTGTCCATGGCCGAGGCCGGTTTACTCTAAAGGGCCGCCATGAAGATCAACGCCCTTTCCGACCTGAAGCTGGTCAAAAAAGAAATCGAAGCCCAGGCCGCACGCGAAGCGGCGCTGGCCGCACAGAAGGCGGCAGAGGCCAAGCGCAAGGCGGCTGCCAGCAACCTGTTCCAGGCGGCCATCGGCAAAGTCAAACCACTGGAGCCACCGCAGCGCGCCAAGCTGGCGCCGGAACCGCCCAAACCCATCCCCAAGCAGCAGATGCTGGATGACGCCGCCGCACTGCAAGAAGCGCTGAGCGACGAAGTGGACGTGACCACCCTGCTGGACACCGACGAGCACCTGAGCTTTCGCCGCCCCGGCGTGGGTACCGATGTGACGCAGAAGCTGCGCAAGGGCAAGTGGAGCATCCAGAAACAGATTGACCTGCACGGCTACCGCAGCGACGAGGCGCGCGAAGCGCTGGGTGCCTTTATCCGCGAATCACACAAACAGGGCATACGCTGCGTGCGCGTGGTGCACGGCAAAGGCCTGGGCTCACCCGGCAAGGCACCCGTGCTGAAAGAGAAAGTGCACAAATGGCTGGTACAGAAGAGTGAGGTCGTCGCCTTTGTCCAAGCCCAGCCCGCGCAAGGCGGCGCAGGCGCACTGGTGGTGCTGTTGCAGCCCCTGAATCGCGCCTAGTCAGTGCGAGCCAGGTGGCTTGCGCGCCGCCCACCACTGCCCTGCCTGGTTCACCAGCAGCCCCAGCAACACCGCCCCCGTACCCAGCCACTGCAGCAGCTTGGGCACTTCCCCAAACGCCAGCGCCGCAGCGGCCAGCCCCACCACCGGCACCAGCAGCGAAAACGGGGTGACCTTGCCCGCCGTGTGGCGCTGCAACAGCCGCGTCCACAGCGTGTAGGCCAGCAGGGTGGCCAGCCACGCCAAATACAGCACCGAAGCCACCGCCGGCCAGCGCAGCCCGGCCAGCTGCGACACCACCGCGTCCCAACCCTCGGTCCACAGCGCCAGGCCAGTAAACGGCAGGATGGGCACCACACTGGTCCACACAATGAAGGGAAAGGGCTCGTAACTGCCATGGCGGGCCGCCAGCCGCACCACGATGTTGGACACCGCCCACATCAATGCCGCGCTGGCCGTGAGCACCAGGCCCACCAGCGTCATCTGGCCCGGGCCTTCGCCATGTGCCGAGGCAATGGCCAGCAGGCCGCCCAATGCCAGCACCAAACCAGCCCACTGCCAGCCGCGTGCGCGCTCACCGAGGATGGGCGCCGCCAGCAGCAGCGTAAAAAAGGCCTGCATCTGCATCACCACCGAGGCCATGCCCGCCGTCATGCCCAGTTGCAAGCCCCAGAACAGAAAGCCGAACTGTCCCAGCCCCTGCGCCAGCCCATAGGCCAGCACATAACGCCAGGGCAGCGGCGGGCGTCCTATCCACCACAAAAACGGCAACGATGCTGCAGCAAAACGCAAGGCACCCAGCAGCATGGGGCTCAGGCCCTGCAAGCCCACCTTCATGACCACAAAGTTGAGCCCCCACAGCACCACCACGGCCAGTGCACGCAGGCTGTCGCCCCGGCTCCAGGGGCGCAACACCTGTGCGCCGCTCATGCAGCGGCCCGCGTGCCTGTCACCGGACGGCCTTGGGCAGCGCGGGCGGCAATAAAGGCGTCCAGCGCCTGGCTGCTGGTTTTGCCGGGCACATAGCCCAGTTCGGTCTTGAGCGCGGTGTTCAGCAGCACCGGGCGGTAACGCAAGAAGTCGAGCTGCTCGGGACCATAACGACTCACACCCAGCGCCTGACCCACGGCCAGTGCGCTCTTGAGCAGCCAGGCCGGCAAGGTCAGCAGCGGTTTGCCCAGGCGTTTGGCAATGGCCTGCAAGGGCAAGGCCCCATCCCCCGCCAGGTTGAAACACCCTGCGTGGCGGCGCTGCAGCGCATGCAGCATGGCGCCGGTGACATCCGTATCCCAGATGAACACAAAGGGGCTGTCGCTGCCGCGTATGGCCAACAGGCGCGGCTTCTCGAACAGTGCGGTGATCTGGTTGTCCACCGCCTCACCCAAAATGGTGCCGATGCGGAACACGGTTTGCAGCAGCTGCGGCGCATGCGAGCGGTATTGCGCCAGCATCTCCTCCACCAGTCGTTTGTGGTGGGCGTAGGCAAAGGCCTCGTTGCCGCGCAGCGCGTCACGCTCTACGAGCCAGGCCGGGTTGTCCGCGTGGTAGCCATACGCCGCGCCACTGGAGCTCACCACCAGGTGCTGCACGCCCTGGGCCACACAGGCATCCAGCACATTGCGCGTGCCCAGCACATCCACCGAATACTCAAACTCACGGTTGGACTGCTTGCCCGGCGTGACGATGGAGGCCAAGTGCACCACGGTGTCGATGGCATGGGTGCCCAGCAAGGCACCCAGTGCAGCGTCGCGTACATCCTGCTCCAGGTAGGTCACGCCCGGCAGGCGACGCTCTGGGGGTACGGTGCGCACATCGGCCGCCACAATGGCTTCAAACTGCCCGCTGTGCAACATGGCAGCCACCAGGCTGCGACCCAGAAAGCCATCGGCCCCGGTGATGAAAACGCGGCGCGCGGCGCCTGTTTCCGCCACGCTCATGCTTCGCTCCCAGCCGGTTTGACGGGTGGTTTTCGGCCCCACCAGCTGGCCAAAGCCAGGCCGGCGATGATGTCCCAAAAGCCCCACACCCCGGCCACCACGGCCATGCCGCCCAGGCCACCAAAGAAGCTGAAGATCAGCACCAAGCCCAGGCCCGCGTTGCGGATGCCCACCTCAATCGACACGGCACGGCGGTCGTAGTCCGAGAGGCCCGTGGCACGCGCGCACAGATAGCCCGTGCCGAAGGCCAACGCATCGTGGATGGCCACGGCCAGCAGCACCAGGCCCACGTAGTCCAGAAAGTAGCGCCAGTTGCCGGCTACCGCACCAACGATGAACCCAATGAGGCACAGAAAACTCAGGATGCGGGCTGGCTTGCGCACCTTCTCGGTCAAGCGTGGCAGCTTCTCGGCGCAGGCGATGCCCAGCACAAAGGGCACACCGATGATGACCACGATGTGGCCCGCCATTTCCAGCGGGTCCAGCGCGATGCTGCGAAACAGGGTTGAGGCCGTGGGGTGCATGCCAGCCCAGAACGCAAAGTTCAGGGGCATCAGCACAATCGCCAGCGCGTTGGAAATCGCCGTCATGGACACCGACAGCGCGACATTGCCTTGCGCCCGGTGCGTGAGGATGTTGCTTACATTGCCGGGCGGGCAGCAGGCCACCAGAATCATGCCCAGTGCAATGCTGGGGCCAGGGTTCAGCGCCAGCGTGAGCGCATAGGTCACCGCAGGCAACACCACAAACTGCGCCGCAATGCCCGCGGCCATGGCCACGGGCATGCGCAGCACACGTTTGAAGTCGGCCACGCGTGTGTCCAGCGCAATGCCGAACATCAGAAAGCCCAGCACGATGTTGAGAACCACCAGCGAGGCGGGGTTGAAATTCAGGCGTATTTCGTCGACAGGCAGCATGGCGCGTTTCCTGGTTGTGGTGAGTGAGGCTCAGACCAGTGCAGCGCTGGCGGCACGCACCGCAGCGCGGTAGGTGTCCTTGTGCACGTAATAGGCCATGCGTTCGAGCTTGAGGTAGCGGTAGCCGCCACTCAGGTCGGGTGGTGGGCCGGCCTTGGCGCGGCACAGCGCGGCAGCGGCTGCGCTGCCGGCATCACGCGCCTTGAAGTAGCGCGCCACCAGCTCGCCCTGCTCGTACCGGCCCTGCCAGCCAATACCACTGGCTTCGATCATGCCCATCACGGCCAGGTTGTCGTATTGGGGCGAGAAGATGTTGAGGTAGAGCTGGGGCGACATGCCCTGCCAGTTCAACAGCTTCACATCCATAAAAGGGTAGTGCAGGCGGTAACCCGTCGCGCACAGAATCAGGTCGTAGTCCTTGGCACTGCCGTCCTTGAAGTGCACGGTGTGTCCGTCCAGACGCGCAATGTCGCCCTTCACATGCAAGTCGCCATGGCCCAGGTGGTGCAGCACCAGCGAGTTCACCACCGGGTGCGACTCGTACATCTTGTAGTCGGGCTTGGGAAAGCCAAAACGGCTGGGGTCGCCGGTGAACCAGCCCAGCACCGTGCTGTCCACCTTTTGCTTGAGCCAGGCTGGCAACTTGACTTTGCCACCCAAGGTATCGGCCGGTTTGCCAAACACGTACTTGGGCACAAAGTAGTAGCCACGGCGCACCGAGATGTCCACGCTCCGTGCCGCATGCACCGCGTCCACCGCAATGTCGCAGCCCGAGTTGCCCGCCCCCACCACCAGCACGCGTTTGCCGCGGAACATCTCCGCGCTCTTGTAGGCCGCGGTGTGCAGCAGTTCGCCGTCAAAGTGCCCGTCAAACGCGGGCATGTTGGGCTCTGCCAAGGTGCCATTGGCAATCACCACACCCTTGAATTCTGCGCTGTGCACACCACCACCGGCATCCTGCCATTCCACACGCCATAGCGGCGCCACGTGATCGCCCAAGGGCTTGACCGACAACACCTTGGCACCAAAATGAAAGTGTGCGCGCAGGCCAAAGTGGTCGGCGAAATCGAAGAAGTACTGGCGCATCTCCTTGTGGCTGGGGTAGTCGGCCACTTCGGGGCGCATGGGGAATTCGCTGAACTCGGTGGTGGTCTTGCTGGAGATCAGGTGGGCCGACTCGTAAACCGTGCTGCGCGGGTTGTCGATGTTCCACAGGCCACCCACATCGGTGTGGGCCTCAAAGCCCTGGAAGGGCAGGCCCTGCTTTTGCAGGTTGCGGGCGGCGGCCAGGCCACTGGGGCCAGCGCCAATCAGGGCAATGCAGTCGCGTGTCGCGGCACGCTTCAAAGTCTCGGTCATCAAAGTCTCTCTCGGGTGCTTGTCGTAAAAAGAATCAGGGGCGCGGTGGCAGGCCCGGAATGGCCGTGGCGCCCGCTTCGCCCACGCGTGGCTTGCGCGGCTGGCCCAGCAGGATGCGGTCGTGCCAGGCGGTGGGCAGCAGGCTCAGCGCCCGCGACAACCAGCCCATGTGGCGCGGCAGCACAATCTGCTCGCGCCCACGGGCCACGGCGGCCAGCAGCGCACGCGCCGCGTCATCGGCCTCCATGAGGCCGGGCATCACAAACTGGTTGCCCGCGGTCAGCGGCGTGCGCAGGTAGCCCGGGCTCACGGTGTGCACGCGCAGGCCGCTGCCTCGCAACTCGGCACGCAGGCTCTCCAGGTAGCGAATCAGTGCGCCCTTGCTCGCGCAGTAGGCGCCGTTGCCCGGCATGCCGCGCCAACCAGCCAGGCTGGCCACGCCCACCAGGCTGCCGCGGCCCTGGGCACGCATGGCGTCCAGAAACGGCTGAAACGTGGTGGCCACGCCCAGCACATTGATCTCCAACATGCGGCGCATCACCGCCAGGTCGTCGGCCTGGGCGGTGTCAAAACCCCCAGCTACGCCGGCATTGGCAATCAACAAGTCGGGCACGCCAAAGCGGCCGACCCAGTCCTGTGCACAGGCCTGCATGGCCTGCGGGTCGGCCACATCGGGCGTGTAAATGGCACAGCGGTAGGGGGCGGTGGCGGCCAGCGCCTCCAGCGCAGGATGGTTCAACCCCACCAGCGCCACCACCGAGCCCTGGGCCAGCAACTGGCGCGCCAGCGCCTGGCCCAGGCCGCCGCAAGCGCCAGTGAGAACCGTGTTTTGGAAGGGAAGTGGCATGCGGGGACTGGTGTATCAACAATGCCATGAGCATAATCAGCGCAGTTTTTTGTCTCAGATATTTATAGTTATTTGTCTCGAATTCCGGAACCATCACCCAAGCCATGGACAAACCCACGCCCGCCCTGCGCATGTTTGAGTTGCTGGACCTGGTCTGCGCCACGGGCCAGCCCTTCAGTCTGGCCGACGCCGTGCGCAGCAGCGGTTGGCCCAAGCCCAGCGTGCACCGCATGCTGGCGCAGCTGGAGGCCGGGGGCCTGGTCACGCGCGAGCCCGGCGGCCGCCTCTATGCGCCCGCCGCCCGGCTGGTACGCCTGGCCGAGAACGTGCTGAGTGCCGACACGCGCCGCGGCGTGCGCCACGCGGTGCTGCGCCAGCTGGTGAGTGTGGTGGGCGAGAGCTGCAACCTCACGGCCCTGAGCGGCACCGACGTGATGTACCTGGACCGGGTGGAGTCGGCCTTTCCGCTGCGCATGGAACTCAAGGCCGGCACGCGTGTCCCCATCCACTGTTCGGCCAGTGGCAAGCTGTTTCTGGCGTATATGACCGAACAGGCGCGTGCGGCCCTGCTGGACAGCCTGCCCCTGCCCCGCTACACCGCCACCACCCTGACCCAGCGCCAGGCGCTGGAAGACGAGCTCGCACAGATCGTGCGCCAAGGCTATGCCGTGGATGCGGAAGAGTTTGTGGACGGTCTGGTGTGTGTGGCCGTACCCGTGCTGCAAGCTGGCAGCCGCGCGGTGCGCACGGCCGTGGCGCTGCAGGCGCCAGCCGCCCGCATGCCGCTGCAGCAAGCCTTGCAACATGTGCCCCAACTGCTGGAGGCGGCTACGGCCCTGGGCCGCACGCTGGCCTGATCTGTCAGGGTTGCGGCACGCCGCAGACCCGAGTGCCGGGGTCGTTGTGGGCGATGGCCAATTCGTCCTTGGCATGGGACACCGCCATGTCGCGCGGCAAGGTCACCCCGTTTTTGACGGCCAGTATTTCCGCCATCACGCTCACCGCAATCTCGGGCGGTGTCTTGCTGCCGATGTAAATGCCAATGGGGCCGCGCAGACGCGCCAGCGTTTGGGGCGTCTGTGCCAGGTGTTCCAACATGCGTTGGCGGCGGGCCGCGTGGTTGCGGCGCGAGCCAATGGCACCGATGTAGAAGGCGTCCGACTGCAGCGCCTCCAACAGCGCCAGATCGTCCAGCTTGGGGTCGTGGGTGAGCGCAATCACACAGCTGCGGCTGTCGGGCTTGAAAGCAGTCACCACCTCATCAGGCATGCCGCTGCTCACCGTCACGCCGGGCACGGCCCAGGCACCGCGGTACTCCTCGCGCGGGTCACACACCGTCACGGCAAAACCGCTGAACTGCGCCATGGTCGCCACATACTCGCTGAGCTGCCCGGCACCGATGATGAGCAGGCGGTATTCCGGCCCAAAGGTGTTGGCCAGTTCCGCATCCGAGACAGCCAGTGCCGCCGGGGTGCTGGCAGGTTGCAAGCCCACCACGCCATCGGCCAGTCGCACCGTGCGCCGCACCAGCTGACCTTGCTCCAGGCGCACCACCAGCTCTGCCAGGCAGGTGGCGTCAGGGTCGAACTCCAGCAGCAGCTCCAGCGTGCCACCACAGGGCAGGCCAAAGCGGTGTGCCTCGTCGGCGGTGACGCCATACTTCACGCGCTGCGGCGGGCCGCTGGGAATCTGCTGCACACCATCGCTGGGCGCCGCCCCATCGGACGCGTAGGCCCGCGTGAAACGAAAAATCAAATCGTCCTCAATACACCCGCCCGACACCGAACCAAGCACCGCGCCATCCTCGCTCAGCGCCATGATGGACCCCACGGGCCGCGGCGACGAGCCCCAGGTGCGCACCACCGTGGCCAGCAGCGCGCGCCGCCCGGCTTGGCGCCAGCCGCACAGGGCCCGCAAGACCATCACATCAAGGTTTTCCATGGCGCTCAAGTATTGCTGTGCGGCTCACGCCCCCACATTGCGCATCCAGTCTGCCGTCTGAAAAAACGAGGTCTTGAGCCGCTCGCGCAGTTCGACAGGAACACCGGTGTCGCCCATGGCCTGGTCCATGCAGGCCAGCCATTGGTCGCGCTCCAGAATGCCGATCTTGAAAGGCATGTGCCGCGCCCGCAGCCGCGGGTGGCCAAAACGCTCCACAAAATAATCCGGACCGCCGAGCCAGCCACACAAAAACCAGAACAGGTGGTCTCGTGCCTTGTCCAGCGAGCTGCCATGCGCGGCCCGCAATTCGGTGTAGCCGGGCTCCAGATCCATCAGGTCGTAAAAACGGTCCCCCAGGCTGCGGACCACGGGTTCACCACCTATCCATTCAAACGGGGTGCGGGCTTCGTTGGGGGTATCGCTCATGCCGTTTTATAGCCCACAAACTCCACCGCCGCACACACGGCGGCCACCTGCGCGGCAACGCACTGCTCGGGCGTGGCGCGGGGGCTGTCAGGGTAGACCTCGGTGGTACTGGTGTAGCGCGCACCGCTGATGCTGGCGCACAGACCCAGCTCTGCCATGGCGTAGTGGATCACACCATGCGCCACCAGCGGTGAGCCGATGATGCCGTCCTGCGCGTCTGCCGGGGCGATATGGGTGACGCGCTGTACCGCGTCGATGATGGCCTGCTGGAACGCGGGCTGGGGGTTGGCGCTGTCGTCCACCAGATAAAAGCCGTCCGGGATGGTACCGGGCTCGAACGGTTTGCCGTCACGGGCGGCCACGGCGGGGCGGTATTCAGTCTCGTCGGTGTCGGTGGTTTCGTGCAGGTCGATGTGGGCGGCAAACTGGCCGTACAGCGGTGTCACCAGGCGCAAGAGTGCCGCGCTCTCTTGCGCGGGGCTGTCCGCGCGGAAGTTGCGGTTGGGGTCCAGCGCGTCATGGTTCCAGCGCTGAATGCGCTCGTAGGCCCAGGGGCTCACACACGGTGCCACCAGCAGGTTCACCCGGTCTGCGTAGGTGGCGGCGTGCGCGTCCACAAAACGCAGCGCACCGTGCACACCGCTAGTCTCGTAGCCATGCACGCCACCGGTCACCAGCACGCTGGGCAGCGCGGCATTCCAGTGGCGGCTGCGGATGGCCATGAGCGCAAAACGCTCGTCCCCGTAGACCACCTCGCCATAGGTGTCCACGTCAAAACGGTCGCGCAGATCCGCGACCGCCCGCAGCACATCGTCGGCATAACTGCGCTGGCGCACCTGGCGTGCGCGCCACTGGGCGCGCTCTGCGGGGCCCCATGCCTGACCGGGGCTGCCTATTGGGTAAAAGTGGGAGGTTTGCATAGGAGCAGCATGGTACATGGGCCACAATTTGCTCCTGTATTTATAGCTACTCGCGCAATATCCATAAGCTCCAGAGGCATTTTTTATACATAAAACCCAATACCTCTGCGGCCTGCAGCGCCCCGGGGAAACAGCAGGTCGCGGCTTTGTCCGACATACCGCGCGGCGCGGCGGGCGCGTAATGGGTCTTTCACCCTAGGAGCCCCCATGACCCAACACGCCACCGTAACGGACCACGTGACCTACCGCCCAGGCGATGGCGCCCCTCTGCAGATTCCACTGGGGCCCATACAGGTAGAGCTGGCGGCAGACAGCGCCACACTGAGCTGGACCGACGAAAACGGCAACGCGGGCCTGACAGCGATTCCGCTGACACAGTACAAGGAATACGTGCAGCAAAAACGCATCACAGTGCAAGCCTGATGCTGCCCAGGCAGTGAAGCGACCAGGTCTTGCCAACTGGCTCTGCGATGGCAATACTGCAGCCCTTGAACAAAGGGAAGCCATGGTGAAGGTGGAGTTTGCAGCCAGCTTGCGTCGCCACGTGGAATGCGCGCCGCAACGTGTGGCGCCCGGCAGCCTGCGCGCCGTATTGGATGCCGCGCTGGCTGCCGCACCCGGCCTGCGTCACTATGTGTTGGACGACCAAGGCCATATCCGTAAACATGTGGCGGTGTTCATCAACAAGACCATGGTGATGGACCGGCAAACCCTCAGCCAGCCGTTGGCCAGCGGCGACAGCGTGCTGGTGATTCAGGCCCTGACCGGCGGCTAGGGCATGGCCCCACGCTTGCTACTTTGTGCACTGCGCTCCCCCCGGAGAGGAACCGCGTTTCACCTTGGGGCGGCCAGGCCGTAAAAGCAGTTCATCGGAGACATAAGCTATGCAAACACTGTTGGTAGCCAGCCGTAAAGGCCTGTTTGTGGTATGCGGCCAGGGCGCGCAATGGGCGGTGGTGGGCCACCACTTTGCGGGTGACCCGGTCACCCAGGTGCTGGCCGACCCACGTACCGGCCACTGGTGGGCCGCGCTGCGCATGGGCCACTTTGGCGTGAAGCTGCGCAAGAGCACCGACCAGGGCGCCAGCTGGACCGAGATCGCGGCGCCCGCCTTCCCGCCCAAGCCCTCCAGCGGCCCGCTGGCCGACGACCCCACGCCCTGGAATGTGGACCTGGTCTGGGCGCTCACCCCGGGCAGCGCCGACCAGCCAGGCACACTGTGGGCCGGCTGCATGCCGGCGGGGCTGTTCAAGTCGGAGGACTGGGGCGCCAGTTGGGAACTTTGCACCGCGCTGTGGAAGGACCCGCGCCGCCCGGGCTGGTTTGGTGGTGGCAATGACTTTCCGGGCATGCACTCGGTGCTGGTGGACCCGCGCGATCCGCAGCACATCACGGTGGCCATCTCGTGCGGCGGTGTGTGGCAAACGCGGGACGGCGGGGCAAGCTGGGCCCTCACAGCAGCCGGCATGACGGCCGACTACCTGCCCACGGACAGCGCCGACGACCAGAACACCCAGGACCCGCACCGCGTGGTGCAGTGCACTGCCCAGCCCGATGTGTTGTGGGCGCAGCACCACTGCGGCATCTACCGCAGCGCCAACGGCGGGCAGCAGTGGGAGCGCATCACGGCGCCGGCACCGTCGGGTTTTGGTTTTGCCGTGGCCTGCGACCCGCAAGACCCGCTGCGCGCCTGGCTGGTGCCGGCGCAGGCGGACACGCACCGCTACCCGGTGGAAGGCCGGATGGTGGTGAACCGCACCGACGACGGCGGCAAGACCTTCCGGACGTTTGGCGCCGGCCTGCCGCAAGCGCATGCGTACCATCTGGTGTACCGGCATTGCCTGGAACTGGCCGCCGACCGCCAGACCCTGGCCATGGCGTCCACCACCGGCGGCCTGTGGGTCAGCGCCGATGCGGGCGAACACTGGCACACCGTGAGCCAGGACCTGCCGCCCGTGGCCGCACTGGGCTTTGTACCCTGAACTACCCCACTTTCCAGTAACCCCACCGCCCTCGGTGTATTCGGCGGGTGGTACCTTCTCGGCCCTTGTTGTCTCACTCTCTGGACTTAATTTCCATGCTTTTTAATCCCCTGCAAGTTGGCGCGCTGACCCTTCCCAACCGTTTTGTGCTGGCTCCGCTGACGCGCACCCGCGCGGGCACCGAGCACCAGCCCAACGACCTGATGGCCGAGTACTACGCACAGCGTGCCAGCGGCGGCCTCTTGATTACCGAATGCACCATGGTGGTGGAGGGCACGTCGGCCTTTGTGGCCGAGCCCGGCATCTACTCCGCAGAACAGATTGAAGGCTGGAAGAAGACCACCGCCGCCGTGCACGCCAAGGGCGGGCGTATCTTCATGCAGATCTGGCACGCGGGCCGCGCCGCGCACCCCGGCATCAACGGCGGCCAACGCACCGTCTCCAGCAGCGCCACCGCCATTGAGGGCGAGATCCACACGCCCGCTGGCAAGGTGCCCCACGCCGTGCCCCACGCGCTTGGCACCGACGAGATTGCCACCATCGTGGCGGCCTTTGCGCAGGGCGCGAAGAACGCCGTCGCAGCCGGTTTTGACGGGGTGGAAGTGCACGGCGCCAATGGCTACCTGATTGACCAGTTCCTGCGCGATGGCTGCAACCAGCGCACCGATGGGTATGGCGGCTCTGTGGAAAACCGGGCGCGCTTTTTGTTCGAGGTGTTGACGGCCGTGAGTGCGGCGATTGGCTCGGAGCGTGTGGGCCTCCGCCTGTCGCCACTGAACAGCTACAACAGCATGAAGGACAGCGACCCCGTGGGCCTGACTGCCTACCTGGCCGAGAGGCTCAACGACTTCAAACTGGCCTACCTGCACCTGATGCGGGCTGACTTCTTTGGCGTGCAAACCGGCGACGTGATGACGGTGGCCCGCGAAAAATACAAGGGCGTGCTGATGGGCAATATGGGCTACAGCGCAGAAGAAGCGGCGCTGGCCATTCAGGAAGGGAAGCTGGATGCGGTCGCGTTTGGCAATACCTACATCGCCAACCCCGACCTGCCAGAGCGCATCAAGGCCGGGGCGGCGCTCAATGCGCCAGACAGCAGCACCTACTATTCGCCCGGTGCCAAGGGCTACACCGATTACCCCACGATGTAAGGGGAGCAGGCGGTCGGCCTGCGCGAAGGCTTGCTTACAGGCCTTCGTGGCGGTCGGCGGCGGCGAACAGGTCGTTCGCAAATTCAGGGTCCGCGCTCTGGATTTGCGCAGCGTAGGTGCGCAGCTCTTCCGCTTCCTGGTATGCGGTCTTGGCTGCAGCGGGCTTGGCACCCAGGGCCGCTTGCCACACGGCAACTGCCAGGGCCTGACCGGCTGCCAGCAGGGCTTGCAGGGACGCACCCACGGTAGGCTGGGCGCTGGAAGGCAGGGAGAGGCTGTTCAGAGTGGTGCTGGCCATGGTGGGCTCCTAGAAAGTAAAAACAACTGATGTTGCACTGCAGTATAGGGTAAACCCTATACATCGATCAAGGGTTTACCCTAGGCTTCTGTTGCTTTAGTTAGACAGTCAGCCCTAAGTCGGGCTAAGGCAGGCGCTCCACCCGGTAGCCCTTGCCGGCCAGCAGGTGCACCACACCGTCGCTGCCCACCAGATGCAGCGCGCCCACCACCACCAGCACGTTGTCACGGACCTTGTCTTTGAGCAGGGCTTCGAGCTGCGGCAGCCAGACCTTGTTGCGGTCCACATTCACACGCTGGTAGAGCACGGGGTACTGGTCACGCATCTCGGCCAGTGCCGCGCGCTCCAGTGCGCTGGCGTCGCCCTGGCGCCAGGCGGTGTGCAGCGCTTCAAACAGCGCCTTGAAATCGCCAATCTCGCGCAGCGTGTCTTGCAGATAGGCGTCTTGCAGCGTGCCGTCCAGGCTGTCGAGCATGGCAATCTGGGCCTCGGCCGTTTCCAGGCCCTGCGTGGGTTTGCCGGTTTGGGCGGCGCGCTCCATCAGGTGCTGGTCCAGCCCCAGCGCGGGGTTCAGGCCCAGCTTCTGGCTTTCCGTCAGTGCCAGCAGCATGGCCACAAACCAGGGTTTGAGGCCTTGCAGGCTGGCCACGTCCATCTGGTTCTTGGCCGCGTAGCGCTGCAGCGCCCGCCAGGTGGCTGGCGACACGGCTTGCTGCAGGGTCTTGTCATCGGTGCGCGTGGCGGCCTGCATCATCCGGGCGGGCAAGGCGGGGTCAGCCATCTCGCGCGGCGCCACTTCAAAATAAACCTGCTGTACATCGGCCAGCGCGGCGCCCACGCTGGGGGCCAGCGGGTAGTCGCTGGGCTTGAGCATGTGAAAAGAACCCAGCAGGTAGATGCTGTTGTCAGCGTCACTCACCTTCCACAGCATCGGCACGGGGGCCTGCGCCCATGCCAGGGTGGTGCTCAGTGCCCACAGCCAACCCAGTACGATTTTTTTCATCACCACCCCCACCACAGAAGAAAGCCAGAAGCATACGGGCAAGCGCCACTCGCCTGGGTTGCTATTGTTTCAGTAGCTGTTTGCGCATATTCCATAAGGGTTAGAGGCCTATTTGGCACTTAAACTCAAGCCGCATACACTGCGCGCAAACCACACAGGGAGTCTGTCCATGCACCGCACCGTCCAGTTTTTTAAGTGGCTGACCGGGCTTGCCGTGCTGCTGGCACTGCTCACCTGGGGCACGCTGCAGCTGCCCACCTTTGGCGGCACCTTCGAAGGCGCACGCCTGCAGCGCATGCAGCAGTCGCCCCAGTTCCAGCATGGCCGCTTTGAGAACACGCCGCCGTACGTCAGCCATATGTCGCTCGCCCGCGAGCTGCACGACTACCTGGGCGAGCAAGTGCGCGAGCCCACCTTTGAAGTGCCGGTGGTGAAGATGCGGGCCGAGCAGCTCGATGCCCCCGCAGCCCCTGGCCTGCGCAGTTGGTGGCTCGGCCACGCCAGTGTGCTGGTGGAACTGGACGGTGTGCGCATCCTGACCGACCCGGTGCTGTCGCTGCGGGCTTCGCCCTTCCAGTGGATAGGCCCCAAGCGCCTGCACCCGGCGCCGCTGCCACTGGAACAGTGGAAGAACATTGACGCCGTGGTGATCTCCCACGACCACTTTGACCACCTGGACAGGGACACCATCCGCCACCTGGCGCAGGGTGGCACCCACATCTATGCGGGCCTGGGCATTGGCGCGCACCTGGCGCGCTGGGGCGTGCCTGCCGCGCAGATCCACGAGATGGACTGGTGGGAGCAAGCCAGCATCAAGGACGTGACCATCCACTGCACGCCAGCGCGCCACTACTCGGGCCGCACCAGCATGGACAACTCCACGCTGTGGGCGTCGTGGATGGTGAAAGGACCCGCGCATTCGATGTACTACAGCGGCGACACCGGCTACGCCGGGCACTTCAAAGCCATCCGCGACAAGCTGGGCGCACCGCAACTGGCCCTGGTCAAAGTGGGCGCCTATGGCGACACCTGGATGGACATTCACATGGCCCCCGAGTCTGCGGTGCAAGCCGCGCGGGACCTGGGTGCCACCACCCTGCTGCCGGTGCACTGGGCCACCTTCAACCTGGCCTACCATGACTGGGCCGAGCCCGCCGTGCGCACCCTGGCCGCGGCCCAAACGGCCGGCGTGCAAACCGTGCTGCCCCGCGTGGGCGAACCCGTTGTCTTCGGCCAGCCCTTCATCAACCAGCCTTGGTACCGCCCGTGACCGAACTCCACCTGATCCCGGTAAACACCAATGTCCACAGTGTGCACACGCCCGACGGCGCCCACGTGGGCAACCTCAAGCGCATCGGCACGGTGTGGAAGTTCAAGGCCGTGGGCTACGACGCCCGCGGTGGCGTGGAGCCCGGCGGCGGCCCACTGACCGAGCAGCACAACATGGTGTTTGATGCGCCCGACGCGCAGGCCGTGAGTGCGCGGCTGGGCTGCGGGCTGTAGCCCTGCAGCCCGCGCCTCTACAATAGCGGCGGGCTTGCAGGACGCCCGCCTCGCAAAAGCCGAAGCACCTGCATCGCAAGCACCCCGCTTGCATACCCCCTCCTCACTGGCCCACTGCGAGAACGGCCGATTGTTCCAAGGAGTCGGTATGCACATTTCCAGCATTCCACAACACACCAGCCCCAGCGCGCTGGACCTGGCCTTGCGCCAGGCCCGCCTGCTGCACCGCGCCGCCCAGACCGGCACGCTCACGCAGGCGCTCCCCGCCTTGCGGCGTGCGCACAGCGCGGGCCTGTTTTCCGAGTTATCACTCAGCAGCCTGTACCGCCAGCGGCACCTGCTGCAGCGCAAGCATTTCTTGCGCACACTGGCGGCGGAGGCGGGCCACGCCAGTTGGGCCGAGTACCTGCCCACACTGCGTGCGCAGGCTGCGCATGACTTTGCGCACTACACCACGGGCCGCGAATACGGCTACCCCAACGCCTGGTTCAGCACCCACGCGGAGGCTGCGGCCTACGCGGCCGAGCACGGTGGCAAGGTAGTGCGCTACGGCCAGCAGGCCATGGTGCAAGCACCGATGCCACACTAGCACCGCTATCGTTTCAGGAGCTGCTGGCGCTTGTTCTACGGGGGTTAGCAGCTCTTTTGACGCATAAAACCGGCCCGCTATCATTGCCCCATGGCCCAACCCGACTTCAGCCCCTCTGCCGAACGCAACAAACAGCCCATTCTGGAAACGCTGCAGACCTTTCTGCCCGCGCAGGGCACGGCGCTGGAGATTGCCTCTGGCACTGGCCAGCATGTGGTGTGGTTGGCGCAGCAGATGCCGCTCTGGACCTGGCAGCCGACCGAGGTCCACCCCGGTGCGCTCTACAACATCGAGGTGCGCGCCACCGAAGCCGACCTGGCCAATGTGAACGTGGCACTGCCGCTGGACGTGTGCAAAACACCCTGGCAACTGGAAGACACACCGTTTGACCTGATCCTGTGCATCAACATGCTGCACATCGCGCCGTGGGAGGCCTGCACCGCGCTGATGCGCGGTGCCGCCACGCACCTGGCGCCGGGCGGCAAGCTGGTTACCTACGGCCCCTACTTCGAAGCCGGCGTGGTGCCCACACAAAGCAATCTGGACTTCGACCAGAGTCTGCGCACGCATGATGCGAGTTTTGGCATTCGCCAACTGGATGATGTGCAGGAACAGGCGGGCTTGGCCGGTCTGCAACTTCAGGCGCGCCACGCGCTGCCGGCCAACAACCTGCTGCTCGTCTGGGGCCGTGCCCCGGCCCACTGAGCGTCCAACTTAGACGACGCGCTCCACCGACACCGGGTGGCGCGGCTGGCCCGTGGCTGCAAAGCTGCTGATGTTGTCCAGCGTGGTGCGGGCAATGGCAGCCAGCGCATCTTCGGTAAAAAACGCCTGGTGCCCGGTGACCACCACATTGGGAAAGGTAAGCAGACGGGCAAACACATCGTCCTGAATCGCTGCGCCCGAGAGGTCACGAAAGAACAAGTCGCCCTCCTCCTCGTACACATCCAGCCCCAGGGCGCCCAGTTGCCCGCTCTTCAATGCCTCAATGGCGGCGCGGGTGTCCACCACCGCGCCGCGGCTGGTGTTGACCAGCATGGCGCCGCGCTTCATGCCGGCAAAAGCCGCCGCGTCAATCAGGTGATGGGTCTGCGGCGTGAGTGGACAGTTCAGGCTCACTACATCGCTGCGCGCCAACAGCTCGGGCAGCGGCACGTACAACACGCCCAGGGCCACACAGTCCGGGTTGGGCTGCGGGTCTGCCGCCAGCAGCGTGCAGCCAAAACCGGTCATCAGGCGGCAAAAGGTTTCACCAATGCGGCCCGTACCCACCACACCGATGGTGCGGCCATGCAGGTCAAAACCCAGCAGGCCATCCAGCGCAAAGTTGCCCTCGCGCACACGGGCGTAGGCGCGGTGGATTTTCCGGTTGAGCGTGAGCACCAGCGCCAGCGTGTGCTCGGCCACGGCGTAGGGCGAATATTCAGGCACACGGGCTACGGCCATGCCCAGCTCGGCCGCAGCCGCCAGGTCCACCTGGTTGAAGCCGGCGCAGCGCAGCACCACCAGGCGCACGCCCAGCGCATGCAGGGCCTGCAGCACTTCGCGCGGTAGCTGGTCGTTCACAAATACACACACCGCGTCGGCCCCGGCTGCGGTGGCTACGGTGCTGGTGTCCAGCCGCACATCCAGAAAGGTCCACTGGTGCGGCGTGCCCTGTGCGGCAGCGCTGAGGGCGGCCCGGTCATAAGGGCGGGTGCTGTAAACGGTGATGTGCATGGCGGGCTCGGCGGAAGGGGGTGTCATCCATCTTACGGCTGGCTGGGTTAACCTCGCCGCCTCAGCCACCAAGGAAACTTATGAAAAAACTCCACGTCACCATCAAACTCGAAATGTCCGTACCTGACGAATGGGAGCTGGTCGAAACCTCGGAAGGCACACCCGTGCTCAAGTTGCCCAACGGCCAGTTTCTGGACGTAGCCATCGAACCCCTGTTTGCCACCAACCCCGAAGAAACCTGGGCCAGCACCGAGAGCGAAGACGAGCTCAACGACATCCTGGACATGGTGGAGAGCGAGGAAGTGGCCTACGAATTCGTGGTGCACTAAGCCCCACCAACCCACCGGGCCTGGCCTCAGACCAGCGCTTTAGGCCAGGTCCAGCGCGTGGAACACGCGGATGGCGGCATACGCGTCATTCGCGGCGTACACCAGCTGCGACTCACTCAGCCGCGCATTGGCCCAGTTGCTGGTGGCGGCTTTTTTGGACTTCATGAAGCGCTGCTTGAACAGCACGGCCACCGCGCCTTTCACGCCCATGTCCTTGCGGTAACCGCGCTCGCGGAACACCGTGTTGAGCTCCAGAATGCCTTGGGGCTGCACCCCCAGCTTGCTCACAATACGTTTCTTGTCATCGCCCAGGCCAAAGCCGGCCTTGGCAATGCCGCCCAGGGCCAGCAACTCGGCCGCCACAGCGCTGCAGGCGGGGTCCATCAACTGGAACACCCAGGCGCGCTCTGGCGTGGCCAGTTGCAGAATGTGCGGCCCGTCGGACACATCGCCCACCTTGAAGGTGGGTTTGGATTCGGTGTCAAAGCCCCAGGCGGGGGTGTCGGTCAAGGCCGCATAGGCCTCTTTGGCCTCTGCGCCCGTGCTCACCAAGGTGATACGGTCGAGCCCCAGGCGCTCGAACGGCGGCAATAGGGCAATGGTGTCTTTGTCGGGGGTGGGGTGGCGTTCCTGCATGGGGCGTATCATCGCCCACCCGCCCTTGTTGGCCCAGGACCCCCATGAAAAAGACATTTCCCCTTGCCGTAGAAGGCAAACACCCTGAGCGTCTGCTCGAAGCCACCAAGCACGAAATCCGCAAATACGTGAAACGCGAGCGCCGCCGCGACCTGCCCGAAGGCGTGGACTTTTGGGACTTTGACTGCCGTTTTGGCCCCACCGAAGACGCCGCCCAGACCGCCCACCTGGCCGAAATCACCAAGCTGATTGACGCCGTGGTGCAGAGTGGCGGTACGCAGTTTTATGTAGAAATTCTGGCCAAGCATGGCGTGCGCAAGGCACGTGACCCGAGCGAAGCGCCCACCGCGGGCGACTTTCTGGAAGAGTAAGCGCTCCCAGCGCTGGCACCGCTCTGGGCGGCCAGTGCACCGATGTACATCCCCATCAGCGGCCTCCGGCGTCGCGCAGCAGCTCGGCCACATGCACCTGCTTGCGGGCCAGCGCGTGCTGCAAGGGGGTTACGCCCTGGGCATCGGCCAGGTTCACATCGGCCTTGGCCGCAATCAGCATGCGCACGATTTCGGCATGCGCCAGCCCGCCATCGCCCAGGATCACGGCCTCCAGCAGCGCGGTCCAGCCCAGATTGTTGGCGTGGTCTACCGCAATCCGGGTGGTGAGCAGCAGGCGCACGGTATCCACATGGCCGTAGTGGCAGGCCGGAATCAGGGCGGTGCCGCCGTAGCGGTTGGTGCTGGCCAAATCGGCACCTGCGGCCAAGGTGGCCTGCACGATGTCGGTGTAACCACTGGCACTGGCCAGCAGGAAGGCACTGTCTTGCTGCGCATCCTGCGCATTCACATTGGCACCGCGGGAGACCAGCAGACGCACCACATCCACATGGTTGCCCTGCGTGGCGGCCAGCACGGGCGTGGCGTTGCGGCTGCGCGCCGTGTCCGCGCGCGATTCAATTGGCGCCCCACCGTCCAACAGCACCAGCACCTTGCCCCACTGCCCACGCGCCGCTGCGTCCACCAGGGCGGGGCTGTTGCCGGTCAGGTGCACCGGCTGGGCAAACGTGATCGGAAGGTTGAGCAACCAAAGGGCAGCAAACGCGGCGTGGCGGCGGTGCAATGTCATGCTTGTGTGTCCTTGTCCTGGGGCAGGCGCAGCTGCAACAGCTGCGCGGCCTGTTGGGGGTCGTCGGGGTCGGTCACCATGGTAAACACCCAATCGCTGCCATCGGACAGCACGGCAAGGCCTTCCACCTTGGGTGCACCGTGCAAGAGATGCACCTGCCGCACCTGGCCGTCGGGCAACACGATACCAACCGCACTGGCCACACAGGCACCATCCGCATAGCTGTCGTCCGTGCTCTCGGCCACGGCAGCAAAAGCCCAAGCACCGCCGTGCAACGGTGTGCCGTCGGTCAGCGTGAGCGGCACACCGTCCACATGCCCCAGGTCCATCCGTTGCACGCTTTTGGCGGCGGGTGGCTGGGGCTGCAGGCCTGCCAGCCATGGCGCAATCTGGTTCCAGTCGTAACGGATGCAGGCGCTGTGGGGGTCCGCCAGGTTGCCACGCTGCAAGAGCAGCAGCTCACCGCTGACCACCAGCGCGCCCTCGATATTGAGGTCTGCAAAACGCTTGTGCAGCGGCGCATAGAGTCCGCCCAGATCCAGCGTAGCCATACGGCCATTGGGTTGGCCCACCACGTCCAGCGCCACCAGCACACCGGTTTCTCGGTTGGGCCGCGAGCCCGAGCCCAGGGCCAGCAGTGCGCCCGCCGGACAACCCGGCAAAGGGGGCAACAGGGCCAAACTCTCCAGATCCGGTTTGGCCGCCTTGCGCTGCTTTTTGCCCTGAGGCAGTTCGCCGTCCAGCAGGCGCAACAAGCGGCCGGGTGCGGCTGCAGGCGTGGGGCTGCCGCAGTCGTCAAACTGGCCCAGGTGCAACTCGTCGTCAGCCACCACATACAGGCGCTGGCGCACACGCACCAGGCCGCTGGCCGCGCTCAGGTGGGCCATGCCGCGGGGGTGCTGCGCCGGATCGATCTGCAGGGTGTGCAGCAGTGTGGGGTGCAAGGGGGCGAACAGTGTGGCGGGCGTGGCCATGGGCGCTTTCAGGAGTTGCGGCATGGTACAGGCTGGGGCCTGCACCGACGCCTCAGGCCAGCATTGCGCGCCGCTTGCCCGCTTGCTTGGCGCGGTACAGGGCTTGGTCAGCCGCCAGCGCCAGGGTTTTGGTGTCGGAGCCATGGCGCGGAAACAGTGCCACTCCCGCGCTGGCCGACACCGGTGCCAGCACTTGCGGGTAAGGCTCCGAGAGCGCCGAAACAATGCGCTCTGCCGTGTCCATCGCTGCGACCTGGTCCACCTCGCTGAGCAGCAGAATGAATTCATCCCCGCCAATGCGCGCCACGATGTCCGAGGCGCGAATGGCGGTCTGGATACGCTGCGCGACCGCCTTGAGCACCTCATCCCCGGTCGCATGGCCCTGGGTGTCGTTCACGGTCTTGAAGCCGTCCAGGTCCACCGCCACCACGGCAAGGGTGTGGCCTCGCCGCTGGGCAAAGGCCAGACTCCGTTCGGCCACTTCGTCAAACAACAACCGGTTGGGCAACCCTGTCAGCGCATCGTGTTGGGCAAAAAATTTGACCTGCTTCATGGCCAGCGAAGCCTGCACCAGTGCGGCGCCCACCGCCTCGGCCTCTTGGAGGCGCATGGTGGGCAAGGCCACTTCTTCGCCATGGCTCAGGGCTTGGGCAGCGTCGTTCAGTTCACGTACCGAGGCCAGCACACGCAGGGAAATGGCGCGTGCCAACCACAGGCCCAAACCATACGCCGCCAGAATGCCGCCCAGTACCCACCCCAGATGGGAGAGAAGGTCTTGCATCAACACGGCGCGGGGGGCACCCACCACCACACGCCAGCGCCAGGCCTTGGAAGTGGTGTAGGCCGTGAACACCGGCACACCGTCCTTGGTCTCCGACAGCAGGGTGTCGCTGTCACGCAGCGCCATGGCCGCCAGCAGCTCGGGCACAGCAGACTGGCCAAGATAACGCCCCGCATCACGCGAACGCCCCACAATATGGCCACTGCTGTCGAGCACCGCCACCAGCCAGCCCGTTGGCAAATGCTGCTGCCCCAGCAGCGTCTGGATGCGTGCGGGGTCCAAACCGATGTTGAGCACGTAGGGAACCCGGTCCCCCACCTTCACCGGGACCCCCATGGCCACCGCCTGACGGCGGGCCACAGGCCCCATAAACAGGTCGGTCAGCACGCTGGTTTGTTCGGTGAATGCGCGCGCGAGCTGCGGCGGAGTCCCGGTAGTGGGCAGGGGGGCGCCCCAGGGGCGCAGGGTGTTGAGCAGCTGGTGCCCTTGCACATCGGTCAGGATGTAGTTGTAGGCCAGCCCCGTGCCCAGGGTGTTGGTGGCGCGCTGGTAAAAGCCACGCAGGTCGCCATCGACGAGTTCCGGCGCCGTGGCCATGACCTTGAGGACGGATTCGATGGAGGCCAGATCGCGCTCCAGGTCAGCCAGAACCGACAGGCCCAACAACACCGTTTGTTGCTCCACCTGCTCGCGGCGCAACTGGTAGGTGGAATAGGTCAGCAGGGCACTCACCAGTGTGGCCGGCAGCACACACACAAAGACCAGCAGCCTCAAGTTGCTGCGCAACGAGTAAGGTCGATCCGACAGCTTGAACAGCAGCATGTAGTGGTGCCTGACTCTTGGTTTCCCTGACCCGAGCACACTATGGCAGATGCCGGCGCCACACGCAATCCATCGGGGCTGGCTACTGCAGAAATGATAGTGGGACGCATTGCCGCCACGGCCCTGGCGAGGCCAAATTCAAAAAAAAACGAAAAAAACTTACCCCAAATTCATGGAGACAACGTTGTGGATAACCACCGGAACAAGCCGCCAAAACCGCGCCAGCCGTGGCTTGCCACACGACGCCTATTTTTTAAGCAGCCTAAGACATGCCTGGTGTGAAAGGGTGCAGTTTTGTCAATGGAGGGAAAAACTGTGCTAGCAAAAATGAACCGAAAATGAAAATCCAGAAATCGTTTTCTCACCCCGCAAAGTTGCACCCGTAAACTGTGCGTGACTTTGTGGATAACTATGTTCACAAGCGGCAAAACCCGCGCCAATAGGGGCTTTGCCAAGGGTGCCTGCAAAATGACCAACCCGGGAACCTTTTGGCTGCTGGCACACTCCACCCCTGTTGAACCTTGCTTGCACGGTTCTGCCCCCCAACTCTTCTGAACACCCATGCTGAAAGCTACCCCAACGCCCCGCGCCCAACGCCAACGCTTGCACCTGCTGGCCCTGCCCCTGGTGGCTGCCATGGCCGGTCTGGCAGGCTGCTCCAAGTCCGAAGAAACAACACCGGCCGCCGCACCCGCCAGCGCCCTGCCTCCCGCCCAGGCCTATGAAAAAGTGGCCACCACCAGCAAGGGCTTCACCGTGGGCGCATTGATGAGCGCCAACCCGGTGTTTGTCCTGTTTGACCCCCAGTGCCCCCACTGCGGCCACTTGTGGAACACCTCCCAGCCCTTGCTGGGCAAGGTCAAGTTCGTCTGGGTCCCGGTGTCTTTCATCAACGGCAAAAGCGCACCTCAGGGTGCCGCCATTCTGGCGGCAGGCAACCCAGCCGAGTTCATGACCGCACATGAAGCTTCTTTGCTCGCTGGCACCGGCGGAGCCCCACTGCCCGCCAGCATGTCGCCTGAACACGAAGCCACCATCAAGGCCAACACCGAGTTGTTCAACAGCCTGAAGGTGGAATCGGTGCCCTACATCCTGGCCAAGAACCTCAAGACCGGCACCGTGGTGACCAACGCGGGCGCCATGGAGACCGCGGCGCTGGCCGAGTTCCTGGGTGTGTAAGCCCTGAACGGGGCGGTGGCGCTGGGCTTGCGTGCCTTTCTTCGCCCTGCCCCGCAGCATGGACTAGTGCCTGCGCCGCGTGGCCCTGGTCGGCACCTGCATGACGACGAACGCTAAAGCACTGCGTAGCGCCCGGGCCGGTGGTTGATGGCGATGAAGAGATTCATCACCACGGCTGCCAGCACCGAATAGGCCACCCGCACCGGGTCCACCACAGTCAGGGCCAGCAGCACAATGGTGCAGTCCATGCCCATTTGCACCACGCCGGCGCGCCAGCCGCGCGACTGCTGCAGGTACAGCGAGACGATGGTGGCGCCGCCCAAACTGGCGCGGTGCCGCGCCAGAAACAGGCAGCCCGAGCCCAGCAGCAACCCGCCCAGCACTGCAGCATAGGCCGGGTGCAACCGCTCGATGGCAAAGAGGCGCGGTGACCACTCGGCCATGGCCGACAAAAACGTGATGGCCACAAAAGTCTTGAGCGTGAACTCGCGCCCCATGCGGCGCCAGGCAAACCAGTAAAACGGCAGGTTGATGAGGAAAAACAGCTTGCCCAGGCTCACCCCTGTGGCGTAGAGCAGCACAAAGGCTACACCCGCCGTGCCGCCGGTGAGCAGCCCCGCCTGCGCAAACAGGATGAGTGCCAGGCTGACAAACAGCGTGCCGGTGAAGATGGCCTGCGCGTCTTCGAACAGCGTGTGCGTGTGTACCGGGGTGGTGAGGGCGTTCATATCGGGCATGGAGCAAACATTGTGCCGTGCCCCACGCCCCAGGCCTTACCAACTCGCCGGATCGACCCTAAAAAAGCCGCGCAACTCCGCGTACACCTGCGGGTACTCGGCCGCCAGCGCGCGGCCCTGCTCAAAAAACACCTCGCTCACCACGGCAAAAAACTCCGCCGGATCTTGCGCTCCGTAGTGGTTCAGCAGGCCCTGCTCGCCCATGAAGACCTGCTGGCGCAAATGCTCGTAGGCGTCTTCAAACACCCGCTGCCAGCGGGCGGCGTTGTAGCGCGCATCCCCCAGCACTGGCAGCGGTGCGCCTACGGCACGGCCGTTCTCCTGGTCCAGCTGGTGGGCAAATTCGTGGATCACCACGTTGCGCCCGTCATCCGCAGTGGCCGCGCCATCCAGCGTGTCTTGCCAGGACAGAATCACCTGCCCCTCGCCCCAGGATTCACCCGCCAGCGCCTCGCGCTGCTCCTGCTGCACACCGGCAGCATCGGTGTGGCGGCGGTTCACCACAAAGGCACCGGGGTACATCAGGATTTGCCGCACCTTGGGAAAGTAAGCCGCCGCGTCGGGCCGGTTGAGCAACAGCAAACAGGCATTGGCCGCCACCACCACCCGCATCTCTTCGGTCACCTGCAGGCCGGCGCAGCCTATAAAGGTTTTCTCGGCCACAAACACCTGGATGTGCTGTTTGAGCTGCAGCTGCAGGTCGGCTGGCAGGCGGGCCACCATCGGCACACGGCGGCGCAGCAAGGTGCGCCAGTGTTTGGGAAAGGGCTGCGCCTGCAGCCGACGGCGCCGGGTGCGCTGCCACCAGGGATAGCCCAGCAACCAGGCCAGGAGCCCGGCAGCAGCCAGGCAAAACACAACAAAGGCCACAGGGCTCCGATCCAAAGCGTTGCAGGAACGCCGTAGCTGGAGGCCGCGTGGCCGTTTTCAAGCCATCGGCTCAGGCCCTTATCGCGTCACCAGCACCGGCACCGGGCTCTCAGCCACCACCTTGGTGGCCACGCTGCCCAGCATCAGGCGAACGATACCGGTTCGGCCGTGGGAGCCCAGCACAATCAGGTCAGCCCCCACTTCAGCCGCGGCCTGCACAATGCCGCTGGCCGCGGTCACCCCCTCCACCAGCTTGGCCTGCATGGCCACCACCGGGCCGCCTTCGCGGCACAGGGCGTCTGCCTGGGCATGGGCCTGGGCAGCCAGTTCCTGCGCGGCGGCGGCATAGGCCTGGTAGCCCATGGGATTGGCCTCACCCACACCCAGGTAGGGGTAGGGGTCAGACACGTACACCGCGGTGAGCTGGGCGCCATGGGTACGCGCCAAGCCCACGGCCAGGGTGCCAGCGTGGGCCGAAGCGGTGGAGCCATCGGTGGCCAAAAGAATGTGTTTGAACATACGCACCTCGCCTTCCAAAAAATGAACCAAGCTCCATGCTGCGCGCGGGCCGCGCTACAGTCATTGATATAGATCAGGTGCCGCACAGATGCAAGTCCTGTCACTTTGTTGCTATAGTTTTAGTAGCTATTCGCGCATATTCCACGCTGGCTACAGCCCTATTTGACCTAAAAACCGATGACACCCCCCACTTGGCGCCTGACCCTGGGCGGCAAGTCCATCGACACCAACAACGGGAACGAAACCGCGGAGCGGCCTGCACCGCAGCTGCTACGAAGACGGCAAACAGACCGCCGACGACGCCCGGTTTGAAGGCGGCTCACGCAAGGCCTACACCCGTTGGGGAGCTGTCACACAAGCGGGCTACACTGGGATCAAGAGAAAAACAAGGGACACGAGCCACCCATGATCCCGTCGTTGAGACATCTGCTTGCCACGCTTTTGTTGGTCTGCCCCTTGTGGGCGCAGGCACAGGCCATGCGTTATGCCTACCCGCCCCCCGAAAGCGGCTCCGATGTGCGCCTGAACTACTACTGGGAGCTGCTGCAGGCCGCACTGGACGCGACAAGTCCCAAATGGGGCCCCTATGTGTTGCAAGCCAGCCCCAAAGTCATGAATACGGGTCGGGCAGAGTTGCTGCTGACTACGGCCACCGACATCAGCGTCATGACTCGCACCACCAGCGTCGCACGCGAACAGGCACTGCGCCCCATCCGCATCCCGCTGGACAAGGGGCTGACCGGCTACCGCCTGTTTCTCATCAAGGCCGACACGCAGGCATGGACCGACCCCGTGCGCACACTGGAGCAGTTGCAGTTGTTGTCGATTGGCCAGGGGGCCACCTGGGTCGACACCGAAATCCTGCGTGCCAACGGATTCACGGTGGTCACCGCACCCACCTATGATTTGCTGCTGCCGATGCTGGACTCCAAACGCTTTGACCTGTTCTCGCGCGGGGTCAACGAAATCAGCCATGAGCTGACCAGCGGCAGCCGCGTCTACCCGGGACTGGCCATCGAGCGCAAGCTGCTGCTCTATTACCCGCTACCGCGCTACTTTTTCTTCCCGCGCACGGCCGAAGGTGAGCGTCTGGCGCAACGCGCCGAGGAAGGCTTGCGCCTGCTCATGAAAAGCGGCAAGTTCGAGAAGCGATACCAGATTTTCAAAAAATCCATCCTCAGCGAGTTGCATCTCAGCGGGCGGCGTGTCTTCAAGATCAGCAACCCCTTGTTGCCCGCCGAAACCCCACTGGCCGAGCGTGAACTGTGGGACACGCTGGAGCCCGAGCTGCGCGCCCGACCCTGAACGCTTGGCCCGCCCACAGGCGCCAAGAAAGGCGGCTGCATCGCTATATGATCGTGGCTACAAACAGAGGGCGACAAGCCCCAACCACTTTCAAGGAGGACTCCCCGCATGCAACATGCAGACACTGCCACGTCCGGCGCAACCCATCCCTTCGACGCGCCCGACACCGAGGTGCAAGTGCCCACCTCGACCAACCAGATTCCCATCGCCTTCACCGGCTCCGGCAGCGAGTACTTCCGCATCTGGATCGTCAACCTGCTGCTGATGTTGGTTACGTTGGGCCTCTACTTCCCCTGGGCCAAAGCGCGACGCCTGCGCTACTTCATGGGCAACACACTGGTCGGTGGCCAGCCCCTCGGTTTCCATGGCGATCCCAAAAAAATGTTCAAGGGTTATGCCCTGGTCGGTATTCTTTTCATCCTGTATTCAATAGCGGGCGAGTTTTCCAGCATGGCCGGTCTGGTGGCCCTGGTGCTGGTCGCCGGCTTGTGGCCTGCGCTGTTCAAGTCATCCATGCAGTTCCGCCTGGCCAACACCAGCTGGCGCGGCTTGCGTTTTCGCTTCACCGGCGATTTGCCCAGCGCCTACCGGGCGGTGTTGCCCTTGTTCCTTCCCGGCCTGGTCCTGGTCGGAGGACTCGCTTTTGTCAACGATGAGTCTGCACCACCTGCCTGGTTCGGCTTCCTGGCCTTGGGGGTCATGCTGACCACACTGGCCATCACCCCCTGGCTGATGTGGAACCTGAAGCAATACCAGCACAACCACTACAGCCTGGGCCACCTGCAAACCAGCTTCCGTGCCTCGGTGGGCTCGTTCTACAAGCTTTCACTCAAAATTGTGGGGTTTGGCTTACTGGCCACGTTGCTGCCGGTTGCTGTGACGATGGGAACCCTGTTCGGGCTGGATGCCGTGGATAAGCTGCGGGAGGGCAAAGGCATCTGGATGGTGATGGTCACCATGTTGCCTACGCTGTTGGGCTTTATTGTGGCGATGATCGCCATCAAGCCCTACGCCGTAGCCCGCCTGCAAAACCTGGTGTGGACCAAAACCGGCAATACCGAGCTGCGTTTTGTGAGCACGCTACGTGTGCGTTCCCTGCTTTGGGTCACCCTCAAGAACTGGCTGCTGATCGTCATCACCCTGGGCCTGTACTGGCCTTTCGCCGCCGTGGCGCTGGCGCGTGTGCGGCTGGAGGCCGTGAGCGTCAAGTCGCGCGCCAACCCGGATCTGCTGGTTTCGCAGGTGCACCCCCGTGAAGGCGATGCGGCGGGGGACGCTGCCGGCGACTTCTTTGGCCTGGATGTGGGGCTCTGAGCCGTGCACAGTGCCGGCAGCTCCCTGCCCGCCACCTACTTTGACGGCCGCAGCGCCCGCGCCCAGTCTGTGACACTGCAGCTGCTGGGCGAGGGCCGGCAGCGCAGCCTGCACATCCAGGGCGAGGGTGTGGACCTGCAGGTGCCCGCCCACCAGGTGCAATGGCCCGAGCGCACGCGCCACGGCCAGCGCCTGGCCCACCTGGCCAGTGGCGGCCATGTGCAATGTGACGACGGCCCCGCCTGGGACACCTGGGCACAGAGCCAGGGCCAGCGCGAATCGCTGGTGGTGAAGATGCAGCAAAGCTGGCGCTGGGTAGCCGGCAGTGTGACGGTGCTGGTTGCGCTGGTGGTGGCGCTGCAGCTCTGGGGCCTGCCCTTGGTGGCGCGTGCCGTGGTGGCCGCCACGCCACCCGGCATCGAGCAAAGCCTGGGCGAAAGCACCTTGGCCGCCGTCGATGAAGCCCTGATGCAGCCTAGCCAACTGCCACAGGCCGAGCAGGCGCGCATTACCCAGGCCTTTGCGGACGCGGTGGCGCACCAGGACGCGGCCAGCCAGCGTTCCTGGAGACTGGTCTTTCGCCAGAGCAAGATCGGCCCCAACGCCCTGGCCCTGCCGGGTGGCACCATCATCATGACCGACGAGATGGTGGCCCTGGTGAATGCCGACACCCGGGTGCTGACCGCCGTATTGGCCCACGAGCTGGGCCATGTGCAACAACGCCATGGCCTGCGCATGCTGGTGCAGGCCACCGTGTTGGGCGCCTTAGGCGCCGTGGTACTGGGAGACTTCAGCACCCTGCTGGCAGCCGTGCCCGCCCTGCTGGGCCAGGCCCATTACTCGCGCGAAGCCGAACGGGAGGCCGATGCCCATGCCGTGCAGGTGCTCCAGGCTGCGAGCCTGTCCCCCCTGCACATGGTCACGCTGTTTGAGGCGCTGGAACACGAGCGTCAGCAAAAAGCCAAAGACTCCGCCGATGGGAAAAACGAGGCTGAAGACAGCCCCTCCTGGCTCGGCATTGCCTTCGCCTCGCACCCGTCCGATGCGGACCGGATTGCCTACTTTCGGGCTGCAGCCCAATAAGCACAAGCGCAAGCAGCTACTCATTCAATAGCAAACCCATGAGCCAACACAGTTTTTACGTCAACGAGACCGAGGTCTTCCTGGAAGGCCGGGGCAGCCACACGGTGGTGATGCTGCACGGCTGGCCCGACACCTACCGACTGTGGGACGGCATGGTGACCGCCCTAGCGCCGCAGTACCGCTGTGTGCGCTTCACCATGCCCGGTTTTGAAACTCCTTACAACGGCAAGGCCCGCTCGCTGGCAGAGATGACCGCGCAGCTACTGGCGATTGTGGACACGGTGAGTCCGCAGCAGCCCGTCACGCTGCTGCTGCACGACTGGGGCTGCATTTTTGGCTACGAACTGGCCATGCGCCACCCCGACCGGGTGGCGCGCATCGTGGGTATCGACATTGGCGACCACAACAGCGGCGCCTACCGGCGCGCGCTGGGTACCAAACAGAAGCTGCAAATCCTGGGCTACCAGCTCTGGCTGGCGGGGGCCTGGGGCCTGGGCGTGCTGGGGAGCGAAGGCCTGGCCGATCGCATGACCCGCTACATGGCCCGCATACTGCGCTGCCCGCTGGCGCCAGCGGCCATCCACTGGCACATGAACCGGCCCTACGCCATGGCCTGGTTGGGCGCAGCCGGTGGCCTGCGCCACACGCTGCCGGTGCGGCCCCAGTGCCCGCTGTTCTACGCCTATGGCACACACAAGCCCTTCATGTTCCATTCGCCACGCTGGCTGGAAACGCTGGCCCGCAACCCGGCCAATGTCGCGTTGGGCTTTCGCAGCGGCCACTGGGTGATGCTGGACCAGGCCGAGGCACTGCAAACCGCCGTACGCCAGTGGCTTGAAAGTCCGGCCAACCGCCCCAGTTAAAGGGCATGACCGACGCCCTGCACATTGTTTGCCCCCACTGCCACACCACCAACCGCGTGCAACACGCCCAGTTGGGCAGCGCACCCGACTGCGGCAGTTGCAAGAAACCCCTGTTCGTAGCCCAGCCGGTGGCGCTGGACGAAGTGGCCTTTGACAAACACATCGCGCGCAACCACATCCCCGTGCTGGTGGATTTTTGGGCCCCCTGGTGCGGGCCCTGCCGGCAGATGGCACCGGCATTTGCCCAGGCCGCGGCACAGTTGGAGCCGCAGCTGCGCCTGGCCAAGGTCGACACCGAAGCGGTGCCAAATCTGGCCGCACGTTTTCAGATCCGCAGCATTCCCACCCTGGCGCTGTTTGCCGGGGGCCGCGAGATTGCACGCCAGCCCGGCGCCATGGGCACGGCCGACATCGTGCGCTGGGCACGCAGCCACCTGGGGCGCTGAGGCGTTCTAAAACAGCGAGAGGTTCGGTGCCTCGGGTACAGCCCGGTCCAGCGGGGCTGCAGCGGCCACCAGGTCTTCGGCTGGCGCCGCACGCATGAAGGCCCCCGCCTGCTGCGGGCTGGCCTGCAGCCAGTCGGCATAGTGCGCAGGCGGCACGATCACCGGCATGCGTTTTTCCTCGTCGGGCCGGTGCATGCGGCCCATCACCGCGTGGCCATCGGCATTCACCGTGAGCACCGTGAAGCTGCCCTGCACACTGCCCGTGGCGGGGTCGGTCCAGCGATCCCACAGGCCGGCCACGGCAAAGGGTTGGCCATCGGCGCGCGCAATGCGCCAGCGCGTGGGGCGGCCGCTGTTGGCTGCGGCATCTTCCCAGCTGGGCTCAAAAAAACACTGCATCGGCACCAGCACCCACTGGCGGGCGGCCCAGGCGGTGCGAAAGCTGGGCTTGCTGGCAGCGGTTTCGCTGCGTGCGTTGTAGGTCTTGCGGCTGATGTCGCGCGCCTGCGCGGCATCCGGGCACCAGTGCGGCACCAGGCCAAACTGTGCCGGCCGCAGTGCCGCCAGGCTGTTACCAGCACCACCGCGGCGCAGGGCCACCGGCGCGCTGTAGCCTGGAAAGATGTCTTCCAAGTGGCCCAGCGACGGCTCCAGCGGGCCCAGGCGCTCGGCCAGAAAGGCCGGGTTGGCTGCTGGCCGGAAGTTGATGCACATGGCAGCGACTCAGTTTGCTATTAATTCAGGAGCTGCTTGCGCAATATCCACGGGGGCTAGAGGCCTATTTGGCTCTATTCCTCGGTCCCGGCGTCGTCCACGCGCGGTGGGCGGGGCACTTTCTTGAAGCGGATCTTGCGGTCCAGCTCGATCGCGTCTTTCTTGAGCTGGCGCTCGGCATCCAGCTTCTGGCCCACGGCCAACCAATCGGCAAACTCGGCAGGGGTCTCCAGTGTCATGCGGCCGATGGCGCAGGCCCGGAAGTCGTGGATCACGATCTCGGCCGCCTTCTGCAGGTTGATCTTGCCGCCGCTTTGCAGCGCACCGCGCTTGCGGCCTATCGCGTCCAGCAGCTGTTCGTCGGTTTGCGCGGCCACACCGGTCAGCTTGTAGCGTGCCTCCAGCGCGGTGGCGTAGTGCTGGCGCAGGTAATCCAGCAGTTCCAGCGCCACCTCTTCCTCGTCAAAGGCGTTCTTGCCAATGGCGCCGCTGGCGGCCAGGTTGTAGCCGCTCTTGGCCACAATGATGCGCGGCCACAGCACGCCGGGTGTGTCGTAGAGGTAGAAGTCGTCCGCAATGGTGATGCGCTGCTCCAGCTTGGTGACACCGGCCTCGTCGCCGGTCTTGGCGGCGCGCTTGCCCTTCAGGGTGTTGATGAGGGTGGACTTGCCCACGTTGGGAATGCCGCAGATCAGCACGCGCATGGGCTTAGCCATGCCGCCGCGGTTGGGGGCCAGCTCGTGGCAGGCGGCCACCAGCGCACGCGCGGGCGTGGTCATGCTGGCATCCAGCGGGAGTGCGCGCACGCCGGGCATGGCGTTGTAGTGCGCCAGCCAGAGTGCGGTGCGCTCGGGATCGGCCAGGTCTTGCTTGTTCAGCACTTTGAGCGCCGGTTTGCCTGCGGTCATCTCGGCCAGCATGGGGTTGGCGCTCGATCCGGGCAGGCGCGCGTCCAGCAGCTCAATGACCACATCAATCGCCTTGATGCGGTCCTGGATCGCCTTGCGCGTCAGGTGCATATGCCCCGGGAACCACTGAATTGCCATGCCGTGTCGTCTTTCTGCCTGTGCGCTAAACCCTGCATTGTCCGGCATGTGCCGCCCCTGCCCTGCTTAGGCAGGCGCCTCTAGGAAAGAGGCGGGATTTAAGGTGCCTTCACTAGGGGGGCTTTGGAGAATGCAAGGCACTGGTTTTTCATTCATCCACTTTGCAGGAGTTTTCCATGGCCAACAAGAAACTGTCCACCGTGACCACCGAACTGATCGCGTCTTATGGCAACACTGCCAAGAACGTGATCAATGCCTACCGCGTGGGCAATGCCCGTGCCGTGGGTTATGTCGACCAGTCCTGGGCCGCTGCGGTCAAGAAAGCTGGCAACCGCATCAGCGCCGAAGTGCGTACCAACGCCGTGGCCGCCCAAAAGAAAGTCACCTCTCTCTACACCCAAGGCGTGACGCTGACCACCGACGGTGCCGACACCGCCGTCAACAAGGCCATGGAACTGGCTGGCAAGGGCCTGGAGCAAGTGGCGGCCAACGCCAGCCGCTTTGAGAAAAGCACCGGCCTGTCCACGCTGAACACGATTGCGGTAGCTGCTGTGCCCGCCGCGGTGGCGGTTGGCAATGTGGCCGCCAAGCTGGAAGCCCAGAGCGGTGTGCTGGTGAGCAAGATTGCAGGCTCCAAGGTGAAGGCCAAGGCGGCGACTGTCAAGCGCGCTGTTGCCAAGAAGGTGGCTCGGGTTCGCAAGGCGGCCTAAGCTTTCTGCTCGTCTCCACTAAGCCGGCATTGGATGCCGGCTTTTTTTGTTTTGGGGTTTTGCTTTTTGAACACCCACTCCCCCAGCCCCTCGCCCCGTCGGCGAGGGGAGCCTTTTAACAGCCATATTTTGGTGTTGCGCGCCGACTGCGTGGCGACTGGAGTGAGGTGGCCACCGTCAGTTCGCTCCACGGCCATTGCCAACGGTTGTGGAACTTCAGAGGAGTGTGTTTGCCAACGCTGGCGGCTGCGCCCGCCAGTGGCTCCGCACCAGCTTTTTTCTATTCACCACAACCGTTGGCACTGGCCGTGGTGCACCTATCCGTCGGTGACAGTTCTTGTGTAGCTCCGTAACCGGAGACTGCTTCCAAATCGGCAGTTAAAAGGCTCCCCTCGCCGACGGGGCGAGGGGCTGGGGGAGTGGGTGTTAAAAAAACCAGCCCCACCAGAGAAAGAAAAGCCGCGCCGTCAGCCCACCTTGACCGCCCGCGCCTGCAAGCGGTGCGGTGCCAGGTATTCCTTCAGGTACACATCAAACGGCATGGTGTCCGCCGCCTCGATGGCGCGTTGCGCGTCCCAAGACGCTTGCGACTCTGCCGCAAAGCGTGCAGCCACCGCCGGCGCCGGGGGGGTCTGCAACATGGCAGCACGGGTTTGCTCCGACTGTGCGCGGGCAAAGGCCACAAAGGAGCCGTCGTGCTGCTCGGTAATGGCGCGCAGCACACGGGCCGAGGGCAAGGTGTCGGGGTGCTGCAAGGCATGCTGGGCCGCTTGCACGGCGCGGCTGTAGGCGTCGGTGCCATGGGCTGCGTCCAGCGCCTGTGCAATGCCCACCATGCCGTCGAGAAGCGCTTGGCCCCAGCTGGTCAGTGTGACTTGGGTGTCACCACGCTGTAGCAACAGGCCGGGCTCGCGGCCGCGCTCGGCCACCGCATGCTGGTTGCGGCCCACCGCGGCAATCTCTTGCGGCGTGTCGTCAGGGCTGGCGACAGACAGACAGTGCAGCAAAAACACGTCCAGAAAGCGCATGGTCTGGCTGTTGATGCCCACGACCTCAAACGGATCCAGGTCCATCAGGCGCACTTCCACGTACTCCACACCGCGCTCGCGCAGGGCGTGCAGCGGACGCTCGCCAGCAAAGGTGACGCGCTTGGGGCGGATGGTGCCGTAGAACTCGTTTTCAATCTGCAACAGCGTGGTCGCCAACTGCTTGTAGACGCCGTCTGCCCCGCGCACACCCACCGTCTCATAGGGTGCATAGGGTTGGGTCAGCGCGCCGTGCAGCGAGTGGGCATAGCCCTCCAGGCTGTTGTAGCTCACGGCCAGCGAGGCCTGGGCATCGCTCTGGTAGCCCAGACGGCCCATGCGCAACGAGGTGGCATAGGGCAGGTACATGGTGCCTTCGCTCAGCGGCTGGAGCTGGTGCTGGCGGCCCGCCACAAAAGACGCACACACCGCGGGCGAGGCGCCAAACAAATACAGCAGCAAAAATGCATGGCGACGGAAGTTGCGAATCAGCCCAAAGTACTGCTCGCTGCTGACATCGGGCAGCGACCAGTTGTAGTGGATGCCCGAGATGGTTTGCATGCGCCGACCGTAGCGGTGGCCCAGGCCACGGCGGTACACGGTCTTGGACTGCGCCACATTCGATGAACCGTATTGGCCCAGCGGAATCGTGTCGTCATCCGGCAAGCAACAGGGCATGCTGGAGACCCACAGGCGCTCATCGCCCATGGTGCCCAGGGTGAACTGCTGCACATCGGCCAATTCCTGCAAGCATGCCTCGGGATCTGCATGCACACCGGTGATCAGCTCGACCTGCGATTCGCTGAAATCGGTGGTGATGTGGGGGTGGGTGAGGGCCGAGCCCAGCGCCTGGGGGTGCGAGGTCATCGCCAGCATGCCGCTGGGCAGCGCGCGCAGGCTTTCTTTTTCCACACCCCGGCGGATGCCGCGCAGGCGGTCTGCTGTCAGGGCACTCAGGGCCGCTTCTCTACTGTCCATGCCTAAGGGCCCTTCCATTTTTCTTCGGGGCGCAAAGTTACCACAGGCGGGCATTTGCTGCAGGCGCCGGGTTGAGTTTGCGGGTTTCAGGCAACTGGGGTTGGGCAGGCAGATTTCAAGGGAGAGGCCCAACGGCTGGTGAATAATGGCCCGGTGGAAACATCCGAACTGATGGTTTGGTCCTGCATGCTCGGTGGCCTGTTAACCATGGCAGCCGTGGCGCTGGCCGACGTACTCATGAACCGCAGCGTCGCATCGTGGCGCGGGCTGGTCTTCGTGCTGATGCTGGGCAGCTGCGCCATGCTGATGACCAGCCTGCCCGCTTTGTGGTTTCCCGAGCTCTCACCCACCATCTGGCTCACCCTGAAGGCCAGCCTGGGGCCACTGTGCGGCGCCTTGTCGCTGATTTATCTGGGCCTGTGGCTGGGCACCGCCGCGGAAGACCGCGTCGTCTACTACTGCCTGGCCTGGGGTGCCACGGTGTTGATCGGCACCTCGGTGTTGCTGGCGTTTTGGGCGCTGAACTACGAAGGCCAAAGCCCCGAGGACGTGATCAAAGTGGCGGCCGGTTTCAGCGGCGCAGCCGTGCTGCTGGCGCTGGGTGTCTCTGTGCGCGCCCATGTGCTGGGGGACGAGTTGGCCCGCTGGATGGTGGTGGCCTGTGTTTTCCTGGCGGGCATGAGTCTGGGGCTCTACACCTACACCCTGCACCCGGCCTGGTTTGGCTGGCAGGGCATGGCGCTTACCGCCTTTTGCACCGTGGCCTACTTTCTGCTGGCCACCGCCTTGGCCGTGCGGCGCAACCGGCAGCACCGCAAGTTGCTGCGCCTGGCGGGCCTGGCCCAGGGGGCGGACCCGGCCACCGGCTTGCCCACGGGCTCGGTCCTGCTGTCCAAGGTGGACGATGCTTTTTGGCGTGGCGCCCGCATGCACGGGCAGTGCACCGTGGTGTGCCTGCACCTGCACAACCTCTACGAGCTGGGTGAATCCGCCGGCCACCGGGTGGACCAGCAAATCCTGACATCCATCACTGCGCGCATCCGCCGTGCGGTGGGCTTCCGGTGTGTGGTGGGCCTGTACCACCCGCGCTGCTTTGTGGTGGTGATTTCGGGCATCAAACACGAGGAGTTGGTCGAGCGCACTGTGCTGCGCCTGCGCATGGTGCTGTCCAAACCGCTGAATGTGGTGGGCCTGGACGAAGCCTTCCACACCTTCATGCCGCGCTACGGCATGGGCGTGGTCACGGTGCATGCGGCCAGTGCCGATCCGGTGGCCGTGGTGGACGAGGCCGAGCGACGGTCGTGGGAAAACGCGGGCAGCGCACCGCCCGCGGCAGCTACCGTTTTTTGAACCCCGGGCTCAGCGCCCACCCAGTTGGGCCATGGCACGTGCCACTTCCTGGCCGCCCTGTGCAGCACCACTCTCCGGCACCGTATCGCCCGCACGCGCCAGCACTTGTTGCAAGTTGGCCGCCAGTGTTTCGGGGGCTTGGGCGTCCAGCCCTATCCATGCGCCTTGTGTGAGCGTGATGTGCGCCGCCTCCACACTGCCAGCACCGGCACACAGCGTGGTGCGCGTAGGCGCACCCTCGGACACCAACACCAGCATGGCAGGCACCACGGCTTCGGGCTTGAGGGCTTCGAGCACCTGGGGCGGCATCAGGCCCTCGGTCATGCGGGTGGCCGCCGTGGGGGCCAGGCTGTTGACATGGATATTGTTTTTGGCACCTTCCAGGGCCAGGGTCTGCATCAGGCCCACCAGCGCCAGCTTGGCCGCGCCGTAATTGCTCTGGCCAAAGTTGCCATACAGGCCGGAGCTGGAGGTGGTCATCAGAATGCGGCCGTACTTCTGTTCGTTCATGTGGGGCCACACCGCCTTGCAGCAATGCACCGCGCCCATGAGGTGCACATCCACCACGGTGCGGAAGTCGGCAATCTCCATCTTGGCAAAACTCTTGTCACGCAGGATGCCAGCGTTGTTCACCAGAATATCCACTCGGCCCCAGGCGTCTATGGCCTGCTGCACCATGGCCTGCACGGCCTCAAAGTCGGTGACGGACGCACCGTTGGCCATCGCCTCGCCGCCCGCCGCGCGGATCTCGGCCACCACCGACTCTGCTGCGGAGAGCGAACCGCCGGAGCCATCGCGCGCACCGCCCAGATCATTCACCACCACTTTGGCGCCGCGTGCAGCCAATGCCAGCGCATGTTGGCGACCCAAGCCGCCGCCTGCGCCCGTTACGATGGCCACGCGGCCTTTGAAATCCAGATTCATGACTCGTCTCCTCGGGTTGTTGGATCAGACCAAGGGCAAGTCCGTAGGCCCACAGTCAGCTGCAGGTACTTTAATTCAAGCAGTTGCTCACCAAAAAACAAAACAGAAATAACAGTCCCATGCAAGACACCCTCAGCCCCGCCAGCGGCACGCCGCGCGATGCCTCCACTGTCGTGCTGCTGCGCGATGCCCGCCACGGACTGGAAGTGTTTTTGATGAAGCGCAGCGGTCTGTCGGACACCTTTGGCGAGGCCTATGTGTTCCCCGGCGGCAAGCTGGACGCGCACGACAGCAGCCCCGCCGCCCTGGCCGCGCTGGACGAGCCTGCCTCCGCATTGGCGCAGCGCCTGGGCGAGCCTGCACAAAGCCCCGAGCTGGCCGCCGGCCTGTATGTGGCGGCCTTGCGCGAGCTGTACGAAGAAGCCGGCGTGCTGTTGGCACGTGGCGAGCGCCGCCCTGCCAGCCTGCAAAGTGCCGATTGGCAGGCTTGGGTGGATGCCTCTGCCGCCCAGCTGGCGGCCAGCGCACTGGTGCCCTGGAGCCGCTGGATCACACCACGCATGGCCGCTTTAAGCAAAAAGCGGTTTGACACGCGCTTCTTCCTCGCGCTGGCACCCAGTGACCAAATCGCCAGCCACGACAACTACGAGACCACCGCCAGCATCTGGCTGCCACCGGTCGAGGCCCTGCAGCGCTACCACCGTGGCGAGATTGAAATGGCGCCGCCCCAGATCATGAGCCTGGGCCACCTGGCCCGCTACACCACGGCGGCAGAGGTGCTGGCAGCAGCCCGCGCCCAATTGCCACCCTGCATCTGCCCCGAAAATTTTGAGGAGGACGGCAGCGTGATCCTCAGCTACCCCGGCGACCCGCGCCACTCGGTGCCCGAACGCGCCCTGCCCGGCCCCACCCGCATGGTGGTGCGCAACAAACGCTTTGTGCCCATCGACGGGCTGGAGAGTTTGTGGGCCTGAAGGCCGCCCCAGAATGCTATTGATTTAGGAGCTATTCGCGCAATATCCACGGGGGATAGAGGCCTGTTTGATGCTTAAACACGGATAGACCGGTGAATCCAGGCATCCACATCGCTGGGCTTCACCAGCGTGCGCATCTCGTCAAACGCGGTCTGGGCTTCGGGGTAGTGGCGGCGCAGCAGGTTGAGCCACTGCTTCACACGGCCGGCCTGCTGCTTTTTCTCCAGACGCGTGCTCGCCACTTGCCAGAAGGCGTGCATGAGCGGGGCCAGGTCTTGCCAGCTCCAGTCCTCACCGGGCTGGCCCAGGTTGCCCCCGGCTGGCCCCATGGCGGCCAGGATGCTGCGGGCCAGCGCCGGGCGGGCCACAATGCCGCGGCCCAGCATCAGCGCGTTGCAGCCGCTCTGCGCCACCGCCGCTTGCGCGTCTTGCACGTTCCAGATTTCGCCATTCACCACCACCGGCACCTGCACCGCACCCCGCACATCGGCCACGCGGTCCCAGTAAGCGGGCGGGCGGTAGCCCTGGGCCTTGGTGCGGGCGTGCACCACGATTTCGGCCGCACCACCAGCCTCCAGCGCACGGGCGCAATCCAGGGCCAGGCTGTCATCGTTGTAGCCCAGGCGCATCTTGGCCGTGACGGGAATATGGGCCGGCACCGCCGCACGCACGGCGGCCACGATGGCGTGAAGAATCTCGGGGTCTTGCAAGAGCGTGGCGCCGCCGCCGTGGCGGTTGACCACCTTGGCCGGGCAGCCGAAATTGAGGTCAATGCCGGGCGAGCCCATCTCGGCCAGGCGGGCGGCGTTCTCGGCCATGCAGGGCGCATCCGACCCCAGCAATTGCGGCCACACCGGCACACCGGCGTAGGTGCGCGCACCAAACGCCAGCTCAGGCACGGTGCGCAACATCGCCTTCTCGGACATCAGTGTGTGCGTGATGCGGATGAACTCCGACACGCACTTCTCCACCCCGCCCACACGGGTCAGGATGTCGCGCAACACAAAATCGAGAAGCCCCTCCATGGGGGCGAGGTAGATACGTACGGGCACAGTTCGGGGGTCTTGCAGGGTCAAGGGGTAGCAGGCAACTGGCGCCACATGTACACCTTGTTCTTGAAGCCACTGGGGGTCCGTATGGCCATGGGTTCGGTGCCAAAGGGCTCAAAGCCGGCCGAGCGGTAGAGGTTAACCGCAGCGTCGTTGCCCTCGGTCACGGTCAGGTTCAGCACCTGGATTCCGGGCCGCTGGCCAGCCAGCGTTATGAGCCCATCCAACAGCGCCCTGCCCGCACCCGTGGCGCGAAATGCCGGCGTCACATACATGCCCAGCACATGCGCCTTGTGTTGCGTTTTGGGTTTGGCCGAAAACTCCAAGGCCACGGTGCCGATCAGTTCTTGGCCCTCAAAGGCGCCCAGCACCACGCTGTGTGCATGGGTGATGCGTTTGACCCACCAGGCGTCTGGCTCCGCCGCCCGCTCCTGCGGTGTGGAGGTGAAGGCATCGGCCGCCAGCGCGTAAGCCTCCAGCATCAGCGCCCGGTAGCGGGTCGCGTCAGAAGGTTGGAGTGGCGCGACATGCATGGCTGGATATGGAGGTGGTGAGGACAGGCGAGATTATCCCGCCCCAGTATCCAGGCGCCTACGCTCTGAAAGCCACGCGCAGCAAAGTCTTCGTCCACACCCGTTTAGCCACGGTCAGTGCCGGATCAAGTGGTCAAACGCACTCAGTGCCGCCGTAGCACCCGCCCCTGCGGCGATGACGATTTGTTTGTACGGCACGGTAGTGCAGTCGCCTGCGGCAAACACGCCGGGCACGTTGGTGTGGCCTTTGGCGTCCACCACGATTTCGCCGAACTTGCTCAGGTCCACCACGCCCTTCAGGAACTCGGTGTTGGGCACCAGGCCGATTTGCACGAACACACCATCCAGCACCACGTGGTGCTCCACGCCGGTCGCGCGGTCCTTGTATTTCAGGCCGTTGACCTTGCCGTCGGCGCCGATGATTTCGGTGGTCTGGGCATTGGTGTGCACGGTCACGTTGGGCAGGCTGTTGAGCTTCTTCACCAGCACGGCATCGGCCTTCAGTTGGTCGGCAAACTCGATGACGGTCACGTACTTCACCACACCCGCCAGATCGATAGCGGCTTCGATGCCGGAGTTGCCACCACCAATCACGGCCACGTCTTTGCCCTTGAACAGGGGGCCGTCGCAGTGCGGGCAGTAGGCCACGCCTTTGTTCTTGTACTCCTGCTCGCCGGGCACGTTCACATTGCGCCAGCGGGCGCCGGTGGACAAGATGACCGTCTTGGCCTTGAGCGTGCCGCCGTTGGCCAGCACCACTTCGGTCAAGCCTCCTGCGTCTGCCGCGGGCACGATTTTGTCGGCACGCTGCAGGTTCATGATGTCTACGCCGTAGGAGCGGGTCTGGGCTTCGAGGGCGGCGGCGAACTTGGGTCCGTCGGTCTCTTGCACCGAGATGTAGTTCTCGATGGCCATGGTGTCGTTCACCTGGCCGCCAAAACGCTCGGCCGCCACACCGACGCGGATGCCTTTGCGTGCGGCGTACACCGCCGCTGCAGCACCCGCGGGGCCACCGCCGACGATCAGCACGTCAAACGCATCTTTGGCAGACAACTTGGCGGCGTCTTTGTCGGCAGCGCCGGTGTCGAGCTTGGCGACAATTTCTTCGACCAACATGCGGCCGTTGCCGAACAGCGTGCCGTTCAGGTAGACGCTGGGCACGGCCATGATTTCGCGGTCGTTAATCTCGTTCTGGAAGGCACCGCCTTCGATGACGGTGGTTTTGACCTTGGGGTTCAGGATGGCCATCAGGCTCAGGGCCTGCACCACGTCCGGGCAGTTGTGGCAGGTGAGGCTCATGTAGACCTCGAAGTTGAAGTCACCGTCCAGGCCCTTGATCTGGTCGATCACGTCCTGCTCCACCTTGGGTGGGTGGCCACCGCTCCACAGCAGGGCCAGCACCAGGGATGTGAATTCGTGGCCCAGGGGCAGGCCAGCAAAGCGCAGGCTGGTGTCAGTGCCAGCACGCTTGAGGGCAAAGGAGGGTTTGCGGGCGTCCGTGCCGTCATAGGCCACGGTGATCTTGTCGCTGCGCAGGCTTTGGATGGTTTGCAGCAGGTCGCGCATTTCCACCGAGTTGTCGTCCTCACCGAGCGACGCCACGATCTCGATCGGCAGCGTCACGCGCTCCAGGTAGGCGCCGAGTTGGGATTTGAGGGTGTCGTCGAGCATGGTGATTCCTTAAATTAGTTCAGCATTTACTACTGATTTGATAGCTGCTCGCGCATATTCCAAGCGGGCTACAGCCATATTTTGGGTATAAAAAAGCCGGACGGCCTGCTACACACGTAGCAGGACGCTGTCCGGCTGGGGAGCGCACGAGGCGCTCTGCCGTTGTAAGCAGGGTGCTTAGATCTTGCCGACCAGGTCCAGGGAAGGCGTGATGGTCTTGGCGCCGTCATTCCACTTGGCTGGGCACACTTCACCGGGGTGGGCGGCGGTGTACTGGGCAGCCTTCAGCTTGCGCAGGGTTTCCTTGACGTCACGTGCGATCTCGTTGGAGTGCACTTCCATGGTCTTGATCTGGCCTTCGGGGTTGATGATGAAGGTACCGCGCAGTGCCAAGCCTTCTTCGTCGATATGCACGTCAAAAGCGCGTGTCAGGGCGTGGGTGGGGTCGCCGATCAGGGGGAACTTGGCCTTGCCCACTGCGGGGGAAGTTTCGTGCCACACCTTGTGTGCGAAGTGGGTGTCGGTAGTGACGATGTAAACCTCGGCACCCGCTTTTTGGAATTCAGCGTAGTTGTCAGCTGCGTCTTCCACTTCGGTGGGGCAGTTGAAGGTGAACGCTGCGGGCATGAAAATGAACACGTTCCACTTGCCCTTGATGGTTTCGTTGGAAACGGTGATGAATTTGCCGTTGTGGAAGGCTTCGTTCTTGAAAGCCTGAACTTGCGTGTTGATCAAAGACATGTGGGTTTCCTCTAAAAATAGCCGTTCGATGAGTGAACGGGGTGAATCTTAGAGCGATTGCGCCATGTTTTGGGTTGATTGATCCAATCAACCACATTGACTTTGCCTATGACGACCGAAACACCCGGTGGTGCAGGCGGCGCAAAGACCACCAGACGCTGACCGCCACCACCGGAATGGCCGCCGCTGCCGTCATCTCGGAACTCCAGGGCCAGCCCCAGTGCTGGGCACCCTTGGCCAGGTAACTGGCCAGGCCCACGATGTAGTACGTGATAGCCGCCACCGACAGGCCTTCCACCGTGGACTGCAGCTTGAGCTGCATGCCCTGGCGGCTGTTCATGGTGGCCAACAGGGCCTGGCTGCTTTGTTGCTGCTCAATCTCCACCCGCGTGCGCAGCAGGTTGCTGATGCGCGAGACGCGTTGCGACAGCGCATCTTGACGCCGACTGGACCACGCACAGGTGCTGCGTGCGGGCGTGAGGCGGCGGTCCATGAACTCGCGGATGGTTTGCATGCCGGCCAGGCGCGACTCGGCAATGTCTTCAATGCGTTTGTCCACCAGCTCAAAGTAGGCGGCGCTGGCCGAAAAACGCGAATGGGTGGCCGCGTGCTGGCTTTCCACCTGGCCCGCCAGGCGGGTCAGCCGGTCCAGCAACTGGGGCTCATCGTCACGCGTGGCACTGCGAATGGCTTCGGCCAGCTCGGCCAGTTCGCGCTCGGCACTGGCCAGCACCGCAGACGCCTAACGCGCTGCCGGTAGCCCCAACAGCGCCGCCATGCGGTAGGTCTCAATCTCCAGCAGACCTTGCACCAGGCGGCCCAGGCGGCGCGGCGTCATGCCACCGGCCAGCAGCACGATGCGCGAGAAGCCATCGGCATGCACCGCAAAGTCGGTGTAGACCTCGCCAAACCCATCGGCTACGGTAGAAGCCACCAGGGTTTCTTCGTGCAGCACCTGGCGAATCCACGGCCCCGTATCCACGTCTTGCGTGGGCAGCACCCACAGGTGCAGGCTGGCCAGGCACTCACCGGGCAGGGCCGAAAACCACTGCTGCGGCACCGCATCCAGCGCCAGTTCGGGCTCACGCTCGGCGCCGGCCTGCCCTGCAATCGGGCGCATAAACGTCCAGGTGACGAACTCGGTGTGCAACTCCCAGCGCACGCGGTACAGCCCGAAGTCCATGCGGATATGGATGGACGCAGCATCGGGCGCTGGCAGGTGGTGGTCGCGCGCCAGTGTGGCCATGTGGGCCCGGCTGGCATCACGCTGCTGCGCGTTGCACACCATCACCACATGCGACAGCGCCATGGGCAAGCCCATGGGTTCTGGCGGACGGGCATGGACCTCGTTGTGCAGCGACAGGCGCTGGGCGTGTTGTGCGGGTAAAGAGTTCAACGCTGGGTCCAGATACCAAAGAGGATCAATCCTCCACAAACGCCTCTTCACGCTTGGCCTTGATAGAAGGCATGAGGACCACGACCAACAGCAGCACGGCCGCCGCCAGCAAGCCCGCGGAGA